>CAVRSU010000011.1:0-195986 GCA_963723955.1 uncultured delta proteobacterium
AGCTGTGGAAGATCCCTCACAGCGAGTTTTACGGGCACCGAAACTACATTAAAGGCGAAAACTGTCAATGGAGCGTATACGGAGAGGATGGGTTGCACGGAACTGGTTATAGGGGATAGAGAGATAGTCTGGACATGTGGGTGGATGTGGTTTGCGTAGTTGTTACGTGCATGCGCCAGACCTAGTATATATTCCAGCCCCGAAATGCCGACGGAGTGCCTTTCGGTCGAAGTGCTGATCCTTCCTATCAAGGATAGCGGATTCAACTTCGGACTGTCCCTCGGCAGCCCCCGTCAGGCCCAATACTTATTCCTTGGTCGGCGGCTCGGCCGTGTCCGAAGTCCTGTGCTCAGGCGTTCAGGCCGGCTACGACTTCAACACCACCAAGATCGCCACGCTGACCGTCCAGAGCCACCTCGGCACAACACTGGTGACACTCAAGTCCGGCGACCACGGCGCGACAATGGATGCCTTCTGGCTCGGTGTGCGAGTCGGAGGGACCTATTCTAAGAGAAAAGGACGACAATGGTTGTCAACGTTCGCATTCTCATGTGTTCATGGGTTGCTTTTTTCTTGGCCAGTTCCTCTGCTGGTGCGGTTGCGAAGAATCATCTGCAAACCTCTCCACGTGACAAACGGACAACCCCGTTTGCTCGGCATGCGCAGGCCGAGAGTGACGGGAATGTCTCGGCAATCCATGAACAGAATGGCAAAAAACTATTTAAGAACGAACGCTGGGTAGAGGCAGCCAGGGAGTTCGCTGCGGCGTACACGAACCGTCGTGACCCGGCGATGCTGTTCAACATGGCGCTCTGCTACCGCCGTGCGGGGGACATCAGGCATGCATTGGGTCTCTATCAGCGCTACTTGCTCGAAGCTCCGGACAGTCCAAACCGGACAGCGGTTGAGTTGCGTATCAAGCAGCTACAAGAAGCGCTCGCAGCTGGCAAGGGCGAGGCGGATTCCGTGGACCCGATTCCGTCACCCAGGGGTTCCCAACAGATCCAGCAGGCCCCAGAGGAACCTCAGTTTCAACAACAGGAGTATTCCGAACAACAGCCCAAGCAGGTCTTTTCCGAACCGGCGGATACGCCACAGACAATAGCGCCACTGCAAGCAGGCAGGTTCGGGTTGGCCTACTTCGGTTTGCTCCTTCCACTCGGGAACAGTCCCTCCCAGTCCCGGCACGATGCCGGGTTGCATCTTGGGGGCTTGGCCGGCTTCTACATGGGGGCGCACGTGTCGATCAACGGTGAGGTTGGCCTTGATTTTCTAGACCCATCTGGTACCACGGACGAAGCACTCTTGGTTTTTTCCTTTAGCCCGCTCATTCATTTCGGATCGCCAGGTTTGGAATTTGCGGTAGGGCCACGCCTTGGGTACTTCTGGGATGGAGGGACGATTCACGGAAGTAACTATAGCAACACCGACTTCAGCGCAAGCGGTCTTCTGTACGGGCTCAACATGGGCGCATTCTTCCTTCCATTTAGGGGACTATCGTTCGGTGGTCTAGTGAGTTTGTCCGCTCACAGCACTCAGAACTTCTGCCAAAACGACGTATGCGGGATAGGCACTGCCCACACGTCCTTCGAGCTCGCATTCACTGTGGCAGTCCTCGCTCCGAGGCTCTGCATTCGGCGCGAGGGACAGTGCCTATAGGTGTTTCACCGCGGCGAATCCACTGTTTGCCTGGGGACGTCTACGTCATCCCAAAGGTGATGCAATTGTGCTTGAAGATTGAAGGGAGCTCAGGCGAAGAATGGACCGCATGCCACCATCACACACTAGAAGTCGCACGAAGAGTTGCATTAGCGCGAAGAGAACTGATTGTTCCGATTGCTGGCCCTGTCATAGAGGAACCCCCGGCCAACGAGGCACTTTGATGCGCAGGCTATTTGCACTTTCCGGCTTGGTGGTCTTGGTCTCGGGCTGCCAGACCTTGATCACGCGAGCCATCTCTGACGCTGCTCACAGTGAGCCAAGGGCGGATGTGTTTTCGCCCAGGAAGCTGCAATATCCTGAGTTCACAGTGCAATTCCCAGGCAACTGGACTGTGGACAACGATAACCGGGGGGCCAGCTCCGCCGACCAGTACTTTCGCATCGTCACTGCGAAGAAGCGTGGTCACTTCGCGATCTTGATATGGAACAAGGTGCTGGACCCCACCAAGCTACTCGAAATCAAGGTCAAGGCGTGGGACGATGAGGTGCACATAAGGGACCAGACGGCCATTTCCAACTGGGGATCCTATTCCGGCTCAGGTATCACGTTGAAATGCGTCAGCTACAGCGAAAAATGTATCGTGCGAGATTTCTTCTTCGTTTCTGAACAGCGGACCATCGAGATTATCCAGTTCATGGAGGACTACTACTTCAGTGACGACAGCGGCTTTGCTCTCATAGAGCGAACCTTTCGGGTGCTTGCCCGGCCTGCGCCCGTCGAGCGGACCTCCCAGGGCCCCCTCCCTCAGGCCATGGCCGAGCGGGCAGCCGAGTTCCAACGAAGGGCAAAATCCGACTTCGAGGCCGAGCGTTGGATAGACGCAGCTGCCGAGTTCGAGCGGGCCTACATGATCAACCACGACTCGGCTCTACTCTTCAACATGGCGCTTTGCCATCGAAAGGCAGGCAGTGCACGACGGGCGCTCGATCTCTACAAGAGGTATCTGAGCCTTGTTCCTGACAGCCCGAAACGCGAGGACATCGAGGGGCGTATCAGGGAACTTCGGCAACAGTTGGTCGTCGTGGAGCCGCAGGCGAAGGCACACTATGAAGTCGCAACCCGCCTCTACTCCGAGCGGAAATATGGTGAGGCAGTCGCTGAATTCGAGAAGGCCCTTGTCCTGACCCAGGATGCGACCATGCTGTTCAACATTGGACAGGCCTATCGTCTTTGGGATCGGCCGAGAGACGCCATTTCGGCGTACAGGGGTTATGTGCGTCGAGCTCCAGCGGCGGGGAACCGCGCGGTGGTCGAGAAGACGATTGCTTATCTGGAGAGGGTCGTTGATGATCGCCATCTTGGCCTGCCGCCACAGCAGCCAACTGAACCGATCCAGGGAGAGCAAGAGATTCTGCCGCCCGCGGCGTCGGAGCCTGCGACATTCGGTCCTGCGGGGGGGCCATAGCCGGCATCCCTTCTGGATACTCAATCGTCCATCGGTCAGCAGGTCACGGAGAAGGACATCAAGGATTTGCAGGAGCGGCTTCGCAGTGCGGCCCCCGACGATACTCAGAAGCCGAACTTCTACTTCCGGCTCGGCGAGAGTTACGCCCAGCAGGGGCGGGTCCTCGATGCCGAGAAGAACTACGTCGAAGCCTCGAAGTTTCCACAATATTGCCGCAGGGACGAGGTTCTCTTCCGCCTCGCCTCCCAGCCCTTGAGGTCAAAGGGGGACGACCTGACACGCGAATACTTCCATCGTATAACCAAGGACTATCCCCAGTCGGTCTCCTCGGTGACGAAGGTGACCTCACCGTCGCCAGGCGCGGTGACGAGGGTGATGACCCCGCGCCGCTGGAGGCAGCAACCATCTCAGCGGGTCCTTTCCAGAACGCGCGAGGGGATGTCGTGGGCCTCCCCGCCGGACAGCTCGCGATAACGACGGTACTGCTCGCGCGCCTCGTCCTTCTTGCCTTGGCCCCAGAGCACGTCCGCCAGATTGAGGTAGGCTACCTCGCGCTTCGGATCCAAAGCGATTACCGATCGAAGGAGGGATGCAGCCTTCGCTCCATTGCCCTTGGTCTTGGTGGCCAGGATGAAGGCGTAGTCGTTGAGGGCGGCAGCTGCGCCGGGATCCTCCACTCCCAGCAAAGTCTCGAACATGGGCGGCGCCGCCTCGAGCGACTTCTCTTCCACGCCTTGCGGCTCGCTCGCCTGGCAGATGCCGTAGCCGAGCAGGCGCAGGGCTCGGATGGCGTCGGTCTTGTAGGCGGCCAAAGCTGCCTTGTGGGCCAGGGCAAGGATCTGCGTCCGAGCAGCTTTGTCGAGCAGGCCCTGTCCGTTCCTCACCTGATCCTGGAAGGCCATATCCAGGCCCATCAGTCCTTCGGCGTCGCCGGCAGCCAGCAGTCGCTTGAGCTCGCCTTCCAGCCAGTCCTTCTGCCAGGGCTCGGGCTGCGGCACGAGTTGCCCCTCGTCGAGCGACGTCGCCTCGTTGGCAAAGAAGTCCTTCGCAGCCGTTGCGTAGGCGTCCCCCCGCCAGGTATAGACCACGTGTCGCGCCCTCCGCCCTGCCTCGGACTCCTGCACGCGCAAGTCGAAGAGACCGTCGGTCGCCTTCTTCGAGATCTCCCAATCCAGGCTCACATACTCCTCGGGATGGTCGCGCGTTCCGTCCTCGTGCCAATCCCCGCCGTACATGGCCGAGTACCGGGAGACCACGTCGAACACAGGCACCATGCCGCCGTGCCGCAAGAGGAAGAGATGCTCGACTGTGACATCGGCACCGCCGCCAGCGAAAGGGATGTTGAATTCGTGGCTAACCACGAAGGCCTGCTTGCCAGGCCCAATCCGGATCGCGCCCCGACCCAGCTTGTAGCGGTGAACGGCGTACTCCCCGGCTTGCAGAAAGCCGCCCATCGGACGCGCGAGCAAGGCGGGTCGACCTGGTGGCGGAGGCAGGAAAGCCAGTGCCAGCCAAAGGGAGGGAACGTGGCCCGCCGCCTCGCCTGGCGGATCCTTTTCGATCCGATCGCAGTCATTGATGGCCAAGAGCGCGAGCCAGGTGTTCTCTGCCCCTTCCCAGGGCTGCACCTCGAAATTCGTCACCATCTCGCGTCGCTTGAGCCCCTCGGGCTTCATCGTCCGCAGTAGCACCAAGGCACTCTCCTTCGGGATGGCGGTGACCCTGCTGGCCGCGGCTTCCCAGCCGGAGGCGGAAGCGGGTGTGGAACCGGCCGCAGCCGGCGGCGCTGCCAGCACCGGGGTGGCTAAAAAAGCCGGGGCGAAGGCGGAGATGAGGAGCCAGGTCAAGAACAGCGATTGCGTACGAGGGGTGAGCATAGTCGAGAGCCTTCTCACAGTTGGCCAAGGATTCTCCCACCCAGCTCGCGCCGAGCGAAAAAAAAGCTACTTCCTGGATAGACGTTGCGACGTCCGAGTGAATTCACGACGACTGAGCGCCTGGGCCTCTGGAACTTGCAGAGCGCACCGCCCGCTTCAATTGACCCCGGCCGATTGCCAAGAGATCGGAGCGTTCTAGCAGGTGTGCAATGCGACGGGACGACGTCATCTACAGCGGTCTATTGTAGGGGCGCGCATGTGGAGACGCCTGCGCCCACGACGTTGCGGCCGGTGCTGCTGAGAACGGTCTGGATGATGGCGGGGTTATCGCGTGAGACCTGATAGACCGAGCCGTTTAGGAAAATCCAGAACGAGCCGCCCCAGAATTTTACGGCCCAATCCGCGCCGGAGGTCGGCGAGATCAGCGACGGGTAGGTGTAGGACTCGAGGGTCTTTCCGCTGGCAGGATCGATCCGCACCAGCGTGGATCTGCCGTTGCTGCTGCCAACGTCCGGTACGAAACCCCAGAGCTGGCCATCACCGGTACCGGTGAGCTCTGCATTGCCGGCGGCGACCGGTCCGATCGGCGTGACCACCAGGGACGGGAAGGCAATGGTTGCGAGTGTCGAATGCGTGCTGCTGTAGTCCAGGCCACCGGCGATGTACAGCGTGTCCTCGCCGGTGGATGGATCGAAGACGAAGCCCATGCCGAACTCCAGCAAGTTGTGCTGGTCGGGAACGAAGCTGGTGGCCTCGCACTTGGCGGTGCTGGTGTTGACCTTGAAAAGATTGCCGTCCGTGTAGCTGACCCACGCGACCGCGTTTTGGTCGACCGCCATCGAGTTGGGTGTATTGAATTCGCCGGGGCAATGTAGCGTTCCGATATCGGTGAAGGTCAGGGTCGATGGGTCAAAGCGCGAGAACCTGCCAGCGGTGTCGACCGTGTATACCCAGCGGCTGGCTTCGATACACACCGTGCTGACGTAGGCCGAGAGCGGGATCTGGCCTTGCGGGTTTTGCGAGTCGCCGGTTTGGAAAACCAGGGTTCCGACCTTGCTGTGCGGCGGCGAGCTGTCGGCGGCCGTAAACAGGACACTGATCGCCACCTTGGTTGCCGGAGCTAGCGAAAACGAGCGTGCTTGGGAGCCGGCCAGCGCGAAGTCCGGATCGCTGTCGGCGGTGATGGCCAGCCCAGATATTCCGCACGCGCTCGTGCCACCATTGCTGAGCGCAACGTCGGCGCTGATCACTGTATTGAGGATGACGTTGCCGAAATCGACCTGCGTTGGCGTCCAGGCCAGCTCGCAGCCGACGTCGATGTCGGCTGCAAGCGCCACCGTGATGTCCGGCTGGTCCGAGTCGTTGCTGGTCATGACCAGCTGCCCTGTGCGACGGTGCGGCGACGTGCGGTCGCTGGCCGCAAAGCCGACCACGACGGTTCCGCTTTGCCCGGGCGCCAGGCTGAGCGCGGATGGCGCTGGAACCGGCGATGAAAGGTAGAACTCCGAATCGCTGCTTGGCGCGATCGCGATGCCATCTGCAGAACAAGGACCGATGCCGTGATTGGTCAGGGTCACCGCGCTCGTCGGACTCGCGCCGATGGGCACCAAGCCGAAATCGATCGTAGTCGGGGAGACGTCGAGCGAACAAGTCGACTTCACTTTCCCGGTCAGGGACACTGCGACCTGTGCCTGCCCGGGCGCATTGCTTGCGAACACGAGCGCGCCGGTGCGCACGAAAGGTGCGGTGGCCGCGTCGGGCTGGAAGCTCACGATCAGCTCCACTGCATTGCTGGCTGGCAGCGCGATGGGCTCTGGCATATTCCCCGAAAGCGTGAACCAGCCGCTGGAATCGCCGCTGAGGGCAAGCCCGGTCAGGCTGCAGCCCGCACCGCCGTCGTTGGCGACATGAACCTGGCGGGTAAGCATGTTGCCGGGCAGCACGGCGCCGAAATCGATGGCTACTGGATCGACCTGAAGATGACAGCTGGGCGGCAACAGGGGCGTCCGGCCACAGGCCGAGCACAGAAGGGCAAATCCAAGCAACCGGACCGTCATTGCAACCGTCGTCTTCATGGAAGACGACAAGCATACTCCATCCTGACCATCAAAGGAGACCCTCCGGCTGGCAACTTGAGAGCCGTATCGAGCAATGCGGGTTGCGAAGGGTGCACCTGAGCTCCCTCTCGCCCATCGATTCCAACCCACCCACCGACTCGGCGCACGCGAACGCTAAAACTTCAGCCCGGTGCCGAGGGCGATGCGCAGGAACATGGTGTTGTGGTCGTAGCTGGTGCCATCGACCTTCAATTTCTGCAGCCCGAATTGATAGCCCACGCCGAGGTTGACGAACATTCGCTCGGTGATATCCACCATGCCGCCTCCGCCGTAGGCCTGCACTAGCCCTCGTGCGCTATCGCCCGTCGGGTGAGCAATGACGGAGTAGCCGAGGAGAGCCTCGCCGTAGACGGCGATCTTGGCGGCGACCTGGAAGGCGTACGCGACGCGCGCCATGAGATCGTACTCTTTCGAGGCAGCGGTGTTGTCATCGTGCTAACCCAAATCCTACCTGCGGGAATTGTCCATCCATCTATCATGTCGGTTACCGGGAGATGACCTTCACGGATTCTACGCGAGGCCGCAGTCTCAGGACCGCGATCTGGTATCCAACGGCCGAGGGTGAAGAGAACGCAACCCGAGCATTCGAAGGTGGAACGCCCAATACGGCGGGGCAGCCCTATCCCTTGATTCTGTTCTCGCACGGAGATGGTGCCAGGTCCACGGATGGTCAGGCCGACTTCCAGAAGATCGCCTGGGCCAGTCGAGGCTTTGTTGTCGCAGCTCCCGACCACCAGAAGGATACGTCGTACGACTTCGACGACAGCGATGCCAACCGGGCCGCGATTCAGTTCGACCGCCCCCTCGACATTCGATTCGTGACGGATCAGATGCTTCTACTGAACGCTGACCCTCGAGCTTTCTCCATGGCATGGTCGATCCCGAATCCATCGGCATGTCGGGGACATCTTTCGGTGGGCATACGACACTGACCGTATCGGGGGCGACGCCCAATCTGGACCATCTGGCTGACTATTGTCAGACCAATGTCGACCATTGGGATATTTGTGCGCTTCAAGACCAGATCCAACAGCTCTATCCCGGGCAGCGTATCATCGACCAATCGGACCCAAGGATGAAAGCTGCCCTGGCGCAGGCGCCCGACGGATACGGCTGGTTCCGCGAGGATGGAATGGCCAAGATCAAGATCCCGATCATGATCATGGGCGGAGAAAAGGACACCGACTGTCCTTTGGATAGACAGCAAGAGCCTATGTATGAAGGCATCGTGTCGACGAAGTACCTACTGGTCCTGCGGGACGCCGATCATTTCGCCTATGGGAATGGATGCCATTGGTGGGATTGGGATACCCTCCCTATCTGTTCCACGATTCATGAGCCGATCGTTCTTGCCAGCACCGCTTTCTGGATGCTCCATTTGAAGAAGAATCAAGTGTGCGGCGACATGTTGCGCACATGTGTTCCCTTCCAACCGGGCGTCGAGCTTTTCAGTGCGGTCGGCAGGGACGGCGGCAGCGCTGGCATCGATAGCAGCGCCGGCATCGACGGCGCAGTCGCGACGGACGGCCCGCTCGGGAGCGACGGCGCAGTAGAGTAGGCCGGGAATGAGGCTGACCGATCGGTCGCAACGTTCGGCCCAGAAGTGGCGCCTGAGTGCGCGGGATCCGTTCGCGCGGGTCTTGAGGAGTACGAAACTTTGATATCGCAAATTGCGATCTCAAAAACCGAGCGTCGAGGTGGGCGCTGACCTGGTTCCACTCGGGAGGCAGCGGGGTGACGCCGGGCGGTGCCGGCTGGGGTTCGGCCGCGGCTTGTAGCTTGAGCAACCGGGGATTGAATGACACTTCGGCACCACGCTCGCCCGTGGTCGCGATCCGAACCGTCACCGTCTGCGGCTTTTTCGCTTTCGCCGGGACCATGGGCTCTACTGCCAGGGACATGGCCAGCACCGGCTTGTCCTTGCTCGCCGTCTCGTATCGGCCAAGCGCGACCAGGATCTTGTCGACGTGCGGATCCGCGGTCGGTAGGGGCTCGACCAGGTGCTGCTCCTTGCACGGTCAGCGGCGCGACCGGTGCACAGGCCTTGTTTCCGAGGTTGACCGGCGGTGGCAGCGGGAACCTCTTCAATTTCAATTGGGCGACAGCTGACGTAATGTTCGCTATCGAACAACGCGCGCTGCGCCACGGCGCTAGGAGACGCGCGTTCTGAACAGCCACGCGCCTACCATCCTTGAACAAAGAGGAGACAATGCCTTCACAGATTCTAACCGCCAATAGCACCTCGACTCATTCCGTGCTTGTCGCATCGTCCTCGGAGGGTCTGAATGTCGCTCGCGAGATCGAGTTTCACTTGGAAGGATTCGCGGAGGCGACCTTGTGGACCGACGGTCCATTCGGATTGTCTTCCGCGACTCTCGAGTCCCTCATCGCAGCTACATCCATGTTCGAGTTTGCAATCGTCGTTGCGACACCTGACGACACCGTCACGAGCCGGAACCGTACCATTCAGGCGCCACGAGACAACGTGATCTTCGAATTGGGTCTGTTCTTCGGCACACTCGGCCAAAAACACACTTTCCTAGTCTATTGTGATGGGGACCAACTCAAGTTGCCAAGCGATTCTCGCGGGAATCACCGCGGCGACCTACAAAAAGAGGTCGGACGGGAACCTGAGAGCGGCGCTCGGCCCCACCTCCACGGCGTTGCGAACAGCGATGAGCGCAGCTCCGCGCCGGACCGCAGCAGGCACACTCCCTCTTCTAGGAGTATTGCGAAATCGTCTGGCCCAGTCTCACCAGGAGAGAAAAGTAGTTCAGCAACTAGAGAGTCTTCCGAACCTTGCAGCACTAAACGTCTGGCCTGAGAATGCACAAGACATAGAGAAGATTGCCGACCTTCTCGTTCAATTTGAAGACAAGGGATGGGCAGAAAGGACGTTCGTTATATTCTTTGGCCAATACGCTTCACGTCCCGTGTCGGTCTACAAGCTATATGGCGCTCTTGCGACTCTTGACCCGAGAAAAGTCTATCGATGTATCCAAAATGTGGATGCATTTCTTTCGCTGAGTGTTGAACATCCGGTGTCCTATCTGTCTGTGCGCGATCTCTTCTCTCGCCATATCGAGCAGGAATATGCGGAAGTGCAAGCATTGTTCGAGAACAAGGATATGATTCAGCCTGTTCACCGAGCCCTGGGTGATGTTAGAAAACACAGCGACGGGCGCAAGGCGAGACAGGTGAAACATGGCGGATTGCTTTTGGACAAAATGTCCCTGGAAGATATGCGCTTGGCGGCTGCGGCGATGGATGAGATGCGCGAAGTCGGCGCCGAGGTAATTCGGGCTGGGCTTACCCTTTCCCCGACCCACGTTGTGATGAGCTTCTGCTCGGGTAATACACCAGAATGGATGGTGGTTACGTCAACAAACTCGGACAAGTCGCGGCTACTTGTATTTGCCGAGACGCCGGTGGTAACCGAGGCAGACGGCATGATGGTGTACTATGGCGACCCGTCAAGGTTGCCATCCTCCGAAGCTGTCCCACATTGGTGCATTCATGGAGACCTGTTTCGCGCGAGGCAAGCCAAGTGGCGCTGCCTGCTTCATTTCCATAGCGATTCGATAAACACATTAGCAGAGAACGGCGATGTGGTGATCGATGGTGGCATTTTCCTAAAGACACTACCGCATGTCGAGTACGGCACAGAACGAATCGGGCACGTGATTGCCAATGGCATGGTGGGGAATGGGACCAATGCTGTCACAATTCAGAATCATGGTCAGTGGTTTGTCGCACAGTCGCTTCGCGAAGCACTCTACCAGGCTGTCCGTGTTCATGAAGCAGCACTTGGAAAGATTGAGGCTCGCTGAGCACGCTGGGCGTGCCTACTCCATCCCGTGTGGCAGTGGAGGCTTGTCCTTCCCCTCGGGTGTCGCCGCGGAGGCGATGGGGACGACTTGGCTGCGCGCCGGCGCTGGCCTATTTCCTCGACCCGGTCGGCGCGGCGCTGAGCTTGATCGGCTTGGAAGACAGGCCGAGCCCGATGTCTTCGACCTGGTCTGGGGCGCGGAAGGTGGCGTTTCCGTCGTAGACTGCGCGCAGCCAGCGATATTCAGGCGCGGAGACATTCATGGTCAGTTTTACGTCGGAGGTCGCGCCGGCCTTCAAGGTTTGGGGCAACGAATCCGCCAAGGGCGCGCTGACCTGGTCCCACTCGGGAGGCAGCGGGGTGACGCCGGCCGGTGCCGGCTGGGGTTCGGCTGCGGCTTGCAGCTTGAGCAATCGGGGATTGAATGACACTTCGGCGCCGCGCTCGCCTATGGTCGCGATCCAAACCGTCACCGTCTGCGGCTCTTTCGCTTTCGCTGGGACCATGGGCTCTACCGCCAGGGACATGGCCAGCACAGGCTTGTCCTTGCTCGCCTTCTCGTATCGGCCAAGCTCGACCAGGATCTTGTCGACGTGTGGATCCGCCGTCGGTAGGGGCGCGACCAAGTGTTGCTCTTTGCCGTGGACGCGAACCGCGAAGGCGGCGGTCGGCATGCCCATGACGGCGGGCGGACCCGCAGCGGGCAGGTTTGGAAGCGCCGCCACCAGGGTATCGTGCTTATCGAGATTCAGTCGATAGAGTCCCGCCCGCGCACCGTCCTCACCGCGCGGCAGGAGAATGGTCAAGACACTGCCGCGCAGCTTGAACCCGGCGCTGACCGCGCCTGGCCCCTCGGTGAGGGTAATGTCCGCTTCGATGGGCGTCGCGACCGCCTCTCCGGGCCCGTGATCTTGCTTGTCGGCCATCGCTTGTCCTTTGCACACGATAAGCGCCACCGCTACCGCCCAAACCGGTTTCACTTGTCTACCTGGATCGTGGTCTCGGCCGAGAATGCGCACCCGCGCAGCAGGTTTTGTCCGGCAACGGTGTCGTCGCCACCGTAGCTCGCGAAGCTGGCGCGCATGAGGTACGAACCCGGTGCGAGATCGAGGGTCGCCGAGAAGGGACGCGATTCGGTCTCGCCAGCGCCGATCCACAGCAGGGGGCGTTCGGTGCGCACGGCGGGCTCCAGCGCAACGCAGACAGGTTCGAGCGGCAGCGAGGTGATCCCCGGTTGCTCGACAGCCCGCTCGGCGTACCACAGGCGAACGTGCTCGGTGGGTTCGTCCTCCAGGCCGGAGGTCGGGCTGCGAATCCACGTGCCTTCGTCGCCGCGATTCTCGAACGACAGCACGACGGGCGGGGTTTGCGGCCCCGGCGACAGGATTGGTGGAACCTCGAGATGAAGCTTGAGGGTCGCCCTGGCCACCGCCCGCGTCTGGACCGCGGCCTTGTCCAAGGCCAAGAGCAGGGGCGCGTAGGGTTCGAGATCGGGCGGACCGCCGCCCACCACGTGGTCGAGCCTCGAACCGCAGGCGACGACGGACACCAGGACCCGGACCTCATGCGGCGAGAGATTCACGGGCGGACCGCCTTCCAGGGTGTCCTCGACCGCGCGCATCAGCTCGGCCATGGTCGTGTCGGAAAGCTTGGTCTCGAAGCGGCCTATCTCCTCGCCGCTGGCGTCTCCGAACGAGCGCAGGGTGGTGAGCACCGACTTGCCCATCCCTTGAATCATCAATCGTTCCGCCCAGAAGTCGCCGACCAGGGTCAACCGTTCGATCCCGAAGCCCACCATCAACGACGGGACGTGGCCAAGCGCCGCGAGCGCTTCGCGCATCGATTCGATTTCTTCTGCCCTCACTTGTCCACCGCCTTGTAGGTTTCCGTGCGCCCACTCACGGCCTTGACCAATCGACCCGTCATCTCCACAAAGGCTCGGTAGTGCCGCTTCTTGGTCTTGGTCATGTTCTGGCCCATGATGCAATCCGTGTCGATTCCATTGACTGCGCCGTCGCCCGACAGCGATGGGTCGACGGCACCACCGGTGTATTCGTCGGGATTGTCCATGAGGTGACCGCTTTCATGCGCCGCCACGTTGCTGGTGTCGCCCATGAACCAAAGCAGGGCGTTCGAGCGCAGGTTGCCGGGCGCCAGCAGCACCACCCCGGTCGCGTAGGCCGCCACCTCGACGAAGGTCAAGGTCACCTCCACACGATAGCGGCAGCACGTCACCGACTTGTCCGACAGGCAACCTTCGCGCTGGATCCAGAACTTGTCGGTCCATTGGTCGTGAACCTGCTGGCTCCACGTGGCGCGCACGTTGGTGTACTTCGTGCTGTTGAAGTCGTAGTTGGCGAAGGCCTCGGGCCAACTTCCCCCCTGGGTGCAGGCGAAGGTCGCGCCCGTCTTGTAGAAGCCGACGCCCTGGTAGTTGGTGGCGCTGGGGGTGAATCCCGCGGGCAGGGGCACCCAGGCCGTACCGTTGTAGTACTGGGTTGGCACCATGGACATGCCCGATGTCTTCGCCCAGCGGTAGCCCGCCCACGGACAGCCGCCGGCGGTTCCGGTGATTCCCGCCGAGCGCAGATCGACATAGGTTCCGCCCCAGCCCTTGAGCGTGTTCGGCTTGGCCTCGACGAGGCTCGTGAACTTGTCGATCTTCTGCTGGAAGCGCGAGCGGTTCGAGAAGTTGCTCCAGGTTCGATCCTCGGAAAAACTTTGCACGGGGGCCGTGCCGACGGCGTCGACGGTCAAAACCGCGACGTTGCAGGCCACGGTGTTGTCATCGGTGGTGGCCTCGATGTGCACTTGGTCGAAGCCCTTGGGCGGCGTGTCGGTCGTCAGGTGCTGAACGTCCTTGATCTCCCAGTCGAAACTGAATTTGCCGCCCGCGATCTTCGCCGTGGGGGTGGGCAACTTGGGCGAGGGCAGCTCGCGCGCTTGCAACTTCAGCTTGAGATCGCCATCGGGCAGGTTGGTTTCGCCCGTCAGCTTCACCTTGGCTCCGCAGCTGGCCTTGTCCGTGCTCCAGGCCAGATTCCACACCCCGCGTCCGATGACCACCTTCACCTGGTGGCGCGAGCCGGTGGCGAAGACCTGCGGCTTCTTGATCTTCTCGGGCACGAACAGCTCGTCGCCCGCGCACAGGGCATTGGGGTGCTCGCGCTTCTTGCGGAGATCGGCGTTGGCGTCGTGATCGTAGATCAGGTGCCAGTCGAAAAAATCGTAGGCCTTGGCGACGCTAACAAGGCTCTCTCCTGCCTTGAGAATGTGTGTTGGCATGGTGTGGAGGTTCGGACGGCCAAATTCGTGAGACGCATCCTACCGCGTCTTTCCATCATTGCCAGGATAGGCAGCGCCATTTCGGGGCTGAAGTACGCACGTGATGGTACATCACCGACCGCTGACAACGAGCAGGCCAATCGAAAGCCACACGTCAATGCGAGTGCCTGGCCCTTTCATTTCCTCCGTCGGCTTGGCGCAGACACCTGAAGGTGCGATCTGTCATCTGCTACACTGAGGCAGAAATGGCTGCCCGAGCTTGACGAAGCAGCACGAGAATCCGATATGACTCCCCTATCCGCAAAGGCAGCCACACTCGTTTTGCTGGGGACGGTTGCGTGTACCAGCGGGTCTTCGAGGCACGATGCAGGCACCGGTGGAGAGATGCCCAGCAGCAGCGACGGCGGCGATGGTGGTGGTGGTGGTGGTGGTGGTGGTGGTGGTGGTGGTGGTGGTGGTGGTGGTGGTGGCAATTCCTCGGGTGGAGTTGGTGGAATTTCAGCCGACGGTGCGGCCGGCAACAGCGGCGACAGCGGCGCTCGTTCGCCGGCTCCCAATGCGCTCGACCGAATCGACTTTGGCAACCTGGGTACCAACGCCACCAGTGAGTCCACGCACCAGATGAAGCAGCCAGCGGGCACAAACGGAACCGGCGCCGCGGGGCAGACCTACCGCGTGATCGCTCCTCCGAGCAGCCCGTCCGGAGACGCTTCTCAAAACGCCGCCCTGACCTTCACGCTCGCATGCGATCCCAACCTACAGAACTACCTGACGGTAAAGCTGTGGGGCAGTGACAGCACCCAAGGCATCATCTATCTCTACGACAGCACGCGTGGCTACGAGATGACCAACTACTGCGGGCAAAGCATTCCCGAGATCGACATTCAGGATGACGACACTCCTGTGGCGCCCGGCCGCTTCGTCTACGTCACCGTGCCCATCCCTCTCGCCTCAACGCAGGGCAAGCAAAGCGTCACCCTGACCCTGAACGCAGCCGAGTCGTTCTCGTATTACGGTGGTCGTACCACCACGCAACTTGCCGCGGGCCAGACCAGCCGCCCGATCTACGCGGCAATCAGCCACACCGATCCGATGCTGAACCTCTTCGGCGATGACGTGCAGACTTCGCCCGCTGCAACCACGCCGACGCCGCTGATCTTCGGTGCAGCCTACATTGCCGCCGTTCAGCAGCGATTCACGACCAACATCGAGCGCTACCGCGATCCCGCGCAAGACAGCGGGCTTTGGGTACAGGCTTGGGGACCGAAGTGGGATGACGCGGTCAAAGCGGGCACAGTACCGGCTGAGGTGGTTGGTCTCTTTATGGGCGCGGTCTCACCAGTCGACAATCGCTCGCCGGCCGCGTGGCTCGACCTCGCGGCCACCTACATGTCAACGGGTAACAACAACCCGATGCTTCGTATCGACGATCTGGGCCAGGCCTTCGCGCATGACCTTGCGCCCACATACTACCAGTCGAGCGAGCTGCGACAGCGCATCATCGCCGGGCTGGACGGCGCCTTCTACCTGCAGTCGCAAAACGGCGCCTTTGGCAGCTTATCTAGTTGGGTCGGCATGGGCGCGACCACAGCCACCCCCGACAATTCCCAAGGTCGCTTGACCACCGCCGGTAACGCCATTGAAGGCAACGGTACGCTCGCGCTCGGCTCGGCCTTCGTCAACATGGCCGGCGACAGCGCATTTCTTGCCGCGCTCGACGCCGGCACCAACACCACCTTGCTACCCGGGATCAAACGCTACCAAGCCTACGGTCAGATGTTCGCCGCCCAAGTGGCGTTCCTGCTTGGTCGCCACGGCAGCGCGCCCAACCAGGACATCCTGCAAGCGCGTTCGATTCTGGCCAACAACCAGGCCGCCAAGCTCATCGATGGTATCTACGGCACGCACTACGCCACCTCCGACGCCACCATCGTCGCATACGTGCAGAGCGCATGTGGCGTCACGGCCAGCAGCAAAGGCCCGGTGTGGGTCAGCCCCAACGGATTGTCGCTGGAAGTGCACGGCATCGGCAACGGCGGCTACGACGGTGGCTACGGCTACAACGGCATGGTCCTGCTGCCCGAGATGGCCAAGATGATGAAGGACGCCGGACTTGAAACCGACGACAAACATCCCGTTCGCGACATGGCGTTGGCCGCGGTACACGCGTTCGGCAATTTCATCGAACCTTCCGTGACCACGGCCGGGACCAGTACTCTGCGTCGCGAGGAGGTCATCACCTTCCGGAAGAACTTCAATGTCGGCGAGATCGGCGCGGCGGCCAGCTATGTCGCCGCCTACGACCTCGGCGACGCGCAATCCCTGCACGCGTTTCACCTCGAGCGGCTCTTTGGGATGTCACCGCCGGAATGGAGCAACGGCAACATCGACGAGGGCCAGAACCGCATGTTCCGATGGGGCAGCGCCTACCTGGGCCTGGTCCAAAACGCGATCACGGAGGCTGCCGGCGGAGCCGTGACCGATCCTTCGGGCCTCACCTTGCTGCACGAGAGCGGCCACGCCGACGGCGCATGGGTCGACTCGGTGGCGAGCGCGATCAGCGTGAAGCACACCGCCCAGCACGCATTCATCGTGCTCAATTGGCGGCCCTATGGCTATGGCGATGCTACCGCCTACGTCAAACCGGGTACCGCCGGCACCTTGAGCAACCTCGCTCGCCTGCACATCATCACGGCATCCGCAGACCGCGTTGCCACCGTCTACCTTCCCACCTCGGCTGCCACGGGGGCGGAAACGGGATTTTCGAGCGGCGGCTACGCCAGTCAGTACGTCCTTGGCTATGGGCCATACGTCGCCGCGCTCAATCTCGGCGCTTCCGCGAGCTCAGTCACGGTACCGACAACAAGCGGCGCCACCTGGGCCCACGACTGGGTGAGCGGAATCGGCTTCGATCTCACCAAGACACACACGCTCCCGGTGCCTGCGAATGGCGGCATGCTGCTCACGCTGGGGCACGACGAGGCGGACGCCATGCAAGCCTCGACCATCGCCTTCTAAACACAAATTGCCGAATCAGTACATCGGGCAGGACGTGATCCACCAGGTTCGCGGCGCCCGCCGACATTCGCCTGCCCAAACAGTTGGCTATCGAATCGCCAACGCGAACGCGGTCTCGCGTTTCAGCGGCCTCGGAAGCTCGACCTTCAGGCCGTCGCCAGCGCGGGTGAATTTCAGCTTGCCGCCGCCCACTAGGCGCACGCTGCTTATCTCGTCTGGCCAGTCAGTAGAATCGGAGGCCAGCGAGCGAATCGTGACCTTTCCATCACGGGGCATCTCCAGCACCAGGGCGTAGACGGTCTTGCCGTCTTTCGACTGAGTGAAGCGGATGTCTTCCGCCGTGAACGGCTGTTTTGAGACATCGACCTGCCCATCGAAGTCGCCCTTTTCCGAGCTGTGCGTCGATGTTCCCTCGCCGTAGCTCTTCCAAGGGCGTGTGGCGTAGATGGCCTCGCCGTTCACCTTCAACCATGCCCCGATTTCGCGGACGATCTTCATCTCGTCCGCATCGGGCTGCCCATTCCGTTGTAGCGGCACGCTAAGCATCAGGTTGCCGTTCTTGCTGACGATGTCCACGAGCATGCGCACCACGGACGCCGCCGATTTGTAGCCGTGTCGATCGAAGATCGCGCGGTCGTAGTGCCAGGAGCCGAGGCAGGTGTCGGTCTGCCAGGCCCGGGGCAGGATCTGCTGCGCCTTGCCGCGTTCGATGTCGTAGACCATCGCCTGCCGCTGCATCTCATTGAGGATCTTCCCGTTGACCACGGCCTGGGTGCGGCCCTGCTGGTCCAGGCGCGTGTTGTAGAAATGGGCGGCGAGCTTCAGGCCGACCTCGTCGGTCACCCCGTGGAAGGGCAGGACGGTGTCGTCGAAATAGACCTGGTCGGGGTGATAGTCGTCCCAAAGCTGCTGCGTGCGTTTGAAGAACTTCTCCATATAGGCCGCATCGGGAACGCTGCTCCCCTTGCCGGCGTCCCACAGCCATTCCAGCTTTGCGCCGGGCTGGTGCTCTTGCGCGTAGAGAGCTTGCGGATCCAGCCCTTCCCACCAACGGCCCTTGCCGTCGGCCTTGGTCAGCTTGCCGTCGTAGGGAACCCCCGCCAGCGGGCCCTTCTTGTCCGCGCCTTGCGCCACCTCGTACCAAGACCAGGCCCGTGAGGCGTGAACACTGACCCCGAAGCGCAGCCCGTGCTTGCGCGCTGCCTTCGACCATTCACCTATCAGGTCGCGCTTGGGTCCCAGGGCCACGGAATTCCACGGCTGGTACTTGGAATCGAAATTGTCGAAGTTGTCGTGGTGGTTCGCCAGCGCCATGAAGATGCGGGCGCCGTTGGCCTTGTAGAACTTTAGCAGCTTGTCGGGATCGAAACGCTCGGCCTTCCAAATGTGGATCACGTCCTTGAAGCCGGCCTTCGAAGGGTGACCGTATTCGGAGAGGTGCGACGTGTAGGTGGCGCTGCCTTCCTCGTACATGCCACGCGCGTACCAATCCCCATGCTCCGGTTGGCACTGGGGCCCCCAGTGAGCCCAGATGCCGAACTTCGCATCTCGGAACCATTCGGGCGGCTGATACGTGGTCAGCGATTGCCACTCGGGCTTGAACGGTCCGTCGGCAATGGGTGGAAGCTGGAGCGGCTTGCTCTCACCCGTGGCAATGGCCGACAGCACGGTCGCGAACAGAAACGAGAGGAGGGCGATAGTCTTCATGGCGAGTCCCTTACTGGAGCAATTCCACACCATAGGCAGCCAGCCGCAGCGTGCCGGTGTACCGTTTGCCCGACAGCGCGCCGGTCTTGCTGCCCGTGATACGGACGACCTTGTTGGCCGTCGTGGTGTTGACATAAAGGGTACGCCCGTCCACAACCCGGGCATACACACCCGACGGCGTCTCGGGCCCACGCACGATCCCGATCTGCTTGTACAGCATGCGCGCCAGCGGTCCGACGAGCGAAGCCTGGCATGCGGTAGCCAGATAAATGGCTTGCCCCTTGCCAAAGCGATTGACCGAGACAGCCGCCGACTTTTCGGGCGTGTTGGCGAAGCTGGCCAGCGGCGTCGCCGTGTCGAGCACCAACACTTCGTAGTAGCCGTCCATGGATCGTTGTTGCTTGCCATCGATGGTCACTTCCAGCGGCTTTTCCGATCGGTAAAAGGCGTTGGTGCGCAATCCAAAGACGTCGGCCAGTCGGCCGGGCAGGGGCGTGTTGAACCAAAGACCGTGCTCGTCCGCCTTGGCCGAGTATCCGGTCATCAGCGCCGTGCCCCCGTCGTTCACATAGCGGCGAAGGGTTGCGGCGGCCTTTTCGCTCATGATGTAGTGTCCGGGAACCACGACCAACTTGTACTTGGCCAGGTCGGCGTGGGCGATGTTGACGATGGCCACGTCGATGTTGTCGGTGAAGAAGGGTTCGAAGGCCCCTTGCACCTGGTCCTGGTAGGCCAGCGTGTAGTACTGCCGAACGGTGGCGGAAGGGCCGGGCGTGGTCGTCGCCATGGCGTTGTCGAACGCATACGCGATGGCGACCTGGGGGTTGCCTGGGTACGGGAAACCCATGCCCTGCAGCTTGCGAAACTCCGCCGCGATCTGCGCGAACTCGTCGACCTTCCAAGAGGGCGTGCCGTCGTGGTCCACCAGGCCGAACAACGCCTGCTCCTCACCACCCTTGTGCGAGTTGAAGGTCCAGGCGAGCACCGTCTGCGCCTGGTTCATGAGAACCAGGTAGGCCCACATCCGGCTTCGGCCCTTGGTGCCGTAGTAGCCGCCACCGCCGGCGGTGAATTCGTTGAACCACAGGGGCGTGTCGAGATCGCCCTTGACCATGAGCGCGCCCAGGCTCGCACCCACAGGCTCGCCAGGGTAGAAGCCCTCGGCGCCGAAGGTGACATAGTCCTTGTACGAGCCAAGATAGTCGAAGGGCTTTCGTGGGGAGGTGTCCCACAGGTTGGAAGCCGTCGGGACATGGGGGCTGTTCTTCTTGCGGACGGATTCCAGATCCTTGAGCACGGCGATGGTCTGGTCCGACCAAAAACGACGCAGGTCCAGGTAACGCTCCGTCGGCCCCGGCCCTTCGCCATAGGGAAGCTGAATCTCGTCCCAATCATTGATTCTTCGCGACCAGCGCTGCGTGGCCCAGGCCTTGTTGAGGGCGGCGATGGTCCCGTACTTGGCCTTTGCCCAGGCCATGAAACGCAGACGCGCCCCCGCCGAGTACGACATGAAGCTGTAGCCGATTTCGTTGTCGTAACCGAGGGCCAGCAGTGCAGCATGGCGCGCGTAGCGCTTCGTCAGGGCGTCCGCCATGCGCACGGCCAGCCGGCGATAATCCGGATCGCTGATGTCATCCATGTAGCGTTCCGCCGGATACAGAACCGCACCGTTCTGGTTCACGATGTTGACGCCCGGGTATTTGTGATGCAGCCAGGTCGGGGCCGGAAGCCCCGGGATATCGAGCACCACCTTGATCCCGTTGGCTGACATCTCGTCCATGACCTTGTCGAACCACTCGAAGGTAAAGTGGCCGTCCGACGGCTCGAACGAATCCCATGACAGATCGCCCATGCGCACCAGGTTGAACCCCGCGCCCTTCATCATGGCGATGTCGCGGTGGATTTCCTCGGGCGTGCGATCAATTGGCTGATAGCAAGTGCCAACGAACAGCCGCCCTTTGGTGGCCCCGTCCAGCCGCTCGGCGCTACCCTGGGCCCATGCGACCCCGGTCAAGAGCGCGATCCCCGTCATCAGGCAATTAGACGCCAACCATCGGCTCGATCCGGTTCGGTTTTCGGCCTTCGAATTCATGCCTTGGAGACTAGGCCGAGCCGGCGCCCCAGCCTAGAGCCTTTCTGCATCTACGCCTCGTCGATGCTGGTCGCCGCCAGACCATGGCTGTTGCGACGCGAGCGCTGGCGCTCCGAAGCTGGACGGCGGTCCCTTAGCGCCAGCCTCCCCGCCAGCAGGTCTCTGGCACCTTCCCCGGGGGCCTTCATCAGAAGCGTCCACAGGGAGAAACGGAGGATCAGAGCCGGAGAATCGATGAAATTCCCCAACCTTTTCCGCCTCTGTTACTCAGCTCCTCCCTGTTCTTCCTTATCTGACCGGCATTGTGTGATGGTACTATGCACCAACAGCATGAGGGACACGACAGGGCCATGCAAACAAGCAGGACTGATTCGCAGGTTTCGCCTCTAGCGATCATCGTTCTCACAACTTGCTTCGGGTGCAGCTCGACCCAATCGTCGGCGACGAAAGACGCGGGCAAGGAGATTGAGGACGATACCGGTGTTGCGCCGGATACCGTCGGTGTCGCGGACCTTGGCCCGGATCAAGCCGGCAGCGACACAGAAAGGCCGGTTCCAGTGGACCCGTTCGCCACGGTCGAGCTCAAACCCGACACCGACACCGCACCGGTCGCGAGCTGTGTCGGCCAGCCCGACATGACCCTGTGTAACATCGTAACCACCCCCGACCGCTGGTACGACATCTGCGTGGGCGGAACGTGTGTGTCACCCGGCTGCGGCGATGCCTCCTGCAACGCCCCGGCCCCGCACTTCTCGATTCCCGCGAACAGCGACCACTCCCATTTGCAGATCATTTCCTCCGACAGCGAGCCGATCGTCGCGGATCTCGTGACGGGATTGCACTGGCAAGGGTGCGATGCCGGCCGCTCGGGAGAAGGTTGCACCACGGGGCCGAGCCAGCAGATGCTCTGGCAGGACGCCGTCGCCTACTGCGACTCGCTGGTCTGGGGAGGGAAGGACGATTGGTATCTGCCCGATTCCTTCGAGCTGATGTCGATTCTCGATTGGGCCAAGTCGGGTGACAGCGGCGTCAGCATCGATCCGAGCGTCTTTCCCCATGCCTCGTATGCCTACTGGACCAGCCACTTCGCCAGAAGCGCCACGGTCTTTGCCATCCAATTCCGTTTCTCGGGCACGATCGTGTTGTCTAGCGACGGTGCCAACAGCGGTACCCGTTACACGCGCTGCGTGCGCCGCGGTTTCTCCAGAAATGCGGCCTATGTCGACAAACGCTTCGTTGCCACGTTCACCGGGTCGGACAAGATCATCACGGACGCCGCCACGGGGCTCGTGTGGCAGGGGTGCTTGTCGGCTCACAAGGGCAAGTATTGCGACGTCTCGGGCGCCAGCTCTATGCAGAAGACAGAATGGGTCGCCTATTGCGAGTCTCTGACCTGGGCCGGATTCAGCGATTGGCGTCTCCCGACGTACAAGGAGCTCCACAGCATCGCCCAGTATCCCCCGCTAGTGAACCCCTACGATCCGCAGATCGACGGGACTGTCTTCGACCTCAGCGTCGGGTTTGCCGTGGGCACCCGTGCCGGCTGGCAGGATGGGGCCAAGCTGTTCATCTTCAACTTCGACGACAGCAACATCGCCTTCCTCGACCTCGCCCCCACCTCGACATTCCCAGTCATGTGCGTGCGCGGATACTAAACTGGCGCATCGGCCACCAGGTCCAGCGTGTTGTAGTCGACCATGACACCACGACCAAACAGTGCTACGTAACAACAGTGTACGAGCCCGACCCGGAAAAGTGGGAACGCGACTTCAGAAGGAGGAAGCCTTGATGGCTTGCCCGATTTGCAAGCACGGTGAAATCGCGCCTGGGCACACCACGATCCCGAACCAACGTGGAGAATCCACGATTATCCTCAAGGGCGTTCCTGCCGGCATCTGCGACAACTGCAAGGAGTATCATCTTTCCGAAGAGGTCGCGCTGAAGGTCTGCGCCGTGGCTGACTTAGCCGTGCGCTCAGGCGCCGAAGTCAAGATTCTGCGCTTCGCCGCGTAGCCGATACGGGAAAGATCTTCCGACTGCCTGGTTATTGGCCGGCGCGTGGTTGCCAAAGCTCTATCTTGTCTCCTTCTGGATCGATGATCCAACCAAACTTTCCGTACTCTGAATCGTCGATCTTCTCAAGAACGTTGCAGCCTTTTTCGCGTAAGACCTTGACCAGAACGTCGAGATCCTCCACCGGTACGTCGCATGACTTGGGAGTATCCCAGATCTCCATCCCGCTGCGGTTCGCCGCCTCGATGGCCCTGTTCAGCCGCGCCATCGCCGGCGGCGGAATCCACGGGATTGGCCGCGTGGGACTCCGGATCGCCGCTGGTGTTGTACCGAGGATGGTGCTTCCGCGCTTGCAGCGTGGGTAGAGCTTGAGCCGATGAAATCATTGGATACAGAAGGTCCAGACCAAAGGGATGTCGCAGTTCATGCCGCGCTCATCTTTGCTGCCTCGACAACACACGAATGGTATCCAGCAGCTCTTCCGGTGGCCCGACTAAAGGAACCCCTTCCAACCAGAATGTACCATCTTCAATAGGCAGGTACTCGACAGCAGACGTGCAGACCAATCCGTAGGCCCGATCAAACGAGTCTTGGGAAATGACATCGCTGGCAAACCCTTGCCTGATCAACTCAATCCGTTCCACGTTCTTTTCGTTGAGTTCCTTGCGCATTTCCGTTTGCCGATTGCGAATTCGCTGATGCTGACCTTCCATATAGGTGGCATCCTTAGCCATTGCCTTGCAGTCGATTACAAATAGCGCTCCGTGTGACACAAACGCGATGTCGATCTCACGTGCGTTCCCTATTCTTCTTCCACGAATGACATTGCTTAATGGCAAGGCCAATACACGCATAAAGTAGGTAGCGGCTTGCTTCTCAAGCCATGCCCCCGTCACGTCCTGGCCAAACATCGTGCTCTCTAGATCCTTCGAGACGGTATTCGCAGTAAGCAAGAGTTGTCTCAGAAAGTCACCCGCTCGAAAACCATCGAGCAAGAGTGTCCGGGACGATACCTTCGTGAATAGCAGTGGAGCGTTGCCGTTGACTGGCATTCCCTCTATCCAAGTAACCCTATCGACCAGTTCTTCGATCTGATTCTTCTCCAGTTCCAGTACGCTGCCGTCGAAGTCGCGGATTTGGCCTGAAATGGCATGAAGATGCTCGATCCAGTCCGTCTTGCTAGCCTTCAGCAGTCCGACTGTCCCAACTTCTCGCCATCGGTCGATTACGCTTCTGCGCACAACATCGGGTTCATCCGTCCAGACTACTTTCGATGTCTTCTCGTCCTCAATTTGCAACGCACCCAGGCGAAGCGTTGCGTTTACCGCTGCAAACACGGAATATAGGAAAGCGACGAGGCTCGGTGGGTCAACTCCAAGTGCTGTGCTGAACGCTTGCCGCAATTCGGAATGTTCGATGAGGCGATCATAAGGGACCTGGGTTATTGAACTACTCGAAGGGACATCGGCCGTTGCGCGCTTCCGCGGCGGCACTTCTTCAAGTAGATGCCGAAATGAATACTGAAGTCTCAGTACGATCGCAGGTTCTGTGAAGCGAAGTTCAAAGTAATCCTGGGACGCTGCCTGCAGGCCAAACCATTGGCAAAGGTCTCTTCGAATTGCAACTATCTTCTCCGGATCGCACCACAATCCAGCGCTACCAGCAAGAGTTTCGTACAGTGATCTGCGCTGCTCATAACATATGACAGACTTCGTGTCCTGCCCTGCTAGAATGTCAGGTTCTTCCCCTGCTTGCGCAAAGACTCTGAAACCCTTGCAAGCGAACCGGAACCGCACCTGTGCTTCCAATCGCAATTGAGCCAAAGAGAAGATCTGTGCGGCTACCAGTAGCTCCTTTTGCGTCAGGCTGCGAAAGTCGATTCCTCGTACGCCACCTTCTTCCACCCATTCCCACGGATCGCCATCTATTGAGCACGCCAGCACGAGTAGTCCCGCCCCCTTTGTCACCTCAGCGAACCTGTCTTGCCCCCCTTTGCTCTCTGAGATTGACTGAAGTTCCCCCCAGAGCAAAGGAGCCACCCGCCGAAGCAATTGAAACCAGTATTGCCGGCTGTGTGGGCACGAACGTAAGGCCTCTGACGTGAATTTCTCGATTTCGGCAAATATGACCTCGATGTGCTTCGCGTCCTCCTTGGCCGCACCCCGGATATCAATACTGGGATTTGTTTGCCGCGGTCGAGCGCTTCGACGTGAAATGCTCTGCACGGCCTCTGACATGGCGCGGATTCGCTCGGGTCTCCCACCGTTAAGAAGCTCGTCGTTGCGAACTTCTTCGTCGGACTTCGGAACGGGGATGGCGCGTGCTGATTCGGGAAGGCAGCATCTCTTGTATTTCTTGCCGCTCCCGCAGGGACAATGGGCATTTCTTGCGGGCTTCAGAGTCATACAATTACCTGCTGTTTGTTGTCCTCACCTAGCCTGGCAGTTCGGGTAGTCCCAGCTCCTTCAGAAACTCATTGTGCTTCTCGGTTGCCTTCGCGATTCTCTCCTGTGCATCGACCAACTGCTTGTGCGTTGCCAGCAAGATCGATCTCGACTTCCTGCTGAGCGGTGCTGACGTAGCGGGAGATGTTGAGGTTGTAGCCTTCCTCGACGATCCTCTCCATCGGGATGCGTTTGGAATAGCGGGGCTCTTCCTTTCGGAACTGATAGGTCGAGACGATCTTCTCGATGTGCTCGTCGGTCAGGACGTTCTGGCGTTTGCCCTTTTCGAAGTGCTCGGCGGCGTTGATGAAGAGCACGTCGTCGGGCTTCTTGCACTTCTTGAGCACCAGGATGCAGACCGGAATGCCGGTGGAGTAGAAGAGATTCGCGGGCAGGCCGATGACGGTGTCGATGTGGCCGTCGTCGAGTAGCTTCTTGCGGATCTTTTCCTCCGCGCCGCCGCGGAAGAGGACGCCGTGGGGCAGGATGATGGCCATCACCCCCTGGTCCTTCAGGAAATGGAAGCCGTGCAGCAGGAAGGCGAAGTCGGCGGCCGACTTGGGCGCAAGGCCGTGGTTCTTGAACCGAACATCCTGCGCCATCGCCTCGTTGGGATCCCAGCGGTAGCTGAAGGGCGGATTGGCGACGACGGCGTCGAACTTCGGCACCTTGGCTGGGTTGGTCTCGCGCAGGAAGTCCCAGTCGTTGGTCAAGGTGTCGCCGTGGTAGATCTCGAACTCCGAGTCCTTTACCCCGTGCAGCAGCATGTTCATGCGCGCGAGGTTGTAGGTCGTGATGTTCTTCTCCTGGCCGTGGATCTTGCCGATCACGTGCTTGCCCATGCGCTTGCGCACGTTCAGCAGCAGCGAGCCGGATCCACAGGCGAAGTCCAGGACGCGATCGAGGCGCGCTAGGTGCCCGGTGGCGGGCTCTTGGCTGTCGAGGGTGACGATGGCTGAGAGAATGCTGGAGATCTGCTGCGGAGTGTAGAACTCGCCCGCTTTCTTGCCCGAGCCGGCTGCGAACTGGCCGATCAGGTATTCGTACGCGTCGCCGAGCGCGTCGACGTCGGTAGAGAACTCGTTCAAACCCTTGGCAATCGCCTTGATGATCTCGCAGAGCTTCTTGTTCTTGTCGGCATGGGTCCTGCCGAGCTTTTCGGAGCCGAGGTTGATCTCGGAAAACAGGCCTTGGAAGGTGCTCTCGAAGGACTCGTTTTCGATGTACTTGAAACCGTCCCGCAGGGTATTGAGCAACTCGCCGTCATCGTTGCGAGCCATGGCAGCGATACTGCTCCAGAGATGGTCGGGCTTGATGACGTAGTGGACTTTACGCCGCATCTGCTTTTCGAAGTCGGCGACGTCACGCTTGTTGTCGGCATACCAGACGGCCAGCGGCACGCGACTATCGGCCGCAGGCAGTTTGGGATAGTCGCGCCCCAGCTCCTTCTTTGCGGCAGCCTCGTAATTGTCAGAAAGGTAGCGCAGGAAGAGGAAGGCCAGCATGTAGTCGCGGAAGTCATCCGCATTCATCGCCCCGCGCAGTTGGTCGGCGATATTCCACAGGGTCTTGCCTAGTTGCTTTTGGTCGTTGTCGGTCATGATTGAGTGGTGGAGGGTGCGGGAGTTGGCGCTACGTTGGAAGCATAGCTTTCGTCGGGTGCTGGGTCGGTCCCGGGTTCGGTGGGGAACAATCTGGGGTTGAAGGGATAGTGGGAAACGAATTGGCGGAAGATCGTTCGGAAATGGCGCTTATTCTCCTCCATCATCTCCCTCGGTTCATACAGCGAGTAGTCGCCATGGCTCATGAGGTCTATCAGTCGCTTGTACAGTGTCCTGTCAGGATCGTTGTCTTCGACTCTGATGCACGCCTTCCAGTCATCCAATCCGAAGAAGCTGGCTGTTTGCTCCATAGTCCGCCGCATCATGTTGAAGTGGTGGGTATACAGTGCGCCCGATCTTTGGGCCTCGTGTAGGTCGACCAAGTTCGAGAGATGATGCAGGAAGGGCTTCGCGGTTGTATCGCGAAGCTCGTAGCCTTCTAATGCTGCGCCCTTGTTCAAAAAATGCCGGAATGCTTTGCTCTTTAGCTCATTGCAGAGAACATTGAAGAAGAGCACATGGTGCGAAGAGATGACAATGCGGGGACCCTCATCGGATTTTGTGAACGTTTGCACCAAATGGTTGGCGACGGCGATAGCGTTGGGTTCGTCGAGGGACGAAATCGGGTCGTCGATGTAGATGTACTTGACCCAGCGGTAAGCCTCCGCGCGATCCAACACAAGCTGCACGATCGCGAGAAAGAAGCACCAAATGAAGATGTTCTCCTCGCCTCGGGAGATCTTGATGTCCTCCACCGTTGTGACCGTCTCGCCGCTCGGGACCTCGCGAGAGAAGCTTACTTCCCATGCCGTCGTATCGATGCGGAAATCGAAATCCGCGTAGCGGCTCAAGAGCGGACGGATGCGGTTGTCCATCTCCATTTCGCCAAGACCGGCGAAGAAACGGGAAGCGGAATTGATCTTCAAGACCCGCTCGCGGTCGTTGTCGAGGTCATTGTCCCAAGAGAAGAGGTCTTCGGTGAAGGCATTGAAATAGAGAGTGTCGCGGTCGTCGCCTGTCTTGCCAAGGTCCTTGAATGCGGTGGAAAGGCGCGTCTTGCCCGTGCCGTTGTAGGCAAAGAGCAGAATAAACTTCTTGGTCTGCAACTCTTGGCGAAGCCGCGTGGCCAAGGCGCTCAAATCTGGAAATAAAGTCGCGCTCATTTCTCAGCTTCCGACGGCGACGGAAAGAGCTGTTGCATGAGCCCTTGCTTGTGGGTCTTGAGGACAGCGAGCCTGTCGCCTTGAGCGGCGATCAGCTCGTCGAGGGAAGAGAGACTGTTGGCAATCTGTCGCTGCTCCTCTCTCTTCTGGGGAACTAGAAGCGGCATCTCCGTAATCGTTGCCAGTACGATATATGGGGTGTTTCCGTCCTTCTTCTCCAAGCTGATTCGCGACGGCAAATTGCGCTCCAAGAAGTACCTCAGGTAAGGGACGTCGACATCAAAATCCTGCAAAACGTAGGTTCTTTGGTAGGCGTTGAATTTGCCATTGTAGTGATGTACGTAACCCAGATAGGCACCATTACCCGCGATTAGCAGCGCCTCGCCATCGAAAGCGTATTTGTCTATCCTGTAGAAGTCCTTAGCGCATGTGTAGAATCGGTACTCTCCGTTCTCTACCATTGCATTTGCGTCGAGTTTCCCTGTCTTAACGCTTCTTACCACCTGGCTCAGGAGCTTCCTGTTCCACTCAGGGGAGTTTTTAAACTCGCGAAAGCGGAAGCGTGGGACCGTCTCGCCCTCACGGGGGAAGATCTGCTGCATCAGCCCCTTCTTGTGCGCCTCAAGTGCGTCCAGCTTCTGGCTTTCGACTCCGATCAGCTCATCCAGGGCTGAGGGATCCCCTCATAGGCATCAAAGAATTCCAAACACTTGAGCAAAAGCCCGTTGCTCGGAAACTAGGCGGCCAAATGCGGCCATTAGGGGCGCAAGCCACTCCTCCGGCATCATTGGAATGGCTCCATACCAATAGCTGCCTTGGGTGAATAGCGAATGCGTCCGGCGCTTCACCGTGTTGACCTTGAGCTTGCGGTCGAGTCCGGTTTCTTCCGCCGCGGCACCCAGAAGCGTGAGCAATGCCTGGGAGATGGCCGCCAGGAGAAGGAGTCGGTCTCGTCGTTCGGGATCCGCAATGTGCGTAGCTTTCAAACCCATTCCAAAGCGTGCGTCCTTGGCGTCGCGGAACGTTTCCTCGATGGTGAAGCGCTTGCCGTACGCCTTGACTGCCTGTGCGCCGCTGAGATCAGAGCGACTCGTCGCCAGATGCCAGGCATCCTTCATTCCGCGCGCGTGCACGCCTACCACCGCAGCCACCGGCGTCCGGTCGGAGGTGACCTTGACGTTCGCAAGCTTGACCGCTCGTCCGCTCGGTGAAAGCCATTGTGCCGCAGGTCGGACTTCGCGGTTGGACGCCTCGACGTAGATGATTCCTCGAAAGCGGATGATGAAATCCAGGCCGAGCGAAACAAGGAAGGGATAGAGTTTCTGGTCCCCAAACCCTCGGTCTGCCAGCACGGTCGCTCGCTTGGTATGCGCCGGACGCAGCTTGGCGAACAGGGCCAGGAGGTCATCCTCATGGTCGTTGCGCCAGCCTTCGATGGTTGACTTTCTGACTGTTCGCCACAGCAACGGCGTCGCTCGTCCGTGGGACGTGATGAGATACAAGGCGATGGTGCAATGGTCGTCGGCATCGAACTCAGTCCAGTCGAGCGCGACGTAGACATCCTCACGCGCGCCCAGCACGAAAGGCACCCAGTTCTTAAAGAAGGTATCGCACGAGATACCCGCATTGCTCATCAGGCGATCGACCTGCTTGACTGCGTGCCTTGGATTCAGTCCCTGAGCCTGCGCCAACCCTTGTCCGATGGCGTGAATGCCCAGCGTGGCGCCGTGGATGACGCCGGTTACCCCGTTGGCTAGCGAAAGCACTCTCTTCGCGTGGAAATCCTCTCCAATAAGCTTCTCAACAAACCGCTGTGTGTCCGCCGGGCGCAACCGATTCTTTGCGAGTGGCTTGCGCAATCTAGTTCCAGGAGTCGTCGTCTCGTGGCTCATGGAATCCATGTACCAGAACTTGCTGTGGATAAGTCAATCCTCGACGTTTTTCAATCGCCAGCAATATCAAGTGCTTATGAGTTGCGCGCGATGAGGGGATCGTTCAGCATCCAGGGTGCTCAGGCACTCGGCAACCTTCTCTTGCTCGGCAATCGACGGATTCGGGATCAGCAGATCCGAGAATTGATCGTAACTGATCATTTTTCCATCGCGCAGCCCTTCCAGGTTCTTTGTGAGCTGCCGTATGAAGCGGTGGGATTTGAATAGGTGCTTGAAGAATAGGGCTGACAGTTCGGTCTTCTTGCGAAGGATCACGTACGCCGGGCTGCAGACTCCGTGGTATCCGGAGTATTCGATCCCCCCTTGGAAGGATCTGAGGCTAATAATGAAATCGCCTGTCTGAACCTCTTTGTAGCTTTCGATGCTCTTTGGGGTCACCGAAACGTGGTAGTCGATGTCATCTCGCGGAATTGCCCCATGCTCCTGGGTGATGGCGAGGATGGGGAGCCCCGCCCGCGCCTGGCGGTTATTGATCTGGTCGAACAGCGCGTCTCCGTGCGTAGTGTTCCACCCAGGCTCGTCCCGCAACTCGGGAAACCGCAGTCTCGGCGTGAGCTTTGGATTGTTGCCGGTGGATTTCATCACTTCAGCCGTTTGACGTTGGGATCGGACAGCAGGGTGCGCATCTGGGTGATGGCGATTTCGTTGAGTTTGAGGAGGCGATCCGACGGCGGGAGGCCCTGGCGAATGAGCACGGCGTTGAGGCTTTCGAGGTTGGTGAGGACGACGAGCTGATCGAGGGGTGCGTGGTCGCGAACGTTGCCCTCGGCTTCGGGATGGGCATGGCGCCACTGCTTAGCGGTCTGGCCGAAGAGGGCGACGTTGAGTAGGTCGGCCTCGCTGGCGTAGACGAGGTTGGCTTGGGCCTTGGTGACGGCGGGAGGAATCAGGGACTCTTTGATGGCGTCGGTGTGGATGCGGTAGTTGATCTTGGCGAGGGTGCGCTGGAGGTTCCAGCCAAGCTTCAGGCGGTCGTTCTCATCGTCCTTGAGGCGCTGAAATTCCTTGATCAGGTACAGCTTGAATTCGACGGAGATCCAGGAGGCGAACTCGAAGGCGATGTCCTTGTGGGCGTAGGTACCGCCGTAGCGGCCAGCACGGGAAATAAGCCCCGTGGCGCCGGTCGCATCAATCCAACGTTTGGCGGTCAGGATGAAGCTGTTCAGCCCCGCCTGCTTTTTAATCCCATCGAATTCGATGGGATTAAAACCGGGGTTATTCAGTTGTTCCCAGACGCCGAGGAACTCGATGGTGTTGCGATTGCGCATCCAGTTCGCGATGAGGTAGTCGGTGCGTTCGGCGTCCCTGTGGCGGGCGATGTCGGTGAGGCTGATGTAATCCTGCCGATCATGGGAGAGCACGGCCACATCGGTGCCCTTCACCGCGATGAGAGTTCGTTTCGGCTTATTGCTCATAGGCGCTCAATCCCGAGATCTCGCGGCCACCGGCGCGCTTCTTGAGCAGGGGGACCAGATCATCCATCAGCGCAAGCTCCTTCACGCGACGGGCCTTCCAGTTCAGTCCCAGCGGCTCCAGCAGCTCGGTGAGCTGCTCGCCGTCGAAAACCATGCGCTGGAGAATGGCATCGAGGAAGGCTTGCAGCGTGGCGGTAGCAAGGCCGTGCTTTTCCGCGACGGTGCCGACCTCGGCGGCGTTCCTCTCGGTCTTGAAGCGCTCGTAGCCAGCGCGGATCTCCTTCTCATCGAGGCCCTGGCCGGCCTGGAGGCTGCGAACGTAGTCGGTGATGGTCTCCCGCTCGTCCATGAACTTCGCGTCGGCTTGGATGAGGCCGATAAGTTGGTCGCGGTTCATCTTCAGCCTGCCCGGGGGCTCCTGCGAGTAGCGGGCAAGCAGGGCCATGATGTAGTCGTAGTCGATATCGGCGGAGGCAAAGAGAACGAACTCGAACTCGAGATCCTCCACGGCAGGGATGGGGACGGCGCCGGCCTTGGTCTGCTCGGCCCTGAGGCGCTGGGCAGTTTGCAGGTAGACACCGCGGAAGGCGTTGAGCTGATCCTGGGGAAGGAGCTGGTCAATGGTAGCTCGGGTCTCGGGGCCAAGGTCGGTGTATTGGTCGAGCTGAATCTTGAGTCGCTGAATGTCGCGGAAGCGCTCGACAAAGGCGGCGCGAGCCTCGTCGCCGCGCAAAGCGGGCACGTTTTCGGGCTTGGGCTCGAGTCCCTGGGACTGCATGAAGTCGTCGAGCTTGCCGAGGGCGGCCTTCAGTTTCTCGACGACCTTGGGTGCGGGATCGACAAGCCAGAATCTCCCGGGCCTTGATGTTGTTCTCGACCCCAGAGAAGAGGGTGATGGCGGCATCGACCGCCTCCTGCTGCTCGCGAAAATCGAGGATCTGGCCATGGGGCTTAGTGGCGTTGAGAACGCGGTTGGTGCGGGAGAAGGCCTGGATGAGACCGTGGTGCTTGAGGTTCTTGTCGACATAGAGAGTGTTGAGGAACTTCGAGTCGAAGCCGGTAAGGAGCATATCCACGACGATGGTGATGTCGATCTTCTCGGCGCCCCTGTGCGGGAGGTCGGCGCCCTGGAACTGCTGGTCCTTGATGCGCTTCTGGACGTCCTGATAGTAGAGATCGAACTTGCCGATGTCGTGGTTGGTGTGGAATCGGGCGTTGTAGTCCGCGATGATGGCCTTGAGGGCTTCCTTCTTCCTCTCGGGCTCCTTCTCGTTGTCCGCCTTTTCCTGGGGAAGGTCTTCCTGAATCTGCTTCACGTCGGCATCGCCTTCGGCGGGTGGCGAGAAGACGCAAGCGATATTGAGCCGAACGAAGTCGGGATCCGCGGCGTGTCGCTCGCCCTGGATGGTTTGGAACAGTCCGTGGTATTCGATGGCGTCGTTGATGGAGGCGGTGGCAAAGAGGGCGTTGAAGCGGCGCGAATGGGTGGCGGCGGCGTGTTTGTCGAGGATGGCCTCGACGATGGCGCGCTTGGCGAGAGATTGGCCGGCCTTGGGCACGTCCTTCCCCGCGGGCTTGTAGTAGTCCACGTGGAAACGGAGGACGTTCTGCTCCTCGATGGCGTGGGTGATGGTGTATTGGTGCAGGCAGCGCTGGAACAGGTCGTCCGTGGTTCGATAGCTAGCCTGTTGGCCCTCAATCTGCTGATAGGAGGCGTTCGTTTCGAAGATGGGGGTGCCGGTGAAACCGAAGAGCTGGGAGTTTGGGAAGAACTCCTTGATGGCCTTGTGATTCTCGCCGAACTGCGAGCGGTGGCATTCGTCGAAGATGAAGACGAGGCGGTTGTTGCGTAGGGGCTCGAGAGCCTTCTTGTAGTTGCGCTTGTTGTTGCCGTCGAGCGCGAGGCCCAGCTTCTGGATGGTGGTGACGATGACTTTGTCGGACTTGTCATCGGAGAGGAGGCGACCGACCAGGGACTCGGTATTGGTGTTCTCCTCGACGCATCCCTCCTGAAAGCGGTTGAACTCCTCGCGGGTCTGCCGGTCGAGATCTTTCCGGTCCACGACGAACAGGCACTTGTCGATAGCGGGGTTGTCCTTGAGGAGCGTGGATGCCTTGAAGGAGGTGAGCGTCTTGCCGCTGCCGGTGGTGTGCCAGATGTACCCGTTGCCGCAGTTTTTCTCGATGCACTCGACGATGGCCTGGACCGCGTAGATCTGATACGGCCGCATCAGCATCAGCTTTTGCTCGCTGGCGATGAGCGCCATGTAGCGGCTGATCATCCGGCCGAGGGTGCACTTCTGCAGGAAGCGCTCGGCGAAGTCGTCGAGATGGTTGACGACCTTGTTGGCCTCGTCGGCGAAACGGTAAACCGGCAGGAAGCGCTCGTCCGCGTTGAAGGCGAAGTGGCGGGCGTTGTTGTTGGCAAAATAGACCGTCTCGGTGCGGTTGCTGACGATGAAAAGCTGGACGAAGCAGAGGAGCGTGCGGGTGTAGCCGTTGCCCGGATCGTTCTTGTAGTCGACGATCTGCTCCATGGCCCGGCGTGGGTTGACACCGAGGGTCTTCAGCTCGACCTGCACGACGGGAACGCCGTTGATGAGGAGGATGACGTCGTAGCGGTGGTGGCTGTAGTCGGTGTTGATGCGGAGCTGGTGGATGACCTCGAAGTCGTTCTTGCACCAGTCCTTGATGTTGACCAAGGTGTAGGCGAGTGGCGTGCCGTCTTCGCGGGTGAAGTCGTTGCGCTCGCGCAGGACGCGGGCGGCGGTGAAGACGTCGGGGGTGATCGAATCCTCAAGGAGGAGCTGGAACTCGCCGTCGGTCAGCTTGACGCGGTTGAGGGATTCGAACTTGTCGCGGAAGTTCTTCTCGAGCGATGCCCGGTCGCGAATGTCGTCCCGGTAGGTGTACTTGAGGGTGCGTAGCCGTTCGATGAAGTCCGTCTCGATGTCTTGCTCGTTGACGGAGTGTGGCCCACTATCCGGGGTGTACTCGTAGGGCGGTATCTCGGGCGGCATGAGAGGTCTCGCGTTCGCCCGGCAGCCTATCCCCTGACGTGGCGAACCCGCAACCACATAACATCCTGAGACGCCCGGCTGTTGCGCTACCTCCACATGGTGGAGGACGACGGTGAGGGGCAAACCCGCTTTCTCGCAGCCGTCCTCGCCGAGCGCGAGCGGGCGGGAAGGTGCGCTGGGAAGGTTTCGCTGCGAAGGTGCCAGAGGTTTCTGGGGAAGCACACGCGACCTTTCCCGCCTCCTGGCCGATAGCAACGTATGTCCAGACCACTGCGATTCGTTCCGGAGCACGCCCTCGTCGAAATCACCACGCGGACCTTTCAGGGGAGGTTGCTGCTCAGACCGTCCCCCGAGCTCACCGACATCATCCTCGGCATCATCGGCAAGGCACAGGCCCTCTACAGCATGACCATCCATGCCTTCGTGTTCTTGAGCACCCACAGCCACTTTTTGCTGTCACCCACCAGCGCCGTCCAACTGTTGGGTTGAAATGGAAACCCTGGTAGGGTTTCCAAACCTTCCCGCGATGGCTTGAGTACTACCTCGAGCGAATCGGGAAGGTGCCTGCACGCGTCGCTTACGCGTCAGACCAACGGCTGAGTGTGACCGGCGACACCACTCGCACCCTGGCGAGCATGCATGGGCGCCGCGATCGGTCTACTATTGGGGCGCGTGCAAATCATGAGGCCGTTCGCCCCTCCCGTCCGTCCTGGTTCGCCTGTGCTATTGGCGCTCCTGGCGTGGGCGTGCAGTTCCAAGGGTACGTCCCGAGATGCGGCCTCGGATGTTGGCCAGGCCGACCTTGCGCCGATTGCCGATGTCAGCCATGCGGCAGATGCTCCTGGCAGCACCGATAGCACCCCCGACGGTGTGATGAATGTCCCGGATGCGAAAGGCGCCGACAGCGGCCAGGACGGCGCGAGCCCCGAGGCCGCTGGCGCGGGCGGCTCCGGAATCGGAGGAGCGGGGGCCGGCGGGAACGGTTCGGGGGGAGTGGGAGCCGGAGGGGGTGGGCAGGGCGGATCGGGTGGAGTCGGCTCGGGCGGAGCTGGCGGCAGCGGGCCTGGGGGGGCTGGAATCGGAGGAGCAGGGGCCGGCGGGAACGGTTCGGGGGGAGTGGGAGTCGGAGGGGGTGGGCAGGGCGGATCGGGTGGAGTCGGCTCGGGCGGAGCTGGCGGCAGCGGGTCTGGGGAGGCTGGAACGGGAGGAGCAGGTGGCGTCGGCGGCGGAACTTTTTACTGCGACCCTAGTTCGCGCTCGTGCGTTCAGGGAATAGAGTATTGCATCCACACCCACTGGGGAGGTGGCGTCGGCGGCGCTGGTGGCCCCCCCCCCGGTTAACGATAATTATTCTTGCCACTCCTTTCCGCCGGAGTGCGCCAGCGAACCGGACTGTGCCTGCCTCAAAGCTCACCCCGGGGGCCTCAACAGCTCTGCTTCTTGCTCGGAGAACCTGGGCAACGTGTTCTTGTCTATGTTTTGCGGAGGGGACAGCGCCTGCTGAGGACCGACGCGCCGGCACCACCGAGGACCCGCGGACGCAGCAGACGCTGTACCGGTACGCGAGCTACGCGCGGGAAAGGTGCACGGGCAAGGTGCCAGAGGTTTCGTGGGAAGCACACGCAACTTTCCCGTCTCCTGGCCGATAGCAACGTATGTCCAGGCCACTGCGATTCGTTCCGGAGCAGCAGGGTAGCCTAGGTGGACATGCAAAGCCCGATTCGACCGATGCCACTCGGACGCACTGGCTGCTTGCTCTCGGTTGTAGGGATCGCCTTGGCTTGTTGTGAAGGCTCGGCGCTGCGGGTTGGAGGCGGGGATGCGGGACCGGATGTGCCGTCGCGGTCGGCGCTGTAGACCGGATGGGAGCCTCTGGTTTACCGGGGCTGTCGGCAAGATCGGCACCTTCACGCCGTAAGCACCTTTCAGTGCAACTGTGCAGGCGTGCAGACTAGGACCTTTTGGTCGCCATACGCTTTCGTGTACGCGGGATCTCCCGAAGGCGTGACGAGGTAGTTCTTGCCCTTGGGGTAGTAGTCACGGAAGATCTTCAGTGCTGAAGCGTCGAATGCGCTCGCATTCCATTTGCATTCGACGACGTCGACCTGGTCGCGACGTTGGGCGAGCACGAAATCGATTTCGCGACCGCCCTTGTCGCGCCAATAGACCATGTCTTCAGCGGCCGGCAGATCGCAGTTGACGAAGAGCGTCTGGTCCGGCCCAAGACTCTCGGCCAAAACCGTTTTGCCAGAGCGTCGTACCCCGCACAGCCAGACGATGGGGGCTTCCCGCCAGGCGGCTGCAATCCGTTGTAACCAGAAAGGTCGAGATAGCATGCTACCGTACTATACGTTTGGTAAGAGAATACGTAAAGTGCGATAGCGCGCCAGGTGAGCAGCGGACGATCCCGTAGGCCTTGGTCCGCTCGGAACAGCGGCGGGTTGCCGTCGCGGTCGGGGCTCGACAAGCGACGACGACTTGGCCGGCTCGTCTGCGTCGTTGCTGGTCGCTGCCGGGTGGGCTATCGTTTTGGCCCATGGCCGAGAAAACCGTCACGCTGGGGGAGCTGGTCGCGGGCGTGGAGCTCACCGCTGGCGACAGCTACACACTCAAGGTTGCGATTCACGATCGCGCCGAGATCGAAGACGCGTTCTTCCACCACGACAGCGCGGTCTTTTTGCCCGACGCGCCCGAGCCCGAGACACCGGCCAGTGGGACCGCGACCGATACGCCGTTTGCCAACAGCGACTTCTGGAAGGCCTTGCAGGCCTCGCACCCGGACTTTTGCGAGGATGTGCAGGAGCCCTACGATCCCGAGGCCGACGGCGGGGGCGGCGGTCGGCGAGATGGCATCCCCTTGCTGCTCGAGGTTCTCCACTACGCGGACGCCCACCCCAAGCGCCGCCTGCTGCTGGCGGGGCACACGGATACGGTGGGAGACGCCGCGTACAACGAGAAGCTTTCCGGCTTCCGGGCGTCGAGCGTCGCCGCCTTGCTGGAAGGGGATCGCGACGGTTTCGTCAAGGCCGTGAAGAACAACCACTCGGCCAAGGACGACGCCGTGGTGCTTCGCTATGCCGCGCGTACGCGAGGTTGGCCATGTGACGTGCCCGAAGGGGAATCGCCGACGGTCGAACAGATCAAGTCCTTCCAGCGTCAGTACAACCAGGAGCTCGGCGGCGCGGGCCACGCCAAGCTCACCGTGGACGGGGACGTCGGTCCCAAGACGCTGGGGGCCTACTTCGACATCATGGAGGACGACCTGGCCGCGCAGGCGGGTGACGCCGACGCCCTCGCTTCCTTGCGCGGAAAGCTTGCTTACGTCGACGACGGTCACAAGACCTTGGCTTGCGGCGAGCGCTGCCCCATCGAGGGCGCGGGATCGGACAATTTTCAGTCGCAGACCAACCGCCGTGTCGAGGTCTTGTTCTTCGATCCAACCGACCTGCCCGACCTGGCGGCGGCGGATGCGGCCGACCGCATCTACAAGAAGAAGCTGCACCTCATGAGGCCGCTGTCGCTGCAGGGGGACTCTCTTGCCGCGCGCACCGCAAAGAGCCAGCAAGGTGACTTTGAAATCGCGCAAGCCGACACCCCGCCCGACGGCGTGGGAGAACCCGCGGAGGAGCTGGCCACCGAGATGGCCCTGCACTCCGAGGCCCAGGATCCAGGCGACGCCTGGGCCTTTCTCGAACCACTCGACGAATCGCGAACCGCCGTCGCGCAGGCCGGTGGCCCCGGGCCCAGGGACGAAACCGTCGTCTAAGCGAGAAAACACGCCGTGGGAATCATCAACTACAGTGGGAAACTCCCCGTCGCCGTCGTCCTGGTGTGGAAGGGCGAGACCATCGCGAACGCGCTGACCAACACCCTCAAGAATCATGTTTATGCCATCGCCAACGAGTCGGTGACGGAATTTACCATCACGGCCACGGGCGGTGCCCCGCTGGTGATTTCGCGCAAGGCGACCGCGAAGGCCAGCTTCTACGATTCGAAGCTCAACACCTTCACGACCAGCCCAGTCCCCGGCGATGCCCTCGATGCCTTCCTCGCGCTGAGCACGCCGAGTGGCACCATCGATCTGACGTTTTCGTATCGAACGTTTTTCGACAAGATGCTCGAACAAGACACGCGCACCGACAGCGATCTGCACAACCTTGCCAACCCCAACAATTCAAGCGCCATTCTCGACACCTTCACCCATTCCAATGCGGGCGGCGTGGTTCGCATCACGTACAAGTCGGCCACGGAGAAGCTGGTCGCGCTTCCGTTCAAGCTCATCGACAAGCAGGTGACGCCGGGGAAAAGTGGCAAGCCCCCCGCCGTCAAGCTGGTTCTCGAGCTCGATTTCCTAACCGGTATAAACGACGCGCGCCGGGAGGCCATGCGCAAGCTGGTGGCCATGGACTGGTCGAAGCTCGCCCGCTATGGCAGCTCACTCACGCAGGATTTCGTCAAGGTTTGGCGGCAGAATCTGTACGCCTACCTGGCCAACCACACCGACAAGGCGCGCGGCGAGCGATTTCGCCAAGGCATCTTGGCCCGGCATCGCATCAAGGCGCCGGACGTGCTGGCCAAAGATCTTCGCGACGACATCGATCTGCACATCATCACCGCCAACCACTGGGGCGAAGCGCGTGAGAGCATGACCACGGAACGCCACCAGCGACTGATCTCGGATCTCTTCGGGACGCTTCACCAGTCGGCCTGGTACGCCTCGCCCGTGGCATACATCCGCGATCTGGGCGACAACCTTGGACTCGCTCTCAAGGAAATCGCGGCCCTGGTTCTGCAATACGGGGCCGGTCACTGCGGCGAGCACGCCCAGACTTCCTTCTCGATCCTGGGCGACATCATCGATTCTCCCGCCGGCAAGGTCAAACATGCGATCTTCACCGGCAATGCCAACATCGACCACGCCTTCGTGGTCTACAATCTGGATGTGACCAAGGTCATCCTGACCAAGGCCACCGCCGCCAACAACACGCGGGTATCCAAGGGGGCAGACATCGAAGTCTGGAACTTGCGCGAGACCATGGCGGCCAATAGCAATCCTGGATACGTCATGGATCCCTACCTCGATCCCTCGGTCATGAAACCGACGGCGGCTGAGCTTTTGGCGGCCCTCAATAGCAGCAAACGCAAGGCCCAGGGCAAGGACACCGACTTTCTAGCCTTTGCCGGCGAGCACCCAAGCGCGTTTGCGGAAGATGATATCCGAGCCAAGAGCGAGCCTGAACGAAGCAAACTCGTCAAACACGTATGATGCCTTTTCACAGATCGCGGATTGCCACCACTGCGTGTCTTGGTGTGCTGACAGTTACCGTCGCTGCGTGCGCCAGGCCGCAGGCAGCCACGGGCGCTCGCGACGAAAAGGCCGCCGCCGTGGCGAGGCCGAAGCCCGCTGACAGCGGATCGCTGGCGCAAACAGATGCGCGAGCACCCATCGCCGCTGCATGTGTTCCCGTGGAACACGCGGAGGACATTCAGCGCAGGCTGCGGGCGGAGGCCGGCGAGGCATTTTCCTTTCGACGAGCCACGCCGCTTTTGGTGGATTGTTGGCCCGACCCGACCGCGCTGGTCGTGTACACCTACGAAAGCCGCGCCTTGCCCACCGGCCGGGTCACTTACGAAATCAGGAGCCCGGAGTGGCAGCTGCGCATCTCGCCGCTCGGAGCGCGCGTTGTCGCCACGCACATGCGCTCGGTGGAAAAGCTAGGCCGCGAGGACGATCACGCAATGGCTGACGATCCCACGTCCCGTCTTCGCGATGCCGAGGAAGCTCTTGTCGAAGTCGTCGGTGGTTGCCGGACGGCCGCGCAGGCGTGCAAGGCACTTGAGCCGTACAAGACCTGGTACGCGGCGAATCCGGTCATCGGGCGCCACCTGACCGGCCACCTCGGCGTCGCGGTTCCCTGCCTGCGCCCGTAGGCAAAATGCCCTCGCTCACCGCGGGCCGCGGCGACGTCGCGCCGTCCGGAGTGCGACAGCGACCAACCCCAGCAGCAAGACGTGCGAGCGACTGGGCGAGTACGACGTCCGTCCGACCGTGCACGAGCAGCCGGAGCTTTGCTCTCCTCCGGCGTTGGGCAGACGAGTTGTTGCAGCCGAGGTGGAGCCTCCAGAGCCGGCGCCACCGCTTCCACTCGCGGCCGTGCCCGAGCCTCCAGAATCCCGCGCCGCCGCTTCCACTCGCGGCCGTGCCCGGGCTGCCGCCACCCGAGCTCGCTGACGAGGACGTCCCTGCGCCGCCTGCAGCAGATGTGATGCCACCGTACCCGGCTGCCGCTCCACCCGTGGCAGCCGCTCCGCCAGCCCCGGACTGCCCGGTTTGCGCGCCGCCGGCTCCGCCGGCTCCGGCATCTGCGCCGCCCCTCCCAAGATTTGCGCCACCGGCTCCACCGGGATTGGAGCTCGCTCCCCCACTGCCGCTTCTGCCGCCTGCGCCAGAGGCTCCTGCCGCGCCTCCCGCGCCTCCCGCAAGCGCCCCGTCGCTGCCAGCCGCGCCCCCGGCGCCTGCGTCGGCGCTCGGCGCGGGACTGGTCCACGAATTCTGGAGTTGCGCCAAGCCGGACTGATTCGGAATGGACAGCGTGATGTTGGCACCCGTGCCGGTCTTGATGGTCATGCTGTACCAGTCTCCATCCTTGAGGCCAACCCAGTAGAAGCTGCCCATGTTCCAGGCTCGCAGTTGACTGCTCATCCCGCGTATGTAGGCCTCGAAGTAGTTCGTAGGGGTCTGGCTGTAGTCCAGAGAGTCATAGTTCTTCCCGTTCTTACTGCCAGGGCTCATGGGGCCGCCCCATTCGGTGCAAACGGTACGGTCGGAATAGTTGCCGACTTCGCCCTTGAACGCGCTTACCCACTGAGATTCGCTGGTCATCGATTCAGAGCCAAAGAAGCTGTACTCGTGCACGGCCAGGAGGCAGCCGTCCAGTCGGGAGTCAGAGCCGACATCGGAAACGTTCTGGGCATTACCCGTTCCGTCGAGGATGACCCTGCCCTTCGGAATCGTCGGGAATTGAGTCAACCAGCTGTTGTACAGGTTCGTGAGGTCGGTCTTGCTGTACATGTTCGGCTCATTGAAGATTTCAAAATAGGCATTGTCGTTGCTGCCATACTTGTCGACCACGATCTTCCACATGGCCCAGAAGGCGTTCATGTCCGCGGGTTTGTTGCTCTTGGCGCTGTCCCAGTAGCCGAAGACGACCATGCCCTTCGAAAGCACCGCATCGATGGCGCCGGTGTAGGTAGTCCAGAATTGCGAGACGGTGGCCTCGTTGATGGGAAGCCTGACGGCGTTGGCCCCCAACTTCGAGATGAACTGCGACATGACGGCATTGCCCACCGCCAACGCCGAATCGTACGTGTCGGACGACGAGAGGCCCGAGATGTAGAGAACGCCGGACTGGAAGTTGTCCCCAGGATCGGCCCAGTTGACGCCTCGAAACTGGTTGGTGGCAGCTGATGCACTCGGTGTCGCCAAGCCGACCGCTGCCAATAGCAATACGACCGAAATCCATGCTGGCAATGGGTGTCTCTTCCACATTGTGGTTCGATCCATTCGAGATGATGCGGCTTCTCTTATCATCGCGCTATTCTAACCTCAGTGCCCCATCAGCGTAAGACAACTCACCTCAGACGGCGTGGCCACTTCGCATTTCTTGGGATTCCTTCGGTCGACACCTTGAAATGGCCAGTGTCAATCATGCATGACTCAAGCATGACAATGCTCCGTCCGATGAAGAGAGAGTGCCGTCGTGGCTCTGAGCTTCCGTGATTCGACGCGCTTTTGGCTGGGAGACCTTCCCACCTCGGCGTCACGATTTGTTAAGTAGTTGCGGGTTGGGCGAGCCGGTCGAAACGCATGCGCACCTGAGCGCGTTCGATACCAGAAGACCGGGCTTACGGGTATCTGTCCGATCAACCAACGCACCTGCCGCGAGAACTTCCCGATGAAAAGATTTCTATTCGCTCCTGTCCTGACTGTTGCCGCGGTCTTGCTTGGAGCCTGCGGAGACACCACGCCAACCACGGATGCAGGGGGAGGGCACCCAGGGGCCGGCGGCGCACTCGGAACCGGCGGCAGAGTCGGCGTGGGCGGCAGCGTCGCCGCGGGCGGGAGCATCGGCGTGGGCGGCAGCATCGGCGTGGGCGGCAGCGTTGCCGCGGGTGGCACCGTGGCCTCGGGGGGACAATCGGTAACCGGAGGTACGCACGCATCTGGCGGAGTCGTCGCTTCCGGAGATGCCGGTGGAATTGCTGCGGGTGGCACGACGGCCATGGGCGGCAACGGTGGCGCAGTGTCTTCGGGCGGTTCCGGCGGCAGCACAGGCGGTACGACGGGAATCGGCGGCGCTGCTGGGCAGCTCACTCCCCAAGACGCGGCCAAGCTCATGGCCCCGGGCTGGAATCTGGGCAATTCGTTCGACGCTACTCCCAACGAAACGAGCTGGGGGAATCCAACACCGACCCAGACCTTGATCAACGCCGTTCACGCCGCAGGCTTCAAGACGTTGCGGCTACCGGTGACCTGGACCAACCACATCGGCTCGGCGCCCTCTTACACGATCGATTCTGCGTGGATGAGCAAGGTCAAGCAAACAGCCCAGTGGGCGATCGATGCCGGCATGTACGTCTTTCTCAATACCCATCACGAGGCAGATGGGAACGGCGGCTGGGTGACGTTTCCGTCGACGACCTCTGCCGCACAGAGTGTAGCTACCGAGGTCACCGCCGTGTGGAGTCAGGTCGCCACGACCTTCAAGTCGTTCGACGCGCGTCTGATGTTCGAGTGCTTCAACGAGCCCAACGAAGCCGGCGGAGGCAACACCCCGCAGGCGCAAACGGATCTCAACCTGTACCTCGAGGCGTGTTTCAAAGCGATCCGCGATACCGGTGGCGCCAACGCCACCCGCATCGTCATGATTCAACCGGTAGGCGCCAGCCCCATCCAGTCGGGCATCCAGGCCATGCAAAAGGTCAGCTTTATCAACGACCCCAACCTCGTGATCTCGCTTCACACCTACTACCCGACGAATTTCGGGCTCAGCACCACGCCTTACGCCTGGGGAAGCGCTTCCGACTACAGCAGCATGCAGAGCTCGATTTCGCAGCAGATCCGAGTCTGGCTGCCGACGCAGGTCATTTTCATCGGCGAGTGGGGCTCGATGGAGGCGCAGGCGCTCAGCAACCGTGCCGCACACGCGTTGGCCTACGCGCAAGACACCACGACAGCCGCCATCGTCCCCATCTGGTGGGACAACGGCGGCTCGGGCAGCGAGTCGTTCGCGCTCTTTGACCGTAACGCCGGCGCTGCAACTCAACCAAGCATCGTCAGCGGTATCATGACGGGCGTCAAGAACGGTCTTGCCGCGCCAAACTCGTGGGCAAAGCCCGGCAGTCCGTGACAAACGGCGAAGTCTTTGACCCATAGTTGTGACGTCGACGCCAGACGGCGTTCGGGTCTACGCCAGTCGCAACCAGGCGGACGATGCCACGCAGTTGGTCGTCATGAACTGGAACCAGGCCTCGGCGATTCTCACGTTCCAAATCGATGGTTTGGCGACCACACCCGCCGCAACGATGCGGGTGGAGGGCGTCCGGCGGGATTGCCCTATTCCTATTTCCCGTAGCCCGCAGCGACGATGTTCGCCTGCACGAGGTCGTCGGTCGCGTCCGACGGATTGCCGCTGGTAATGGCGCCTTCGAAGAAGGTTCCTTTGGCGTTGTTGCTGCCGTCGCCACCCGTTCCCAGGATGATGGCACCCTGCTTCTTCATGGGGCTGTAGCCCGGGGGACGTTTGCCATCGAACTTGGTATCGAGCTTTCCGCTCTGTGCATTGCCAGCCTTGATGCCCATCGCGTTTCCTGACGGGCCCTTGAGCATGCCGACTACGTAGGACATGCCGGTGACGGAAGTATTGGTGGGGCAGGAGGTAGAGGAGTCGCACTCGAACATGCCGTTCTCGAGATCCGCCGCCATCCACGGACCGCTGCCGGATCCCTTGGTCCACTGCGTGGAATTCCCCCAATAGAGGGCCTCCATGGTGGCGCTGCCGCTGTCGGTGCCGGTCGTCTCAGCATTTCCGTAGTCGAAGCAGCACCATTGGTTGTAGCGCTTTCCGTCCGCCACCATGTACATGGCTTCTGGGTCGTCGTTCTTTGCAAGTCCCTTGGTGGCGTTGTTCCTGTACCCGACGCCGGTCGATCCTCCGCTGTTGTCGACGTAGATGCCGTAGGCGGTGTGGCCATTGATGGTGATCTTTCCCAGTGTCGCATTCGCTTCGTCGCCGCCATTGGGCAGCCACAACGCCTTCGGCGACTTCACGAGATCGTTCTTGTTCGGAGATTGGTCGTAGATGACCGAAATCGTGCATCCGCCACCGGAGCAGAACGAATCCTGCTGGGACGCGTCGACGTAGCCATCTGTGCCGACAGGGATGTCTTTGGTAGTGCCCCCTTTCCTGACTTGGTAGAGGGGACCCGTGTACGCTCCGTAGAGTGCCCGAACTGTGCTGTGTGCGGAAGCGCAGGGGGTGCTGGCGGCCTGATAGATGTCGCAAGGTCCCGTGCGTCCGCTCGTTGAGCCACCCGTACCCGCGGCTCCGCCCGAGCCAGCGCTGGTTCCGCCTGCCGTGCCGCCGACGCCTGGAGCGCCGCCGGTCGCGCTGCCGCCGGAACCGCCGTTCGTCTGACCGCCCGAACCGCTGCCAGTCGTGCCGCCGCTCGCCTGCCCACCCGAGCCGCTGCCGGTCGTGCCGCCGCTCGCCTGCCCACCCGAGCCGCCGCTCGCCTTGCCCGCCGCGCCGCCACTTGAACCGGACGATGCACCGCCGGCGCCCGATCCTCCGGAGCCCGTGGCACCGCCCAGGCTTCCGATGCCGCCACTCCCAGCTCCGCCCGCACTTTGACCGCTGCCCCCCGACGCCAGCGAGCCGCCTGTGCCGGGACTTCCCCCCGCAGGCGAGGTTCCGGTGTTCCGGCTGGGCGCGCCACAACCCAGAATGGCCGACACTCCAATGATCGACAATACGAGCTTCATACCAACTGCTCCTATGGTTTGAGGGCCTGCTGATTCCGCAACGATAAGAGAAAGGCTTGAACGAGAGTCCAACTGCTCTGCACCCGTCTGAGGCTTGTTGACGGGCTTTTGGGCGGCCGCAGCGAACACAGCATTTAAGCGCAGTCCCGTCCAGTATGTCCTTCTTCGATAGATGGCGCGCTATCTTTTGGCAAGAAATGCGAACTGATCTAGCTCCTCGCTAGAAGCACGCGCCGTGAGTAACGCGAATGCCAAAGTCGGCCAACTCCCCGCGTTGCACCCTCCCGGGTCGTCACGAGTTCGCATTTTTTGCCAAAAGAATTCGCGGGCATGGCGGTCAGCGAACAGGCAGTGCGTTTTCCTGACCTGCGGAGCGGGAGCTAGGACTCTCTAGTGCTACAATTGGACAAGGCTGACATGACATCCGTCGGGCGCGCGATCTATCAAGCCTTTCTTCCTCCAAGGGGACAAACGCGCGCCTTTGTGTGGAAGTATTCGCCAGTCAACTGGGGGCGGCGTCCTCGTCACTTCCACATCGAGCCCGAGTTTAATCTCATTGCATCGGGACGCGCCACCTTCGGTATCGGTGAGAGCGTGGTCACTGTTTCCGAAGGCGATCTTCTCGGCCTCCCGCCTGCCCAGGACCACGTCCTGCTGCAGGCCTCGCCGGACCTGTACTTATTTGCCGTCGGTATGGAGCCGGCGTTCTCGTCGGACGTCCTGCGCGCGGAGCCCGACGACGTCATGCTCCCGATTTGCTTTCGCCTGGCGCTCGACGATTTCCGCTCGCTCGTCAGGCGCGCTTCAGCCATCGTGGATCGGGATGGGGTCGAGCAGCCGTGCGCGGAGCTGTGGGAGCAAGCCCACTGGCTGGCGTCGCGCAATACCAGTCGTCCCATCACCCCTACGCACGTCCTCACGCGGCGTGCGATATCGGCCGTGAATCGCGCGCCGGATATCGAGTTGCAATCGCTCGCGGCGCGGCTCAGGACCGCCGATTCCGAAATCAGCCGCTATTTCCACCGCGACCTCGGCATGACGTTCGCCCACTACCGCACGCGCTTGCGCATATTGCGCTTGATTCGTCTCATGGATGCTGGTGGCACCACGCTCAGGTCGGCCGCGAAAACGTCAGGATTCGGATCGTACTCGCAGTGTAACCGCATCTTCCAGGCTCGGCTCGGCTGCTCCCCAAGGCAGTTCTTCCATGCGGGACTGCGAGAGCAAATGCAGCAGGCTTACGATCCTTGACCCGGTCACGGCTTCGCCCGCTCGAGAAGGCCGCCTACGCCTTCGGCGGAACCGTGGACATCTTTGGCCACTGGCTCTACTTCGGCCTCATGCAGCCGGTGTTCGTCGGTTTTCTTCACCTGTCGCCATCTCTGCTCGGTCTTGCGCAAGCGACTGCCCGCCTGACCGACGCGTTCACGGATTCGTACTTTGGGTGGCGTTCGGACAACACCCGCACCCGTTGGGGAAGGCGACGACCCTTTGTTCTCGTCGGCTCGCTCCTCGCGGGCACAGCGCTGCCTTGCTTGTTCGCCGCCTCACGAACCTGGAGCGTATCCACGCTGTTCTGGTTCGTCCTCCTCACCGCGTGCGGCTACGCCCCCATCCTCAGCTGCTACAACATGCCCTATCAGAGCTTGGGGACCGAGCTGACGCCGGACACCGACGAGCGCACGGCCGTGATGTCGTGGCGAGGCGTGGTGCAGACGCTGGCTGGCGTCGCGAACGCCTGGGCCTGGTGGTTCACTGCCCGGCCCTGGTTCGCAGACGCCGACGGCGTGCCCAACCTCGCCCGCGGCTCTCGGTGGGCGGCCATGCTCGCCGGAGCCATGATGATCCTAGCCGGAATCGGCTGCGTTCTCTTCGTCGGCGAGCGCTACTACCCGCTTGCGCGTCAGCAAGAGCGGATTGGTTTCTGGGCGATGACCCGGCAGGCGTTCCAGTGCCAACCGTTCCGCATCCTTTTGCTAGTGCTCGTCCTTTTCGCCGTGCCGACCTCGATGGTGGGCGCCTTGAGCTGGTACGTTCTCACCTACCACGTGCTCGCCGGGAGCCTAGGCACCGCCGCGCTCTACGGCGGCCTTGCGGGTACGACCTACAGTATGCTGGGGGCTGCCTGCATTCCTTTCGCGGTCTGGTTGTCGCGCAGAATTGGAAAACGCCGCGCTCTGCAATGGGCGCTCTACAGCGGCAGCCTCGCCTTGGCTTCGAGCTTCCTGCTCTACACCCCGACGGCGCCCATTCTCTCGGTTGCCTGTCATGGCCTGTTTGGCATGGCAGCCTCGGGCTTCTTCTGGGTGCTCTTGCCTTCTATGCTGGCCGACGTCGTTGATTTCGACGAGCTTGAGGGCGGGAGGCGTCGCGAGGGCGCCTTCGCCTCGATCCTTTCCTACGTGCTGAAATTCGGTACCACCCTGACGTTGCTCATCACCGGTCCTCTGATCGAGCTGACCGGCTTCGACGCGCACAGGGTCCTTCAGGGCCCAAGGACCATCCTGGGCCTGCGCATCCTATTCGCGCTGGTGCCGGCAACGGCCGCGCTGCTCGCAGCCTTCGCCTTGCGACGGTATCCGCTCACGCGCGCCCGCATGAACACGATCCGCGCGCGCCTGGAGGCCAGGCGCGGCGCCGTGTAGGGACTTGGCTCCAAGCTTCGCATTTCTTGGGATTCCTGCGCGGGCCTTCTTGGAAAGCTCGGGCCAGACGTTCATGGTGTCAGCATGAATTCAAGATCGGCGATGCTCGCATGTGTTGCTGCGACTATCCTCGTCCCTGCCTCGGCCATGGGCATGGCGAGCGCAGAGTTGTACGGTACAACGGCCTACGACTATGGGCGCTTCGAAGCACGCATCCAATTCGCCCCGGGCGACGGTGTCGTCAGCTCGTTCTTCCTTTGGAAGGAGGGCTCCGACGCGGCCAATGCCTATTGGAACGAGCTGGACTACGAGAAGGTCGGCGCCGACTGTCACATGCAGATCAACAACATCTACGGGAACCCGAAGAGCCAGCACCAGCAGACACCTTCCCTGAGTAGCATTTGTACCGCATACCACGACTACCTATTCGAATGGACTCCGACGTACATCGCCTGGGTCGTGGATGGCAAGGAGATCCGCCGGGACACTGGCGCCGCCGCAACTGCCTACGCCCAAAATGCTTCCGCCGGCATGACGTTCCATTTCAACATCTGGCCGGGCAATTCCAGTTTTGGAGGAAACATCAATAACACCACCTTGCCAGTGCACCAGTACATAAGCTGGGTGCAATACTCGTCGTACGACAACGGCAACTTCACTGTGCAGTGGCGCGAAGACTTCCAAGCTTCCGGGGTGCCCTCCGGCTGGGCCGTGGGCAACTGGTCGTCACCCTACAATCTGTCGACACACAATCCGGCGAACGTCGCCTTCGTGAACGGCATCGCCGTACTTTCACTGACCGCTGACAATGCGACGGGCACCCCCGGCACACCACCTGTGGACGACTCTACCGGCGGCACTGGCTCGGGCGGAGCCACCGGCAGTGGTGGCATGAGCGTCGCTGGTGGCACCGGTGGCGCTGGCGGGAGCGCGAGCAGCGGCGGCGCCGTGGGGACGGGTGGCACGACCGGGTCCGGCGGCGCGACGGGCTTGGGCGGCCTGCGCACCTCCGACGCGGGGATAGGCTCGGGCGGGACGACGGCTATCGGCGGGGCGACAGCCATCGGCGGGTCGGTTGGGCCAGGAGGTGGGGGAAATTCCGGTGGAGCCACCAACGGTCATGGAGGTACCTCGACCTCAGGCGGAGGAACATCTGGCGGCACAACCGGTGGTGGCGGCAGCCATGACGACACTGGCGGAAACAGCGGAACAGGCGGAAGCAGCCAGCCCGGGAGCGTCGGCGGCGCTTTGGTGGCGTCTGGCGGTAACGGCGGCACGGCGAGCGTCGGCCCAGTCGCCGGGAGCACGCAAACGAATGCCAGCACCAGCGGCGGCTGCAGTTGCAGCACGAGCCGAGCACCGGGCGGAATAACCATGTGGGTCGGTATGCTGCTGGGCGCGCTCGCGCTCCGCAGGCTCGGCCGCGTTCGGCGCAGCAGCCCACCCAAGACCTAGGAGACAAACGCATGATCCGCAGATTGACCATCCTCGCCCTGTTGGGCCTGTCCACGCTAGTTCCCGTGCAGGCCATGGGCATGGCGAGCGCAGAGTTGTACACGACGAACTCCTATCTCTACGGGCGCTTCGACGCACGCGTCCAGTTCGCCCCGGGTGACGGAGTGGTTAGCTCATTTTTTTTGTGGAAGAACGGCTCCGACGCGGCCAACGCCTATTGGAACGAGCTTGACTACGAGAAAATCGGCGCCGACTGCCACATTCAGCTCAATAACACCTACGGGAGCCCGAGTACCCAGCACCAGTCAACGCCTTCCCTGGGCTTCGACCTTTGCGGGGGATATCACGACTACCGATTCGAATGGACCCCGACGTACATCTCCTGGGTCGTTGACGGCCAGGAGATCCGCCGGGATACAGGCGCCGCCGCGACCGCCTTCGCCCAAAATGCTACCGCCGGCATGACCGTCCACTTCAACATCTGGCCGGGCAATTCGAATTTCGGAGGAAACATCAATAACACCACCTTGCCAGTGCACCAGTACATAAGCTTGGTGGAATACTCGTCCTACGACAGCAACACCGGCAACTTCAATCTGCAGTGGAGCGAGGACTTCCAGTCGTCTGCTGTTCCGTCCGGCTGGGCGGTTGGCAACTGGAGCTCGCCCTACAACCTCTCAACCCACAACCCGCAGAATGTTTCCTTCGTAAACGGTATTGGGGTGCTTTCGCTTACTTCAGATACCGCAATCGGCTACACCGGCTCGCCACCGGTCGACGAAAACGCAGGGGAAATCTTGGGCGCTGACGGTGGCGCGGGAAGCATCACGAGCTCGACGGGCGGCGCTTCGGGCACGGGCAGTGGTAACACCAGCGCCTGCGCCATGATGTCCTTTTCAAAGAAAGATAGCCCAGGGCTCGTTTGTATTCTGGTGGCGGCAGCCTGCCTGCTCGTCCTTGGCCGGACGCGGTGGCGCCAGTTCCTGAAAAGCTCGGGGCGGCGTTCTTGTTGAGCGCGGCACCCCGTTTGGATTCGGAGACACAGCACGAAAGAGGTGCCGACTTGCGCGCATCGGTCTTGCTGGTCACAGCACTCGTTGTTCCACTCACGTTGATCGCGTGTTCGGGTTCGCCGTCGTCGAGCGGAAGCGGCGGCGAGGGGGGCACGGGTGACCTGGGCGGGCAGAGCGGCAGCTTGGCGTATGGGTACGATGCAGGCGGCCTTGGCGGATGGGCCGCGGCGGGCCTCGATGGCGGGGCTTGGGAACCGTCCACCGGTTGCGTTGCTCGGGCCTCGGCCCTGGTTGCCGCCATGACGCCGGCACAGCGCTACGGACAAATGACCACCGTCGACAGCAGCGGTCTCACGGTGAGCGAAGCCACCACGCAGCTTCTCGGCTCGGTGTTCAGCGGCGGCAATTCGGATCCCCCGTCGGGCAACCACATCGCCGACTGGACGCGCCTGGTTTCGTCGTACCTCAACATCACGGCCGGCTACAATCCCCACACCGGGCTGCTTTACGGCATCGACGCCATCCACGGGAACAACAACGTGCAAGACGCGGTAATTTTTCCCCACCACATAGGGCTCGGGGCTTCGCAAAATGCCGCCTTGGTGGAACAAGTCGGCCGCATCACCGCGCTGGAGATGCTGGGCGTGGGCATCAACTGGGCCTTCGCGCCCACTGTGGCAGCGGCACGCGACATCCGCTGGGGACGCACCTATGAATCTTTCGGCGAGAACCCTATCCTCGCCGGCGAGCTCGGGGCAGCCGAGGTCCGTGGTCTGCAAAATGGCAGGTTGGGCAACTCGCAGAGCGTGCTGGCCGGCGCCAAGCACTACGCCGGCGACGGGGACACCGATGGTGGCAAGAATGCCGGCAACGTGACCTCGCTCGACGAGGAGGGCTTTCGCGAGATTGCTATCCAGCCTTACCTGCCGTCCATCGCGGCGGGCGTGGGCTCGATCATGATCAGCTACAGCAGCTACCAGGGGACCAAGATGACGGCTTCGAAGGCGTGGCTCACCGATGTGCTCAAGGGCGAGCTTGGCTTCCAGGGGTTCCTGGTTTCCGACTGGGATGCCGTCAGCCAGCTGCCCGGCACTTGGAACGAGCAAGTGAAGGCGGCCATCAATGCCGGGCTCGACATGGTGATGCTGTCTCATTCCAAGGGCGCGCGCACCGCCGCGGATTTGGCGAATGCCTTGTCTTCATTGGTCGCCTCCGGCGACATTCCCGAGAGCCGGATCGACGAAGCCGTTCGCCGCATCTTGACCATCAAGTGTGAAATGGGATTGCTCGACGGCGACACCACCCTAGATGCCAGCCTGACGGCCGCCATTGGGTCGGCCGAGCACCGGGCGGTAGCGAGGGATGCGGTTCGCCAGTCGCTGGTGCTGCTCAAGAACGACGGCACCTTGCCCTTGCCCAAGACCCTCTCGCGTATCCACGTCACCGGCAGCGGTGCCGATTCGCTGGCCAAGCAGTGTGGCGGCTGGACCCTCGGATGGCAGGGACTGGGCACGGACGGGGCGGCGACCGCCACCACGACGGGCACGACAATCTTGGCTGCGGTCAAAAGTCTGTTTGCCGGCAGTGGCACCACCGTGACCACGTCTACGGACGGCAGCGGCACTGCGGGCGCGGACCGCGCTATCGTCGTAGTCGGGGAAACGCCCTATGCCGAGGGGCAGGGCGACAACCCGAACCCCACCCTTCCGAGCGCGGACTTCGCGACCATCGCCAAAGTGAAAGCAGCCAATGTCCCGTTCGTGGTCGTGCAGTTCTCGGGCCGGCCGCTCATCCTTACCGACGGCACCGGCAATTCGGCGCTCGATCAGTCGAACGCCTTCGTCGCCGCCTGGCTGCCAGGTAGCGAAGGCGAGGGCATCGCCGACGTGCTCTTCGGTGACTACCGCCCGACCGGTCAGCTCAGCTTCACCTGGCCAGCCAGTGTCTCGCAGCTCCCTATCCACGACGGCGACGGACAGCCGCCGCTGTTCCCGCTCGGCTTCGGGCTCGGCTATCCGTAGCGCAAGCCAGGCAGGAACCTCCACGAGATCGAGTACGCTGACACGCGAAGCCCCGAGTGGTGACCAACCTGGCTCCCGAGGTCGGGGTTCGGGATAGGCTATGTCCATGGCGGCATTCCTCGCAAGAATGGGCTTGTTTTCCCCGGATATAGGGACATATAGGTGGATACGGCTAACGTAGTCGCATGTTCGGACTTTCTATGCTCAAGCAGAAGGCCTGGATTTTTTGGGTCTCCGTGGACCAGTTTTGAGCGTTTCGGTGACTGTTAGATACGCCTTGGAGCCAAGGTAACCAACCGTCTTCCCCACGCTGGAGCAGACGACATTCGAAACAAGCAAGGAGGCTGACCATGAATTGTCGATCGAGTTTGGTTTTTCACATTGCAGTGGGATTTCTCACGGTGGGCTCGGTTGGCTGCTCGTCATCGAGCATGGGGATTGGTGTGGGAAGTGGTGGGAGCACTGCTTCCAATAGCGGCGGCCACCCTGGCACAGGCGGCATGACGGGAACCGGCGGCGCCAGCGGAACAGGAGGAACCACCGTGAGTGGAAATGGTGGAGCCGCCACGGGTGGCAGCAGCGCCCAAAGCGGCGGCACTAGCGCCACAGGTGGATCGACAAGTTCTGGCGGCCAGCCAGGAACAGGTGGCGAGAGCGCTTCCGGTGGGACAACCGGCCAACCCGTGACGGGTGGCGCGATGGGTGGCAATTCGGGCCGGGACGGTGGCCCTGCGACGGGCGGTGCCGGCGGCGGTACGGCCATTGATGGCGGTGGAAGCACTCCAGCCGGTCAAAGCGCGGGCTGCGGCAAGGCGCCCACCATCGCGAGCAGCAACTACAACAACGGTCACCACATTGCAATCACGGCCGCCGGCAAGGCGCGCGAGTACATCCTGAACGTACCAACCAACTACGACAACACCAAGCCGTACAAATTCGTCATTGCCTATCACGAGCTCAATGGAAACGACGACGAGATGTACAAGAATCAGTACTATCACCTGCTCAATCTGTCTCAAAACAGCACAATCTTTGTGGCCCCCAACGGGCAGCAAAACAACGCGAACTGTACGCAGGCTTCGGGATGCGGATGGCCCAACACGAGCGATTCGGACATGGCTCTTGCCGATGCCGTCGTGGCCCAGATCGAAGAGAACTTCTGTATCGACACGAATCGGATCTTCGCGACCGGTTGGAGCTATGGGGCCAGTATGTCCGAGCAAACCGCGTGCGAGAGACCGCTCAGCGGGCTGGGCAGCGCAACATGGGGGCTTCGCGCCATCGCTGTCTACTCCGTCGCCTATCTCAGCAACACAGACAATTGCAAGGCCAGCTCTAGCAAGCCAGTGGCCTACTACGCCTCGCACGGTACGAACGATTCGGTGCTGCCCTACAGTGGGGGTGTGTCGATTGCTCAAACCTGGGCCGCGGCCGACGGCTGCACCGCGGCTACTCCTACGCAGGCGACTGGCAATCACGTGTGCACGAACTACGCAGGCTGCAAGACTGGGTATCCAGTGGAATTTTGCTCCTTCGTTGGTCCGCACACTCCTGATCCGACGGATTCTGGCGGAGGGACGAGCTGGGAATATCAAAATGTCTGGACCTTCTTGAGCCAGTTCTAAGCGTTCGGCCTGGCTTGAATCGCCCGGCGAGGGCCACGCGAGTTGAGGGGCGTCCGAGGGAAGAGGAATGGCGAAGCGCCTGCGGTCAAAGCGCGTGCGGCAACAGTAGCTTGACTTCAGTACTTGCCCGGACGCAAGAGCGACGTTGGAACCTCGCCAGCGTACGAATACCCGTACGCTTCCCAGTAGCCGGCAACCGCGGGCTTCGGCCTCAAGTCCTGCGCTTTTAGGCAACCGGTTGCGCAACCCCGATCGACACAGCTTTGGATGGCTCGGTCTTGCGCGAGGCGGTTCGCAACTCCCCGGCGGGCGGAAGCTCGACCAGGACGTCGTCTCCTTCGACCTTGACCGCGAATGTCGCGATGGCTGGCAAGTCACCGTTCAAGCAGGCGCCGCTTCGCAGATCGAAGGTGTTCTTGTGCAGCGGACAGGCGACTTTGGGCTTTCCGTTCGTGTCACCCACAATCCCGCGTGCCAGAACCATCTGTTGTTTGTGCGGGCAAAGGTTCTCGCTGGCAAGCCACTCGCCGCGCGCGGCGAGATTGAAGATGGCAATTTCGCTGTCTCCGTAGCGGGCCGCGATGCCCCCGTTGCGCGGCACCTCGGAAACCTTGGCCATGCGGATCCACGTGCGTTTGGCTGCCGGTTGCTTGGCCTTCTCGACGAGCAGCGCCGCGGTCTCGGCATACTGCTTGAATTGCGCCCGCCGCTCGGGATCGCGCAGGACGCCGGCCCATTCACACTCGTAGGTGTCGACCAGATATTGCAGGTCGCGTTCCAGATCGGCCGCGATGCCAAGCGCATCGTCGACGATGATTTGGCGTAGCCGCTCGATACCCCCTTCCATCTTGTCGAGCCAGACCGAGGTGCGGGTCAGACGATCCGCCGTGCGGATATAGAACATGATGAAGCGGTCGAGGTAGCGAATGGCGGTCTCGGCGTCGACATCCTTGACCAGCACATCGGCGTGGCGCGGGTGGGCGCCGCCGTTGCCGCACACGAAGACGTTCCAGCCTTTCTCGGTGGCAATGAGCCCGAAATCCTTGCCCTGGGCCTCGGCGCACTCTCGAATGCAACCACTCACCGCGCTCTTCAGCTTGTGCGGGGCGCGGATGCCTTTGTAGCGTTCTTCGAGTCGGATGGCCATGGCGGTCGAGTCCTGCACGCCAAAGCGACACCAGGTGGTGCCCACGCAGCTCTTGACCGTGCGCAGGGCCTTACCGTAGGCGTGGCCGCTTTCGAAGCCGGCGGCCACCAACTCCTCCCAGATGCTGGGCAGATCCTCGAGATGCGCGCCCAGCAGGTCCACACGCTGCGCGCCGGTGATCTTGCTGTGCAGGTCGAACTTGCGCGCGACCTTGCCCAGGACGACCAGCTTCTCGGGCGTGATTTCGCCACCCGGAACACGCGGAATGACCGAATAGGTTCCATTCCTCTGCATGTTGGCTAGAAACCGATCGTTGGTGTCCTGCAAGGTGCGATGCTCTTCCTTCATCACCGGCTCGTTGAACAGACTGGCCAGGATCGAGGCCACGGTGGGCTTGCAGATCTCGCAGCCGCTGCCCTGGCCGTGCTCGCGGATCAGCTGCTCGAAGGTGTGAAGGCGCTTGCTGGCGACGATCTGAAAGAGATCCTGTCGGGTGTGGGCGAAGTGCTCGCACAAGCGCGGACGGACGGCCTTGCCCAGGGCCTTCAACTGGGCGCCGAGCAAATCGGTCACCACGGGCAGGCACCCGCCGCAGCCGGTGCCCGCGCGCGTGTGTTTCTTGAGCGCGTCGACGGTCAGACAATCCTCGTCGCGAACGCAGGCGCGGAGGTTCCCAGCCGAGACGTTGTTGCACGAGCAGACCTGCGCTTCGTCGGGCAGGACGAACGTCTGGGCCGCGCTCGATCCAGGGGTCATGCCGAGCTCGTCGAAGCCGTCGGAAAGCGTCGTGCCGGAGCGTGTGAGGTATTGCAGCCGCGCGTAGTCCTTCGCGTCGCCAACCAGAATGCCCCCGAGCAAGCGCTTGCTCTCGGCATCCACCACGAGCTTCTTGTACGTTCGTTTGATCTGGTCCTCGAACGCAAGCACGCGGACGCTGGGCGCCGACACGAAGGGATCGCCGAAGGACGCCACGTCCGTACCCATCAGCTTGAGCTTCGCCGACAGGTCGCCTCCGGTGAAGGACACGCTCTCGCCGGTGAGCGACCTGGCCAGGGTGTCCGCCATTTCGTAGCCGGGCGCCACCAAGCCGTAGATCATCCCCTGGTGAAGCGCCACCTCGCCAATGGCGAAGATGCGCGGGTCGTTGGTGCGCAGCTGGTCGTCCACGACCACACCGCCACGCGGTCCCACTTCCAGGGCGGCCTTGCGCGCCAGCTCGTCGCGCGGCCGAATGCCCGCCGAAACGATGACCAGGTCGACGTTGATGATCTCTCCATCTGACAATTCGACGCCGGTGACCGTTTCGTCGCCCACGAAGCGGGACATGCGTCGGTCGATGTGCACTGTTACCCCGAGGTCGCGAATGGATTGTTCCAGCATGGCCGAGGCGGCGCTGTCGAGCTGGCGAGGCATGAGTCGGGTGGCTACCTCGATGACGTGGGTTTCCAGGCCGCAGTCCTTCACGGCGCGCGCTGCCTCCAGCCCGAGAAGCCCTCCACCGATGACGGCGGCTCGACGTGCGGAGGAAGCACGCGCGAGAATCGCCTCCAGATCCTCGATGGTTCGGTAGACGAAGACGCCCTTTTTGTCGACGCCGGGGACCGGGGGAACGAAGGGCGACGAACCCGTGGCTAGCACCAGCCAGTCGTAGCGATGTTGCTCGCCGGTCGCGGTCGTCACCTGGCCAGAGCTGCGGTCGATGTCCACGGCCAAAGTCCCGGTAAGAAGCTGGATGCCGCGTTCGGCGTACCAGTCCTTGGTTCCGAGGGCGAGATTGTCGGCCGAGCGATCCTTGAAGTAGTCGGTGAGGTGTACGCGGTCGTAGGCTGGCCGCGGCTCTTCGCCAAGAACCGTTACGCGCAGTCCGTGGGCGCGGTCGTATTCGACCACCTTCTCGCAAAAGCGATGGCCGACCATCCCGTTGCCGAGCACCAGCAGTGCTCCGGAATTCAAGACTGACCCCGTCCGCTTTTGGATCCGTCTGGGCTTCTGGGGTAAAGACCAAGCGCTTCAATGGCCTGGTTGCGCACGTATCTGGCCATCTCGTCGCTGTCGTCGGCGTCCTGGCAGCGGGTTAGTACCAGAACCAGGGCATCACGAGCCTGCCGCAGCTCGTGCACAAGCCACATCACGTCCGAGAAAGCCTCGTGGTGGGCCACGCGGTAGGTGCGCTCCAATTCGCGTAGCCGCCACTCCAGTTTATTTCCGCCGCTCGCGGCCTTGCCGTCGCCGTAGCAGTCAGGGCAACTGACCGCTCCGTGCTCGGTGACGATTTCGCCGGTGCCGTAGCAGGTCTGGCAGTCGTGGCTCAAGTCCGGCATTGACCCTCCTCTTTGATTCATCATTCCTCGCAGCTTGTGATGCTACTAGCACGCGCCAGGTTTCGTATCTGTTTCGTCCCCGGAAATCCTTGGCACCTCCGTCGAGGAATCGGCGACGCGATATTACCCAGATGAAACCTCCTCGATACAGGTAAACGGATAAATTCAGTCCGGTATCAGTTGTGCCAATGACAAGGAGAACCAGATGAACTTCACCTCTTTTCGAAAGACCGGGAGCTGGAAGAGTCTGCTCTCGGCCTTTCTGTACTTCGACGTTAGCTTCATGATTTGGGTCCTGTGCGGTGCGGTGGCGCTCTACATTTCCTCGGATTTCAAACTCAACGACGCGCAGAAGGCGCTCATGGTGTCGATCCCGACCTTGGGTGGTGCCCTGCTGCGCATTCCCATGGGAATCCTCGCGGATCGTATCGGTTGCCGAAACACCGGACTGCTAGGCATGGCCATCACCTTCGTGCCGCTCGCCTGGGCGTGCTTTGCGGGCACGAGTTTTCACCAGGCCCTGGGATTTGGGCTGGTGCTCGGCGTGGCCGGCGCCAGCTTCGGCGTGGCGCTGCCGCTGGCCAGTCGCTGGTATCCGCCCAAGTACCAAGGCATGGCCATGGGCATCGCCGGGGCTGGCAACAGCGGCACGGCGCTTTCCACCTTCTTTGCCCCGCACATCGCCGAGAAATTCGGATGGCACGCCGTCTTCGGTTTCGCGATGATTCCGCTGGCGCTCGTCTTCATCGCCTACTTCGTGTTGGCCAAGGACGCTCCCGACCGCCCAGCGCCCAAGAAATTGTCCGAATACCTGGCCATCTTCGGCCAGCTCGACATCGCCTGGTTTTCTCTGCTCTATGCGGTCACCTTTGGTGGCTTCGTCGGCCTCTCGACCTACCTCGGCATCGTCTTCTTCGACATCTACGGCGTGAAGGCCGTGGTGGGGGGACTTACCAAGGTTCAGGTCGGCTATCTGGTAACAGCGACGGTCATCGCCGGAAGTTTCTTCCGTCCCGTGGGTGGCTGGATCGCCGACAAGATCGGCGGCATGCGCCTCCTCACCGTGCTTTACGCCGTGGTGGCACTATGCTCGTTCTTGATCGCGAGCATGCCACGCTCGTTCTTGCTCATGTTGCTCATTGCCAGCGTGATGATGGCCTGTCTCGGCATGGGGAACGGCGCCGTCTTTCAGCTCGTCCCTCAGCGTTTCAAGAAGGAGATCGGCGTGGCCACGGGCATCGTCGGCGCGGCGGGCGGCTTCGGCGGTTTCGCCTTGACCAATTTCGTGCTGGGCCCGCTCAAGCAGGGCACGGGAAGCCACGTGGCGGGATTCTTGGCCGTGGCCTTCGTCGTGCTCTTGGTGCTCGGGATCTTCTCTTTCGTCAGCATCCGCTGGCGGCGAGGCTGGGCCGCGCAGACCGAAGCTGTTAGATACTAAACACTGTATGGGCATTGCCGCGACCCCAAGTACCCATCGAACAACCTGCTGCTACTGTGGCGTCGGCTGCGGAATTCTTGTTCGCAAGAATCGGGCCGGCGCCCTATCTGTTGAAGGAGATCCCGACCACCCGGTCAATCGCGGCAAGCTTTGCTCCAAGGGACTGAACCTGCACACCACGGTGGACGACCGTTCGGACCGGTTGCTCCATCCAGAGTTACGCGAATCACGTTTGGCGCCGCGCAGGCGGGTGGGCTGGGACGAGGCGCTCGACAAGGTGGTCAGCGTCTTTCGCACCACGATGGAGAAGCACGGTCCGAGCTCGGTCGGCCTCTATGTGTCGGGGCAGTGTTTGACTGAGGAGTATTACCTCGCCAACAAGATCGCCAAGGGCTTCCTCGGCACCAACAACATCGACACCAATTCACGCTTGTGCATGAGCTCGGCGGTGGCCGGCTACAAGCTGGCGCTTGGCGAGGATTGCGTTCCTGGAACCTACGAAGACCTGGACCTCGCCGATTTGTATTTTGTTGCCGGCGCCAATCCCGCCTGGTGCCATCCCATCCTCTTTCGCCGCATGGAGGATAGGCTGCAGCGCGAGCCCAAGTCGGCGCGCATGATCGTCGTGGATCCGCGCCGTACCCAAAGCGCGGCCATGGCGGATCTGCACTTGCAGATCCAACCGGGCACGGACATCACGCTTTTCCATGCCATCGCGCGCAGGCTGATCGAGTCTGATTTCGTCGACAGCGATTTCGTTCACGACCACGGCGAAGGCTTCGACGAGTTGCGCACGCGCGTTTGCGGCAGGACTCTGACCGAGGCAGCCGCCATCTGCCGTGTCGATGCCGCGGCCATCGAAACTGCGGCCAGGTGGATCGGCGAGTCGAAGGGTTTTGTCTCGCTTTGGGCCATGGGGCTCAACCAGAGCATGGTGGGCGTGAACAAGAATCTCGCCCTCATCAATCTGCACCTCTTGACCGGCAAGATCGGCAAACCCGGTCACGGCCCCTTCAGCCTGACCGGGCAGCCCAACGCCATGGGTGGCCGTGAAGTGGGCGGCATGGCGAATCTGATGAGCGCCCACCGCGACATGAAGAACCCCATCCATCGCGACGAGATCGCGCGCTTTTGGGGCGTGCCCAGCGTGCCTGAGGCGCCGGGGCTTACGGCGGGCGAGATGATGGATGCGCTCTGCGACGGGCGACTCAAGGCCCTGTGGGTGATCTGCACCAATCCCCTCGTGAGCTGGCCGGATCTGACGAAGGCCGAGCGCGCGCTTGCGAGTGCCGAGTTCGTGGTGGTGCAAGACATTTCGATGCGCTCCGATACCCTGCGCTTCGCCGATGTGGTGTTGCCTGCCGCGGGTTGGCTCGAAAAAGAAGGGACCATGACCAACTCTGAGCGGCGCATCACCTACCTTTCGCCGGTGGTGGCGCCACCCGGAGAAGCCCTTCCCGACGGAGAAATTTTGCTACGCTTTGCCCGTAAGATGGGCTGGCACAAGCACTTCGACTACCAAGGCATGGCCGACGTCTACCGCGAGCACGCGGCCCTGACCCAGGGCACGTCCATCGACATCAGCGGGCTCGACTACGGCCGGCTGAAACGGGAAGGCTCGGTGCAGTGGCCGGTGCCGCACGCCGAGCATCCGGGCACGCCGCGGCTTTTCACCGACGGCCGCTTCTATCGGCCGAACGGGCGGGCCAAGCTGCACGCCGTCCCGGATGACAACACCTCGGCGCCACCCAGCCCGGACTTTCCGCTCGTGCTCACCACCGGGAGAATTCGAGATCAGTGGCACACCATGACCCGGACTGGAAAGGTCGCCAAGTTGCGCAGCCACGATCCCCAGGCCCGCCTCGACATGCACCCGGGCGACGCTGCGGCTCGCGACATCGGCGAAGGCAACCTGGTGACGGTTTGCAGCCCGCGCGGCGAGGTGCGCCTGCGCGCGCGGTTGACCGAGGACATCAAGCCGGGCGTGGTGTTCCTGCCCATGCACTGGGGTCGCATCCTCGACCGCGACGACGTGCGCGCCAACAACCTCACCGAGGCGCGCTGGGATCCCATTTCCAAGGAGCCCGATCTGAAATTCACCACCGTCGAGGTGGTGCGCTTCCAGTCGCCGCGGCGAAAGATCGTGGTGGTCGGGGCGGGCGCGGCGGCGCTGGCGTTTCTGCGCGCGTACCGGCAGGACAATCAGGACGACGAGATCGTCGTGTTCAGCAAGGAGGAGATCCCGTTCTACGACCGGGTTCGCTTGCCCGGGATCGTGGAGAGCAACGCTGACTGGCAATCCCTGGTCGTGCTGGGGCGGGACGAGGCCGAGTCCCTGCGCGTGCAGGTATCCAGCCCATGCGCCATCGTCGAAGTGGACCGCGCGCAGAAGCGCGTCCTCGATTCGCGCAGGCAGTGGCACGGCTATGATGTGCTGGTGCTGGCCACCGGCAGTCGGGCCGCGTGGCCCAAGGACACGCCCAAGAATCAGCGCGGCTTGCATGCCTTGCGCAGTTTCGCGGATGCGCAGGATATCTTGCGCTCGGTGGCCACCGGCCGAAGCGTGGCGATCGTCGGCGGCGGGCTTATCGGCATCGAATTGGGCGCCGTCCTGCGCGCCAAGGGACTCGATGTCCACATCATTCAGCGTTCGGCCCAGCTGATGAACAAACAGCTGGACGAGGTCGCGGCCGAAATCCTGCGCGACGAGCTCGTCGACCGCGGCATCCACATCCACTTTCTCGAGCAGGTCGTCATGTGGAAGGGTGAAGGGTGGATCGACGAAGTGTTCCTGGCCTCGGGCAAGATCCTGCGCGATGTGACGTTGATCTACGCCATGGGTACGGTCCCGAACGTCGAGCTGGCCGGCGCCTGCGGTCTGATGGTCAATCGCGGCGTTGTGGTAGACCTGGCCATGCGCACGAGCGATCCTGACATCCTCGCCTTGGGCGAAATCGCCGAGCTCGACGGTCAGCTTCATGGCATCACCGCCGCCGCCGAAGAGCAAGCGTGGGTGGCGGCGGCGGCCTTGGCCGGAGACGCGCAGGCCGTGTACCAAGGTTCGATGGCGCAGAACTTGGTCAAGGTGGACGGGCTCGCGGTGGTGAGCCTGGGCATTGCGCGGCCACCCGCCGATGACTTGAGCTACGAGGAGATCGTCTACCTGGACCGAGCATCCCGCGTGTATCGAAAGTGCGTAATTCGCAACGACCGGTTGGTCGGCGCCCTACTGGTGGGCGACAACAGCGACTTCGTTCAGTTGCGTGACCTTATTCGCAGCGGCGAAGAGCTCGGAGCTCGGCGCGCAGCCCTGTTGCGCGGGAATTCGAGAACCTCGCCGCGTGTTGGAGGCAAGATCGTGTGCAGCTGTACCTCCGTCGACGAAGGCGCCATTGGCCAGGCCTGCGAGCGCGGCGCCACGACCCTGCGAACCCTCATGGACGCCACGGGGGCGGGGACCGGCTGTGGCAGTTGTCGTCCCGAGATCGCCTCCATTCTGAAAACGCGCACGGCGGCTCCCGTCCAAGTCATCACGCGGGAGGCGTCGTGATTTCGCTCTCGCGGCGAAGCCATGCCACACCCGCACCGGAAAGCACGGTGCTGGATGCACGCGATCGTCCCTTGCGCGACATTCGTATCTCGCTCACCGACCACTGCAATTTGCGTTGCACCTACTGCATGCCCAAGGAAACCTTCGGACCTGGGTATGCCTTCCTGCCCGACGACAAGCTGCTGACCTTCGAGGAAATCGCCAACCTGGTGCAGATTCTTGCCGGGATGGGCGTGCGCAAGGTGAAGCTGACTGGTGGCGAGCCGCTGAGCCGGCCGTTTCTCCCCCGGCTCATCCAGATGTTGCACGCGGCTGCGCCTGACTTGGAGGTCAATCTCATCACCAACGGCCTCTTGCTTGCGCCTCTGGTCGAGCGTTTGCGCGAGTCGGGCCTCGACCGGCTGACCGTGAGTCTCGACACCCTATCCGCCGAACGCTTCGCGACCATCAGCGGCCGCGGCCGGCAGCTCGACAAGGTGCTGGCCGGGATCGCCGACGCGCGACAGGCTGGCTTTCGCCCGCTCAAGATCAACATGGTGGTGATCCGTGGCGTCAACGACGACGAGGTCGAGGCCGTGGCGGACGCTTTCCGCCATCCCGATACCATCGTGCGCTTCATCGAATACATGGATGTGGGCACGCGCAATGGTTGGCGAAGAACCGATGTGGTGCCCGCGGCGGACATCCTCGCCCGTTTACGCAAAGTCGCCGCGCTCGTGCCAGTCGATGCCTCCTATCGAGGCGAAACCGCCAAACGCTACCGCTACCTCGACGGCTCGGGCGAAATCGGATTCATCGCCAGCATCACGCAACCGTTTTGCGGCGACTGCAGCCGGCTGCGCCTATCCGCCGACGGCAAGCTCTACACGTGTCTGTTTTCCAAGGATGGCTTCGACGCCAAGAGACTGCTCCGAGGCAAGACCGATCCGGGCGATGTGCGCGCCGCCCTCGTCGACTTGTGGAAAGGGCGTAGCGACCAGTATTCCGTCGAGCGTGCCCATGCTCCGGCGCACAAGAAGATCGAGATGTTCTACATCGGAGGTTGAATTGGAAGCCGACACACCCGCGCTCAGCCACCTCGACCCGCAGGGCAACCCGCGGATGGTCGATATTTCGGACAAGACCATCACGCACCGGAGCGCCCGTGCGCGTGCCGAGGTTTGGTTTCCACCCGAGGTGGCCGCTCGGCTCGGCTTGGATCGCGTCTCGAGTGCAAGCGACGTACGCGGGCCAAAAGGATCGGTCTTTCACACCGCCAGTCTTGCCGGCGTGATGGCAGCCAAGCGCACGCACGAGCTCATCCCACTCTGCCATTCTCTGCCTCTCGACAATGTGAAGGTCGACCTGCGCGCCGCGGGCGCAGGCGTTGTGGAAATTACCAGCGATTGTCGCGCCATCCACCACACGGGCGTCGAAATGGAAGCCCTCACCGCCGCCAGCGTGGCTGCGCTGACGGTCTACGACATGTGCAAGGCACTGTCGCACGCCATCGAGATTCGTTCGGTTTTTCTATTGGCCAAATCCGGCGGCAAACACGACTATGCACGACTCTGATCACCATTCACGCTCATCTGCTGCGCGCATCCGTCGCTCCTGGCGGTTCAATCCTTTTGAAATCGCAGTGTGCGGCTACAAGAACAGTGGCAAGACCACACTGCTCGAAGGCGTGACCGGCCACCTCGCGCCAGACTTGAGTCTGGCCTATCTGAAACACGACGCGCACGACTTCGCCATGGATCATCCGGGGAAGGACACCGATCGCCTTAGCAAAGCAGGAGCAACGACGGTTGTCATCACGGGGAGCAGCGGATTTGCTCGTCTCGACGGCCACTGCGACACAGAACAGCTGTCGCCCTATAATCTGCTAGCGGCCGACGCCCTATTGGTCGAAGGGTACAAGGCGAGCGATCTTCCCCGCATCATGGTCCTCGATGAGAATCTGGCGATTGTCGACGATGCGGCGTGGTTGGAAGCGCCCCCGGTGGCTGTCGCGCATCCCTTCCCTCCGCACAGTGCGGACGAAACCCGCGCCCTCGCGATCGTGCAATGCCATTTTGGGGAATTGCCTTGGTTCGACCGGAACGACATCGAAGCCATTGCGAGTTTCATTCGCCAGTTCTGGCTAGACCGCCGACCCGTGGTGCGTGGATTGCTTCTGACGGGTGGATATTCCAAGCGCATGGGGCGAGACAAAGCACTTGTCGACTACCATGGGTGTACGCAAGTCGAGCATGGGTTCCGATTGCTTTCCCGCCACTGCACCGATGTTCTGGTTTCGTGCCGGCCGGACCAAGTCAACGAATCCGTGCGCAGCACCTACCCCTGCCTTGTCGACCGGTTCCTCGGCGTGGGTCCGACCGGTGGAATCTTGAGCGCCTTGGCCAGTGATGAAAGCCATGGCCAGGCCTGGCTGGTCATGGCCTGCGATCTGCCACGCGTCGATGGGGACGTCTTGAATCGCTTGCTGGCCGGGCGCAACCCATTCAAGTTCGCCAGCGCATTCCAAGGCAGCGACGGATTTCCAGAACCCCTGTGCACGATTTGGGAGCCCAAATCCTACCCTCGGCTGCTGCAGTTTCTCGGCATGGGACATTCGTGTCCGCGCAAGTGCCTCATCCATTCGCCGATCGCGCTCATCGACGCTGCCGCCCCGAGCGCTCTTGAAAACGGCAACGACCTGCAAGATTTCCGCCGGATTCGCCATGATCTCCACATCCGAAGCTGACCGACTTATCGACCAGACCCTTGCCCAGCACTGGAAGTCAAGGAAGTGCGTGGACGTGCCGGTGGCGCTGTCCATTGGTCGCGTCCTGGGGAGTGACATCTTTGCGGACAGCGATCAGCCGCCCTTCGATCGAGTTGCCATGGACGGCGTTGCCATCGTGTTCGACGAAGGGGAAACCGAAGCCTGGCGGACGGTTTTCCCCATCGCAGGCAGGTTGCCCGCTGGCGTGGCCCGACCCGAGGGCATGGTCCGCCCCGGATCCAGCGCCGTTATCGAGGTCATGACCGGCGCGGCCCTGCCTAAGCCGTGGAATGCGGTCGTGCCTTGGGAAGATGTTGAACCCACCGGCGATGGCGGATGGCGACTGCGCCAGGATGTTCGCGTCGCGCGCGGCATGAATATTCATGTCCGCGCCACCGACTACCGTAGGGGCGACTCACTGCTCGCGAAGGGGACTCGCATCCATGCGCCCGACGTTCACATCCTCGCCAGTGTGGGCTGCAGTGCGGTTCCCGTCGTCCCATTCCCGGGTGTGTTTCTGGTGGCGACAGGCGACGAACTGGTCGACGTAGCGGCCACGCCGTCTCCCTACCAGATCCGCATGTCGAACATGGTCGCGCTCGAAGCCTGCCTGCGCCGCGCTGGGTTTCCCGTTGGCAAGGCCATGCATCTGCCAGATCGAGAAGAGCCTTTGCGCAGCGGCCTAGTCGAAGCGTTGGCGGAAAGCGACGTGCTCTTGATCAGCGGAGGCGTCTCGAAGGGAAGCAAAGACCTTGTTCCGCCTGTCCTGCTTTCTTTGGGATGCACGCGCGTGTTTCATGGGGTTGCGCACAAGCCTGGCAAGCCCATGTGGTTCGGCTTTTCCGCGCAAGGCTCGATCATCTTCGCCCTACCGGGAAATCCAGTGTCGTCGCTGGTGTGCTTTCTTCGTTATGTGTTGCCACGACTGCGTTCTTGGGGCGAGCCGCGCAATGCTCGCGGTGCGTTTGCGAGCAGTCATGTCCTGCCATTGGTTGGCCCCGCGGAGGCCCGGGAGGGATACGCACTGTTCTTGCCAGCACTGCTCGAACCTCGACCCGACGGAAGCGCGGGCGTGCGTCTTCGCAAAAGCGGAGGCTCGGGCAACTTCGCCGGGCTCCATCCGTCGGATGGCATCGTCGAGCTTCCCGCTGGAACCGGAGACCTGCCCGCGGGAGCACCTGTACGATTCTTTCCGTGGCCTTGAATAGAGGAGAATGACCCATGCACATCCAAGTGGGCTACTACGCGATTCTGCGCGAACAGCGAGGGCTCGACCGCGAGATCCTGCAAGTTGAAAGCCCGGACCTGCGTCAGCTCTATCGCGACCTCGTCCGCAGGCACGCGCTATCGCTTGGCGAGAGGCACGTTCGTCCCGCCGTCAACGACGAATTCTGCGACTGGGATCGCGCACTGGCCGATGGGGATTTCGTCGTGTTCATACCTCCGGTCGCGGGCGGCTGACGGAGGGATGCGGTGGAATCCCTTTTTGCCCTGTCGGTCGACCCCTTGCCGGCGGCACCGCCGTTTAGCGTTCCCACCAGCGTGGGCGCCATTGCGTGCTTCGAGGGCATCGTGCGCGACAACAACGAAGGCAAGTCGGTTGTGCGCCTCGAGTACTCGGCCTACCCGAAGCTCGCCGAACGTGAAGGCGCGCGCATTGTACGCGAGGCCATCGTTCGTTTCGGCCTGGCGAGCGCGGCCTGCATGCACCGAATCGGCGTGCTTGAAATTGGCGCCGTCGCGGTCAAGGTCTGGGCGGCCGCTGCCCACCGAGGGCCCGCGTTCGCGGCCTGCGCGTTCATCATCGACGAAGTGAAGGCAAGCGTGCCCATCTGGAAGAAGGAGGACTACCGCGACGGCGGGCAAGCTTGGGTGCGCTGCCAGCACACCCTCCTTGGGTAGAAACTGCAGATGTCCTGATCCGTCGCTGAGCTACTTCTTGCCGCTCTTCACTTCTTCCAGCCAGCTGGCAATCTTCTTCTCGCGTTTGTCCATCTCGGCGCGCACCTCGGCCAGGGGCTTCGTCTGGCCTTGGAAGAAGGCCACGATGGCTTCGGGGTAGTCGTTGGCCAGGAGGTTCAGGATCACGTCGTGATCCGTGCCGATGTTCGAGCTGCCGCCCTTGGGATCCATTGCGCGCAGGCTCGCGGCCTGGGCCTCGATGGCCTTGCGTTGCGACGTGGCCAGCTTGGTGAGCGTTTCCTCAGCCTCGATCTTGCCATTCAGCTTCTCGGCCGCGTGGTCGAGCGCCTCGCGCGTCTTCTTCTCGAACGCGACCAGGGCCAGGTGCTTGGGCAGCTTACCCTTGTCGAACTTGAGCAGGCGCGCATGCTCCTCGGCGGCGTTCTGCGCGGCCAGCTTCTCGTCGGCCTCCTTCTTCGCCTTCCAGATGGCGTACTTTTCCATCATGCCCAGGTGGGCATCGGCGGATCCCGCATCGACCGCCGGGCCGGGGGCTGCGGGCTTGGTCGGCTCTGGTTGGGCCGGAGTGGGCGCGAGCGGCTCTGACGGGGCGTTGTCCTTGCACCCGGTGGCCAGAAACATCGCCGAGGCTGCCAAGAGGATTGTGGTCCGCTTCATGCTGTTCTCCCTGTGCTGTAAAGTTGAGGTTGCGCATGGGCCACCGCGAACTCGGCCCGACACCACTGATTGTCGAGAGCAAGGCGCCGGGAGTCAACCCGAAGTTTGCTGTCGAAGTTTGCTGCCGAAGTGAAGCCACGGTCCGCCGGCGCGAGCGATGGCAGCATCACCCTCGATGGGCGGCCCTGTGGTCGCCTAAAGCCGAGCGTACAAATCGCCGATAGTGCGATGAGTTGGCCCGGTTGCACCCAGCCGGATGAACCAGGATCGATGATCATGAAAACGACAGCCGGTACCGCCAAGACGAAGTCAGATGCGGGAGGAAACCTCCATGTTGCCGGACTGTGTTGCGTGGCGATCCTGGTTACAGCGTGCTCGGTCGACATCGACAAGTTGCGGGTGCCGGCATCCGCCGCTCCCGACACGGCCATCGATTCTTTGGTCGAGGCCCGCGCCGCGGATGCTGGTGGCGCCAGTGCGGACAGCAGCACCGGCCCCAGCGGTGTGGACAGCGCGGTGGCGCCTCTTGACCTGCCCGGGGCCGAGGCGATTGCAGAGCGTGATGGCGCCACCGATCTTCCCAGCCAGGATGCGGCGGGCGACGCCGCTGCTCTCGGCATTTTCTCGGACTCTTCCGATCTGCCCCTGGTGACGGAGGACAGCGGCGACTCTTCGAGCGGAAACGAGGTCAGCGCCGGCGATGTAGGCGCCGGGGGTGGCGCTGGCGGCAGCGGCCAAGCGGGCGGCGGCGGCGGCGGCGGCGAAGGAGGTAATGGCGGGAACGGAGGCAGTTGCGGAACTGCCATCGACAGTGGCGAAGGCTCGGGGGACACTGGGGGCGCAGGTACCGGCGGAGTGACATGCAGCGGTGGCGCCATTGGCGCTGGCGGCACTGGCGGAGGGGGTGCTGGTAGCGGCGGCGCGACCAGCGGGCTTGCTGCGGGCCTTGTCGCCTACTACCCGTGCGACCAAACCGCCGGCCCGATGCTCTGGGATCTGTCGAGCAACGGTCGCAACGCCGGCTTGGTGACTGTCACAGGCGTCAGCGGTGGGTATAGCTTCCAGCCCGGCAAGCTGAACAACGCCCTCTACCTCGTCCAGGCCAACCAAGGCTATGCAAGCATCCCCCAGGGCGTGCTGAGCGGTGCGACCGAGATGACCATCGCGACCTGGGTGTATCTCAACGCTGGCGCAGACTACCAGCGCGTGTGGGACTTCGGCAATGACACGAACGTCTACATGTTTCTGAGCCCCAGGAACGGCTACAGTCAAAAACTCTACTTCGGCATCACGGTGAGCGGCAATGGCAACGAGCAGATGCTGAACGGCACCGCCGAATTGCCCGTCGGGGTATGGAAGCACGTAGCTGTCGTCCTGGGCAGCGGGGGTGGATTCCTCTACGTCGACGGGCAACTGGTCGATAGCAACCCCGGGATTTCCCTTGGCCCTGCCAATCTGGGCACCACACTAAACAACTACATCGGAAGGTCGCAGTTTCCCCCGGACCCTTATCTCGACGGGAACATCGACGATTTTCGCATGTACAACCGCGCCTTGTCTGCGGCGGAAATCCAGGCGCTCTACACCTATGCCGGCCCCTGATTTACTACTGTTCGATTCCTTCGCTGTGCGCAAGGATTCTCAAGCATCCGTGTCATGGGGCTGCAGGCTCCAGGCTTCAGGCTTCAGGCTGAAGTGCTGGCTCATGCGTCGAGGTCCAGGAAACCGATCGCTGCTCTCGACGGAGCAAGCTGCAGCCTGGAGCCTGCAGCCTGGAGCCATCTTGGGTCGTGGATGAAGCCCGCGCTATGTGGAATCCCCTTTGCCGTGTCAGGCACGGTTGGACTCGCTGGGATCTTCCTTGGGTAGAAACTGCAACACCACCAAGGCCGGCGCTGCCATGGCCATGGTGGTGGCGAAAAAGACGGGCCAGCCCGCGGCCGAGATCAGGTAGCCAGCGCCCACGCTGAGGGTGCGGCCCACGACCGTGGAGGCACTCGATAGCAAGGCGAACTGGGTGGCCGAAAACGACTTGTTACACAGGGACATGAGGAAGGCCATGAAGGCGGTCTCGGCCATACCGCTCGACAGGTTGTGGATGCCGATGGCTCCGGCCAGCAGGGCGTGATTCTTGCCAAGGATAGCCAGGGCGAGGTAGCCGCTGTTGGTGACCGAGGCGAGAACGCCGAAGAGCAGGAGCGCCTTGCGCACGCCAAGCTTGGCCACCATGCCGCCGCCGAGCAAGACCCCGACCGTCATGGCGGTGAAGCCCACGAGCTTGTACCAGGCTGCGATCTCGGTGCCCGAGAATCCCGTCTTGATGAGAAACGGCTGGATCATGCCGGACGCGACGAAGTCGCCGAGCTTGTAAAGCATGATGAACGCGATGCCAACGCCGGCGCCCCTGCGCGCGAAAAAATCAAGAAACGGTTTGGTGAAGGCGTCGGCCAAGGTGCGCGGCGGCCGAACCGCCTCGGGCTCGGGCGCATACCAGGTAATGACGATCATGGGCAGCATGAGCAGGGCCATGATTTTGAACACCGTGGGCCAAGCCAAGTAGTCCGACAGGGCTAGCGCAGCGGCGCCGGAAACGAGCATGGCGATGCGGTAGCCGAGAACGAAGGTCGAAGTGCCCGAGGCGCGCTCTTCGGGGGGCAGGACGTCGGTGCGGTAGGCGTCGCTCACGATGTCCTGGCTGGCGGAAAAGAACGCGACCACCAGTGCCGCCGCGGCCATGGCCACGGGTGCCGCGCGCGGATCCACGGTGCTGGTGGCCCAGATGCCCAGCGCGATCCCGAGCTGGGTGAGCGCGATCCAACCGCGCCGCCGCCCGAGAAAGGGTAGGCTGAAACGGTCGAGCAACGGCGCCCACAGAACCTTGAATGAGTAGGCCAACCCCACCGCCGAGAACAAGCCTATCGTCTTCAGGTTGACGCCGGCCTTGGTCATCCAGGTGCCCAGCGTCGAACCGGACATGGCAAGCGGCAGACCGGACGCGAAGCCCATGCCGATCATGATGAAGACCCGCTTGCTGCGGAATGCGCCGAGGAACGCCCCCATGCCCTCACATTCACCTGCTTGTGCAAAAGGCGCCAGTTTTCGCGTGGACAGTTTTGTGGGCGCGAGCGAGGCGGAATGGCGCCAAGAGCGCGTCGCGCTTTCCGAAAAGAACGGATTCGCGGGCTGTTTTGCCGGCGATGCAATGGCATGCCGAGTGCAATTGCCTCATTCCGAGACCCGCAACACACCCAAAGGAGAAGCCACCATGTTGAAGAACATCCTCGTCATCCTCGGAATCGCCGCCATCACCAGCAGCTCTGCTTTCGCGGCCAGCGAGGCGCCGAAAACCCCCAAGACTCCGCCCGCCGCGCACAAGGTCGCGCAGGCCAGCGAAACCAAGCCGGCTGCGGCCAAGGCCGACAAGAAGATGAAGAAAGAAGCCAAGACGACTACGCCTGCTGCCGCCACCGAGAAGGCTCCCGCGGCCGCGAAGGCCCCTGCCGCCACCGAGAAGGTTCCCGCGCCCGCGAAGAAGTAATCAGCCCGCCGCCAATCAGGCGACCCAGCAGCAGCGTTGAAACCGCACGGAGGCCAGGAACGCCTGGCTTCCGATGCTTTGCTACCCGCGAATTCAGCCGGCGATTGACGCGAATGTCGACCAACCCACCCCTTTTTCCGGTTGCAAGCAAACGGCCGGAGCGGCAGGGTCAAGCGCTCAAACCTTGAGCCTCCTTGACGGTGGCGAGGTCCCCCGCATGGCCGACACACATACCCGACTTGCCCTGGACGATTTGCCCCCTGAGGTGCAGGCCATCCTCGCCAGCGAAATCCATCGCGGACAGCGCAATACCTTCGTCATCCGCATCCTCTTCGCGGTCTTGGGAATCTCCAGCGCCTTGCAGGTTGCGAGCTCGAACTCGCCACAGACCACCCGAATCACAGTGGCAATGGGCGTGTTCTACCTGATCTTTTCGGTGATTGGATTCTACCTGGTTCGGAAACATATCGGCTTGGTGTGGTTGCGATACCTTGGGATCACGGTGGACACCACCAGTGTCACGGTGACCGCGCTCGCGAGCCTATTCAATCCGTCAGGCGCCTATGAAGTCCTGATTAGCTCCATTCCCCTCGTGCTGTACATGATGTTCAACATGCTTACTGCCTTGCAGTACAGCGTGAGGCTTTCCCTGTTCGCGGCGTTGATGGCTGGACTGCACCGGGCAGGCGTCCTCGTCTTCTGCGCGAAGAACCATCTGGTGGTTCTGTCGCCAACCTCCATCTACAGCCAACAGGCGCTAGGGCTGGACGACCAGGTGACCAACATCGTCTTCATCATGGTTGCCGGCGTTATCGCCGCGTGGGTATCGCATACGTCCCGCCGACTGCTCTTGCAATCGGCCGAGGCCACCGTCCGAAAGCGTCGCCTAGAGAAGAACCAGGACGTGTATCGCCGGTACCTTTCCCCGCACGTGCGCGACCAGGCCATGAGAAATCCCGAGGTCCTGCACCTTGGGGGGCTGCGGCGGGTGGCGGTTGTTCTCGCTACCGAAATTCGAGACTTCGCGAAACTGGCCGATCGGCTTTCCCCCGAGGAAGTCGTGGAGATCCTGAACCACCACTATTCCATCCTGGTGGAGATCGTTTTCCGCCACGGTGGCACCTTGGACAAGTTCACGGAGGGAGGCCTCAGCGCCATTTTCGGTGTTCCCCACGACATGCCCGACGCGGCAGGCGCGGCGGTTCGTGCTGCCCTGGAAATGCAGGAGTCCGTGACCGAAGCCAGGGGCCGTGGCGACGAAAGGAAGCGCCAGCTGCGTATGGGGATCGGGATAGCACAGGGATTGGTCGTGGCCGGGAACATTGGCTCCAGCGAGCGTATGGAATACACGGTGGTGGGCAAGGCTGCGAACCTCTCCATCCGACTGCGGGCCTTGGCGCACAACCTCGATGCCGACATCCTCATCAACGCTGCGGCCTACGACGCCGTCCGGGGCGTTTACCGGGCAGAGCGATTGCCGGCCGAGTTGGTCAACGCCATGCACCTGGATTCGGCGGTCTACCGCGTGGACCACAAAGACGCTCTCCTTGGGGACATGGATCCCAGCTCTTCGTCCTCGGGGTCGGGAACAAGCGTGCCGTGAATTGCTACCAAGCCAACCGTCGCCGCCTGGATGGGATCATGGACAGGATCGTCCGCCGCATGCGCGCGTACCCACCGGCCCTGCGCCAGTTGGGCCAGGAATGGCTTGCGACCCTGGGTTCCGATCCCCGTGGTTATCACTCGGCGCCGGACGCTCCGCCGCTGTTGCACTTGCCGATCTGGATGGTGGAAGGGCGCCGGGGCAATGGCGCAAAGTTCGGCGAACCGCCGTTGAACGCCATCCTGGAGGCCACGGCACTGCTCTATTTCCACACGCGCATCCAAGACAACGTGGTGGACGAACCGCAGACACGCGGTCGGCCGCCCCAGCTGCTCTTGGGCAACATGTTCTTTCTGGAGGCATGGGAGCGTCTGCGATCCTTGCCTCTCTCGGATCGCTTCTGGTCTCGGACGAACGAGGCCTGGCGGATCTTTTGCAACGAAACGGAAGCGGAGCGTCGGCAACTGCAGCGCCAAACACCCTATTCGTCCGCGCTGTTCCGTCGCCACGCTCGCAAAGTGGCCCTGGCACGCATTCCCTTGTACGCGGTTGTAGATGGCGACAAGAGCGGCGACAAAACTGCTATCGACACCTTCATCGACCGCCTCGGCCAAGCCTATGGATTGGTGAATGATGTGCTCGGCGTGGAACGGGATCTGTCGGCGGGCATGCGCACCTACTTGATCGCCGCCGTGGAAGAAGCCCTGCCCAAGCGGCGTCGCACCGATCCCGTGGCCGTGCGCAGGGAACTATTGAGGAACCCACATTTGGAGCGTTTCTTGGAACAAGTCATCGCTCTTCACCGACGGATACGACTCCTCGGTGAGGCCTTGGGGATCGCTCGCATGGGGCCCTACACGGACGAACGCATCGAGCGGATCCGTTTCCACCACGCCCGCGCCCTCGACCTGCGCCTGCGCTGGGCACTGTCTGGAAAGGAATGGCCCCGTGGCGGCGCGGCTGCTAAACATCGTTAGCCGTCCCTGAAACCATGAACTGACGGCAAGGAGTGAGGACGATGGCGAAAAAAGGAATGAACGTTCCGCAAGCGGACAGCAAGAAAGTGCAAGAGATCATTGGTCGCGCGCTAACCGACAAGAAGTTCCTGACGGCCTTGAAGAAGGATGCCCGGAAGACACTGGTGGGTTACGAGCTGGAAACGGCCACCTTGGTGCAGATCGAGAAAGGCCTGAAGCTCCAGGCGCAACTTGAGGGGCTGGAGGATCAACTCGCGGAGGACTTCGGCATACACGTCGAGATGGGCTGACAAACGGTACGCCTTTACCAGAGGGGCGGGGCCACAGGTTCCGCCCCTCTCCAATTTCGGCGCGGGGAAACCGACCTATCGATATTCCCAACGGCCGCTGGCGGCGGCTGATGGGATTAGCGCTGAGTAGGCCCGACCGGCGTGGTACGCTGCTGCTGCTTGCAGAGACAGGTCACGAGCTCGGTTCGGCTTTCGTCGTCCATCCTGTGGGACGCAGTGGATCGCGCGCTTGCCTACTTGCTGACCTGCCAACTTCCGTCGGGCGCCATCAACGATGTCATTGCCAATCCTCTCGCCGCCCTGGCGCGGGCGCGCCCGTCGCGACGGGTTGCCTTTCGCTTGAGGGGCGGCGCCGACATTTGGCACACGACCCAGGCAATTTTGGCCTTTACTGCTGCCGGAAAACCCAATTCAGCAGCCCAGCGCTTCGTGCGCACCCGTATCTCCCGACGAGGAGAATTGTCCTACTGGAGTGGGCACCCGAGCCTGTGCATCGAAACCTGCTCGGCGGCCTGGCATGCCCTGCCGAGCCTGCGCGTCCGCCTAGCCGCGACGTTGGTCCGGCATGCCTTGCCCGGTGGGCGGTGGCCCAACTTCATCTTGCCTGGCCGAGGCGGCTACGATTCGTACCTTGCCGGCCCTTCGGTCACCGCGTGGGCCATCGGCACACTGGGTGCCAGCCATCCGCTGGCCGCCCCAGGCCGGGCGTACTTGCGAGAAACGCTTGCCTCCGACGGGCTGTGGCGCGCGCACCCGGCCTTCTATGCAACACCCTACTATCCAGCGCACTTGGCCGTGGCTCACGTCGGTGAAAAGCGGAACGCGGTGGTGCGCGCGACCCTGCGCCAGCAAAGTCCCGCAGGCGGGTGGGGCTTCGCGGGCTTTGCGGACCGTCCTAGTCCTCTTCCAACCGCGTTCGCCATTCGCACCCTGGTCGCCGCAGGTGCACGGATACCTCAATGCGAGGGGGCGCTCGCGCGGGGCGTCGGATGGCTGCTGACTGCACAGTCGGCAAACGGGGCGTTTCGGCTTGCGCCGGCCCCCGCAGCGCTTTTCTACGCCGGTGACGTCTACGCGACGTGTGTTGCCATTTCGGCCCTGATTTCCGTCGAGAAGGCGCTTTGAAGTATTAGTCGCTGTTCCCGGTCAGGGCGGTGAATTCGACGGCGGCGTCCTCCGCGTCGGCGGAACCTCGCTTCACGGCAACCCGGTAGGGGCGTCCAGTCGATCGGGCCGCGTGCTCGATCACTCCGGCAAGCCAATCGTGCAGCGACGGAGGGGTGCGGGCAAAGCCGGTGACCTCGATGCGCAGCGATTCTGGGGCGCCTTCCAGACTCCACCTTCCAAAGTCGAACAGGCCCGAAAGGATGGGTAGCACCGCACGAAGTGCAGCGTAACCATTGGCCTGGTTGCGCGCCGAACGCAGCAGGGTGAGCAGATCCGTCTCAACCCCGGCGTAGCCAAGCGCGCACCAGCGTTCAGCGTCGTCGTGGACCGCGACTTGGTTGCTAATTTGGAGGTAAGCCGCAATCTGCGGAAGGCTGTACCACGCTTCGGCCGACGGAGCGCCCGTACGGAAGATGTCACGGGTTTCGCGGGGCAAGGCACCCACGATTTCCTCGCGCACGTCGCCACCGTAGCGCGTGGCGATCGCGCGATCCATCGCCAAGAGCACTGCACCCTGCACGCTTCCGGCGGCGGCTTGGTTTGGGCGGCGTCTTCCGACGATGGGCAGATCCGAAAAGGTCTGCGAGAGCTTGCGCTTCGCTGGCTCGGCACGAGTCGGCGAGCCTTGTGCAGTGACTTTGGGCTCGGCAAAGAGCTGCTTGGAAGTGTCGCCGCGTGTGGTGGGCAGGCCGGTCTTGCTGCCCGCGCGCGGTGTCGGCGGGCTCGGCGGATTCCAGCTCTCAGATCCGCTCGGCGAATGCACGTCGAGGTCGCGCAAGGCAGCCTCGCGCGCGGAAGCCTCGGGCGCAATCTTCTCCAGGTGGTACGCGAATTCGGCGGCCGAAGAGAAGCGTTCATCGCGCTTTTTGCAAAGCGCTTTCGCCAAAATTTGTGCCACAGCCGGATCGTCTAGGCCACCGGACTCGGCAAGCGACGGCACGGGTTCGTGGACGATTCGATAGGTGGTTGTGACGAATGTCGGGCCATGAAAAGGCCGCCTTCCAGTGAGCAGCTCGAACATCAGCGAGCCCGCGGCAAAGAGGTCGCTGCGCCCGTCGACTTCGCCATCGGCTGTGATCTGTTCCGGCGATAGGTAGTCGGGAGTTCCCAAAATCATCCCCGATTCAGTCCTGATCGACGATTCGCCGTCTTCGTGGATCTTGGCCACACCGAAGTCGAGCAGCTTGACTCTCGGCGGGGCTCCTGCGCAAGCCTGCAGAAAGACGTTGGCCGGCTTGAGGTCACGGTGAACGATATCGGCCTTGTGGGCCGCCGCCAGCGCATCGAGAACCTTCAATAGGATCGCGGCCACGCACGCGAATGGCAGTTTCGGGATGCGGTCGAGTACCTGGGCCAGCGATTCGCCACTGAGGTATTCCATCGCGATGTATGGGATCGCATCCGCGTAGCCAGCGTCGAAAACCGAGACGATGTTCGGGTGGCCGACACGATTGATGGCCCGTCCCTCGCGGAAGAACCTTTGCACCATTTCGGAGTCGCGTCCGGTTTCCTCGATAAGAAGCTTCAACGCGAGCACATTGCCGGCCAAGATGTTACGAGCGCGAAACACTTCCCCCGACGCGCCACGGCCCAGCAAGTGTAGAAGCAGATACTTCTGCGCAATGAGATCCCCAGCGGTGAAACTGCGAGTCACAAAAGGCATAGGCTAGGCAAGCACTCCACAACAGTGAAGTCGTTGGGATCCTCGTCGGAACGATGATTTCGTGTCATGCACGTTGCGTACTCGATAGCATACCCGCAGCTTGGCTGACCGGGTAGGACAACCGCTACCGGAGCCCTGGCTACTTCCGCCATCCGGGAGTGAGCCCAAACTGATTCTTTGCTCGCTATCCGCGGATCGCTGACCAAGCTGATGCGATCCCGAATAGGAAGAACAGACAAGCGGCGCTGACACGCAGCCAACGTCCCTGGACCTTCGCGGCCAGCCGGCCGCCCAGGAATACCGCCAGCCCGTCGGTCGCCAGCATGCCCAGGGTGGTTCCCAGCGTGACGGTCATGGCGCTGTGGAAGCGCGCGCCCAGCGCCACGGTGGCGAACTGGGTCTTGTCGCCCATTTCGGCCAGGAAGAACAGCACCACCGTGGTCAGCAGCGGACCGAGGCGCGTGGGTCGGTCATCCTCGTCGAGGGTGTCGGGGCGCAGGGTCCACAGCCCGAAGCCGATGAACGTGGCGGCCAGGATTCCGGCCATGGCTCTCGCGGGAATGTGCGCGGAAATCCAAACTCCGACGGAGGAAGCCAGTGCATGGTTGGCCAGCGTGGCCAGCAGGATGCCGGCCATGACCGTCCACGGACGACGGTATTTGCTGGCCAACGAGAACGCCAAGAGCTGGGTCTTGTCTCCCATTTCGCTGGCCGCGACCAGAGTGAAGCTGCTGAAGACCGCTTCCCAGCTCATTTTGTTGAAAGTCTATCCGACGGTGTTGGGGCGTGCCTGACCAAACTTTAGTACCAGGCCAAGGCCCGTGGCGGAAGGCTCTGCGATGGATTGGCATTGACCGTCTTGCTTGACGTGAAGACGCCCGCGGCAAAGTCGAACACTCGCAGAAACGCTGGCGTCTTCGTGGTTCCGTCGGTCAGCAGAACGCGGCTCGTCTCGACATCGGCCAGAACCGCGCCAAGCACGAAGGACTCGGTGGACTCGAAGACTTTGCTCGGCAGGGTGCCGTTAAGGGGCAGCGACCACAATCGATCCGGCGGCAGGTGCGATGGGTTGCCGTTGGTCACGGCGAGGGCAGTGTTACCATCCAATGTCGCAACCGTCGCATTCGTAAAAGGAAGTCCTCCGACGGCCGCTGCGGCTATCTGGGCAATCACGACGGCGGGCGAGACAGCAAGGTCGATGACCACGATAGCCGAGCTGTCCGCTTGCTGCGGTCCATCGCTGTAGGCGCCTCCGCAAGCAACCACGAGCTTCCTTTCCGTGGCAAGGTAGGTCATCGCACCGCAGTTCTTCGCTCCTGGCAAGTCGATGGTGCCCAAAACGTGATCGGTGACCGGATCCACCATGACGATGCGGCCCGTGCCGTAGGTCATGTAGTCCAGGCTGATGGCGTTCAAGGAAACGAAGACCTTTCCCTCGGCCAGGAGAGCGCGATCCGCGCGCGGCAGGACACCGACGGGGGTGTAGGGTTTGAGGTCGATGTGGCCAAGTATCTTGGTCTGGGTAGGATCGATGATGAGCACGTCGTCGCCGTCGTCGAAATCATTTGGGTCCGGCGTGGCTGCGCCATTCTCTGCGTAGCGCGTGACATAGGCCTTGCTTGCCGACAGTACGACCACGTCGTGCGGATCGGAATCAAAGCCCGTGCCCACTGCAAGTTGGCGCAGGAATGTGCAGGTCGTCGGGTCTAGCCAGGTCAAGGAATTGTAGCCCACGCCTCGGTCGATGATCACCACAGGACCGCCCGGCGTTACTTGCGTGGGCAGCACGACGTCGGAGGATAGTTTCGGGGTGCTGAAGCAACCGTCGACAACGAGATTGCCATCGCGGTCGAGGAACGAAATTGAGGTTGTGTCGAGATTGTTGCTGTTCACAACGGCGATCCCGCTCGGTGAGCCGCCCGCCCCGTCCGCGGAGGAATCAACCGACTCGGTGCCGGGCGCCACCTCGGAGACCGAGGCGTCCGCCACCGGCGCTCCGGTGTCGCTGCCGCAAGCGCCCAGGCCGTAGCAAGCCAAGAGTGCGATGCCATAGATGGAAGTTGCCCAATGACGTCTCATGTCCATTATTCCTTTGGTTTGTTGTTTGCAGAGGACCACGCGAGTGTCAGATAGATCTCGCGTCCTGGTAATGGGTAGTTGGCCAAATCGTTGATAGGGGAATTGCCGAGGTTCTGTCCGCTTACGCGAAGAGAAAAATGGCCGGGAAGCTCGGCGTAGGTGCCGGCTCCGACCAGAAATCGCGCCGGAACCCGATCCGTATTGGTTACGTTGCGATAGTTGCCGGCGGTGGTATCCAGCTCGACATAGCATCCGAGCGCGACGCGCGTCCCGATCTGCACCGCACGCCATTCTGGACGGGCGTAAAAGCGATAGCGCGGCCTCAGAGGCAATTGCTTGCCGTTCTGCGCTTCCACCGGCGATGTGTCGCGGGCGTCGGTGAAGGTTCCTGCGGCCACCACGCGCGCATGGCGGCCGAATTCCAGCGTGGCCTCGCTCTCGACGCCCAGGATACGCGCGCTGCCGAGATTCTGCGGTCTGGCCCGGCCGGCGCCGACGTATTGGTATTGGATGAGGTCGCTCACCAGGCTGGCGAAGGCCGCGGTGGACCAAAGAACCTTGCTTGATCCGCGCTTCCAGGAAACCAGCGATCCAGTATCGGCGTTGAAGCCCGTTTCCGGCTTGAGCGTGGGATCGCCAAGCAAGTAACCGGTGTTGCCGTAAAGCTCGATGGTCGAGGGCAGGCGTGCATAGCGCCCGCCGTTCGCGCGCAGGGTGAGCCAGCCTGACAGCTGCTTTGCCAGCGACAGTCGCGCGATGGGCAAGACGTGGTTGACAGGGCCCGAGGTGGGCAGGAACTGGTCGAAAGAGTTACGGCCCGAGGTTTCCTCGCGTGCGGCCTCCAGACGCAACGATGCGATGATGTCGAAATGGATCGGCTGGATCCAGAAGTCGCTCTCGACGCCCGTGGCGCCGAAGAGTCGCGTGGCCGGGGCGCCGCTGGCAACTGCATCCGCGGGGCGAAATCGATCGTAGCGGGTGTCGAAGACCCCAGACAGCGTCAGCCAAGGGCGCTCGACCCGCCGCCAATCGAGCGTACCGCCCAGGGTGTCGGTGCGATCGCTCGTTTCGGCGGGGCTGGCCGCAATCTGGTGTGCCCGGTCATCGAAATAGGTGAGGTCGCGAGTGCCGTAAGCCGTGGCCCGCAGGCGCCCACCGGGACCAAGATCCTGATGCGATTCGTAGGCGAGGATTCCCGTTGTCCGCATGGTTCCGAGGCGCGCGGTTGGGTTGGCTAGGCTCGCCTGGCCGGGCAGTCCCTGGTCTCGGCCAAAGAATAGAACCGAGGCGCTGAGTCGCCGGTCACGATCCATGTCCAGCACCGCCCGCACCGTCCCGTCGAGCTGGTGCAGATTGTTGTTGCGGCGGAGGGCGGCCTTGTCGTCGCTTGTGGTCGAGGTTGTGCCGTGCGTGTCCACATACGGGAAATCGCCGTCGCTGGTCAGGGCGTGGAGGCCGCTGTAGAGGTGAAATCGCCCACGGCGCAAGGCGCCCCGCATGCTTCCGTAGTAGGTACCAAACGATCCACCGCCGGCCTCGCTCTCGGCGCGGTTGTCCTTGGGCATCGCCGTCGTGATGGAAACCACGCCACCAATGGCCGAAGCCCCGAAGCCAATCGGGCTCATGCCGCGATAGATCTCGATGCGTTCCACATCGCCAATCGGAATAGCTCCGAGATCGACGCCGCCACCGGTAGCGGTGTTGAAGGGCACCCCATCCACGTAGACCAGCACCTGATTGGCCGTGGATCCGCGCAAGGACACCGTCCCGGTCGAGCCCATGCCGCCGAGGCGCGTGACCACTGCGCCCGCTTGCTCGGACAGAAGCTGCGGCACCGACTCCGCCGCACGCGGAGTTCGATCCTGGGTGACCACCGAACACGAGGCCGCGCTGTCCTCACGCGGGGTCTCCTCGGCTGCGGGCGTCGCTGTTACGACGGTCTCATAGGCCGGCGCGCCGCCGGCCTGCGCGAACGCCGAGCGCGGACAGAGCGCCCCGGTGCTGCAACCAAGCAGCAGGGCGAGCAGTCGGAAAGAATGTGAAGGCCGTCGGCGAGCGTGCCACGCGCTCGTCATGGGCCGGTGTCTTTGCACAAAAAAACCCCTTGCCTGCGCGAGAAAAGGGGTTGGTTCACACCAGCAGACCTTCTCCGCGGAAGGACATCGAGAGTTCGGCAATCGCGAGTGGATATCCTGGCTCAGGAGCGACGCGACCAAGTCGCGCGGGCGTCGGTTCTCGCCTTCCCAGGGCTTTGCCCCAGTGGCGATACGAGAACCTTCTTCTCCTTTACAGTGGCGGGACCGCGCCGGATTCACACCGGCTTCCCCATTTCGCGATGCTATTCAGTTGTCAGCGCGCACCCTAGTGAGCCGGCGCAAAGCTGTCAAGGTCAGCCGTGAATCCGTCAACAGCTTCTTGCTGGGTGGAGGTTCCCGCGTTCACGGAGCCGCGGGTGCCGTGCCCTCGCTGGCCGTGCCGGTCATTTCGCGCAAGAGGGACAGAATGCGCTCGGCCACTTCTGGCCTGCCCTCCGTGGTGAACCGGCGAAGCATGCTGGTCGCTGCGTCGCGATCCACCTGGAAGGCGCGCGCCAGGGCGTACTTGGCTTCACGGGCACGGCCTTCCTGGTCGTAGCACACACCAAGATTGAGCCAGGCTTCTACATAGTCCGGGCGATGCGCGACCACCGACTCGAAGAGGGCACGGGCCTGCAGCATGTGACCGCTTGTTCCGAGTTGAGTGGCCAGGCTGTACTCGGCGTCCGGGTTCATCCGAGTGTCCATGGGGCCTTGGCCGCGATTCGCCACGACAAAGAGAACCAAGGCGCACACGCCGGCTATTAGACGTTGTCTTTTGTCAGCTCCTGCCACGAACCAGCGAACCGCCTGCGCTGCGAATATGAGGAGGAAGGGAACCAGGACCATTCTGTAGCGCGCGGTCACGAAGAAGGCCATGATCGTGAGTGATAGGGCAAGCACCAGCGCGGCCAGAAATCGGGCACGCCGCCAGCCGACCCACAGTCCCACGGCGGCAAGCGGCAGCAACAGCCCGAAGGGAAACGCGAGGAAAGGCATTTTCCACAGAAGCAAACGGAGAATGGGCGACTCCAGGCGGGCCGGGTAGATGGCTTGGTTGCGGAAGATTTCGTCGCCGGAAATCAACTGCCTGAACTTGTGCGCTTGCAAGCGCGCGAACGCCCACGGTTCTGCCGCCGCCCACGCGAGCGATTTGTGGACGAAGTAGCGCGAGGAGGCCGCCTGGCCGTTCACGCCGGCGCGCGCCGGCTCTTGGGTGAGGCGTTGCCATTCGACGTCCGGCCGAATGCCCACCATTTGGTCGTACCTGGGATTGTTGCCGATCCAGAAGTTGATGCCGCCATTCGACGAGAGAGGGATGAGCTCGTGTCCATGGATGAAGTTGCGGGCCGTCACCGGCGCGATGGCGAGCGCTATCCCCAGCAGCACCCACGGAGCGCGTTTGCGCGCGACGACGGCGGCGAGAACCGGCACGACCAGGGACGTGGCAACGATGGTTCCCGAAAGTCCACCTAGCACCCCCGTGCAAACCCATGCTGCGCGCCGGTTGGTCTGCGCGGCCAACACGGCTGCGATCACCGTGGCTAGGATCGCGAGAATGGCCAGCGTAGGGGTGAGCAATTCCCCGTCGAAGTAGATGAGCATGCCGTAGACGGCCGCTGCGGCGCCGCTGGCTATGCCGACTGCACGCCCGAAGAAGCGTCCGCCCAACCAGGCGACAAGCACGACGTTCACTGCGCCCAAGTAGGCCTGCACCAGCCGCGGCGCCAGAAAGGAATCTCCCGCCAGCCACCAGATTGCGCCAAGGAAACAGGGATAGCCGGGCGGATGCCAGAAAATGGCTTCGGGGTAGCCATGGCTCCGCGCAAGGGCCCATCCAATGATTGCGTAGTCGCCCGCGTCCACGACGGGATGGGTGAAGTAGGGGCTGGCGGTCATGGCCAGGACATGGACGAGTCGAATCACCAGCGCGCAGGCGAATAGAATGCCCAGGCTGCGCCCTGAAACAGGATTGGCGAGGGCGGTTCGCAGGCTTCGCAGCGCCTGTCTCATGGGTCGGTTACGGCGCGTGCGTGGGCTGTCCCGCTGGGGCAAGTCCTGGAGCGCTGCCCTGCATGTAGTCCTCGATCACCTTGCGCACGTTGGCGTCCTTGGGCACGACCGAGATCTCGATGCGGCGGTTCTGCTGGTAGGCCGCCTCGGTCTGCTCGCGGTTGACGGGACGGAACTTCGAGTAGGCGCTGGCGGCGAAGTAGCTGCCGTAGGTGTCGGCCAGCGTCTTGTTGGTTTGGAAGATGTAGTCGAGCACGGCGGTGGCGCGCTTGGCCGAGAGATCCCAGTTGAAGGTGGCCGAGCCGCGCTCGTCGGTGTGCCCCTGGATGACGATGGTGTCGATGTTCTCGCGCACCGTCTCGTCGGCGAGGAGATTGCCAAGCGCCTTGGCCAGCGAATCGAGGAAGGGCTTGGCCTGCTTCTTGATCGAATGCGAGTTGTACTCGAAGACCAGGCTCTCGTTGACCGCGATGTCGCCGTTGTCGCCGATGGTGACGATCTGTCCGCTGTCCGAGCTGCCGCGCCCGAGCTGGGCCTCGATGGCGGTCTTCAACTTCTCGAGCACGGAGACGCGTAGGACCGCGATGCTCTGCAGTTGGGCTCGCAAATTGCCGAGTTGGCGATTGCTGTCGGCCACCACCGCCTGCTGATCCTGCAAACGGCGTTGGGAGGCCGCAAGCTCGGCCCGGCCAGCTTGAACCTCGGCCTGCACGGATCTGAGCTGGCGCTCCGAGGCGGCGATTCGCTGCTGGAAATCGTTCAGGCGCTTTTCGCTGATCAGATTCTTGACGTAGGCGAGCAGCACGAGGACGAACATGATGAGCGCCATGGTCGACATGACGTCCGTGAACGCGGGCCAGATCTCGCGCGTGCTGTCGTGATCGGACATGAGCGGTCGTCGGGAGCGCACGAGTCGTCCCCCTAGACCTTGCGGCCGGAACCAAAAGTTGCGAGCTGGGTCTTCAGAGCATCTCTCATGTCGGCGAAGGTCAGGCTCAGCCGCTGCACATTGTCCTTGAGGTGCGCGTTGAATTCGTGAAAGTCCTTGGTCGTGCTGGCGAAGCCTTGCAAGGAGGATTCGAAGCGTGCGATGGCGCCGTCGAGGAGTGCGATGGCGGGGCCGAGGGCCGTCATGTCGGCAGAGCTGCCGACGCCCGGCCGCTGCGCGCAGATGCGGTCGAGGTAGGTCTCGATCTGGACCATGACTGCTGTTCGCCGGTCAGACACATTCGAAAGGATTCCGAGCACGGTAAGTATGACCGCGGACAGGATGCCGACGAGCGAGTTCGAGAAGGCCACCGCCATGCCGGATAGGGCGTTGGTCAGGCCCTGGCTCACCCCTTGGGCCACGTCGGTGGCGCCCGTGGTCTCGGCGCCGACCAGATGAACGATCTTTCCGATCGAAAGCGTGAGCCCGTAGAAGGTGCCGAGCAGACCCAGGATGATGACCAAGCCGGTGGCCGAGCGGATGAAGCGTTCGGCAAGCAGCATGGGGCGAAGATCGGATTGAAAGCAGCTCATCAATGATGGCTTGAGCATTGACCTCTCGCGACCTCCTCGCCGCATCGGTGGCGTCGCGCACGATGTGCCTGAGCACAGGATGCGAAAAGGCCGCCTCGCCATCGGGCGCGTGGCGGAGTTCTTTCTCCAAGGCCGCGTAGCGAGCGCGCAGCCAGAAGTTGGTCGACGATGCCCAGCACGAGCGCGGTGACCGTCGTGGCAAGGATGGCTAGACCTGTGGAATCGATGAGCGACAGCCCACCGAGCATTGTGTTTGTCATGCAGCGTCCTCTCGCAATGTCCTCTTGGCGCGAATCATCGTCGTTTTCCCTCCCCATGGGTATGGGAAAACGTCCTGGTCGGCGCAAGACAGGTCTTCAGACGTCGCGAGGCGGCCTAAGACGGAACTTCGTCGCCGAGGTGGATGTCCACGCAAACCACGTAGGACTCTCCCGTAGAAAGGCTCACCCGATTCGAGATGGTGACGCAAACATTGCCCGTGGCGACCGAAACATAGGGCCGGGTCACGTAATGGCGCTGGTTCTTGCCGAGGTACATGAAATAGTCCTTGGCGCTTTGGTTGCCCCCTGCGGGCGCTGGCCCGAAGAGAGCCGTTCGCTTGCGTTGGTTGCACGATGGACTGAACACGGTTCGCGTGATTTGGCGACCCGACTCGTGGATGACGTAGGCGCATTCGGCGGAGGGGAAACGCTTGAGCGCGTGTTCGAGCATGGTCTCGTACTGGGCAGGATCGCTCATCTCCACCACGGCGGTGATCCGGCTGGCGATGTCGTTGTAGCTCTTGTACATCAGTTTCCGCTGGGTGAATCTTTGCACCAGGTGCTCTGTCAGAATCGAGCGCAGTCGGCTGGCGTAGTCGAGCCCACTCTCCAAGCAGGTTCGCGCGGGTAGTTGCGGATGAGCAAAATAGTAGCCTTGTACGAGATCCGCGCCGCGCTCCAAACACGAAAGAGCTTCGGCCTCGGTCTCGATACCTTCCACGATGACGAAAACGCCAATCCGGTGGGCCAATTTGATGAAGAAATCGAACACTTCCTGCTTGTGGTATTCCTGATCGATATTCTGAATCAGCGATCGATCGAGCTTGATGATGTCTGGCTTGATACTCGGGATGCGCTCGAGGTTGGAATGGCCGGCACCCATGTCGTCGAGAGCAATGAGAAATCCACGTTTGCGGTGATTGGCGATGAAGCGTTGCAATGCCGACGCGTCGTTGATTTTGGATTCGATGATTTCGATAGCCACGCGCTCGGAGGGAATGCCGTATTCCTCTGTGAGCTTGATAAGGGCGTTTGACTCGACAGCTGAACGGCTGAGATTGGACACATCGACATTGATAAACAGAATGAGCTCGGGATCGAGCCCCGCCAGCGAGGCGAAGCCCGAGATCGCGGATTCCCTGCACAGGCGGTCCAGTTGCAGCGATTGTTTGTGCCGGCTCGCCGCATCGAAAAGGTAGTTGGGCGAAATCGGCTTTCCGCCGTTGGGGTTGGTCGCGCGAACAAGCGCCTCAAGTCCAATCACTCGCTTTTCGCGAATGGAGATGATCGGCTGAAAGTGGCTCAACATGCTGCGGGCCTGTAGCACGGCGTGAATGTCGAACTCCGCATCGACGATGCGAGCCCGCTCTGCGCTGGATTCAACGTCTTCTGAAGGCGTCATGGTAGGCCTAACCTTGGTCGTGCATGAGTTGCTATTGAGGCATGTGCACGCATGCCCTGTTACTCACAATCGTGACGCACACAAAAGGATTCAATTGCCACGGATCTCTTGCCCATGTGCCCGGTGGATGTTCTATCTGGGTGGGCCGAGCCCCAAAATGATACGGCAATCATCAAGAAGTGGGTAGGGGCGACAACACATTTTTCAGCGATTGCCAGACGCGTAACTACCTTGTTGCGCGATTGTTGTTGACGCGTTCAATGGTGGCACTTTGTTGGTACCAGCAATCAACTGTGACAATCGGCGGCGTTCCCAAAGTGGTCTTGCGGCATTGCGCGCTGGCATCGCATCTACGCACATCGCCTCGACTTTGGCTGTGCGCGATTATCCTGCAAAGTGGAGGAATGTGGCTTTTAGACCTGCATCGTCGTGACGGCGTGGGGCCTCTTGTTGTACGGGCGAGGCGTCAGGCGAGGCGTCGGCAGTTCGCGAGTCCCGGTTCCGTGGTACCGTGGCATCCGAGCTGGCCCTTCGCGTTGCTGCACCTCTATGTTTTTCTCCGGAACCTCGAGATTCAGGCCCATTCGCCTTCTGGGCACGGGCGGAATGGGCAGCGTTCACCTGGTTTACGACGAACAACTTGAGACCGCGGTCGCGCTCAAGACGCTCAAGTTGTCGAGTGGCACGGATCTCTATCGTTTCAAGCGCGAGTTCCGCGTGCTGGCCGACGTCAAGCACACGAACCTGGTGACCCTCTACGAGCTCATCTCGGAAGGGCCACTGTGGTTCTTCACAATGGAACATGTGGTGGGCGTGCCCTTCGATCGTTTCATTCTCGGTCAGCAAGCCGCGTCGAACGCGCAACCTTGCGAAGCGTCGGCGGACGTCCAGGACAGTGCGCAGGCAACGTCCGATCGCATTCTCCAGTCGGTACAACAACTGTGCGTGGGGGTTCATGCCATGCACGAAGCCGGTTGTATCCACCGCGACCTCAAACCCTCGAATGTGCTTGTGACCGAACAGGGCCGGGTGGTGATCCTGGATTTCGGGCTCGCCAAACAGACGGGCAGCGGCTCGATCTCGTCCGACGGTCTGTCGGGGACGCCGGCCTATATGGCGCCCGAGCAAGCGCTGGAAAAACCAAGCATGCCCGCGGCCGACTGGTACGCGGTCGGCATCATGATCTACGAGGTGCTCACGGGGCGTTGTCCTTTTGAAGGTGCTCTGTTCGATGTCTTGCTGAGGAAGCAGACCGAGGATCCGCCCGCGCCCGTGCAGATCAATCCCCAGGCCGACGAGCTGCTCAGCGAACTGTGCATGCGCCTGATTCATCGCGATCCGCTGCAGCGCCCCTCGGGCGCCGAGATTCTGGTTCGTCTTGGCGCCTTCCACGACAGCAGCGCCAGGCCGCGCCTGCGCCGGCATACACCGGTGGCCGTGCCCGCCCAAAGAGTTCTGGGCCGAGAGCAGGAACTGACCGCCCTATATCGCGCCTACTCCAAGATGCGCAAGGGAGAGCTGGCGGTGGTTGCGGTCGAAGGGAGCTCGGGAATCGGAAAGACCTGCCTCGTCGAGTCTTTTCTCGATGATTTGCTGAACGGAGGCGCGGGCGCCTCGGCGCCGCTCGTGTTGCGCGGGCGATGTCACGAGCGCGAGACCTTGGCCTTCAAGGCACTTGACCATGTGGTGGATGGCTTGAGCTACCGCCTGTCCAACCTGAGCGCGGACGACCAAGCCTATGTTCTGCCCGATGGCATTTTGTACCTGAGCGAGATCTTTCCGGTTCTGCGCCAGCTCAAGCTCACCGAACACAAGCGTTACTTCCTGCCCGCGTTGCGCGACGCCAGGGAACTGCGCAACCAGGCCTTCGTCGCCTTTTGCGAGCTGCTCAAGCGCATGGCGCGCACGCAGCCCTTGGTCATTTTTATCGACGACCTCCAATGGGCCGATCGCGACAGTTTCTCTCTCCTGCGCGCGCTCAGCCAGCAGCCTGGCGCGCCGGCCATGCTGCTCATCGCGAGCTTGCGTCGATCCGCCGACGGCACCGTGATGGATCCGCTGCTGCGCGAATTCGTCGAACAACCGGGCGTGGAAACCATCAAGCTGGCCCCGCTGTCGCCGGAAGACACGCGTGCCTTGGTGGGCAACCTCCTCGACGAAGAGAAGATTGCACCCGCGGTAGAGCGCCGTATCGCGGACGCGGCGGTTCAAGAAGCTGGGGGTAACCCATTCTTCGTCGTCGAATTGGTTCACCACCTGCGCACCCTGACCTCGCCCGGGCAGGGCGCCGAATCGACCCTCGACGGCAACGCCTTTCGACTCGACGGCATGATTCTCGACCGGGTCGGCAGCTTGCCCGCGGAAAGCCAGCGTCTGCTGCAGGTCATCGCGCTGGCAGGCGATCCCTTGCCCCAGCGGGCGCTGGCCACGGCCGCTGGGCTCGTTCTTGGGTCCGAGGAATGGGAACGCGGGATTTCCGTGTTGGTGGAGGAGAGCCTGGTTCGGCGTCGGGGGCGCCAGGGCTCGGACGTGGTCGAGCCCTACCACGACCGTATTCGCGAGGCCGTGGCGGACAGCCTGGACGAGGCAACCTCGCGCCAGCTGAACGTGCGACTGGCCCAGGCGGTCGAGCAATGGGACCACGAGCGCACCGACATGCTGGCCCGCTACTGGCTGTCTGCCGACGATCACGAACGGGCCAAGCACTACGCGTGCGAAGCCGCCGCCGAGGCGCGAACGAAATTGGCATTCGACCGGGCCGCGCAGCTCTACCAAACCGCCGCCGAGCTCGAGACCGACAGTGCCGCGCGTGCCGATCTGCTGCGCGCCCTCGGCGAATGTCAGGCCAGCAACGGATGCGCGGTCCTGGCCGCCGAAGCCTACCAAAGCGCGGCCGCCCTCAGCGATCCAGCGCACGCCTCCCGCCTGCGCCACCTTGCCGCCGAACAACTGCTGCGCGGGGGAGAAATCACACGTGGACTCGATGTGCTGGGTGGCGTTCTCAAGGAAGCGGGACTTCGCCTGGCACCCAGCCCGCGCCGCGCGGCTCTATCCGTGGGCTGGCGGGTGATGCGGCTACGGCTGCGCGGTGTCCGCTTCGTCGAGCGACCGGCGTCGAGCGTGTCGGCCACCGACAAACATCTCCTCGACGTGCTCTGGGCGGCCAATATCGGCCTCGGCGCTGTGGACACGCTCAGGGCCGACGATTTCTTGCTGCGCTTCCTCATGCTCGCGCTCAAGTCGGGAGACATTCGCCGCGTGGCCCAGGGCCTGTCGGCGTTGGCGGCTCAGCTGGCCGCACTCGGCGGGTCGCGATTCGGTTGGGCCATGCGCCTTGCATCCGAGGCCGAGGTGTTGGCGCGGCGTTCGTCCGATCCCGCGACCCTTGGCATGGCCAGGTTGTGCAAGTCCCTGGTGCGCTATTTCGCCGGTGAGTTCGACGCCGCGGCCAATGACCTGATAGCCGTTGAACAGTACTTTCTGAGTCATTGCCGTGGCGTGAGTTGGGAGCTCGCGACGGCGCGTTCTTTCGCCTGCTTTGCCTTGCGCTTGACTGGGCGGATTCGCGAGCTGTGCGAACGCTTCGATCGCTACACCGCCGATGCCGATCGCGCGGGAGACCGTTTCCTCGGGACGAACCTACGCACCTATCAAACTGTGGTGTGGCTGATTCGAGACGATGCCGAGCGCGCAAGCAAGGAGATCGAAGGGATTCTGGATGGGTGGCCGAAGGACATGTACCACCTTCAGCACTTCTTTCACCTCTACGCGCGCTGCGAGCAGGCCTTGTACGGCGAGAAGCCCGAGGTGGCATGGCAGGCCATTCGCGACGAGCAGCGCCAACTCCAACATTCGGCGCTGTTCCATATCAGTGGCGTTCGCATCGAGCACGCCTGGATCTCAGGCCGGGCTGCGCTGGCGCTGGCCGAGAAAGTCGGCGCGGGCGAGCGAAAGCTCCTGCTGCAGGTGGCCCGCAAGTGTGCGCGCCGTCTGCGCAAGGCCGAACACCAAACCGGCGTGGCCATGGGTGCGGCCATCGACGCCGGCGTGCGCTGGCTTTCTCCGGGTTCCGACCGAAACGACGGACTCTTCGCTCTCGATCGCGCCGTCGCCACCGCCGAGGCGGCGGGAGCGATCCTGCTGGCCGAGTCCGGACGCAGGTGGCTGGGCGAGCTCACGGTCGGCCGGCGAGGAGAGGAGCTGCGCGCCCGCTCCAACGGTTGGATGGCGAATGAAGGTGTGCGCAATCCCGCTCGCCTCGCTCGTCTTTTCGCGCCCGGCTTCCACGGGCGAGAGGAATAGAGGGGTTGGCTCGAAGTTGCCTTGCGTGGGCGTAGCCACGGGTGAAGAATGGCCCATCAGGTATCCCATCATGAACGAGCTCGAACGACTCGAATCCATCATCCAGCGCGACATCCAATCGCTCAAGAACTGCGCGCCGAACGTGGATTGCGATGGGTGCTGCGAGAAGTTGTACTTCGGGCACTGGCTGTATTTCTAACCGCGCTTGTTTCCGGAACGCAGGACGATTTCTGTGATTTCAGCCGGGGCGCCCAGGCGCATGGGTGGGCCCCAGAAGCCGGTTCCGCAGCTCACGTAGAGCTGGGATTCCCCGATGCGATGCAGTCCACGAATGAACGGCTGCTGCAAGCGCACGAGAGCGCCCCAGGGCCAAATCTGCCCGCCGTGGGTGTGCCCGGAAAGCTGTAAATCTACGCCCAGACTGGCGGCTTTGTGAATGGAGACAGGTTGATGGGCCAGCAGCACCACCGCGCGCGAGGGATCGCGTCCAGCCAGGGTGCCTGCGATATCCTCGGCGGGGCCGTCTTCGGGAAAGCGCGCGGCGCTGTGGTCGGGAACGCCTGCCAGGTCGAATCCCTCGGGCCCGTTCCCGATGGCGACGCGCTGGTTGCGCAGCACCCGCAGTCCCATGCCATCAAGCTCGTCCATCCACGCCCGAGCGCCGGAGCGTGAGTAGTACTCGTGGTTTCCAGTCACGAAGAAGACCCCGTGGCGGGCGCGCAGGTTGGCAAGCGTTGCCAGCGCGGGTCGCAACTGCTCGACCGTGCCATCCACCAGATCTCCGACGACGGCGATGATGTCGGGTGCCAGGCCGTTGGCGGTGCGAACCACGCGCTCGACGAATTCGCGTCCCAGCAGGCCGCCCACGTGCATGTCGCACATTTGGACGATACGCGTTCCGTCGAGGCTGACCGGCAAGCGCTGCAGGACGACCTCGATCCGCTTGACCGCGATGTGTCCGCGCGTGGCGCGGATGGCAGCCGCCGTCAGGCCACCCACGCTCGCCAGCGCGGCGCTGGCCAGCACGCGTGCGGCGAAGACGCGGCGAGAGCCGTCGAAGGCATTGGCGGCTGCAAACCACCGACTGGCCAACGTGGCCAGCAACCGCACGATGTCTATGCCGAGCAGGGCGACCAGCAAAAATAGCATCGCGCCCATCCAGATGAAGCCGGGCCAGGCGAGCGCACGCCCGAGGCGCGGGACCATGCGTCCGACCGAGACGGTGGCCACCACCAGGATCGCGAGTCCGACCACGCTGCGGGTTGCGAGATAGCGTGCCAGCCCCGACAACTGCGTATCGCGCACCAGGCGGATCCAAAAGTAGTAGTGCAGTCCCGCAATGACGGTGCAGACGACGGCGAAGAGAAGGGTGAATCCGAGGGTGCGGCTCAAGGTGACAGCTCAGGCATGAAGGCGATCCACCAAGCATAGTCGCAAGCGCAGCGCTTGCTACCTGCGCGGCGCAATTACTTGAAGGGTTGACGATGCTCCAGCCAGGCCACGGCGACGCCGGCCACCAGGCCGAAGAAGTGGCCCTCGAAGGACGTACCATTGCGCGCCGCCTTGATGCCGGCCAGCATGGAGCCATAGACCAGCACCACGGCCCCGGCAATGAGAACGTCGGTCACGCCACGGCTGAAATACGCGAGCGCGACGAGGTAGCCGAAGAACCCGAAAATCACACCGCTTGCGCCCATGTGCGCGGCCGACCGCCCGAGCAACCAGAGGAGAGTGCCCGAGGCGAGGGCGATGAGCAGGGTGGTCTTGAGGAAGGTTTGCTGGCCATGCCGAAGCACGAGCGCGCCGAGGATGATGAAAGGCGGAAGGTTGGCCGCCAGGTGGGCGGCGTTGCCATGCACGAAGGGCGCGGTGAGGACACCCAAGAGCCCTCCCGACGTGCGCGGTACCACGGCCAGTCGATTGGCCGATTGGCCAAGGATGGCGCGCAAGAGCGTGGCCGCGCACATGGCCAGGGCCGGCCAGGCGATGAGCGCCCACGGTCTTTCCGTCAGCACTTTGGCTACTTGGTCCACAGGCTGTCGAATTCGTTGTCGCTGGTCACGGGCGCGAGCGGCGTATCGCTTTCTTTTGTGGCCTGCGCAGGGACCTCGGCGGTGGCTCCGTTGCCGGCCTGTCCCGCGCCCGGCGCGATAGGTGCGACGGGTGCGATGTCGGCACTGGTTTCCGCGGCCAAGGGTTCCTCGATGGCAGCCATCGTTTGCGATTTGCGGACGGAGCTGTGCCTCCGAATCGCCGATTGCAACAAGGAATCCTCAGGGTGCAATGCTTTGGCCGCGGCATTGATGATGGCCACCGCGTGCTCGGGCACGTTCCTGCGATGGGGAAGGACGAGCGCGCGCAGCATCGAGCGATGGTGGATTTGCAGTCTGTCGGACGAAAGCTCGGGCGGCCGCTGCTCGGCGCGTGCGCGGTTGACCTCGACGTAGGCATCCCAGTCGGGCGATTTCCAGTTGGGTTCGAGCGCATCCACGACGTGCGCTTCCATCTCGGTACGAAGCTGGGTCAGGTGTTCGAGAAAGATGCGGAAGGCGGGCCGCATGGTGGCCGCGACGTCGGGAGGCAATCGGTCGCGCAGACCGCGCACTTGCCCGGCCCATGCCGCGATCTGGGCACTGCACCGCTCGATCCCCAGAGTGCCGAGGGTGGGTACGGCATTCTGAATTTCCTTTTCCAGCGCGCGCAGAACATCTCCCGGTGAAGCAGGGCGTATGGACTGCACTGGCGGTGCGACAACAACCGGCACCGGCGCGGGGGCGGTGGTTTCCAACTCGACCGGTTTCAGCAGTGCACGCAGCCGCGCGAATTCCTGGTCGCGCTTGATCTGTTCGGGGTCAAGCGGCGGCGGCAAGTGTGGATTCGGCCTGGCTCTCCGCGTACGTCGGCGAGCGGGTGCCGCCGAGCCGAAGTCAGACTCGGAGGAAGGGAACACTCTCTCGCTGGCGCGCGAGCGGGAAGCCGCCGCCGAAGCATGCGCCAACGCGCGCCTGATGCGGGCGCGCTGCAATTCCTCGATCACGTTCAGGAACTGCCGGGTGAGCGTGGCCACGATCTGGTTGCGGTCGCGATCGGCTTGCTTCTTCGCCGCTTTTCCGAGGCCGAGATTGGCATCGGCCGCGACCGCTGAGAATGCGTTGGCGATCATCGCCTCGCCGAGCTCGATGGTCGCCGATTCCATGACTGCCATCAGACGATGGGTAAATTTCTGAACGAGATGGTTGGAGGACAAGGGCGTCTTTCCCGAAGCGTCGGTCGAGATTCTACTTGTGCGAGAGCGAGAATTCTTCATGCGGCGGCGGCGGGCCTTTCGAAGAGCAGTAGGGTGCGGAATTGAGGCGGTCTATTCGGGCCGTTGTTTAACACACGGACAGTGCCAACGCAGCCATTGCACGACTCAAGATTCCAGTATGTCAGCAAAACCCGCGACGACAATTGGGAATCCGGCGTCGCAATGACAAGCCATTCTTTCCACGATTCCTATGCGCAAGGTGTAAAAACACCATGCCCAGCCGCGGTTCGCCTCGTGCTACGTCCACGCCATCAGAACGAGTAGACGCGTACATAGTCGACGATCATGTCCATGGGAAAGGCATTGGGATCGATGGTGCCGCCCATGTTTCCGCCGAGAGCAAGGTCGAGAATGAGGTACTCCGGGATGGAATAGAAGGGCGACGACGGGGCGAAGGTGGTGCGCGCGATCTCGATTCCGTCCATCTGGAAGACGACGTGGTCGGTGTACCAATCGAGCGAGTAGACGTGGAAGTCGAGGCTGGCGGTGGTGGCGTCGGGAAAGGTGTACTTGACGTTGCCCGTGTCGCCCGAGCCGCTTCCGCCGCCAGCGGTGGCGCTGACATAGAACCAACTCTTGTCCTGGCCGTACTGCTCCATGATCGCGAGCTCTCCGCATTGCGGCCAGTTGCCGGTGCTTCCCATGGCGACGATGCCCGGAAACGAACCGATCCCAGCGGGCAGCTTGGCGCGGACCTCGACGCGGCCAAATTGGAAGGTGAAATGCACGCTCGACTCGATTCGCCCCGAGGTATACGTGTTGCCAGCGGTGTTGAGCGCGCGGATGACCAAGTGACCTGCGCCGTCCTGGAAGATGTTCTCCAGCTGGTTGGTGTATTTCTGGGCCTCGTTATTCACGTGGCCGGGATCCCAGGTGACGTAGCTCCACTTCGAGGTGTCGATGCCGGTGTTGGCGGCGCCGCCAAATTCATCGGACCAGACCAGGGTCATGGCGGGATAAACATCCACCGCCGCGGCGTCGTTGGTATCGTCTGCGATCGCGGGGACATCGACGATTCGCGCGTCGACGGAGCGATCCGCGCTGGCGTCCGCCAAAGGCCCTGGCGGGCCATCCCGACCGAGCACGCTGGGTCCGTCGGTCGCGCCATCGAGGTTCGGCGAACCTTGGGCACCAGCGCCGCCGCCAGCTCCCTTCGCACCACCGGAAGCCGTGTTCCCACCCAGGCTCATGACGCCGCCCGCACTCGACGCATCGGCCGCGCCTGTCGCGCCGCCGGATCCGATCGCCCCCCCCGACGCCCTAGTGCCGCCGGATCCGGTTACGCCGCCCGATGTATTCGGGCCACCGGATCCAGCTGCGCCGCCCGTTGCGGCCGTTGCAGATCCCGGGTTTTGCGTTCCGGCCGTGCCCGATTCGCCACTGTTGCCGGTCCCAGGATTGGCAGCCGGGGTCAGTCCTTCGCCATTGAGCCGGCAATTGGCGGAGGCGACAAGACACAGCGCGAGGAAGAACCTGATTGTTCTCTTCATTTCAGACCTGCTCGACTGATGAAAAGCGTGGCCGCCACCTTGGGAATATTGGCCCCGCAGTCAGTCCTCACCATAACAGAAACAGAGTTACGTTATTCCGAATTGGAAATCGCGCTGCGGCGAATGAGCTACGCGGCCGATCGGTTGCTGCGGCCCGGCTGCACGGCGGAGATGAACTTGACGCCGCGGTTCTCTTCCTCGGCGCGGCGGAGCAGCCATTCGGTTTCGAACAGCACCAGGGGCCGCTCTTCCACGTCGATAACGCAGCTTTGTCGGCCGGGTAGCTCCAGTTTGTCGAGGTTGAGGTCGGGGCCTTCAAGCCAGCGCGCATAGCGGTAGGGCAGACGATCGAATCCCACGCGCACGCCGTATTCCGAGCGTAGGCGGTGCTCGATGACTTCGAATTGCAGCACGCCCACCGCGCCCAGGATGGGATCGCGCTCTAGGCGTTTGCGGTCGAAGAAGAGCTGCACGGCGCCTTCTTCGGAAAGTTGGTCGAGTCCCTTCTTGAGCTGCTTGCGCTTCATGGGATCGTCGAGGCGAACGCGCACGAAGTGCTCGGGCGAGAAGCGCGGGATGCCTTCGAACTCGACGGGCTCGCCGTCGCACAGGCTGTCACCGATGCGCAGCACGCCCGGATCCCACAAGCCCACGATGTCGCCCGAGTAGGCCTCGTCGACCACCGTGCGTTCTTGCGCCATGAACTGCACCGAGCGCGCCAGCGACAGGATCTTGCCGGTGCGCACGTGCCTGGCGTCCATGCCGCGCACGAACTTGCCCGAGCAGATGCGCAGGAAAGCGATGCGGTCGCGGTGCTGTGGATCCATGTTCGCCTGAATCTTGAACACGAAGCCGGAGAAGCTGGGAAGGTCGGGCTCTAGCGTGCCCGTCGTTGTCAGCCGCAGGCGCGGCGGTGGCGCCAGATCCACGAAGTGATCGAGCAGCGGATCGAGCCCGCAGTTGGTCATGGCGCTGCCGAAAAAGACCGGCGTCATTTGGCCGGCCAGAAACTTCTCGCGGTCGAAGGTCGTGCCCGCGGTTTCCAGCAGGTCGATGTCTTCGTGCGCCTTCGCCAATCGGGTGTCTCCGATGGCTTCGCGGAGCTCGTCGGAATCGAAGTCGGTCTTGTGCATGCCTACCCGCTGCGCGCGCGAGCCGCCCTCGAAGAGCAGCGCCGACTGCGTCCAGCGGTCGTATACGCCCGCGAAGGTGTCGCCCGTGCCAAGCGGCCAGTTGGCCGGGCTGCACGGGATGCCGAGCACGCGCTCGATCTCGTCGAGCAGCTCGAAGGGATCCTTGCCGTCGCGATCCATCTTGTTGACGAAAGTCACGATGGGGATGCCGCGCATGCGGCAGACCTGGAAGAGCTTGATGGTCTGCGGCTCTACGCCCTTCACGCAGTCGATGAGCATGATGGCCGTGTCCGCCGCCGACAGCGTCCGGTAGGTGTCTTCGGAGAAGTCGTTGTGGCCAGGCGTGTCCAGCAGATTCATGTGCCGGCCCTTGTAGTCGAATTGGAGCACGCTGCTCGATACCGAGATCCCGCGTTGCTTTTCGATCTCCATCCAGTCGCTGGCCGTGTGGCGTCCGCCGGCGCGCGTGCGCACCGCGCCCGCCATGTGTAGGGCGCCGCCGTAGAGAAGCAGCTTCTCGGTCAGTGTGGTCTTGCCCGCATCCGGGTGCGAAATGATGGCAAAGGTACGCCGCGTGGCGATCTCTGCGCGCAAACGTCTGTGCTGCTCCTCGTCCATCGTTGATATGGAAACCCTCGAAGGGTTTCCCTGCCTTCCCGCGTTTCGGTTCCGCCGGGCTAAGCCCGCCTTCGCCATCGCGACCAGGGCAGCGTAAGGTAGCAGGTACGCCCCGGTTTTGCGTGCCATTTTTCAGCGGTTCCACTCGTGTCGCGGAGGGTCGTGGTGGTGGTCGGGGTCGCGGAGTGATCTTGTTCGGCCACGGCCACGACGGCGAAGACGCCTACGGGGACGACCACGTCTACGGCCACCACCCAACGCTCCAACCAGGTGCGAGCGTCCACCGTGGGAAAGTGCCTTCTTCTGGCATCTATTGCGACGATAGGGGTTGAAATCGCCACTTGATCTATACTTTCGCGGCGATGCCCCATACGTCCATTCAGAAGGTGACGATTCAGAACTGCGGTTGCGTCAAGAAGGCCGAGGTCAACCTCACTCGACTGCACGCCCTGATCGGACCCAACGATAGCGGCAAGAGCACGATCCTGCGCGCTCTGCGTACGGCGACCCAGTTTGCGACGGGCGAGTTCACCAAGAATGACAAGGGCGAGCTTCTTCCCTTCACACCGCTCGTGACTGAAGCCTCCGACGGCGCAATCATCGGGCTTGCATTGGACGACGAATATCGACTGATGTGCGAAGACGGCGCACTGGTTGAGGTGGTACTGCATGGCGGAGCTACCCTGCCGCCCGGTCGCAAGCCGCGTCCTTGGCTTGGGAAGAGTCTCCTTTGGAATTCGTCGCACGCTCAACAAGATCCGTTGCGTCGGCTTGCCAAGCTGAAATCGGAGCTCCCCCTAGCAACGCTCGTGCGCTTCGATCCGGATGCCCTTCGTGCCGCCGCGCCATTGCTTCTGGATACCGATGGGGTTCGCTTTGGCGACGAAAGGGGAACGGGACTGGCTGCCGTGTACGATGCTATCCAGAACCGGGATCGCGCAGCCATCGTGGCGATCGAGGATCAAGTGCGCGAACTCTTCCCGACAGTAAAGAGCATCGGGCTGTCCGTCCCGGCTGGGCAGATGAAGGCCGTGAAGGCGATGCTCAAGGACGGGAAGGAAATAGGCGCCTCCGAGATGAGCGAGGGCCTGCTCTATTTCTTGGGGTTCGCTGCGCTTCAGTACTGCGGATCCTCGCTTCTTCTTGTCGAGGAGCCGGAGAACGGTCTCCATCCCTCGCGCATCCACGACGTGATGGAGATCCTGCGCAAGATTTCGGTGACCGCTCAGGTCGTCATCGCGACACACAGTCCCTTGGTCATCAACGAGATGATGCCGGAAGAAGTCACCGTGGTGACTCGTGATGACGGCGGTACTCGCTGCATGCCCATTGGCAAGACCAAGGGCTTCGATGATCGCTTCAAGGTCTATGCCCTCGGAGAGCTTTGGCTGAGCTACGCAAACGGTCGGGACGAAGCCCCGCTTCTCCATGGGGGCGCGCGCGAATGAGCGCGGTCCTCGTATTCCTTGGCGGCGAAGGACGCAACGAATTGGGAAGCTGGGCTGGCGATCCGGCGTACCAGAGCGACGACGAGCCCGGAGTCATCAAGGCCCTTCTCCTGCGCACCCGGCTCGACGGCTGGAGGATCCTTGGTGCTCACGTCTGGATGAATATCCGAAAATACACCGATCATGGTCGCCTTCCAGCGGATCCGCGGCGCCTCATCCGTGGCTCCCATGAAGAGCGGGCGGTACTCGGGTTGGTTCTGGACGCCAAAGAGCGGGGCGCTCAAGTCGTGGCTTTCGTGCGCGATCAGGATGACGATCCCGACCGGACTGGGATCATTGCGAAGGCTATCGAACGAGCCCGCGCACACTTTTCTAGCATTCAAGTCGTCGGCAATACCGCGATCCCCGCCCTCGAAGCGTGGATCTTGGCGACGATGGGTGAGACTGGAACTGAGTCCCTCGGCAAGACCAAGGTTCAGAAGCTACTTGCCGACCGAGGCGTCACCACTACGGCAAAGATGGTGGGCGAGGTCCTGGCCAATCGTCCAGTTCCCGAAGATGCCACCCATCTCCATTCTTGGCTGTCTCAGGCCAAGATAGCTTTGGCCTGAAGCCGCTTACGAGCTTGCCGACGTGTACGCGTGCAGCGAGCGTTGCCAGATCCAGCGGGCGCAGCCGGCGAAAAGTAGGCCGCCCGCTCCCGCGAGCAGGGCGTGCGCGAGGGAGAGGTGGCCGAGCAGGGCTTGCGCGGGGTAGGTCGTCATGAGCGCCAGCGGGAAGACAACGGTGAAGAGCACGCGCAGCGCACCCTTGAAGACGTGAATCGGCCAGCGGCCAGCGTCGAAGATGGACATGAACAGATAGGACAGGTTGTCGACCTTGACCACGCGGAAGGACAGGCTGACCACCAGGATCCACAGCGAGTAGATGAGCAAGATGGCAACCGAGAAGAGCGCGCAGCCGGCCAGCGTTTCCAAGGCCGAGGGAATGTGGTGCAGACGGCGAAGGGCGTAGACAACGATGGCGATGCTGCCGAATAGATCGAGGATGCGCCAGGGGTCGAATCGCGCCGTCGACACCAGAAATTGCGCGTCCGCGGGTTTTAGCAGGATGAAATCCAGCGTGCCTTTGCGGATGCCGTCGACCACGTGGTTGAGGCTGGGCGTGATGGCGCCGTCGAGCACCGCCTTGAGGACCGAGAACATGCCCACGACGACCAGGGCCTCGGGGTAGCTCCAGCCTGCGACCGTCGCCCGCCGCGCGAACACGACCATCAGGGGCACAAGCGTGATGCCGAGCCAGAGCAGCGCGAGCACGCCCTCGATGAAGAAATCGAACCGGTACTGCACGGCCAAGGTGAACGATGTGCGCAATTGTACCGAAAGCAGGCGGGCGTAGCGGCGAAAGATCTGGCTCACCTGTCAGCCTCCAAAAGCGGCGAATCGCCGCAGAGCCTTGCGCCACACGAGCAGGGTGGTTGCCAGAGCGCCGGCCACGAACAGCCACTGTACGCCCAGCTCGCGCAGGGCGACCGTATCGCTTTCGAGGCCGATCAAGGTTTCGACGGGAAAGCCCAGGATGTAGCGGAAAGGCAGCACGCGCGCCAAGCGAGCGACCCACGGAGGCATGAGCTCGAGCGGTACCAAGAAACCCGACAGGATGGCCTGGGCGCCCAGCCACAGATCGAAGACCGAGAGCGCGCTCTCGACGTAGGCGGCAAGCATGCCGATGATGGCCATCACGAGAAAAAGTAGCAGCCACGCGCCGGCGATAGACGCGAAGACGATGGCAAGGCGTTCGGGATCGTGCATGGGCAGGCGCGCGCCCGCGACCCAATACAAGACGACAATCAACGGCGAGATGACGAGGGCACGCATGGGAACCGCCGCGAGCTGCATGGCGCTGAAGGCCAGCAAGGGATGGATGGGGCGCAACAGACGAATGGCCAGCGTACCGCGCCGGATCTCCATGGTCAGCTCCCACACCAGCCACGAACCGGTCAGGATGCGCACGATCAGCATGCCGAGGTAGTAGGCCACGAACTCGCGTTGTCCGAAACGCCCCACGGGCCCGTCCGCGGCCACGGCGGTCCACAGCGCCATCATGACCAGCGGCATGTTCATGGACAGGATCCACACCAGGAACTCGGCGCGATAGGCCAGCATGTCCGCCAGGCCCACGCGCAGAAGGCTTGGGTAGGCACGCAAGAACCGCCGGATACCACCCAACGCTCGGCTGGCCCACAGGCGTTTCATGTCGGCGTCTTCCCCCCGTTTTCCAGGCGATCGCCGCCGAGGAACTCGCGCATGACCTCTTCCAGCGGCGGATCCTCGACGGAGATGTCGGAGATGGGCAGTTGTTCGAGCGCGGCGCGAACCGCATCGGTCACCTGCGCCGCAGGCACCGACAAGGTGGCCTGTGAATCCGAACGCGCCACGCAGTTGCCCAAGCGGTCGAGGCTACCCGGCGCCGGCACTGAGGCGAAATGCAAGGTGATGCGTTTCTCGGGGCGGATACGGCGGGTCAGGGTCTTGAGGTCGCCGTCGTAGACGAGGTGCCCCTTGTCGATGACGACAATGCGCGGACAGAGCGCGGCCACGTCGGCCATGTAATGACTGGTGAGGAGAATCGTCGCGCCGGTGGCTTCGTTGTGGCGGCGGATGAAGTCGCGCAGCTGGGCCTGCATCGAGACATCGAGGCCAATGGTCGGTTCGTCGAGGAACAGCACCTTCGGCCGGTGCAGCAGGGCCGCCACCAGCTCGCACTTCATGCGTTCGCCGAGCGAGAGCTGGCGGCAGGGTTTGCCGAGCAGCGGCCCGACTTGCAGCAGCTCTACCAGCTCGTTCTGGATGGCGTCGGCCTCGCGCTTGGGCAAATCGAACAGAGCGCGGTTCATGGCAAAGGTCTCGGATGGCGGCAGATCCCACATCAGCTGTTGCTTCTGCCCCATGACCAGGGTGACGGCGCGCAAGAATTCCACGCGCCGTTCGTGGGGCACAAAGCCGTCCACGGTCACTTTGCCGCTGGTGGGATAGAGCAGGCCCGACAAAATCTTGAGCGCCGTGGTCTTGCCCGCGCCGTTGGGGCCGAGAAAACCGACGCGCTCGCCGGGTGCGATGTGGAAGCTCACCTCGGCGAGGGCATGCACGTTCTCGTAGTTGCGATGGACCAGCGAGCGCACGGCCGCCCACACGCCGGGGGGCCTGCGGTGCACGCGATAGGTCTTGCTCAGACTGCTGACGTCGATCACGGTGGGGTCGGCAGAACACTATCAGAATGCGAGCGTGCTGACTTGTGTCCGCTTGCTGTCAGTTGGTGCAGTAGAAGCCGAAGGCGAGAACCACCTTGAATCATTCTGGCCTCCCGGGAATCTAAAGTTCTCGGGAAGGAGGCCCGATGACTTGTGCCCGGGGCCAATCAGGAAGACTCCAGTGTCGGGCAACCCCATCGGGCGGGCAGCCCGTTCGCGGCCGGAAGGTGTTCGATGAGAGCCAGTGAATCGGAGCAAGAATATTCGAGTGGACTCGAACCACGTGAAACGGTTCTCGTCGTCGACGACGAGTCTTCCGTGCGGCGCGTGCTGGCCCGTGCCCTGGAGCAAACCTTCGAGGTCGTCACCTGCGAGAGCGCCACGGAGGCCTTGGCGCGAATCAAGCAAGGCGGCCTCGCGGCGACGGTCAGCGACATTAACTTGCCTGGCATGACCGGCCTCGATCTTTTGCGTTCGGTTCGCGAACAAGATCCCGATCTGCCCGTGGTTCTGGTCACAGGGCACCCTTCCTGGGAGGGCGCGGCCCAGGCCATCGAATACGGCGCCTTTCGCTACCTGCCCAAACCCTTCGATATCGACCATCTTCGCCGCACGGTATTGCAGGCCACGCAACTTTATCGGCTGGCGCGAATCAAGCGCGAGGCCTTGGGACTGGTGGGGATACCTGGGCCGTCGGATCGCGCGGGCCTGGAGGCGAATTTCGAGCGGGCATTGGCCTCTTTCGGTATGGCCTTCCAACCGATCGTGTCGCTTTCCACCAAGAGCATCCTCGGCTACGAAGCCCTCTTGCGCAGTCGCGAGCCGACGCTGCCCGAACCTGAAGACGTGCTCAGTGCGGCCGAGCGCTTGGGGGCCACACAAAGACTCGGGCGAGCGACGCGGGCCTTCGCCGCCGGTCGCCGCTCGCTCATGAACCACGAGTGGCTGCTCTTCATCAACCTGCACCCCGACGACCTGCTCGATCCGCAACTCATCGATCCGGCCTCGCTTCTCGTGAGCATGGCGTCCCGAGTGGTATTGGAAATCACCGAACGCTCGCCGCTCACCCGACTGGAAGAGGTCCGCGAACGTACGGCCGAATTGCGCAGGCTTGGTTTTCGCATCGCGGTCGACGACCTGGGCGCGGGCTACGCTGGCCTCACCAGCTTCGCCGTGCTGGATCCCGACATCGTGAAGGTCGACATGAATCTCATCCGCGGCATCGAAGCCAACCCCGTCAAACGTAAGTTGGTGGCATCGATCGCGTCCCTGTGCCGCGAAATGGAGATGCTGCTCGTCGCCGAGGGCGTGGAGACAACGGTCGAGCGCGACATCCTTCGCGATCTGGGATGCGATTTCTTTCAGGGATTTCTCTTCGCCCGACCCACTCCCGCTTTTCACCAACCGGCCTTTTGACAGATGGAAGGATGAATGCAGTACCCGTTTTCGGGACTTCGTGCCATTCTTTGCCCATGAGAACTATTCGCCGCTATTCGAACAGGAAGCTGTACGACACCCAGGAAAGCCACTACGTGAATCTTCAACGAGTCGCCGATCTGATCCGCAGCGGCGAGGAGATTCGGGTCACGAACCGCGATTCTGGCAAGGACCTGACCGCCGCCACGATGGCTCAGATCATTTTCGAGGAGACGAAGCGCGGACAGTCGCTGCCGGTTTCGGGCTTGCGCAAGATCATCGTTAGCGGACTGCCGGCCTAGCTCGACGGTTTCGCTAGCCGTCTCGCCGTCTCAGAATTCTGAAACGGCGATGCGGCGATAGCTGCGCCCGTACGAAACTCGGCTCGCCGCGCAGCTTGCTGAATGACGACCCGATTCTAGAACGGAACGTCGTCGTCGCTGGGTGGCGGGGCGTCGTGGCCGGGTGGCGTTCCCGGATCCTTGTCGTCGGCGCCGCTGACGATTTCGATGCTGGTCGCGACACTGTCGCCGTACACCTTGCCGTTCCAGTCGCGACCGCCCAGCCGTCCGGTCACGGACAGAATCGCGCCTGGCTTCCAAGCCGAGGCCTGTTCGGCCAGCCGGCCAAAGACCTTGATGGGAATGAGCTGCGGGTACTGCCCCTGGATCTCGAAGATCAGCGTGAGGATCGACTTGCCCGCCTTGGACACGAAGGTGTCGATGCGCTTGAGCGTGCCCTGACCCTGGAATGTGAATTCATCGGTGTTGTTCATCGCGTGTTCTCGTGGCGCCCGTTGACGGGTCGGGCGACGTCTGTCCTTTTGTCACAGGCGTGGTCGATTGCCAAGGTCGCTGATTGCCGTCAGTGGCTATCGCGGGATTACGGATCGGCTCTGGTCGCGTTTGTCATTCCCTCGCGATTGCCGCTATCATCCCGCGCGGATGCGTTCGGTTCCCGACAAAAATGGCGAAGTGCGGCCCGACGCTGGCCAGAGCCCCGAGCAGTCGGATGACTACCGAATGCTCCGCCTCGCCTTGCACGAGATGCGCACGCCCCTCACCTCGGTTCAGCTTAACGCTCAGTTGATCGAGCGGTCGCTGACGAAACTGGGTTTAGAGAAGGAATGCCGTCTGGCTGCCATGATCGTGTCCTCGGCGCGCAAGCTGGATGCCTTGACCTGGGAGCTCGGGGACGTGGCGCGTCTGCGCTCGGGTAAGGCAGGTCTGGACGTGCGCACACACGACCTCTCGCTTCTCTTGCCCGAGCTCCTTTCTCGCCACTCGGGCAGGCTCGACGTCGGTCGCATTCGGATCGTGGCTCCGGCAGGACCTCTTCCGATTGCGGCGGACGCAGGTCGCCTGGACCAAATCTTGGTCAACTTGCTTACAATCGCCTTGAACCAGGACACAGGTCTGGCGGGGATCGACCTCCAGGTCAGCGCGGCCGAAGACAAGGTTCACTTCACATTGACCGCACACTCGGAGTCCCCTAGCGGCGCCCCGTGGGTGCCCAGCGACGATGCCATGGGCTTGGGGTTGCTCGTGGCCCGCTTCCTGGTCGGGTGCCACGGCGGCGAGCTTGAGGTCGGCCAGGGATCGACGAACGATCTGGTCCTGCGCTTCTGGTTGCCGTTGTTATGGAAACCCTAGGAGGGTTTCCAAACCTTCCCGCGATGGTCCGCGCCGAGCAAAGCTCGGCGGCTCCCCACGCGATTAGGGCTAGGTCAGGCCGTGTTTGCTCATCTTCTCCCAGAGATTCTTGCGGGAGATCCCTAGCATCTCGGCGGCCTTGCGGCGCTCGCCGCCAGCAAGCTGTAGCGTCCGCTCGATGTAATCGCGCTCGAACTGGGCCATCACCGCGGCCAGTGGCTCGACCCGCTCGCTCGCCAGCGCACTCGTGCCGCCGCGAAACTCGGACGGCAGATGATGGACCCGGATCTCCTGGCCGCGCGCCAAGATGGTGGCGTGCTGAATAGCGTGCCTGAGCTCGCGCACGTTGCCGGGGTAGTTGTAGCCCTGCAGTGCCGCCCAAGCGGCGGGCGCCAAGCTGGGTGGGGTTTGGTCCGCGGCGGTGAATTCGCGTAGGAATTGTTCGACCAGGATGGGCAGGTCGGAAAGGCGGTCGCGCAGGGGCGGCAGGTTCAGATCGAAGACCTTGATTCGATAGTAGAGATCCTGACGAAAGGCGCCTTCGCCCGCAGGGCCTTTGAGCGGGCGATTGCTCGCTGAAACCAGCCGCACGTCCACCTTGACCGAGGTGTTGGTACCGATGGGCTCGAAGGAGCCTTCTTGTAGCACACGCAGCAGCTTGGCTTGCACGTCGAGCGGCGTCTCGCCGATCTCGTCGAGAAACAGGGTGCCGCCGTCGGCCGCCTTGAAACGACCGTCGCGCCGCTTGATCGCGCCGGTGAAGGCGCCACGCTCGTGGCCGAAGAGCTCGGCTTCCATCAGGGCGGCGGGGACAGCTGCGCAGTTCACGGCCACGAAGGGGGCGCCGCGCCGATCGCTGGCCGCGTGAATCATACGCGCCGCTAGCTCCTTGCCGGTGCCGCTTTCGCCGGTCAGCAGCACGGCTGCGGAACTGGCTGCGATGGCGGCGATTCGCTCCCGCAGTTGCACGATGGCGGGCGAGCTCCCTTCGATTCGGTGGCGGGTTTGCACAGGACCGGCTTGGCGCGCGGCCAATTCGGCGCGCGCGGCAGCCAAGTCGTGCATGAGGCGCCAACGCTCGTCGATGCGTCCGACCATGGCCAAGACTTCCGCCAGCTCGAAGGGCTTGGTCAGGTATTCGATGGCGGTTTCCCTGACCGCGCTCACAGCCTCTTGAATGGTTCCGTAGGCGGTCATCAGGATGACGTCGGTGTTGGGTTGTTGGTCGCGCACCCGGCGCAGGATGCTGAAGCCGTCGCCCTTGGGCAGCCGGATATCGCTGACCACCAGGTTGAACGTCTGGCGCTCCAGGCAGTGCATGGCCTCGTCGCCGTCCGCGGCCAAGGCCACGCGATGCCCGATCTCGCGCAGTGCCTCGCCGAGGGGCAGGCGAATCTCGGGCTCGTCGTCCACCAAGAGTATGTCGAGCATTTGGCGATGGTCCTGGTCTAGCGGTCTCGTGCCGAAGAGCGAGGCCGATGTTGGAATCGCGTCACGTGGAAATCAAGCCATTTCAGCCGGGTTGGAGCGCCGAATTTCCGCATGTGGCGCCGACTTTGCACGGACTTTGCACGGATAAGCATCCGGCATCACCATGGAAACAGGCAATCGTCGCAAGGACGAGCTTCTGGCCACGCTCTCGCACGAACTGCGAAATCCGCTGGCGTCCCTGCGGTCGAGTCTCTACGTCCTGAAACGGGCCGAACCGGGCAGCGAACAGGCCAAACGCATGCTGGCCATCATGGATAGACAAGTCGACCAGCTCACCGCCCTGACCGACGACCTGCTGGACGCGGCTCGCATCGGCCATGACAAGATGGTTCTACGTCGGTCAACCATCGACCTGTGCGCCGTGGTGCGCACCTCCGTCGAAGACAACCTGGCGCTCTTCGAAGGCAACGCTCTCCATCTCGCGGTGGAGGCGATGGACGCGCCCCTGCTGGCTTTTGCCGATCCGGTGCGTTTGGCTCAGATTCTCGGCAACCTTCTGGACAACGCGGCCAAGTTCACTCCGGCCGGCGGCCAAGTCACGCTCATCGTCGAGCGCGGACCGGGTACGGACAGCGCGCGTATCAGCGTCCGCGACACCGGTGCCGGCATCGAGCCTGACCTGTTGCCGCTTGTTTTTGAACCCTTTGTTCAGGGCGATGGATCGCTGGCACACAGCAACGGCGGGCTGGGGCTGGGCCTGGCCTTGGCCAAGGGAGTGGTCGAGCTACACGGGGGTATCATACGGGCAGCCAGCGAAGGTTCGGGGCTCGGGGCCACGTTCACCATCGATCTTCCGCTTGGTTGCGGAAACAGCTAGAGCACCCCGGGCCGGACCATCCTTGGCCGAAGCGCGCACAGGTCGTAAGAGCCGCTTGCAAGAAGTCGATTGCAGCTCTTCCAGGATATCGTGGCGGTCCGATCGCTTGAGCCACTCTTCAAGTACCCTACTCACCAGGATCGCAGCGAGTAGGTGATTGCACGTGACCTGTCGGGCTGCCTTATAGGCTGCGGCCACGAGCTCTTCGACACTGTACCTCCGCCCAGAATTCACGCGCTTCATGGTCACGCTCCCGTCTTCATCCGACCGGATGTTGGTTTCCTTCGGCGCGATCCGCCTGCATGAGCCAGGCCAGTGGCCAGTCGACCTTCTGTTTGTCCCTGGCCTCTGAGTGATGCGACGTGATTCCGAATCCACGTTACCGTTTCGACACCCGCAACCTGATTCGGTAACGCCTGAACACACTCGAACAGCCGTCGCTCCCACTTGTCACGGGTGGTTCCTACCGGACAATCCCCTGTCAGAACGGAAAACGATTCTGGTCTCGTAATTGCTAACGACAAACCTCAAGCAAATGGGGATCGCAAGGGAGGAAGCCTTGAGAACAGCGACCAACAACCACGACAATTGGGAGCCAGGGGCGGTCGGGTTCGGTTCAGGGCACAAAGGCGACAGTGTCGATCGCTGGGACGTCGCCACCTTCGAAGAATCGATGGCCCGATGCGAAGACAGGGCCTACCGCCTGGCCGTGCATCTGGTTCGCAGCGAGGGTGCTGCGCAGGAAATTCTCCAGGAATCATTCCTTTCGGCTTGGGAGAACACATCGAGCTTCACCAGCCGAAGTCAATTCAGCACGTGGGTCTATCGTGCAACCGTGCAGAGTGCCCTGGGCCGACTCAAGTCCACGAGCGCACAGGGCTCTTCGGCCGACGACGACCTTCTGCTCTCCTTGTCGACCATCCCGAGATTCTGGAGCCGGGCGACACGGGTGGCGGAATCCGATTGGTCGATTCTGCCCGCTCGCCAGCTTTCCTCGGAGGATCTGTTTCACCACATCCGGGAAACCGTCAACTTGCTGCCCCCGGATCTTCGTGCCGTGTTTGTCCTGTGCGACCTGGAGGAGATGTCCGTGGAGGATAGCGCAGAGATTCTCGACCTGCCGGTGGCGACGACGAAGGAAAACCTTCACGCGGCCCGGATGGCTATTCGCCACTCCATCGGGCTCCACTTTTCTCGCAGCCTGAGCAAGTGCCAGGGCCGCGCCTCGTAGGTACTACAAATCCGCGCTCGGATCGGTCCGGGTCGTAAGCTCACGGAGCAGATCCTCCAGCTTTTCCAAACTCGGGGGTTTCGCGACGTGCCTGTCGAAGCCTGCTTCGGACGCCCGCTGCAAGTCTTCGGGTAGGGCGTAGCCGCTCAGGGCCACGAGAAAAGCGTGCTTCAGCATTTCGTCGGCTCGAAGCGCACGCGCGACCCCATAGCCGTCCATGCCGGGCAGCCCGATATCGCACAGCACGACTTCCGGACTGAATTGGCGAGCTCTGTCCAAACCCTCGGGACCGCTGTGGGCCACCTCGACGAGGTGCTCGCCGAATTCGAGTACCTCGCGCAGGCTCTGGGCTGCGTCTAGGTTGTCCTCGACAATCAAGATACGTCTGCGCCTTGTCGGTGACGTTTCGTCGCCCGGGCTGATCTTGCCTTGCGTGGCCTCGTCGAGCGGCAACTCGACGATGAACTCCGCACCCCTTCCGGGACCCTCGCTGTGGGCGCAGACCTCCCCGCCATGCAACTCCACCAAGCCCTTCACCAGGGCCAGCCCAAGGCCGAGGCCGCCCTGGCTGCGATCCAAGGTGGCGCTCGCTTGCATGAACGGTTGGAACAGGCGACGGAGCACCGCTGGTTCGATGCCAACACCCGTGTCGATGATTCGGATCCCGGCGCGCCGCCTGGTCGGAATGGCCTTCGTCTCGACCTTGACCTTCTGGCCCATGGGCGTGTACTTGGCCGCGTTTTGCAGGAGGTTCCCGACGATTTGGGCCAGGCGCGCTCGGTCGCCGTCGACGGGCAAGGACTGCGCCGCAAGGCTCGTCTCGACGACGATGCCCTTCCCCTCGAACAGGGAGCGATGGTCGTCGACGGTGCGGCGAACGAGGTCATTGAGATCGAGCGGGACACGTTGGAGTTGGATCTTGTTGTGCGAGATGCGCGTGACGTCGAGCAGATCATCCACCAGGCGCGCCATCTGAGAGGTTTGTCGACCGATGATCTCGCGGGCGCGCTTGGCCTGCTCGCTGTCTGGCTCGGCGCGATCAAGCACGAAGAGGCTGTTGCGTATGGGCGCGAGCGGGTTGCGCAGCTCGTGCGAGAGCACGGCCAGAAATTCGTTCTTGTGCTGATCCGCCGCGAGCAACTGCGCATTGGCTGCCCGCAGGGCCACCTCTGCCTGGGTTCGCTCCCGTTCGTGTTCCATGGCGGCGATGGCGTAGGAGAGATCCGCGCAGAGCGCCTCGATGAGCTTCCTTTCCGCCGAGTCGAAGACGCCGATTCGCGCCGCATAGAGCGTGAGCGCGCCGATGGTCTTGCCATGCCGGTGCAGGGGAAAAGCCGCCGAGGCGCGAAACCCGTGGTCGAGCGCGGGGCCGCGCCAGGGCGACGTGCTCGGGTTGGTGGCAAAGTCGTCGTTTACCACGGGCCGGTTCTCGCGAACGCAAGTGCCGGTGGGGCCCTCGCCCAGCTCACCCTCAACTTCGACGCGGATCTGGGACAGGTAGGCGGCCTCCTTTCCAGCCGAGGCTACCGGCACGATCACTGGCCCCTCGACCATCCCGATCCAAGCCAGGGGGAAGTCACCCTCTTCAGCCACGATCCGGCAGACCTCGCGATACAAGATCTTTTCGTCGTGGGTTCTGACGATGGCTTCGTTGACTTGGCTCAAGACCGCGTAGAGGCGCTCCAGGCGCTTACGCTCGCTGATGTCGCGCACAACGCTCACCAGCGTGCGTGTGCCGTCGACTTGTGCCCCGCGTGAGCTGACCTCGACGGGGAACGTCCTGCCGTCCTTGTACCGGTGGACGGTTTCGAAAAGGATCCCGCGCTCGTCGGCGATGGCCATCTGCTCTTCGGTGAGGGGAAGGGTGTTGCGAGCCCGCAGATCCTGGATTGACAGCGAAAGGATCTCCTCGCGGCTGTAGCCATAGGCGCCGAGGGCCGCGGCGTTGGCCTCGAGAATGCGGCCGTCCTCGCGTCGTACGAAAAGCACGATGTCGCGGCTTTGGCTCGCCAAAAGCTCGTAGCGCCGCAGAGCTACGGCGGCCAGGGTGGCTTCCGTAATGTCCTCGCTGAAGATGACGATGCCGCCGATGGCGCCCGAGGGCTCGAGCCACGGACGTACCTCCCAGCGCACCCATTGCACGCTGCCGTCTGCGCGAGGGAAGCGCTCTCCCTCGGACCGCACCACCTCGCCAGCCAGAGCCCGCCGGTGAATCCGTTTCCAAGCCTCGCCGATTTCGGGGAAGACGTCATAGTGGGACAAGCCTCGCACGTCGCGGTCGCCCAGCCGGTAGTCGGCAAGCCAACGTCGGCTGACGCTCAGGTAGCGCATCTCGCGGTCGAGCATGGCCAGCGATGCCGGGGCGTGGTCGATGAAGAGACGCAAATGCTCCTCGCTCTCGCGCAGGGCCGCCTCGGTTCGTCGGGTATCGGTCACGTCTTGGCTGAAGACCGCGATTCGGTCCACGCGCCCGTCCGCACCGAACACGGGATAGAGGGTGTGCTCGAAACGGATGCCAGCGCGCCAGTCCTCGAACTCGACCGGGCGTCCGGTGCGCGCCACCTCCTGGAACTGCGCCAGGCGCGAGTCGCCCAATTCGCCGGAGAGAAACTCGTGCATGGACTTGCCGATGACGGTTTCGGGCGGCCGTCCCCAGCGTTCGAGCGCAGTTCGGTTGGCCGCCAGCGCGACACCATCGACGCTGAACAGCCAGATGGATTCGGTGGCGGCGTTGAGGATGCCACTCAAGGTGGCTTCGCTCTCGCGCAGAGCCTCTTCGACTTGTTTGCGGTCGGTGATGTCGCGGGAGATGGCGAGGACGGTCTCGACCTGTCCGTCGCGCAACTCGGGCATGAGCTGCGCGTCGTGCCAGCGCCCGTCGACGCTGCGGCGGTCGAAACGCAACGGCTTTCCAGTCTGGAAAACCTCGTGCAGGCGCTCCTCCCACTTTTCGGTCCCCAGGTTTCGGCCCAGTTCCTCCGCGGTCTTGCCGACGATCGCCTCCACCGGCAATCCCATGCGCTCGGCGATGTAAGGGTTCACATAGACGTAGCGTCCCTCGCGGTCGAAGCGTGCGATGCTGTCCTGAGCGTTGCTAGCGAGGGTGCGAAAGCGCTCCTCGCTCGCCTTGACGGCCGTCTCGGCCTGCACGCGATTCGTGATGTCGAGGCCGTAGATGCGAACGGTCCCTTCTGCGGGCATCATTCGCAGCGTTTGGTGGTAGGTACACGCCCCCACGACCACGCTACGTCGATCGGTATGGTCATGGGCCGGCACCTGCATTCGGGCCACGGCCGCTGCCCAATCCGCAAGCCAGGGGTGTGCCGGACCTTGCTCAATCAGATCGGGAAACAGCGCCAGCGCGGCCGGATTGGCGTAGCACACGCGCCCCGTCGCATCGGCTTCGACGATAGGATTCGGATTGTGCTCCGGAAACGACGCGAGATGGGGGGCGGCCGACCGCATGCGCGGGCCATGATAGCCGGAATCTTGGATGGTGAGGAGATGGCCCTATGCGCCGGGCTCCGAAGGCTTGCTCGAAACCCGGAACAGCTCGGTGCTCAGGTATTTCTCGCCGCGATCGGGGAAGATGGTGACGATGGTTCCCGATTCGATCTCGGATGCCACCTGGCGTGCGGCGAACAGGGCGGCCCCGCTGCTCATGCCGACGAAAATGCCCTCCTCGCGTGCGATCTGGCGCGCCAGCGCGAAGGCGTCTTCGCTCTCGATCATGATGTGCCGATCGATCTTGGCGGCGTCGTAGATGGCGGGGACGATGGCTTTTTCCAGGTTCTTGAGTCCCTGGATGTAGTGGCCAAGGACAGGGTGGGCGCTGACGATTTTCACCGCGGGCAGTTTTTCCTTGAGCGCGAGGCCCACCCCCATGAGCGTGCCGCTGGTGCCGAGCGACGACACGAAGTAGTCGAGCTGGCCGTCCGTCTGGCGCAAGATCTCCTGGGCTGTGCCGAGGTAGTGTGCCAGCTGGTTGTAGTGATTCGAGAACTGGTCGGGCATGAAGTACTTGTCAGGGAGCTCGCGCAGAAGCTCCCGCGCCTTCATGATGGCACCATCGGTGCCTAGCTTGGCCGCGGTCAGCGTCACCTTGGCCCCGAAAGCAGCGATCATTTTGCGCCGCTCGGAGGAAACGGCTTCGCTCATCACGATTTCGACCTGGTAGCCCTTCACGGCGCCGATCATGGCCAATGCGATGCCCGTGTTGCCGCTGGTGGGCTCGAGGATGATCTTGTCGCGGGTGAGTGTGCCCTCGTGCTCGGCCTGCTCGATCATCTTGAGCGCGATGCGATCCTTGATGCTGCCGGTGGGGTTGAATCCTTCCAACTTGGCCATGATGGTGACCTTCGGATTCGGGCACATGCGCTGGATGCGCACCATGGGCGTGCCGCCGATGAGGCCGAGGATAGAGCTTGCCGGAGAGGCGAAGGCAGGAGGCGTGGAGGGTGACGTTGGCATGGTTGGGCTACGCCAGCGCGGCGTATTCGTCGAGCAGATCCTCCATGCGCTCGAAGACGTCGGCCATGGTCTTCTCGTCGGGCAGCAGGGTGATGCGGAAGTGGTTGCGGTAGGGCACGTTGAAGCTCGAACCCGGCGCCACGAGCACGTGTTTGCGTTCGAGCAGCTCGATGGCGAACTTCTCGTCGTCGAAATTGGGCAGCTTGTCCAGATCGACGCCCGGGAATGCGTAGATGGCTCCGCGCGGGGGCAGGAGGTGCAGATATCGGCTGCGCTTCACACCGTCGAGCACGGTGGCGCGGGTCTGGAACAGCCGGCCGCCGGGCTTGGTCAGGTCGTAGATGGACTGGTAGCCGCCGAGCGCGGTCTGCACCGCCCACTGCCCGACCACGTTCGAGCACAGCCTTAGCGACATGATGGTGTCGAGGCCAAGCATGTACTCGCGCGCCTGGTCCTTCTCGCCCGAGAAGCTGAGCCAACCCACGCGGAAGCCGCACGAACGGTACACCTTGGACAGGCCCGAAAACGTGCCGCACAGGGTGTGCTTGACCAAGGTCGCCACGGGCGTGTACTCGGCGCCCTCGTAGGTGATTTGATCGTAGATCTCGTCGGTGAAGATCACCAGCTCGTGCTTTTCGGCCAAGTCAACCATGGCTTGCAGAACCTCGCGCGGATAGACCGCGCCGGTGGGGTTGTTGGGCGAGATGATGACCATGGCGCGCGTGCGCGGCGTGATGAGCTTGGCCATGGCGTCGAGGTCGGGCAACCAGTTCAGCTCCCGCCGGCAAGGGTAGTGGACGGCTTTGCCATCGTTGAGATGGGTCGCCGCGGTCCATAGCGGGTAGTCCGGGCTTGGCACCAGCACCTCGTCGCCCACATTGAGCAGCGCGCGCAGCGAGAACAGGATGAGCTCGCTGACTCCATTGCCCATGAAGACATCCTCGGCGGTGGTGTTCATCACGCCGCGGTTCTGCTGCTGCATGACCACGGCTTCCCGTGCCGGGAAGATGCCCTTCTGGTGGCAGTAAGCGTCGGACTCGCGCAGGTTTTCGATCATCGCCTGACGCATGGTTTCGGGCGCGCGAAAGCCGAAGGCGCCGGGGTTGCCGATGTTGAGCTTGATGATCTCGTGTCCCGCCTTTTCCAGCTCCGCGGCACGACGGGCCAGCGGCCCGCGGATTTCGTAGCGGACGTTGTCGAGTTGGCTGCTGGCTTTGATGCGGTTCGTTGACATGGCTAAGTGTTGAAGATAGTCCACCTTTCCGCCCCAGAAAAGCTGCAAGACAAACCGCAAGGCAGGCTGCAAGGCGACGCACCTCCGCCGGATGCCGAATCGGCAGAGCGAAAGACGCCCAAAGTGCGGCAGGTCACGCACCGCCGCGACAGCTCACGCCACTGCATGGTATCTTCGCAGGGGGACCTTCCCTTCCACCCGAACAAGGTTGTTATTCAGTGGTGAAATTACATCCATCGACTCTAGTCGGCGTTCTTGCGACCACGTTTCTCGTCGCGTGCGCGGGGGCCAAGGTTGGAATCGATCCCGGTGCTGGCGGCTCGCAGCGCGGCGGAACCACCGGCGGCGACGGTGGGACAGGTGGCGGTGTGAGGATCGACTTCGATGCCGCGCCCGGCTTCACCCCACCTGACACTCGCCCACCGACGATGGACCTGCCACCGTGCCCGACTGCCTACCGGCAGGACGATGCCGGAAATTATTTCTGCTGCCCCAAGCCTCTGAGCATCGTGTCGTTGGGCCAACCGGCAAGTGCAAACTACGGGGCGGGTAGTGGCAAGGACAGTACCGATGCCTTCACGGCCTTCATGAACGGCAATACCAACGGCACTGCAACCATGCAGATGATCAAGACCTTCACGCATATCACCGCTCTCGACCTCAGCCAGTACGACGTCATCATCTTGCAAGCGCTGGAGGACAGCGAGTACACCAACCTTTGGAGCTACAACACCGCAGATGCGGCGGCACTACGCGACTGGATTCACGACAAGGGTGGTGGCCTCATCATCATGTCGGGATACGGCGGCAACAACACCGAGGTTCAGCCCATCAATCAATTGCTACAAGGCAGCGACAATTGGAGTGGCATTACCTACAACACGGATGACACTTTCAATTCGTGTCCCGACAATATGTGCTACTGTGCCGATTCGTCAGTCGCGTTTAGTGGTTGGACGACGAACTATGCGGACTTCGATCAAATCACGCACGATTTGAAGAAAGTCGGCGTCTTTCACGGCCGTTCCATCAATTGTTCGGGCTCTGACTGTCAGGTCTTCGCAAAGGATACAACCTGGGGAAACGTTGGCGTGGCGAAGAAGTATGGAGACGGCAGGGTCTTTGCCTGGAGTGACGAGTGGGTCACCTACACCAGCCAGTGGGGCTTGGCGCCGGTGCCAGTGGGAAACGATCCGCTCGGCTACGACGATCCAGTCACGTACGCACAATGCGTTGGCCACACGCCCATGACCTCCTACAACGTGCCGCAGTTCTGGTACAACGCCTTCAGGTGGCTGGTTCCCGGCAACACCTGCTTCACCATTATCGTGCCCCCGACCGCTCCCCCGACCCAGATCATCATTCCCTGATCGATTCAGGCGAGGGCGTGGACCTTCGTGCTGCCGCCGACGGTCAGCACCGTGCAGGGGATTGTCTACTGAGACGATCGACCGATCGTTCGCTTACTTCGGGCTGCCGCGCAGGCGCCACAGCACTTGCACGAGCGCGATCACACAGAGCGGGCCGGCGATGAGCAGGGCGTGGATGAGCGCCAGCTTGGCCAGTCCCAGAAGCGCGTAGACGAGAAAGGCGAGCACGAAAAAATCTCGGCGGCCTAGGCTGTAGAGCAGGATCATCGGGCTGCCGCGCTTCTGGGTCAAACGCGTCTTCATGTTGTCCTTGCCGGCGATGCGCCAACGGACTTTGATGATCTCCCCGCCTTCGCCCTGGCGCCGGATTTCGGTCAAGGCAACGGCGTCGTAGATCATGTGCATGAGCGAGGCTGCGAGGCCGCCAAAGAGCAGCTGCGTGGAGCCGCCGCCGCGATAGAGCCCGATGCCCAGGGCGGCGAAGATGACGATGTTGAGACCATCGTCGACCATGGTGTCCAGCCACTCGCCGATGGCGCTTTGCTGAAAGCGGACGCGGGCCAGCTCGCCGTCGCAGCCGTCGAGGATGGACTGCACGTGGGCCAGGAAGAAACCCCAGATCATGAACGCATAGTTGCCGCTGGCGATGAGCGCGGCACCCACCAGTCCCACCACGGCGGCGCCGAGGGTGACGTGGTTGGGGGTAAACGGCAGGTGGCACAGGAGGTGGCGGGTGATGAAGAACGAAACCGGCTTGTTGAGGTAGCGCGCGACAAACCCCAGATCCCCGCGCATCAGCTCGGCGAAAATGGCGCTCTCAGCTTTCTTGCGCGAAGCCTCGTCCACCACCTTCATGCCGCCGTCGAGCGAACGATTCGACGGGCGAACCTCGTTGGCGCCCATCTCGACCGCGTTTCCAAGCTCCTTGCGCAGGGCCGCGAAATCGTCGGGCCGCGGAACCTTGCGCAAGATCACCGAGGGTGGAAGGTATTTGGGAAGGGTGCAGCTTCCATCGGAGGCGAGGATGATGGACAGACCCATGCGATCCATTTGCTTGATGGATCGTTCGACCACCGAAAGTCCGGCAACCCGCATGCTGGCGCCCACGACCTCGGCGGCGGTGGCGCGAAGGAGCGCGGGCCGCTTGCTCGGAGGTGGGCTGGATGGTGGCGCGGAGGGGGCGTTCGTGGATGGGTTGTCTGTCAAGGTAGCTGCTCGTGCAGGGCCGGAGTTTGCCCGAGAAGCAGCGAAAGTGCACGAACTACGCGGCCGAAGGAACGGCCTCAAACGGCTGTACCTACTCTTCAGGCAGACGCAGCATGTTGCTCGGCAGGCCGGACCACCAAGTCACTTGGACACCTGCAATCAGGGCGAGGAAGTGAATACTCCCGTCGGGCATGAGGTGGAAGTCGACGACAGGTGTGAAGGCCCAGCCGCCGGTGAGTCTCTTCTTGAAGGGGAAGAGATCGTAACTGGCGCCAAGCAAGAGATAGGATCCACCACCTCCGCGCAGGGACGTGTCGATGGCTTTGCTGTCGCTCACCATGACGTAGCCGATGCCGAAACCGCCATGGACCGAGAGATCCTTCCAAGCGAGAAAGCTGCCTTCCATGACAAGGCCGCCCAGAGAGCCCTTGTCCGAGCCTTTCGAAATGCCACCGACGTACTCGACCAGCAGGCCCAGTCCAAGGCGACGGGTTAGGAGCTGACCAATTCGGAAAGTGCCGGTCCAGCCGCCATAGGCGCCGCGATTCTTGCCGTCCTCGGTGAGCTGAGCGGCGATGCCAGAGGCACCGAATCCAATCCAATACCCTTGCCTCGATCGTGGCTCTTCCAGAAGCGACTGCGAGTCACTCAATTCGTCGGCTTGCGCCGCGCGTGCTCCGGTTCCCAGAACTGAAGCGAAAAGTAGGCCAAACCAGATCGTTCGAGAACCATGTAATGTCAGGCGCCTCATCAGAGCTCTCCCCGCAAACCGATGATGGGATAGATGGGAAATCCGGTGCTGTACTGGGATCTTTGATAGTTGAAGTTGAATTCCGGTTGTTCGGGGTTGGACCGATTGGTCACGTTCTGAAGGTCCACGTAGGCATTGAATATCCACTTGTTGTAGATCCACCGCTTGTCGAGACGGATGTCGAGCTGTGCGAACGCTGGCACCCGGGTGGAGTATTTTGCCCCGTAGATCGCCGTGTAGGTGTCAGACGAGGCATTGTAGACAGAGCCGATCACCGGTGTGGATGGGTCTCCACTCGTGTAACGGAATCGGCCGCCGATCTGCCAGTTGCGCGGCAGTTGGTAGGAGCCCAAGATGGTGAGGATGAGGGGTTGATCGTATTCGAAAAGTCGCCAGGCGGTGGCGCCCGAGTCTAGGCGCTCGGAGCGCATCATGGTGAGGGCGATCCAGCCCACGAATTTCTTGGTCAGCTCGTGCTTGGCAACGAATTCCAAACCATAGACACGCCCCTTGCCGTTGTTGTCGTAGCGCGTGGCCGGAGCACTGCCGTCGGCAGAAGTCGGCGTGACGCTGACCATGCTCCCCAGATCTTTGTAGAAACCCGTGGCATCCAGCGTGATGTAGGAGCGTGGTCGCCATTCTGCGCCGCCCGAATAGTGGATGGCCCATTCGCACTTCAGGGCTGGATTGCCGAAGACCTTGTCGGTCTGATCGATGCTGGGTTGCTGGTAGAAAAGACCCACGCCGCCCTTGAGCGTCACCTGTTTGGTGAGCTCGTAGCGCGTGGTGAAGCGTGGGGCGGTGGTGAATTGCGAGACCTTGGAGAAATAGTCGAAACGAAGGCCGGGCAGGAGTAGCCATTGCGGGAGCGGCTTGAGCTCCAATTCCGCGAAGGCGCCGGGGTCGTAGGAATTCTGACCGGAAATTTGCTCGTGAAGGACGTCGGCCAGGTTATTCGCCGTGAAGGTTTGACCCTCCTGGGGCGGGGCCGGAATGTTGAAGATCCCGCTGTCCCGTTTGTAGAAAAAGTCGACACCGGTCATCAGGGCTAGCTTCTTCGACCACTCGTAGCGGGCAGTGTCCCGGAAGGTCGTGAGGTCGGTGGTATAGTCCAGGATGAAGTTGAAGAACTGATCGTTGTTGGTGTCGCGGCCTTGGGAGAAGCGGATCGTGTTCGTGAAATGGTCGTTCGGGACGTATTTGTAGGTGGCAAGGACGCGATAGAATGCCGTCGAGAGCTGTAGATTATTGCCAACCACTTGCGTACCGGCGACGCCAGGGTTCTTCAGGATGATTCTGAATGCGTCGTCCGAGCCAAAGACGAACAGGCGAAGCTCATGGGCGGGGGCAGGGCGATACGTGGCCAGCAACTGGTAGTCGTAGTAGCGGGGCAGGGTGACGGCATTGATGGGGGCGTTGGAGGGCAAGACGGCGTTGATGATGTAGTCGATCCAACTGCGGCGTGCCGCGATGGCCAGGGCTGCCTTGTCGCCCAAGGGGGTCTCGAAATAGATGCCGCCGTCGAGCAGGTTGAAATCGACGTAGCCTCCAGCCTTCTTCGGCTTGAGTTTCTTGGTGTCGACGTCGATGAGTCCGGCCGTGGTATTGCTGTAGTAGGGGGAGAAGTTGCCGGGATAGAACTCCAGGCTGTCGATCATGCCCGTGGGCAGGACGCTGCGAATACCGCCAAAGTGGTAGACATTGGGGATCGGGGTGCCATCGACGAAGTAGAGGGTGTCCGTGGGCGCGGATCCGCGGATGATGATTTCGCCTGATCCGGCGGCGGCGCGGGCCACGCCGGCGAAGTTCTGAACCACCGCCAGAGGGTCGCCCATGGCGCCGGGCAACTTGTCGATAACCGCACTTTCAATGACCGTGCGGCTGACCTCTTTACGTTCACGCTTGGCTTCGACCACGACGTCGAAGGGATTGTACGAGCCGCGCTCGACGTAATAGGTAACCTGGGTGCGTTCGCCGTTGACGATTTCTTCGCTGGTGCGGACGGGATAGTAAGAGGGCGGTTCGATGCGCACCTTCCACGTGCCCGGTTCCAGATCAAAGAAGTGGAATGCGCCTTTGGTGTCCGTGATGTTTTCGAATCCGACCGGCGTCTCGCCGTCGCTGCGGTACACAGTGACTAGGATGCCGGCCATGGGGATGCGCGTTCCGCGCTCAAGGAGTTGGCCGTTGAAGTTCTCGACGGGCACGGGCTTGGGCTTCTCGACTTCGACGATTTTGGGCGGTTCCGGCTTGGGGGGTGGTGGGGCCGGAAATTTGAACGTGTAGATGATTTGAACCGCCGTGGGCTTGCCCGCGATCTCCGCGGGTTCGAAGCCTAGATCGTAGGCCGCTGTCAGCGCCGCTTCTTCGAAGCCGAGCCCGGTCGGGGTCTTGGGTTCGAGCACGGCCGCACCCACAACCGAGCCCTTGTCGTCCAGATCGACGGCCAAGGTAACTTGCACGTCACCCGTTTTGCCCACGGCTTCTTTGGGGTAGGCAACCTTGGCCTGCTTGACCAGCTTGGGTTGTTTGCTGAACTGGTCGGCCTCAATCAGCGGGCCGGTGCTCTTGGCTGCAATGCTGCCCTCACCCGCGCGCTCGGCGGCGGCCTTGTTGTCCTTGTTCTCGCTTTCCTCGGCCGCGTTGACCGTGGCTGGAAGAAGGGCGAGCAGCGCCAGAGCGGAGAATCGCGCCAACCTCATGGCTTGTCCTGCAGTTTGGCGACGCCCGATGTCCACGTCACGCCGCCTCGGCTGTCGCGCACCACCACGATGATACGAGAGGTTTGGGGCGGATAGTCGCCGGACAGGGGCAAGGTCCAGGTGTTGCTGATGGCTTGTTGGAACAGCGTTGTATCGAGCCCACCAACCGGTCCGGCGCCATTGGGATCGCTGATGTCCGGCAGATAGCCGGTTCTACGACCGCCCAGGCCGTTGTTGCCAAGGTCGCCGGCCTCGATGAACCATGCGAAGTTGAGGCGCTCGAACTGCATCGTTCCAAGAAGGTTCCCGTTGCTGTCGTACACATCATCGAGCATCCACGGCTGAGACATGGGCTCCGAGGACGCGAAGGGCACGTCCAGCTGAATAGACACGTGCTGGTTGCGCAGAACGGGAACCGAACCTCGGTCATCCAACTTCCAGCCAGTGATGGTGGACGTCGAGGGGACGCCCGCATCGACCGCTACTGGGCCAGTCGTTCCTGCAGCGCTATCGGCCGAGGATGCTCCCCCATCGTCGTCGGTGGTGGCACTGTCCAAAGCGGCGGCATCGGCTTCTGGAATCGGAGCCGCGTCGTAGGACGGGACGATGCCGTCCGGAAGTGGCGATGTGACGACGATGCCGTTCATGACCGGGTTCAAGTTGCCTGCAAGTGCATCCTTGGTGGGCAAGTGGACAGTAAAGGTCGCGACCAGCGGACTGAAGCCTGCGGGAAGCAACGAGGGGCACGAAGGCGTGACGACCAATTTGACCGTGATCTGGAAGCCCATGGGGTCGGTCTGCGCGAGTGGGGTTTGGGTATTCTCTCCGCTGGGCCGATCGCACTGGAACGGCGACGATGCTCCACTGTCCGGCCTGCTCGTGGGCGCGCCGGCAGCGGAAAAGAGGCCGATGTCTCCTCGGCATAGGCTGTAAAGAAGCGGGGCGGGGAAGGGGTTGATGAGGGTCGCAGCTTCGTCAGTGCTGAAATCGTCGAGCGGCGTCGCCGAGCTTGCGCCGAGCGCGGCCAAGGCTTGGTCCATGCTCGCCTGGTTGAAGGGGCAGACGTAGTTGTTGTTCGCATCCAATACATAGGGAAGCGGACACCATGACCACGCATAGGTTGTCGGCGCGGTTCCAGGATCGGCGCAGGCGCCGCCGTCGCTGGTCATGGGCGGCTGGTAGACCAGCGCACGCAGGGTGGTCGATGTGCCAACGGTAGGCTGCGGCGGTTCGGCCTGGATGGCCAGGATGCGCGGCTCGGTAAGCAGATCGGGCCTGTTGAAGTTGCGGTTGCCACAGCCGAGAAGTGCCAGGGTACTGGCGAGGAGGATGTCTTTTCGCATGGTCACTCGTCCGTGATTCGAAAGCGGTAGGAGTACTTCTTGGTCGACGGCATGGCTTCGTCGTTGCGGGTCATGGGTTCCCATTCTTGGGCCAAGGCGGCCTTCTTGGCGGCCTCGTTGAATTCCGGATAGGGCGACTCACGTAGGATCTTGACGGACGTGACCTTGCCAGTGGCGTCGATGAATACCAGGACGTCGACGTCCGATTCCACGCCTTGCGCTTTCAGCGTGGGGGGATAGTCGGGTTTGACTTGTTTCCCCCGATATTTCGCTTCGGTGAACGTTACGCCCTTGCTCGGGATGCGCGTGGCGACCTGATTGGCGACCGTCGGCTTTTCCGTTCCGTGCAAAGGCGCCGGCCGCTCCTTGGGAACATCTTCCTTTTTCACGGCGACTTTGTCGGTCTCGCCCAGACGGGTGTTGCCCACGGCGAAGGCAGGGCCGTCGCCACTGCCCTCGCCGACGGTGGATTCGAAGTTGAGACCCACGATGCGCGGCGGTGGCTTCTTGTCGGGCTCCTTGGGCGGCTCCTCGATCTTGGCCACGGCCACGGGCTTGGCCACCACCACGCGCTCAACCTCTTTCTTCGGCTCAGGTATCTTTTCGGGCGCGGGCGGTTTGGGCTTTGCCGCCTCGTGCTCGCGCATCTCGATGGCCAGACGCTCGCGCTCTTTCTCCCGCTGGGCGCCGAGGCTGCCCACGCCGAAGGCCATGATCACGAAGCCCACGTGCAGCCCGACCGAGGCCAGCAGCACGAGAATCCCGATGGCGGCGCGCAGCCAGCCCGGCATGCGGCGCTGGTCGTGGCGGGCGCGGAATTCCGTGTGGATGGGCACGCGCACGTGCGACAGCGAACGCGCGCGTGAAATCTGGCGGCGCTGGGCGCGCTTCTCGACGAACGGGTTGGTTCGGCCCGGGCGCGCTTTCCGGCCGGGCTCGCCGTTCGGCTTTTGCGAAGTGGGCGTGGCGGTCATTGGGAATGGCGTCGGTTAGGGTGAGGGCGCTGCCTGGCGTTCCACATCAAGAGCGAATGCCGAAACACCGTTGCGCTTGACCAGGTCGATAAGATCCACGACGTGGCCATACTCGACACCCTTGTCGGCGGCGATGACCGCCTGCAGTTTTGGATTGGTCGCGCTTTCGCGCTTCACGAAGCCGCCGATCTCGTCGATGGTCGAGCGCGCGCCGTTGAGCATGAGGCTGCCGTCCTTGTTGCACACGATGTTGACCGTGGATTCGACGCGCGCTCCGCCGGTGGCGGCCTTGGGCAGGTTGACCACCATGCTGGCGCGAACGATGGCGATGGAGGTCAGCATGAAGATGATGAGCAGGACAAGCACGATGTCGACGAAGGGAATGATGTTGATGCTGGCGAGCAGCCCTTCGTCCTCGCCATTGCTGGGTTGGGCGGCCATGGCTACTCCTTCGCGGTCTTGCCCGCCGACTTCAGCTCGGCCATGAGCACGCGCGTAAGCCCGTCGGTGTTGGTCACGGCGTCCTTCACCATGCCCTTGAAGACGTTGTAGGCCACGACCGCCGGGATGGCGACCAAGAGGCCGACCGCGGTGGCCACCAGCGCCTCGGCGATGCCGGCCATGACGCCGGTGCTGGCGTTGGCGATATCCTTCGACATCTCCTTGAATGAACGGATGATCCCGAGCACCGTACCGAAGAGGCCGATGAAGGGCGAATTCGAGGCCAGCGTCGCGAGGATGGACAGGCGGCGCTCGTACTCGGACTTGCCGCGGCTCAAGGCGCCCGCGATCAGCTCCTCGACCGATTCCGGGCCCTTCTCATAGCCACGCAGGCCGGCCAGGGTGACGTTGGTTTCCAGCGAGTCGTAATTGGCCAAGAGCTTGGCCGCGGCGTCGAAATCGCCCTTGTCGAGGTCCTTGGCGAATTCGTCTTTGACGGCTTCAAAATTGATCTTGCGTCGGCGGTAGAAGAACCAGCGTTCGACCATGACCGCTACCGAGAGCAGCGAGAGACCAAGTAGGAGCCACAGCACCCACTCGGAGCGAAAGACAGGCAAGGACAATAGACGTTGGACAAGACCTTCAGCTGCGTTCGTGTGCATGACTTCTTCCTGGGTAGTACCGGAGCGACGAACCTAGGTAACACCGTAACGGGAAGTTTTTGTCACTCCCGCTACATAATTGCAACCGTGCGTTGTCCAGCTGCGGTTTCGGCAGCGGCGTAGCCGGCTACTTGTCGCCGCTGCCGCCCACGAGGCCGCCCATCTTCTTCGCGTCGAAGGGCTTGGGCTTCTTGGTAATGACGGCCTTGGCGCCAGTACCCGTGGCTGACAGTTCCATGGTCGCGGCCGGAACCTGCATGGCGGCCGGAGCGCTCTTGTCGACCTCGGGGGTTGTGATGACCTTGACGAGGCCCAGGGGCGAGACGGTTTCGTTGACCCAGACATCGACCGTGCCCATGGCGTTCTTGTCGCGGTAGTGGCTGGTCTTGAACGTCCCGCCCGCCACCTTGAGATCCTCCTTGGCCACCAGGTTCTGGGGATCCGGATGCTGAAAGCTTTGCACCGGGGTGTCCGAGGGAACCAACATGGGCGCGTCGTCACCGAATTGCATCACCATAGGCTTCGGCGCCTTGCCACCGGTGGTCGGATCCGCGGCCAGCACCATACGCAGCACGACAGGCTTGGCCACCGGACCACCCTTGGTCGTCATCTCGAGCGTGTTCGATTTGGAATCGCGGGCCACCAGCGCCCAACGCGACGACAGCGTGATGCTCCCCATGGTCATGGAGTACTCGGCCCAGGAGCCGATCTCGACCTTCTTCATATCCACGACCAAGGGCATGCCGGCCGGCACGCCCGGGCCTTGCGCGCTGGCAAGCGACGGAAGGCACAGACCGATAGCGAGGGCGAGAGCGAAACTGCGCATGGGAGCTCCTTTGGGGGCTTGTCTACCTCAAATGCTCGTCAAAGCCCAACACCACCGGCGCCGGGCGGGTAGGCGTCACTTCGCCGATCAGATCGATATCCACTCCGCTGGCCCACAGCTCGCCCAGCGTCTGGTGTACACGCCCGATGTCGTAGCCGTCGGCGGGTGGTTCGTCGCGGCCAAGCAGGGCCAGGCCGCGGTGGGTGGGGCGATTCCTGATCTGCGTGGTCAGCAGGCTGGTCAGGGCCGATCCCATGCCTACCTCCAGGACCACCGCCGCGGGTTCGGCGGCAAGGGTCGCGACGGCCCTGTCGAAGCGGACCTGCGATCGCAATTGCCGCGCCCAATAGTTGGGATCGCGAGCCTGCTCCTCGGGCATCCACTGGCCAGTGACCGTGGATAGCAGCTGCGCCTGGGGTGCACGGAAATCGAGCGGCGAAAGCTCGCGCAGAAAGGGTTCGACCACGTCATCCATGATCGGCGAATGGACGGCCACATGGATGGGGGCCGGTCGGCACACGACACGCGCGGCGGATAGCTGTTCGGCGCACTTCGCGATGGCCTCCGGGCGGCCGCTGACCAGGCAAAGATTAGGCGCGTTCACGCACGCCAGCGCGACGTCGCCGGGAAGCTGGGGCTGCAGCGCCTCGGGCGTTTGCCGGACGATCAGCGCCGCCCCGGGTGCGGTGGCTTGCATGAGCCGACCGCGGTGGTGAACCGCGCGTACGGCGTGCTCCTCGCTCAGCACCGAGGCAAGCGTGGCGCCCATCCACTCGCCGAGGGAATGACCAACATAGCCATCAGGACGTAGGCCCAGGTCCAGCAGCCAGCGCGCGAGCGAAACCCCCACGCAGAAGATGGCAAGCTGGGTCTTGGCGTTGTCCTTGAGCACGAAGTCGGCATCGGCGCGCGCATCGGCGAGCCAGGCCACGCAATCGAAGCCTGAGAATTTCTCGGCCAGCTGGCCGAGACGCGCAAGGTGGCTGGCCCACGTTGGCGCCTTGTCGAGCCAACGCGCCAACACGCCCGGCCGAAGCGATCCCTGGCCGGGGAAGGAGACGAAGAGCTTCGGGGTGCCTTCGACGACCGTGGCGGTGGCGTAGCGGCTTTTGTCGCCTAGCGCGGCCAGGGCGTCCCGCCAGCTTTCCACGCGTACGGCGCGGCGCTGGGCAAGCAACTTGCGCCCGTCGCGGAGCGCGGCCGCCACCTCGGGCAACGGCCAGGCCGCGTGTCCGGGCGCGCAGGTTAGGGCGACCCATGCAGCGAGATCCTGGGTCGCTTGGTCGAGCGCCGCCGGGTTTTCCGCCGAGAGCAGCAATGTGGTCGGGGTGTGAGCATCCAGTGCGACGGGGTCGTGGTTCACGGGGCAGGCTCCAAGCGTGGGTTGCTGGATAATGGTGTCGCGGATTTGGAGCGCTTTCAAACAATCACGTCGAAACCGGTGGCGCGCGGACGCGGTTGGTATTCGGCCGCGGCGCGGGCCAGGCGGGCGATGCCTTCCTTCATGGTGGCGGCGTCGGCCACGATGGGCAGGCGGACATGATCGGCGAACCGGTGGTCGGGCGAGTTGGCCGAGCCGGGGACCACGGTCACGCCATGGCGCGCGGCGATTTGGGCAAGCTCGTCTGCATCGCCAGCCGGCATGCGCGCCCACAACAGCAAACCGCCCTCGGGCTTTTTCCAGGTCCACGCGGGCAGGTGTTTGGCGAGCAACTTGGTCAGCACATCCAGTTTCGCGGCCACCTCGCGGCGGCGGGTCTTGGCCGCTATCACAGCGTTATCGACGAGCAAAGCCGCCGTGGCCTGCGAGATCAACGGCCCGCCCAGGTCGGACAGGGCCTTGAATCGGCCCAGGCGCACGATCCAGGCTTCGGGTCCGCGGATGAAGCCCAGGCGCAGGCCGGCCCAGAAGAGCTTGCTCAGCGATCCGATGGTCAAGATGGGCGCGCTTCTGGCAAAGGTCGCGATGGGCGGTGGTGGATCGCCGGCAAGCCCCAGGTCGGCGAGGGTGTTGTCCTCGATGACCGGAACCTGCAGCTCCGTCGGCGAGGCGGGCGATCTCGCGCCGGGTGCGCTCGGGCATGAGGCCGCCCGTGGGATTGTGGTAGGTCGGAACCACGTAGAGAAGCCGCGGACGCATGGCCAAGAGGGCGCGCAGGCGATCAAGGTCGATGGTTTCCGCCGCGCCCGGGACGGCCAGCACCCGCGCGCCCGCGGAGATGAACACGTCGATGGCGCCGATGTAGGTCGGATCCTCGCTGACCACGGTCTCGCCGCGCGCCACCAGCAGGCCAGCGACCAGACTGACGGCCTGTTGGGCACCGTTCGTGATCAGGACCTGCTCCTCGCGCGTGGGCAGACCCCTGCGTGAAAGGTGTGCAGCGATGGCTTTGCGCAGGGCCGGCAATCCCATGGGGAAATAGCCTTGGCCCATGCCCAGGCTGGCAGCGCCCTTGCGTGCCACGGCTTTGAGGGCGGCGTCGACCTCCGGCAAGGGCGGAAGCTGGGCACTGACGAAACTGATGGCATCGCCCGCACGCTCGATCAAGCTGCGAAAAACCACGTTGCGGCGAAATGCCGTTGAAACCTCGTGTTCCTGCGGGCTGGGCCAGCCGGTCTTGCCCGCGCGGCGCACCCAGGTACCACTGCCGTGGCGGCTTTCGATGGTGCCCGCCTCGCGCAAGCGCGCGTAGGCCTGCACCACCGTGGTGCGGCTGAGCTTGAGCGCATGGGCGAGCATGCGTTCAGGGGGAAGGCGCGTGCCGGGCAAAAGATCGCTGCGTTCCACGGCCAGGGTGATGGTCTGCACCAGTTGCTGGTAGAGCGGTCCCTCGCCGCGGGGGAAGTTGGCCAGCACTTTGGCCAGGTTGTCGGTGGCTGCCATGGGATCTCCGGACAAGTCCACTTGTGGTCAAGTGGTCCTTGAATGTCGCGCATTCCTGGCGCACTTTCAAGCCAGTTCGTATTGTGGATCGTAAGTGGACTTGAAAGTGGACTGATGGAGGTTCATCGTGGCAAGCAAGCTTCCCCGTATGGCATTTTTCAAGGATCGCATCCTGCCCTACGCCGAGGCGCAGGTGGGGCTGCTCACCCATGCGCTCAACTACGGCACGGGCGTCTTCGCCGGCATCCGCGGCTACTGGAACAGCGATGAAGGCAAGCTGCTGGTCTTTCGTCTGGCCGATCACGTGCGCCGCCTGCACGAATCGTCGCGCCTTCTGCGCATGAACCTGGAGCCTTCGGAAGAGGCCACCGCCCGCGCCGTCCTCGATCTGCTGCGCGCCGAAGGCTTGCAGGAGGACTGCTACATCCGCCCCATGGCCTTCTACGGCGACGAAGTCATCGGCGTTCGTTTGCACGGGCTCACCCCCAACCTCAGCATCGTGGCGGTTCCCTTTGGTCTCTACATCGACAAGGCCGACGGTGCCCACTGCACGGTATCGTCGTGGCGCCGGCCCGAGGACAACGTGATTCCGGCGCGCGGCAAGATCACGGGCAGCTACGCCAACAGCGCGTTTGCCAAGAGCGACGCCGAGCTGGCCGGCTTCGACGAGGCCCTGCTGCTCAACCACGAGGGCTTCGTCAGCGAAGGCTCGGGCGAGAACATCTTCCTCGTCCGCCGCGGCGTCGTGATCACGCCCTCGCTCAACCAGAGCGTGCTCGAAGGCATCACGCGCCGGTCGCTCATCACCCTGGTGCGGGGCGAGCTGGGCCTGCCTGTCGAGGAACGACCCGTGGAGCGCGGCGAGCTCTTCGTGTCCGACGAGGTGTTCCTGACCGGTACCGCGGCGCAGATCACGGCGGTGTCGCGCATCGATCATCGCCCCGTGGGCAGCGGCCATCTCGGCCCCATCACGGAAAAACTGCGCACCCTGTTCTTCGACGTGGTCCGCGGTCGCGTGCCCAAGTACCGGGCCTGGTGCACGCCGGTCGCGTAGGGGGCGGCCGCTTGAAACGGCTAGCCCACATCTACCATGAAAATCCTCATGTCATATGAGGATTTTCATGGATTTGCCCAAGCACCTGACGGCTCTCAAGTGATGATCGACCTTGCGAACCGTCACCGGCCCGTCGGATGCGAGCTCCCGGTCGGCCCGCTCGACAAGCCTGGACATCTGGGACAATCTCTGCCCTCCATGTCGGAAGTCTCCGCGCCGGACGATGGCGATCGGCTTGCTCCTGCAAATTTCCACCTCGACGACGAGGCTGGGCAGGTGCGCGTTTCGGCGCGTCCAATCGAGGAGGCGTTGCCATCCCTGCGCTGGTGGCATTTTCTGCTGTTCGCGGTGATCTACCTCTACGCGTTTCCGTATTTCGACCGGCTCCGCAACGCCAACGAGATGCCGCGTATTCTGATGACCAAGGCCATCGTCGACCGGGGCGTGCTCAACATCGACCCAAGCATGGGCGAGCTGCAGAGCATTTCCGATACCTCGGTGGCGCCCAATGGGCACCGCTATCCCAACAAGGCTCCGGGGCCTTCGTTCCTCGCGGTCCCGGTGTACGCCCTGTGCAAACTGCTCGGCGCCACCTCACTGCGCTCGGTGACGTGGGCCTTTCGCGTGACCGTGGTGACCCTTCCGGCGCTTTTCTTTCTGCCCTTGTTCTACCGTTTCTCGCGTCGATTCACCGTCAGTGAGTCAGCCCGGCGCGCGGCTCTCATCGCGTTTGCGCTCGGGTCGCAGGCCTTCCCCTATGCCTTGTTGTTCATGTCGCACGCCCTCGCCACCGCCTTTCTGGGGATCGGGTTCGTGGCGGCTGTTCGTCTGGTTCGCGATAGTCCCGAGCGCGGGTATCGCGCGGCCGTGCTGGCCGGATTCGCCTGCGCCATGGCGGTGATGATGGACTACCAGTCGGTCATGGCCGCGACCGTCATCGGTCTATACGTCTTGGCTCGCGGTTCGAAGCGAATCCACGACACGATGTGGATGGCCGCTGGCGCCGTGCCGCCGGCCGTCGTCTTGGCCATCTATCAGAAGGTTGCCTTTGGCTCCTTCGCGCGGACCGGCTACGACTTCGGAGTCGACCAGTCCACAAAGAACGGTTTCATGGGCATCATCGGATTCAACAAGGCAGCCCTCACCAGCACCTTCATCCTGCCCTCGAATGGAATCCTGGTGCTCGCCCCCTGGGTGGTGCTCGCCCTGGTGGGGGGCATTGCCATCGCCCGCAAGCGCGAAGCGCGCCGGCACATGGGCGCGGAAGCCACAGTGTGCGCGACCATCGGCATTGCCTACCTGCTGTTTCTCTCCTCCCTATTGCCCTACATGGCGCGCGGTGGATGGTGCGTGGGGCCGCGCTACATGACGGTGGCCATGCCGTTCGTTGCCTTGCTTGCGGCGGTGGGCCTACAGGCCGCCGAGCGCTGGACCGCGACGCGCGTGCTGGCGCTGGCGTTGGTCGTGGCCAGCGCCACCATTTTCGTGGTCGGCGGAACGACTTTCCCACACTGGCCTGACCGGCTCGATAGCCCGCTTTACGATTTGGTGTTTCCACTGCTCGGGCGCGGCTACGCCGTGCACTCGTTTGGCACTTTGGTAGGCCTGCAAGGGATTGCAGCCATACTGCCGCTCTATCTGTTCACGCTGGTCAGCATGCTCTGGCTGCTCGGGCTTCTGCGGCGACGATCCCTGCCCACGGCCGCCATGGTGTGCGGCCTGGCCGCCATGATCGTGATCGGCCACCGGGCGTTTCCCCGCACGGATCCGAACAAGGTCAGCCCGTGGCCGATGATCCACAGCGTCTGGGAACCGCGCCACCGCTAGCGGGGGCGGCTGTTGACTTCGGCCGCAAACCGTTGCCTCATCGCTTGTCTCGGTGAAAGACTTCCTCGACAAACTCAAGAAATTCCACGGGCGATACGCGCCCTGGATTTCGCTTGGTCTCGGCGTGCTGGCCCGTGGCTTCAGCCGCAGGGGCGTGGACTTCGCGCCCAAGGCCGTGGCCATCCTGGCCCTGGCGTGGCTCTTGCCTCTGGCGGTGTCTCGCTGGTTGCACGCTCCTGCCGAGGGCGCACGTGAACCCAGACTCCATCACTTCCTTCGCACCGTAAGCCCCACCGTCACTGTTCTGCTCTACAAGAACGTGCTGTTTTTCCTGGTTCCGGTCTGGTTCGGTTCGGCGCATTTCGGATCCATCAACATCCTGTTTCCCCTCCTTCTCGCCGGCATGGCGCTCTTCACCTGTTTCGCTCGCTCCTATCGCGAGTTGGTGCTCGACGAGCCACGGGTGCGCGTGCTGTGGACCGCCATCGTGCTTTTCGCCGCGCTGGTGCCAGCCACCGCAGTCGTGGCGTTCACCTCGCCGCAGATCTCTATCGTGATCTCGGCGCTCTTGGCCTCGGTCGTGGCCTGGGTCGCGCTGGCACCGAAGGAGAAGCTCCTTTCGCGCAAGGGGCTCATCTCCATCTCGGAGATCTCCATCCCGGCCGCGGCGTTCCTTGGCCTGCTGGCGCCGCTGTTTCCGCCCGTGCCCATGGTTTGTCACGATCACGGCATTGGGACCGCCCTGGTGAAACGCGAGCTCGAAGGTCGGGCGAAGCATTTCCCTCGTGGCACCCCGCGCGTGTACGCCTGGTTCGAGGTGACCTTGCCCAAGCGGGATCGCCAGCAGGTCGCGTACCAGTGGTACCACGAGGGCGTGCCGGTGGGCGGCCCCCTGCGCGCCACCGTGGAAGGCGGGCGCAAAGAAGGCTTTCGCACCTTTTCCTATCACACGGTCCCGGCCATCGGTTCGTGGCGCGTGGATCTGCTCACCGACCGATCCTCGCAGCTCATCGGCCGCTCGTCGTTCGAGATCGATCCGTAGCCATGGCGCGATAAATCGCGCCCCCACTCGCTTCCAAGGGGGCACTTGGGGTAACTTGCCGGCCAGTGGTTTTTCCTGCATTTCTCGATCGTGATTTGCTGCGGCGACGGTGGCTTTCCGTCGTCGTGGCGGTCGCCGTCGTTTTGCTCGCGCTTGTGGAGGCCGTGAATGCCTTCGTGGCGCCTTCCCGTGCCCCAACCGATAAGGACTGGGCCGCCGCCGCGGCCAAGGTGCGCGCCGGTTTTCGCCCGGGCGATTTGATCGTCGCGGCTCCCGCCTGGGCCGACCCGCTCATGCGGCTGCACCTGGGCGACCTCGTGCCCATGCCCGTGGCGGGGCGCATGGACAGTGCCCGCTACGGGCGCGTCTGGGAAATCTCGCAACGGGGAGCTCGCGCGGCGGACACGGCGGGGGCAAACCTCGCCGAATCTACCCGCCAAGGCGGACTGACGGTGAGACGCTGGGAGAGGCCGGCCGCGAAGGTGACCTTCGATCTTCTGGCCGAGTGGCACAAAGCCGAGGTCTCGGTGGTGACGCCCGACCAGGCCGAGGTGCCGTGCGCCTTCACGCAGGAGCGCTTTCAGTGTCTCGGCGGCGCATCGTTCAAACCGGAATTGATCGAGGTCGACACTACCCTGCGCAACGGGCTGGCCGTCGATCCGGTCGAGCGTTCCACGCTGGTGGTGGCTTTCTCCGACGTGCTTCTGGGGCGCGAGCTGACCGTGGCCAGCGGGCTGCACAGCGTGTGGCTGCGCAAGCTAGGCGAGGGCAAGGTGCGGCTTCGCGTGCTCGTCGACGGCCGCGAGCTGGGCGTGAGCGAGGCCACGAGCCAGAGCGGCTGGGCTCTGAAGAGCTTCGACACCGCCGCGCTCGCCGGTAAGACTGGCAAGGTACGCTTCGAAATCACGGTCGACAAGGCCAACGCGCGCCACTTCGGTTTCGCGGCGGAGGCGCGCAGTCCGTGACGGCCGAGCCGATGCAGGCGCCATCACCGCCTTCGCCGTCGCGCTGGCGGCGAGAATGGCTGTTGCCGCTGTTCTTGGCTGTCGCAACCTCGTCCTGGATGCTGTCGGTCGAGGGCCGGCAAGGCATCGGCCGCGACGAGTCCCAGTACTTCCGCGCTGGCGAACGCTATTGGGGCTGGTTCGAGTCGGTGTGGAACAACCTGCGCGAAGGACACCCTGGGCGCTCCTTTTCCCGCGCAGCGGTGGATGGAACCTGGGAAGACAACCACGAGCACCCGCCGCTGATGAAGGTCCTGTTCGGCGTGTCCTGGCGCTTGTTCCACACCTGCGACTGCGCCGGGGCCAAGCGCGGCCTGCATCCCATCCCGATCAGCGGCCGTCACGTCACCTTGCCGCTGTTCAAGCGCGAGTCGAGCGCCTTCCGCTTCCCTGCGATTCTGCTCGCCGGCCTAGGCGTGGCCCTGGTGTACTGGCTTGCCCGGCGCGTGCTCTTGCCCGTGCCCGCCGCTATCGCGGCCGTGCTTTCCGTGGCCCAGCCGCACTACTTTTTTCACGCCCAGATCTCTTGTTTCGATGTCCCCATCACGGTCATGGCAGTGCTGGTGGCCCTGGCCTATTGGAAATCCTTGCGCTCTCCGCGCTGGGGCATCTTGTGTGGCGTCTTGTGGGGATTCGCCCTCGCGACCAAGCACAACGCCTGGCTCTTTCCTGTTTTTCTGGCCGCGCACTACCTGTGGATTCGGCGCGGGGACGTGCGGCGTTTGCGCCTGCCCCGCCCGCCACTGGCCTTTGTCTCCATGGCCACCCTCGGGCCGTTGGTGCTTTTCATCCTGTGGCCGTGGCTGTGGTATTCGCCGGTGAATCGCACTCGCGGCTGGGTGCAGCGGCACATGCAGCACGAGCACTACAACTTCGAGTACCTGGGCCGCAACTGGAACCTGCCGCCCAAGGAACCGAGCCTGAAGCTCCTGCGTGCGACGTTCCCGTTCGTCTCGACCTTCTTCACTTTGCCGGTGACGACCCTGGCGCTCTCGGCGCTGGGAACCGTGGTGCTCTTGCGCCGTCGCCGCCGAGACGGCGAGTCGTCGCGGGTTCTTCGTGACGATTCGCCCATCGCCCTACGCCCGTCGTGGCTGCGGCCAGGCGCGGACGTGGATTGCGCGCCGGGCGTATTTCTGGCCATTCACATCGCGGGGCCCATCGCCATGGTGGCCTTGCCCAGCACGCCGATCTTCGGCGGGGTAAAACACTTCCTGCCCGCCATGCCGTTCCTGTGCGTGGTGGCCGGTGCAGGGGCGGCGTGGCTCATCGAGGTCACGCGCAAGCTTTTCCCGACGCCGCGCTTGGCGCGGGCCTTGCGGGCTGCGCTGGCGGGGCTTTTGTGCCTGCCGGCGGTGGCCGAGACCTCCCGCTCGCACCCAGACGGGCTTGGCCACTACAACATGCTGGCGGGCGGCTTCGCGGGCGGCGCCAGCCTGGGCATGAACCGGCAATTTTGGGGCTATTCGGCGCTCCCGCTCCTGCCCTGGATGGTCGCAGCACCGGCCGCCTTCCAATCGGATCTACTGGCACGACGTTCTCCACGACGCCATCGTCATGTATTCTCGCGACGGCCGCCTGCCGCTCGGGATCGGGGACGTGGGCGTGGGCGAGCAAGTTCTGGAGCAGTCGGAGTTAGGCATCGTGATTTTGGAAAAGCACTTCACCATCTACGAAGGACTGGCGTGGCAGGCCTATCGCACCACGCAGCCGTCCATCGTCTATACCCACGAGGGCGTGCCCTTCGTGGTCGCCTACGAGCGCCATTCAGCGCGCACCGCCACCGCGCGCCGGAGATCTTCACACCATGAATCGTTTCCAACGCTTGTTCGCTAGTCGCTGGGGGTTGCTCGTGATCTACGCCGCCTTCCTGGGCGCCTACCTCGGCGCTTCGGGCGTGCGGTTGCGCCAGCACTCGCAGTACAACCATTTCGTCTACCTGGCCGAAGGGTGGCTTAAGGGCCGCCTGGACATGCCGGTTCCGCCACCCAATGAAAACGACTGGGCACGCGTCGAGGTCTTACACCTCAAGGATGGCCGCACGCTCAAGGGCATGTTCGGCAAGATCGGTCCCACCGATCGTTTCTATCCCCTGCGTGGTCCCTCGCTGACCATCGACAACGAGCAGATTGCCTCGCGTTCGGACATTCGCTACGTCTCGTTTCCACCCTTTCCGGCGGTGGTGATGCTGCCCTTCGTGGCGGTGGCGCACTTGAAGTTCAACGACGTCCTGTTCACCGCGATCTGGGCAGCCCTCAATCCCGCGTTGCTGTTTCTGTTGCTACGGCGGCTGAAAACTCGGGGCTACTCGAAACGGAGCGTAGGCGACGATCTTTGGCTCACGGTCATGTTCGGAGTGGGGTCTGTCTACTATTTCTCGTCGGTGATCGGCCAAGTGTGGTTCACGGCGCACGTCATTGGCGTGACCTGCGCGATCGGCTACGCCTGGGCCAGCCTCGATGCGGCCCATCCCGCGCTGGCCGGACTGTGTGTCGGACTGGGTTTTGCCACGCGCACCCCGCTTGGCTACATGGTTCCGTTCTTCGCGTTCGAAGCCGTGCGTGCCAGCGGCGGCTGGGAACGCTTGCGCAAGCTGCGAAGCGAAGGTCTCCCACCTGGGTTGCTGCCCAAGCTGGTTGGCTTCGCCATTCCCTCGGGCGCCGTTTTGGCGGTACTGCTGGTTCACAACTACCTGCGCTTCGACCAATTCACGGAGTTCGGGCACAAGTACCTCAACATCGGCTGGCAAGACCGCATTCAACGCTGGGGCCTCGTCAACTACCACTTCCTGTCGCGCAATCTCACCTGCGCGCTTCTGCTTCTGCCGCGCATCATGGCCCAATACCCCTTCATCAAAGTCAGCGAGCACGGCATGTCCATGCTGGTGACAACGCCGACCCTGGCCTATACGGTAGCATCGGCCGAACGTAGTCCGCTTGCCCGGGGCCTGTGGCTGTCCATCCTGACCACCGCGCTGCCGTCGCTGCTTTACCAGAATTCCGGCTTCCAGCAGTTCGGCTATCGCTTCAGCCTCGACTACATCGTCTTCTTGGTCATGCTACTGGCCGTGGGTGGCCGGAAGCTCACCTGGCTCTTCAAAGCGTTGGTGATTTTCGGCGTCGCGGTGAACCTCTTCGGGGCCATCACCTTCGATCGCTTCGGCGGGGTCTTTGCCTACAGCGATACCTTCTTCCCGCACGGCAACAACTAGCCCACCAAGGCGGCTCGGTAGTGACCACCTACTGGGGGCCGAACCGACGCAAGGTGGTGAACAGCTCAGATAGCGTCGGAGGAACAACCTTATTCTGGCCGTTGGTCGCGACTGGACTTACCCTAGTCGGTGGGTCCAACCATGCGAACTCGGCCTTCCCGCAGCAGGATTCTGTGCGCTTGTCTTCTTCTTGGCGCCTGTGCCACGAAGCCGCTGCCCAAGGTAGAGCGGAATGTGGAGCCTGCCTTGCCCGCGCCGCGTGTGGAGAAGATGCGGGAACCGCTCGAAGTGACACCGCTCGAGCTGCATTTTTCCGGGCTGCGGGGCACGACCAAAGCCAGCGAGTCCGTGGGAGTCAAGAACACAGGTAGCGAGGCGGTCCAGGTTTCCGACGTCCGCGTGGTGGGGACCAATGCGGCCACGTTCAAGATCGTAAACATTCCGCTTTTGCCCGTCGTGCTACCGCCGGCATCGTCCTTTTCGTTTTCCGTGGGCTTCGCGCCGGGCGTCGACGCCGATCCCGGCGTCCACCACGGCCGCGTTCGCATCGTGCGCAACGAAGATGACGACGGTCCGCCGTGCGATCTAACGGGCCTGGTGACCAAGGGAAAGACTCAGGCCGACGAGCCACCCTTGCAGCAGATCCTAGAGGCGCTTGGCTATGATGTGGACGTGGGATCGCCTTCGCTGTCTCTGCCGGCGGATGTCGCGGGCGACGAGATCAAGACGCCGCTCTTCCAGCGCGCCAAGCCCGGCGACGTGGGCTTCTACCTTATCGCTCGCTACACCAAGGACGAGGAAACCTCCTTCGGGCACTATGCCATCGAGGCGGGCAAGCCGGTCGGCAAGAGCCTCGGCAGTGCCGCCAAGGGAAGCAACCAAACCCTCAATCCCGAGCTCGAGGGGGAAAGCCAGACCAGCTTCGATCCCGGCGAGGCGGCGTTCGGTCTCTTCCTCAAGACCGGCAAACGAACCCTCTATTCCGACGACGGTCTAAACGCGGCCCCACACAAACACGCGGCCAAGGTCTTTCCCCTGCGCAGCCGCGGACGAACGCCCGTGCAGGACGCCTACGTGGTCGCATTCGACGAGGACGGCAACGGCGACTACCAGGATTACGTGTTCATGCTGTGGAACGTGAAGCCTGCCCAGTAGTGTAGCCGCGTGGGGAGCCGCCGAGCTTTGCTCGGCGCGTACCATCGCGGCGAGGCCTCGCGCAGCGAGGGGGAGGCTGGGTGGGCTGGCAGGTGCCGAGGCATGGAAACCCTCCCAGGGTTTCCATGATAGCGTGGCAAAACTTCGGCGCCCCTCGAAGTTGTGCTAGCCATACGTAGACAGCCATGACTCAAGTGCCGCCACGGCAGCCGCGCAAACGGCCGCGCTATATTGCGGTCGAGGGTCCGATTGGCGCTGGCAAATCCAGTCTGGCCGAGTTGCTCGCAGCCGAACTGGGTGCGCGCCTGGTCTCGGAGAACCCCGGCGAAAACCCCTTCCTCGCCGCCTTCTACAAGGATCCGAAGCGCTTCGCCCTGTCGACCCAGCTGTTCTTTCTTTTGCAGCGCTATGGCCAACAGTCCGAGCTCCTGCAAGGCGGGCTTTTCGAGCAAGGAGGGGTGGTGTCCGACTATCTGTTCGCCAAGGATCGCCTGTTCGCAACGCTGACCCTTTCGCCCGAGGAGCTCGCGCTCTACGACCGTGTCTACCAGGCACTGCGGCCACGCGTGGCGACGCCGGATCTGGTGGTGTACTTGCAAGCTCGCACCGAGGTGCTGCTGACTCGCATCGACAAGCGCGGACGGCCCGAGGAGAAACCCATCCGACCTGACTACCTGCGCGAGGTGGCGCGCGCCTACGCCGATTTCTTCTTCAACTACGGCGATGGTCCCCTGCTCATCGTAGACGCCTCGGAGATCGACTTCGTGGGCGACAAGGAAGATCGGGCGGCCCTACTCGAAGTGATCGACAAGACCCACGTCGGCATCAATCACTGGAGCAGAAGGTAGCCCATGGAAACGCGTGGGGAGCCGGCGAGCTTTGCTCACGGCCTGCTGGCCTGCGGACCGTCGCGGGTTTGGGAGGGTTCCCATCGATCGCGTAGGCGGAGGCGGGCTTCGCCCGCCGAAGCCACAGCGCGGGAGGGTATGGGAACCCTTTGAGGGTTCCCATTTCAAAGACTACAATCAGCGCCGTCATGGCAACGACCAAGAAACTGACCAGCACGGCCCTGCGCGAGCGCAAGGGTCAGGGGTGAGAAGATCGCCGCAGTGACGGCCTACGATGTGGCCTTCGCGCGGCTGGCGGATCGTGCGGGCGTGGACATCGTGCTGGTGGGTGACAGCCTGGGCATGGTGGTGCAGGGGCATTGCCCAACACCCTGCCCGTCACGCTCGACGAGATGATCTACCACTGCCGTTTGGTGGCGCGCGGTACCCAGCACGCGCAGGTGGTCGCAGATATGCCTTTTCTCAGCTACCAGGTGTCGATTGAGGATGGCGTGCGGGCGGCGGGCCGGTTGCTCAAGGAAGGCGCGGCCGAGGCGGTGAAGCTGGAAGGTGGTGAGGAGGCGACCGAGCTGGTGGCGCGGCTGGTGTCTATCGGGATTCCGGTGATGGGCCACGTGGGCATGACGCCGCAGTCGGTGCACAAGTTCGGCGGTTTTAAGATGCAGGGGCGCACCGACGAGCAGGCCCAGTCCATCCTGGCTGGTGCCCGCGCCCTGGCCAACGCTGGTGCCTATGCCATCGTGGTGGAGAACGTGCCCTCAACCCTCGCCGCGGCCATCACGCAAGCGGTTCCGATTCCCACCATCGGCATCGGCGCAGGGCCATCCTGCGACGGGCAGGTCCTGGTCATGCATGACCTGCTCGGACTCGATCCCGACTGGTCGCCGCGTTTTGCCCGTCGCTATGCCGAGCTGGGCAAGGCGACCCTAGCGGCATTCGCCGCCTACGTCGCGGACGTGCGGTCGGGCGAGTTCCCGTCGGACAAAGAGTCTGCTCGCTGACTACTCGCGCACGGGCACCGCGCGCAGGGCGGCCTTGCCGTCTTTCTCGTAGACCGTGAATGTGGCCGTCTTGCAGTTGTGCTTGGCGATGATCTGCTGGCGGTTGCTTTGCAGCTTGGCAATGAATTTTTCCAGCGAGAGGCCCACGATGGACTCGCCGCACTTCTGGCGAAGGGCCACGTAGGCGTCGAACACCTGGCTGAAGTGCGCCTGGTCGGGATCCTCGTGCGTGCTGGGCGGGCTGGCACCGGCCACAGGGGAGGGGGGCTTTGCTGCCTTGGCCAAGGGCGGCGGCAGTGGGTGCGGAGGCGGCGCTGCGTAGTGGGGGGCCGCCGGGGCGGGGTGCGCGAGGTGCCAGGAACGGCGCCGGCTCCGAAGGCGCCGTGAAAGGGGTGGGCGGCGGCGCGGCGGGAATGGCCGGCGGTCCTCCACCCAATCCGGGTGCGGAGCGCGGGCGTCCCGAACAGCGATGCGGCCATGGCGGCCGGAGGTGGGACTGCGGCCTTGGCCGGGGCGGTCGGATGCTGGAAACATCGAAGGACTTCCCATCTGCGGAGGCGGCCTTGGGATCGAGGATGGCCGAGATGTCCTTCTTGGCGGTCTCGCTCTTGGGCAGCGGCGCGTGGGTGAAGTGCTCGATGGCGGCGTTGATGTCGCGGGCGATGCCACCCAACTTGCCGCCATACTTCGTGTCTTCGATCTTGTGCAACTCCTGCTTGGCCAGGCTGTGCACCTCGGCGCGCAGGTGCTTGAGTGGCATTTCGATCTCCATGCGCTGGAGAAAGAGGCCGATGGCGATGAGGCCGATGAGTCCACCCGCGAGCGGCAGCCAGGGGAACTTTCCCCATTTGAGGTCGTCCGAGGACGTGCTTGACAGCAGTGCCCATGGGTTGGACTCCGGCGATTTCTTTGTCATGAGGACGTAATAGGCGTGCTGCTCGGAGGCCTCGCCCGTAAACGGAGCGGCGACGGTGAGTAGGCGTTCGCTGCCCATGTAAAGCGGCAGGGCGCGCGAACGCCTTGTGGCTGGCGATCTCCGCCGCATGCTCCTCGATCACCTCGGGAAGCTGGGTGAGCAAAGCTTCCGGCAAAGTGGAGGAGAGAACATTCTTGTGCAAGACGAAGGCCACCTCCACGCCCGAGATTGCGCTTCCACATTTCCGCTAGGCGCTTGCCCGTCTCCACCGCGACCACCAGGGCACCCACGATGCGGTCGTGTGATTTAGAGAGCACGGGCGCGGCGCCGATGCGGCGCAGTCGGTTGCTCGCACCCCACACGTCGTCGGACAGGTAGCCGCGTAGCGCGTCGGCCACCACCTCGGTCCCCACGATGGATTCGCCGAACTCGCCCTCGTCGTCACCCACGCGCGCCTACGACGCGGCCCTTGCCGTCGACGGCGATGATCGATTCGGCGCCGATGGCTTGGCGATCCGGAACCAACTCGCGCAGGCGGTTGCGCACGGATTCGTGCAGGGGGCGAAGCTCGCTGGAGCCGCGCGGTGGCCGCATCCAGGGCAGTCGATCAATTTGCCGTCCGTGCCCAGCTTGGCCACATAGTCGATCCAGCGCCGGGCGTCGTTCTTCAGCAACTGCTCGGCCGCGTACTGGGCGCGATCCATGCGCTGGCCTTCCAGCTGTTCGATGCGACGATCGGCCGGGCGGGGCGCGACGAAGGCCGCCGTGACTGCGACGCCAGCCAGAAGTCCCACAAGAACGAACCAGATTTTGGAGAGGAACATCGTTAGCTTCTCCCTACTCCGCAGTTTCTTTGGCGGAAGACGAGCCTTGCACCTTGACGGAGAGATCCAGGCCCCTGGCAGGTATGTCGATCTCCTGCCGGTGCACCCAGCCACCGTTGCTCCACACCTTCAAGGTGGCGTGGCCCTCGGGGACGTCCGCGATCTTGAACCCGCCTTTGTCTTCCACGACGGCGAAGAGCGGAGAGCTGGTCACGATAACCGAGACGACGATGTGCGGGTATTCCGTGCAGCGCACGAGATACTCGCCGGCAGTGGCGAAACGTTGTTTGCGCACGGTGCCGGAGCTGAGTCGCTCGGGTGGCATCACCCCGGGCGCGTCGGGCGTCGACAGGTCGTGCGAAACCTTGTCAGAATTCTTGAATTCGACGACCGTGCCTTCGCTGACCACGATGGCCGCCGGGGTGGCTTGCAGCCCGGAGATCTCCACGGACACGTTCTTCGGCGGAATGGCCTGGAACTGCGGGCCCACGAGCAGCACCACAGTGCCGCCGCGCAGGTCGGCTCGTTGCGTTGCCACATTGGTGTTCTCGACGCGCCAGTGGCCGACAAAGCGCCGGCCGGTCTTCAATTCAGCGGGAAGGCTAACCGTGCCCTTGACGGTTCCGGCCAGGGCTAACCCTTGCCACGCAAACCCCGCCGCCAGAGCGGCAAGCGCAAGCGAAGCATGGCGAATTCTGGGGTATGTCATCCGGCAATGCCTCCTAGTGATGAGTGCCAGCGGGCAAAACCCATCGACACGCGCGCGCATGGTGAAAGTAGGTCACGTCAGTATTCCGCCGTGACCTGGTATGCTGGTTGGCCCAATGGCAACGACTGCGTCCAAGAACCTCGAGACTTTCGCCAATCCCAACCCTGATCGGGACTACGTCATTCGTTTTGAATGTCCCGAATTCACCTGTCTGTGCCCGAAAACCGGCCAGCCGGACTTCGCGACGATTCGCGTGGAGTACGTGCCGGATGGACTTTGCGTGGAGCTGAAATCGTGGAAGCTCTACCTCTGGTCCTACCGCAACGAGGGAGCGTTTCACGAGGCCGTCACCAACAGGATTCTGGATGATCTGGTGGCCGCCACGAAGACCACGGCGAGCGCGTGTCGAGGGCGATTTCTACGTTCGTGGTGGCATTCACACGGTGGTGATCGCCGACTACGCAGGCGGCAAGGGGTAGTCGACAGTCGGCGGTCGGACCGTCCTAGCAGACTGTCGACTACGTGTCCGAACATCAGCCCTTGTTCTGAATCACCGCGAGCGTCACGCGGGTTTCGCCGAGGAGGTCGCGCGCACCCGGGATGCGCACCGCCGTTTCGTCGCGGTCGATTTGCTTGTCGAGGGCGTCAAGAACATCCTTGTCGTTCTTGTTTGCCAGTCGCGCCAGCGACTGCAGGATGGCCTGGTGAACCGGGAAGCGCTCCGGCTTCAAGCTGGCCACCGGCTTCATGGCGCTCAGCAAGAGCGGCAATCCTTGCTTCGCGTTGCCCGAGAAGCCGATCCAGAACGCTGCCTTCTCGGCGCGCGGCCACGACGGGTCGGAGAGGTACTTGCCATAGCAGTCGATCTTGTCGCCGCATTCCTTGGCGACCTGCATGCGGTCGAGGGCTTCGCCGAACACGCCTTGAACTTCTCTCTCCTTGTCGGCCAAGGCCTTGAATTCTTCGTAGTGCTCGGGGCCGGCGATACGGGCCAGATCGATGGCCGCGTTGGCGCGCAGATCCGATGCCTTTTGACCCTGGACCACGACATAGCCGGACTTGGCGGTTTCCATGAGGATGGGAACCGCGCGCTTGTCGCCGGAAAGATAGATTCCGTCTTCGGCAGCGGAGCGCGTGGGGGCGTCCACCTTCTTGTCTTTGAGGGTGTTGAGCAGCACGTCGACGGCATCCTTGGTTCCGATGAAACCAAGCGAGATCAAGATGGACTTGTGCTCGCCGGACTTGGCGGGAACCTTCAGACGCGCGGCCAGCGCGGGAACCGCTTTGGCGGCGCGCAGGTCGCCAAGCAGCATGGCAGCCTTGAACGGTACGATGCCCGGGCTGTACTTCTCGAAATCGAGCTTCCTCGCCATCTCGTTGATTTCGGCGTTCTTCTCATTGAGCAGCTCGATGAGCGGCGCCACGGCGGGATCGCCCATGCGCACGAGACCGAGGCGGCATTCCTGGAAGATATTGGCGCCTCGGCCAGTCATGAACATACCTTTGATGAGAGCGGGAATCGCCGATGGGTCGCGCAGTTCCGCCAGGCCGAGGGCGGCCTTCTGGTTGAGAAGAAAGTCCTGCTCGTCAGCTGAGGTGGTAAGAATATTCGCAAGCGTCGGTACGGCACGCTTGTCGCCAATCTTTACCAGGGCGCGAATGGACGCCAGCCGGACGCCGTTGGCCCGCGACTTGATAGGCAGTTGGTGCTCGACGGCCTTGATGAGCGAGGGAACGGCCTCGACGGCCTTCTCCCTGAGCTCGCCGAGCGCACCCGCCGCGACGATAGCTCGGTCGAAGTCGTCCTCGGTGAAGTCCAGGGCCTCGACGAACAGCGGAATCGTGCTGGGATCTTTGTAGCGGACCAGCGCGTCCATGTGCTCAGGCTTCTTGGTTTCCTTGTACAGCTCGATGAGGGCGGGCAGGGCGACCTTGGCGCGCTCCACACCCATGCGAGCGAGCTGGTTCAGTGCTTCTTGCTGTTCGCGCACGTTCTTGAGCTTGTTCGCCCAGGTCATGGGATCGTTGGGATCTCCGGTGCAAGCTCCCATCAGTGAACCTGCGAACATGGACAATACGGCTAGCGTTCGGATCTGCATCTAGGCACCTCCCCAAAGAAAGGAAACTCCACATAGACCAGCGGCCGACCCCTGTTGGAGCCGGCCGCGACGAGACAGTCTGAGCGGCCGCCGGAACGCTCGAAGGAACATCCCGGCCGTCCACTACTCGGCGGCTGGCGCCGCGGCGCCTCCCTTGGGTTTGGGACGAACCGCGAAGTTCACGTTCTGGTAGCCAGCCGCAGCCGCAGAGAACATTACCTTGCGCAGCATCTTGAATTCGACGCTCTTGTCGGACTGGATGATGCACACGCCTTTGAACTCCTCGGACGGGTGAAGCAGCTTGTAGTTGTTTTTGGCGGTGACGAGCTCGTCGTGCAGCTCGGTAATCTTCATGTCGCCGGTGGCGGAGTCCTTCATCAGGTCTTCGCCGGTCGCGACCTGCCGGCCGTCCAAGGTCACGACGTCCTTGGTGACGCCAATGACCGGGGCGCGCTCGAGCTCGCTCCAGTTGTGGGCGTCGGGCAGGGTGATGTTCTTCTGGATGAAGAGGATCTCGCCGTTAGCCTGGAAGGTCATGAGGAGAAAAATGACGAGAACCGTCATCATGTCGATGTACGCCACGAGGTTGAGACTGGCGGCGGTGCTCTTTCGCCCGCTGTGGCCCAGTTTCGCCTTGGTCACATCGAGCTTGATGGAGTGATAGAGATGCGCCTTTGGTGCTTCGATTGGCATGGTCGGGTCTCCCTAGATTCCTGCCGCGCCGCTGTCTATCAGCGAAATATCCGGGAATCTCGCCTGCAACGCGGTGTCCATGGCGCGGACCAAGGTTTCGAATTTGATAGTGTCCTCGGAGGCCACCTGGGCATCGTTCTTGTCGGGGTGGCTATCCTTGGCCTTCTTCAGCTCGCCTGCGAGCCGTTCGAAGTCGTAGTCGGTGCCCTTCTTTGGAATCGGGGTTTGATCTTGGCCTACGACCAGATTGAATCCTTCCTGGTTCACCAGCACGACGATCTTGACCTGCAACTCAGGCGGGGTTTCCTCGCCAGCCATACCCTGGCCCTTTTGCTGGGCCTGCAGGCGCGCGAGCTGCGTCCAAACTGCCGTGATGAGAAGGAAGGCGACCATGCAGGTGAGCAGGTCGATGTAGGGGACGAGATTGAGTTCGGCATTGAGTGGTTTTTTGCCACCCTTGCCGCCTGAATCGACTGATACGCTCATGGATTTGCTCCCATCCGGGGGCGGCGGTCGCCGCCCCTAGAGTTGTTGCGTTGGCCTAGTGACGGGCGCTTTCGCGTCCCACAACCACGAGGTTGAGAACCTCGACGGAAGACTGATTGACGCCATCGAGGATGTGCTGAGTCTTGCCGTTGAGCACGGCGTAGGCGGCCAGGCCCAAGATACCGGTGCCAAGGCCGAATGCGGTGCAGTTCATGGCCTCGGAGATACCCTTGGAGAGCATGGTGGCCTTCATCGACGGGTCGACGCCAGCGACCGAAGCGAAGGACTTGATGAGGCCCGTGATGGTGCCGAGGAGTCCGGCGAGCGTGGCCAGGTTTCCGAGCATGGCCAAGTAGCCGGTGCGCTTCTCGATCTTGGGGAGCTCGCGCAGAGCCTCCTCGTCCATGGACTGCTGGATCTCGTGTTCGGCGCCGCCCTGCTCGGCCTTGCGCAGGCCGGCCGCCATGATCTTGGTCACGCCGGTCGGCGTGGCATCGCAGCTCGAAATGGCGCCGCGCAGGTTGCCAGCGACAATCTGGGACTTGACCATGGACATGAGCTGCTCGACGTTGATCTTCGACTTGGCGAGATAGAACGTGCGCTCAAGGGTAATGTAGATGGTGATGATGCAGAGAACGAGAATCGGGTACATTCCCCAGCCGCCCTCTTTGAAAGCTTCAAGCATAGCGTGATCTCCTTTTCCTTAGCGAAGGGTGTTTCGAGTCTGGTTGATGGTTACCCGTGCTTCGCGGCCTTGGCGCCCGCGACGAGGTTCACCACGTTCTTCTTCATTTCTGCGATGTCATCGAGAATTCCTTGGGTCTTGCCGTTCAGCCAGGCGAAGGCCGCCAGACCGATGATGCCGGTGCCAAGACCGAAGGCCGTGCAGTTCATGGCCTCTGAGATACCCTTGGAGAGCAGCGTTGCCTTCTGCGACGGATCCACGCCAGCGACACCAGCGAAGGACTTGATGAGGCCGGTGATGGTGCCGAGGAGTCCGGCGAGGGTGGCTAGGTTGCCGAGCATGGCGAGGTAGCCGGTTCGCTTCTCGACCATGGGCAATTCACGCAGCGAGGCTTCTTCCATGGCCGCCACGATTTCGGGCTCGGATCGGTTGGCGCGCATGAGGCCGGTCTGCACGATGCGGGTGAGAGGCGTCGGGTTGCCCGAGCAGACCTTGATCGCACCCTGGATGTTGCCCTGGGAAATCTGCGACCGAAGCAGGGCAAGCAACTTGTCCTTGTCGATAACGGCCTTGCGCAGGACCACCGCGCGTTCGGTGATGATAGACACCGTAATCATTAGAAGAGTGAGGATCGGCCACATCCCCCACCCGCCTTCATGGAAGGCATCGGCCAATAGCTTCAGAACGGTCATGGGTTCCTCCTTCGGTCTTTTGTCGGTGATGCGGGCAATGCTTTCCAGCCACACGGACCACCGACCAACGAGAACAAGAAAGCGGTTGGGAGCTGAATAGAAGACTAGGTCTGCCCCGACGCCAATCGCCACACTCAGATAGGCTCAAACCACTGAAGTGCATTTCAAATGCCACAGCTCGGAACTCTTGTCTAGCCCGGAATCGTTGACCGTCTCCAGTTCGCTGTTTTGAGGAGCGTGGTTTTTTACCCCAGTCCGGGGAGAAATGGTGCGGTCACGGTCTGGTGCGTCGGCTGCGGCCACGTGAGCCGCGGCCTTCTGTCGGCTGGACCGATTGACGGGTTTGCGGTACGTGTAGATGACCGTGGTAACCCGCGTTCTCGATTTGGCCATCTTGGTGCTGCTTGCGGTGGCGATCCTCATGCCTCGTCCAGATGTGAAGGTGAAGCCCGCGTTGTCCGAGACCTCGCCAGCGAGGCAGCGGATTGCCGAGTTGCAGGCCCAGCTCATGGCCGCGCCGACGGATTCCACCACGGCGCTCGAGCTGGCGGGCGTTTTCATGGATGTGGGGCACCCGGAGTGGGCGCTGTCGTCGCTGGATTCCGCGCTGGCCGCCCATCCCGACGATCACCGCATCCACCTCGCGCGCAGCCTGGCCTTCGTAGACGACTTCGAGGCGGGCTACGCCTACGGCGAGGCCATGCGCGCGCTGACCTTGTGCGAGGCTGGTTCGGTCGTGCCCTGTGATGAAGCCGAACATGGTCGCATGGTCATTCTCAAGACCACGCTGAATCGCATCAAGAACATGGACATGCGAAAGGATCCGAACTCGGCCAAGGACCAGATCATCAAGGGGCTGCGTCCGACATTCTTGCCTAGGAAGCGAGCCGACAAACCCACCGCGGACAAGCCCGGGCAGGCATCCTCGCCCGCGCCGGGTAGGTAGAGATCCGATTTCGAAAAATGTGCCGAGGCTTACGATATTCCTATTGCGAAATCGGGCGCATTCAGGGATATCTAGAAGAGATCGCGAAACTTCACGAGAACGTTGCTCGCGATGAGAATGGAAGTACTTCATGGGCACGGCAGTTGTCGTCGGTTCTTCTCGGAAATCTAGGTCCTTTATTTCTCGATTCATCGCGGTCGTCGCGATCTTGTCGTCGGCTACGCTGGTAGCGAATAGATCCGCCTACGGAAAAAGTCGCATCACTTTTCCGTATTCACCGTGCGATGCACGCAGCACGCTTCCAGGCTGCGTGATCAAGCGGCTCGGCACCGAAACCCACCCCTACACTGCGCGGGCCTATCCCGACCACGGGCTGGTCGACACCATGACCGAACAGGGCCGCCATGCTCGTGGTTTCTACATCACCCCGATGTACCTGCGCGGACTCGGACCTGTGCGTACTGCCGCAGCCATGAAACGGGGAACCCTCGACGCCGTGGTCATCGACATGAAGGACGACCTCGGCCACCTCACCTATCCTTCCAAAATTCCACTCGGGCAGAAACAGATCAATGTCCTGATCAAAGATCCGGCCGCCATGGTGAAGACCTTCCACGAGCAAGGCATCTACACCATCGCCCGCATCGTTTCATTCAAGGATAGTCGGCTGCCCTACGTGCGTCCCGATCTTGCCGTGCGCATCGGCGCCCATGCCGAGCGCTTGTACTCGGTCGGCGAGAACTGGCTCGACGCCTATTCGCCGGAGGTGCAGGACTACCTCATCGACATCGCCATCGAGCTTCAGTCGTTCGGCTTCGATGAAATCCAGTTCGACTACATGCGCTTTCCCCGGGGTCTACCCTCGTCGCACGCCACCTGGCTGCACGCCGGTGACAGGCCCCGCTCGCATGACGACGTGATCGCGGGTTTTCTGGAGAGAGCCGATCGCGCTCTGACCCTTCCTATCTCGGCCGACGTGTTCGGCCTGACCACGCTGGTCGACGGGGACCCGCGCGGACTTGGGCAGTACATCGAGCGCATGGCCAAGTTCATCGAGGCCATTTCGCCCATGATGTACGCCAACGGCATGGACACCTATTTTCGCGGCGGTCACATCACCTCGCACGTGATCGATCTCATCCAGTGCGGCCTGCAGCGTGGCCGGCACAAGGCCAAGGATATCGTGCTCCGCCCGTATCTGCAGGGATACGCGAACGGCGTGGAGCACATGTGGGGACCTGATTTCGTCGCCGAGCAAGTGCTGGCGGCAGAGCGCGCGGGCAGCGATGGCTACCTATTCTGGAATCCCACCATGCGCAACGAGGTCGCCATGACCGCCCTGCGTGGTCTCGCCGCGCACGAGCCAAGCCAAGGTGTCGCCTTGCTCCCGCACCGGCCCGAACACATCAAGGCGCCGTGGTGTCCGCAAAGCGGAAATGTTTTTGGCTCGGCGGCAGAGCGGGAAAAGCGCGACAGGAAGAGCAAGGGCGCGCGCGCCGTCAGGGTTGAAGGGCCGCGCAAGAGCTCTCCCGTGCTTTGCACGGGCGCCTGTGCGACTTCACCGTGAGACCGCCAGCAATTTTTATCGAGAGGCGCGGACCATCGGGTTTGCAATCGAAGCCCGCATCTCCCTAATATGGCGGCGGGGGAGCCGTGGTGGCTGAGAGGCGCTGCAACGTGGCGCGACCCCTAGAACCTGATCCGGGCAATACCGGCGTAGGGAGGACCAAGCGAGTGACGAACGATAGAATCAGCGCCGGGCTTTCGCCAACCGAGGCCTCGCATCCGGGATCGCGCAAAGTGTACGTGGAGGCGGCCGGGATCCGCGTTCCCATGCGCGAGATCAGCCTTGGCGACGGCGAGACCGCGCTTCGTGTGTACGACACCACGGGCCCGCAGGACTGTGATGTGCGCGAGGGGCTGCCCAAGCTGCGCGCAAAGTGGGTGGCTCGTCGAGCCGTGCGTGGGGACAGCAATTTCTCCCAGATGCATTGTGCGCGCCACGGCGAGATCACCGAGGAGATGCGGTTCGTGGCCCTGCGCGAGGGCGTGGCCGCGGAATTTGTGCGCGACGAGATCGCCGCCGGTCGCGCCATCCTGCCGGCCAACATTCGCCACCCCGAGCTCGAACCGATGATCATCGGTCGCAACTTCCTGGTGAAGGTGAACGCCAACATCGGCAACTCGGCCCTGTCGTCCTCGCTGGCCGAAGAAGTCGAGAAGCTTCAATGGGCCGCGCGCTGGGGCGCCGACGCCGTCATGGATTTGTCGACGGGAACGAAGATTCGCGAGACGCGCGAAGGGATCTTGCGCAACGCCGCCGTGCCCATCGGCACCGTGCCCATCTACGAGTGTCTCGAAAAAGTCGGCGGGCGCATCGAAGACCTCAGCATCGACCTTTTTCTCGAGACCATCGCCCAGCAGGCCGAGCAAGGCGTGGACTATTTCACCATCCACGCCGGTCTTCGGCGCGCACACGTTCCGCTCACCGCCCGGCGCACCGCCGGCATCGTGTCGCGCGGCGGCTCCATCATGGCCAAATGGTGCCAGGTCCATGAACAGGAGAATTTCCTGTTTACGCACTTCGAGGCGTTGTGCGAAGTCGCGAAGAAATTCGATGTCGCGTTCTCGCTCGGCGACGGATTGCGGCCGGGATCGCTGGCCGACGCCAACGACGCCGCCCAGTTCGCAGAGCTCGAAACCCTGGGCGAATTGACCAAGATTGCCTGGAAGCACGACGTGCAAGTCATGATCGAAGGGCCTGGACACGTGCCGCTCGACCGCATCAAGGAGAACATGGACCGGCAAATCGTAGCCTGCCACGGCGCCCCTTTCTACACCTTGGGTCCGGTGGTCACCGACATCGCGCCCGGCTACGACCACATCACCTCGGCCATCGGCGCGACGCTGATTGGCTGGTATGGCACCGCCATGCTTTGTTACGTTACCCCCAAGGAGCACCTTGGGCTGCCCAATCGCGAGGATGTCAAGGCCGGTGTCATCGCGTACAAGATCGCCGCCCACGCCGCCGACGTGGCCAAAGGCCATCCTGGCGCGCGGCAGCGGGACGATGCCATGTCGCGGGCGCGCTTCGCGTTCCGTTGGGAAGATCAGTTCAACCTCTCCCTCGACCCGCCGACCGCGCGCCGCTATCATGATGAATCGTTGCCAGCCGATGTCGCGCGCGAGTCCCATTTCTGCTCGATGTGCGGGCCGGCCTTCTGTGCCATGAAGATCACAAAAGACATCCGAGAGGGCGCGGAGCGCGAGCGAGACGGCGTCTGTTCGGCGCAAGCGCGGGGGTCGCGCGCATGCGCCGAGGCCGTGTGCAACAAAGTCGAAGGTATCCCTCAGCCCATCGCTTCCGCGAGCGTACATCAGCCGGAGATTGGAAAATGAAAGCATTCTCGGTCGCCATCAAGTCCTCGTTGGTCGTCGCCACGCTGGTTGTCGCGGGCCTGGCCGGCCGGACCGTCGTCGCCGCGGACAGCGCGGCCGCCGGGCGCAAACACGCCGCCAAGGGCAATCAAATGGCAGCCAAGAACAAGTGCAAAAGCGCCGTAGTGGAATTCACCAAGGCCTACAAGACGCTCAAGGATCCAACCATTCTGTTCAACCGCGGCGAGTGCCAGCGCAAGTTGGGCAACAACATGGACGCCTTGATGGACTACGAGCTGTTTCTGACCGAGATGCCCTCGGCGCCCAATCGTGCCAGCGTCGAGGCGCGCATGGCAGCCCTGCGAGAAGCGGTGAAGGCCGAATCAGCTGCGGTCCCTGTCCTACCCAAGGAACCCGTAGCCCCGGCCAGCGCCGGGGCTAGCCAAGTGGCGCGACCGGCCCCAGCCGCCCGACCCGGCCCTGAAGAAGCCAAGCCGGCTGACAAGAAGACACCGGAAGATCCGGTCCATCGCGCCGAAAAATGGACCGACTGAGCCGCGTCTGGCTAGGCCTCGCGGAAAGCACTGGGGCAGTGCGGAACCAAGGGACAGGCATCGCAATCGGGATGGCGCGCCCGACAGACTCGCCGCCCGTGCCAAATGATCTGGTGGGAAAAGAGAATCCAGCGCGGACGCGGAAGGATTTGCATGAGGTCGCGCTCGATGGTCTCGGCAGCTGTCGCGCGCGTGAGCCCGAGCCTTTGTGATAGTCGCGTGACGTGGGTGTCGACCACTACGCCCTCGGCGATTCCGAACGCTGTGCCGAGCACCACGTTGGCGGTCTTGCGTGCGACACCGGGAAGTTCGAGAAGATCGTTCATCGAGTGCGGAACCTTGCCGCCCCACTTCTCGTCGAGAGCGCGCGCGGTGCCGATGAGATTCTTGGTTTTGTTGCGGAAGAAGCCTGTGGAGCGAATGATGCTCTCAAGCACGGCGGGCGGCGCCTTGGCCATGGTGGCGGGGGTGGGAAAGCGCGCGAACAAGCCGGGCGTGACCAGGTTCACGCGTTCGTCCGTGCACTGCGCGGATAGGATGGTGGCGCAAAGAAGCTGGAAAGGATCGTCGCGAATCAGCGCGCAATCGGCGCTGGGGTAGAGGCGACCAAGCTCGCGAAGTATCGCCTCCACGCGGTTGGGATCTGGAGGCCAGGCTTGGCGTACCGGCCTGCGCGTGGCCTTGGTGGTTTTGCGCGCACGGCGCGCGCGCGCGGGCGGGCTGGGCATGGCTAGGATCTAGCACGCACTTTCTACATCTCCGAGTTTGCAGCCTTGCCCCGGTTGGGCTGTAATCGGTTCCGCATGGACGAAACCCCCGAGGAGCTCGACCAGATACGTCGCGAAGCCGCGAGAATCGACCCGCACAAGTACCGCAAGCGGTACCGCATGATCATGGCCCTGATTGCGGCGGCTTTTTGCACGGCGGTCGTGTGGGTTGCGATTCACATGGCAGTAGCTAGCCGCAACCCGTGCGAACGCGTACGTGACTACTTTTGCAAGAAGGCTCTGACCGACATCGCGAAGTGCAACAGCTACCAGAGCATTTTCAAGGAATCGGTCGAGGACCAAAGCCCGAAGATGCGCGGCGTAATCCGCGATCAGTGCCTGACCAAGATCAACCGCATGAAAGAGGAGGACGGAATCACCGTCGAGTGAATCCGAAGTCCTTCTTACTCTGTGTTGTCCGTGTCCTCCGTGTTTTCCTATCCGTCAAACGCTGAAGGACGACCCACACCCGCAGGTCGACTTGACGTTTGGGTTCGTGAATTTGAAGCCCGAGCCTTGCACGCTTTCGACGTAGTCGATTTCGGTGCCGACGAGATACATCAGACTCATCTGGTCGCACAGCATGCGCACGCCCTGCGATTCGAAGGTCTGATCGACTTCCTGGGCCTGATCGAAGAATAGATCGTAGGCGAACCCCGAGCAGCCACCGCCCATGACTTTGAGCCGCAGCCCGTAGCCCTCTTCGATTTTCTCTTCGGCGCGAATGGCTTTCACCTTCTCCGCGGCCCGCGTGGTCAGCTTGACCAGCTCTTGAGTTTCCTCGACCGAGGATGTTTCCTTGTTTTCGACGACTGCGGACATGCTGTCTCCTTCCAGACGAATTCTATCCTCACTCTTGGATGCCGGCCACCCCGTCGGGTTTCGCTTTCTTCGCGTCAGGCGTTCTCCTCGAATTTCCGCGTAGGCGGGGGTGGGCTTTGCCCGCCCACGCCAGAGCGCGTGAGGCCGAGCGTTAGCGAGCGGGGTGGTGGACGGCGGGTAGGGGCCGAAGGTATGGAAACCCTTCTAGGGTTTCCATCTACAATCAGAACGGCTTGGTGGTTTCTGCGCGCCAGTCGGGCGTGCGCATGCTGGTGATGTTCCAGACGCGCAACACGTCGGTCTTGCCTTTGACCCGAACCGGCGTGAGGGCGGTTGCGTTGACCACGGATTGCACGCGGGAGAAGGTGGCTTCCGAAACCAGGATCTCGTTTGCCTTGGCCACACTGCATAGTCGCGATGCGGTGTTCACGGCATCGCCAATGGCGGTGTACTGAAGGGCGCGCGAGCTGCCGATGGCGCCCGTGACCACGCTGCCGGTGTTCACGCCGACGCCGATCTTGATCTCTTCCTTGCCCTCGGCCGCGCGCACGCGATTGAATTCCGCCAACACCATGATCATGTCGAGTGCGCACTCGACCGCCTTGATCTCGGCGTTGGGTAGCGCCACCGGCGCACCGAACAGGGCCACGATCTCGTCGCCCACGAACTTGTCCAGGGTGCCTTCGTGTTTGAAGATGACGTCCACCATCAACTCGAAGTACTCGTTGAGCATGCGCACGATCTCTTGCGGCTCGCGCTTCTCGCTCATGGCGGTGAAACCGCGGATGTCGGAAAACAGCATGGTGACTTCGTTGAGCGCACCGCCCTTTTCCAGCTGCAGATTGCCGGCCACCACCTGTTCGACCAGGTTGGGTGACAGCAGTCGCTGGAACTGGGCGCGTGTCTTGGCCTCGTGTTCGATCTTCAGGGCCAGCATGGCGTTGCGGATGGCCACCGCGGCCTGGTAGCCGATACTGGCGAAGATCTGCAAATCCTTTTCGCCGAAGGCATTGGCCGCCACCATCGAATCCAGGTGCATAATGCCGAGCAGTTGATCCTGGTGGATGAGCGGCACGGTCATGGTCGACCGGATGCCTTGCATGATGATGGAACGCGCGCCCTGGAAACGGCTGTCGGCGCTGGCGTCCGAGGACAGCACCGCGGTCTTGTGCTGAACCACCTCGGAAAGGATCGAACGGGAAAGCAGGATCTGCTCGTTGCGGCCGTCGCGGGTCTTGGCCACGCGCGGTTTTGGGACGTCATTCTCCATGAGCAGGATCACCCCGCGATCCGCCGGGATGAGCTCGAACGCCTTCATGATGATCTTTTCCAGCAGGCCGTCGATGTCCACTTCGAGTCCGATGGATCGTCCCAGCTCGTGGGCCAAGCGTAGCTTCTCGTAGTCAGCGCGCAGTGCCTCGACGCTGGCGATTTCCTTCTCGGGTAAAAAGTCGGTGCTGGCTTTGACCTTCTGTTGGATGAAGGCGCCGTCGTTTTGCGCGGGCGGCTCGATACTGACGTGCTGGGCGGCCTGCTGGGCCTGCGCGGAAACCTCGACGAAGATGAGCACGGTTCCACCCAGTGTGACTTCGTCGCCCTCCTCGAAGAGGTGATCGCTGATGCGCTGATCCTTCATGAAGGATCCATTCAGGCTGCCGAGGTCGCGGTACAGAAAGCGGCCGTCGGGCTGGCGAATGATCTGCGCGTGCTCCTTGGATACGATGCGGTCCAGGATCTGAACCGCGTTGTGTGGATGCCGGCCGATGGTGGTGACGGGACCGAGCTCGAACTCGCGGCGGTCCTCGCTACTCTGAACGATAATCTTCGCCATGCCTAGCTTCCGGATTGTACCATGGCGGCCATCCTACCAGTCGATCCGTGTCGCGTCCGACACCACTTTGGGCGAAACCTCGAACTCGTAGGTCTTGTCGGGGAAGGGAAAGTGCGCCGAGGTCTTGAAGCGAACCTCGAGGCCGATCTCTTTCGGGCCGCGGTAAAGGAATATCTTCGCGGCCTTGTCGTTGATGCCGGCCTTCTGCAATTCCTTCGCGATGCTGCTCTTGATGTCACCCATCATGGCCCGCGTGACGTCGTCGGTGCGCAGGTTGGCTTTGTAGAGGGCCGGAACGTGATCGAGGAGGATGCCCTTGGCCCGCGAGGACGCCGAGTACACCGGCCACAGGCAGACAAGAATGTAGGCGCCGAGCCCCAGGCCGCCGAGAATCATGAAAGTAACCACATTGATGGAGTGCGGTTTCTTGTACTTCACGACCGCCCTTTTTCCGCCACCGCGGCGGGCTCCCCCGTTTTCCCCAGGTTGCGTGCGAGCTGGTTTCGCACGCAGACGAGGCCGATGGAGAGCTGGATGACAAAAGCGATGGCCTGGGAAACCAAACTTGCCGTGATGATGACTGCCAAGCGCGCCTTGTCGGTAGCTCCAGGCGCGTAGACGGCGAAGAAATTGCCGAGCACGAACTGCGACGTGCCCAGCCCTTGGAACGAGATGGGCAACACGGCGACGAAATACACGACAGGCAAGCACATGATGGCCTTGGCGATGGGAACCACGACGCCAAACGCGGCCAGGGAAAACCAACTCAGGGTCATCAAAGCCAGGATGTGCGGCAGGCGGACTGCCATCGAGCGAAGATGCCCGCCGATCCCCGCTGAAAGCAAGACGTCGAAAATGGGCCGGCTGACCAGCCAGCGTGGCTTGGCGGCCACCACCACGATGTAGATCGCCAGCCCGGCGTAAGCGACCAGGACGATAGGCTTGAGGCCCGAGGGCACGTCGGTTGACGCCACCAGCCCCAGGCTCGCAAGCAGAAGCAGCATGAGAATGTTGATGCCCATGACCAGGAGCACCGCCGCGGTTCCACGCAAAACGGGCACGCCGCGCGAGCGGTTCACGAAATACACGATGGCGCCTTGGCCGACCGTGTAGTTGACCAAGGCCAGGAGGTAGGTCGCGCCGCGCACGACCAGAACCTCGCGGTAGGACAGCGGGGCCACGAACCAGCTGAAGGTCTTCTTGATAGCGAATGAATCGGCCAAGTAGACCGCCAGCACCAAAATCGCGTTGGCGGGAATGGCCCACCAGTACGCGGCATGGATCGCCTTTCCGACCTCAGCGATGTCGATCTTCCGAAAAAGGTAGACCAGGATGGCGATGGTCACGAGCCAGCCCAGGACGGGCCCTATCTTCTTGCGCATAGGCTGCCCACTATCGCATGAAATCGCGGGTTGGTTCTGCTTTGCCGTGGGTTGTGGGGGACACGACCCGCTTGTGTATTCGTTTCCCAAGGGTAACACTGAGGGACTGGAACCTCCCTTATGACTCACTTCGCCGAGGACAGTAACTACGCTGCCCCAGCCCATGGCGCCGAAAAAGGCTCCCAGCCTCCGGTGTCTGACCCGGCCGGGGAAGCGGTCGCCGCGGCTCATCTGCCGTCCGCCGACCCGCCCTGGGGGCTGGCCTTCTATCTATTCGTCGAGCCGTTCAGCCTCGGCAAAGTGGTGGTCGACCTGTCGGCGGGTGGTGGCCCAGGCGCAGAAATGTTGCGCAAAGCAGGGGCCGTGGACGTGCTCTCTCCCGGCCGGCCCGGCTTACCGCTGCCTTTTCCCGACGGTGGCGCCGACCTCGTGATCTGCGCTCTTGCCACGGCCGAGGTGACCAATGACCGGCAGCGAGCGGCCCTGTTCGCGGAGATCCGTCGGGTCTTGCGCCGCGATGGTATGTGCGTGGTGCGCGCAGTGGCGTCCGCATTGGAGAACGCGGCGGTCGGCGTGTCCCTGCGGGCGGTGCTGGCCGACATGGCGCTCGAGCACTTTGCGACCGTGGACATCGTCGAGGAAACCCCCTTTCGCGCGGTTTCGTACTTCATACCCGGTAGCGAGGATCTCGCGGTCAGTGAAGCCATGTCCAAGGTCGGTGGCAAACCCTCGCACCTCATCGCCTTGTGCACCGCTGCCGCCGAGCGCACCTGGCACCTTTCCGAGAGCCTGCTCGTTCCCACTGGTCCTGGCGATGGTAGCGAGACCGGCGAAGGCGAACTGGCCGCATGGCGAGCCGAGGTCGAGCGCCTGACCCTAGCCAACGCGTCCATCGCGCGCGAAAGGGATGAGCTGCGCGAGCGGCAGATGATGCTGCAGGATCGCGCCGAGCGGCTCGGGCGCACTGTCGCCGCCATGCGCAAAGACGTGGAGCGCTATGTGCGCCAGATCGGCGACGATGCGGCGGCGCGGGAGCTGCTTGCACTCGAGCGCGATCAACTTCGGCGCAAGATAGCCTCGGTCGAAGGCGCGGTCGAAGCCTCGAATCGCGAAGTCGACAAGCAGAAGTCGAGCGTTCAGGCGCTACGCAAGGAAGTGGCGAGGCTACGCGCGGCGCGAGGCAGTGCGGCGGGCTCTGGCCGCGGACCTGCGTAGGATACTCTGGCGGGCGAACAGCGCGAGCACAAGCAGTAGGATGGCAGCGGCCACCGAATGGCTTGCCTGCGTTCGCGCTAGATTGCATCCGCCGTGAGAGGCAGACTTCCCGACGCTGGCGGCGTCTTCCGCCGGAAGTGGGGGCCGGGCCAGGGCGGGGGCATCGAAACCTGGCACGACAGTGACCGCGCTGTCCACGTCATCCCCCGTGGGGGTGGCCCCGACCGAGCCGCCACCTGACAAGACATCCCCGCTGTCGGCCCTCGGCAGATCCGGCGCGCCGGCATCGGGCAGGGCGGCGAACGGGGCTGGTTTGCTGCCGCCTGGCCAGGCTCCAAGGGCAGCGAGCATCAGCTCGTACGAGTTCTGCGTCCTCAAGTTGCAAATGTTGTAGGCGTCGTCCAAGACTCGGTCGCTGATGTCGTCGAATCCCGCGGCCGTGGAAAGTATCGTCTGATTCATAACATCGGTCGTGCTGACCGTGTGCTCCAGGCCGACCATGTGCCCGTGTTCGTGGGCAATCAAAGTCGCGCAGGCGTGGGCACTGTAGCCGCATTCGAAGGCAAAGGCGGACTGGCCGGGATTGTCGTTGCAGTTGAAGGGAGCGACACCCGCCTCGGTGGACGAGGTCTGTTGGCACCAGGTCCCCTCGCTGGTGATCATCATGGCGTAGTAGTCGCCGCTAGGCGGGCGGGTCAGCGTGAAAACGAGATTGAAGTTCGCATACCAAGCATCGAGGTACGCCTGCACCTGGCGCTGGCAGTCCTCGACGGTGGTGCCGTAGTTGCACTTGAAGGCGGTAGGGCGCAGTCCCGAGCAAGGAGACAGTGTGTCCTCAGGCAAGGGGTTCCCGTCCGAATACCACAGCCATAGGTAGGCGGGCTTGCCGGGCAGGCGCCCGCTCATCCTGTGCGCGGTCCGGTCGCCGAGCCCTGCCTTCGCGGTGGCACGGGCTGAGCCTTCCGCCAAGGCTGGCAGGCAGAGCCCGAGAAGGGCGACCCATCCCGGGATCCAGGGAAATTCTCTGCCTCGACGCAACATCTTGTCAGCCACCTAATCCCCAAGTTTACACCCTCCCGATCGCCGCTGCCGGCCGGGGAAGAGAAGAGCTTGGTCGGCATGGGCTCTTGTGCTACAAGAGCCCTCCTAGTTAGCAGGAAAGTACAGCAACCTTCTCGAAGAACATTCACACGCGGTCGTGGCGGAACTGGTAGACGCGCCAGATTCAGGTTCTGGTGGCTTTACGGCTGTGGGAGTTCGAGTCTCCCCGACCGCACTCATTTTTGATGGGAACCCTGGGAGGGTTCCCAAACCCTCCCGCGCTCTGGCTCCGGTGGGCAAAGCCCGCCTCCGCCAATGCGATCATGGGAACCATTTTAGGGTCCCTGGGAGGGTTCCCAAACCCTCGCGCGCTCTGGCTACGCCGGGCAAAGCCCGGCTCCGCCCACCTTCCGAGCTAGCCCATGGATTTCCAGACCCTCGACGCTCTTCGCAGACGGCACCCGGCGTGGCGCCTGCTGGTGGCGGACAGCGCGCCTTTGGTGGCGAGCTTTCTTCACCGCAGTTTTGTCGAGCCCAATGTGCGGACCCTTGCGCGGCAAGAGCTGGTCGCGAAGTTGGACGACTATCTCTTCCACCTGCGCGAGCGGCTGGGCCAGGATGCGTTCCCGCGTGCCGCGGGTGAGTATCTTGACGAGTGGGCGGCGGATGAGCGGGGCTGGCTGCGCAAGTATTATCCTCCGGATAGCGACGAGCCCCACTTCGATCTGACGCCCGCGACGGAAAAGGCGCTGGCCTGGCTGGCCGGTTTGCGGCAACGCCAGTTCGTCGGCACCGAGTCACGGCTGATCACGGTCTTCGAGCTGCTCCGCCAGATCGTGCAAGGCACGGAGGTCGATCCCAAGGCGCGCATCGCCGAGCTGGAAAAGCGCCAGGCCGAGATTGCCGCCGAGCTTGCGCGCGTGCGCGAAGGCCGCGTCGATTTGATGGATGCCGCCCAGGTGCGCGATCGATTTGCGCAGATGGCGGACACGGCCTATGCGCTGCTGGCTGATTTTCGCGAGCTGGAGCAGAGCTTTCGCAACCTGGACCGGGTGGTGCGGGAAAAGATCGCAACTTGGGACGGCAGCAAGGGCGCACTGCTTGACGAGATTTTCGGCGAGCGCGACGCCATCAGCGATTCGGACCAAGGCCGCAGCTTTCGCGCTTTCTGGGATTTTCTGATGTCGCCGGCCCGGCAGGAGGAGCTGTCCTCGCTGCTCGAATCGGTCTTCGCGCTTGCGGCGGTGCAGAAGCTGGAGCCCAGCACGCGGCTTCTGCGCGTGCACTACGATTGGCTGGAAGCCGGCGAGGTCGCGCAGCGAACCGTGGCGCGTCTGTCGGACCAACTGCGCCGCTATCTGGACGACAAGGTGTGGCTGGAGAATCGGCAGATCATGCAGACCATTCGCGCCATCGAGCAGGGTGCGCTGGCGGCGCGCGACCAGCCGCCTCCTGGCACGTTCATGGAGGTCGACGAGCCCGCGCCCACGATCGAGCTACCCATGGAGCGTCCGCTGTTTTCGCCGCCGTGGAAGCCGACCATCGCCGACCAGATTCTGGTCGAAGGCGAAGGCGACATTCCCACCGACATGCTCTACGAACAGGTCTACGTCGACAAAACCGAACTGGCCGCGCACATCCGTCGCACCCTGCAGACCCGGCCGCAGATTTCTCTGGCCGAGATCGTCGAGTCACGCCCGCTCGAACGTGGTTTGGCCGAGATCGTGGCCTACCTGAGCCTGGCCGCGGATGATCGCCACGCTCTTATCGACGACGAGCACAAGCAGATCATCGCCTGGACCGACGCCACCGGCTGCCAACGCCAAGCCACGGTGCCGCTGGTGGTGTATTGCAGGTGAGCGGGGCGCAGAAAATCGATCAGAACCGAGGTGTCGACCAAGATCATCGGCGAGCGGACCGCGCCGCCTTGTAGTCGTAGCCTGGTACAAACTCGATCTTGCCCCTAAGCTCGGAGAGCGGTCGTCGGCGTCTCTGCGCGATGAGTGCGCGCAGGGCTTCGTGGACAAGTCCGCGTCGGGTGGAGATGCCCGTCAGGCGAGTCGCCTCGGCGACCAGATCCTCGTCGAGCAGGATGTTGGTGCGGGTTGACCGCGCTGCCATACACACCACCATGCACATTCGAAGGTGTCCCGACAACCGCGGCTTCGTCGTGTCGCGCCTGCTCGAACGAGGCTTGGCCGAGATCGTGGCCAACCTGAGCCTGGCCGCCGACGATAGCCGCGCGCTCATCGACGACGAGCACAAGCAGATCATCAGCAGGTCATCTCCCGAACGTCCAACCACCGTGCCGCTGGTGGCGGATTGCAGGTGACCGCTGGGCTGAAGACCTTGTTGCCCGTGCCGCCTTGCAGGCGGTGAGAGGCGCCGATACTGGAATCCCGCGATAGCCGCCGAGGGTCGTGATCATCTACGTGGTCGTGGCTTTCGGAGTGGATCGAAGCGCTCGATCCAAGACTGGATCGGCCTCTCTGAGCCAGTCCGAACACGCGATCCCAAGGTCGAGCCCGCACTTCGAGTCAGCAGGAAAGGTTGATGCAAACGTGACGTGGACGTTCCGAGCCAACAAGAGTGGCCTGCGCAAAGGTGGATCGACCCTTCCGAGCCAGCAAGGGTGGTCGATCCCAACGTGGAGTGGGCATTCCGAGCCAGCAAGAGTGCCCGATCCAAGCGTGGAGAACCTATTCTGAGTCGCTAAAATAGCGGAACCGCTAGCCCAGAAGACACTCCGCGTTTATTCCGGCGCCGAGTCTAGGTGCATCTAGCACTTGCGGTACAATGCCGGCGATGGGCCAGAACCTCGATGCCTTCATCGCCAAGAGCGCAGCAGCCGGCCCAGCTCAAGATCTGACGCCGAACGATCAGGAGAAGCAGGGGGCCGTTCGGCGCCCGGGCATTGTCAGTCGATGGGGCGACATCTTCTTCTCCGGAATCGTTGGTGCTGCAATCGTCGACCTTCTGATCTATTGGCGTCCTCGATTCTTTGGGACGATCGTCGCGTTGCCATCCTTGGTATTCGTTGCAGGCGGCCTGTGCCTCTTCGCGTTCGTATTTCGCTTTGGCCGGGACCGATGGTTGGCCTTTCTGGGCCTACGACATCCCTTGACGTATCCGCCGGCCTGGTTTGGTGCCACATTCGGGACCGCGGCCGTCGCACTGACCTTGCCCGCCATATCCGACCTGGCTTGGAAGGTCGCCTGTCAGTCTGATTCTATGCGGCCGGGTCTTTGTCCGTTGACCTTCGCGGCGGCGTTGGGGATCGCGGCGGCCTTTGAATGCCTCGTTGAACGCAACAAGCGGCGCAAGATAGCCGCAACCAAGGCTGCGGACGCTGGACCGAACGAACAGGGCCTTCTATTCGCTTCCTTCGCCGAGCTTTGCCGGTGGCTTTCCACCGACGATCCGGTCAAGTCTCCCGACGGCGACATCTTCGGCCACGCCTCCATCGCCAACAGGATGTCGGAGCGCTTCTGGCGGGAACGACTGTCAGCTCAGGCTGTCGTCGGCCGCCTCGGCGCCGGCAAGACCACTTTGCGCAATCTCGTCGAGAACGCGCTCCTTCTGGGTGATTCCGCCCCCAAAGTACGTCTCGTCCCGGTCGAGCTATGGCCCTATGAGAACGCACGCGCAGCAGTTCAGGGAGTCATCGGCACACTGGTGGACGCTCTCGCTCGCGAGGTGAATGTCCTGAGCGTTCGCGGAATACCGAGCGCGTACGCCGAGGCCATGACGTCAGCCGGAGGTTGGTCCTCAGCGATGGTGCGCCTGCAGGGAGTGCCAGCCAATCCCACCGAAACGTTGACAGCGATCGATCGGATCGCAACGACGATAGGTCTGCGCTTTGTGCTCTGGATCGAGGACCTAGAACGTTTTGCCGGAGGTGATCATGCCGATGCTGGCGGCGAGGAGAGGCTGAACCCCATCCGCGCGCTCTTGCACGGGCTAGAACAGCTGGAGTCCGTGAGCGTCGTGACCGCCACCACCTCGCTCCGGATGCGCTTCGATATCGAGAAGATTGCCAGGTACGTGGAGATGATTCCGCCTTTGCCTGAATGGCTGGTCAGCAGGACGCTGGCTCTCTTCAGGGACGGTTGCCACGCAAAGCACAACGTGATCGAATCCGTCTTCCAGAGATGAGCACTCCGATTGGCACAATCTCGGCAGCTCCGACTACTTTGCGGCACGTGAGAAGTTCATGGGGACAGGCATCCGAAACCCGGTCGACGCACTGGTCGCCCTCTGCTCGACACCCAGGACCATGAAGCAGTCGCTTCGCTATTGCCTGGACACGTGGGATCGCTTGGCCGGCGAGATCGATTTCGATGACGTCCTCGTCCTGTCCATCCTGCGCGAATCCGCGCCCGATGCCGTCGCTCTCATCCAGAGCCACATTCATTACCTTAGGAACCGATGGACCGACAGGGGACGACCTCTCGACAAGGAGAAGAAGCAAGAGGAGCTTGCGTGGCGGCAAGACCTCGAACGCGCCCTCCCTAGCGAGGAGTTCCGAGCACCAGTTGAGCTGTTGGTCGAATTCCTGTTCGGCCAGAAGCGCCAAACCGATTCGCCGCAGACGACGAACAGAAGGAAGAGACAAAGACCTATCTGCGCACAAATCTCGTTTCTGCCTATCAGGGCAAAGCCAAGCAGATGGCTGAGAACCTCTTGGGCGCCGAAACACACGTGCTGTACTGGCTGTGCTGGGGATTGGATAGAGTCCTTGCCAAGTCGTTTGAGGGCCTGCCATTCGAGGGTTGGGAACAGCTGGCACCGATAATCCTTGAGGCCGCCCGACTCAATCCCAGGGTCATGATACCCCAATTGTCTTTTCTGCTCGTGAAGACGTCCGTCTCAAGGCGCAGCACCGACTACGAGTTCGATTCCGATCTCGCCACGCGTCTCTTTGGGAAAGCTGGCAACTTGCGTGAAGTGTTCGAGAAACAAGATGAATCCCAATGGCCAACCTCGCCTCGGGTTCAAGCCGTCATATCAGGACTGAAGAAGCTTCCCGAGGCATCCGACAGGCCCGCTTGATCGGGCCGGACATTGATCAAAGAAAAGCTCGCCACCACCGACGAGCCCGAGGACTCAGCCGCCGCGCCCGTGGCCGCCACCGCGGCCGCATGGTCATCGCCTGGACCGACGCCACCGGCCTCCAACGCCAAGGCACGGTGCCATTGGTGGCGTACTGCAGGTGACCGCTGGGCTAGCTTCAGCCCTTGCCTCGTCCCAGCGCCAGCCCTAGAGTCGGCTCCGACCATGTCCGCGAGGCACGCACCACCATGACCGACGTTCAGCCTAACCAGGCGGCGGGGCGGAATGCGTTTTCGCTGGTGCTTGTGTCGCTGATGAAGGGCGTGGTCCACGCAGAGGCCGAGCCCAAGAATTGGCAGGCGCTGCTCGATTTGCAGGCGCGGGTGCGCGATCACGTGGCACCGCTCGGATTGGAGCTGATCGTCGACGAGGCCGAGGGCTATGCGTACCTGCGCCAGCGGGCGGTCGGCGAAGGTGAAGCCGAGCTGCCGCGCCTGGTGCCGCGCCGGCCGCTTGGCTTCCAGGTCAGCCTGCTGCTGGTGCTGTTGCGCAAAAAGCTTGCTGAATCGGACGCGCAGGGCGACAGCACGCGCATCATCTTGAGCCGCGAGCAGATCGCCGACTTGGTGCGGGTCTTCCTTCCTGATAGCGGCAATGAGGCCCGTCTGATGGATCGTTTGGATGCGCATCTCAACAAGGTGGTCGAGATGGGATTCTTGCGCCGGTTGCGCGGCAGAGACGGCGAGTTCGAGATCGAGCGCATCCTCAAGGCCTTCGTGGACGCCCAGTGGCTTTCGGAATTCGATCGGCGGCTCGCCGCCTACGCCGAGCATCTGAAGAACGAGTCTACGGGCGCAGAAGACGCGGAACCATGAACGAAGTGGCGCAGAGCGCACTCGATTTCGCCGCTTCCGATGAGCGCGCGGGCTTTCGTCTGCACCGCCTGGAAATCTACAACTGGGGCACCTTCAACCAGCGCATCTGGACGCTTGCGCCGGGCGGAGACAATACGCTTCTGACCGGCGACATTGGCTCGGGCAAGTCGACGCTGGTCGACGCCATCACCACCTTGCTCGTGCCACCCCAGAAGACCGCGTACAACAAAGCCGCAGGGGCCGAAACGCGTGAGCGCACCTTGCGCTCGTATGTGCTTGGCCACTACAAGACCGAACGAAGCGACGTCGGGCTTTCAGCGCGGCCAGTGTCGTTGCGCGATGGCAACAGCTATTCGGTGCTGCTGGCGCGATTTTACAACCAAGGCTACGACCAGACGGTGACGCTGGCGCAGGTGTTCTGGCTCAAGGACGTGGACGGACAGCCGGTGCGGCTTTTCGTGCTGTCGGACGGGACACTCTCGATCGCCGAGCACTTCTCAAATTTCGGTCAGGACATGGGCGATTTGCGCAAGCGTCTGCGCCGGCTGGCCAAAACCGAGATCTTCGATTCGTTTCCGCCCTACGCGGCGGCGTTTCGTCGCCGTTTCGGCATCGAGAGCGACCAAGCACTCGACCTGTTTCACCAGACCGTGTCGATGAAGTCGGTGGGCAACCTGACCGACTTCGTTCGCCAGCATATGCTGGAAGAGTTTCCCGTCGAAGAACGCATCGACGCGCTGGTGCATCACTTTGACGACCTCAACCGCGCACACGAGGCGGTGCTGAAAGCCAAGGCGCAAATTGCGCGCCTTTCGCCCATCGTCGAGGACGGGCAGGAACACGGCCGGGTTTCGGCTGAAGCCGAGTCGCTGCGCAACTGTCGCAATGCCCTGCACGCCTACTTTGCCCAGCACAAGGCGGTCTTGCTGGACAAGCGTCTAGGCAACCTGCAGGTCGAGCTGGCGAAGCTGGAAGCGCGCATCGTCGAAGGTGCCGAGCAGCGGCGCAGCCAGCAGGCCGCGCGCGACGAGCTGAAACGCGCCATCGCCGAGAACGGCGGCGACCGCATCGAGCGCATCAAGACGGACATCGCGCAGAAGCTGATCGAGAAGGACGCTCGCTCGCGCCGTGCTGACCAATACGGTCATCTGGCGGCCACAGCGGGTTTGCGCCTGCCCGCCGACGGCGATGCTTTCCAGTCCAACCGTCGCGCGCTCGCCGAGGACATGGAGGCATCGAAGGCTCGGCAAGGCCGGGCGCAAAATGCAGTGACCGAGGTCTCGGTCGAGCTGCGCGGGCTCAAGGATCAGCACGGTGAGATCTCGCGTGAGCTGGCGTCGTTGCACGCCCGCCGGTCGAACATCCCCGCGCGCACGCTGGACATCCGCGCCGCGCTCTGTCGGGCGCTGGACTTGCAAGACGAGGACTTGCCCTTCGTCGGCGAGCTTATCCAGGTGCGACCTGAGGATCGGGACTGGGAGGGCGCCATCGAGCGCCTGCTGCACAACTTTGGTTTGTCGCTGCTGGTGCCCGACCGGGACTACGCGCGCGTGGCCGAGTGGGTGGAGCGCACGCACCTCGGCGAACGCTTGGTCTACTTTCGCGTGGTCAGCCAGCGTGCCACCGCCATGGCGAGTGGGCCGGCAGCGGTGGTGCACAAGTTGGTCATCAAGCCAGACTCGGCCTTCTATCTTTGGCTGGAATCGGAAATCGCGCGCCGATTCGACCACGTCTGTTGTGACAACCTGGAGCAATTTCGCCGCGAAAAGCAGGCCATCACCAAGAACGGTCAAATCAAGACCAGCGGGGGCCGCCACGAGAAAGACGATCGTCATCGCTTGGACGACAGGTCGCGCTACGTGCTTGGTTGGTCGAACGAAGCCAAGATCGCTGCTTTCGATGCGGAACGCGAAGCGCTGGAGGCACGCATGCAGGCCATTGCTGCCCGTCTGGCTGGATTGCAAACCGAGCAGGGCACGTTGGCCGAGCGGCTCGCGCAGCTACACAAGCTGTCGGCGTTCGAGGACTTTCGCGAGATCGACTGGAAGCCGCTGTCGGCCGAGATCGACCGCTTGGACAGCGAACGTCGCCAACTGGAGGCGGCCTCGGATGTCTTGCGCGCGCTTGAGGAACAGCTCTGCGCACTGGAAGAGCGCATGCGAGCGACCGAGGCGGAGCAGGACGGGACCATCCGCGAGCTCGCCACCACGCGACTCAAGCAGGAGCAAGCCACCTCGCTGCGCCAGGCGTGCTTGGCCTTGCTCGATGCCACCGCCGCCCTTGTGAAGACACGCGACTTCGCACGTCTGGACGAAATGCGCGAAGAGGCACTCGGTGCGCACATGCTGACCGTCGAGTCGTGCGATGGCCGCGAGAAGGATCTGCGCGATTGGTTGCAGAAAGAGATCGATGCGCGCGATCAACGCCTGCGGCGCCTGGAAGAAAAGATCGTCAAGGCCATGGAGTCCTATCGCAAGGACTACCCGGTCGAGACCCAGGAGATCGATGCGCGCATCGACGCCGTGGGCGAGTTCGGCTCTATGCTGGCCCGCCTGACCCAAGACGACTTGCCCCGCTTCGAAGCCAAGTTCAAAGAGCTGCTGAACGAAAACGCCATTCGCGAAGTGGCCAATTTTCAGTCCCAGCTTCATCGCGAGCGGCAAACCATTCGCGAGCGCATCGTGGCCATCAACCGATCGTTGCGCGACATCGACTACAACCCGAATCGCTACGTCGCGCTCGAAGCTGTGTCCTCGCCGGATGCTGACATTCGCGATTTCCAGCAGGACCTGCGCGTCTGTACCGAGGGCGCTCTCACCGGCTCCGAGGATTTGGTTTATTCCGAAGCCAAGTTCTTGCAGGTGAAGAGCCTCATCGAGCGCTTTCGCGGTCGCGAAGGATCGACCGATGCCGATCGGCGCTGGACCCGCCGGGTCACCGACGTGCGCAACTGGTTCACCTTCTCGGCTTCGGAAAGGTGGCGCGAGGACGATCGCGAGCACGAGCACTACACCGACTCGGGAGGCAAATCGGGCGGCCAAAAGGAAAAGCTGGCGTACACCGTGCTGGCGGCCAGCCTGGCCTACCAGTTTGGACTGGAACGCGGCGTGAAGCGTTCGCGCTCGTTCCGTTTCGTGGCCATCGACGAAGCCTTCGGGCGCGGCTCCGATGAATCGGCCCGCTACGCGCTCGAGCTTTTTGCTCGCATGAATCTGCAGCTCCTCGTTGTCACGCCTTTGCAGAAGATCCACATCATCGAACCCCACGTGGCCGGCGTCGGGTTCGTCCACACGGAAGACGGACGTTCGTCCATGTTGCGCAATCTGACCATCGAAGAATACCGGAAAGAGCGCGCGGCCCGAGCCTCGTAGGCGTGCCCATGGCTTGGACGACACCCGACGATGTTCGCGCCCAGGTCCAGCGCCTGTGGGATCGGGGCCGCATCCTGTCGGCACGGCTTGGCGGCGAAGCGTTGTTTCCCCTTGCTGTGCGCATGAAGCGGCCCGAGGTGCGCGAGCTGTCCGACCGCTTTGCCGAAGCACGGACGTGGATTCGCACCCTGGAGGAAGGCAGCAAAAGCGCCGTGGGCGCGGGCTACGAAGTGGTCTATGCCGAAGTCAATCACCGCCAACTCGGCATGAACCGCGTGCCGCAATCCCTCGTCGTGCCGAGTGACGAGGATGGACTTGCATTGATCGGGAAGCGCCACCAGGCAGAACTGTTCGATCGGCTTGTCCAGACAACCAGAGACGCGCACTCTGAGCTTGTGCCGTGGATCGCGAAGCGGCCGCTCGATCTGCTCGAACATGCCGGTGACTGGGAACGCGTCCTGGCCGTGGTCACCTGGTTTCGCACCCATCCGCGCCCAGGCATCTACGCGAGGCAAATCGATGTGGCTGGCGTTCATACGAAGTTCATCGAGGCGCACCGGCGGCTCCTGTCTGAGCTACTCGACCTCGTTCTGCCGGTAGATGCCATCGACCAGCGGGCCGCGGGAGCGCATGCCTTCGAAGAGCGCTACGGCCTCCGCGAAAAGCCGACCCTGCTGCGCTTTCGCGTGCTCGACGACCGGCTGCGCATCCACGGGCTCAGCGACACAACGACTCCGGTCGCGCAGTTCGCCCAGCTCAACCTACCCATTCGCCGGGTGTTCATCACCGAGAACGAGGTCAACGGACTCGCTTTCCCATCGGCCGAGGCAAGCATCGTCATCTTTGGTCTCGGCTATGGCGTCGATCGATTGGGACTCGTCCCATGGTTGCAGGACAAGGACATCTTCTATTGGGGTGACCTCGACACCCACGGTTTCGCCATCCTGGACAGCGTGCGCTCGATTCTACCGAGCGTGCGTTCCTTCTTGATGGACCGCGGGACGCTGGTCAGCCACAGGGCGCTTTGGGGGGAGGAGCCGGATCGGTACGACAAGCCGCTGTCGCGTCTCACCCCGGACGAGAACGGCGTCTACGAAGATCTTCGACTCGACCGACTCAGCGTACGCGTTCGACTGGAGCAAGAGCGCATTCCCTTCGGCCATGTCGAGCGAACGCTGGCAAGCTTGCTCTCCGAAGGCGATTGACAGACTCCTCCTCCTTCCGGAGTCAACGCTGTGGCCGTGACCCCAGCCCGAGCATCCGCAGGACACTGAAGAACTGTCCAATGGATGGACCGTCCTTCAGTGCTATCCCTGCTGTTACTCTACGCTTGAGGCTTCTTCAGCGTCATCGCCAACTTCACGGCATCGGCGACGCCCTTCTCCTTCGCGACCTGCTTGACCTTCGCGCGATCCGCACCGACAAGGGACTTCAAGGCGCCAAGATACTGTCCTTGCAGCTTGCGCGCACGAGCGACCTTGGGGCTCGCCTTTTTGGCCCTCTTGACTGCCTTGGTCGCGGGCTTCGCACTGGCGGTCTGGGTGACCTGGCCTTCGCGCCGAGCCTTGCGGTACTTGGCGATCTTGGACTTGGCAACATTCTTGTGATCCTTGCAGACCATCCCGAAGATTGGCGCCGCCACGTTCTTGCAGCCGGGAACTGGACACAGCTGCTTCGGTTTCTTCCCCGACGACGCCGGCGCGGATGCCACAGCCCGTGTTGGCGGGCGTCCTGGTCCGCGTTTCTGCGGGGCCCCGAAAGCGCCGGCAAGTGTAGCCTGAATTCGGTCGACCACGGATGCTTCCACGGCGGCGGTGATTTGGCTGGTGAAGTTCTCGACAATGGCGGTGATGTTCTTTTCTGTGTTCGGCATTGGTTCTCCTGGGGTTGTGCCGCCTATCATACACAGCTTGGGGCCGTATTACAGGTTCCTTGCATGTCCAATGCACATTATTGCATTTCCTTTAAGACCAGCGTCATTTGTCCGATTCTTGCTTGAGACTGCCAATTGAACAGCAAACGCGCATCCATCATCGAAAGCACGTAGTCCCTGAAATGGCATTGCTATGAGGCTGAGCCTTCGTGCAGTCGAAAGCAATGGGAACTGGTGTTTGGCCGCCCGTGGATGGCGTAGGCGGTGGCCAAGCAGCCGCCCCGGCAGCGCATGGCTTGTTCACAGTGGGCGCACGGCCCCGACAATTGTCCAGGCGTGTAGCCGCGGTTGTAGCGAAATCGACGGGGTCATTCCAAGTTCCGTCCAGCGAGGATAGAGCAGCGGTTCGCCGCCCAACAGGGGGATACGCCGGCAAACCAGATCCGCCAGTGTGTTGATGACGCCCGGCCACTCGCCGCGATCGAGCTCGCGCAGCCTGGGTGAGCCGGCGTGCGAGCCGCAGGTCTGGCATCGGTACGGACAGCGCAGGGTCAGCTCCAGCGCGGTGGCGAAGCAGCGGGCGATGGATTCAAACGCACCCGCCGCGTACCCGCTGCAGACAGAACGGATTGGTGTAGATACTGCCCGTTGTCCAGTAGGCCATGGTGGTGCAGCCCGCGCGGCACAGTGGACCCACGCGGCAGCGGCCACAGGGGCCGGCGAGCTTCGTGGCATCGAAACGTGTGTTGTAGGCGAAGCGCTGGGCATCGTTCCAGATGGTGGCAATGGATTCGTCGTGCAGATCTCCGGCGTCGAACTCGGGTGGCATGATGGAACAGCCACGCACGCGGCCGTCGTAGGTGATGGCCACGGCGCGGATGCCAGCTTGGCAGCCCGTCCACAGCGACGGTGCGTCGGCGGAGCCGCGCAGGCCGATCTCGCGTTCGGTGAAATAGCCGATGGTGTCGCTGGCATCGATAGACGGGGGCTTCCCGCTGGCCCGGGCATCGACGAGAAATGCGGTCAGGGTTTCCAGATCGGCGGGCGCGATGACAAAGGGTTCCTGGATGTCGAGCACGCGTCCCACGGGAACGACGAGCTGGATTTGCCAGCGGCGCACGCCCAGGCCGGCCAGGAAGTCGCGCAGGGCGGGCAGCTCTGCCAGATTGCGCCGGCTTATCACCGTGATGATGATGGTTTCGATTCGGGGCAGAGCGCGCTCGATGGCCGCTACGGTTTCGCGCCAAGGCGAGGGGCCGGCTCCCGGCCTGATGCGAATGCCGTCGTGGGTGGCTTGTAGCCCATCAAGCGAAATCCCCATGGCTCCGACACCGGCGTCGATGGCTCGGTCGAGGTGGGCTTGGTCGAGCAGCGTCCCATTGGTAATGAGGGACGTGCGCAGTCCGATTCGTGTAAAGTCGCGGCACAGATCGTCCCAGTGGGGATACAGCAACGGCTCGCCACCTGTTACGTGGACCTCGCGGCACCCGAGCTGCGCAAGATCGCGCGCCACTGTCCGGAGCTTTTCCGATGGCAGCTCCCGTGGCGACAGCTCGCCGCATTGGTTTTCGCAATGGATGCAGCGCAGGTTGCACCGCCGAGTAATCTCCCAAATGCAGTTGCGGGGCTCGCGTGCCAGACGATCGAGAGGGTGGAGTTTCAAACGAAACGCACCCCGAGGTAGATGGGGATGTATTGGCAAATGCGGGGGTCGGACGGATCGAACACGCTGGTGTATTGCTGCGCCACGCAGACCTGTCCAGGATTGCATTCCAGGTCAGACGCCACCACAGCGCAGTCTTGCCCTGCGAGCGCGGCAGCAATACCATCTCTCCACGAGGAGTCCAGCATCGCGAGACACCCGAGAATCGCGCCCTGCTGCTCACTGGGGATGTTGCAGCTGTTCATGATGTCTTGGATCGTAACGGTTCCCCCATCGGGACCCGTGGTCACGGCATCTCTCGGTGGATTGGCGTCGGCCGCCGGCGCGGTGTCAGGGGCAAGCCTGGTGTCGGGCAGCACGATATAGACCGGACCATCTGGCCTGGCTTCGGGCTGCGAGCCGTTCGCATCGGGCAAGCCGGGCGTGGCCGCGTCGTGGGTCTGGGACGAGTTGTTGAACGGGGCGCGCGCGCACCCGATGCTGGCCGCGCCGCCGAGGAAAAGCAGAAGCCCGAGCGCCGGTGCGGAAAGAGCTGAGGCCAAACGACGAAATGTCGAGGTTGGTGTTTCCCCGGCTTGGCGGGCGAGGGCGGCGCGGATCTCGTCGATCAGCGTGACATAGCGTTCGCCTTCCAGGACCTCGTTGTCGACCAACGTACCCGGCACGGCATCCTGTCGTGCCTTGAGATCGCGGGCCAGGGTTTCGAGCAGCACGCGCAGCGAGGTCCAGAATATGTCGCATCCGCTGCGTGCCGCGAGCGTTGCATGGAGCGCACCCAGGGTCTCCTCGGTGCTGGCCCACGGCTTGACCTTCATGCCGCACATCTCGACTAGGAAGGAGCGAATGCGCTGGATTGACGACGGAACAATCAAGCTTTCCATGGCATTACCTCACGAGCATTGGTATGGGGGAATCTCGCCGATTCTCCACGCAATCGGCAGAACACCAAAGACGGTAGAATTGCGGGTCCTATTTGGCAAGTGGTGCGGGTGGGCGCCGGTCGCGCCACGTGATACCCCTCACTCGCGTGATGCGGGCCTGCCGGCGTAGGCCGCGCAGCTCGCAATGCGCCGCTCGATTTCGGCGGCCAGTCGACGGTAGCCCTCGCCTTCGGTTCCGCCGTAGTGGGCCTGGAAATCGGCATCCTGGATGCCTTCAGGCAGATCCCCAGCCTGGGGAAAGAATTCATCGACCTTGAACCCCTGTGCCAGCCTCGCCTGCAATACGCGGGCGGAAGTTTCGTCCCCCGTGGCGACCTGCGCGAAAGTCGTTCCAGCTCGATCGGCCAGCAAATCGCCGAAGGAAAAGCCGCTTCCGCCGGCCGCGTCCTTCTCTTCCTTCAAGAGGCCGCCCGCGTCGCTAACATTGCGTTCCGCGATGACCGTGAGCGCGGCGCTGACGAAGAAGTGCTTGGGCCAGTCCGCACGTTTGCGCAGCGTGGTTCTTTCGTAGGCGTTGAGGAGCGCGCTGCGGGTGGCTTCGTTCATGACACCGCCGATAAGCGTCTCCACGTGCGGATGGCCGAGGGCAATGCCAAGTGCCAACAGAGCCGCACGATTCTCGTCGACTGCGCTACCCGACGGCGATCGATCTTGGGCAAAACGAAAGGCGGTCCGAATCGCCGCCCCGAAGCGCGCGTCACTGTTGCGCGGTAACTTGGGGGCGGCTGCAATCAGATTGAAGACCTGCGCCTGAACGGCCGAGATATCGATCTGGGCCGCCTCCGGATCGTGGAAAAGCCTGGAAACGAATCCCTTGGGAGGGCCGCCGTGTCCGTAGGTCACGGTGAAAAGCCCCGATTGAAGCTCGGCGTTGTGCACGCGAGCCAAGACCGGCTGCACGCGCGCATCGCCAGCGACCGCGTTCGCCATGATGGGTGTCAGTGCCGCGAGGAGGAACTTGGGCATCTCGATCCTACCAAGGCGCAAGTGCTCGACCCGCACGGCGAGTTTTCCCTCGCGGACGTTGAAGGTTCCACGAGCGACAATGTTCAGGAAGCGCGAGCGTCCTCGAAACGGCAACGAAGCGAGGAGCTCGCCAGTGCTGTCCTCGAAGTTCACTTTGGCCTGGGCCGCCCAGTTTTCCACCGACAGGCCCCAAGCCATGAGTAGGTTGAGCTCGTGCGCGGTGATGCTGAGGGTGACGGTCGATCCCTCCCGGACCTTGAGCGGGTTCTTGCCAGCAAACACGTCATAGAGATGGCGCCTATCCGCCGAGGTGACTTTGGGCATGGCGACGCTTGCCGGTGACGATTCGATGGTTCGGTAGACGACGGCCCCCGCGCAACCCGCGAGCACTGCGATCAGCAGGGCCAACTTGGGCAAGAACAGGATGCGCGCCAGGGTGCCACGGGCCCACGCCATGCCCGCCCAAGTGCCGAGCAAGCAACCCGTCCAAGGCACAAGCAGGCCAAGCCCCCCCGGAGCGATGACCGGCGTGACGGGGGTGGGGCGTGGGTGAAAGGCGTGAACGAGGGTTGCGAGAAGAAACGAAATGGCGACGGCCGGAATCCACCTGCGCACGGCGCGGTCGAGCCAACCCTCCCGAGGCGGCAGGGCAAAGACCGCGAGAAAGCCGACGGGAACGAAACAAGCCAAGTTCTTGCCAGCGAGCAGGAGCGTTTCACGAATCCAAGCGGTCAGGGTCGCCCAGTTGCGTAGGTTCTCCGATGAAAGACCGACCGCTGCCACGTCGACTCGGGATGCCCACAGGAGAAGGACGACGACCCAAGTCAGCAAGCCCAGCCCCATCGTCCAGCGTGGAGCCGCGAGACCCTTGTCGATTTCACGGCCCTTCATGCGCAGCACTGCGACGGTCCGGGATTTCGCTGCTAGAGCGACACCCTGGCGCGCTTGCCACGCAGCTTAGGCGCGTACTTGCGCATACGGCAGAATCTTGTTGACCACGTCCATGTAGGCCTTGGCCGAGGCCTCGACGATGTCCGTGCTGGTGCCGATGCCGGTGAAGGTTCCTTCGGGCGACACCGCGACAATCTTCACGCGGCCGAGCGCCTCGCGCCCTTCGCTGATGGCGTCGAGGTGGTAATCTTTGACCTCGATCTTGAAGCCCACCACGCGGTCGATGGCCTTGGTGGTGGCGTCCACCACACCGTCGCCGCTGGCCGCTTCTTCCCTCGCCTTGCCCTCGCTGACGATGCGCACGGTGGCGGTTGGGATCACGCCCATGCCGCCGGTTACGTTGAGGTATTCGAGCTTGTAGGTGTCGGCAATCTCCTCGATGGTGTCGGCCTCCATGAGCGCCACCAAATCGTCGTCGTAGACCGTGCCCTTCTTGTCGGCCAGGGCCTTGAACTTGGGATGGAAGGTTTCGATGTCGATGTCCTTTTCGCGGTAGCCCAGGCTTGCGAGGCGGCTGCGCACCATGTGGCTGCCCGACCGGCTGGTCAGGTTCATCTTGTTGTCTTTGAGGCCGATGGACTGCGGGGTCATGATTTCGTAGGTCGACTTGAACTTGAGCACGCCGTCCTGATGGATGCCGGACGAATGCGCGAAGGCGTTGCTGCCCACCACGGCCTTGTTGGCTTGCACCGGCATGGCGCACACGTCGCGCACCAACTTGCTCGTGCGCATGATTTCGGTGGTGTCCACGCCACAGGTGACGGCGAGGTAGTCGCGCCGGACCTTCATGATCATGACGACTTCTTCGAGGGCCGCGTTGCCCGCGCGCTCGCCGATGCCATTGATGGTGCACTCGACTTGGCGTGCGCCGTGCTTGACTGCGGTGATCGAGTTCGAGGTCGCGAGGCCGAGATCGTTGTGGCAGTGGACCGCAATGACCGCTTTGTCCACGTTGGGTACGCGGTTCATGATGTCGTCGATGATCGACGCGAAAATCTCGGGCGTGGTGTAGCCGACGGTGTCCGGGATGTTGACCGTGCGTGCCCCATTCTTGATGGCAGTCTCGACCACCTTGCACAAGAAGTCGCGCTCGGTGCGGCCGGCGTCCTCGGCGGAGAACTGCACGTCGGGGCATTTGCTGCGCGCCAGCTTCACGCTGCTGGCGATCATGGCCAAGCACTCGTCCTGCGAGCGGCGCAGCTTCTTTTCACGGTGGATGGTGGAGGTGCCGAGGAAGGTGTGAATGCGTGGGCGCTGGGCGGGTTTGACTGCTTTGGCGCAAGCCAGGATGTCCTTCTCGACGGCGCGGGCCAGACCGCAAATGATGGGACCCTTGACCTCCTTGGCGATGGTCTCGACTGATATAAAATCGCCTGGCGACGAGATGGGAAAACCGGCCTCGATGACGTCGACCTTGAGCAGCGCAAGCTGGCGCGCGATGCGAATCTTCTGGCCCACCGACAGGCTCGCCGGCAGTGCCTGCTCGCCGTCGCGCAACGTTGTGTCGAAAATCAAGACCTCGTTCATCATGATAGGCGCCAGCATACTCCGAATTTTTCAACACAGAGAACACAGAGGCCACAGCGCCCGGAAGGGGTTCCCGAATTTCAGATCCGAACCCTCCCTTCCTCCGTGTCCTCTGTGTCGAGCTCTTTCTGATGCTAAGATGACCGCTCGCCATGAGCACCGATCCCACTGCAACGCCCATTGCCGATCTTCGTCAGCAACTCGACAAGACCGACGACGAGATCGTCCGACTGCTTGCGCGCCGGCTCGAAACCGTGGGACTCATCGCCAAGGCCAAGGCCGAGCACTCGACGCAAATTCGCGATCCCGGTCGCGAGCGTGAAGTGCTGGCCCGGGTCGAAGCCCTGGCCAATTCCCTCGGTATCTCGGGGCCGCTCACCCGCAAGATCTTTTCCGAGGTCATCGACTACTCGGTCAGCCGCCAGGTCGCCTCATTGGTCGATGCCGAGCGCAGCCACATCTCCGTGGCCTATCAAGGGCAACCGCTCACGTACAACCAACTGGCCGCCGAACAGTACGTCGCCAGCCGCGGGCTCACCGGACATTTCGTGGGTTTGGCCTCGCTCACCCAGGTCATCGAACAACTCGCTTCTGGCCAAGTCGACCTGGCTTTTCTGCCCATCGAAAACACCGTCGCGGGCAGCGTGAACCAGGTCTACGACGTACTTCGCGAACGCGAGCTGCACATCGTGGGCGAGGATTCGTTCCGCATCGAGCTGTGCCTGGCTGCCGTCGCCGACGTGCCGCTGCCGGCCCTGCGCCGGATCTACTCGCATCCGCTCGCCCTCGAACAGTGCTCGGCTTTCATCGACGGCCTGCCCCAAGTGCAGACCATGCCCTTTGCGGACTCTCGCGATGCCATGCGCGCCGTGGCCGAGTCCAAGGATCCCACCCTGGCGGCCGTCGGCTCGCCCGAGGCGGCTCGCGCCCATGGCCTCGTCATTTTGCACAGCGAGATCGGCAACCAGGACGAGATCCTCATGCGCTATGTGGCGCTGGCCCGTGCGCCCTTGCCCGTCGACGAACGGGTTTCGTGCAAGACCAGTCTCATCCTATCGACCCGGCACGAGAAAGGGGCGCTCTTGCGCTGCCTACAGGTTCTCGGCGAATACGGCCTCTCCCTGACCAAGCTGGAATCGCGGCCGCGTCCCAACCGGCCGTGGGAATACATGTTCTTCGTCGACTTCGAGGGCAACGTGGTCGAGCCGCGCGTGGCTACCGCCCTCGAAGCCCTGCGCACCGAGGCGCTCTACCTCAAGGTGCTCGGCTGCTATCCCGCCAAGGCCACGCCGCAGGTGGCACAGGCCTCGGAAGTCAGGCCGGCCAGCGAGGTAGCGCCGGTCGAAGTTTCGCCACCGGTTCCCGCGAAGGCCGCCGCGCGCGCCTCGAAACACTACAAGCTGGCCGACCGGGCCACGCGATCGCAAGACACCATCGTTCGCGTCGGCGACCTGCTCATCGGCGGCGACGGCTTCGTGGTCATGGCCGGACCGTGCTCGGTCGAGTCGGCCGAGATGATCGAGAAGACCGCTCTTTACGTGCGCGACAAGGGCGCCCACATGTTGCGCGGCGGAGTTTTCAAACCGCGCACCGGACCCTACGCCTTTCAAGGGCTTGGCCTCGAAGGTCTCGACATGCTGGCCGCGGCGGGCAAGGCGGCGGGCCTGCCCATCGTGACCGAGGTCATGTCGCCCGAGCAGGTTCGCCCCGTGGCCGAAAAGTCCGACATGCTCCAGATCGGTGCGCGCAACATGCAGAACTTCGCCCTGCTCAACGCCGCGGGCAAAGTCGACCGCCCGGTCCTCCTCAAGCGCGGCATGTCGAGCACCATCGAGGAATGGCTGGCCGCCGCCGAGTACATTCTGGCCCAGGGTAACGGCCAGGTCGTGCTGTGCGAGCGTGGCATTCGCACCTTCGAGAGCGCCACTCGCAACACGCTCGATCTGTCGGCGGTGGTGGTGCTGCGTGAGCGCACCCATTTGCCCATCATCGTCGATCCCAGCCACGGCACCGGCCGGCGTGCCTACGTGGCGCCCATGGCGTGGGCCGCGCGAGCGTGCGGCGCGCACGGCGTGTGCATCGAGGTGCATCCCGATCCCGACAAGGCACTGTCCGACGGCGACCAGAGTCTGACCTACCCCGAATTCGCGTCGCTGATGGACGGCCTTGGCCGCGTGCGCGTTTAGCGAGGGGCAAGACGTTCAACACAGAGCACACAGAGAATAGAAGGGCTCGGATTCTAGATCCGCACGACCCCTTCCTCTGTGTCCTTTGTGTGTCCTCACAACCCGAGGATCGCGGCGCGTTCTCCTCGCGTGGACACGAACGCCTCGTGCAGTGCCAGTTGCCCGCGACCGCGAACCAGATTGTGCTCGCCGCGACTCGGGAAGCGCTTTGCATTCCAGCCAAAATAGCTTTCGAAGAGGGCGTCGGCGACGAAGCGGCTTGCCAGCTCCAGGCTGATCCATTCGACGCCAAGAAGGAGCGCGCGGCGTTCGGCCTCGCTCAGGTCTCTTCCGATGCCCGAGGCATAGCCCGCGAAGGACGCGCGAAAGACCGCCATGTTGATGCGCGCAACCGTGTCGTCCTCTCCACTCACGTTGCACCACGAGCGCCAGGCATCACCGAGCTCGTAGGCGAGCGACATGGGACCGACGGTGTCGAGATCGATAAGACACATTGCCTGTTCCGAGGCTGGCGGTAGCTTGCCCGCGAAGAGAATGTTGTTCAGCTTGAGATCCCCGTGACAAAGCCGCGGAGCCAGCACAGGCAAGGGATCGAGCTTCTGCGCGCGCGTCAGGATGGCCTCGGCCACGGGTTCGACCCGCGCCATCAGGCGGTGATCCTTGTGTACGGACAGGGCCTCGCGCAGCCGCGCAAGGTGCTTCGCGGTGTCGTGCACGCCTTCGCGCAGGCCACGAAAATCGTGTGCCAGACCTTCGAGCGCACGGTGAAAGCGGGCAACCAACGCGCCGGCGCTCTCCGCCTGAGCCGGGCTCTGCACCTTGTCGAAGGAAGTGCCGGGAACGAAAGTCTGCAGCCGCCAAACGCCATTCTTGTCGTCGAGGTCCAGCCACAGTCGCCCATCTCGGGTTTGCAAAAGACGCGGGCTAGGCAGACCCGCCGCCGCGAGCGCCGAGGTCACGGCTGCGATATTCTCGTTGATGACGGGCGAAAAGATCGGGGCCATGCATTGAAGAACGGCACGCCCAGCGTGCGCGGTGAGAAGGAAGGTCTGGTTGATGAGGCCTTTGCCGAGGGGCGCGACCGCTGCATCTTCCCAGTCCGGGAAATGGCCAAGGACCTGGTCGGCAATGAACTGCAAGGGATCCACGGCGCACACTATCGCCAGGAAACTCCGCCATTGGAAGCCGCGTTCTTCGCATCCTCCGAACCTTGAAATTTGTGTGCGAAGGCCAGGCCCACATTGACTTCGGTACCGGCCATGAGCTTGGGCAGGGTCGCGATTTCCTTGACGTCGAGAAAGACGCCGAAACTAGGGCGGAAGTGGTAGATGGCGCCCAGCCCGGCGGTCAATCCCACGGGGCCACCGTGAAGGGTGTCGTTGTGGTCGAAACTGCAGGCTTCCGCCGTTCCGCAGTGTTTGCTCACGATGGCCAGAAAACTGGTGCCAATTCCCGCGCCGCCCGACGCGTAGGTCTGCAATCCGCCCCTGCTCGAGAACGCGAATTGGCCGCGCAGAAAACCGGCATACGCTGCGGTCGGAATCGCATTCTCGCCCGAACTCGGCTGGTGTGCATTGGGCGCGTACTGGTACCTGCCTAGAACCGAAATCGAGAACCGCCTGCTCAGTTGATAGCCGATCTCCGGTTCAATCTGGAACAGCGTCATCGGCGAGAAACCGGGCTGAACGGTGACCGGCGTGCCCGTGGGAGCCTTAGCATTGCTGTCGACGGGTTCGCGTCCGTGATAGGCCGCGCCGGTTCCGCTGCCCAGTGCGAACCAGATCGATCCTGGCGCGCGCAGGCGCGATGGGCGCGGGATTCCTCCGCCAGAGCTAGGCGGAGAATTGGTTGCTGTAGCGACGGTTTCGGGATCGTCGGAGGCGTCCTCGATGCCGTCGGGATTCGTCGGATTTCTGATGATGAGCTCGTTTGGGGCCTCGGGATGGCCGAGATAGAGAGCCTTGGACGAGCCAGGGACTTCCGCCTTCACGTAGTAGGAAAGCGACTTGCCCTGAATCGCCCGCCCAGGAACGACGATCGTCAACCAACCCTTGGGGCTGCGCTCCATGGGCATGCCGACATACTCACCGTCGCTGCCTTGCGGGCGATAGTGAAAGGTGGCGCTGGATTTCCGGTGCCGTTGTTGCGTCAGGCAGCGCACCACCACGTCTTGCCTTGGCGGGGTGTCGAAGGGGAGATGGCAGTACAGTGGCGCGGGAATACGTGCTGGCAGATCCGGCTCTTGGCTCCATGTCGTCTCATCCGCGTCGTTCGCTGGCGGCTTGCGGTTGTTCTCTAGGGGCGCGGTTCCCTCATTGAAGGCCGGTACCGGAGGCACTTGCGGCAAAATCGGAGCTGTCGTGTCCGGATCTGGCGGCAGGCCCATCTGTTGGCGAGCTTGCAGGTAAGCCGACTTCAGCGCGGGCGACTCCAATCCGGGCGTGATGGTGATGTTGGGATTGATCCGCAGCGCCAGCATGAACTGTTGAATGGCTTCCTCGCGATCCCCGAGTCCGGTGAGGTACACCGCCGCCATGTGAACATAGGTTCGCGCGGTCATCTCGTCGTTTTCGAGTCCTGCGGTTTCGCTGATCACCAGTGCTTCGGAAAGCCTGTATTTCGCGGCCCCATAGTGTTGCTCTTGGATGTCCGCATAGGCTCTGCGATTGAGGTCGATCATGCGATCGACCGCCGCTTCATTGACGGCCGCTGGCGGGGCCGACTGCGCCGTGCCGGAGGCAAAGGGAATGGCCGCCAGCACAGCGGCCAGGATCCCGGAATGACATTGCAGCACGCGCACGGACGGCTCCGGCGCACACTATACTCCTTATGTTGAAATTAGGGAGCCCCCCTCACAGAAGCCGACATGTGGGATGCCGCGCCAGACACGGCCATCGCGTGATAGCCCTTGTCGACGTATAGCGTTGTCCCAGTGATTCCGGAAGCCAGGGGGCTAGAGAGAAATGATGCAGCATTTGCAACTTCAGCGGCTGAAATGGCCTCTGGTAGCGGAGATGCCGCGCGGCAATGCTCGATCATCAACTCGATGCCGCCGATGGCATTGGCGGCCCGGGATTGAATAGGCCCAGCGGAGATGGCGTTGACGCGTATTCCCCACTTGCGGCCGGCTTCGAATGAGAGCATGCGCATGTCGCTTTCGAGCGCCGCTTTGGCGGAGGACATGCCGCCGCCATAGCCAGGCACGACGCGTTCGCCAGCCAGATAGGAGAGAGCGAGAAACGATCCAGCTTGGCGGGTGAGGGGTCCGAGCCTGGTCAGCATGGATGTGAACGAGTAGGCGCTGGTGCCGATGGCGGCCAGATAGCCTCGCCGACTGGTTTTGAGCAGCGGACTTTTCACCTCCGGTGCGTTGGCCAAACTATGCACCACGATGTCGAGGCAGGGAGATCCGAAATCCGCGGCCAATCGGTCAGCCAGCCCCTGAATGCTCACGTCGCCCTGGTCGCGGTAGCGCTTGTTCGACTGTACCTCGGCGGGAACGTCGGCGGCCGTGTCGTAGTCGGCGTCGAGGGGATAGATGCGCTCGAAGGAAAGCTTGCCGCCACCGGCGAGCGCGAGCGATCCATCGAGCTTTCCTCGATCGAGCATGGTCTGAAAAACTCCCAATGCCGGCGGCCAGGTGCCAATGCACACCGAGGCTCCGGCTTCGGCCAGTGCCTTGGCGATGGCGAAACCAAAACCAGCGTCGTCGGCCACGCCGGCCACCAGGGCGCGTTTTCCCCGCAGGTCGATCATCAACATGAGGCTAATGCTTCCGCGGAGCCCCGGCTCAGGTCAAGGTTTGCTTGGGGAAGGATCTACTACTCGCCGCGCGGGTAGGTGCCGAAGATGCGCAGGCTTTCGGCCACGTGGGTCAGGCTGGCCAGGGCGCGGCGCGCGGCCGGCGTGTTGCGGTCGCCAAGGAAATCCAGATAGAACGAGTACTCCCACGGCCGGCCCACGATGGGGCGCGACTCGATCTTGGTCAGATCGATCTTGCTCTTGGCGAAGGCCTCGAGGGCGTGGAACAGCGCCCCCGGCTTGTTGGTGGTGCGGAAAACGATGCTGGTCTTGAGCATTTTCGACCGGCGCTTGAGCTTGATGAGCTTTCGCCGATCAGGCCGTGCCATGACGAAGAAGCGCGTGAAATTCTGCGGGTTGCTTTCGATGCCCTCGGCAAGAATCTGCGCGCTGTAGGTCGCGGCAGCGATGCGACTGGCGATGGCGGCCTCGTCGTGGCGACGATTTTCGACGACCATCTTGACCGCGCCCGCGGTGTCGTACGCGGGCAGGACTTCGAGGTCGGGCGCGTTCGCGCGCAACTTGCGCAAGTAGTCCTCGCATTGGGCCAGGGCCACTGGGTGCGAGTAGATCCGTCGCACCGCTGCGAGCTTGGTTCCCTTGGGGGCGATGAGGTTGTGCGCCACCCGCAGCACGACCTCGCCGATGATCTCCAGGTCGTTTTCCACCAGCAGGTCGTAGTTTTTGATCACCGAGCCGGCCAGGGTGTTCTCGATGGGCACGACGGCGCAGTCGGCTTCGTCGCGAATCACGGACTCGAACATCTGATCGAACTCGCGCTTGGGGCACGGCTCGATGGCATCGCCCAGGATGCGGCGGCCGGCCTCCTCGGAAAAGGCCCCACGCTCGCCCTGAAAGGCGACCCGGAGCCTGCGCTTGCGCGTTCGTGATGGCCGAACCATGGCTGGTGCGTCTAGGGCGTAGCAGCCGGAGACTTCATCTTGTAGCCGACGTGGCGAACGGTTTCGATCATTTCGGCGCCCGTGCCGAGCTTGGCGCGCAACCTGCGCACGTGAATGTCGACGGTGCGCGTGTTGCCTGTGTAGCGATAGCCCCAGACGCGTGAAAGGAGTTGCTCGCGGGTGAAGACACGGCCGGTGCCGGACGCCAGGAACTTGAGCAGTTGGAACTCCTGACGCGGCAGCTTCAGCACTCGACCGCGAAACGTGGCCTCGACCGCCACGGTGTCGATAACCAGATCGCCAAGTTTGATTCGTCCCGCGGCCGAGAACGAAGACAGCCGCCAGTCGAGCTGGCGCACGCGCGCGTAGAGCTCGGGTCCGACAATGGGCGACAGGATGAAGTCATCCATGCCTAGCTCCGGATCGAGACCGGCCAGGCGCGATACCTCGATGCAAAGAAGAATGGGGATGTCGGCCAGCGTTGGCAGTTGCTTGGCGCGCTTGACCACGGCGCGGCCGACCTCAAGGTGGGGGCCGGCATCCACCACGACGACCGAAGGTCGCACGTGCTCGATGTCATCGGGCAGGTCATCGAGATCGTAGCCAACCGTGACGACTTCGCATCCCAATTCTCGTAACGCCGCTGCCGAAGAGTCTGGTTCGGAAGCGCCGAGTTGTGGCCTTGAGGTGACGACAAGTGAACGCATCGTTTACGAAACATAGCCCAGGAGAACTTGAAACAACAGCATTTTTAGGGCAACTGGAACCATTCATGTTTCGTGTGTCGGTGGCAGTTGAACCTATGTTTCTTCTTTGTTTCATAATGATTTCTTGATGGAAAACTTTCTTTGGGTTTCGCAGGCACCGAATTGCCGACGATAGGTCCGGACGCTAGGGTTCACTCCAGGTATATAAAAGGATCGCGTCCAGTCAGCCTGAGCAAGCAACCATATGAACAACAAGGACAATCCGAGAAGCCAACGGACCCATCTCTCGCCCCAAGCGGAAGGTCTTTACGATCCGAGTCATGAGCGCGACGCTTGCGGCGTTGGCCTGGTGGTCGACGTCGAAGGAAGGAAGTCGAATCGGATCGTCCGTAACGGTATTCAGGTGCTGGAAAACCTGGCTCATCGTGGTGCTTGCGGTTGCGAAGAGAACACCGGAGACGGCGCCGGTATCTTGCTGCAGATTCCCGACGCTTTCTTGCGCAACGTAACGGCAGCTCTCGGTATCGCCCTGCCGGGACCCGAGGCATACGGCGTGGGCATGGTGTTTCTGCCTCAGGACAGCCAGCAGGCCGAGAGTTGCGAACAACTGTTCGAGCAGGCGGTCACCATGCTGGGGCAGTCGGTCCTTGGCTGGCGCGACGTACCCGTCAATCCGACCGGGCTGGGCAAGAGCGCGATCCTTTCGCGCCCCCTGATTCGCCAGGTTTTCGTCGCACGCGGCGCGGGCGTGGACGACGCGGCGGCTTTCGAGCGAAAGCTGTGCTTGGTTCGCCGTGCGGCCGAGAAGATGGTGCGGGCCAGCGATATCCCCGAGCGCGATCTTTTCTATGTGGTCAGCCTTTCGGCCAGGACCGTGGTCTACAAGGGCATGCTCACGGCCGAGCAGCTCGATTCGTATTTCCCGGATCTCTCGGATCTCTCGGTGGTCTCGGCGCTGGCGCTGGTGCACTCGCGCTTTTCCACCAACACGTTTCCCAGTTGGTCGCGGGCGCACCCCTACCGCATGATCGCGCACAACGGGGAAATCAACACCCTGCGCGGCAACGTCAACTGGATGAGCGCGCGCGAAAGCATTCTCTCCTCGCCGCTCTTCGGCGACGACATCAAACACCTGCATCCGGTGGTCGACCAATCGGGCAGTGATTCGTCCATGTTCGACAACGTGCTCGAAACGTTGGTCATGGGCGGCCGTTCCTTGCCGCACGCCATGATGATGATGATCCCGGAGCCGTGGCACAAGCACAAGACCATGAGCCCGGAGAAGCGCGCCTTCTACGAATACCATTCCTGCCTGATGGAGCCGTGGGACGGCCCGGCCGCGGTGGCGTTCAGCGACGGCGTGCAGATCGGTTGCGTGCTCGACCGCAACGGCCTGCGGCCTTTGCGCTACACCGTCACCAAGGGCGGCATGGTGGTCATGGCGTCGGAAACCGGGGTGCTCGATATTCCGCCCGCCGACGTGGCCTTCAAGGGCCGTATTCAGCCCGGCCGCATGTTCCTCGTCGACACCTCGGAGAAGCGCCTCATCGCCGACGAGGAGATCAAGGAAAAGATCTCGACCGAACGTCCCTACATCGAGTGGCTGGACCAGCAGCGCGTCTTTCTCTTCGAGCTTCCGCCGGGCGAGGCCAAGCCGGCGCTCGATCCCGCGGCGCTCGAAACCGCCCGGCGCACGTTCGGCTACACCACCGAGGACATCCGCCTCATCACGCCCATGGCTGAGATCGGCGGTGAAGGCATCGGCTCGATGGGCACCGACACGCCGCTGGCGGTTCTGTCCAATCGTTCGCCGAACCTATTCAGCTACTTCAAGCAGCTCTTCGCGCAGGTAACCAACCCGCCGGTGGACGCCATCCGCGAAGAGCTCATCATGGCTGCGGGCACCACCATTGGTCCGGAACGGAACCTTTTCGATCCGCAGCCCGAGTCGGCCCATCAAATCGATCTGCAGGGCCCCGTGCTGTACAACGCCGAGAGCGAGCAGTTGCGCGCCCTCGACGGTTCGGCCAAGAGCCGCGGCTTCCGCTCGTGCACCTTGCCCACCCTGTTCCGGGCCGCTGGCGGCGAGCAGGCCCTGCGCGAAGCCCTCGACGACCTATGTGCCAAGGCTGCGGCGGCGGTGCGCGAGGGTTGCGCGGTGGTCATTCTCTCCGACCGCGAGCACAACCGCGAGCTGGCGCCCATTCCCTCGTTGCTCGCCTGCGCGGCGGTGCACCACCACCTCCTGCGCGAGGCCACCCGCACGCAGACCTGCATCGTGGTCGAGAGCGGCGAACCGCGCGAGGTTCACGATTTTTGTCTGCTCATCGGCTTCGGTGCCAGCGCCATCGATCCTTACCTGGCGCTGGAAACCGTCGACGATCTGGTACGCCAGGGCGTGGTCAAGACCAAGCCCGAGAAGGCACGCAAGAACTACATCAGCGCGGCGGTCAAGGGCGTGGTCAAGGTCATCTCGAAGATGGGCATCTCGACCGTGCAGAGCTACCACGGTGCCCAGGTCTTCGAAGCCATCGGCCTGCGCAAGGATGTGATCGATCGCTACTTCACCGGGACCGCGTCACGCATCGGCGGCGTCGGGCTCGATGTGATCGCCGAAGAATCACGCCGCCACCACGCCAAGGGCTATCCCAGCCGGCCCGTGCACCGGCCTGGTCTCGATACCGGCGGTGACTATCGCTACCGCAGCGACGGCGAAAACCATCTCTTCAGTCCCGAGGCCATCGCCAAATTGCAACAGGCGGTTCGCACCGAGAGCTACGACACCTTCAAGCAATACTCCCTGCTCATCGACGATCAGTCGAAGACCATGAACACCCTGCGTGGACTTATGGCTTTCAAGTCACCGCGCAATCCCATCGCCATCGACGACGTCGAGCCCGTCGAGGACATCGTCAAGCGCTTCAAGACCGGCGCCATGTCCTATGGTTCCATCAGCAAGGAGGCGCACGAGACGCTGGCCATCGCCATGAACCGAATCGGCGGCCGCAGCAACACGGGCGAGGGTGGTGAGGATCCCGAGCGCTTCAAGTCCATGCCGAACGGCGATTCCAAGCGCAGCGCGATCAAACAAGTCGCATCCGGCCGTTTTGGCGTGACCAGCGACTACCTGACCAACGCCTCCGAGCTTCAGATCAAGATGGCACAAGGGGCGAAGCCGGGCGAGGGTGGCCAGTTGCCTGGCAAGAAGGTCTATCCCTGGATCGCCAAGGTTCGCCACAGCACACCCGGTGTCGGTCTGATTTCGCCACCGCCCCATCACGACATCTACTCCATCGAGGATCTGGCCCAGCTCATCCACGACCTCAAGTGCGCCAACGATCAGGCGCGCATCAGCGTGAAGCTGGTCGCGGAAGTCGGCGTGGGCACGGTCGCGGCCGGCGTGGCCAAGGCCAAGGCCGACGTGATTCTCATCAGCGGCCACGACGGCGGAACCGGCGCCTCGCCGCTGACCAGCATCAAGCATGCGGGCGGACCGTGGGAGCTCGGACTGGCGGAAACCCACCAAGTGCTCCTGCTCAACGATCTACGCAGCCGCGTGGCGGTCGAAACCGATGGCCAGCTCAAGACCGGCCGCGATGTCGTGGTGGCCGCTCTGCTCGGCGCCGAGGAGTTCGGGTTCGCATCGGCACCGCTCGTTTCCCTCGGCTGCATCATGATGCGCGTGTGCCACCTCAACACTTGCCCGGCTGGCATCGCCACCCAGGATCCGGAGCTGCGTAAGCGATTCGCCGGCAAGCCCGAGCATGTCGTCAACTTCATGCACTTCGTGGCCCGCGAGGTGCGCGAGCTTTTGGCCCAGCTCGGTTTCCGCACTTTGGCCGAGGCCGTGGGACACACCGAGTGTCTGGAGCTGCGCCATGCCATCAATCACTGGAAGGCCAAGGGTGTGGATTTGACCGCCATCTTGCACCAACCGCAGGTTGCGGACAGCGTGGGCCGCCACTGCACCATCGCGCAGAATCACAAGCTCGAAACCGAGTTCGATGACATGCGGCTGATTCCCATGTGTCGGCCGGCGCTCGACGAGAAACGGAAGGTGCGCGCGACCCTTCTTATCCGCAACGTCAACCGGACGGTCGGCACGCGCCTGGGCAGTGAGATCACGCGGCGCTATGGTCCCGACGGCTTGCCCGAGGACACCATCCAGGTTCACTTCAAGGGCTCGGCCGGGCAGAGCTTCATGGCCTTCGTTCCGAAGGGCGTGACTTTCATCCTGGAAGGTGACGCCAACGACTACCTCGGCAAGGGCCTGTCGGGCGGCAAGTTGGTGGTGTTCCCGCCCGCGGAAGCCACCTTCGTGGTCGAACAAAACGTCATCGTCGGCAACGTGGCGCTTTACGGGGCGACGAGCGGCGAGGTCTACATTCGGGGACTGGCCGGCGAACGCTTCGCCGTTCGCAACAGCGGCGCCAACGCCGTGGTCGAAGGCGTGGGCGACCACGGCTGCGAGTACATGACCGGCGGCCGGGTCGTCATCCTGGGTCCCACGGGGCGCAATTTCGCCGCCGGCATGTCCGGCGGCATCGCCTACGTTCTCGACGAGAACCGCGAGCTGCGACGGAACTGCAACACCGAGATGGTGGGCACAGGTCCCCTCGACGATCTTTCGGAGATCGAGCTGGTTCTGGCCATGCTCAGGCGGCATCGCGAGCTGACGGGCAGCAAGCGCGCGCACAACGTGCTGGTCAGCTGGTCGCTCTTCCGGCCGCTCTTCGTGCGGGTGATTCCGCACGACTATCGCCGCGTGCTGGAGGCGCAGAACAAGATGCTGGCGACCGGGATGTCGCGCGAAGAGGCCGAAATGGCCGCCTTCGAGCTCAATTCCAAAGACGCCGCCCGAATTTACGGAAAGTAGAAGGAATGGGCCAGCCAACAGGATTCCTGGAGTTCACTCGCATCGTCCCCGAAGACCGACCACCGCGCGACCGCGTCGCCGACTTTGCCGAGTTCCACAAGCATTTGCCGGAAGCCACCATGCGCGAGCAGGGCGCGCGTTGCATGGACTGTGGCGTTCCCTTCTGCCACACCGGCAAGATGATCGATGGTCTCGCCAGCGGCTGTCCGCTGCACAACCTGATCCCCGAGTGGAACGACCTCGTTTACAAGGGCCGCTGGCGCGAGGCCATCGACCGTTTGCACCGGACGAACAATTTTCCCGAGGTCACGGGCCGCGTGTGTCCTGCGCCTTGCGAGGGCTCGTGCGTGCTCGGCATCAACGCGCCGCCGGTCACCATCAAGGTCAACGAGGCCGCCATTGCCGATCGGGCCTTCGCCGAGGGCTGGGTGGTGGCGACTCCACCGAGTTTCCGCACGGGCAAGAAGGTCGCCGTGGTCGGCTCCGGTCCGGCTGGCCTTGCTTGCGCCGCCGAGCTGAACATGGCCGGTCACACAGTCACCGTGTTCGAGCGCGCGGATCGCATCGGCGGACTGATGATGTACGGGATCCCGGCCATGAAGCTGGACAAAGGCATCGTCGATCGCCGGATCAAGCTGCTGGCCGAGGAGGGCGTCGAGCTCAGGGTCAACATCGAGGTGGGCAAGAACTTCCCCACCGAGAGGCTGCGCAAGGAATTCGACGCCATCGCGTTGTGTGGCGGCGCCACCGTGCCGCGCGATCTACCCGTCGAGGGCCGTAAGCTCGCGGGCGTGCACTTCGCTATGGAGTTTCTGACCGCGAACACCAAGTACCTGCTCGACGGCGCCAAGGCCGCGGCGGGTTTGATTTCCGCCAAGGACAAGAGCGTGATTGTCATCGGCGGCGGCGACACCGGCACCGATTGCGTGGGCACGTCCCTGCGCCACGGCTGCAAGAGTCTGGTGCAATTGGAGCTGCTTACGCGCCCGCCGGAGACGCGCGCCGTGGACAACCCCTGGCCGCAGTGGCCGAAGATCTTCCGTGTGGATTACGGCCAGGAAGAGGCCGCTGCCATCTTCGGCAAGGATCCGCGCCAATTCCAGGTGCAAACCAAGCGCCTTCTTGGCGATGACAAGGGCCATGTGCGCGCCATCGAGGTGGTGGAGGTTCGCTTCGCCCCCCAGCCGAGCGGGCCGCCCAAGATCGAGGAAGTGCCCGGCACCGTGCGCGTGTTGCCTGCCGATCTCGTGCTTCTGGCCATGGGATTCCTCGGTCCCGAAAAGCCGGGTCTGCTCACCGATCTTGGCGTCAAGCTCGACGGGCGTGGCAACGTCGCCGTCGACGCAAACAAGCAGACCAGCGTGCCCGGCGTCTTCGCCGCGGGCGACATGTCGCGCGGCCAGTCGCTGGTGGTGTGGGCCATCGCCGAAGGGCGGGATGCCGCCATCGGTATTGACCGCTTCTTGATGGGAGATACCGTGCTCGATTAGTCCGAATTGGGCGCTGCCGGGAGCGTGGAGATCCGTTTCAAGGTGCGGGATCCGCCTGGCGCCCGCGCTTGACAATAAATTCCTTAAAGGTGACGCTGAGTTCCGCCGATCCGTTAGCAGCTAGCGGCTTACCGATCAGGAAGGGTCCACCAGCATGAGACGATTCCATCTATTCGCGTGGTCAGTTCTCGCCCTGATGGCGTTCTTGAGCTTGGTCATGATCCGCGGCGCGCAGGCAGTGACTCCTACCGAGGGATCGATCTTGGGCCTGGTCCGCGACCTCGATACCGGACAACCCGTTCCTGGCGTGACTGTCGTTGCCAGCGGACCCGAGGGTGACCTGGCGACTCTGACCGATGCGAAAGGCGTCTATCAGTTTCACGCCCTGCCCATCGGCCACTACGCCGTTCGCTTCCACCGCAACGATGTGATGGCCGAGCGCGAGGCGACGGTGTCCGTGGACAAGACCGTTCGAGTGAATATGCGTCTGCCGGCGGTCCCCGCCGAGAGCACAACCGTCGCCGTAGCCTACAGTCCGCCGCTTATCGATGTCGGCTCGTCGCGTATCGGCGCGACCTTCGGCTCGGACTTCATCGACGGTATTCCCAACGCTGGAGCCGATGTCGCGTCGCTGATGCAGAAGACGCCGGGCGCGTATGACGACACGCCGCCTGCGTCGGCCGGGTACCAGGGCAATCCAGGGCTTTCGCTGTCAGGTGGTACCGGGGCGGACAACGCCTACTACCTCGAAGGTCTCAACGTCACGGCGCTGAGGGACGGCATGCTTGCCACGAACCTGCACGTCTCCTTTCTCGAAGAAGTGGAGGTCGTGAGTGCCGGCTTTGGCGCAGAGTACGGCCGCGCCCTGGGTGGCGTGGTGAACATGGCCCTGAAGTCGGGTACCAACGAGTGGAAAGGCAGCGCGTTTTCCTGGGTCCAGCCCGGGTGGATGGCGGGAAGTCAGCAGCGGATTTTGAGTAGCTCCACCGCTCTGACCGGAACCACTGAACCGGTCTACACCACGCAAATGGGTGCCGAAGTCGGCGGCCCCATCATCAAGGACAAGCTCTTCATCTGGATGGGCTATGTGCCCGAAATCGGCCGCAGCAGTCTCATTCAGTCCGCCGATCAATCCAGCACCAACCCCGATGGCTCGACCGTCGTCCAGCCGCTTTACAGCCGCGTGATCCCCGGAGATTCGACCACGCAGAACTACGCCGGCAAGCTGACCTGGCGGATACGGCCAAATCAGACACTTAGCCTAAGCCTTGTGGGCATTCGCAAAGATCAGGAATATATGCGCAGCGCGAACATGGATCTGCTGGCTGGCATGACGCACAACCAGAGCAATCGGCAGGACATCATCGCGCACTGGCAATCGGCTTTCTTCGAACGCCATTGGCGCCTCGACGCCACCTTGGGATTGCACACCGAAGGCTATTCGCAACGGTCACCGTACGGGGACGCTGAGAGTATCAACAGCGTGACCTGGAACAACACGCCATCTCTCGTGCAGTTCAACCCACAGGTGGCACCGCTTTGCTCCGACCCTCAAAGCTGCCCCGTGCAGAACTACCAGTCCGGTGGCTACGGGCAAATGAGCGATGTCTCGGCCATCCGGATCGCAGGTCAAATCAAGAGCACCAACGTCTTTTCGGCGCTCGGCCTGCACGAGCTCAAGTACGGCCTCGATTACGAAGTGAATCAATACGACGAGAAGGTCTGGTATTCGGGCGTGAACGGGGCGCGTGGTTTGGTCACGGTCCTTCCGGACAACAGCCTTCAGGTTCAGTCTCTCTATGGCACCGCCGGCTATCAAGATTCGAGTGAGGCCAAGAACCGCGCGTACAATGCTGGAGCGTTTTTTCAAGAAAGCTACCTGCCTTTGCCCAACCTGACGGTGAATGTTGGGTTGCGCTGGGAAGCGCAGCGCCTGACCGACTATATGGGCAACACCGCGCTCTCGATCAGCGATTCGTTCTCGCCGCGGATTGGCGTGGTCTATGACCCGACCAAAGAAGGACGCTCCAAGGTGTTTGTCCATTTTGGGCAGTACTACGAATCGATTCCGATGGATCTCGCCAATCGCTCCTTTGGCGGGAAAGGCGGAATGACGACATACTACGATCCATCATGCCAAGCGCAGTCGTGGACGAATTGCGCCGCGACTAGTTCGAGCTCAGGGGTCCCCCCCAATATTTTGGTTCAGTCCAATATCAAAGGCAGCTACAACAATGAAATCGTCGCTGGCGGCCAATACCAATATTGGAGCAACCTGGTGGTCGGGGCTTCGCTCATTCGTCGCTGGCTTGGCCGGGTCATCGAAGATGGCGGCTCCAGCCTCGCCGACACCAGTTCTGGTTGGATCTTGGAAAATCCGACGGATCCCAAACCGGAGCGAACCTATACCGCGCTCCAGCTCACCGCCACGAAGCGGTTGGCCAGAAACTGGTTCTTCGCCGGGGCCTACACCTATTCCCGTACCATGGGCAATTACGCTGGGCTATACGCCGCGGACAATACGCAGCTCAATCCCAACAACTCTACCCAATATGACTACAAGGAACTGACGGCAAACACCTATGGTCCTCTGCCAAACGATCGGCCTCATCTTATACACATGGATGGATACTATCGCTTCGCCTGGGGGCAGCATTCGCTTTCGCCTGGGTTCAGCTTTATTGGGAGGTCAGGGCAGCCCATCTCGCCTCTCACTATCGATCCCAATGGCTATGTCTCTTTCATCCTTCCGCGCGGGTCGGCGGGCCGCACACCCTTCGTCGCCCAGCTCGACATGCACCTTGCCTACCGGACCAAGCTTTCGACGGCCCTCTCCGTGGAGGCGTTCGTCGACATCTTCAACGTCCTCAACCAGAAGACGGTGCTGACCGTGGACTCTTCGTACACCTACAATTGGGCGATGCCGCTAACGGCACCTGGCGCAAAACCGTCACAGGCCACCATCGCCAACCCCGACGGATCGTCGACCGGAACCCCGGTCATCCCCAACCCCAACTATCTTCACGCGACCTCCTACCAATTGCCCATCAGCGGGCGCTTGGGTGCGCGCGTCTGGTTCTAGAGCACCCGCATCACCCAGCACTTGAGGTGGCCGGTTTCCGGCACGCCGACGAGCTCGGGGTGGTCGCGCCCGGCGCCCATGCGGGCCAGGATTTGCACCGAGCGGCCGCTGTCCGCGCTGGCCTCGGCGACGATGTGGTCGAATTGATCGCGCGAGATGCGCCCCGAGCACGAACAGGCCACCACCAGGCCATCGGGCACCGCCAGGCGCAGTCCGCGCAGGATGATTTCGCGATAGGCGCGCTCGGCGGCGCTGTCGCCGCTCTTGCGCTTGGCCAGGGCGGGCGGATCGAGAACCACCACGTCGAAGCGCTCGTCGTTCGGCTTCCAGCGAGCGCAGGAGATCGAACGCGTTGGCCTGCCGGGCGGTCATGTTGGCCAGCCCGTTGCGGGCTGCATTGGCGCTGGTTCGTGCGACGGCCTGGGCGTCCTCGTCGGTGGCCAGCACCGGGCCGCCTTTGCGGGCCAGGGCCAGCGCGAAGCCGCCGTGGTAGGTGAAGGCGTCGAGGCAACGCGCGCCCGCTGGCGCTAGTGCAGCCACCAGCGCGTGGTTGTCGGCCTGGTCGAGAAAACCGCCGGTCTTGCTGTCGGCAAGAAGATCCGCCGTGAGGTGGTTGGGACCTAGCCGGTAGGTGATCTCGGAGCTGCCCTCACCGCACAGGATCTCTCGGCTGCGCGGCAGGCCCTCGAAGTCGCGCGCGGAGCCGTCGTCGCGGGCGATGACCAGACGGGCGCCGAGCAACTTCTGCGCGATGGCGGCAATTTGCGCGCGATGCGCGTTCATGGCGACCGAGGTGGTCTGCATGACGGCGGCGTCGGCGTAGACATCAATGAACAGGCCAGGCAGGGCGTCGCTTTCGCCGTGGACCACGCGGAAGGCATCCCGATCGAGCGCGAGACCGGCGCGCCGGGCCCGCGCCTGCTTAAGGCGGGTCTCGACGAGCTGGAGAAAGTCGGGCAGCCCCTCACTCTGGCCTTCTCCCCGCTTTGCGGGGAGAAGGGAGAGAATGCGCAGGGCGACGGGAGAATCCGCGGACCAGGTCGCGATGCCGAGCGGCCGGTTGCGTTCGTCGGCCACCAGCACCAGCGCGGGGCCGTCCGTGCGCGCGTCTCGCTCGGGACCCGTGATGACGTCCTGGCGGTAGATCCATGGGTGGCCGCTGGCCACGCGCGCTCGGCCGCGCGATCCAATCTTCACCGTCGGCGTCGTGCCCCTCGCCATGTCCGGCTCAGAATTGCAAGGCGACGCCCACGTTCGCGTCCACGCTGCCGAGCGCGCCCGTGCGATGGGAATCGGCGGCGAAGAACGCCATCCCCCAGGATCCGGCGAGCTCGGCGCCCACGCCAAACCAGTCGTAAAGGAAGTAGTGAGCGCCGAAGCCACCGCGCACCAGCAGGCCCGCGGCGCTGTGCGTGTTGTCGGGGAAGAGAAACGTGGGTCCGAGCGCGAATTTGGCGTAGGGAACGATGGGCAGGTTGGTTTGGAATTTCCACGCGGCACCGCCCAGGATGTCGACCGCATTGCCGCTGCCGTTGCTGCATATCACCTGGTTCGTTCGGCAACTTCCCGAGACCACGCCCATCTGGAGGTCGAGCCAAAGCGTTTGCCCCAGGCGGTTGAGGAAATCGCCTTGTACGCGCAGCCCACGCATGTCGTCGCCCAGGCCCGCGCTGTACCCGACATGAACCGTCAGTTCGTTGTCCTTGATAAACGGGTGCGGCCCGCGCAGCAGCTCTTCCTCGGCCTTGGCCGAAGTCCAGGGCAGCCATGCGAGGGCGAAAACGAGCAGGGTGGGGCCAAAGATACGCACGGCTCGCAGCATATGTCGGCCCGGCCCAGGCTCCAAGAAGACGCGACTTTCCGTGATCCCGCGACAGCCGCAGACCATCGTGGCACAATGCCCCTTCGATGGACTTGGGTCGCTTCTTCAAACATGCGTTCATGCTGCTGGCCATCGCGGGCCTGCTGGGCGCGGGCTGCGCGCGGCCATATGCGGGGCCCAAGACCCTGGCCGCCCTTGGTGTCGGCCTGCTGGCTGCGGGTGGCACGACCTGGGTCGTCGGCGATCACGGAAATCACAATGGCGTAGCGGCCGCTGGCATGGCAACCACCGCGCTCGGTGCCGTCGCCGTGTTTGCCGCGGGTGGCTGGCTAGCCATCGGCGTGGCTTGCACCGAAGATCCGGATTGCCCACGCACGGAAGAGTGTCGCGAGATCCCAGCCCCGCCCGGGGGCTACCCCTACCACCAGTGCATGCCTCGCCAGGGACCGTAGTAGTGACGCGCATCGCGGACAAATCTCTGCGGCGCGGTTGACAGTCGAGCGGTCGCCTTCCATCCTCCCTGGCCATGCGCCCTGATGGTCGAAAATCCGACGAGTTGCGGCCGATCCGGATCACCCCGGACTACAATCGGTACGCCGAAGGCTCCGTGCTCGTCGAATTCGGCGAGACCAAGCTCATCTGCACCGCCAGCGTCGAGCGCAAGGTGCCGCCGTTTCTGGAGGGGCAGGGCAAGGGCTGGATCACGGCCGAGTACGCCATGCTGCCACGCTCGACGCACACACGTTCGGGGCGCAATCCGGGCGGCCGGGGCCAGGAGATCCAGCGTCTCATCGGTCGAGCCCTGCGCGCGGCTATCAACACCAAGCACCTCGGCGAGCGGCAGATCACCGTCGACTGCGATGTCATCCAGGCCGATGGCGGCACGCGGACCGCGGCCATCACTGGTGGATGGGTGGCGCTGGCATTGGCCGTGCGTCGCCTGGCGCGCAAGGAGGATCTGAAAAAGGATCCCTTGCGCCGGGCGGTGTGTGCGGTTTCCACGGGTATCGTCGAGGGCGAGCCGCGCCTGGATCTGGCCTACGCCGAGGATTCCTCGGCGGACGTGGATTTCAATTTCGTGCTTACCGACGGTGGCAACTTCGTCGAGATTCAGGGCACGGCCGAGGGCGAGCCGTTCTCGCCCGAGGACTACCAGCGCTTGGTGACCCTGGCCCAGAAAGGCGCCCAAGAATTGTTCGCGCTGCAGAAAAAGGCGCTGGCGGAGGCCAAGCAGCCGTGAAGCTGGTCGTTGCGACCCGCAACCGACACAAGGTGCGCGAGATCGCCCTGCTCTTGGCCGAGGCCGGCCTGGACATCGACGCCGTCACCATCGACGAGGTGGCGCCGACCGCTCAGCTTGTGGAAGACGAGGACACCTTCGACGGCAATGCGCTGGCCAAGGCCAGGCAAGCCAGCGTGGTTTGCGGCTTGCCCGCCATCGCCGACGATTCGGGCATCGAAGTGGACGCTCTCGGCGGCGCCCCCGGTGTGCGCTCCGCTCGCTGGGCTGGCGAGCCCTGCGACGACGCTCGCAACAACCAAAAGATGCTGCGCGAGATGGCGCAGGTTCCCGCCGAGAAGCGAAGCGCTCGCTACCGTTGCGCCGCAGCCTTCGTGGACGTGGCGCAAAAGCAAGAGGTCGTTCGCTCCGGCGCTTGCGAAGGCGTGCTCTTGACCGAAGCACGCGGCACGGGCGGATTCGGCTACGACCCGCTGTTCTTCATCCCGTTGCTGGGTCGAACCATGGCCGAGATCGACCTGTCCGAGAAAAACCGCCTTTCCCACCGCGCCGTCGCCTTTCGCGCCTTGGCCCAGGCCCTGCGCGAAGTATTTCCAAAAAAGTGACAGGCAACGCAAGCCTGGTGAGC
>CAVRSU010000012.1:0-229598 GCA_963723955.1 uncultured delta proteobacterium
TCGGGATAGGGGACCACACGAATTGTCGAGTGGTTCCCCTCCCACACCACCGGACGTGCGGGTCCGCATCCGGCGGTTCGAAAGGTTGAGGTTATGGGGAAAGATGGGGAATGCCAAGTGCATCGAAATGGGCGATGGGCAGCGCGATGTGAATGTCTTTGCGCGAAGTGCGGTACCAGCGCCGCCCTTGGGACGCCACCTTGGCGGCCTTGTGGGCGGACAGGCCGCGCGCTACCAGCTCCCGGTAGATCGTCCGGCCGCGACGCCACTGCTTGAGCTGTAGCGCCCGCAGCCGATGCCGAATCCACTTGTCCAGTGTCAGAAACACGCGAGGCGTCTCGGCCAGGCGAAAGTATTCCTTCCATCCGAGCAGATAGCGTCGCAACTCCTCGGCCACTTGCTTCAGGCTCCGCCCCACCGTCGGCCTCGTTGTCGTCCGCACCCGGTCCTTTAGCCTCGCGACGGCCTGGTCGGCCACGCGAAGCTTCGCCTCCCCTTCCCTTTTCCAGAAGCTGTACCCGAGAAACTTTCGTTCCCACACTGGCGCCACTGCGCTCTTCGTCTCGTTCACCCGCAACCGCAGCTTGGCATAGTGTCGCCGCAGCGACGCCATTACTCGTTCCCCCGCCCGCCGCGACCGCACGTACACGTTGCAGTCGTCCGCGTAGCGCGCGAACTTGTGTCCTTGCTTCTCCAACCCCTTGTCCACTTCGTCGAGGAGCACGTTGGCGAGCAGCGGTGACAGTGGACCGCCTTGCGGCGTCCCCTCGTACCGCTCCATCACCACCCCGTCCAACATCACCCCCGCCTCCAGATACCCGCGAATCAGTTTCAGCACTCGCCGATCTTCGATTCGCTTCGCCAGCCGGCCCATCAGCACGTCGTGGTTGACCCGGTCGAAGAATTTCTCCAAGTCCACGTCCACCACGTACCGGCGTCCCTGCTGGATGTATTGCTTCGCCGCTCGCACGGCATCGTGCGCTCGCCGTCCTGGGCGAAATCCGTAGCTGCTCTCAGAGAAGCCCGGATCCCACCGAGGCTGCAACACCTGCAAGATCGCCTGTTGTATGAGTCGGTCCACCACCGTCGGAACGCCGAGCTCGCGCGTTCCGCCACCACTCTTCGGTATCTCCCGGCGCAAGACCGCCTGCGGTTTGTATTCTCCCGCCAACATCGACTCCCGAATCCGCAGCCAGTGCGCACACAGGTACGACGGCAGCTCAGCCACCGTCATCCCGTCCACGCCAGGCCCACCCTTGTTTTACAGGCGAGGTGATTGCGGCGAGAGCACGCATGAGGGAGATTGGGGTGGATGGCAACGAGCCGGCGAAAACGCGCAGAGCCTGGACTTCCCGACAGGGACGACCACCCGCGCACGAGTTTGCTCGGGGCGCTGCTATCGGGCTTGGTTCGCGGCCCAGCTGGCGGGGGTGAGCTCGGACATGCGCGACAGGGCGTGGCCGCGCTCAAGCTTGTCGATGGTGTCCTGCAGGTAGCGCCTGGGATCGATGCCGAGAATGAGGCAGTTGTCGACCAGGGTGTAGGCCGCAGCGAGGCGTTCACCGCCGCGCACGGAGCCGGTGAAGAGAAAGTTTCGGCGACCGACGGCGTAGTTGCGGATTCGTCGTTCGGTTCGGCCGTTGTCGATTTCGAATGCACCGTCACTGAAGCAGCGGCGGAAAAAGATCCGCTGGTTGATGGCGTAGGTTGTGGCCCGGCGCAAAGGGGACTTGGGCAAGAGGGTGGGATGCGTGCTGTCGACCCAGGCGTCCAGCTGGTCCAGGATGGGCAGCGAGCGCACGCGGCGGATCTCGCCGCGGGTCTTTGCATCGACACCGTCGGCTTTGCACTCGGCCTCGATGAGGTAGAGGTCGGCAAAGAATTTGAGCGGGATGACGGCACGTCTGTCCTTGGCCAACAGTGCGGCGTGGAACTTGGATCGAATGTGCATACCGCAGCCGAGGCGGCGTTCGTTGGGGACGGCAATCGAAGTCTCCCCGTCGTCGTCTTCGACCTCGGACGAGTATCCGGCGTAGCCGTCACATTGGATGAAGCCGTCAATGGAGGAAAACCAATCGGCGATTTCTTCGGCATTCCAACTGGAAGTGTATCCGTAGGCAACCGTTTCGCGTCCACCCACGGTGCCGTCGGTACCGACAAAGCACCAAAGATGGCCGCGAAAGATGCCGTGCTTGGCCATCCTGTCGAGTGTCTTGAGGTGGGAGTCATCGGCGCCCACGGTGTGGGATCCGAAGACGTTGCCGGTGACGGAAAGGGCCACCGGGGAAATGAGGTCGGTGCTGTAGGCCCAGTACGACCCCATGGTCTTGTCGGGCATGTGCAAGCCCATGCGGTCGAATTCTCGTCTTTGGCGGTCGAGAGGAAGGCAGAGCGCGCATTTGTCGGCCAGGAGCTTGGCGAGAAAGGACGAGCCGACCTTTCGAATCACGGCGGGAGCCTGCGTGCGCGGGGCAATGCTCACGTCTTTGCGGCAAGCCAGGCAAGTCATCTTCTCGCGCTGCTCAATGTGCAAGACGACCTTGGCCGGCACGAACTCGATGAGCTGGTGCTCGACGGTTTCGAAGACAGTCTTGGCACCACTGCAAAGTGCGCAGGTGCGCTCCTCGTCAGGCACAGGCACCTTGACGATATTCCGCTCGACTTTGGCATCGACCACGGTTGCGCCACCGACCTTGCGCTTGCGCCGCTTCTTGCCGGCGCCATTCGGCGTGGCGACCTCACCATCGGAACTCAACACCTCTGCCGGCGCGGCGGGAACCGGTACAAGCAGACCATCCGCCGGTGTCGGTGCAGCGGCATCACCACCGAGCGCAAGATAGAGTTGCTTGAGCTCAGCCGGCGCCAGCTTTTCGGTGTTTCGCCCGAAGCGGTAGCGCAAGGCACGCAAAAGCCGCCATGACATGCGCTCGTTTTCCTGCTCCAGGCCCAAGACAATGCCCATCATCTTGTCGATGGCATTGGCGAAATTGCCCTGCGCGGCCATCGCGCCAAGCTCGGCCTTGAGCACTTCCATTCTGTGCTGACGCTCCATTTCGATGTCAGCGTCGAGCTCAATCCCGGCGCAGAGCAGATCTCGCGCAACCGGCAACGCACCCTCCACGATGAGGGCCTTCTCTTTGCGTGTGGGCTGCGACTTCGACAAAGCGAGAAGTGCAATCGCAAATCGCCGCGCACTATGCAATTGAAATCATCACGTCGTTGCTGAATTCTCCGCTATTGTTGATTGTGGCTCCCACTTGAACCGTTTGCGCCGTTTCACTGTGCCCAAATCGATTCCCTCAAGCATCAGTCCCAACTCCGCAGCATCAATCTCCACACTGCTCTCGGTGTAGCTCTCATTCTGACGGCTCATCAGCGGTGGCGGCGTGAGGCGATGTCGACGATGTTGTCGGGTAGAGATACGATCTGGACGTAGGTTGCAGCGAGCATGCGCCAGGCACGATCGAAACGGTCGCTTTGCTCCAAGGCGCGCAAGGTGAGAATGGCTTGACCACCGTCGTGGCGCCAGCGCATGCCAGAGCGCTTGAGTCTCTGTGAGACCAGCGTCTTGCACGCGGCCTCGACGATGCCCGAGCCGATGGGGAGATGTCGGCGAGCGAAGCTGGCGTAGCGCATACGATGGCGATGGTGGCGAAAATACCCGAGCGCGGAAATCACCTTGCGATTTCGCCGGTGATGCTTGGCCAGGTAGCGCAAGTGGCGAATGACTTTCTCCACGCCATCGGTGTCGTGGCGCAAGATGTGGCGATGCTTCTCGAATTCCAGTGTGAAGCGGACGGTGCCTTCGCCATGCACGGCGACCATCGCGTCGGCGAGGTGCTCGGCGGCATGGAAGAAATCCACGATCTGATAGCCCGCGTAGCCATCCGGCAAGGTGCCCAGGAAGGCCCAATTGTCTTTGGCTCCGTCTGCGATGGTGACGACGCGAAGGTCGGGACGGCGCGCGAGAATGGTCATCAGCTCCGCCGTGAGGCTGGCCTTGAGCGTGGGCTTGCCGGCTTCTGGCATGCGAGCGATTCGCCTGGTTAGCAGCAGCTCGCCAGCTCCGTCATAGAACATCAGCGTTCCACAGCTTGCCTCGTTGTAGCCGGTGGGTCCCTTGGCCAGTTTGCCCCGGGCGCGGGTGGCGGCGCATTTCTTTTCGCGCTGGCCGTCCTTCATGGGAATCAACACGCCGTCGAGGGAGACGGCGACGACCACGGCAACCGCGGGCACGCTCTCTTGGTCGCGTAGGCGCTTCTCGAAGTCGATGCGCTCGGCTTCCCAGCGCGCCGACAGTGCCTTGGCCATCCGGTCCAAGCTGGACTTCGATGGACACATGCCGCCCATGCGGACGAGCAGCTCCTCACTCTCGCCGGGTGTGAGGTGTGCAACCATCCACGCCGCATTCTGGGCTGCGAGCGGCGTGAAGTAACCGGCGACAACACCGGCACGCAACTCCATCGGGCACACCGCGCGTTCGCCGTCCTGTCGGGTCGAGTACAGCGTCCGTTCGATGCTGGCAGGCCCGGCGGCCGTCATGTATGTCTGCGAACAGCGAAGGACGCGTCGGTGTGGAACGCCGTCCACTTCGACTGCGGGTGCGTCGGTGTCGAGTCGGGCCAATTCCTCGGCTACGAATTCCGCCTCGGCCGCGGCGAAACGACGGCGCGCCTCACGCTCGAAGGTCTCGAAGTCCTTGTCGCCGGTGCGGGCGGCCTGGCGTTCACGCATGAACGCGCGCAGTTCATCGAGGGCCGTTGTCTGCTTGCCAACAAGTGCGGGAATCTGGGAATCTGTCATGGGGCATCCTCCGAGGATTTCGGTTTCGACAATCTCGAAGTACCCCGGCAGGCTCTGCCCTTTCAACAAATTACGCTGCCGGATACTTTGTCACCGGCCACGCGGTCGACCGTCCAATTCCCCTGTATTTCTCGGTCAATTCAAGATCTGCACCCACTGCTCTTGTTGCCGTCAGCGTCGTGGATCAGTCGAAAAGTCCCCGCTTCGAGGCGTTTTCGCATCACCACAAATCCCGTGCGATCCCAAAACAAAATCTGCGCCATGTCACCTCGCCGGTTGAGGAAGAAGAACATGTGCCCAGTCATTGGATTCCCGCCCAGGCTGTCACGCACCACGGCCGCCAGGCCGTCGAAGCTCTTGCGCGCATCCACAGGCTCGACAGCAGCGAAAATCCGAACACTCGGAGGCAGCGTCAACATGGATGCCCACTCTCGACAGCGTTGAGCAGGTCGGACACTCGCTTGAAATCCGTACCTGGCCTGACGTGCATGCGCAGTCGACGGCCGTTCGCCAAGTCGATCTCGACCATGACAGCGGCGTCGAACGACGGCGCTCTCGCCGCGGGCAGGACGCTCACCGGCAGGAACGCGGACACCGCGCTCTTGGTCCTCGCCTCGACGTCGCTCCGCAGAACCCGCATCCAGAATTTGAGAGTGCTCAGCACCAGCCCCCTTTTCGAGGCGTAATCCTCGGGACTCAGGCCGCTGTCACGAAGGCTCCGAACTTCCTTGAGCCACGCTCCCCGTGGCCGGCGTTTTCGCTTCGACGATGGCGCTGCCAAACTTCCGTTCTTCTCCATGTGCCCAGCATGCCCGAAATCCAGCCGTCCGCATCAACCCTGCCTGTAAGGGGTTTACGGCGTAGACACGCGGTGCCTTCCCCAACAGAGATGCGAGATCTTCGACCGCACGCACGGCATAGCTTGCATCGGTGACATCGGTCTTCATCCCGGCCATGGTCGCAAGCACGAAGCCGCCGCGCAGATGTGTGATTCCCCACGACAGACCGAACTCCACCGCCTTGCCCACTTTGCCGCGCACGATCGAGTAGAGCTGGGGAATGTGCAGGTTGATGATCTTGCCGGATGCGACGAAGCCCGTGCGCAGCCAGTGGCGAATCTGCGGTACCAACTTGCGCATGGTTTCGTGCAATTCGACGAGCTTGCGCTGTGCGACCACGGCGTGACCGCGCAGTCTGCGTCCCTGCTCGGCCGCAACCGCGAGCGCCTTGCCCAGGTTCTGGTTGATGCCTTCGATGATGCTGGTCATCTGCGCAACCATCCGGTCCTTGGCCGCCTTGGTTTTGCCCTTGGCGAACAGCCGGTACTTGCGCACGTGCGCCTTGGCCGCCCGGAACTTGCCGTACATCTTGCCCACAAAATCCTGCAAGCCTCGTCCCGCTCTCTTCGCCGCCGCTTCGATGGACCTGACGAAGCCGCCTAGCAATCCCATTTCGTTGGGATGCGGAATCGCCGCTTCCTGTGCCGTCATGTCGGCCACTGCGACCCTGGCATCGGCAAGCCCCAGGGCCACGGCTTGTTTCACCACCGCCTCGTTGATAAGCCGGCACCCGTCTTCTCCCAGAAGCTGTGCAAAATCCTGAATCGTCGTGAAATCCGGCGTCCAGTCCGTCTCCGTCAGACCGCACAGGTATCGCGCTGGCGCGTAGTACCGAATCTGCTCCTCCACCTCGCGGTAGGGCATCTTTCGAATCGCCATCAACGTCAGCGCCCCAAGTGTCGCGCGCAAGTTCGGCGGTCGTCCCGCCGCGTTCTTGAGCTTCTTGGCCCGGACTTTTTCCGCCCGTAGTTCCAGCTCGGTCCAATCCACCGTGTCGGTCAAGACCACCATCGGATGATTGTCGGGCAACGCAATCGCGGGTCGTTTCGATCGCGCAAATAGTTCGGGCTGGCTGTTGCCGCCTCGGCGTCGTGCAGACATCGCGGACCTCCTTGGTCACACTTTCCATCAGCCACAATTCGTCGCCGTTGTCGATCCCCCACGACGAGAAAACGCATGATGTGCGACGATTTTCCTGGGGACGGTCAGTGCGAGCCGCCAGCCGCGGGCCGGCCCTTTGGGCGGCCCGGAATTTCCCGACAAGCTCTAGCTAGGAAACCAACTTAAGTCGAAGTCCAAGTCGCCATATTGTTCCTCCGTGAATAGGTAGGAAATGGGGTTTGTGAAGTCACGACCAACACAATTCGGGATCTCCTGGGGTGCGACGGATTCGACAAACATGCGAATCGGCAGCTCGTTATCGCCGAGGATGAAATAGTCCACAGCGTGTCGCTGGAATATGTCGCGGTACCGAATACCCGCATACATTCCGCCGAATAGTATCTTCGCCGAGCGATTGTTTGTTCTATTGAAGTCAACAATGAGACCAAACTCATGCAGTTCCACAAACCAATTGAGCTCAACGATGAACTGCTCGTGCTCCAGAACCATGTCCCTGGTCAGCTCGAAACCGTAGACGCCCTTGACCCTATCGGCGTGCTTCGCGAACATCCACGCCAGCGGCGCGGAAAATGAGCAATCCAGCAACAAGGTTGGAATGACGATGAGAGTCTTCATGTCGCTGGTGGCCTGAGAGCTGAATTTGGCTCGCTCGTTGAGAGTTTGCCTCACCTGTTCCGTTGTGCTTGGGGTAGCTGTTTCCTTACCGCCCTTCCGACTTGGGGTTTGTCGTCAACGGCGAAGAGGAATGCTCCCGGGATCCATTGCTAGTCTCGGATGGGCGGGGACCAAATGCAGCAACCAAAGACGGCGGAATGACTCGGTTGGCCGCGGTGACCACGGTCGAACCTGGTGCCAAACTATTGGTTACAACGCAATTGGCACCGATTTTTGCATCGTTAGCGATCTTGATCGCTCCTAGCAACTTGGCACCAACGTAGATGTCGACATCGTCGCCGATCTGGGGATAACCGCTGGTATTGGCGTTGGTCCCGATGGTGACATCGTGGAAAATTAGGCAGTTCTGTCCGATACTCGCGCCACCAATCCGGATGTTGTGCGGATGGATGAGGCACAACCCTGGGCCAATCTCGGCATCATTCGAGATGACGACCGAGTAAATGTTTTCCCAAGCCAGCGCCACAATTCTTGTCGACAGACGAAGAGGTAGCACTATCAGCGGATGTGATGACTTGCTTACCGTTGATCGGATGCGATGAGTCCCTCCGATCCAGAAGCCAAGACATTTGTACCAGCCGCCGAGGTTGCGATATTGCCTGGCATCGGCGCGCAGCTTCTGCAGCAAGTCCACCATCATGCAGTTAGTCCACCATCGATCACTACTGTCTGTCCAGTCAAATACGTAGGCGCTTCGAGGGCGAGGTAGCCAACCAAGTTCGCGATTTCGTCTGCACGGGCGAAACGGTGTATGGGAACACGGGCAATTGCGTCTTTGCGTTGTTCGGGTGAGAACCCCGCCAACATTTCCGTGTCGACGAATCCAGGTGCCACCGCGTTCACGCAGATGCCAAGAGGCGCCAGCTCTTTGGCTAGGGAGCGCGTAAAGCCGATGATGGCGGCCTTGGCGGCCGAATAGTTGGTTTGTCCGGCAATGCCGACGATCCCTGAGACCGAAGTCAGGTTCACGATTCGCCCAGCACGCTGACGCATCATCTGCTTGGCCGTTGGCTGGGTGGTCCCGAAGAGGCCGTTCAGACTGGTATTCACCACCTTGTCCCAGTCTTCTTGAGCCATCATGGCCAGGAGCTTGTCTGCGATAACCGCGGCATTGTTGACCAGCAAGTCGACGCGTCCATGCTCGGCGATGACGAATTCCACCATGGTCTTGCAGGCCGCGGCATCGCGAGCATCTACGAGCAGGGCGCGCGCGGTGAAACCTTCGGAGGAAAGGCTGGTCGCGACTTCCTGCGCGGCGGCTTCGTTGGTCACAAAGGTGAAGGTGACGTCCACGCCCTTGCGTGCAAGGTGTTCGACCACGGCGCGGCCAATGCCGCGCGAACCGCCGGTGACGATGGCTACTTTCTGGGACGTATCAGTCGGCACGAGCTTCCCTCGAGATCACGAGTGCAGAGCATGCGCCAGTGTGGGATGTGCCTGTGATGAGCGCATGACCTTGCTCGATGGTGGATGGTTCGGTTAGATAGCGCAGGCCCGGGAAGGCAGCCTCGCCCAGACGCGCGATGAATGGTGCCGGGGTTCCGGCCAAGGCAGACATCGCGACAACTGTCTGAATTAGCCCACTGGCATCGAGCGTGTCACCGAGCGCGGCTTTGATCGCGGTGACCGCTGGCCGCTCAGACGATTCGCCCAGGACCGAGAGCAGTGCGCATGCTTCGGCCCGATCGACCACCGGCCAGCCATTGGCGCCACTGCTCACCAGCCCAAGCCCGTGAGGCTGTAGAGCAGGCTTTGGACAGGGCGTGTGTGCATGCGCGGCTGAGGGACGACTCCATGTGATCGGGGCTCACGGCAAAGGTGGAGGCCTGTCCAGCCACGAAGGCCTTTGGGCGTGGCGCCGCGCGCACGCGCGTGTTCCATCGTCTCCACAATCACTGCGACACCGGCCTCGCCGAAGGCCGTACCTCCGCTGCGCTGGTCGAACACGCGAAACGCCTCCGGTGGCGCGAGCTGGCCCGCGCGGGCCGCAGACAGAACAAGCTCGTCGAATAGGCCGAGCGCCGCGACCACGATACAGGCACCGACCCGGCCCGCCCGCGTGAGCCGCGCAGCCAGGCCGAGGGCATCGAGTGCGCCGGCACCGCCATCAGCAAGCGTGATGGAGCAGGCCTTGGCGCCAAAAGAGAGGGCGATCATGGCGCCTGGCGCGCTCGGAATGGCCAGGGGCATGAGCGCCGGATTGGTGCGTGTCGGACCCTGGGTGTAAAGGCCGCGATCGTATTCGATGAGGGTATCGAAGTGTCCGAAGGTCGAGGCCATGACCACGCCGAGTTGCTCGCCGGGGAAGCCCGAGTTTTCCAAACCGGCATCCACCAGGGCCAAGCGCGCAGCACAGATGCCGAGTCGAGTACTACGATTGTAGATTCGCATGCCGCGCACGTTGGCGTAGCGGGTCGCTTCGAAATCCACGAAGCGCGACTCGGCAGCGGGAATGTGGGCTTGAGCCGGCGCGATCGACGATCGACCCGCGCACAGCGCTTCCATCACACCTGCCAGGAGTATCGCCGAGTGGAGTCAGAATCCCGACGCCGGTGATGGCCACCGTCCTCGGTTCCGACGGCGCAATCATGGGGCCCTCGCAAGCAGTAGGCAAACGTTGGATCCGCCAAACCCGGCGGCCATGTTGAGGCAGGTGGAAAACGATGCCGCGCGCGCCTGCCCCATGACGAAGTCCATGTCGAACTCCGGATCGGGTTCGACCAGGGTGGCGGTAGGGGGCACCATCTGATGGACCAGGGCCAAGGTGCACGCGATAGTCGCAATGGCACCGGCTGCACCGTTGGTGTGTCCAATTGCCGCCTTGATCGAGCTGAGCGGGATTCGGCTCGCGCGCTCCCCGAATACCAGCTTTGACGGCGCGAACCTCGCCCTGGTCGTTGTACTGGGTTCCCGTGCCGTGCGCGCACACGTAGCCGATCTGGTCGCGTGAGGTATTGGTCGTCGTGAGGGCTTGTTCGATCGCGCGAATGAAGCCGCTGCCATTGGGTTCGGGGGCGGTCACGTGGTAGGCGTCGTTGCTCACGCCGTAGCCGCGAATTTCGGCGAAGATGTTCGCGCCGCGTTTGCGGGCGTGATCGAGCTCTTCGACGACAAGCACGCCCGCACCCTCGCCGAAGGAAACGCCGTCGCGATTCTTGTCGAAGGGTCTACACACGCTCTTGGAAAGGGCACTCATGCGGGAGAACCCGCAGTAAATGAGACGGGTGAAGGTGTCGGCACCGCCCGCCATCATCAAGTCGATGGTGCCGTCGGCGACCAAGTCATAGGCCCATGCGATGGAGGCATTGCCAGAGCTGCAAGCCGTTGCGTTGAGCAGGACTGGCCCGCCCAGGCCGTACCGGGTCGCGATGGTTGCCGCCAGCTTGTGATTGTCAGCGCGTGCGCAAAAACCGGCGTCCACGCTGTCGGCCGCCAGTGTTGCCCAGCGTTCGCTGAGATCACCGATCTGTCGCTCCTCACCCATGGTCGTGCCAAGCACGACGCCGGCACCTGAAAGGCATTCGTCACGTGGCTTGAGGCCCGCATGCGCGAGCGCGCGGCGGGACGCAGCCAAGGCCAATTGTGCGCAACGCGCACGGTATGGATTTTCGTCGATGTCTGTCGAAAGCGTGTCTTCGGCAGGTATCGCTACCTCGGCCCCGAGCGGAATGTCCTGCCCGGGGTACGCAAAGTTCGTCAGAGGGCCAATGAAGCTCCTGCCGCTCATCAGCGAACGCCAGAATTTGTCGAGCTCGCTGCCCGCGGCGCTCAGAATTCCACAGCCAGTGATGACAACCCGTCGTTGCACGTGCAAACTCGTTTGCAAGATGCGGTCGAGCGGCGATCTCTACGCGGCCTTGAGCGAATTGACCAGTTTCACGAGGTCTTGAAAGGTGCGTACCTCGCCATAGCGGCCCTCTGGAACCTGGATCGCCAATTCCTTCTCGACCTCGAAAAGGATCTCGAGGGCGCGCACCGAATCGACCTTGAGGTCGTCGCGCAAGGACGCGTCGGAGGCAAATTCCGGGGGATCTCTGCAATCTTGGCCACAATGGTTCGCAGTGTTTGATCCATGTTTCCTCTTTTCAAGTTAGGGGTACATCAGTAACGGAAGTCCGGATCCGACTAGGTCGGCGACGAGGCGACGGCCTTGGGGGATCCTTTGGCGAGAACGATTTGGGTGAGCGCCTTCACGCTGCGCAGGTTCTCCGGATTGATCTCCGAAGGATCGAGCTGAACGTGGAAATTTTCCTCGAGAAACGCGGTGATGGAGAGGGTCGTGAAGGAATCGAGGATCCCTGCCGAGAGCAGATCTGTGTTGTCGTCGAAGCCTCGTTCATCTCCGCTGAGCCAGGTACTGACAATGTATTGGTGAATGGATGTGCGAATTCGTTCTTCCATTAAGGGGCCTCTATTCTTGCCGATGGTCGTTAGATGCGTGAGACGCGCCTTCGGACACAGCATTTCGAAGGCTCACGCGATCGATCTTGCCGCTCGAGGTGCGAGGCAGTTCAGCGAGCAGCCTCACTTCAGACGGAATCATGTACGGGGGAAGAAGGCTGGCGCACTGGCGTTTGATGGCCAGAACCGACAAATTGGGATCGGATGGCAGGACTGCGGCCACGAGACGCTGATCGATTGCAAAGGCGATGGCTTCGCGGATGCCGGGCTGCTGCGTGAGAGCGGCCTCGACTTCGGCGAGCTCGATGCGGAAGCCACGAATCTTGACCATATGGTCGCGGCGACCGTGGTACATGATTTCGCCGTCGGTGCGGCGGGCGACAAAATCCCCGGTAGGATAGGGGTGACGGGCCAATATGGGTTGTCCGCCGTTCCAGTAGCCGAGCATCACGGTCGGGCCATCAACGAACAACTCACCAACCTCACCATCGGGGGTCGGTTGGCCCTGCGGGTCAAGAATGGCGACCACGTCGCCACAGCTAGGACGCCCGATGGGGATGGCCTGTGCCTCGGGCGATGGTGGGCTACTAGGAACCTCGTAGGCGAGGCAGACATTGGTCTCGGTGGGACCAAAGAGGTTGTAGAAGCGTACCTGCGGCAGAGCCGCCATGGTCCGCCGTAGGTGTTTGATGGGGAAGACTTCGCCAGCAAAGAAGACCGCGCGCAACGAGGGGGCCCCACGCTCGGCAAGTCCGCCGTGATCCAGCATCAGAATGAGCGCGGAGGGAACAGAATACCAAACGGTGATGGACTTGGACGTGATGCGGTCGAGCATGCGAGCGCCCGACAGAACCGTGCTCTCATCGACTATGACCAGAGTTGCACCGCGTGCGAGGGTCGCCCAGATGTCGAAAACCGAGAGGTCGAAATGAAAGGGCGCCACACTGGCCACGCGATCGGACGGTTCAAGGTGGATGCGCTCGGCGGCCCATTCCGAGAAGGAAAGAGCGTTGCGATGGGAAATCATCACGCCCTTCGGCGTGCCGGTGGATCCCGAGGTGTAGAGCAAGTACGCGAGGTCATCGGGGTTCTCGCTCACGGGCGGGATCGGTTCGTCCCGCGAGGCCGTCACCTCGGCCCAAGCGTGCGTTTGTGCGGGCTTGGGCAGGGCTGGCAAGGGCGCATCCGCAGCCAGGAAGAAATGCTCTACCGGCGCACAGAGCGAGGCCGCAAGCCAGTTGGCAAGGAGCGCGGGTGCGATGACCACGTGGCGGATGTTGCAGTCCCCGACGATGGTTCTCATGCGCGCCGGCGGCGAACTTGGGTCGAGTGGAACATAGACGGCTCCGGCGCGCGCGGCGCCGAGCATGGCCGCAATGGCACGCGCCGAACGCGGCAGGTGGACGCCAACCCGATCCCCGGCCGCGACCCCAGCGGACCGAAAGAGATTGGCGAAGCGATTGGCCAGGGCATCCAGTTCGGCGTAGGTCATGGCCTCGTTTGTGCCGTCGACGGCCGCCTGGTCGGGCGTCTTGTGCGCCCAGATCGACACCAACCTATCAATGCGCATCACGACAGCCCCAACATGCGGGCAATGATCATCCGCTGCATTTCCGACGTGCCGGAAAAGATCTGCGCCGGAATGGCGTCGCGCAAAAGCGCATCGACGCCGGTTTCGGAAACCACGCCGCTGCCCCCGAAAATCTGGATGGCATCCAGGCCCGACTGCACCGCAGCCTCGGAAATCCACAGCTTGCACATGGCTGCGGCCTCGTCGCAGCGCTTGCCTTGCCGGTGAAGCTCGCCTGCGCGGTGAAGCAGAAGACGGCTGGTTTCTAGGCGCAGCTTCATGTCCACGATGCGATTCTGTATCGACTGATTCGACGCAATGAGGCGACCGAATTGGCGGCGCGAACGGGCGTGCTCGATGCATCGTTGGAGGACGCGATCCATGGCCCCCACGTAGTAGGCAAACAGGCAGCAACGCTCCCAGATCATCGACTCACCGAACAGGGCCGCGCCGGAACCTTCGGGACCCACGCGCGCTTCGGCGGGGACGCGGCACTCCTCAAGGTAAAGGGTCCCCCATGGCGACGTCTTGAGCCCGGTCTTGCTGTGTTCAGAAACGACGCGCAGGCCGGGAGTGCTCTTGGGAAGCAGGAAGGCAGAGATCCCCATGAAACCAGCGGATGGATCGGTCTTTGCGTAGATGAGAAACAGGTCGGCAACCGGCGCATTGGTGATGAAGCACTTGGTGCCGTCCAGGATGTAGTCGCTGCCATCGCGCCGAGCGGTCGCCTTCATGGCGTAGATGTCGGAGCCGGCTTCCGGTTCGGTGGTTCCGTTCGCGCACAGGAGCTTGCCAGCGGCTATATCGCGCAGGTAGCGTTCATGGATTTCTTTCGCACCCGAGCGCCAAATGGGGACCGCCGAGGCGAACATGTGCGCGCAGAGCGAGAACACTAGACCACCGTCTCCGCACCCCTTGCCCAGGGCCTCGACAACCTGGATGGTGTCGAGGGCATCAAGGCCACTGCCGCCCCATTCCTCCGGGATAGGTAGCCCGGCAAGCCCGAACTCAGCGCATTCGTCCCACAGCTTGCGGTCGAAAGTACCCTCCCTTTCGCGCTGCCTCGCGCCTGGTGAAATGTGCGTTTGCGCAAATCGCAGGACCAGTGCAGTCCTCTCCACTTGACCGGGTGACGTTTCCAGTCCAAGGGAATCGCTCATGTCGGGCTAGCCACCAAGCCGCGGGCATCCACGATGGACCCGTATTCCGATAGATGGGTGGGAAATAACCGTCATGTGTGCCTATGCTGCAATGTGCCTCTTCTGTTTTCTTGCCGCTTGAGGCCGGCCACGCCGGCTATTTCCGTATATGCTGACGTTGGATGTCGAACCATGACTTGCGGATTCGACGGAGGCTGCGATTATTGAAATCTCGAACTATTGAAATGGGAAACCCGATCTATGCTCTCGCTCTGCCCGATCGCCGCACACGCGCCGCTCGGCCTTTCGCGATGCTTCGCAGGCCGCCTTGCCGTCGGCTTGGCCGGTCGGCGGCGCACGCTATCCGGCGGTGCACGTTTCGCGGAGCACAGCTGTTGAGCGGTGCAACGACGCATAGGACTTTATCTTTCCGCGTCGTCCCCCGACAATAGGACGATAGCGCAGTGAGTCCGTCCGTCTCGCCGATAAGTTCCACCAAAAGAGAGCCGAAATACGCTATCTTCGGTGTTGCTCGTTCCATGCCGATCCGAATACGGACTCCTGCATGTCAAAGCCCTAATTGTCCGAGGTGTTTCGATGTTCCGAGACGAGGACCGGGGTACTTTCATCGTGTGGCAACCACGCATGCCAACGGCCCTTCTTCGATATCCGGACCCTAGACTATGAGAACCATCACTGCCTCAGCCCTTCAGTCGCAGTTCCACCTTTCAAGCCAGCTCCATCCGACGCCGGCCCTGAATACGATGACGTATGCGGTTCGTATCAGCGGGGCGTTAGCTCCGGAGCGCCTCGCGCTTGCAATTCACCGGGTCTGTCTTCGTCATGCTGTGATGCGGACTCGCCTGCAGACGGTTGCTGGTAGCGTGGTCCAGCTCGTCGACGACGAGGGCGCGGTGACTTCCTTGGAAATCCTAGAGGCGCCGCTCTCCGATGGATGGCTATTCGAGGCTGCGGAGCTGGCGCGGCAATCCCTGTCACCTGAGACCACGCCATGGAAGGCGCAGCTCTTCAGGCATGGCGATGGCGATCATACGTTTCTTTTTTCAGCCCATCGTTGTATCTGGGACGAGAGGTCTACGGATATCTTCGCCACTGAGCTCTCGGCTCACTACCGCGACGACGGTGACGCGAACAACGGAGATTTGTCGCCTGCGGATGTCGGCCGCGAACACATCGAACCTGGCAAGGACCCGAGCGAAGAACGCATTGCCAACCTGGCAATGGAAATCGCCAAGGGATTGGCCGACGTGCCACCGATCCACGGTTTCCCCTTGAGGATCCCACGGCCGAAGTCCCTCTCAGTGGACGCCGCCAACTCCGAAATGGAATTTCCGCCTTCCCTAAAGAAGTTACTTGTGGACTCCGCGGCCGTCTTGGGCGTGGACCCTTTTGTTCTCGAAGTTGCGGCTGCGGCCTACGCTCTGGCCCAGTATGGGGGACAACAGAAGATCGCCATCGGCTTGCCCTTCGATTTGCGGCTCGGTTCGTCGAACAGCAATGCGATCGGGTGTTATACCGCCATGTCGCCCATCGCGATCGACTGCACGGTCTCTACCTTCGCTGCGCTGGTTGAGAGCTTTGCCGAGCGGTATCGCGTGGCCCAGCCTGTTGGTGGCGTACCATTCCAAGCCATCGTCAAGGCCTCCGGGACAAATATCCATCCAGGCGCCAATCCTCTGTTCCAAATTGCATGCGTGGCAGACAAGCCACTGGGGCTTTCACTAGACGGCTGCGAATGTACCCAGCTTGCCCTCACCGCTCCGCCGCAGCAGCTTGATCTCTTCTTGCAATTCAGGTCCGGGTCTCTCTGTCTTGGCTACGCCACTTCGATCATCGCATCGGACATGGCCGCATCCTTCGTCAAGTCCTTCCTTGCATTCACAGAGAGGGCTTTGCAGAACCCGACGGCCAGCTTGTCGCGCCTTCCCATCCTGAGCGCGGAGGAAAATGCGGCACTGACGATCCAGGTGAACACCACGAATGAAGCCGCGTTCCTAGAGGAGGATCTCTATGCCCTCCTGACGCGCCACTGCCAGAAATTGGGCGAGAAGGCCGCGCTGATTGGCAACGGTCGGGCCTTGAGTTATCAGGAATTACTGCCTGCCATTGAGGCCATGGCGTCGAGACTGTCAGCGTCGGAACTGGGCGTGGATCGACTGGTCGGCATTTGCCTACCTCGCTCGGTCGACATGGTCGTGGCCATGCTCGCAGTCCTCCGCTGCGGCGCCGCCTACGTTCCTTTGGACCCGGCGTTTCCCAGGGAGCGTCTGGCCAACATGGCCGAACATTCCCACTTGACCGCGATCATTACGACCTCAACGCTGAAGGGCCTCTTCGAGGGCCACGCGGCGCGATTCATCGAACTCGACATCAGCGAGGGGCCTTCGCACGAAAGTCGGTCGCCCGTGGCTCGGGTAGCTGCGATGGCCAAGGCCTATGTCATCTACACTTCCGGGTCGACGGGGAAGCCGAAGGGCGTGGCAATACCGCGGGGCGCTGTTGCCAACTTTCTGCTCAGCATACTGAAGCGGCCCGGTCTCGACAGAAACGATGTCTTGGCTGCCGTGACCACGTTGTCCTTTGACATCGCAGTCTTGGAATTGCTGGGGCCGCTTTGTGCGGGCGGAACTGTCGTCATTGCCACCGAGGAGGAGGCCCGGGATCCGCGCCTATTGATGGATCTCATGCAGCGCCACGCAGTTACGGTGCTGCAAGCAACGCCCGTGACTTGGCAAATGCTGTGCACGGCCGGCTTGTCGCGGTCCAAATCGCTTAAAGCACTGTGTGGGGGCGAGGCACTGTCGCCCTTACTTGTGAAGGCCCTGAAGTCCAAGGTGGGTGAGCTGTGGAACATGTACGGGCCAACGGAGACCACTGTGTGGTCCACCTGCCAGCGCATCGACGATGAAGAAGCGGCCATTTCAGTCGGGACGCCGATCCACAATACCTCCGTCTACGTACTCGACGGAAATTTGCGTCCAGTTCCTGCGGGTGTCGAGGCGCGGCTGTTCATCGGCGGGGCCGGTGTCTCGCTCGGGTATCTATTCGATGACGAATTGACATCGAAGCGCTTTCTCCCCGATCCATTTCGCGGCGCGGGGCGCATGTACGACACTGGGGATCGAGCTCGCCTCGATCGCAACGGCCGCTCTTACGTTCTTGGCCGCAACGACTTCCAAGTCAAGATACGTGGCTTTCGCATCGAATTGGGAGAGATTGAAGCCCAGCTGTGTATCCTGGCCGGTATCGAGGCGGCTGTCTGTCACGTGTGGCGCGAAGATCCGTCGAACCCCGAGCTGGTTGGGTACTATACCTCAAACCTGGCTCCGCCGATCCCGCGGTAGCAGAATTGCGTCGTCATTGTGGCGCGGTCTTGCCCGCCCACATGATTCCGTCGCGTTTTCGACGACTGGACACGATTCCAAGGACTCCCAATGGCAAGGTCGATAGACAAGCACTGCCGAAGTTGATCCGCGAAGAGCCGGCCGGCCGGCCGAACGGTACATCGCTGGTCCCGCGCAGCGAGGCAGAGCGCGTGCTTCTCGACATCTGGTGTGCGGTTCTTGCCATTCCATCGGCAGGCATCAACGACAACTTCTTCGAGCTGGGCGGAACCTCGGTGGCAGCCCTGTCAGTAGTACAAGAGATCGCACGTCATTTCGGTCTTGAGATATCGGTTGTGAAGATCTTCGAGCATCCGACCATCGCAGCACTGGCCCGATTTGTCCAGGGCAGCCAGGCCGATGCTTCGTTTGTTCGCGAGGTGTACGAACGCGCCCAGAAACGCAGAGAACTGGCTCCATCGCCCACGGCCTTCGATGTGGCCATTGTTGGGCCGCTGGACGCTTTCCCGGTGCTACGCGACATCGACGAACTTTGGCAGAATCTTTGTCGAGGTGTCGAGTCCGTCACGACCTTTGCACGCGAGGAGCTGGATCCGCTCGTGCCCCTGCGGGATCGCCAAGATCCGCACTACATTCCTTCGCGGGGTGTTTTGGAAGGAATCGATCTCTTCGACGCGGCCTTTTTCAATATCAGCCCAAACGATGCCGAGCTCATGGACCCGCAGCTCCGGCTTTTCATGGAGATAGCCTGGGAGGCCTTCGAAAATGCGGGCTATGTCGGGGAAGACATCGATGGACCGGTCGGCGTCTGGGCAGGAATGGGCAACAACTTCTACTACCACCACAATGTCCTCACTCGGCCGGACAAGCTCGCCATTGATGGGCGAAATCGCCGCCGAGATTGCCAACGAAAAGGACCACATCGCGCCACGTGTGTCGCATAAACTGAATTTGACGCGGTCCGAGCTTGAGCGTCCATACTGCCTGTTCGACGACCCTGGTGGTGGTGGAAAACGCCTACCAGGCGCTGGTGTCTCATCAGGTTGACGTCGCCCTGGCGGGAGGATGGACATCCGCACTCCGCAGAAGAGCGGTCAGCGCTTCGAGGAGGGCGGCGTCTTCAGTATCGATGGCCATTGTCGACCCTTTGACGCTGCGGCCACCGGCACCATGTTTGGCGAAGGCGTCGGGTGCCGTCGTGCTGAAGCGACTGGACGATGCCCTGAGGGACAACGATACCATCTACGCCGATCATCAAGGGCGCTGCGGTCAACCACGACGGGGGACACAAGGTAAGCTACCTTGCGCCCAGCGTTGAGGGGCAAGCCAGGCGTGATGGCTTCCGCACTCGCCATTGGTGACGTCAATCCCGATACTGTGACGTACATCGAGGCTCACGGCACCGGCAACCCCAATCGGCGATCCCATCGAAGTCGAGGCGCTGACCCGGGTGTTTCGCACCTTCACGCAGCGACAGGCACTATTGCGCCCTTGGCTCTATCAAGGGCAATTTCGGCCATGCGACCACGGCGGCCGGAATCGCGGGCGTCCTCAAGGTCGTGCTGGCCCTCCGCCATCACAAGATTCCTGCGACCCTTCACTTCAAGACCCCCAACCCGCGCATCGACTTCGCCAGCAGTCCCTTCTTCGTCAACACCAAGCTCATCGAATGGGGGCCACAAGGACGTTCCCTGCCGAGCCGGCGTCAGTAGTTTTGGCTTTTGCGGCACCAATGCGCACATTGTCTTTGAGGAGGCACCGGTTTTGGCCGCGCTACTTCGGAGCCATCCCGACCAGTCCAGCTCATGCTCTTGTCCGCGCGGAATGCGCCGGCGCTGGACGCGTTAGCCGAGCGCTGGTCCAAGTCGCTTGCCAATGCGAGCCCAAACGCCTTGGCGGACGCGGCATACACCACGCAAGTGGGACGGAAGCGCTTTGAACACCGTCGATGCGTGGTCATACAGGATGCTCAGGACATTCGCGAAAAGCTTGTTCAGAAGACTGGTGCTCGTTCCGCTTCGCTCAAATCGGAAGCAGAGAATCCACCCGTGGCCTTGATGTTTCCTGGGCAGGGGGCGCAGTACATCAATATGGGACTAGCGGCTTTACCGCGGCGAAGCCTTCTTCCACGACGCAGTCGATCGATGTGCAGTCGGGCTGTTGCCACATCTGGAATGCGACCTTCGTGATTTCCTCTTTCCCAATGCCGCTGATGCGGAGAGAGCCACGCAGGCGCTCAACAATACCTACTACACGCAGCCAGCGATATTTACTATTTCCTACGCCATTGCGCAGCAGATGGAGCATTGGGGTATTCGTCCAACTGCATTCATTGGCCATAGCATCGGCGAATTCGTTGCAGCAACGCTGTCGGGAGTCATGGCCCTCGAGGATGCTTTGCGCCTCGTAGCGACCCGAGGCCGGTTGATGCAGGACCTGCCTGGCGGTTCTATGCTGACCGGTACGATTGTCGGTGGAGAAGCTTGGCCCGCGTTTGCCCGCCGGCGTGGATGTCGCAGCGGTGAATGGACCCGAGATGACGGTCGTGGCTGGCACTTCGCCTATCGTCAAGGGCTTCGCCGATCAACTGACCGTTGATGGGATTGCGTGCCGAATGTTGCACACCTCGCATGCATTCCATTCATCGATGATGGATTCAATCATCGAACCCTTCCTGCGGACCGTTGAGACCATCCACCTATCCGAGCCACTGATTCCCTTCCTTTCCACGGTCACTGGTGATTGGACAAGGCCCGGGGAGCTCACCAATCCGAACTATTGGGCCCGCCATTTGCGCTCGACCGTCCAGTTCTCGAAAGCGGTTCAGGTTCTCCTCTCGGAAGAGGGTCAGACTCTCTTCGAGTGTGGTCCGAGGCGCACTTGTGCATCGCTTGCATTGCAGCATCGCCCCAAGAAACCGGACCGGGTGATATCTGCGATGCCTGACAGTGCCGAACCCGATGACGAATACGCGAGCATATTGCTGGGTTTGGGGGCTTTGTGGCTCAATGGATGTACGGTTGATTGGTCCGCGTTCCACGAGCGAGAGGTGCGTCGTCGGGTTGCGCTGCCGAGCTACCCCTTTCAGCGCAAGCGCTACTGGATCGAACCGGGGACAAGGGCGACAACTGCTGCGCTGGGCGCGGGAGCATCGACGTCGACGCCCATTGGGTTTTCAAATGTAGCGAGTCTCGATGCCACGGACTCCACTTTCTCGGGAACGCCGACGGACCCATCAGTCGATCGATTCACGGGGACAGTACGATCGCTGATTGAAGAACTTCTCGGCAGCAAGATGGAGTCCTTTGATGCAGACGCGCGCTTCATCATGCTCGGACTCGAGTCGCTCATGCTCACGCAGTTGGCTCGAACACTCCGCGTACGCTATGGCTTGGAGGTCACGTTTCGCGACCTCGTCGAACGCCTTGCCACGCCCAGGCTTTTGGCCGATGAGTTGCGAGCCAGGTCGATTCCGGTATCAGATCCTGCGGTCGAAGATGGCAGCCGGGCCAGGGCGGTTGAAAGGGAATTGCCCCTTCCCATCCTGACCCCACGCTCCGAACGCAACCCTCAAACTGACGGGCTTGCTCCATCGGCCAATCAGGAGGATGCCGTCCATTTCGCGCGGCTCGGCCGTGATGAGCACGGACGCCTAGCCTGGTATGTCACTGATCTGAACCGACCTGGCAAGTTCCTAAAGGTGTCCAGCCATGGGTGATCACGAAGACCTCGGCAACGACTTCAACGCAACCGCCGTTGACTACGATCCATTTGTAAAACCACCCGCCATCGAGGTGATTCCGACGAGTGCGCAATCTCATTTGTGGCTGTTATCTCGGGCAGGAGGTGGTGCGGACCGTGCATACAAGGAGTCTCTAACAGTAGAATTGTTTGGGGATGTAAACGATTCTGCCCTCATTCGTGCCATCCAGTCGCTCACGGGAATTCATGATGCTTTGCGTGGGCATTTTCGCAAGGATGGTCAACGCTTCATCATAGAGCCTCGGATCGATGTGCCGGTGGCTCACTTTGATCTGTCAAATAGGACCCATTCAAAGTGGCTATCGGAGGTCCGACGACTTGTTGAACTTGATTGCGCGAGCCCGTTCAATCTGGAGTCCGGGCCACTTTTCCGAACAACAGTCGTTCGGATTGCTCCGCGACACCGTGTCGTTGTGCTGACGGCGCATCAGGTGGTTTGCGACGGTTGGTCCATGGATGTTGCGTTGGCTGACCTTGGTCGGCTGTATTCCGCGTTTGTTGGGTCGAAGCCGCTGCCCACGCTTCCCCTTCATGGTTTTTGCGAGTATCTTCAATACCGTCGGACCGCTGAGGTAGAGGCGCGTGCCAGGGCCAGCAAGATATTCTGGCAGGAATTGTTCAGTGCTCCGCCCTCGCCACTTAAGGCACAGCAGAACCATCGCCTTTCGGAAGGGCGAGTTTGCCCCTCGAATAGCGCGCCGTTGACTGTTCGACCCGAAGTCTTCAAGGTAGTTAAAGAATTTGCCAGTGGACACGGCCTCAGTGTCTTTTCGGTGTTGCTTTCCGCCTTCTCCGTACTGATTTATCGCATTTTTGAGAGCCACGACTTCACTCTGGCGATCCCAGTTGCGGGGCATCCGGAGGCTGGGATGGAAGACTGCGTAGGGCCTCTGGTGAGCGTCGTGCCCGTGAGGTGCCGGTTCGAACCCCAGCAATCGTTTGATCTTCGATGCAAGGAAAGCTATCGCTCTGTTCTGGATGCGCGCGACCAGTCGTCGACGGATCTCAGGGATTTTGCGCTGGAAGCCCTAGCAAGCTCCGGTATTCCAGGCGTGCCGCTTCCTTCAGTCGCCTTCTCACACGTGCAGAAATATGCGCCGGGCAAACTAGCGTTTGGTGATTGCAAAGTTGATTATCAGCTCAATGCTCCGGCATTTGAAGATTTCGCCATTAGCCTCGTCGCGTTTGAAGCTCAGGACAGCATTACATTGGACCTTCGGGCTAGTAGTGACTTGTACAGTCAGGATTGGCTTATTCAGAGGCTGGAGGAGTACGAAAATATCCTTGCTCTTGCTTGCGAATCCCCGCGTGGAACGGTTGAGGCTATATCGTCCTCGGCCTATGCAGCGACAAGCTTTGCCGGCGACTATCCAAGGGGGGCAAGCTGTAAGTATTTCCGGAGGCCGGCGGGAGAGACTCCCAGCGAAGAACCGGGGGGCAGAACGGAAGAAGGGGGCGCGCCTGCAGAGACGTCGACAAGGACTAGATCGGATCTCGCTCCCGACCAGTCCCCCATCATCGTCACTTTACAACCTGGACAATCCGGTAAGGTGCCGCTGTTGCTTCTTTTGGGTGTCGAACTCTATATCGATATTGCAATGGCAATGACGGATGGAAGGCCCGTCGTAGCAATTCACATACCGATGCTGTATGAGCTGGCTCGGACTGGACGTCCCCCTTTGTCCCAAGTCGTCGCACGGTACGTTCAGGCAGTGCGACGTGTGCGTCCAACTGGGCCCTACAGCCTCGGTGGGCTGTGTTTTGGCGGAATCGTCGCATATGAGGTAGCTCGTTCTCTCCGACAGCAAGGCGAGGATGTAACCTTGGTCGCCCTTTTTGATGCCGTGTTGCCTCGCGGGCGTCACGTCGATCGTAGAAAGCGACTAGGACATCTCGTCGGCAAGGTCATCGAAGATCCGAAAAGTGTGATGCTGGGCGCTCTGAAAGGGGCCGCGGCTGCCAACGCGTCGCGGCTTTTGAAGCTGCCCGTAGCCACGGGACTGGTTCATCGGGTGGTCACGTGGGGCACTGGGGAAGATCCGAACAAGACAGTGGATCTGCCTGTTCTTGGTTACGAAGCCAAGGCGGATGTGGCGAAACTTGAAATGTCGAGACCGTATCTTGACGCTCCACTGCTCGTGTTTCGCGCCACGCGGGTCGAGGAGCCGGCTGGCCAGACGACAGATCCGGATTGTGGATGGGTTGGTCTCGCCAGATCGGTTCAGCCGTATGAGATTGAATCGGAACACCTAAATATCGTGCGGTGGCCGCACGCGGCCACGGTTGCGCGCGTTATCACAGGTGGACTAGGGGAACAGCTAGCCGTTGGATCGGAAATACTCACCCCCCCGCGGATAGCTGTGATACAGATTCCGTGGTGCACAGGCTCCTTGGGAGGTTTCTCATCGTGAAGGTCACGTCCAGGGTCGTAAGTCAGAGTGTTACAGACAAAGTGTCGAGTATTCGACAGGAAGCGAGGATTAGGTGAAATTACCTCATAGGATTAATGTCTTGCGTGGTCATCTCGTTGCATGGCTGATACGTCGGCATCCTCAGTTCTATTTTCGCCATAAGAAGTTGGGTACGCACTCTGGCGAACATCGTCTCAAGGACGAAGTCGCCTTTTTGTCGATGCATGCCAAGTTGGTTGAAACCAACGAGAGTATCTCAGGCATGCGTGAGCGCTACAACCTATGGATGCTTGCTCGCGCCGCAGAGAGGTTGCCTGGAGCCCTTGCTGAAATCGGTGTCTACCGTGGTGGCACTGCGATGCTTCTTGCTGAAGCCAAAGGATCGGCGACCCTACATCTCTTCGACACCTTCGCTGGAATGCCCTCTACCGATTCGGCGCATGACGGCGTGTTCAGCGAAGGTATGTTCGCCGATACGGGGCTAGAAGCCGTAAAGGCACGTCTGGCGCCGTGGTCGAATGTTGAGTTTCATCCTGGCTTCTTCCCGGAGTCAGCCAAGGATATCGATCCCTCCCTGCAGTTCAAACTCACGAACATCGACGTGGATATTCGATCTTCGACGCTCGCTTGCCTCGAATATTTCTATCCTAGGACTGTTCGTGGGGGATTCCTTATCCTGCACGACTACAACGATTGCGGTGTTCCCGGTACGAAGGCGGCCGTCGACGAGTTCATGCGCGATAAGCCTGAGTCCGTTCTTCAGTTGTGGGACACGCAGGCTTTGATAGTGAAGTCATAGTTGGGTACCAAACCCACGGCCTTTGGCCGTGTGACGCGAAAAGCTTCGAAGGGGCAGCGCGAAGGAGAACCCGCATGCACGCCCGTCAGGTTCGCTACCCTGCTCGCTCCTGAGCTGCATCGTGCGGCGGGTTCGCCGACGGAGAGGATTCGGTTCCTGTGCGCCGGCACTGCACTACGAGGTTGTTCCCGTCGCCGTTTTCGTCGAGGGCTGCAATCTCGTCGTAGGCCCGCGTGCGTGCCAGTAGCATGCAGACCTGTTTGCTCTGGCCTTGACCTACCTCCAGAATCAGATATCCCCTGGGGCGCAAGAACGACGCGGCTTCCACCGAAACCCGCTGATGGATGCCGAGTCCATACGGCCCCGCGTCGAATGCCTCTCGCGGTTCGTGGCGAAGCAGCGACGCTCGGTCCTTGGCCAGGCGACCTGTGGAAATAAACGGCGGAGCGCAAACCACAGTGTCGATGATCCCTTTCAGGTCATCGCACGCGAGAGCACCAAACAGATCGCCGGTTCGAACGGCGACGCGATCCTGCAGACCGAAGCGCGTGACGTTTTGTCGGGCTAGATCCGATGCCGCCGGCATGAGATCACAGGACCAGGCTTGGCAAGCCGGGTCGTGGAAGGCAATGGCGCATGCAAGGTTTCCCGAACCGCTGCGCATGTCTACGACCCGTAGTTGTCGGCCGGGATGTTGCTGATGAAGGTCCGCCATCACGCGCAAGCCAGCCCGTGCAACCCGCTCGGTTACTGGACGAGGAACCACAACTCCGCGAGCCGCGATGAACGTGAGCCCCATGAATCTCTGTTTGCCGAGAACGTAAGCGGGCGGCGTGCCGTCCAGGCACATTGCCATCAAGGAATCCGCTCGTGGCCTCTGCTCCTCTGGGGGCAAAGCTGCAACTTCATCTTGGATCATGGCGGCTCAGTGCGCGGAATCCTCGACCCCGGCCGCCACAAGCGGCGCCAGCAGACTATCGAATGTGAAATCTCGGTGCGAAGTCAAGTGATTGCCCTTCCTGATTGGTGACGGCCGATAGTACCCATGTTAGCATTCCTATGTGAATGCCTGACCCATCCGAAGATCGGACTTTGAGAGCCATCATCGAGGCCTATGATGAAGCGTGGAATCGACAAGACCTGGAGATGATTATCGCGAGGCACACGCCTGATTCGGTCTTCGAAAGCCATTCGACTGGCGAAGTGGCGGCTGGCCACGATGCCATCCGGCGGATGGTTAAGCTCTATTTTCGTATCTTCCCCGACCTGACGTTTCACATACGGCGGCTGTACGCTCGTCCGGGTCTCGTTGTCCAGGAATGGACCGCGCGAGCCGCTCATCTGAGGACCATACCAACTCGCGATGGTGCGTTCTCACCCACCGGTCGCTCACTCGTCTGGGATGGGGTCGATGTCATGCCCTTGAAAGGTACTCTCATCGTGCGCAAGGATACCTACACAGACCGGACTGGCCTACTGCGACAGCTAGCCGAACAAAAGGTTCTTCACTCTCTTGCCAAATAGCCGCTCGACAATTCCCAAAGCAAGCAGCGGTCCGAATAATCCGGTCATGAGCAATGGAATGGAACGATCGCCCATGTTCCTCGGACCCACGATGGCGCAGCGGCCATCGAACCGGGAACTGAGCCGAACAATCTGTTCGAGTGCCAAAGCCCGATTAACATGGTGAACATGGTGGGATCCACCAAGAGCAGCAGTGCCAGCGAGCGTGTTCCCAGATAGTCAAGTCGCATGCGGAGTTTGCTGGGATTCGAGGGCGACGTCAGGACGAGAGCAATCGTCGCGGCGGAAAACAGGACGAAACTGATTCGCGCACCGCTGTAGTCATACGCGCTGGGCGTCCCATCACCGAAAAGGTGCCCCAAAACCACGCTTTCCGCACAGGTCATGCCGAACAAGCCCAAGGCCGCAAGGGTCCAGTACTTGCGCCGGGTTTGCAAGGTTCGCATCAGCTCGCCGGCATGCGCGGAGAACAACATACCCAGTAGAAAGAACGGGCAATTCTGAAACACCGACTGTAACCGTTCAGCCCTTGTGGTCGGGTAGGAGTGGTAGCGAAAGTTGCGGTGGGCACGAAAAGTGGTGAAGTGGGCGTGTGCAGGAGCCGCCGACACGACTGGAAGCTCTGGCGCAACTCATCGGGTTGCGGGAGGAAAACCAGCGGCTCCGGGAGAAGACCGCTCGGCTGGAAGAGGAGAATGGACAGCTCAAGCGAGAATTGTGGGATCTCAAGCAGCGATTCGCGGCACTGGAAGCGCGGCTCAACCAGAACTCTGGCAATTCGTCGAAGCCACCGTCGAGCGATCCGCCCTCGGTGAAGCTGCCACCGAAGAAGAAGCCCAGCGGCCGGCGGCCTGGAGGTCAGCCTGGGCACAAGGGCTCTTGTCGCGAGTTGTTGCCGCCCGAAAAGGTCGATGCGATCGAGCACCACTGGCCGACATCGTGTGAGAAGTGCGATAGGACGTTGCCAACCCAAGTAAACCCCTTACAGGCAGGGTTGATGCGGACGGCTGGATTTCGGGCATGCTGGGCACATGGAGAAGAACGGAAGTTTGGCAGCGCCATCGTCGAAGCGAAAACGCCGGCCACGGGGAGCGTGGCTCAAGGAAGTTCGGAGCCTTCGTGACAGCGGCCTGAGTCCCGAGGATTACGCCTCGAAAAGGGGGCTGGTGCTGAGCACTCTCAAATTCTGGATGCGGGTTCTGCGGAGCGACGTCGAGGCGAGGACCAAGAGCGCGGTGTCCGCGTTCCTGCCGGTGAGCGTCCTGCCCGCGGCGAGAGCGCCGTCGTTCGACGCCGCTGTCATGGTCGAGATCGACTTGGCGAACGGCCGTCGACTGCGCATGCACGTCAGGCCAGGTACGGATTTCAAGCGAGTGTCCGACCTGCTCAACGCTGTCGAGAGTGGGCATCCATGTTGACGCTGCCTCCGAGTGTTCGGATTTTCGCTGCTGTCGAGCCTGTGGATGCGCGCAAGAGCTTCGACGGCCTGGCGGCCGTGGTGCGTGACAGCCTGGGCGGGAATCCAATGACTGGGCACATGTTCTTCTTCCTCAACCGGCGAGGTGACATGGCGCAGATTTTGTTTTGGGATCGCACGGGATTTGTGGTGATGCGAAAACGCCTCGAAGCGGGGACTTTTCGACTGATCCACGACGCTGACGGCAACAAGAGCAGTGTGGAGATTGATGCTGCGGAGTTGGGACTGATGCTTGAGGGAATCGATTTGGGCACAGTGAAACGGCGCAAACGGTTCAAGTGGGAGCCACAATCAACAATAGCGGAGAATTCAGCAACGACGTGATGATTTCAATTGCATAGTGCGCGGCGATTTGCGATTGCACTTCTCGCTTTGTCGAAGTCGCAGCCCACACGCAAAGAGAAGGCCCTCATCGTGGAGGGTGCGTTGCCGGTTGCGCGAGATCTGCTCTGCGCCGGGATTGAGCTCGACGCTGACATCGAAATGGAGCGTCAGCACAGAATGGAAGTGCTCAAGGCCGAGCTTGGCGCGATGGCCGCGCAGGGCAATTTCGCCAATGCCATCGACAAGATGATGGGCATTGTCTTGGGCCTGGAGCAGGAAAACGAGCGCATGTCATGGCGGCTTTTGCGTGCCTTGCGCTACCGCTTCGGGCGAAACACCGAAAAGCTGGCGCCGGCTGAGCTCAAGCAACTCTATCTTGCGCTCGGTGGTGATGCCGCTGCACCGACACCGGCGGATGGTCTGCTTGTACCAGTTCCCGCCGCGCCGGCAGAGGTGTTGAGTTCCGATGGTGAGGTCGCCACGCCGAATGGCGCCGGCAAGAAGCGGCGCAAGCGCAAGGTCGGTGGCGCAACCGTGGTCGATGCCAAAGTCGAGCGGAATATCGTCAAGGTGCCTGTGCCTGACGAGGAGCGCACCTGCGCACTTTGCAGTGGTGCCAAGACTGTCTTCGAAACCGTCGAGCACCAGCTCATCGAGTTCGTGCCGGCCAAGGTCGTCTTGCACATTGAGCAGCGCGAGAAGATGACTTGCCTGGCTTGCCGCAAAGACGTGAGCATTGCCCCGCGCACGCAGGCTCCCGCCGTGATTCGAAAGGTCGGCTCGTCCTTTCTCGCCAAGCTCCTGGCCGACAAATGCGCGCTCTGCCTTCCTCTCGACCGCCAAAGACGAGAATTCGACCGCATGGGCTTGCACATGCCCGACAAGACCATGGGGTCGTACTGGGCCTACAGCACCGACCTCATTTCCCCGGTGGCCCTTTCCGTCACCGGCAACGTCTTCGGATCCCACACCGTGGGCGCCGATGACTCCCACCTCAAGACACTCGACAGGATGGCCAAGCACGGCATCTTTCGCGGCCATCTTTGGTGCTTTGTCGGTACCGACGGCACTGTGGGTGGACGCGAAACGGTTGCCTACGGATACACTTCCAGTTGGAATGCCGAAGAAATCGCCGATTGGTTTTCCTCCATTGACGGCTTCATCCAATGTGACGGCTACGCCGGATACTCGTCCGAGGTCGAAGACGACGACGGGGAGACTTCGATTGCCGTCCCTGATGACCGTCGCCTCGGGTGCGGTATGCATATCCGATCCAAGTTCCACGCCGCATTGTTGGCCAAGGACAGACGTGCCGTCATCCCGCTCAAATTCTTTGCCGACCTTTACCTCATCGAGGCCGAGTGCAAGGCCGACGGTGTCGATGCGAAGACCCGCGGCGAGATCCGCCGCGTGCGCTCCCTGCCCATCCTGGACCAGTTGGATGCCTGGGTCGACAGCACGCATCCTGCCCTTTTGCCCAAGTCCCCTTTGCGCCGGGCCACAACCTACGCCATCAACCAGCGGATCTTCTTCCGTCGCTGCTTCAGCGACGGTGCATTCGAGATCGACAACGGCCGGACCGAGCGACGAATCCGCAACTACGCCGTCGGTCGCCGAAACTTTCTCTTCACCGGCTCCGTGCGCGGCGGTGAACGCCTCGCTGCGGCCTACACGCTGGTCGACAACTGCCTCATTCTCGGCATCGATCCCAGGCGCTACCTGCAGGACACCATCGATAAGCTTGAGCGCGGCCACGCCCTGTCGCGCATGTCCGAGCTTACCCCCGCCAGCTGGGCCGCGAGCCAAGCCCGATAGCAGCGCGCCGAACAGACTTGCGCGCGGGCGGTCGTCCCTGTCGGGAAGTCCAAGCTCTGCGCGTTTTCGCCGGCTCGTTGCCATCCACGCCAATCTCCCTCATGCGTGCTCTCGCTGCAATCACCCTGCCTGTAAGGGGCTTACCGACCCAAGGGCGGGTGGAGGTCGGCGAGCCGGTGCGGCATCAGGTCACCGAGGTTCCGCCGGTCAAGGCCCAGGTCACGGAACACCAGATGCACAGCCAGTGTTGCGAAGCGTGCGGGCACGCGACGGAGGCTGCGTTTCCAGAAGGCGTTCCGACCGGGGCATTCGGTCCTCGGTTACAGGCGGTGATCGCGTTGTTTACCGGCTGCTATCGCGTGAGCAAGCGGACGGCGCTCTCTGCGCTCGGCGACCTGTTCGGCGCCACACTGTCGCTCGGGTCAGTCTCGGCCTCAGAGCAGGTCCTGAGCCAGGCCCTGGAAGCACCCGTGGCCGAGGCTCGGAGGTACGTCGAGCGACAGGCGATCGTGCATGCCGACGAAACGAGTTGGCCCGAGCGTGGCAAACGGGCGTGGCTCTGGATCGCCGCAGCGCCGTTGGTGGTCACTTTTCTTATACACGCCAAGCGCGGGGCGGTGGCAGCACGTGCCCTGTTGGGGGCCTTCGCTGGCATCCTGGTCACCGACCGGTGGTCTGCCTACCAGGGCTGGAGTCTGAAGAACCGGCAGATCTGCTGGGCACATCTTCTGCGCGACTTCAACTTCATTGCCGAGTCGAAAGGAGAGGCAGCTCACGTTGGCAGGGCCCTGATCCGACAGACTCGCCAGCTCTTCAAGAAGTGGTACCGCGTGCGGGATGGCAGCATGACCCGTGCCCATTTCCAGAAGGCCGCCGAGTCCATCTGGGTGCGTGTGGAACTGCTGCTCAAGAGCGGCGTGGCCTGCCACGCGCCCAAGGTCTCAGGCATGTGCCGCGAGATCCTCGACATGGAACGTGCGATGTGGACCTTCGTCTACGTCGAGGGCGTAGAGCCGACGAACAATTTCGGCGAGAGAAACCTCCGTCCCTCGGTGCTATGGCGCAAAGGCAGCTTCGGAACCTGGAGCGAGGCGGGCAGCCGCTTCGCCGAGCGCATGATGACCGTTGTCGCCACCCTCAAACTGCAACGTCGCAACGTCCTCGACTATCTCGTCCACGCCAGCGAAGCCGCCCTTCTTCATCAGACCGCGCCCTCGATCCTACCTCTCACGACGTAGCACGGGCTGAACGGTTACCACCGACTGACTGCCGACCAGACCCGGTAAGTCGCTGGTGCAATAGGACAGACAACTTACCAATACCTGGACGAAGGCAAGCCCGGCCAGCGTGGTCCGTGGCGTCCTCCTCACCAGGGCGCCAAGCCACGGGGCCAACAGCGCGAACTGGATGAAGAGGAGCAGAAACCAGTAGGCGCTGAACGGCCCTTCCGTGAGAAGACCAACTAGAATCTGGCGCACGTTCAGTTCACGCCGAATGACACTGAGGACTGCATAGCCTGCGATTGCCCAAATCAGATAGCGCACCGCAATTGCGCGCGCCGCTGCAAGAGCACTCTTCCAAGTACTCTGAAAGCGAAACATGAAATAGCCGGAAGCAAACAGGAAAGACGGCAGACAAACCGGCGTCAGGTTTCGCAGCAGCAGCTCGACGATGACGTCGCCCAATCGGTGATGGACTGGCTGGTTCGACGCGGACTCGATGAGAATGCCCGATCCCGCTGTGGCGTGGTTGAGCACCACGAGAAACATGGCCGCGCCTCGAAGAACGGAGATGTTCTTCCAAGCGACAGGTTGCGCGGAGAGCGGCGTCGGAGGCGTTGCCATTGGCTGCTAGTCGTCTGCCGGTCGGTCACCTCGGAGCTTTCACCGTCTCCGCCGCGTCGCTGTCGCCAGAAGTGACCGAAGGGTACCGCCCCGTATACTGTAGGACTCGCGCTGGCACGCCGACAGCAGTCTCGCCAGCGGGAACATCGCACACCACGAGCGAGTTCGCCGCGATCCGAGCGCCGTCGCCGATCGATATTCCACCCAATATCTTGGCCCCGGCACCGACGAAAACATTGTTGCCGAGCCGCGGAACGCCTGGGCGATCCATGTTCGTTCCGATCGTGACGTCATGCATGATGCCACAGCCTTCTCCGATCACGACGTCAGGGTGGATCTTCGTGTTGCCGGAATGAATCAAATGAAAGTCGCTGCCGATCTTCGCTTCTCGATGGATGACGAAGCCCGTCGTCAGCTGCACACCAAGATGCATAACGCCATACGCCTTCGAAACGACCTCCCTGACGATCGGATTCTGAACCTGCTGGCCCCAAACGCCGATGCGATACACAGCCATCGCCCAGAGCGCAGGATTACGCCAGGTAGCGTCGTGACGACGGTGGTCCTTGCGCAGCTGAGTAACGAGATCCGCTAGCGTTGACATTGGCAAATTCGCGACACCATCGCTCCGTTGGAAAATGTCAAGCGGAAAGGGCCTGCTCGGGCCTGCTGGGCGCACGTCGCGATTGTGGGGCGGAGGGATGATCGTTTCGTTTTGAAGCCTTTCCTGATAGTATATAGACTATCAGAGGAGGCGCCCATGTCAGAATCGCTCACCAAACTGCAAGCCGAACGCGAAGGCTTGCTCCAACGTCTGGCCACCACTGGCGATATGCGCCGCGGTTCGATAACGGAGGTCTACCGCTCATGCGGCAAGCCGACCTGTGCGTGCGCCAACGCGGACCATCCGGGCCACGGACCGTACTACGCCTTCACCACCAAGGTGGACGGCAAGACCAAGACACTGCAGCTGCGACCCGGACCAGTGCTCTCCAAGATTGAGCGCGAGGTGCAAACCTACAAAATGTTCCGGGCCACCTGCGACCAGCTGGTAGCTGTGAGCGACGCTATTTGTGATGCGCGCCCCGTTGAGGCAGGAGCGATGGAAAAAAAACGGCGCTCGCCACCGCGTTCGATGCCGAGCTCGTCCGCGAAGTCGAAGCGTTGATCGCCCCGGGCGCCGCTGATCGGCTCGATTTCGAGGCGGTCGAGACCGCGGTCCGGCGACGGGCGCTCTCAGTCGCAGCGCGGGCTATCGAGCAGCGCCTGAACGCAGACCACTCGGACCACGTGGGTGCCTACCTGCCCTGTCCGGCGGGACACGAGGCTCGTTACGTGGATCGTCGCGAGAAGACCTTCACGACCGTCCTGGGCAAGATGAGCCTGGGACGCGCCTATTACCACTGCAAGATCTGCGGTGCCGGCTTCTGCCCACGCGACCAGGCTCTCGGACTTGAGGGCACGTCGCTGTCGCCAGCGGTAACCCGCATGAACGGGCTGGCGGCAGCGATGGTCAGCTTCGAGGAGAGCCATGAGTTGTTGCGGGAACTGGCCGGGGTCGAGGTTTCCAGCAAGACCGTTGAGCGGGCGGCCGAGGCGCTCGGACACCGAATCGCCGAAGATGAGCGGCATGTGGTCGAGACACCATCCGCCGACGCGCAAATGGCGTCTACCCTCTACCTGGGCATGGACGGTACTGGAGTGCCGATGCGCAAGGAAGAGCTGGAGGGCCGCCCTGGCAAACAGGAAGACGGCACGGCCAAGACCCGTGAGGTCAAGCTGGTCACCGTCTGGAGTGCCGAGGGACGCGATGAGGAGGGAACGCCGGTGCGCGATCGGGGCTCGGTCACCTATTCGGCGGCGATTGAGAGCGCAGCCCAGCGGGATACCGACCAGACGCCCAGCGAGTTTGCGGCGCGGGTTTGTCGCGAGGCTACCCGCCGCGCCTTCGAGAGCGTCGCACGCCGGGCCGTGCTCGGCGACGGGGCCAAGTGGATCTGGAACCTCTCCACAGAGTACTTCCCGGAGGCCATCCAGATCGTCGACCGTTTCCACGCCAAGCAGCACCTGTCAGATGTGGCCAAGGCCATCTGGGGAGCAACCAGCGCACAACACAAACCGTGGGCCAAAGCCCGGCACGACGAGCTGGATGCCGGCAACATCGACGCCGTGCTGGCGGCACTTGCCCCGCACCTCGATGCCGCCAAAGAGGTCAGCGAGTGTGCCGACTACGTCAGGACCAACCGCCAGCGCATGCGCTACGCCGAGTTCCACGCGGCCGGACTGTGCACGTCCACGGGTGTGGTCGAGGCCGGCTGCAAGACCGGGATTGGCACCCGCTGCAAGCGTGCCGGCATGCACTGGACGCTCAAAGGCGCAAACGCCATCATTGCTCTACGCTGCTGCAAGCTCTCTGGCCGCTTCGAGGAGTTCTGGGAACGGCGTTCAAGTGCTCGCGCTGCGTAAACGGACGGGGCGACTTGTGGCCGCCAGCGATCAGCCTGGCACCGCGAGGATTATCGGGAGCGGCCACAAGTCGACCCGCCTCCTCACAATCCTGACGTGCGCCCGGGCCTGCTTGCGCGCCACATAGGCCGCAAGATTCTGAACTGAATCTAGATTTTCGGGCAGCATTTCACTGTCGCCCACCACGATTCCAAAGGTCTCCTCCAAGAAAATGGGCTCCCCAACAGAATCTGTGGGTAGTCTGAATAGTGGCCAGGTAGCAGTGCGCTCGGGGGGCGGCGAGGCGGGATCGGCCCCTGGTTGACGGCGGTGCCGCCCGGCGCGCTTTGGGGGCGCGCTGATCGGTCGTCGCCGCAGCTCGCCGCCGCCCTCGAACAAGAGGAAGAAGCGGGTCCTCGTGGTTCCCCGGAACGGGTATCGTTCCGGGTTGGAATGAACAGCAAGGACCCGAGGTGCAGCTTAAGACCATCCTGAATCGATGTCACCGCTTCAAGTCGTTCGTGTACGGGACGATCTACTTTGGCGACGAAGCGCAGACAATCCATGTCGGGGTCAAGCCGCGCAAAGGGGCGCGCCCAGTATGCTCGGGCTGCGGTCGCCCAGGGCCGACCTACGACACTGCCCAGAAGCCACGCGGCTTCGCGTTCATCCCGCTGTGGGGCTTCACGGTCTGGCTGTGGTACAGCATGCGCCGCGTGGACTGCAAAAGGTGCGGTGTCATCGTCGAGCGCGTGCCGTGGGGCAACGGCAAAGAGCAGACCTGCATAGTGTACCAGCAGTTCCTGGCCTTCTGGGCCAAACATCTGGCTTGGTCGCAGGTCGCGCGCATCTTCCACACCAGTTGGGGGGTGGTGTTCCGCGCCGTCGAGTGCGTGGTTTCGTGGGGGCTGGAGCACCGCGACCTCGACGGCATCAAGGCCATCGGCATCGACGAGATCGCCGTCTGGTCCGGCCATCGCTACCTCACCGTGGTGTACCAGATCGACGCTGATATGCGCCGCCTGCTCTGGGTGGGGTATGGCCGAACCAAGGGAACCTGCCGGGCGGTCTTCGTGTGGCTGGGCAAAACCCGCCGGGCCGCACTCGAGTTCATCTCCAGCGACATGTGGCGCGCCTGCATCGACGTGGTCAAGCAGTGTGCGCCGCAGGCGGTGCACGTGCTGGACAGATTCCACATCGTCAAGAACCTGAACGATGCGGTCGACCAAGTCCGCCGCGCCGAGAGCCGGTCCTTGCGCAAGGCCGGCTTCAGTCCACTCAAGCATTCGCGCTGGTGCCTCCTCAAGCGTACCGAGAAACTGACGCCGTCCCAGCTCGACAAGCTAGTCGATCTCCTGCGCTACAACCTGCGGACGGTTCGCGCCTATCTCCACAAGGAGGCATTCGAGGCATTCTGGCGCTACCGTTCGGCGGCCTGGGCGGGATGGTTTCTCGATGCCTGGTGCAAGCGGGTGATGCGCTCGCGCTTGGCACCTCTCAAGGCCGTCGCCAAATCCTTGCGCCGCCATCGCGAGCTGATCCTCAACTGGTTCCGCGCCAAGAAGCAGATCTCCCAGGCTGTGGTCGAGGCCATGAATGGCAACGCCAAACTCGCTCTCAGAAAAGCCAGGGGCTTTCGCTCCTACGAAACTGTCAGGATAGCCTTGTTTCATCAGCTCGGAAGGCTTCCTGAGCCCAAGCTTTCAACCCACCAATTCTGGTGACGAGGCAGAAAATGACGACCTCTAGCACACCGGTGGAGTCGATAATGCCCTGATCCAAAAACGAAGCATCGTTGGCGAGCTTCGTAGGGTCAGGGACGTAGAAATTGGTCGTGATGAACTGCCTAATCTTCTCGGCGGTAGTCATGTCTTAGTACAGCTCCCCCGAAGAAGGTGTCCATGTCCGGATAGCCGGTTGAAAAGTGGCAAAAGTTGACTGCAGTGGTGGTGGTGATGAGGTGGTGTCATGCGTGGACGACCGACACCGATTCGGATCGAGTTAAGCGAACAGGAGCGAAACGCGCTGGAAGAGACCACGCGCGCACACAGCGCGCCACACCGTGCAGTGGTGCGTGCGCTGGTGGTGCTGGCTGTGGCCGACGGCAAAACACTGTCTGCGGTCGCCCGCCAGGTCGGACGAGGACGGCGAATCGTACGGAAATGGGCAGCACGGTTTGAGCGCAAGCGGCTGCGCGGGCTGGTTGATGAGCCACGTCCAGGGCGACCAGCCCGTTTTTCCCCCGGAGGTCGCGCTGCACTTGGTGAAGCTGGCATGCGAGCTACCAGACGACGTCGATCGGTCGCTGTGCCTATGGACGTGTGCGGAGCTGGCGCGCACCGCGTGCCGTGACGGTATCGTCGACTCCATCTCGCCCCAATCGGTGCAAAGGATCCTCGAATCGCAAAAGCTGAAACCATGGCGAGTGCATTACTGGTTGAGCGCGAAGGTCCCGCGGGACGAGGCGTTCCGGGCGACGGTTCTCAACCTGTGTGACCTCTACACCAGGGCTCTTCTGCCCCATGAACGGGTTCTCAGTCTGGACGAGAAAACTTCGATTCAGCCGCGTCCGCGAACTGCACCCAATCGACCTGCGCAGCCCGACGGTGTCCCTGTGGGCGTCGAGCACGAGTACCGTCGTGTCGGCGCCCTGAACCTACTGGCCGCCTTCGATACCAGGACCGGCGAGGTCTTCGGCATCTGCAGAAAGCGCAAACGGCAGGTCGAGTTTATCGAGCTGCTGGACAAAATCGACCGCGACACTCCCGGCTCCGTTACCGACATCCACCTGATCTGCGACAACGTCAGCACCCATCATGGCAAACTGGTGTGCGCCTGGCTCGCTGTGCATCCTCGCTTTCACATGAACTTCACCCCCGTGCACTGTTCCTGGATGAACCAAGTCGAGCAGTGGTTTTCCATCATCCATCGCAAGCGACTGGTCGTGGCCAACTTCGCCGACCTGCACGAACTTGAGGCCAAGATTCTCCACTTCATCGTCGAGTGGAATGCGAGCGCTCATCCCTTCAACTGGACGCCCAGATCCTTCAACAAGATCCTCGCCAAGGTCGACGCCGCCATCGCTGCATCCGCCGCACTCAAGATTGCCGCCTGATCATGGACACCTTCTTCGGGGGAGCTGTACTTAGCATCTGTTCTATCAGCGTGTCGGGAACTTCGGGGAGCTTGTCGCGATGCCAGGCTATCCACGCTGCCCGCGCGGCACGCATGGTGCCCGTCCGCGGGGTAGCCAACATGGAGCGATGCCGGGAGCGTGGACGGACCCACTACGCGAGAAACTGAAGCCAAAATGCCGCTAAAGACGACTACCTGATGGGCACTCGTGGTATTCTCGACCCAAGACATGGCGATGAAGAATAAGTTGCTCTACTCTGCAGTTACTTGCACGTTCTTGGCCGTGGCATCCGCCGGTTGGATGATCAGGAAGTACATCGTATACTTGCAGTATCAGCCTCAGGGCCAACGCATCTAAAACATGTGGAATCTTGCGAAGATGCGGGTTTCGCGATCATGGACACTCGCCAGATGCCTTGTTTTCAAGATGGGAACGCGCGCCCCAATTCAAAACACGTGGGAAACACCGTAGATTTAGATGCGTTAGCCCTGGTATCAGCCTCCCATAACGGAGGTCAATAGCAAAGCGTGCGACACAACAGGGTTGGTGGGTTATTGGCAATTCGATAGCGTATTGAAAGATGGCACACCGGATGCGAGCAACCTCGGCCACCACGGTGTCCTCAAGATGAAAGGAGTGCAGCTCAGCCGCCTGATATTTGGCTATCCCAAACTTGTCGACGGCAAAGTGGGAGGAGCGCTCGAGTTCAGCGGCCAGCAATGGGTTTCTGCGGGGAATGACCAGTGCTTCGTCGCCGAACAATCCACCTTGGCGGCTTGGGTCTGGCAGGAATCCGACGACGAGCAGAGGGTGCCCGTGCCAACCATCATGGCAAAGAGCTCCTGGCCCGCCAACGGTTGGTGGTTATGCTCCACCACGAAAGGGATTCAGGCGGCATCCCGGTACATCGACGTCGGCATCGCCTGGGGAAATGGAAAGACGCATGTCGAATCAGGCTATCGGTTGCCGCTCAAGGAATGGCACCACATCGCTGTGACATTGGACAACCTCAATCACCAGGCTCAATTCTACATCGACGGCAAGGCCTTCGGCCCCTTGCACATCAATGTTCCGCATTGGTTGACCAATTGGGATCATGACCTATTCGTTGGAGAGTATGACGGCTCGGGGCGTTGGCCCTGGGTTGGCAAGCTGGACGAAGTTAGGTTCTATAACCGAGTACTAACCGCAACGGAAATTGCGTCGGTGTTTTCTGGCACATCTTGAAGGCGCGAAGGCAATGTCCTGGCGCGAAGGCAATGTCCCGAGTAGAGGGTTGGACTTCTGCGCCCATGCCCGCTAGTCTATCGGCTGCGAGATGATAGATCGGCGGATGACAGAGGTTCTGATCGTGCTGGCGGCGACAGCGGGCGCCGTGTCTTCCGCGTGCTCGCCATCCGGCGGCGCTTCCCCAAAGATGGAGTGGTCCATGCCCCCTGAAGGCAAGCAGTCTATTCTCGCAGCGACCAAGCAGCGCGTACTTTTTGCGCACCAGTCGGTCGGCGCGAACATCATCGAGGGCCTACGCCATCTCCTTGACGAGTCAGGCGCAACCTGGCCCATCATGGACCTCGAAAGCGCCAAGAGCCAGTCGGGGCCAGGCATCATCGATGCCCGGCCAGGCACGAATGGAAGTCCCAAGACCAAGATCGACGGTTTCGAGGTCGCGCTGGATAGTCTGCAAGGGAGCCCGCCACAACTTGCGCTGATGAAGTTCTGCTACGTCGACTTCACCCGCGACACAGACATCCAGGATCTGTTCGACTACTACAAGCACGCCATCGCTCGCATCAAGGCGCGCCATCCTGGGACTGTCATCGCCCACGCCACAGCGCCGCTGAGAATCCGTGAGCGAGGTCTCAAAACCCGCATCAAACGCTTCCTCGGCATGCGCCCCGAATCAGATCTGATGAATGCCAAGCGCGAGCAATTCAATCGCTTGCTACGAGCCGAATTCGCGAGCGATCCCATCTTCGACATCGCCCGCGCCGAATCGATTGATACCAATGGAATTCGCGAGGTCTACCCCATCGACGGCCAGCCCACGCCCGCCTTGGTCGCCGACTACTCAAGCGATGGCGGCCACCTAAACACGCTCGGCATGCGCGTCCTCGCTTCCAGCTACGTACATTTCGTCGCCACCGCCGGAACCGCAGGCGCGTCCGCCACGGACGCGAAGAGGGCCGAGTCCTCGAGAAGTCGCTGAAGGCAGTCACGGGCAGATGTTGCCGTCCCATGGATCGGAGAAGACGAGATGACGCAGGGAATGAATCGGCAATGGCTCCTAGTTCGCCGCCCCAAGGGGGCGGTCAGCGACGGTGATCTTCGCTTGAGCGAGACTGATATTCCTGAGCTGGGTGAGGGCGAGATCCTCGTGCACAACATCTACTTGTCGTGCGATCCAACCCAGCGCGGATGGATGGCCCGTGATACCTACATGCCGATGATTCCCCTTGGCGGGGTCGTACGCTCGTTCGCTGGCGGCGAGGTCGTGCGGTCCCGCGATCCGCGATTTGCGTCCGGTCAGCGTGTGCAGGGCCTGTTTGGGTGGCAAGACTACGTTGTGGCGAAGCAATCCGAGCGCCTCCCCATCCTGACCATCCCAGATGAGTTCTCCATCCCAACGGGGATGAGCGCGCTCGGCCTCACGGGACTCACGGCCTACTTCGGTTTGCTCGACGTGGGAGGCGCCAAGGCTGGCGAGACCGTCGTGGTGTCCGGCGCCGCGGGCGCCACGGGCTCGGTCGTGGGGCAAATCGCGAAGCTCATCGGTTGCCGAGTCGTCGGCATCGCTGGGGGATCGGAAAAATGCCGCTACCTCACCCATGAGCTCGGCTTCGACGGCGCTATCGACTACAAGCGCGAGAACCTTGTCACCGCATTGCGAGCACAGTGCCCACGCGGGATCGACGTCTTCTTCGACAACGTTGGTGGAGTTATTCTTGACGCGGCCCTGGTTTTTCTAGCGCTCAGGGGGCGCGTCGTGATCTGCGGCGCGATCTCTGGCTACAACGATGAGACGCTACCGGCGGGACCCAAGAACTACATTCGGCTGCTGGTCCAGCGCGGCCGGATGGAGGGCTTCAATTTCCTCGACTATGCTCATCGGACCGCCGAGGCAATCGCCGTTCTCTCCGGCTGGCTGCGCGAAGGCAGGCTCAAGGATCGGGTCGACATCGTTGAGGGCTTCGAGAATGCGCCAGCGGCCCTCAATCGCCTCTTCACCGGCAAAAACCAGGGTAAACAGCTCGTGAGAATTGCAGAGTCTTTGCGCTCCTGAACGGCGTTGCTTAGATTCGCCAGGCTGAGCAGACTTGATTCCCTGCGGTCCAGTGTGAAACAGCGTCAGCTTGAGCCAGTGCTTGCGCATGTACCCGATGGCTTCGCCCAGTCCCGAGTTCGGCTCCAACTTGCGTTGCTCGATCTGGTCACGGCCCTGCCCGCGCGTGAAGGCTTCGTGTTTGTACACCGTGCTATCCCAAATACCCGAGCAGGCGGGTCGGGGTCAGGTCGGCCTGAATGAGGACAATGCGGCGACGTGTCGTCTTCCAGTTCATGCAGAGAAGACTGTGGACGCGCGCGGACTTTTACGCAACTATGCGGACTTCATGGAACCGCATTCTCCTGCGCTGGGGACCGACACGGTCGTGCCGCCTCCGCGTCCAACCGCCGATCGTCACTTGCCGGCGCAAGATCCATACACCCTTTTCCGTTCAACGAAGGTGTTCCCCTCGTTGGATGGCCTACGGGCGCTTAGCATCATTGCCGTAATCGGATTCCATGTCATGCACGGGCATTCCGCTCTGTTTCGACAGGGGCACCTCGGGGTCCAGCTGTTCTTCGCCATAAGCGGCGTTCTCATCACCACACTCCTGCTACGTGAGCGCGATTCAGCCGGCGAAATCAACCTGCACAACTTCTATGTCCGCCGGACGCTCCGTATCTTTCCCCTCTACTACGCCGTACTAGGCGTCTACATCCTCGCCACGCTTCTACTGGAAAAGGGAACCCAGCGCGGGGAGACGTTTTTCGCGAATCTCCCGGCCTATGCTACCTACACCTCAAACTGGTATGTGGCTCTCACCGCGGGAACCGGCACGATCTTCTATTTCGCTTGGTCCCTAGCCACGGAAGAGCAATTCTATCTTGTCTGGCCTTGGATTGTCCGGTTCACGCGACACTGGCTTGTTCCCGTCAGCGCAATCTTTCTGGCGATGGTTGCTGGTGAAGTGGTTCGCCACGCCATAGGCGAAGGCTGGGTGACCGGCGAAGCCATCGTGGTACGAATCGTTCGAAGCATCGCCTCGCCCATCTGCCTCGGATGCATTGCCGCATTCGCCATGCATCAACGGCGGGGCTTTTCCATCCTTCATCGATTCGCCGGTCGGAGCTGGAGCGCGCCCGCCGCCCTCGTCGTCATGGTTGTTGCCATTCAGATGCGCCTGCACTCACTGGCAATCGCTGTCTCCATGGCGTTCATGGTCGTTGCTACCATGATTCGTCCTAGGCACCCTTTGCGCTTGCTGCTCGACAACAAGATGGTCCGGTATATTGGCGCCATCAGCTACGGCATGTACTTGATGCACATGCTGTCATACCAAGTCGCGCGCAAGATCCTGGGCCAGTCGGGCAATGAGTGGGTTTGTCTCTTGACGACTCTGGTGTTGGTCATTTCCGTCGCTAGCATCAGCTACTATTTGTTCGAACGAAGAGTCCAAGCCCTCAAGAAGCGATTCGAACGGTTTCCCGTGCCACGTCCAGCTTGAGCCTGTGCGCGGGTGGGTTGCACGGGCCCGAGTTTTGCCAGCAGGATTCCGACCAAGGACCACGACCGGTCGGCGGTAGGCGCGCAGGTCAGGCCGGAGGAACGGGCGGAAAACTTGCGCGGCAAGGGATCCCATGGCGATGCCTTCGTTGTCAAAGGAGGGCACCGCCATGAGACGGCCAGACGCCGCAGGAACGACTCTGCAAGTTCTCGAACCACTCGTCCAGAAATTGACCGAATTCGAACAGCAGGCCCTGCGCGGCGAAGCGATCGCCGTGGTCGATCTGGGCAGGGCGCTGGCGGGTATTTTGGCTGCCACGGGGCGGGAGGCGATGGAAGTGCTCCTGAGGCAGGCAGCCCACGCACAGGGGACGCACGTGTTGTGCACGTGCGGGGCGAAGGCTGAGTCCAAGGGCTTCGAGCGAACATCCTTCGTGGCGAGATTCGGAGCGGTGGGGTTCGAGCGGCGGCGGATGGAGTGCCAGCCCTGTGACCGAAGCTGGTTTCCCTTCGACGAAGCGTGGGCGGTGCCCACGGGCCAGTATGCCGACGATGTGCGCGAGGCGACCGAAAGGCTGGCCTGCCGGATGGGCAGCTTTGACGAGGCGGTAGAAGGTAAACCCCTTACAGGCAGGGTTGATGCGGACGGCTGGATTTCGGGCATGCTGGGCACATGGAGAAGAACGGAAGTTTGGCAGCGCCATCGTCGAAGCGAAAACGCCGGCCACGGGGAGCGTGGCTCAAGGAAGTTCGGAGCCTTCGTGACAGCGGCCTGAGTCCCGAGGATTACGCCTCGAAAAGGGGGCTGGTGCTGAGCACTCTCAAATTCTGGATGCGGGTTCTGCGGAGCGACGTCGAGGCGAGGACCAAGAGCGCGGTGTCCGCGTTCCTGCCGGTGAGCGTCCTGCCCGCGGCGAGAGCGCCGTCGTTCGACGCCGCTGTCATGGTCGAGATCGACTTGGCGAACGGCCGTCGACTGCGCATGCACGTCAGGCCAGGTACGGATTTCAAGCGAGTGTCCGACCTGCTCAACGCTGTCGAGAGTGGGCATCCATGTTGACGCTGCCTCCGAGTGTTCGGATTTTCGCTGCTGTCGAGCCTGTGGATGCGCGCAAGAGCTTCGACGGCCTGGCGGCCGTGGTGCGTGACAGCCTGGGCGGGAATCCAATGACTGGGCACATGTTCTTCTTCCTCAACCGGCGAGGTGACATGGCGCAGATTTTGTTTTGGGATCGCACGGGATTTGTGGTGATGCGAAAACGCCTCGAAGCGGGGACTTTTCGACTGATCCACGACGCTGACGGCAACAAGAGCAGTGTGGAGATTGATGCTGCGGAGTTGGGACTGATGCTTGAGGGAATCGATTTGGGCACAGTGAAACGGCGCAAACGGTTCAAGTGGGAGCCACAATCAACAATAGCGGAGAATTCAGCAACGACGTGATGATTTCAATTGCATAGTGCGCGGCGATTTGCGATTGCACTTCTCGCTTTGTCGAAGTCGCAGCCCACACGCAAAGAGAAGGCCCTCATCGTGGAGGGTGCGTTGCCGGTTGCGCGAGATCTGCTCTGCGCCGGGATTGAGCTCGACGCTGACATCGAAATGGAGCGTCAGCACAGAATGGAAGTGCTCAAGGCCGAGCTTGGCGCGATGGCCGCGCAGGGCAATTTCGCCAATGCCATCGACAAGATGATGGGCATTGTCTTGGGCCTGGAGCAGGAAAACGAGCGCATGTCATGGCGGCTTTTGCGTGCCTTGCGCTACCGCTTCGGGCGAAACACCGAAAAGCTGGCGCCGGCTGAGCTCAAGCAACTCTATCTTGCGCTCGGTGGTGATGCCGCTGCACCGACACCGGCGGATGGTCTGCTTGTACCGGTTCCCGCCGCGCCGGCAGAGGTGTTGAGTTCCGATGGTGAGGTCGCCACGCCGAATGGCGCCGGCAAGAAGCGGCGCAAGCGCAAGGTCGGTGGCGCAACCGTGGTCGATGCCAAAGTCGAGCGGAATATCGTCAAGGTGCCTGTGCCTGACGAGGAGCGCACCTGCGCACTTTGCAGTGGTGCCAAGACTGTCTTCGAAACCGTCGAGCACCAGCTCATCGAGTTCGTGCCGGCCAAGGTCGTCTTGCACATTGAGCAGCGCGAGAAGATGACTTGCCTGGCTTGCCGCAAAGACGTGAGCATTGCCCCGCGCACGCAGGCTCCCGCCGTGATTCGAAAGGTCGGCTCGTCCTTTCTCGCCAAGCTCCTGGCCGACAAATGCGCGCTCTGCCTTCCTCTCGACCGCCAAAGACGAGAATTCGACCGCATGGGCTTGCACATGCCCGACAAGACCATGGGGTCGTACTGGGCCTACAGCACCGACCTCATTTCCCCGGTGGCCCTTTCCGTCACCGGCAACGTCTTCGGATCCCACACCGTGGGCGCCGATGACTCCCACCTCAAGACACTCGACAGGATGGCCAAGCACGGCATCTTTCGCGGCCATCTTTGGTGCTTTGTCGGTACCGACGGCACTGTGGGTGGACGCGAAACGGTTGCCTACGGATACACTTCCAGTTGGAATGCCGAAGAAATCGCCGATTGGTTTTCCTCCATTGACGGCTTCATCCAATGTGACGGCTACGCCGGATACTCGTCCGAGGTCGAAGACGACGACGGGGAGACTTCGATTGCCGTCCCTGATGACCGTCGCCTCGGGTGCGGTATGCATATCCGATCCAAGTTCCACGCCGCATTGTTGGCCAAGGACAGACGTGCCGTCATCCCGCTCAAATTCTTTGCCGACCTTTACCTCATCGAGGCCGAGTGCAAGGCCGACGGTGTCGATGCGAAGACCCGAGGCGAGATCCGCCGCGTGCGCTCGCTGCCCATCCTGGACCAGTTGGACGCCTGGGTCGACAGCACGCATCCTGCCCTTTTGCCCAAGTCCCCTTTGCGTCGGGCCACAACCTACGCCATCAACCAGCGGATCTTCTTCCGCCGCTGCTTCAGCGACGGTGCATTCGAGATCGACAACGGCCGGACCGAGTGACGAATCCGCAACTACGCCGTCGGTCGCCGAAACTTTCTCTTCACCGGCTCCGTGCGCGGTGGTGAACGCCTCGCGGCGGCCTACACGCTGGTCGACAACTGCCTCATTCTCGGCATCGATCCCAGGCGCTACTTGCAGGACACCATCGACAAGCTTGAACGCGGCCACGCCCTGTCGCGCATGTCCGAGCTCACCCCCGCAAGCTGGGCCGTGAACCAAGCCCGATAGCAGCGCTCCGAACAGACTTGCGCGCGGGCGGTCTTTCCTGTCGGGAAGTCCAGGCTCTGCGCGTTTTCGCCGGCTCGTTGCCATCCACGCCAATCTCCCTCATGCGTGGTCTCGCTGCAATCACCCTGCCTGTAAGGGGTTTACGGTAGAAGAGCTCCGCTACCTGTGGGCAGTGGCTCCCGACCGGAGCGCCGCCAAGCGATGGGTGACCCAAGATGGAACGCGTGCGGCACAGGCCGCAAAGGCCGATGCCGAAGCCCATTGGAGCAAGTACGACGAACAGGTGTACGCCCGCGGTGACGTGCGTGCGCCCAAGCGTAGCGAGGGCTTCGGCGTGATCGAGGTGGACGGTGTGCATGTCCTGACCTGGAAATCGGGACAAGAGCCACGGCACACGGTGATCGACGAGACGAAGGCACCGTCTGCCGCCCCGAGCGCCGCACTTAAGGCAAAGGTCAGCGAGACCGGCGAACGTGCCCTTCGCCATCAGGCGCCGAGCACCCTATCCGAGGTCGCTGGCTCGCCCATGGGGTCGACCGGGCGCTCACCACGGGTCGCCGGCCGCGAGGTGTGCATGGGAACTGACCTACCTCGGGGAACACGCCTGTGAGGAGAGCCCCGGCCGAGGCGTCTTGCTGGACCGGCGCTACGACCGAGACGGCTTCTGGCACAAACTGCACGCCGCCGCCACTGCGCAGGGCGTGCTGTCTCGCCAGAAAGTGGTCCGTGTCTCCGACGGTGGCGCCTACTTCATCTAGCACAGCAACGAGCTCTTCCGCGACCAGCCGTTGCTTGGCATTCTCGACTGCCAGCACGCCAAACAGCATGTCTGGGGGCCGGTCACAAGGTCGTGGTGGACAAAAAAAGCGGTGCCATCTTGGGTCTTGCCGCGCACCAAGGCCATCATGGACGGCAAGGTCGACCAAGTGATCTCGGGCATCGACCACAAGCGGCAGCACGCAACCGGCAGCCAAGTGGTCAAAGCCCTCGACGACTTGACCGGCTACCTGAGCCTCCACAAGCACATGATGGACTATCCCGCCTACCAGGCTGCCGGCTATCCGCTGGCCAGTGCCGCCATCGAGAGCTACCAACAAGCGCCTCGTCGGCCGGCGCTGCAAGCAAGGCGGCATGATCTGGAGCGAGGTCGGCCTTGAGGCCATGGTCGCAATCAGGGTTGCCTTCTACAACCCAGGTGCCTGGCACGCACTCTGGCCTCACACCCAAGCCCAGGCGGCCCTGTCATGAAACCCGGGCCCGTGCAACCCACCCTGGCTATCTATTGTTGACAATCCATAGGTGCCTTGTAGTGCCCCCTTTTGTCTACGAAGCTATGCGTTTTGGGCCGCAATTCACTGTTGCACGCAAGATCTGCACCCAAATCGCTTCCCTGGGTTGTCCTTCCGGTCGTTGTGGGTCAGGCGCGACGGACCGATCGTCGGCTTTCCCTTTTGTCCCTTGAGCCGAGCCACCTCGTCCCGCAGCGCCTGGTTTTCTTCGCGCAGCCTATGAAGCTCCTCCGCCTGCATCGCGATAATCGCAAGCAGGTCATCAACCCACCGAGGTCGTTCCTCCGGTGGCGGCAAGTTGGGCATTGGCGGCAGCGTCATCGCAGGTCCCACACCACCATGCCCCTTCGCCTTCCTTCGTCAAGAATTTTACCCTGCCACCACTTTTTGAGAAGCTACTGGGGGGGGCAATATTGGCCTGGCGACCGCCTTGCGCTCAGCTCGCGGCTGAGATTTCGTTCACCGCCTCGGCCAGAGTCCGCACGTCCGGCTCGACGAGAACACCCAAGTGCGTGGCGGGAACGTTCCGGACGAGTACGGTTGCTGCCCGGCCGCTCCAGCCCAGATCCTCTGCAACGGTCATCCAGTCCGGCCGGATGTCGCCGGTTGCGCGCACGATGAGCAAGCGTGTCGGCAGCGTGGTCGTTTGCGCAGCGAAGCGCGCAGTTTCGGCATCGGCTTCGGGGCCGTCGACAGGAAGGGTGATGGCTTGCGGATCGACTGTCGTCCGCGGACCTTTTCTGAACCAGCCCGCAACAGGCGACCGGTTGAAAGCCTGACCGAGCTTCTCGCGCATCTTGCCCGCGAATTCGCCCGGACGTTCGAATGCCAATCGCACGAACGCGCGCCGCCGGGACCATTCATCGACAACGACTGCCGTCGGTAGGATTGCGTCGATGACGGTCACCGCGGCCACGTCCTCGCCCGCGGCCAAGAGCTGGCGTGCAACCTCGTACGCGACAATGCCGCCGAAGCACAGGCCGAGCAGACGGTACGGTCCGTGGCTTTGGTACCGTCGAATGTGCTGCAGATAGCGTTCGGCGATCTGTTGCAGGCCGGGAGGCGTCTGCCGTCCCGGTACGTAGCTAAACGGCACATGCAACCCGTAGACGGCGTAGTCGCCATCGAGCTCGATGGCGAGATCCTGGTACAGCGTCACGCCGAAAAGGCAGAAGAGCGGTGGCTGGCTTTCGCGACCGTCCCGCAGTCGAGCGACGATCGGCGCATCCGCCGATACCTTCGTGCCCAGGCTGGCGGCAAGTTTTTCGACGGTCGGCGCCGCATAGAACGCTTGCAAAGGCAAATCGATCTGCAGCTCGCGCTCGAGCCGCGCCACGGCTTTGAGTGCCAACGCCGAGTTTCCACCCAAGGTGAAGAAGCTCTCATCGAGCGGCACTTCCATCACGCCCAGGATCTGCGACCACACGATCCTAATGCGCGTTTCGAGCTCGCTCGGCGGCCGTTCATTGCCATGGCGAGCGGGAGATGCGTCCGGCTTCGGCAGTTGCTTGCGATCGATCTTACCGTTCGTGTTGAGCGGGAATACTTCGAGCGCGACGTACGCCGACGGAACCATGTACGGCGCCAGCTTCGCCCGCGCCGCTTCGATAAGCGAGTGGTGCTTAGCGGAACCGGTCCAGTAGGCCACAAGCGTGGTCTCGCCATCGCGAGCATCGGCGACGACCAGCGCGTCGCGGACGCCCGGCACGGATCGAAGAATCGCTTCAATCTCGCCGAGCTCGATGCGAAAGCCGCGAATCTTGACCTGATGGTCGAGCCGGCCCAGGCATTCGAATCGGCCGTCAGCCAACGCGCGGCCGAGATCGCCAGTTCGGTAGAGACGATCGCCGGGCAGACCGTTCGGGTTTTGCACGAAGCGCTCGGCGGTTAGATCCGGGCGGCCGCAGTAGCCTCTGGCCAAGCCTTTCCCGCCAATCCAAATCTCGCCCTCTTGCTCAGAGCCGACCCGTCGCATGGCTTCGTCCAAAACGACCATCTGCGTTTCGTCGATGGGGCGGCCGATGGTGATGCGATCGTAGCCCGGTCGAATCTGCTCTAGCGAAGACCACACCGTGGTTTCCGTCGGGCCGTACATGTTCCAGAGCTCAGCGCCGGCGAGCAGCAGCCGGTCCGCCAACGTCGGCGATAAGGCCTCGCCGCCACACAACATGCGAAGCGTGCGGTCACCGCGCCAGCCGGCTTCCGTCAGCAGTCGCCACGTGGCGGGCGTCGCTTGCATCAAAGTAATATCACCGCGCTCGAGGCGTGCGCGAAGTGCTCGCGGATCTTGCGCCGTGGAACGGTCGGCTATCACGGTGGTCGCGCCGACGTAGAGCGGAAGCAGAAGCTCAAGGCCGGCAATGTCGAACATCGTCGTGGTAATCGCCAGCACGCGGTCGAGCTCGCCGAGGCCTGGACACTTTGCCATCGAACCGAGGAAATTGTCGAAAGCGCCTCGTGTGATCTCGACGCCTTTCGGACGCCCCGTGGATCCGGAGGTGAACAGGATGTACGCGAGATTATCTGCAGAAGCCGATGGCTCGAGGGGAGCATCCGAGTGGCCGGCTGTCGTATCCGCAAGCGTATTCACGAGCAGCGTTGTTCCGGTCGACGCCGATGCCAACGGCGATCCCGAATTGACGATCATCACTTGGGGAGCCGCATCTTCGATGATCAAACGCAGTCGTTCGGCCGGATGGGCTGGATCGAGAGGCACGTATGCTCCACCGGCTTTGAGCGTGGCGAGCATCGCGACCAGCTCGACCGCACCCCGGTGCAACGAAATGCCAACCCGCGATTCGGGACCCACGCCGACGCTACGCAGGCGGCGGGCGAGTTGGTTAGACAACTTGTCGATGTCGCTGTACGTTAGGGTGGCGTCTGTCGCTTCGACAGCGACATGTCTACGTCGGGTTGTGGCAGAGCGCAAGAATGCCTCTGCGAAGCTGGAAAGAATCATTGCATCATCAATGGCGGTCAGCGCTCATACCATCGCCACATAGTCACCACTCCGACGGCCAACTGTCTAAACCATGGCCGAGGCGAGGCGCCCATTTTTTGTTAGGAAGAAGTCCATCGAAACGCCACTTTGCTTTCAACGTCTGATAAGAAATAGCCGTTTACGGTCGACTGGAACTGGCTGTCTGGCTTGCGGGAGGTCGCGGTGGTCATTGCGTTCCTGGTCTTTCGGCGAGCCATCGGGCCCATCGTCTGGTCGATGCGCAGAATGGTCGTGGCGGGCGGCATCGGCATCATCGTCGCCGCACCTTGGATTCTGTTCAGCCACCAGATATTTTCATTCGAATAGCACGTGAAGTCCCTGATTGCCAACGCCTCTCCGTGGGTGCCTCGTGGGTGCCGCCCGCGTGGGTGGTGCTGCGAGTGGCGGACTCCGTGACTTTGGCTTCCATCGTCAAAGAGCTTGCCTTCCGTGGGTACGTCATGCGACGTCCTATCGTGTTGGACTTCGACCGTGTGCCTCTGACCCGCTGGACTCCGTTGGCCGTGCCTGGTGCGTCCCTTCTCTTCGGGACGCTGCATGAGAGGTGGTGGCTGGCCTCCCTGGCCGAGCTAGCATACGCATTGGCAGTGCTTCGTCGCGGCCGACTGCTTGATGGAATCATCGCCCACGCCACGACCAACAGGATCGTCGCAGCCTACGCGCTGACGACCGGGAATTGGGCGTTGTGGTTGTAGGGAGGTCACTGCCAACCGTCTTCTGGGATCGGGCGCAGTTCGATCAGCCTGCGCATCAAGGCCCCGGCCAACATGTACTGGTGCAGGCCCCATAGGCCGTTGGGTATCAGATCTACGAGCCACAAAGAGACCATCACCGCAATTCCTGCCAGCTGCGTCTTGTCAGCTAGGCTGCCATGGGTGCGCAAGCGGCGGCGTGCTCGAATGGCGGGCCAGGCCAACATTCCGAAAGAGACCGCATATCCGACCAGCCCCGCAATACCAAGGACAATGATCCAATGTCCGTCGGTGACAACAAGGTCTCGCCCTTCAGAATCGTACAACCGATTGCGGCCAATTCCCCATCCGAAGAGAATCCTCTCACGTGCGTGCGCGAGGAGAACGTCCTCGTTCTTAAAACGGAATTCAAGTGAGTCTGATCGGTCGTTTGAGATGAGATTAGCCGCATCGAGAAACCCAGACACAGGGAACAGGTCAGCGGCCCGCAACAGCGGGTACGCGAAGGCCGAAGTGGCCAGGATTGTCGCGAGCAGTAGCTGTTTCTTGGGCTTCGCAAACGAGATAGCAAGAACTCCCACCAGGGCTAGAACGATCGCGCCAGTGCTCCGGCACAAGATCAGCACGACCAGATGGAACCATGCGAGGAGATGCACTGGCAGCCCCCAAAGGTGGCGTCTCCCCTTGGCGAGCACGAACAGGGCCAAGGTCGTGACCATGAAAAAGCGGGTCAATGATAATCCATGCGCCATGAAGACCTTGGGACGATACCCGCCCCCACGGATTGTCTGCGCAAAATCCCCCGTGTTGTAGCCGTAGACCCATTGGTGGAACTGGGGACTCATGCGCATCTCCACGATGGCGAACGGGCAGTAGAGCAGACCCGCGATGCCCAGAGCGATTAGCACCTTGTCGATATCGTCCTTCTCACGGACCAGGGCGTATCCTATGCAGAAAGCAAACCAACTGGCAAAGATTTCGTTGACGCCGACGAAGGCCCCGTCTTTAAGAGTCATCGCAGGGGATACGAATTGCCCCCACGTCAACGTGTCCCCGTTGGTCAGCGCGGTGCACAGCCCACCAGCAAATGCAAGCAACGCGACCGTGACGACTCGCCTTCGCATAGGGAAGGCCGTGACCTTCCGAGGACAGACCAGCAGGCCCCCGATGACGATACATAAGTAGGGCAGGTTGTACTTCGTCAGCTCCGGCAGCCAAGGGAACTTGAAGGATGCCTGTTCCGGAAGGAACATCTCAGCGCCCAGCGCAACCACCATGGCGGCTATAAGGGGCCGCGTGGCGAAGAATGTCCCGATCGCAAGCGGCACAAAGAGTGCCAGGACCACCGTTGCGAAGGCGCTGGTCATGGCTGCGCGCTAGGACGCGATATGTGGCTAGCGGCCGCCTTTGCGGTGGCGCTTGGAAAGGGGGGATGGCTCTTCATGGCTTGGTGCCAAACATCATCGTGTCGGCTAGGATGGGGACGGTAGCGCATGGCCAAGAATCTCGCAATTGTGGGCGGCGCGAAGCGATGGCCCAGATTGTTAGCCCGGTTCTGCCATTCTTGGTATACGCACAACTTCTGGGGGCAGACTCCAGGGCGGTCGGGTTCGAAAATTACTTGACAGAAATTGGCTGCGTTCGAAGACGACCACGAGGTTCACGCCACGGAAAATCAAGGACCTTGCCTCATGGCTCGTGACGCGAAGAGTAGAACTCGATTGCCCTGGGGCAGACTCCGACCTGTCTCGGCCACACACTACGCGTGTGTCCTTCCGCCAGACCGCACCCCGTCTGGCCGACGGTCAGCGGTTGACGGCAGCTTCTACTTCTGAGCGGCCGGTGGCTCTTCCGATGTGACCGCAGCTCGCGCTGTCACCCAGCGCGCGGGCATGAGGGCCGACATGTCGCGCAGCCGCACGCGACGGGAGAGCCGAGGTAGCACGTCGGCCAGGTACTCGACTGGATTCACTTCGGCCAGGCGACAGCAGCCCAGGATCGTGTAGACGATGGCGGCGCGCTCGCCACCGGCGTCCGATCCTGCGAATAGAAAATTCTTTCGCGTGAGCGCGGCGCGGACGTGCAGGCGCTCGACGATGCCGTTGTCCATGGGGATCGCGCCGTCTTCCAGGAAACGGCCGAGTGCCACGCGGTGGTTGGTCAGATAGCGAATGGCCTCGCCCAGCTTCGACGAAGGCGGCTCGTGCGGCTTGTACGTGTCACACCACGCGCAGATCTCGTTCCACACGGGTTTGCTCTCTGCCTGGCGAATATCTCGGCGTTCTTGGTCGCCCAGGTCGCGGACCTTGGCTTCGATTTCGTAGAGCTTCTTGTAGGCGGCAATGGGCAGCGCGGCCCGTGAATCGCCAGCGTCGAGCGCCTTGGCAAAATACCGGTGCCCGTGCATGTTGCAACCACACTCGACGAGGTCGTCGCGCCGGAAGCTGGCATCAAACAGTCCCGAGGCGTCGGCGACAGTGTAGCCGGTGCGCAGGGCGGGTAGGCCCTAGAGCGCTTGTTGGCCGGGCCAGCGGGCTCGGCGCCGGCTGCTGCTGCGGCCAGCAACTTGGCGAGGAGCAGGTCCTTCTCGCCCATCGTCTCGTCGCTGACGACGGCAACCTCACCGTCGCCAGGAGCAGTGACGAGGGTGATGACGCCACGACGCTGGAGGAAGCGGAGGATGCGCTTGCCGGCATGGCGACGGGCGCGGCGAAGCCGCGTGGGGCAGGGCGTGGGCGGGCAGGCCCTAGGCCCCGAAGGGGCACACGAGAGTCTCGATCTCTTGCTGCATGGGCGCTCGCGCTGGGTGAAACATCTGGCCCCTGTTGTCGGCGTCGGGCGAGTACACGTCCAGAAAAGCGGTGTGAAGATGCGGGTTGAGGCGCAGATCGCTGTTGGCCCGTTGGATGACGGTCACGGCGCCGGACTCGCCGGCCGGCAAGCCGCGATCGGCTTGGCGGCGCAGATACCACGCTGCCACGGTGTCCGTGAAGATGCGGACGACTTGACCGAGCAGTTTACCGTCGAACGCCAACAGAAAGCGCAGCGGGAACGGCATGGTCAGCACGAACTGTCGCAGAGGTACATTGGGGAGGACATGATCCACGAGGTTCAATGCGCACTCATTCATGCGCCTGCCCAAGCAACTCGGGCACACGGCTCTGGCCTTGCACTAGAAGGCGACGACGTGGTGCTCGCCGCAGTCGTCGCAGTAAAGATGCGCGAAGCCCCATGCGAGAATTCCGCAGTCGAGATACTTGTGCAGTTCCTCGGTCACGAACTTGGGCAGCGTCCGCCCACTGGCCTGGTCGGTCCACTGCTGTTCAAAGGTCAGCAGGCCGCGGCGGTACAGAGCGATCTAAACTTCGACTTCGACCCGATCCGCTTCGACGTCGGACCCGATCCGCGAAGCCTTCGGTGTTCCTCCGGCAGCATGCGTGAAGTACCTGGCAGCGGGGACGTAGACCATGGGTAGGCTCGGACGGGCCTGGAGGGCGACCCATGGCCCCCGCCAGCGCTGGAGGCGAGCAGTTTGGGGTCTGTACGAATCGCTGAAACGGCGGATCGAGGAGAAGATGAGACGTGAGTAGGAGAGATGGTTTAGGTAGAGCTTGTCGGGAAATTCCGGGCCGCCCAAAGGGCCGGCCTGCGGCTGGCGGCTCGCACTGACCGTCCCCAGGAAAATCGTCGCACATCATGCGTTTTCTCGTCGTGGGGGATCGACAACGGCGACGAATTGTGGCTGATGGAAAGTGTGACCAAGGAGGTCCGCGATGTCTGCACGACGCCGAGGCGGCAACAGCCAGCCCGAACTATTTGCGCGATCGAAACGACCCGCGATTGCGTTGCCCGACAATCATCCGATGGTGGTCTTGACCGACACGGTGGATTGGACCGAGCTGGAACTACGGGCGGAAAAAGTCCGGGCCAAGAAGCTCAAGAACGCGGCGGGACGACCGCCGAACTTGCGCGCGACACTTGGGGCGCTGACGTTGATGGCGATTCGAAAGATGCCCTACCGCGAGGTGGAGGAGCAGATTCGGTACTACGCGCCAGCGCGATACCTGTGCGGTCTGACGGAGACGGACTGGACGCCGGATTTCACGACGATTCAGGATTTTGCACAGCTTCTGGGAGAAGACGGGTGCCGGCTTATCAACGAGGCGGTGGTGAAACAAGCCGTGGCCCTGGGGCTTGCCGATGCCAGGGTCGCAGTGGCCGACATGACGGCACAGGAAGCGGCGATTCCGCATCCCAACGAAATGGGATTGCTAGGCGGCTTCGTCAGGTCCATCGAAGCGGCGGCGAAGAGAGCGGGACGAGGCTTGCAGGATTTTGTGGGCAAGATGTACGGCAAGTTCCGGGCGGCCAAGGCGCACGTGCGCAAGTACCGGCTGTTCGCCAAGGGCAAAACCAAGGCGGCCAAGGACCGGATGGTTGCGCAGATGACCAGCATCATCGAAGGCATCAACCAGAACCTGGGCAAGGCGCTCGCGGTTGCGGCCGAGCAGGGACGCAGACTGCGCGGTCACGCCGTGGTCGCACAGCGCAAGCTCGTCGAATTGCACGAAACCATGCGCAAGTTGGTACCGCAGATTCGCCACTGGCTGCGCACGGGCTTCGTCGCATCCGGCAAGATCATCAACCTGCACATTCCCCAGCTCTACTCGATCGTGCGCGGCAAAGTGGGCAAGGCGGTGGAGTTCGGTCTGTCGTGGGGAATCACACGTCTGCGCGGCGGCTTCGTGCTTGCGACCATGGCCGGGATGAAGACCGACGTCACCGATGCAAGCTATGCCGTGCGTGCGGTCGAAGATCTCGCATCTCTGTTGGGGAAGGCACCGCGTGCCTACGCCTACGACCGGGGTGGGTACAGCACGGAGAACGTGAAACGACTTCGCAAGCTTGGCGTGCGCGATATTGGATTGGCACCCCGAGGACGCGCGCCGTGGGAAGTGGTAGGCAAAGTGAAGGACCGTCTCATCCGGGAGCGTGCGATGGTCGAAGGGTCGATTGGCACCATCAAGTGCCCCAAATACGGATTTAACCGCCCGGCGGCACGCTCAGCCGGGATGATGGGCGTATGCGGCCAACGTGCGGTGCTTGGGCTGAACCTAACCAAGCTGCTTCGGGGCGTTGCCGAAAAGAAGGGGATTGCCCTGGCGATATGAGCGAAACGCGGGGACAACGCTCACCCTACTGGCGAAAATCAGAGATTGCCCGCGCCAGGCAGCGCGGGATGGGCAGACATCGCGATCGGCACCCCGAATTTCCCGACAAGCTCTAGCTATTTCAAGTACAGGACGCCCGGCGATCAATTCCTTTTGCCCCACATCATTACCACCAAGGGCGGCTGTAACGCCGTTCATGATGGATGCGACTATTGCATGGGCTCGAAGCACGACCTGCTTCGAAGTCTCTACAATAGACCGCCGATAACGATGACGAACGACCACCTCATGCTGCTTCTTGGTCGAGTGCAGCAGAAGTTCAGCGAAGCCTCGCTCTATCTGACCCGCGCAGCGGACTATGATTTCTCTGGCAAACGATTTGAATTGGACATGACCATTGAGGTGGATTCCCAGACCTCTTTCGAGCAGATAGCATCCATATGCCACGCTTTCCGCAAGGTGTTTTTGCTGGTATCCGCCTATGAAGAGGGAATCAGTGGCTCGGCCCTTGATCAGAGTCTTTTCAAGAGGATTCTTGACCTCGAGGATGCAGATCACCGGATCCGATTCTACGTATTCAAGAAGGACGCCAGAACCTCAGGTATCCCCAGCGACCATGTCATGCATTCAGAATTGGCATTTCCAAAGGCCGCTGACTGGAGCTTCTATGTCAACCTAGACTGGGCCGTGGAGTTCAGTCGACGCTTCTATGAAACATGCCATCGTCATTTTGTCGACGGTGTGCCCAATGTCGCGGCCCGCAATCTGCCCTACATTTCTCAGTGTTTTCACTTCTCAAAGGATTTCCTACGCTAGGCTGAACGCACATCCTGCGAGCGTGCCCATCTGCCAGCCGACTGAGACCTACCTGGCCAACCTAGCAAGCAAGGATACGACTCGGCGCGTTTGCATTCGATGGGTGCGCTGAGGTGAAGGCTGCCGCGACGCAGAAGATGAACCGGCAATGAAACATTGCAACCTCAATTCTTTGTTGGCATCACACCTAGGTGCGCCAAGTAGGGTGCGTCGGCTCACGTGCTGTCATGCGACGAATTCGAATATCGTCAACCCTGCCGATTTCGTATCGGCCAGAGCTGGAACGAATCGTATTCTTCAACCCCGAGCAGAATCAAGTCAGGGTTCCCCTCGTGGCTTCTATTCGGCGGTACGGTGTTCCCGAAACTGTCGAGAACGATATGTACCTCCGTTTTAAGGTGCGCGCCTTTGGCGAGGTTCAAAGCCTGTTCGCGTTCGATGACAGGGAAGAGATGCCGCGTCTTGCGGGCGTCGTTATGTTCACACGCGAATCGACACAATCCATGTTGCTACTTCATCTCGCCATCCACCAAGACTACACCTACCGTGGCGCGAACGCCAATGCGGGGGTGACTGCGGGCGCACGTCGCGATTGTGGGGCGGAGGGATGATCGTTTCGTTTTGAAGCCTTTCCTGATAGTATATAGACTATCAGAGGAGGCGCCCATGTCAGAATCGCTCACCAAACTGCAAGCCGAACGCGAAGGCTTGCTCCAACGTCTGGCCACCACTGGCGATATGCGCCGCGGTTCGATAACGGAGGTCTACCGCTCATGCGGCAAGCCGACCTGTGCGTGCGCCAACGCGGACCATCCGGGCCACGGACCGTACTACGCCTTCACCACCAAGGTGGACGGCAAGACCAAGACACTGCAGCTGCGACCCGGACCAGTGCTCTCCAAGATTGAGCGCGAGGTGCAAACCTACAAAATGTTCCGGGCCACCTGCGACCAGCTGGTAGCTGTGAGCGACGCTATTTGTGATGCGCGCCCCGTTGAGGCAGGAGCGATGGAAAAAAAACGGCGCTCGCCACCGCGTTCGATGCCGAGCTCGTCCGCGAAGTCGAAGCGTTGATCGCCCCGGGCGCCGCTGATCGGCTCGATTTCGAGGCGGTCGAGACCGCGGTCCGGCGACGGGCGCTCTCAGTCGCAGCGCGGGCTATCGAGCAGCGCCTGAACGCAGACCACTCGGACCACGTGGGTGCCTACCTGCCCTGTCCGGCGGGACACGAGGCTCGTTACGTGGATCGTCGCGAGAAGACCTTCACGACCGTCCTGGGCAAGATGAGCCTGGGACGCGCCTATTACCACTGCAAGATCTGCGGTGCCGGCTTCTGCCCACGCGACCAGGCTCTCGGACTTGAGGGCACGTCGCTGTCGCCAGCGGTAACCCGCATGAACGGGCTGGCGGCAGCGATGGTCAGCTTCGAGGAGAGCCATGAGTTGTTGCGGGAACTGGCCGGGGTCGAGGTTTCCAGCAAGACCGTTGAGCGGGCGGCCGAGGCGCTCGGACACCAGATCGCCGAAGATGAGCGGCATGTGGTCGAGACACCATCCGCCGACGCGCAAATGGCGTCTACCCTCTACCTGGGCATGGACGGTACTGGAGTGCCGATGCGCAAGGAAGAGCTGGAGGGCCGCCCTGGCAAACAGGAAGACGGCACGGCCAAGACCCGTGAGGTCAAGCTGGTCACCGTCTGGAGTGCCGAGGGACGCGATGAGGAGGGAACGCCGGTGCGCGATCGGGGCTCGGTCACCTATTCGGCGGCGATTGAGAGCGCAGCCCAGCGGGATACCGACCAGACGCCCAGCGAGTTTGCGGCGCGGGTTTGTCGCGAGGCTACCCGCCGCGCCTTCGAGAGCGTCGCACGCCGGGCCGTGCTCGGCGACGGGGCCAAGTGGATCTGGAACCTCTCCACAGAGTACTTCCCGGAGGCCATCCAGATCGTCGACCGTTTCCACGCCAAGCAGCACCTGTCAGATGTGGCCAAGGCCATCTGGGGAGCAACCAGCGCACAACACAAACCGTGGGCCAAAGCCCGGCACGACGAGCTGGATGCCGGCAACATCGACGCCGTGCTGGCGGCACTTGCCCCGCACCTCGATGCCGCCAAAGAGGTCAGCGAGTGTGCCGACTACGTCAGGACCAACCGCCAGCGCATGCGCTACGCCGAGTTCCACGCGGCCGGACTGTGCACGTCCACGGGTGTGGTCGAGGCCGGCTGCAAGACCGGGATTGGCACCCGCTGCAAGCGTGCCGGCATGCACTGGACGCTCAAAGGCGCAAACGCCATCATTGCTCTACGCTGCTGCAAGCTCTCTGGCCGCTTCGAGGAGTTCTGGGAACGGCGTTCAAGTGCTCGCGCTGCGTAAACGGACGGGGCGACTTGTGGCCGCCAGCGATCAGCCTGGCACCGCGAGGATTATCGGGAGCGGCCACAAGTCGACCCGCCTCCTCACAATCCTGACGTGCGCCCGGTGACTGCGCAGCTTCTGAATGCGGTCTGCAAACTCTCCCTGCGCGTCCGAGGCGTTGAAACCCTTCGCATGCTCTACCCGCACAAAACCCGGCTGGTACTACGCGAACCCCGAGCCTTGATCGCGTAGGCGGACTGCCACGCCTAGCTCCGCCTCATCGCGGCGGCGACCTCCGAGAGGCGGCCATAGCGCTGACGACGCTTTTCCGGACAGCGCGGCTTACCCCTTGCCCAGGAAGGGCTGTCGCGGCACCATATTCCCTGCTAGGACTGAACCCACCAGGACGCAAGCCATGGGCCGTGAAGGCGATAACGACGAAAAACCAACGAACGAAACCCTCAGCTTTGCTGAGTTCGCCACACGTGGCAACGTGCAGCCTGGCTCCGAGCGCGCCGTGCTAACGGTTGCGGAAGCGGGCGGGGGACAGCAGGTGTACCCCCTGAGCCGAAATCCCACGGTTATCGGTCGATCGAACAACGCGGACTTGGTTCTGACCGACCCTGGCATTTCCGACTACCATGCGCGGGTTTTCAAGCACAGCTTTGGCTACACAGTCGAGGACATGGGGTCCGCTGAGGGCACTTTCCTACGCGACAAGCGTGTCAACCACGCGCGCTTGATTAGCGGCGACACGCTTCGATTGGGCGAAACAATCCTCACGTTTTGGGACGAACGGGCCAACGCGACAAAGGACAAGAATTCGTCGCTTGTGCCAGTGCGCGCCACGGCCAGGGGCATAGCCCCACGATCAACCATCCTTCGCGATTCGTACTCCCGACCGTCCCAGAGAGTGCGACCACAGCAAATCCAGCCCATACAATCGCCGGTACAGACTCAGCCAGAGCGCAAGCGACGGCCGGCCGACAGCGATGAAGCCGCGCCTTCCCTCGACGATGTTTTGCTCAAGATCCTCCGTGCTTCGCGCTACCTCAAGCGCCACGCCCGGCTGATCTGCGGACTAGCCACCCTGGGATTCATCCTAGGTGCCGCGAGCTTCAAATTCTATCCCCCGGTGCAAGCCGCCTTCTGCGTGGTAACGCTGCATCCCGCGCCCAGGACCAACCCCATCGATCCTCAAACGCAAATGCGACCGGAACAGTCAGACTGGACGCAGTTCTTCGCGGGCGCCCAGGCTGCCTTCAAAAGCAACGCAACCATCTTGGCCGCCCTCAGGCGGATGGGTGTTCCCAATCCCACCGTACCAATGGCTGAAGGTATCGCCAAGCGACTGAGTTTCGAGAGCACCGGCAACAACACCTATACTGCAACGCTCACCTCAAGCATCTTCAGTCATCGGACCGACGACCACCTCAAGTTGCTCGACGCACACGTCAAGGTTTACCTTCAGACCGAGATTGAGAAGACCCTGAAGGTCTTCGTCGCCGAGGTTGAATTTCTGCGTTCCCAAACCGAAGACTCTCAGAAGCGCTTGGACGAGATCATGCTAGAAACCGTAAAATTCCGCGAAGCCAACTCGGATCAGATCCTCGCGCAAAGTACGCTCGCGGGTTCGCCCGCGGAGCTTGAATCCAAGCGGCTCGAGGTGTCCGGCCGAATCGAAAGATTGACGGGCGAGCTGGAAGGCGTGCGCAGCCAACTCGCGCGTGGCAGCGTGCTCAGCCAGGCCAAGACGCAAGCGGCGCAGTCCGACCGTGAGGCCTTGAACAACCTTAGCCGCAAATTGGCTGAGCTACGGGCGCAGGGCTTCGCTGACGGGCATCCCGACGTGCAACGGCTGCTCACCGAGCAGAAGAACCTGCAGAAACTCGTCGATGACCACCTTCACTCCGATGTGACTCAGTTCGAGAAGCGTTCGAACGTCGCCTACGACAGCCTGCAGAGTCAGGCCGACCAACTTCAGGCACAGCTCAAGGCTGCGCGCGCTGAACTAGGCACCGTCGGCGCCAGTTTGCGTTCGCTTCGCACCGTTAGCAGTCTGTCACCCAAGGTCAATGCGCGTCTGGAGGAACTCGTGCGCATGAAGGAAGAAGTCGAGCGACAGCATGGTTTGCTCTTCGATCGCCTGAAGAAGGCGGAAGTTCAGCTCGAGCTCGAACGCGTATCGGCGACTTCGCGCTACGAAATCGTTGTACCTACACGCCTGGAATCGCCGCCGGGCCGCAAAGCCTTCGCCTTGCGCCTGGCGATGGGGCTCGGCCTGGGACTGCTTCTAGCAGCCATCGTGCTCGCCATCGGCGAGCTGCGCAGGACTTTCGCCCGGCTTGCCGAGAAGGGCGCCATAGCGGGTCTGCTCATTCTGCTATTCCTGCTGCCGCTGGGTTGTGCGCACAGTGATCGATTCACTTGGGCAGCGGACTTGCCAACCAAGGATTCAGCGGCCGAACCCGCGGTTCACGCTCGCGACTCCATTCTCGTGGAAGTCGAGAAGCAACCGACCCTCTCGGGCGAATTCGTGGTGCGCGATGATGGCCACTACACCCAGCCCATGGTAGGCAGCGTCCATGTGGCCGGCTTGACCGCCCGACAGGTCGCGGCCCGAGTTGCTGTTGCCCTGAAGAATGTCGTGGTTACGCCCGTGGTTTCGGTGTGGATCACCAGGAGCTCCCCAATCCGTGTCAGCGTCATCGGAGAGGTGAAGACACCCGGCATCTACGAAATGAACCGCGACCGCAGCTTGATCACGGTTCTGGCTCAAGCGGGCTGGCTGACCGAGTTCGCCCACAGCGATCGAGTCTTCGTCGTTCGGGCAGGATCCAACGAGAGGATCCGTTTCTGCGTGCGCGACATCACCACCGCCGAGCCCTTCGTCGTCCAGTTCCTGCTTGCAGACGCAGATACGGTGGTCGTGGAGTAGCCAACATGTTCGTCTGCGGACCCGCCATTCTGTCCGCGCTATCCCTGCTCCAGGCCGAGGCGCAGTTCGAGGCAGGCGCGCAAATCGAGACGCGGGTTGGCGAGGCGCCCATGGGGACGAGGCAGGTGACACCTTCCTCCCCACGTGGCTGCCGCCCGTCACCGTGTCCGTGCCGGCTGAACAGGCCCAAGTCGTGGTCGTGGCAACACCGCTCCTCAGCCTGCGCTGGCTGGATGGCGTCGACGACCTGCATGTAAATTCCGCCACCAGAATCCTCTGGCGGCCAGTCCCTCTCTTCGACTCTCGTCCACTTTTTCTTGAAACACTTGGGGTCACTCACATCAGACGTTCGAGCAGGCGAAGCCAATGGCAGCTCAACGTCCGGGCCAGCTATGGGGAACAGGACTATACCTCGCTCCAGCAGCAGCTTCCCAACCAGCCTTCTCTGCCGCTTGCGATGACGATGCTCATGGTCAATGCGACGGCCGATGCGTCATGGCACAGCTCACGACGTACGACGCTGACCCTGCAGCTAGGGGCACTGCATCGCCGCTCCTTCGACAATCAAACCATCTCGAGCGGAACGGCTGGTACCTTTGCGCTCCCCACACAAACCACAGTGACGGCCGCCCCCGGTCTAACCTACGCACTGGCCCGAGGATCAACCCTGAATGCCGTCGTTGCCATCATCGATACGGACAGTTGGGGAATGTCACTGGCACCCAGCCAGACGGGCGCACCGAGCCAGGCGGGCGAGTTGAATGCGCTTTCGATCCAGCCTCAGATTGGCATTCGCCAAGAGCTCACGCGCCAGCATCAATTGCACCTGGCCGTGAGGATTCGCCTACACGGTGGCACTCCGCCAAACCGATGCTACCAACCTGGCCTGGTATCCGGTGCCGCTCCTCCAGATCGATCTCAATTCGGTTTTGCAGCGAACGCGCATGGCCGTCGTACGTTCCTCAATCGGGGTGGGAACGACAGCGTTCATCGATCCCGTGCTCGGCGTACCGGTCTCGCGCGGTCTCGCGCAGGGCAGCGTCGACGCCCAGTTCGGGACCGTGGAGCGTGGGCGCTCGCTGCGCGTTTTCGACCGATCTCTCCGGGCGCCAATCCGCCAGCGCTGTCGGGGGCGTCTCGCCCGACGAAACTTTCGTGTCGGCCGAGATCCCCATTCACTATCGCACGTCGAGACACTTGATTGTGGAGTTCGGGGGACGATACACCGAACGCGCGCCCTACCTAGGCGAGCCAGGTTTCGCTTGGCACTACCGGGAGATGTGGCTGTTCCTCAACCTGACCGCTTCCTCGATCCCCTCGTCCACACGATCCTGATTCTCAGCCCGTGCGTGCCCCCTTCGGTACGGGGCATTCCAATCGATTGGAGAAGACATGATGTCCCTGGTTGAAAAGATCGCTGCGAAGTCGGCTGTGGTTGGTGTCATTGGTCAAGGCTATGTGGGGTTGCCCCTCGCGCTTGTGTTCTGGGAGGCTGGGTTCAAGGTCATCGGGTTCGACGTCGACACCAAGAAGATCGAGGCATTGAGCAAGGGGGAGTCGTACATCAAGCATGTCGGTCCCCAAAGGGTCGCGGCTGCGATCCGCAGCGGTGGTCTTTCTGCGACCTCCGACTTCGATCGCCTAGGCGAGTGCGATGCGATCCTGATCTGCGTGCCGACCCCTCTCGGGAAGCATCGCGAACCGGACAACTCGTACATTCACGCGACCGCGCGGGATATCGCGCGACGCCTGCGGCGCGGGCAACTGGTGGTGCTCGAATCCACGACCTACCCAGGCACGACGGACGAGGAGGTCTTGCCCATCCTCGAAGAGAGCGGTCTCAAGTCGCCAGAGGACTTCTTCCTGGCCTTCTCGCCCGAACGGGAGGATCCCGGAAACCAGGACTTCTCGACGCGAACCATTCCCAAGGTCGTGGGTGGTATCAATGCCGAGTCGACCGAGGTGGCGGTCGCCCTGTATGGTGCTGGCCTAGACCGCGTCGTCCAGGTTTCCCATTCGCGGATCGCGGAATCGACCAAGCTGCTCGAAAACATCTTCCGCTCGGTCAACATCGCGCTGGTGAACGAGCTCAAGATGACGTTCCTGAGCATGGGCATCGACGTTTGGGAAGTGATCGCAGCGGCGAGCACGAAGCCATTCGGCTACATGCCGTTCTATCCCGGCCCAGGACTCGGCGGACATTGCATTCCGCTCGACCCTTTCTACTTCTCTTGGAAGGCGGCCGAACACGGAATTTGGACGCGGTTCATAGAGCTTGCGGGAGAGATCAACACCCAGATGCCACGCTTCGTGATCTCTCGCGTCGCAGCCGCGCTCAACGAGGATGGCAAGGCCGTCAAGGGCTCGCGCGTGCTGGTGCTTGGTCTTTCCTACAAGGCGAACATTGACGACTGTCGCGAATCTTCCTCGTTCGAGCTGATGGAACAGCTGACCGAAGCGGGAGCGCTCGTGCAGTACTGCGATCCGTATTTTCCCGAGGCGCCTCGCACCCGCAAGTACGACTTCGCGCTGCGGTCGATTCCCTGTACGGCAGAGGCTTTCGCCGAGTTTGATGCCGTGGTCGTGGCGACTGCCCATGATGCATTCAAGGATCCCGCCCTGTATCGAGACGTGAAGCTGGTGGTCGACTCGCGCAACATGATTGCGCCCCTTCTGAAGGATCGGGGCGGCAGTCTGCGGCGCCTGGTCAAGGCATAGGAAGGCTTCCCGTCGAGGCCTCGACCCGTTGCTGGCGACCGCCGGGCGACCCTATGCTAGGGTGAGGCCAACATGAAGATATGTGTTATCGGGACCGGCTATGTCGGCCTTGTCGCAGGCGCCGGGTTTGCGGACATGGGCAACGATGTCACCTGTTGCGACATCGACGGGGAAAAGATCGCGGTGCTCAATCGGGGCGAGGTGCCCATCTACGAACCCGGCCTGGACAAGCTGATTGCCCATAGCGTGCAAGAAGGCCGGCTGGCCTTCACCACCGATCTTTCCGCTGGCGTGGCCGGCGCTGAGGTCGTTCTGTTGGCGGTGGGTACGCCGCCCGCGCCCGATGGCTCGGCCGACCTCAGCTACCTATTCCGGGCTGCGGAAACCGTCGCGCGCCCTCTCCGGCTGGGCCGTGCTGGTGACCAAGTCCACGGTGCCGGTGGGAACCGGCGACAAGGTCGAGGCCATCGTTCGCCAGCACACGCGACACGAATTCGCGGTGGCATCCAACCCCGAGTTTCTGAAAGAGGGCGATGCGGTGAACGACTTCATGAAGCCAGATCGCGTGATCCTCGGGACCAGCGACCCGCGCGCGCTGTCCACCCTGCAATCCTTGTACGCGCCCTTCACGCGCTCAAGCGATCGCATCCTTGTGATGGACCGTCGCTCGGCCGAGCTGACCAAGTACGCCGCCAACGCCATGCTGGCGACGCGCATTTCATTCATGAACGAGCTGGCGAATCTGTGCGATGCGGTGGGCGCCGACATCGAGCTTGTGCGCAAGGGGCTGGGCTCTGACGCCCGCATCGGCGCCAAGTTCCTCTACGCGGGCGCGGGCTACGGAGGAAGCTGCTTTCCCAAGGATCTACGCGCGGTGATCAACACCGCAAGAGAGGCGGGCATGAGCTTGCAAGTTCTAACAGCGGTGGAAGCTGTGAACCAGAAGCAGAAGCACCACATGGCGGAACGTCTGCGCAATCACTTTGGCGGCGACCTTGGCGGTCGCAAGATTGCCGTTTGGGGCCTTGCCTTCAAACCCGGCACCGATGACGTGCGTGAGGCGCCGGCCTTGGTCCTCATCGAGGACCTGTTGGCCGCCGGCGCACGTGTATCAGCCACGGACCCCGTCGCCATTTCGCCGGCGCGCAAGATCCTTGGTGAGCGCGTGGAGTTCCTGGCCTCCAACTATCAGTGCGCTGAGGGCGCCGACGCCCTGGCTTTGGTCACCGAATGGCACGACTACCGCCGGCCGAACTTCGAACGCCTGCGCAGCCTCATGCGCACGCCGGTGATTGTCGACGGTCGCAATGCGTGGCAACCGTCCGAGGTGCGTGCGGCTGGGTTTACGTATTATGGAGTAGGGAGAGGTTGCGGGATAGGCGGGTAGATTAGGAGCATCCCCAAGTTCGCAGGACTGGTTCCCGCGGACCCGGGTCCACCTCACCGCTGCCCGTCTTCTTCCGTCGGTGGTTCGCCGTCTTCGCGCTTTTGCAGACATGCGGCCACGGCGGCGACCAGGCTGCGACGGTGGCGGCTCTTGGGAAGGAACACGTTGGCGCCGGCCGCCAGCGCGCGCTCGCGTGCGGCTTGCGAGGTGCGCGAGGAGAGCACGATGATGGGCAGGCCACGCAGGGTGGCTTCGCGGCGGATGCGAGCGATGAGTTGAAAGCCGTCTAGGCGTGGCATCTCGAGCGCGGTGACCACGGCGTCGAAACGGCGTTCGCTCAGAATCTCCCAGGCTTCCCAGCCATCCTCGGCGGCCACCGATTGATAGCCGGCGGCTGCGAGCAGACGCCCGCCGGCTTCGCGGGACAAGCGAGAATCGTCGACCACCAGCACCCGCGGTTGCCCTCGGCGCGGAGCCGCGGGCACGGGCACGTCGGCCGCATAGGCCGCGTCGGCCAGCGCGCCGAGATCGAGGACAAGCTGGGCCTTGCCCGCACCCGAGGCCGTGACGCCTGAATAGAAGGGGATGAGCCCAATGAGCGGTCCGGGCGGCCGGACCACGATGGTGCGCGGACCAATGACCTTGTCGCAGGTGACAAGGAAGTTGCGACCGGCGTAGCGCACGTGCAAGGCGGCGGCGCGGCGGCCGGGCGGCAGTTCCAGCCCGAGCAAGGCGTGCAGTTTGAGGATGGGAACGCTGACACCGCCGATGGCGGGCAACTCGCCACTGGAGTTCGCGGCGGGCGGAGTCACGCTGGCGAGAACATTGTGTCCGATGGGTAGCACCTCGATGACGTGGGCCGCGGGCACGGCGTACACCTGCCCCCCGATCTTGAAAAGCAGCCCCTGCGTGATGGCGCCAGCGAGAGGCAGCGTCAGCTTGAAGCGCGTGAACGCGCCGGCCTGGGACTCGACCTTGACCTCGCCGCCCATGCGCGCCACCGCACGCTTGACGATGTTCATACCCATCCCGCGTCCGGCCAGCGCGTCCGACTGAGCGCGGGTGGAAAAACCAGCCTCGAAGATGGCGTTCAGCAAGTCCTCGTCGCTGGTATCATCTCCCTCGCCAAGCTGCCCCGAGGCCTGCAAGGCGCGACGGATGGCCTCGCGATCGATGCCGCCTCCGTCGTCCTCGAAGGTAAGGTACACGAAGTCCGCTTCCTGGGCCGCGCGGATGGTGATGCGGCCATGCGCGGGTTTGCCCCGCTCGGCGCGCACGGGGCCCGGTTCGATCCCGTGGGCCATGGAATTGCGCAAAAGGTGCAACAGCGGATCCACGAGCTGATCCACGATGGCCTTGTCGAGCTCGACTTCCCCGCCATGCACGGTCAAGTCGGCTTGGCGGTGGCACGTGCGCTCGAGCTCGCGCAGGGCCGAGCCCAGGCGCGAGAACGCCCATTCGAGGGGCACCAGACGTGCCCGGCGGATCTGCTCCTCGATGTACTCCGAGGTCGTGCGCATGGAATCGGCGTCTTCCGCCAGCCGGCGCGCGGTGCGATCGAGAAACGACAGCGCATCGGTGAATTCCACGTCGATTTCGCCCAGGCGATCGAGCAGGCGGCCAAGCTCCTCCAGCCGTGCAGGCGCTGGCAAATCGGTGGCCAGCACAGCCTGGGCCGCGCGCAGTCCTTGCCGGGTCGAGCCCATATCGCGAAGAACGCTACCCATTTCGTGCACGCGACGGTCGAGGCGAGTACGCAGAATCACCAGATCCCCGACGCTTTCGAGCAGGGCATCCAGGCGCTCGACCTCGACGCGCAGGACACCTTCACCGCTCGCGCGTCGATCGGCCACGGCCCTGCGATCCATGGTTCGGCGGCGCTCGGCCATTTCGCGCGGCACGGCCGCGGTCTCGGGCGGACCGCTCGGGCGCGGCGGGGGCACAGCAAGGCGCGCGCTGCTCAGCAGGGCACGGATCTCGGCCACGCCTTCGTCGATGCGTTCGAGGATGCCGAAGGTCGGTGCGAGCTGGCCGCGGCGGATTTCGGCGCACAGTTCCTCCAGCTCATGGGCAGCGCGCGCCACGGCATCGAAGCCGACCGAGCCGGCCGAGCCCTTGAGCGTGTGCAGGTGGCGGAACAGCACATCCACCACCTCGGGCGAGATATCGAGCGTGGCCGCGGAAGCGCGGGCGAGGGATTTCTGCGCCTCGGTGATGCGGCCAAGGTGCTTCTCGGCCTCCTCCAGGAAGAGGCTGCGCAGCATCTCGGTTTCGCCCACGTTCCACTCGGGAAGCGCCGCGTGCTCGCCGCTGCCCTCGCCACTATCGGATTTCACCGCCATGGCGGAAGGATCCTATGCCTTCGTCCCGGCCGGTTTCTCACCCAAGGCGGTCAGGATGTTCCGCAACGACTCGCCGAGAGGCGAGCTCGTGTTGGCCAGAAGCGGCGCGAAGGGCGCAGAGTACGCGCGCAAGCTCGCCGCGCCGCTCGTGCAGGATGCGGGTGATTTCCGCCTCGCCCTGCGCGGTGAAGCGAAACTGCGCGATGGCGTCGGTGAGAACGCCGCGCATTTCCGCGCGCGCACCCGCTTCGCTGCTGGCCCGTGCGGTGAGCGCCGCGAGCTGATCGGCGATGTTGCGCACGCTTTCGATGGCCCGGGTGGCATCGCCGGTGGCGCTGGCGATGGTTTCCAGGTAGGCGCCGATGTCCTTGGTGGCGGTGGCCGCGCGCTCGGCCATCTTGCGCACCTCCTCGGCCACCAGGCCGAAGCCCTTGCCTTGCGCGCCGGCTCGCGAGGCTTCGATGGCCGCGTTGAGCGACAGGATGTTGGTCTCCGAGGTGACGTCGTCGAGCATTTCGACGATCTGGCCGACCTCTTCCGAGCGCGCCTCGAGCGACTTCAGCTTGCGCGCGATCTCGGCCACCGCCGCTTGTTGTCGGGACATGCCATCGGAGATCTCGGGCAGGGCGCCGCCCGCGGCCTCGGCCGCCAGCATGATCGAGGTCGAGGCGAAGGAGATCTGCGTGGCACGGGCTTCCAGGCTGGCCAAGAGATCGTTGATCGCTTGCCCGATTTCACCGAGCGATCCCGCGCCCGGTTTGGCCCGGACGGTGAGGTCGCCTTGCTGGGCCGCGCGCAAGGTCGCGAGCAATTCCTTGAGTTCTTCTTTTTCGTTCATGATCCAATCACCGCGCTGATGGCGTCGCGCACGTAATCGATGGTGCGTTCCACGTCGAGCAGGAGCGCCGGCCCGCTGGCGTCGAGCACGGTAGCCGACAGGAAAGACGGGCGCGGCGGCGGCACGCGGCTGTGCTGCTCGTCCACGGTGCCGATGCTGACCACGCGTTCGACGGCGAGGGCCACGCGTACGGCTTCCCGGCCTGCGTCCGGCGCGGTTTCCACGAGCAGCAACTTGTCCTTGGGAAAGCGATAGGCCGAGCCTTCCGCCATCTCGTCGCCCGCGGGTTGAAAACACACGGCGAGATCCAACACGGGAATGATGAATCCTTGCACGGGCGCGATACCGCGCACCACCGCCGGGGCGAGCGGCACTGGGGTCACGCCCCGCATGGGCAGCACCTTGCGCACGACCGCGAGCGGAAGCGCGCAACGCAGGCCGCGCAGCTCGAAAAAAACCACATCGAGTGGAGCGGCCGCCGTCATGGGTCATACCACCATGGGCGCGACCCGACGCCGAATGAGTTTGCTACGCAAGAGGCGGAACAGCACTTGGGTCACGTCATAGGATCCCATTTTCGAGATCTGGATGACGTCGCGAACGGTGTTGCGGCCGTTGACCAGGTCGGCGATGGCGGCCTCTTCGCGCAGCAGTTGCCCGCGGCCGAAACTCGCCAGCTTGTCTTCGTTGCGAACGAAGGTCATGTCGAAGTCGCCGATCTCCTGTTCGATGACCCGCCATTCCTCCACGCGGCGTAGGCCTTCCAGAATGAGACCGTCGACCGGGAGCGATAGGGCGGCCTCGCGTGCTTGCGCCGGCAACTCGGTCAATGGGTGGAAGGCAAAGCGTCCGCTGCCCCAGCGCAGACTTTCGAAGACCAGCGCCGCAGTTTGTTTGGCCATGGCCTTGTGCAAGCCCGTGGCCGCGAGCAGACCGCGCGAGCACAGGTAAGCGCCGAGGAGCTCCGTGTTGCCGTGGCGCTGGCGATCCTCGATGACCTGCGCCAGTGTTTCCTGCGCCAAGTGCCCGCCGCTGACCAGAAAGCGACCGAGCAAGAATTCGTCGGCCACGCCCTGGGCGCCAGCGAAATCCACGCGCCCCTGGCCAAGGTAGATGTCCATGCGAGCCCGGCCGTGGGAAAGGTTGACGGTGCCGGTGTAGCCGCGGTCTTGCAACAGCAAGAGCACGTCGGCGATGGACACGACGGCGAGATCGCCGGCCAAGGCCGCCGCGAAATCCGGCTGGGTGCGCTGTGGACTTTCGTCCTTGGCCTCGCCCGGTATCAAGCGCGGCGAGATCGATGCTGCTGTCGGAGCCGGTCTTGACTTCCGGCGAGTCCGGTTTCTTGCCGATCTTTTCCAGGGTGTGGCTGACCACCGCCAGCAGCGCCTCGGGCGAGAACGGCTTGGAGATGATGTTCTTGACGTTGGTCATGACCGCGAAACACTCGCCGATGTCCTCGCCCTTCGCGCTCATCACGATCACGGGTATCTGCTCCAGCCTCATGTTGGCCGAGATGGCGCGGCACACGTCGTCGCCTTTCAAATCCGGCAACAGAAAGTCGAGCAAGATGAGATCTGGCGGATGCGCCTGAGCGGCCTCGATGCCGCCTTCCCCGGTGCGCGCGGTTTCCACGTGGAAGCCAGCTTTGGTCAGCGACAGCTCGACGAGCTTGCAGATGGTCGGGCTGTCATCGACGACGAGTATGGTCTCTCCTGACATCGGCCGTGGCTCCCTTTTACCCGGAGTGGCGCGGCATTCTACAACGGGCCGTACCCGCGCGACAACGCGCGCGAGGGATAAACGCCCGCCGGCTTGCCAGCGTTGGCCTGCGTTAGACGGTCCCCTCCATCGCTCACGGGTGGGCAGGCTTCATTTTCGCGCCCAATCTACCGAATCAGAAAGATAGGAGAACACGGGAGATTCCAGCATGGATGCCGCGACGTGGTTGCGCCAGGTTGGCGGTGAATCCGCGCAGGGGGAGAAGCGCACCCAGCTGTCCGAGCTGTGCAGCGCTCTCGCAGGGCTAGATTCGCTCGACGGGTTGCTCTTCGAGGGCATGGAACAGGTGGCCGCTTTTTTCGCCGCGGAACGCGCGGCGGCCTTCATTCCCGATCTCGACAACCACCTACGGGCGGTGGCTTGGGTCGCTGATTCCGTTCGCGAATTGCGCTTGCCCCGCGATCCCGGCAACCTGGTCGGCTGGGCTGCAGCGGCGCGCTCGCCCGCCAGCATCCGCAACGTTTGGGACTTGGCCGAGCTGGTCCGCCTGCACCCGCGACTGCGTCCAGACGATCGCCTGGACCAGTGGCTGGGTCTGCGCTTGCGTTCGGCGATATTGGCACCGCTTTTTGACCGCGAGAAGGAAGTGGGGGTGCTTTTGGTGGCCAATCGCACCGACGAGACGAGCGTCTTTCCGGCCCGGGACCTGGCCTATGCGGGCGAGGTGGCCAAGGTCGTCGCGGGCGGCTTGGCCGTGCAACTCGGTCTGCGCACGTCGGTCGAGCCCGCGCCTGCCCCGGCCGCTCCAAAGGCCGCGCCCGTGCCGGCCGAGCGCCCGTCCGCGTCGCAGGAATCCGTTGCTACGCTGCCGACCCCCACGTCGAGTCGGCCGGCCACGCCGCCGGCCCCTGCGGGCTCGCGACCGGCGACGCCCGGGCCCGCCACGAGTCGCGATGCTGCACGGTCGTCGCCCCGGCCCGCGGGCAAGTGGGACTATCTCGTTCAGGCCGGCATCATGCAGCCCGATCAGTTGGCCAAGTCGCTGGCTTCGGCCGAGTCGACGGCGACCGATCCTGGCCGCTTCCTTATTGAAAAGGTCGGTATCGCCCGCGCCGACGTGGAAAAGGCCGTCTCCACCTACTATGGCGTGCCGTTTTATCGGTTCACCGTCGAGCAATCGATTCCGGATGATCTGCGCCAGCGCCTGCGCGTGGAATTCTTGCGCCGGATCGGGGCGGTACCCATCGAGCGTCGCGGGCCGCGGCTCATCGTGGTCATCGACGATCCGCACGACATTCAGCGCGCCGATGCCCTGCGCTCGGTGGAAACCGATCGCGAGGTCGTGATTCACGTCGGTTTCCGCGACGAAATCTTGGCCTGCATCGAGCATTCGTACGGGCTCAGGTCCGACGTCAACGTCCTCATCAAGGAACTGTCCACCGACGAAAGCACGGGCGCCATCGAGGAGTCCAGCGACGACGACGATTCCGGTGAAGAAGAGGAATCCGACAGCGCCATCATCAAGCTAGCCAACCAGGTCATCATCGACGCCTTCCAGCGCGGCGCCTCCGATATTCACATCGAGCCCTACGGCAAGGAAGAAAACACACGCATCCGCTTCCGCATCGACGGCGATTGCATCGCCTACCAGGAAATCCCCGCCATCTTCCGCAACCCGCTGGTGGCCAGGTTCAAGATCATGGCCCGGCTCGATATCTCGGAAAAGCGCAAACCGCAGGACGGCAAGATCAAGTTCCGCATGCGCGACCGGACCATCGAGCTGCGCGTCGCCACCTTGCCCACGGTCAACGGCAACGAGGATGTGGTCATGCGCATCCTGGCCGCGTCCAAGCCCATACCCCTCGACGAGATGGGCATGAGCGATCGCAACTTGCGCGAGATGCGCGCCATCATCGCCAAACCCTACGGACTGATTCTGTGCGTGGGCCCCACCGGGTCGGGCAAGACCACCACCTTGCACTCGGCCCTGGGCTCGATCAACACGACCGACATGAAGATCTGGACGGCCGAGGATCCCGTGGAAATCACGCAGCCGGGACTGCGCCAGGTGCAGGTGCAACCCAAGATCGGGTTCGACTTCGCGGCGGCCATGCGTTCCTTCCTGCGTGCCGATCCCGACGTCATCATGGTCGGTGAAATGCGCGACAAGGAAACCGCCAGCACGGGCATCGAGGCGTCGCTGACCGGCCACTTGGTGTTTTCGACCTTGCACACCAACAGCGCGCCCGAAACCATCACCCGCCTCGTCGACATGGGGCTCGACCCGTTCAGCTTCGCCGACGCTCTGCTGGGCGTGCTGGCGCAGCGGTTGGCGCGCGGGCTGTGCAAAAAGTGTCGCTCGCAGTACGTGGCGGACAAGGACGAGGTCGCCGAGATCGTGCAATCCTTCGGCGAGGAAGCCGCGGCGGCGCGCGGGATCGGCACGGGGCGACTTCAAGTTGTGGCGCGCGTCCGGCTGCGAGGCGTGCAGCAAGACCGGCTACAAAGGACGAATTGCAGTGCACGAGCTGCTAGTCGCCGACGAAGCCATCAAACGCGCCGTGGCCAAGCGCTCGCCTGTCGAAGAGATTCGGAGGCTGGCCGTGGCCGGTGGCATGACGACCCTGCTTCAAGACGGAATCGAGAAAGCCATCGCAGGCAAGACCGACCTCAAGCAGGTCTTGGCCGTGTGCTTGCGATAGCCCGCAGAAGCCGAGCGCCGCTCTCCAAGTAGGACGCGCCCGTTGCTCCTGCCGGATGTTCTCGGTGATTCTACCGCTTCTTGCTTTCCAGGACGCGGATGCTGTGGAGGGCAGAGCCGGCGTCGGGGCCACTCGGTAGGAGCTCGACGTAGCGACGATAGGCTCGCAGCGCGAGGGCGATCTGGCCGGCGCTGCGGTAGGCCTCGGCCAAGCCGAACAGAGCGGTGCCGTTGGTCGGGTTGCCGGCCAGCGCCTGCTTGAACAGCGAGATGGCCTTCGAGGGCTGGCGATGGTTCAAGGCCACGTAGCCTTGGGCGGCCAGCGCTTGCGGCGCACTGGACTTGGCCGGACTTGCTTGGCTTCCCCGGAGACGCTCCATCACTGGGGTCGGCGTTTTCGTCTTGCGCGCGACCGCCAGCCGGACGGGGGCCGCACGCTTCATACCCTTGCCCAAGAGCGGCACCTTTTCGTCCGGACCGCTGTCGGCGATGGGTTCGACCACGGGGCTACGCGCGTTCGCGTCGCCACTTTCCGCGGATTCCTCCGCGGCCTCGGCGTTCTGCGCCGCCCTGGGCGTTGGCGTGGGCAGCGCCACGACGGACGCGGTGGGCGGCGCCGAGCTTTCGCTGGTGCCGGAGGAAGAAATCATGGCCGAGATCAGGCGATGGTGCTGCCAGAGGATACCGAGGTAGGCCACCACGGCTGCCACCAACACCGTGATGCCCAATTTCAAGAAGCCGAGCCGCTTGGCGGGCGCCTGGCGAATGATCACGGTCTTGTCGGCACCCGCATCGTACAAGGGCGAATGCGGCGCCGCGGTTGTCGTGCGGGTCTGGACTTTCGTGGGGGCCAGCGGACGCCCCGGAGCGGCGAGAGCGCTGGCCGTCTCGAATGTGCTCGGCTCGGGCGCATGCGGCTGGGGCAGAGGTGCGGGTGGCTCCAGCACGGGGACCGCGAGCGGCGCGGGCAGTAGGGCGGGCAAGGGGGCGGGCATGGGCTTGTCCGCAGTGCGGGCCTGTTCGGCGCTGTCCACGATATCGAAAAAGGGCACGAGCTCGGCCATGTCGCCCAAGCGTTGCCAGGGGTCGCCGTCGCGTGACAGACGGCTTTCGCGTCCCACGCGGCGCTCGATGATCCACTTGTGCAGCGTGGTCAGGTCGCGCAGTCGCAACGGGCGACCAGCCCCGGTTTCGATGACCCAGGTGCCCGCCTCGGGTTCGCGACTGGTGTTGGCCGGTCTCGCCGCGCTGCCTGGACGCTTGACCACGAACATGTGTCCGCAGTCGCTGCACTGCACTTCGGTGCCGAGGTCGCTGACATTCGCGTCCTCGACCTGGTATTCGGATTGGCAGCGTCCGCAGCGAACATCCATCGCAATTGGCCTGGAGTCTATTCTTAGCGTTCCTTGCCAGAGCGCAAGAGGCGACTGTACCCGAAATCCGTCGGGTTAGGCCAAGCGAAGGCTGATCAAGAAGAGTGCCAATCCGACCAGGAATCCAGCGCTTGCAAGCATGGCTGGCGTCCGCCTCAGCGCAAGATTCGCATCCAGGCCCTTGCGAAAGAACGTCACCGCCGAGGCCACCCACATGGCAAGACCAAGCAAGGCAAGCAAAACCATAGGGTTTTTGGGCCGTGGCCGCTCGGCGAGTCGCTCGGCGTGCCACTTGGCGCGCTCCTCGAAAGTCGCCGGTGATGCTCGGTCTTCCGTCGCAGCCAGCAAACGCGACAGCCTGCGCTCGAGACTGGGCAGGCGGTCGGCATAGGGCGTGTAGAAAGAGCGTGTGCCGAGCAGGGCGGCCCGTTCGGCCTCGAAGGCAGCGCGCGCGGTGGCGTAGTCGCCCTTGGTGACCTGGGCAATTCCGATGGCGTCCAGTCGGTCGAGCGCATTGCGCGTGAAGGGACTGCCGGGCACGTACAGCCGACCCGCGTCGAGGTAGTAGCGGATGGCCTCGCTGATTTCGCCACGCTCTTCGGCGGCGGCACCGTTGCGATAGGCACTGCGCGCGTCGACGAGAAGACGCACGACGATCACGGCCAGGGCAGCCGCGACGCCCAGGAGGACGATAACCACCTGGCGCCGGATCCCTCGCATCACACGAAATCCCGCTTGCGGAAGATCAGCATGGCCAGCACCAGGACAACGACCGAGTAGCCGATTCCGTAGCCCGTGGCCGAGAGGATGTAGTCGGGACCGACGAACTGGCGGTGCACGGATAGATCCTCGGCGCCCACGATGGCACCCGATGGATAGAAGAGGTGCAGATTCGGCACCAGGTTGCAGAAGAGATTGAGCGTGGCCTTGGCGCCTGGCCCCAGCTTCTCGCCGAGCGCCCGGATGTCAGGCACCGAGCGGCCGACGACGAAACAGCCGAGGGCGAAGAACCCGGACAGAAACGGGCTGGAGAAGGCCGAGAAGAACACGGCGATGGAAGTCACCACCATGACGTTGACGAAAAGCAACCACACCGCCTTCAGGGTGGGCACGTCGAAGCTGGCGCCTTCACTGAAAAGGACGATGGCGAGCACCGCGCCCATCACGGCCATCTGCACGGCCAGGGTCAGCAACATGCCTAGCCACTTGCCGAGCACGAATTCCCAGCGCCAAAGCGGCTTGGGCAAGATGGTGTACACGGTCTTGAGGTCGAGCTCTTTGTAGAGCAGGTTCACGCCCACGAAGATGGCGATGATGACGCCGAAGATGTCGATGCCGAACAGTCCGACGTCGCGGATGGTGCGGACCTCTTCGTGCAGGGTGAGGTTGCCAATGGCGAGCGCCGACAGAATGATCAGCACGGCGAAGAAGAGCAGGCTGTACAGGATCTTGTTGCGCACGGCCTCGCGAAAGGTGTTCCAGGCGATGGCGTTGATGCGATTCATGCCGCCCCTTTGTCTGTCGCGCTGGTCGATCCGACGTCGCCGGCCTGGCCGGCTTCGCGCACGAAGAGATCCTCGAGCGATTCGCGCCGGGGCGTGACCGAGATGATGCTGGCCTTGGCGGCGAGGGCGGCGCGCAGGAAGGCGTCCACGTCCGTACCCTCGGGCAGGTCAGCGAGCATGCCGTCCGGTGTTTGCCGAATCTTCGCGCCCTCGGGCAGGGAAGGGATCTGGCCGACATCGTGGCGCAGGCACACCTCGGTGGAGAGCAGGCGCGCGGTGAGCAGCTCGGACAGCGGTCCCACGTTGCGGATGCGGCCGGCGAAGATCATGGCCACGCGATCGCAGGTCATTTCCACGTCGGGCAAAATGTGCGTCGAGTAGAGCACCGTGCGTCCCTCGTGCTTGAGCTCGAGCATGAGGTCGCGGATTTCCTTGCGCCCAATGGGGTCGAGCCCGGTCATGGGCTCGTCGAGCACGACCAGCTCGGGATCGCCCATCAAGGCCTGCGCGATGCCGATGCGCTGGAGCATGCCCTTGGAGAACTTGCGCAGGGGCCGGCCGCGCGCGTGGTCCAGGCCTACGCGGGTGATGAGCCGAGCTGCGCGTGCTCGCCGCTCGGCACGGGGCACGTCGAAGAGGGAGCCCACCAGGTCGAGAAATTCCTCGGGCGAAAGGTATTCGTAGAAATAGGGGCTCTCGGGCAGGTAGCCGAGGCGGCGCTTGGCTTCGCGGTTCGGCACGGGCCGGCCCAAAACTTCGGCGTGCCCACGCGTCGGAAAAACCAGGCCCATGAGCATCTTGAGCGTGGTGGTCTTGCCCGAGCCATTGGGGCCGAGATAGCCGAACACCTCGCCGCGCCGGACGTCGAAGCTGGCGTGCTTCACGGCCTCGACGCGCTTGCGGAAGAAACCCAGGTGAAACGTCTTGGCCAGCTCGTCGGCGCGTAGGACGATCTCGCTCATGTGCTCCATCCTAATCGGCCTGGTGCCTGCGATACCAGTAGATGGTGCGCAGGAGGCCTTCTTCCAGGTCGACCTTCGGCGCGTAGTGCAGAAGCTCCTTGGCCTTGTCGATGTTGGGGATGCGCAGCTCGACGTCTGCCTGGTTCCACGGCACGTGCTCGATGTGCGAGGGGCTCGACGCCAGGCGGATGATTTCCTTCGCCAGCGTGTAGATGGTGAGCGTGGAGCGAGGGTTGCCAATGTTGAAGGCGTGGCCGATCGCCTCGTCGCGGGCGATGGCGAGTGTGATGCCGTCGACGATGTCGTCGACGTAGCACCAGGCCCGGATCTGCGATCCGTCGTTGTGGACGGACAGCGGCTGGCCGCGCAAGGCGCGCACGATGAAGTGGTGAACCGCACCCTCGCCCACCTGGCGCGGGCCATAGATGTTGAAGGGCCGGACGGACACCGTGGGCAGCTTGTACTGCTTCCAGTAGTTCATGGCCAAGTGCTCGGTGGCCAGCTTGGCCACGGCGTAGGTCCAGCGCGCTTCGCCGACCGCGCCCAGCGTGGTCGCGTCCCACTCGGTCACGTTGTAGGCGTACCGGCCGAAGACCTCGCTCGTGGAAAAATCGATGAGGCGCTTGACCCCGCCCGCGGCCAGCGCGGCTTCGAGCACGTTCATGGTGCCGAGCAACGAAACGCGCATGGTCAGCACCGGGTTGCCGAGCACGGTGTCCACGCCCGCGATGGAGGCCAGGTGAATCACCACATCGCAGCCCTCCATGGCGGACTTCACCGCGGCGGCGTCGAGCACGTCGCCCTGGATGGTGCGAACATGCGCGTGCTTGTCGAGTCCGGCCGGACCCAGGGCATTACGCCGAAAGGTGTCGAGCACGACGATCTCGTTGTCCGGGGCGAAGCGCTCGACCAAGTGCGAGCCGATGAAGCCGGCGCCACCGGTCAGAAGGATCCGCCGTCCGGAAATCGCTGGATTCGCAAAAGAACTGTCGCTCATGGGTGATAAGAGGCCGTATCATAACCGAACTGGTATTCGATGCCTGAAAAGACCAGGCCAAGACCGCGACGGCGACGCGCCGGCGTGCTGATTCCGCTGTTTTCGGTGCGTACGAAGGCAGGCTGGGGCTTGGGCGAAATTCCAGACGTCGTGGCCATGGCCAGGTGGGCGGCACAAGCCGGGATTCGCGTGGTGCAGATGCTGCCCGTGTGCGCGGTCAGCGGCGGCGAGACCAGCCCGTACTCGGCGTCGACCGCTTTTGCCATCGATCCCATCTACCTCGGCCTGGATGCGTGCGAGGACTTCGTGGCCGCGGGCGGGCGGCCGGCCCTGTCCGCGGTCGATCGCCTACTGCTCGATGATGTGGCCGCGGCGGCCACGGTACAGTGGAATCGGCTGCGGCCGCTCAAGGAGCGCAGCATGCGCATGGCGTTCGCGTGGTTTCGCGGCCACGAGTGGCGGCGGCGGAGCAAGCGCGCGCGGCTGCTTACTCAGTTCCGCGAGGAGAACCGCGACTGGATCGAGGACTACGCCCTGTTCGCGGTTCTGCACCGCCAATTCGACATGCACTGGCGGGAATGGCCGGCCGAGCTCTCGGATCGCCGCCCGGCCGCCCTGGCCCGCGCCGCAAAGGAGCATGCGGAAGAGATCCTTTTCGTGCTCTGGCGGCAGTGGCAGCTTGACGAACAGTGGCGGGCTGCGCGTGCCGCTGCAGCGGCGCTGGGCGTGGAGCTGATGGGCGATTTGCCCTTCGTCGTCGCCGAGGACTCGGCCGACGTGTGGAAAGAGCGCAAGCTGTTCCGCCTGGGGCTGCGCGTGGGTGCGCCGCCCGATGCCCTGTGCGCCGAGGGGCAGGATTGGGGCCTGCCGCTCTTCGACTGGAGCGCCATGGAGCGGACCAACTTCGAGTGGATGCGCAAGCGGGCCGAGCGCAACGGACGGCTGTTTGGCCTCTACCGCGTGGACCACGTCATCGGCATGTACCGCACCTACTATCGGTCGGCCGACGGCAAGAAAACCGGATTCTCACCCTCCGACGAAGAGGCGCAGATTCGTCTCGGCGAAACCCTCCTCGCCATCATGGACGAGTACGGCGAGGTGATCGCTGAAGACCTGGGCATGGTTCCGGAATTCCTGCGCCCGTCCCTGTCCCGCTTGCAATTGCCCGGCTATCGCGTTCTGCGCTGGGAAAAGGACGACCTGTGGCGCGACGGTCGCATGCAGCAGTTCTTTCGCGACCCGGCCAAGTGGCCGGAGATTTCCGTGGCCACGTCGGGTACGCACGACACGGAAACGCAGGCCGTGTGGTACGACGCGCTCTCGCCCGAGCATCGCGGCTATCTGGCGCGTATTCCCGGGCTCGAACACCTCGACCCCAATCGCGGTTTCGACGACGGTGTCAGAGACGCACTTTTGCGCGTGCTCTACGGAGCGGCCTCGGATCTGTGCCTGGTGCCGCTGCAGGATTTGCTCGGCGCGCGCGAGCAGGTCAACGTGCCCGGCTCGGTGAACGAGCACAACTGGACCTACCGCATGCCCATGGACGTGGACGCTCTTTGCACCGACCTGGCGACGAACGAACGGCTGCTCCGCCTGGCCAGCGAATCCCGGCGATTGGGGTAGCCCTTTGATCGCGTAGGCGTAGCCGGGCTTTGCCCACCGAAGCCAGAGCGCGCGAGGCCGAGCGAAGCGAGCCGGGTGGAGGGTGGCGGGCAGGGGCCGAGGGTTTGGCGAGGCCGTGCGAAGCGCGGGGGAGGCAGGGGGGAGGGATGTGCTGAGGGCGAAGCCAACCCTCCCAGAGTTCCCATCAAAACGCGTAGGCGGAGCCGGGCTTTGCCCGGCGGAGCCAGAGCGCGGGAGGGTTTGGGAACCCTCCCAGGGTTCCCATCTTAATCAATTCCGACGATGGCCTTGATGTATTGGCCGCGCTCGTAGGACCAGGCGTCGCTATCCTTGGCGCCCGCCAGCTTGCCGCGGAAGGCGGCCAGGTTGGCGAACTTGTGCTCGGTCATCCAGGCGTCGAGCTCGCCGAGCATCTTCTGCACGGCCGCGCCGTGGTTCTTGAGCAGCGCGCTCACCGCTTGCACGGAATTGGCGCCGGCCAGAATGAGTCGAGCCATATCCTTGCCGCTGCTCACGCCCGTGCTGCCCACGAGATCGGCCTTGCTTCGCTTGGCCAGAAGGCCGACCCAGCGCAGGGCCACCAGCGAATCATGCGACTCGCTAGGGCGGAAGCTCGCCTTCTTGGCCACGGCATCGACATCGATGTCGGGCTCGAACAGCCGATTGAAGAGGATCAGGGCGCCTGCGCCCGCCTTTTCGAATCGGGCGGCGACGTTCATCAGGCTGGTGTAGTAGGGGTGCAGCTTGACCGCGATGGGCAGCTTGACTGCGGCCCGCACCTGCGCGACCACATCGGCTTCCTTCTTTTCGATGTCGCCCGAAAGCACGTCCGGGCTCAGGGAGGGCGAGTAGAAGTTCAGCTCGAGGCCGCTGACGCCGGTGTCGGCGAGCTGTTTGGCGTACTCGACCCAGGATCCGCCGTTGATGCAGTTCAAGCTGGCGAAGAGCGGGAACTTCACTGCCTTGCGTGCTTCTTTCACCCAGAAAACGTGCTCCTTGGGACCGCCATGGCGGAGCTGCGGAAAGAAGGATTGCGCCTCCGAATCGGCGTCGTCGTGCTCGCCGAGCTTGCGCGCGAAGTCGTCCTCCTCGATCTGGATCTGCTCCTCGAACAGGGACTTGATGACAAGTCCACTGGCCCCAGCGGCTTCCAGAGCCTTGATGCTGTCGATGTTCTTCGATAGCGAACACGCGCCGACCACCAAGGGATTGGCGAGCGGAATTCCCATATATGTCGTCTTCAAGTCAGCCATGGTGCACCTTTCTTTACAGCGCAGAGCCCTCGCCGTCGGGCGAGGATTCTACGCCGGGTCGAACGCGACTCATTTATCCATGTTTATGGATGCCGTCAACTAGACATCGGTTAGCTACACATCGGTTAGCTCGCGGCCGACCAAGTTTGGCGATAGTCTGTGGGCTTGATGGTGTCCTGACCGTGTCCTTGGAAAAACCCCACTTTCGTCGCGATCTCGAAGTCGTGCCCGTGGAGGCCGACGGCGAGCGCTACGTCGAAGTTCGCGATTCGCGCACGGGCGGGAGTTTCGTCTTCTACGATTTCGAGTACCGCGTGGCGCTGGCCTTCGACGGACTGGCCCTGGACAAGGTCGTCCCTTGGGTGAAGCTCTCGACCGGGCTGGAATTGCAGGTGGACCAACTTCAGGCCTTCGCGTCACGCCTGGAGGAAATGGGATTCCTTGAACGCGAAGAGGGCCCGACGCCTGCCATGGACGCGCCCGCCCAGCCTTCGCCGCTCGACGAAGTCGCAACTCATTCCGATCCGACGAGCGATAGCCCACCCGCGCCGGACGCCGTGGTGGCCGAGGTTGCAGCCAATGCCCTGGGGTTGAATCCGGCCGTGGCCGCGGAAGCGGAAGCCGTCGCGGAGGTATCGGTGCTCCCGCCAGCGGAGATGGGCGAGGTGCGGGACGAGCCAAAGTCGGAGGTCGGTGAGGCACCCACGCCGCCAGTGGCGGAGGTTGGCTCGGAGCTGGCCAATGCACCGCCACAGGCGGAAGTCATGGCGGCGGTCCCAAAAATCGAGGAAGGTGCCGCGCTGGAAGCCGTCTCGCCCTCGACGGTCGCTGCGGATTCGACCGCTTTTCCCGTGTTGCCCCCGCCGGGCGCGCCCGCGCCCGGGGCCGCGCCGCCGAGCGATCGGCCTCCGTTGGCGACGCCGAGGCCGCTGATGACACCCGTGCCGGTCACCTTTGGACCGATTATCGAACCTTCATCGACGCGCCGACGGTTGCGCCGCTCGTTGATACTCTTTGGTTCGCTTGGTGTTCTCGCCGCCGCGGCCATTCTTGCCCTCGTCTTGCCGTTCCTCTTGTCCCCACCGGAGCCACCGCGACCTCGCGTGCACACACTGACGGCGGCGCCCGGAACCATTCTGCGCTACTTCGATAACGGAGGCGTCGTCCAATCCGTACCCGGTTTGACCTTGAAGTTTCCGGCCGCAGGCAAGGTCACGCGTATGGCCGGCGTGGGCAGCACGGTCGCCATCGGCGACGTGGTGGCGGCCGTGGAAATCGCCCGGCCCTTGCTGGACCAGCTCACCCGCCAGCGCGAACGCCTGGCCTTCTACCAGCAAATGGTCGAGGCCATGCACCAGGTTGGCAACGCCAAGGAAGAAGAGCGGCACGCGGCCAAGGCCGAGATTCGCAATGCCAGGATCGCCAAGACTCTGCGTGCCTTGGCCGACGTGGCCGTGCTGGTAAGCGCGCCCGGCGTGGTGGACGAAACCTTCGCGCGCGAGGGAGACTCCGTCGAAGCCGGCAGCCCGGCCCTGCGCCTACGTTCCGCGGGGTTCCGTGCCACCTTCGAGTTTTCGCCCCGGCAGGCCGCGCAGGCGCGCAGGCTCGGGTTCTGTCAGGTCGAAGCGGAGGGCTATGTTTTTGACTGCACGCCGATCCAGGCAGACGGCGACGAAACGCACCTAGGCGTGGAGATCGCGTCGCTTCCCCAGTCGCTGCTGGGCAAGGCCGCGCATCTAGCCCGGACGCGATTCGAAGGCGCGTTCGTGATCCCCTTGGCGGCGGTCGTGCGCACCGGGAGTAGGGATGAGGTGCTTCTGGTGTCGCAGCAAGCGCGTGTCGAGCCGCGCCCCGTGACCATCTCCGAGCGCGACGCCACGGAGGCCATCGTGGTTCAGGGCCTGGATACGGGCGACCACGTTATCGTCGAGGCCGTCCCCGGTCTGCGCGCCGGGGTGCAGGTCTCGGCGGTACCGTGAGCGCCGTCGCTGATGCACGCCCGAGTGATGGACAGGTCATGGGATCCACATCACAGAGCTTTGTCGGCGACGACGCGGCCCGACGACGCGCTCGGTTTGACAGAATCGCCGACGGTGCGCAAACTCGAAGCGCAGGCCACTTTTCGCCCAAGGTGAATCATGCGCTTTCTAGCCTTTGTTTTCGTGACTGGATCCTTCGCTGTCGTCGGTTGTTCCGGAGATTCCAGCGCTCTCATGTCGGTATGGAATGACAGCGGCGTCGGAGGCGCTGGGGGCAAGCCGATGACAGGCGGCGTGGGCGGCCAGATCGTTGCCAACGGCGGTTCGGGGGGCGGCATCACCATCCCCTTGGGCGGTTCGGGCGGTTCGATCGTCGGCGGAACCGTCCGAGTCACCGGGGGCACGCGCGACCTCGCGACCACGCAGTGCATTTCGACCAGCGGTGGAGCCTGCCCGGTTTCGAGCAGCTATCTGACCTGTCTCCAATACAACTGCTCGACGAATCTTACCGCCTGCTATTACTCCGACGGGATTTCCAAGGCCGCGGGGGGCATCTGTCAGGCCTACGCCAATTGCATGCTGGCCTGCTCGTGCGACGCCAACCGATCGAACTGCGAGAATGTTTGCTGGCAGAACGACGCCATGGCCATTCCAGATTGCTTTTCCTGTCTCATCAGCCTCGCAGGCTGCGTGAGCAACTACAATTGCCCGCCCATGGCCGCGTGCTCGTCTTCAACGGGGGCAGCCAGTGGCGATGGCGCGACGGGCGGGTCGGGCGGATACACGGGCGCCGGTGGTGCGGCGGGCACCGGAGGCACGGTCGCTCCTCCCCCTGTCAAGCTTGATGCTGGGCCGATCATTTGGGAAGTTCCTGATGCCGCTCCGTACAAGATCGATGCCTACGTCACCAAGGATCTTGGTCCGATCTTCGGCACCGTAGACGTCGCGGCGTTCCTCTGGGATGGCGGCGCTTTCGCCATGCCCGAGGTTGCGCCTTACCGGGGCGATCTCGTCGTCAGGATAGCACCCGACGCGATGAGGATCCTTCCGTAGCTACTCGATTCCGGCCAGCGGGCCGCCCTGGGCGAACAAGGCATCGACGCGCGCTTTGACGGCCGGGTCTTCGACCAGCGGGGGCGCGTGATGACTTTTTTGCCGGGCATCGACGACCAGCGATCCCGTGCAACCCCAGTGCTTGTGCAGCGTGGCCGCACCGATGCCGCCGATGTCCAGTGCGGGATTCGAGCGGGTGAAAGTCACCCACAGGAAATTGTCGAGGCTGCGCGCCGCGAGCTCGCTGTCGTCGACGAGCACCACGAGAGGGAAGGTCGAGATGGCATCGGCGGCGGAGAAGCTGGCGCAGAAGGCGCCGAGATCCGCAGCGACGCAGTCGCTGGCCGGAACGTGGGCAGGCGCGCGCACGACCAGCACGCCGGGGAGCACGACTTTGGGCTCGCGAAAGCCGTCGGGCAGACGCAGGTCGCCCGGGACCGTCGTGGGCAGCGTGCGTCGCTTTTCCCCCACCGCTGCCACCACAACCTTGGAGCCTCGGTGCAGTCCCGATCCCGAGTAGTCGAGGGTATCGATGGTGGTGTGAGTGTGAAAGTGAAGATCGCGCTGCCAGTCCACTCGTTCGAGCAGGTGGCGGAAGAAGGCCGGTATGTCGGCGGCCCGCAATGCGGGGTTGTCATTCTCGGCGACGATGAAGAGATACTTGGCCAGAGAAAGCTGTCCCTGTCCCAGCAGCGCGCTGGCCTGGGTCAGCAGCTCTTGCGGCTCGCTGCGCGGGGCGAAGGGGACGTAGCGCTCGCTGCCGACGGCGAGCAGGAGCGGGTGAACCCCGGCTGCGTCGACGGCGTGAACCTCGCGCACGCCGGGAAGCAGCGCCGGGATGAGCGGCCCGGTCAGCTCGTGCACCAGCTGGCCGAAGATGCTGTCCTCTTGCGGCGGGCGGCCGACCACGGTGAAGGGCCAGACCGCGTCGCTGCGATGGTAGATGCGACGGACGTGTAGGACCGGGAAATCATGCTTGAGGCTGTAGTAGCCAAGATGGTCGCCGAACGGTCCTTCGGGCTTGAGCTCGCCGGGATGGATTTCGCCCAAAATGCAGAAATCCGCGTCGGGGCAAATGGGCAGAGGCCAGCCTTTCTGCTCCGCGAGGCGGACGCGCCGTCCGCCCAGGGCGCCAGCGAAGGCCAGCTCGGGCATGCCCTCGGGCAAGGGCATCATGGCTGCGATGGCAAGCGCGGGCGGCCCGCCGACGTAGATGTTCACGGGCAGCGGCTGTCCACGTTTGAGCGCGGCGGCGTGGTGGACGCCGATGCCGCGATGGAGTTGGTAGTGCAGCCCGATTTCGCGATCCTTTTCGTAGCTGCCGCCTGAAAGCTGCACCCGGTACATGCCCAGATTCGAGGAGCGGTGCCCGGGGTGATCCGGATCCTCGGTGTAGACCTCGGGCAAGGTGATGAAGGCGCCGCCGTCGTCGGGCCAGCATTTGAGTTGCGGCAGCTCGCTGACAGCGAGCTGATTGGCGAACAGTGGCCCGCCCGCGACCTTGCGCGGACGCGTGCGCAGCAGGGTCCACGGCACGGAGGTGTAGCGCAGCGGGTATTTCCACAGTGCAGCCGGATCGACGCGCAGCTCGACAAGCCGGCGGACTCCTTCCAGTGAGTCGCGAAAAATGAAGCGGGCGCGCTCGATGGTGCCGAAGAGGTTGCTCGCCATGGGAAAGCGGCAGCCGCGCACCTTGGCAAAGTACAGCGCAGGCCCGCCAGCGCGAAAGACACGGCGGTGGATCTCGGCCATTTCGAGATTCGCGTCGACCTCGTGTTCGATACGCAGCAGGTGGCCTGCCCGCGCGAGATCGAGGGCGCACTCGCGCGTGGAGGTGGTGGCCATCGTTGTTTTCCGGCTGGGTCTTGGTCTTCCGGCTGGGTCTTGCGCTTGGCTAGTTCATTCCGCAACCACCGCGGTTGCTGCACCCGCCGCACGGGCCGGGCGGCATGTCGGGCTGGCCCTTGCCTACGGCGACGACCGACATCACCCGCTCGAGATCCTTCGACTGGCAGGCGGGGCAAGAAGGTTTGGCGTCCCCGAAGATCAGCTCCTCGAATTGGCGCGAACACTTGCGACACACATACTCGTAAAGCGGCACGGGTTGGCTCCTTTGTTGGCCTTAGGTTAGCAGCACCTGGGCCGACGCTCGAAGAATCTACGCCGATGCGGCCCTAGGAGGCTGGTGTCAAACGGCTCCCGTCGCCTTTGGCGGGCTGCGGGTCCCGTCCGCTTCGTTGCTCGTCCTCGCGCCTCGCAGCCGGGGCTCCTCGCTCCGCCAGGACTCGGTCCGCCGGTTAACACCAGTCTCCTAGCGGCGGCGTCGGATGCGGAGCAGAAGCAGGGTTCCGAACAAGCCTAGGATCACGGCCGGGGTGCGGACCAGCGCGCCCGCGCCCAGGGAGCAACCGCTGCCCGTTGACATGGCGGTGGTCTGGGTGTCGGTCGAGGTGGTGCCACTAGGTTGTGCGACGGTAGGCGGTGTCGCCGAGCCCTTGGTCGTGGCTCCGGCATCGCCGGTCGAAGGAGCGGTGTCGGTGGTCTGCGAGGTTCCCGTCCCATTCCCGGTGAGACCAACCGTGCGCGGAGGGTACGATGCGGGAGATTGGCAGATGCTCACCGAGGTTGCTGTCGAGGTCGTAGTCGACGTGATGCTTGGGGGCAGCTCGGGCGTTGCGCCACCGTCGGCTGGAACGGGGTTGCTGCTCGCGGTGGTTGGAACCGCGGACGCCACGCACTTCCAAGTGGAGGGGCAATCTGAATCTGCGGTGCACACTGAGACCTTGGGTTGGCACGAGCCCGGATAGGAGGTAACGGTCGTGCACACGGTCGCAGTTCCGCCATCTGGCGCGGGGCTGGAGGGTGGCAAGGCAAGCCCGCCTGAGCCACTTTCGCCCCCGCTTCCCGACGACGAAGACGCCGAGCCGCTCGAAGCGGAACCCGATCCGGAACACATGCCCATCGTCGTCGGCTGGCATGCGAAACCATCGCCACAGTCCGCGTCGACATTGCAGGGCAGTTGCCATTTGTAGGTGCACTGCGAGGTCGTGGTGGTGGTGCAGACCGGGGCCGTGGCGGGGGGCGCGGGGTCGCAGCCGGAGTTGGGATCGCACTTGACCGCCACTCCTGTTCCGCCGCTGCACGCAGTGCTGGTTTGGCCGTGGCAAACCATTCCTTGGCCGCAGTCGCCGTCTGCCTGGCAGGGAGCGGGTTGGCACGTCATGGCTGGCGCAGGAAGCGGGACAGTTGTCGGGCAGTCGGCCCCGACCGGGCACGCCGGGGTTGGCGTCACCGCGCCTGCGCTGGCCTGGCAGGTCAGGCCCTTGGCGCAGTCGCTGTCGCTGAGACAGGTCTGCGCGGCGGCGGGTCCGGGAATGGAGAGGACCGCGACCAGGACGGCAATCCCAAGGAGTGACTTCGCAAGCGTCATGACATGTTCCTTTAGCTAGGGTTGAAGGCTTTCTCTTTGAAATGCAGCATCTTCCGTGCCAGCCGGTCGGGGCCGCGCGACGGACCGATTCGCTTGGGCTTCATGGCTCGAATGGGGCTCGTGGATTCAGAATTCTGATGAACCATGCCTCGAAAAGTCCATATTCACTCCGCGTTTGCCGGATCGAATTTGACAAACTTCCCAGGCGAAACAAGCTGCTGACCTTGCCATGACCCCGCTCGCGAGAAGGAGATCGATGTCGTGAGAATGCTCGGGTTGAGCGCGCTGTTCTTTCTGGCCGCAGATCTCCACGCGATCCACGCGGCCTCTTCGTCGTTTCACGGCACGCGAGGCCCCGTTCCCGAATCGATTGCCGTGCGCATGCAACAGCATTCGTGGCGACCAGGATGCCCCACGCCCATCGCTGATCTGGTCTACGTTCGCGTGTCACACTACGGCTACGACGGAGCCGTGCACGACGGCGAGCTCGTCGTGCACAAGGATGTGGCGGACGAGGTCTTGGCCATCTTCAAGGCGCTCTTTGTTTGGCAATTCCCCGTCGAGAAAATGAAGGTCATCGACGACTACCAGGGCGACGACGGCGCCTCCATGGCCGACAACAACACCTCGGCCTTCAACTGCCGATTTGTGGCGGAAAAGCCGGGCGCCTATTCCAAACACAGCCTTGGCCGCGCCATCGACATCAATCCGCGCACGAATCCCATGGTGACGGGCAGCGTGGTTTCTCCCCCCGCTGGATCGGCATTCGTCGATAGGGAGAAGAAGGCGCCTGGGCTCCTGCGAGCCGGGGACCGGGCGGTACGCGAGTTCACGCGCCGTGGATGGATTTGGGGCGGAGGCTGGGCTTCCATGAAGGACTACCAGCACTTCGAGAAATAGCCCAACGCAGCACAAGACGCGCTGGATTGGGACGATTTCCCCGCCTAGAGGCTTGTCCTTTGACCCAATGGGCTGGATTATGGCTTGAATTCCCAAGGAGGGTCGCCGCCGTGATACGTGGAAAGAAAGTGGTCGTCGTCATGCCCGCCTACAACGCGAGCAAGACCCTGCGAACCACCTGCGCTGAAGTGCCCATGGACATCGTGGACGAGATCATCCTCGTCGACGACGCCAGCTGTGACGAAACCGTGGCCGTTGCCAAGGAGCTGGGGCTCAAGACCATCGTGCACCCAAAGAACCGCGGCTACGGCGGCAACCAGAAATCCTGCTACAAGACCGCGCTCGAAGCCGGCGCCGATATCGTCATCATGCTTCACCCCGACTACCAGTACACGCCAAAGCTGGTGTCGGCGATGGCGTACATCCTGGAATCCGGCCTCTACGACGTCGTGCTGGGCTCGCGTATCCTGGGCGGGCAAGCGCTCAAGGGCGGCATGCCGATGTACAAGTACATCAGCAACCGCTTCCTGACCATGGCCCAGAACGTCCTCATGGGAGCCAAGCTTTCCGAGTACCACACCGGCTATCGCGCCTTCACACGCAAGGTGCTCGAAACCGTGCCCATCGAGCGCAACTCCGATGACTTCGTGTTCGACAACCAGATGCTGTCGCAGATTCACTATCTGGGCTTTAGCGTCGCCGAGGTCACCTGCCCCGCGAAGTACTTCGAAGAGGCGTCCTCGATCAACTTCGTGCGCAGCATGCGTTACGGCCTTGGCTGTCTGTGGACGGCTCTCCAATTCCGCTTGAGCAAGATGGGCGTTTACCGGGCCGCTCTGTTCAAGAGCTGACCTTGAGACGGCGCCTGCGCTGGCGGCACGTCGTGTAACTCTGGTCCACCTGTCCCTAGGGCGGCGCGGAGGCAGCAATCCGGCGGAATCCCCTACCTTCTGGGCTGTCCCGGCGCTCAGTTCGGTGTATGGTTTGGCGTCCACACGGGCCAGACCTCTAGGAATCTTGCCCACGTTCTCATAAGATCAACAAGCAGTACGCTGTCATATGGAAGGCTTTCCGCGACGCTTCGGTGGGTATGTCCTGGTCAAGCCCCTGGCGCGCGGGGGCATGGGGGCACTTTATCTAGCGCTGCACGGCCAGCGCGGGATGGAGAAGCTGTGCGTGGTCAAGACCGCTCTGCCGCACTTGATCGAAAAGGGCTACCTACAGCGATTCAAGGACGAGGCCAAGGTCGTGGTTCGCCTGTCGCACGGCAACCTCGTGGGCGTTTTCGATGCGGGTCAGGTCAAGGGCGAGATCTTCCTCGGCATGGAATTCGTCGAGGGCAAAGATCTGCGCGCAGTGTGGAACCGTTGCGCGCAAAAGGGCATCGCGTTCCCGCTGCCCGTCGCGGTTCACATCGTCAAAGAGCTTCTACGCGGCCTGGGCTACGCGCACACGTTCGAAGGCCTGAAGCTCGTCCATCGCGACGTCTCGCCGCCCAACGTGCTCTTGTCCTATTCGGGCGAAGTCAAGTTGACGGACTTCGGCCTGGCCACCTCGACGCTCAAGCTGGAAAAGACCGCACCCGGCGTGGTCTACGGCAAGGTCAGTTACATGGCGCCCGAGCAGGCACGCGGCGAGACCTTGGATGGCCGCACCGATCTCTACGCCGCGGCCATCATTCTGTGGGAATTGCTCACCGGCCGGCAGCTCTTCGCCGTCACTCCATCGCGCGTCCCGGGGGAAGAACCGCAGGACGATCTTCTCGAACGCGTCCGCCATCCCCAGTTCGTGCCACCATCGCAAAAGGCCAGCCGGGTGCCGCGCGAGCTCGACGTCATTCTCGCCAAGGCGCTGGCGGAAAAGCCGGAGGATCGCTTTCAAAGTGGCGAGGAGTTTCGCATAGAGCTCGCGGCCTTCTTGGCCAAGAACGCTCCTGCCATGGATGGGCATCAGGTCGCCCGCTTTCTGCGCGACCTTTTCAGCGACATCATGATCAAAGAGCGCGCCGAGCGCGAGCAGATGATTCGCGACGGGGTCGCGCTTCTCGAGGGAGTGAGCGGCACGCGCACGCCGGCCTCCCCGCTTGCCGCCCAGGCCCAACTTGGGGCGCACGGCGATCACATCGACACGGCCCCGCTCGGGCACCGCGATTCGCCCGCGCCGCCCGCGACGCCCAAGCCCCTCGAAGAGGGTTCACGTATGGTGGGGGCGCTCTTGTCGGGCCGCTACCAGATCAAACGCATGTGCGGCGAAGGCGGCATGGGCCGCGTGTACGAAGCCGAACACGTGGAAATCGGCAAGCGCGTGGCCATCAAGGTCTTGCACCCGGCCTACTCGCGCACGCCCGATCTGGTCGAGCGTTTTCGTCGCGAAGCGCGGGCCGCCTCGCGCATCGAACACCCCAACGTCGTCAACGTCACCGACTTCGGCACCACCGAGGACGGCTCGCTGTTCTTCGTGATGGAGTACATCGAGGGCATCGAGCTCGGATTGCTCATCCACCGCGAGGGACCGCTTTCGTCGCTGCGCACCCTGCGCATCGCCGAGCAGATGTGCGAAGCGCTGCAAGCCGCGCACGACGTGGGCGTCATCCACCGCGATCTCAAGCCCGAGAACATTCTTTTGCTCGGCCTGGGCAAGGACAATCGCAGCAATCAGTCGAATCCCGGCATGGAGGCGCGCGAGCCCAGCGACTTCGTGAAGGTGCTCGACTTCGGCATCGCCAAGAGCGCCGAGATCGAGGAGGGGTCGCGCAGGGGCAAGCGCCTGACCCGGCCGGGCGTGGCCATGGGCACGCCCGAGTACATGGCGCCGGAGCAGGCCGCCGGTCACCCCGCCGACCCGCGTTCGGACATCTACGCCGTGGGCTCCATCATGTACGAAATGCTGTGCGGGTCGCCGCCCTACGAGGGCGACAACGTGATGGAGGTGCTGCACAAGAAGGCCAACGAGGCGCCTCGGCTTCTCGCCGAACTACGTCCCAACCTTCCCGCCGGCATCGTGGCGCTGGTCGAGCGTGCGATGGCGCGTTCGCCTGACGACCGCCCAAAGAGCATGGCCGATCTGGCCTACGAGATTCACACCATCGAGACGGCCTTGGTCATGACCCCTGCGCCGGTCATCTTGCAACCACCGAGCACCTCGTCGCGCGACGATGCCCAGGGCAGCTACCAGGCGGTCTTCGGCGAGGCATCGGAGACGCGCATCATTCGCCCCTTCGCCACCCGAAGGCGCACCACCATCGTGGCTGGCTCAGTGGCTGCCTTGCTCGCAGCGTTTGGCATGTTTCGTCTCGGCCGCTCGCTGCGCTCGAATCCGGTGCAGCCGCCCGAATCCATTCCGACCGTGGTGATACCGCCTGCGCAGCCCGCGCCGCCGCAGCCGCCCTTGCCTTCTCTGCCCGAACCCTCCCCGGCGCTGGACAGCGGCGCCGAGGCGGCGGCCGCATCGCCCGAACCAGCCAAGGAATCCGAGCCGTCGGCGGAGGCCGGAGAAGGCGCCAAACGCGATCCGAGCCCGCACGGGCGTCCACCCCTGGCCGCCGCCAAACAGAACGAAGAGGTGCTGCGGGAGGCGCAGCAACTTCTGCACGCCCAACGCTACGACGATGCACGCGCGGCTTTCGCGAAACTGCTCGCCACCAAGCAGACCAAGGGCGCCGCGTCGGCCGGGCTGGCCAAGATCGCCTTCCAAGAGAAGAACTACAAAGAGGCGGTGGATCGGGCCAAGGACAGCGCGCGCGCGGGCGGTGGCGCCGAGGCCCGGGTCCTGCTGGGCGACGCTTATTTCAAGTTGGAGAAGTTCGAGGAAGCCAAGAAGGCGTACAGCGAAGCCCTCAAGCTCGACCCGAACAACCGGGTGGCCGGCCAGGGTTTGCGCCTGGTCGAAGGCCGGTAGCCAGAAAATAGGCGCAACGGCCGACTGTCCGCGCCCCACGAGCGCTGATAAGCTAGGGATCCAACCCATGGCTGTCAGCTACCCACGACAGTTCGGCAAGTATGTCCTGCTCAAACCGCTGGCCAAGGGCGGAATGGGCGAGATCTACGTGGCGGCGCTGGGGCAGATCGACGGTTTCGACAAGCTATGCGTGATCAAGAAGGTCATTCCGGAAAAGTCCGACGAGGGCAAGGCCAAGCGCTTCCTCGACGAGGCCAAGGTGGTGCTGCGGCTCGCGCACTCCGGGCTCGTCAATACCTTCGATGCCGGCCAGGTCGAACGCGAATTCTACATCGCCATGGAAATGGTCGAAGGCAAGGATTTGCGCGAGGTGTGGAATCGCTGCGTGCGCGTCAAGCACCGCATTCCCATCGAGGTCGCCTTGCACGTCGCGCGCGAGGTGGCGAGGGCGCTTAACTACGTGCACACCTACGGCGAGCTCAACCTGGTTCATCGCGACGTGGCCCCGCCCAATATCATGCTGGCCTACAACGGCGACGTGAAGCTGACCGATTTCGGTCTGGCCCGCAGCGCCCTCAAACAAGAGCACACCCAGCCCGGCGTGGTGTTCGGCCGCGCGGCCTACCTGGCCCCCGAACAGGCGCGCGGCGAGGTCGCCGATCCCGGCACCGACGTCTACTCGCTGGCGGTGGTGTTGTGGGAGCTTCTCACCGGGCACCAGTATTTGCAGATCGCAGGACTCGATCCCGCGGCGGCGCTGGCCATGGTTCGCCATCCCAAACCCATGCCGCCGTCGACGCGTGCGTCGTGGGTAACCCCGGCCCTCGACGAGGTGCTCATGCGCGCGCTGGCCCCGGATCGCAGCCAACGCTTCGCCAGCGCGGAGGAATTCCGCTTCGCCCTCTCCGACGCCATCGCCGAGGCGGCACCGCGCACCGACGCCGCGCGTGTGTCCGAGCTCATGCACGCTATCTACAGCAAGGCCATGGCCGAAGAGGCCGCCGAGCGCGAGCGTTTCCTCAAGGAAGTCTTGCCATCGTTCCGCGCGGCTACGACGCCGGCTCCGATGCGCACGCCGCCGCCCGTGCCGCTTTCACGTCGAGGCGACGATGGCGGGGGCCGCCGCCCCGGCGCTAAGATGCCGAAAATGGCTGCCATCTCCGCGCCCGGCCTACAGGCTGCTGCGAACAAGACCGATGCAGAGGCGCGCAAGCGGGCCAAACGCGAGGCCGCTCTTGGCGTGCTGGCCGAGCTGGCGGCCGCGGAAAGCGCGAATGCAACCGCGGCTTCGCGCAAGTAGGCCCTGGCTTTGACTGCCAACTCGACCGACCTGTTTCCGCGCGTGGCTGTGGTGACGGTCATCTACCGCTGCGAAAAATTCATGCGCGGGCTCGTGGAAAGCATCGCGCTGGTGGACTATCCACGCGACCGGCTCGAATTCCACCTGGTGGACAACGGCGCGGGCGACGGGACTCTTGCCGCCGCCAGGAACGAGATCGAGCGGCTAGGCGCCAACTTGCCAACGGTGGTGATTCACGAACCGGGCGCCAACGTCGGGTTCGCGGTGGGCAACAACATCGCATTGCGCGCGGCCCTGGAACGCGGCGTGGACTACTGCTTCCTCCTCAATCCCGACGCGACCTTCGAGCCGGCGGCGTTGAAGGCAGCCGTGGGCGTGGCCGAAAGCGCCCGCCATGTGGGGTCGGTGCAGTCGCTGCTCGTGCTGGGCGAGACGCCCGAGGTGGTGAACACCAGTGGCAACCACATCCACTTTCTCGGCTTCGGCTACATCGGTGGCTATCGTCGCGCGCGCAAGGAGGTGCCGAGCGAGCCGCGCGAGATCGCTTTCTCGTCGGGGGCATGCGTTCTCTTGCCAGCGCACGTCTTGCGACAAGTGGGGCTTCTCGACGAAACCCTATGGCTCTACCACGAGGACTTGGATCTGGGCTGGCGCATTCGACTCGCTGGGTTCCGCAACCTGATCGCGCCGGCCAGTGTATGCCGGCATTATTACGAATTCTCGCGGGCGCAGTCCAAATGGTACTGGATGGAGCGCAATCGCTGGATTGTGGTGCTCAAGAACTACCGCCTGGCCACTCTCCTCTTGCTCCTGCCCGCCATGCTGGTGGCCGACTGCGGACTCTTGTTGATGGCGGCCAAGGCAGGCTGGCTCGGCGCAAAAGTGCGTTCGCTCGCGTGGTTCCTGCGCCCGTCCGCCTGGCGCTATCTGTGGCGTGGCCGGCGCGAAATCGCGCGCATTCGCCAGGTGCCCGATCGCGAGATCCTGCGCCACTTCACCGCGGTGATCGATTTCCCCGACTTCCGCAGCCCCATCATCACCAAGGTCATCGAGCCGGTTTGGCAGGCGATGCTGGCCATCTTGCGGGTGCTGGTTCGTTGGTGAGCTCCGGCGAGGGGCTTGAAAAGCGGTGAGTCGGGAGAGCGGCGCTGAGCTTGATCCGTTTTCGTGGACACCCAACGAAAGGCGGATACCGTGGCAAAGATGGAAGACAAGACGAAACACCGACGGCCGAGGCGCACGTTCACTGACGAGTTCAAGGCAGGGGCAGTAGCGCTGGTCTTGGATGAGAAGAAAGCGGTGGCACAGGTCGCCGATGACCTGGACCTGTCCCAATCGGTCCTGCGCGGCTGGATGAATCAGGCTAGAGCAGATAGGAGCAAGGGCAAGACCGGTCTGACAACCGAGGAACGCGCGGAGCTGGCGCAGTTGCGGCGTGAGAACCGTGTGCTGCGAATGGAGCGGGACATCCTAAAAAAAGCCGCGGCCTTCTTCGCGAAGGAGAGCGCATGAAGTTCGCGCTCATCGCCGAGAAGAAGGCCAACGAGCCTCTCTCGCTTTGGTGTCGGGTTCTTGGTGTTTCGCGCACCGGGTTCTATGCCTGGTGCGCACGTCCGGAGTCCCAGCACCAACGCGACGACCAACGGCTGGCAGTCCTAGTCAAGGAGTCCCATGAGCACAGCCGCAAGACCTACGGCAGTCCGCGCGTGCTCGCGGACTTGGCCGCGAAAGGTGAGCACGTCAGTCGCAAGCGTGTCATCCGGCTGATGCAGCAAGAAGGGCTCCAGGCCCGTAGGCGACGCCGGTACAAGTGCACCACGATGAGCGAGCACGACCAGCCGGTGGCGCCCAATATCCTGGATTGCCAATTCCAGGCCGAGCGGCCCAACCAACGCTGGGTGGGGGACACCACCGAATTGTTGATAGGCGAGAGCGGCGGCAAACTCTACCTGGCCGTGATCGTCGATTTGTTCGCGCGATTCGTTGTTGGGTGGGCACTGTCTGCCGTCAACGACCGACACCTCGTGCTTAAGGCACTAGAAATGGCTACCCGAAGGCGTTGCCCAGACGCCGGGTTGCTCCACCACTCGGACCAGGGCAGCCCCTACGCCAGCGAGGACTACCAGAACATGCTCAACGACAGAGGCATCGTATGCAGTATGAGCCGCCGTGGCGAGTGCTACGACAATGCTGCGATGGAGAGCTGGTTCTCGACCTTTAAATTCGAGCTGGGGGAAAAGTTCGCGAGCTACGCTGACGCGAAGAGGGAGTCGTTCGACTACATCGAGGTGTTCTACAACCAGCAGCGGCGTCACTCGTCCATCGGCTACATTTCGCCTGCCCAGGCCGAACAAAGGCACCGCGAGCAACTGGCAATGAAGGAAGCGGCGTGACCTCTCTTTGCGACTGTGACAACATGCTAACCGACGACGGAACGACGTAAACAACCTGTCCACCGAATCGGATCAAGCTCACGCTCGGCTTCTGCGGGCTAGCGCCGGGGTCGACCCCGCGGCGGCCGCATGCCAACGGCCGCGCTTCGCGCGTCCATGGCACGCTCGGCATCCGGGTCCTTACGCGACCGTTGCGCTGGGAACCCTGGGAGGGTTCCCAGACCCTCCCGCGAAGGGGCTCGTCGGGCAAAGCCCGCCAAGCCCCACGCGATCGACGGTCGCGGGCCCCTGTCCCGACTCGCTGGCACCCGAGCGCGGACGCTCGGGGCGCGAGTCTACGCCGCCGCGGAGTCGTCCCCGCCCGCCCGCGCGCCGAGCTTACATCTACCAGGAAAGCATCCCCGCCAACGATGCGACCACTCCGCTATCCCGATGCCGTCAACGCTCTACTTCTCGTGGCTCCCACCAAGGTTCTTCACGCACTCGATTCCTTCCTGGAGCGCACCTCATTTCGGAATCGTCATAAGGACATCGATAGGCACGACGCACTCTTGGGCGATGTGATTCGGGCGATGCGAGAAGATTTGCAGCCAGGCCGGGAAGGCGACGACAATGGACTGCATTTTCGGTTGCTTGGAGTACCACCGGCAGACTGGACCCCGTTGAAATCGGCGGGCGAGTTGAAGGCCGGCGGACCCACCCCTGGGACTGACGGGTCGGCTCGACCCGGTTGAGTTCACTGTCGCACGTTCGTTATTTGCCAATAAAGTCGTCAAGCTCGGCGCGCGGGCGGGGTGGGGACGGTTCCGAGGCGGCGTAGAATCGCGCACCGAGCGTCTGCGCTCGGTCGCCAGCGATTAGGGACAGGGGCCCGCGACCGGTCCTCCGGTCGCGTAAGGCCCCGGAAGCCGAGCGTGCCATGGACGCGTCTGCGCGGCCGTTGGCATGCGGCCGCCGAGGGGCCGTCCCCACCCCGCCCGCGGAAGCCGAGCGCCGCTCTCCCGAATGGATTTAACCTCGGCGGAGGCCGCGGATGAAGCCATCGACGGCGCCGACGCCTTTTTCGTCGATGAGGCGCAACGTGGCCGAGCCCACCACGGCGACGTCGACCTTGCCGCGCAGGAAGTCCACGTCGGCCGCGTCCTGCACGCCGAAGCCGACGGCCAGGGGCAACTGGGTGGCGGCCCGGCAGCGCGCGAGGTAGGCGTCGAGCTCGGCCGAAAACGCCGTGTGCAATCCGGTGACACCCTTGCGGGCCACGCAGTAGATGAAGCCGCGGCCTTGGCTGGAGATGGAACGCATGCGCTCGTCGCTCGTGCTCGGCGAGTAGATGAAAATCGGATCGAGGTCGGCGCTCTCCATGGCGGGCAAATACGCTCCCGCCTCTTCGGGCGGCAGGTCGGGAACAATGGCCCCGCAAAGCCCAGCGGTCTTCATGCGATCGACGAAGCCCGCGACGCCGGCCCGGAAAAGCACGTTGTAGTAACTCATGAACAGAAACGGAATGCCGTGACGGCGGGTGACCTTCGCCGCGAAATCGAAACAGCGCTCGACGGTCGAGCCCTGTGCCAGCGCCTTTTGGTTGGCCGCCAGAATGACCGGACCATCGGCCATGGGCTCGGAGAACGGGATCTGAAGCTCCATCAGATCCACGCCGGCCGCCACCATGGCGTCCACCACTTGCAACGACGCCTCGAAGCTTGGATAGCCCACCACGATGTGGGTCATGAGCAGGACATCCTTCTTGGCGCGCGCGTCGCGGATTCGGGCTTCGAGCATGGCGGATTTTCTTAGCGTGTGTACTTCTTGGCCTTGCGGCAAATGAAATCTTCCCAAGCCGGATCGCCGAACGCCTCGGCCACCGTGAAGATGTCCTTGTCGCCCCGTCCGGACTGATTGATCACGATGGCGTCGTCGGTAGCGAGGGCGGGCGCTTCCTTGAAGGCCTGCACGAATGCGTGCGCCGATTCGAGCGCGGGAATGAGGCCTTCGCTGCGCACAGTGAGAGCCAGTGCCTCGACGACCTCTTTGTCCGTGGCGGCCTCGAAACGTACGCGGCCCGTGTCGCGCAGGTGGGCCAGGATGGGTGACACACCGATGTAATCGAGGCCGGCGGCGACCGAGTGGGTGTCGAGCATTTGTCCGTCGCTGTCCTGCAGGAAGTACGTGCGATAGCCTTGCGCCACGCCGACGCTGGCGTCGGTCGAGGCCAGACGCGCGGCGTGCTGGTGACTTGCAAGACCGTGGCCGCCGGCCTCGACGCCGACGAGCTCGACCGTGGCGTCGTCGAGAAAGGCGCCGAACACGCCGAGCGCGTTCGGATCCGCCGCCCACGCAGGCATAGATCCGTCGCGGCAGCCGGCCCGTACGCTGCACGATCTGGCCGCGCAGCTCTTTGCCGATGATGGACTGGAAGTACGCCACCATGGTGGGAAACGGGTGCGGCCCGCAGGCCGTGCCGAGCACATAGTGGGTGGTGTCCATGTTGGCGGCCCAGTCGCGGAAGGCCTCGTTGATGGCGTCCTTGAGGGTACGCGCACCGTCCTTCACCGCCACGACCTTGGCGCCCAGTCGCTCCATCCAGAACACGTTGGGGCGCTGGCGCTCGACGTCGACCTCGCCCATGTAGATGGTGCAGTCGAAGCCGAATTTGGCCGCCATGGTCGCGGTGGCCACGCCGTGCTGTCCGGCACCGGTCTCCGCGATCACGCGTTTTTTGCCCATGCGGCGCACGAGCAGGCCTTGGCCCATCACGTTGTTGGCCTTGTGCGCGCCCGTGTGGTTCAAGTCCTCGCGCTTGACGAAAATCTTCGCGCCGCCGAAGTGGCGGGTCAGGTTCTCGGCGAAGGTGAGCGGCGTCGGCCGGCACGAGTATTCGCCCATGAGGGTTTCATACTCGCGCCAGAATGCCGGGTCGGCCTGCGCCTCGGCGAAGGCCGACTCGAGGTCGCGAAAGGTCGCCACAAGGATTTCGGGCAGGTAGGCGCCGCCGAAATCGCCGAAGTAGCCGCGCGCTTTGCTGGGAAACAGCGAGGAGGACATCACAGTAGATCGTCGCAGGGCGTACCCAGGCGCTGGCCCGCGTACACGCCGAGGTCGGTGTAGATCATGACTCGGTTGTCATCCAGCGGCAGGTTGATGAGCTCGGTCTCGGCCTTGCCCTGCAAACCAGATCGACTTCTTGCGATCGAGAACCAGACGCAACTCGCCCTTCTTGGTGGTGAAGATGTCGCCCTGGGAATCGCTGACCACGTTCGTCATCTTGAGCAGTTTCAGATTGCCGCGCGTCCCGGCGTAAAGACGGAAGTTCTTGTTGCTCTCGGGCTCGCGCAGCCTGTCCACGAAGTAGTAGTTGCCCTTGTTGTCGCGCGAGAGCGAGTAAGCCTGGTGCAGCCACAGCGGCCCAAAGAACGAAGCGGCGTCAAGCAGCTTGGTCTGCTCGTCGGCCGCGAGCGGTTGAAGCTCCGTGGCGCGGTCACCGCATTGTACGGTGTACTTGCCCTTGGCGAATCCGACGCCGCCTTGCCAAGGCGCCTTCACGCGGGGCTCCCAGAAGATTCTGTCCCACGCTTCCTTCCCGTTGGCGCCGCCGCCGCTCACCCGCTGCGCATAGAAACGCTGGCCATCGCCGTAGTAAAAGTGGGTGTAGAAGTCGCCGAACGGGACAATGGCGATGTAGTGCTTCTTTCCGTCGGACAGAACCAGGAGATCCTTTTTGATCTCGCTGATATCCACGGCATTGGCGTCGGGCTGCTTTGGGCCAGCGGCTTCCGTGCCCGCGGCCGGTTTCTTGCCGGCGGCCAGGGCCAGCGGCGAAAGCAGCGTTGCGAACAACGCGAGGATAGGGAGAATGCGGAACATGCGCGGAGTATGATACCTCCGCGCGCCGCTCACAACTAGGTTGGCCCCATGACCTCGCCTATCGCCGTCGGTTCCATCATCGCCGAAACCTACAAGATCACCTCGCAACTCGGGGTGGGTGGCATGGGCTCGGTGTGGGCCGCCGAGCACCTGCGCCTGCCCGGCAAGCACGTCGCGGTCAAGGTTCTGCACGCGGCGCTGGCGTCGGGCGAAATCCTCCTGCGCTTCCGCCGCGAGGCCGAGATCGCCTCGCGCATCGGCCATCCCAATATCGTCGAGGTGCTCGACTTCAACACCCTGCCCGGCGGCGAGCCCTTCCTGGTCATGGAGCTCCTGACCGGAGAAAGCCTGGCCGCGCGTCTGCGCCGGGGACGCTTGTCGGAAAGGGCGGCGCTCGACATCGCCCGCCAGATAGGCTCGGCGCTTTTCGCCGCCCATCAGATGAACGTGGTCCACCGCGATCTCAAGCCTGACAATATCTTCCTTTGCCCGCGTGACGTGGACGGCGAGCTTCGCGATCACGTCAAGGTGCTCGATTTCGGGATTTCCAAGATTCGCAATTCGCAGACCGTGGTCACGCAGGACGCGGCCATCATGGGCACGCCCTACTACATGTCGCCCGAGCAGGCCACCGGCAAGAACCAGGAGATCGACGGCCGCACCGATATCTTCGCCCTGGGCGCCATCGTTTTCGAGATGCTGTCCGGGACCACCGCATTCCCGGGCGAGAGTTTGCCCCAGGTGATCTACCGGGTCGTGTTCGAGCTCCACCCTTCGCTCGCGCACATCGTGCCGTCAACAAACCCAAGAATTCTGGCGGCCGTCGATCGCGCCCTGGCCAAGAAGGCCGGCGACCGTTTTGCGGATATGGCGGCCTTCATCGAGGCGCTCACCGGCCGGCCGCTGATGACCGCGACGGGCCAGCGGGCGGCGTCGGCGTCGATGAGCACCGCCACGGGGCCGACCGTCCCACCCGCCGCGGCTCCCACATCCAGCGCTGCCCTATCCGCGACGTCCGCGCCCGGCGCTGCCCTCGCGGCTAGCTCGCTCGCTCCAGCGGGACTAGGAACTTTCGCGGCACCCGTGGTGATGAAGGGTCGGCGCGGCTTGTGGATCGCTCTTGCCGGCGTGGCGGCCATCGCCGCCGCGGTCGCGGCCGTTGTCTTGCGTCCGCAACGTCCTTCCGATTCCCGTCCCTCGGCGACAGAGACGGCAACCGTCGTGAAGCCAGTCAGCGCACACCAAGAACCCTCCGTCACTGTCGATGCGGGGCAAGCTGCTGCCGCGCGGACGGCGCCAACGCAAGCCGAGGAGAAGCGTCCCCAAAGAACCATGCGCAACAAGAGCACCTCACGTGAAGAAGCACTACCGGCATCCGTTGCTGCCGAATTGGACGTCGCCGAAAGCGCTCTGGCGGCCAGAGAATCTGGGCGAAGCCATTCGCAGCGCCCGCCACAGTCTGTACGAAAAGAAGACCGCGCGCGCTTCCTCGATTCTAACCCGTGCCTACTGTTTGCAAGGCGACCTGGGCGCGGCCAAGGCCGAGCTTGGCCACGTCGCCGTCTCCGACCGCGCGCGCGTGATCAAGGCTTGCCGCTCGGTCGGTATGGACCTGTAGGGAGAACCCATGTCGAGTCAACCGTCGCTTTTCGGCAAGGCATTGGTCCTACTCCTGGGAACCATGTGCTTCATGCTCGCGGCGAGCCGAGCACTTGCTGCGCCCGTCCTTTTTGTCGACCTCAAGTACGCCGTCGATCCTGAGCTGCACGGGTGTCCGAGCGAGGGTGACTTTCGAAACATCGTCGGCCAACACCTCGGCTACGATCCCTTTCGTGCCGATGCAACCCTTCACGTGTTGGTCCGCGCCCAAACCGTCGAGCGCGGGATCGAAGGGTCTATCGACTGGAATGCCCCGACACAAGAGAGCTTGGGTGAGCGACGATTCGCCTCGCGAAGCCGTGACTGTCACGAGCTCATGGTGACGATGGGCTTCGTGGTGGCGGTGGAGATCCAGCTTCTTGCCACCGACATAGCGACTGGACTCGCATCTGCGCCGCAGGCCGCGAATGCCGCAACGCCGGCGCCAGTTGCTTCTCGCGAAGACAGCGAGCCAGTCGTCGCTCGACCAGAATCGCCTGGACGGCCCGAGGGGCCGCCGCCGCTCAAGATCCCGTCTTTCGCGCGTGGGCCCACGCCGTGGTCGGCGATTGCGGGCATAGGAGGCGCGGCGGGGCTTGGCCTTGGGCCAAACCCGATCGCGCAAGGTCGAGTTTTTTTCGGGCTACAGCACGCGGCGGCCTCGCTCGAAATCGGGGCCGAGGCGAGCCTTCCGACCACGACCCGCCGAACGGATGGCGTCGGTTTTCACCACAACCTGCTCCTCGGGACGGTTGCCGGGTGCGGCCGCTACCGGTTCGCTTCAGCGTGTGCCCTCGGCAAGCTCGGGCAGATCCGGGTTGGTGGCCTAGGCGTCGATGTGCCCTCTTCTCCCACCGGGTTTATCGCGCAAGCCGGTCCGCGCCTGGCGGCCACGCTCGAACTGGGCGGGCAATTCCTCCTTCTGGGGCATGCCGATGCGCTGTTTCTCCTAACCCCATGGACTGTCGAATTGAACCAAACGGCCATCTGGACGATGCCTCGGTTCGGCGCAGCCCTGGGAATCGACCTGGCGGCGCGTTTTCGATGACAAGATCGAGGCGTGACCTGCAACTGGTAGGTGTAGGCCTTTGATGACGAACTTGCGGCTGGTTTCAAGCAGACCACGGACTGCGATTCCGCAGCCGGGTGCAGACCATCCGTGCCTTGGCGCTTTCCAGCTCGAATTCGACTACATCGTGCGCTCGTTGCGGCGGCTCGGCGTTCCTCGCGATGATGTCGAAGACCTGGTCCACGAGGTCTTTCTGGCGCTAAACGGCACATGGGACAAGTACGACCCTTCCCGGCCGTTGCGGCCCTATTTGTTTGGCATCGCATTTCGAGTGGCGGCTTCACACCGTCGGAAGACCTGGCGGGAGTTGCCTTGCGCCTTGTTCGACATTGGTGACAGCGCCCCCCGCCCTGACCAGGCGCTGCAAACGAAACAGTCGCGCGCGCTGGTCTTGCTCGCGCTCGAGCGCATCCCACTGCCAAGGCGCGCGGTCTTTGTCATGCACGACATTGATGAGGTGGGCATGCGCGACATCGCTTCCACCCTATCGATTCCTCTCTTCACTGCCTACTCGCGCCTTTACAAGGCACGCGAAGAGTTCGCGGCCGCGGTGGCCCGTCTTTCGGGAAAGAGCGAGCCATGAAATTCCCTCCGATTCGAGCCTCTTTCCCCCGCCATCGGATCCTTGTTGGCAAACGAACGGACGATTGCCCCCGAACCGGAGGCGTTCCGCAAGCGCGCCGTCGAGCGTGCGCGGGCCGAGCTCGCGTGTCGTCCTCGAACCGACCTCCCGGACTCCCCTCGGCTCTCCAGATCGCGAAGGATAACCGTCGCCGTGGCTGCGGCGGCCAGTGTGATGCTCGTCGCCCTGTGCGCCGTCGCGGTCCGCGCTGCTTATCGAAGCGGCCTTGGGGACCAAGTTCCGCCGGCCATCACTTCGTCGCCCGAGCCAGGCGTTCTGGACTCGCAGATCGCGGCGGCACTGCCGGACAAACTGCCCGAGGTGTGCCCCGCGGTCGCAACCCCGAGCGAGCGTTCGTCGAAGGCGAAGGTCTCTGGGCGCGCGAAGACCGCGAAGGACAGCGAGACCTACGCCATCGAGTTCAAGATGTTGCAGCCTGCCTACCACGCCGTAGCTCGACACGACTTCACATCGGCACTGACAGCCATAGCGGAGCACCAGCAGCGCTTCGCTTCCGGTCAGCTCGCGGAAGAGCGCGAGGCTCTGCGGGTGAAGGCACTCTTGGGGCTCGGGCGTCGCGCCGAAGCCCAGCAAGCCACCGTTGCATTTCGTGAGCGCTTTCCGCGCAGCGTCCTCCTGCGGCGGATCGAGGACATGCTGGAGGCGGCATCGCCGTGAGACTAGGAAGAGTGGCGCGCCGCCTTTGCGTGCGGGAGCGGCCGCGTGGTGCCATGCCTTCGGGGGTGTTTTCCTGGCTGCACTGGCCATGGCCGTCGCAGCTTGTGGGGGCACGCTGGACGCGGGCTCGGATGTCCACGGCCTACTCCCCGTCGACGAGCGCAACCCCATCATTATCTTCAATGACAACTACTATGACAATTGGCAGGGCGAATACGCGATCCTGCTGGCAAATTCCGGAGGTCCTGCGCTGGTCGGCATCATCGTGAACAGCAGTCCACCCTGGCCGAACATCGATACCAACCTTTACGGATGGAAGCACATGGTGAAGGCCGCTCGCGACAGCGGTTTGCAGAACATTCCAGACCCCATCGCCAGCGTTGGTCCCGCGTTGGTTCAGCCGAGCGACGGCAACATTGATGAGACGCAGCCCAACTACTCAGAAGGAGCCAGCTTCGTTATCGATGCTTCCCGACGACTCGCACAGCCCTACCGACCCGTGGTCCTTGTGACCGGTACGAGGTTGACCGACGTAGCAGATGCCTACTTGGTCGACCCCACGCTGCCCGAGCGAGTCGTGGTGGTTTCCGCCCTGGGAACCACCACGTCGGGCGGAGGCGAGATGGGTATGCCCAACGGCGAAATGGACACGTGGGCGGACGTCATCGTGGCGAAGAAGTTTCGCTACATCCAGGTCAGTGCCTACTACGACCAGCTGACCGATGTTCCGTCGACCCTTCTCTCGCAGCTCCCCAACAACCCCTTTTCATCCTGGATCGCGTCCAAACAGCCCGAGATTTGGGATGACCTGCTCGCCGCCGACCAGGTTGGCGTTGCTGCAACCGCAATCCCGGGATTCGTGTCGCAGGTCGCGAGCGTAAGGCAGCAAGGGGTTACCTCTGCGAATTACCCGGCGCTTGTACCCGATAGCGCAGGTCCGGATCGTACTGGTCAAGAGCAGCGCTGGCGCCCTGGCCACGGCTCGGTTTTGGCAAATTCTACTGGATCCGGCGACCTTTCATCCGTAGGCCGCTTTCTCAGCCGCCGATACGCGTCGCGACCAGCATGAGCACTTGCATGGCGAAGGTCTTGTCACCGTCAACGCGCAGGCGGCCGGCGAGCAGCGCTTGCAGGGGATTGAGGGTGCGCGCGGCGAGCTTCTCGCAGGTGCTGGCGTCGATGCTCACCGTGGTGCGCGGCCGGCCCGCCAGCATGCCCACCCGACCGAAGGCCGCATCGACGGACCAGCGCCGCCGCCGCCGGCCCTCGAGCTCGAACTTGATGCGGCCGTCGAGCTTTTCCAGCAGCTCCATTTCTTGCGAGTCCGGGCGAAGCAACTCCACCACGTCGACGGTAGACGGCATAAGCTCGAAGAGATCCTCGCTGGGGAAGATCACCGCGAGAAAATCCGCGGCGGACTGCCGGATCCAGATGTCGGGATCGTCGCGCCGGGGTCCGATAGTTCGCGTACAGCGTCTCGCGACGAATGGTCCGTCGGCGATTTGCAGATTCCATTCGCCGCCCTCGGGGCCGGACAGGGACAGGCGAAGACGGGGCGAGGTGCCTTCGCAATGGCACTGCCCGCCGAGGAAAAGACCTCGGGCAGCCACGACTCGATAATCGCGGCTGCACGCGCGTCCGTTGGCGGGCGGCTGGGGAGGGGCGGGCGCGACACGGCTATTTTCGCGCCTTGCTCCGCTTGCGATTATCTCCGCGAATCTTTTGGCGGCGCTCCTGGCGACCAGGCTTGGTCTTGTCGCGTTTCTCTTCGTGTCGCTTGCCCCGTGGGCCGGGCGCTCTTGCACCGTCCAGTCGCAGTTCGATGCGCCGACGGGCCACGCTGACTTGCAAGACCTCGACTTTTACGCGATCGCCGAGCGAGAAGGTCTTGCCGCTGCGCCGGCCGATAAGACGGCAGGCGATCTCGTCGAAGTCGTAGAAATCGTCGGGCGCCAGGTAGTCGGTGCGTACCAGTCCCTCGACGAAGGGCTCGTCCATGACCACGAAGACGCCGAACGAGGTGACGCCCGTGATGGCGCCCTCAAGCACGTCGCCGACCCGTTCGCGCATGAAGAAGGCGCGATACGAGATCCACGACTTCGCGCTCGACCTCCATGGCCTTGCGCTCGCAGAACGAGGCGTGGGTGGACGCCCGCTGCAGAACCTCGGCGGCCGGCATGTCGGTTGCGGCCATGGGCGGAAAGCCGCCCGCGGGTTTGCCCAGGCTGGCCAGCCGGTGCTTGAGCAGGCGGTGCACGATGACGTCGGGATAGCGGCGAATGGGCGAGGTGAAGTGCAAATACGCGGGCGAGGCCAGGCCGAAGTGGCCCACGTTGACCACGTCGTAGGTGGCTTGCTTGAGCGCGCGCAGAAGCAGGAAGGACAGCGGCTTTTCCGCCGGGATGGCCGCGCAAGCGCTTGAGCACCGCGGCCAGCCCGAGCGGCGTGGCGGCCTCGGCCGGGTCGAACTTGATGCCGTAGCGCTCGGCCAGGACGGCAAAGGCGGCCAGCTTTTCCTCGTCGGGCACCTCGTGCACGCGCCAGGCGGTGTCCTCGTTGCGGTCGCGGAAGCTGTCGCCCACGGCTTCGTTGGCCGCCAGCATGAATTCCTCGATCATGGCGTAGGCATGGCGCTCGCCCGGATCGCGGCGGGCGCGGCGCACGTCGCGCACCAAGGCCGGGTCGTCGCGATCCAGCTCGACCACCACTTGCGGCAGATCCAGATCCAAGGCGCCGCGTTCTTGCCGGCGAACGCGCAGCTTGCGGGCCAGGGCATCCATGGCGCGCAGGCTGGGCAGGAAGGGTTCGTAGTGCTTGCGCTTGCCGCGCACGTCGCCGGCCAAGGCCGCGGCCACGCCCGGATAGTCCAGGCGGCCGTGCGAGTGAATGACCGCCGCGCAGAAGTCCACCTCGGTGATGGCCAGGCCGCGGTCGTAGTCGATGCGCACCACCATGGCCAGGCGATCTTCGCCGGGCACCAGCGAGCACAAGTGCCCCGACAGCGCCTCGGGCAACATGGGGATCGCGCGGTTGGGCAAGTACACGCTTACGCCGCGCGCCTGCGCCTCGTGGTCGAGGGCCGTGCCTTCGCGCAGGTAGTGGGAAACGTCGGCCACCGCGACCCACAAGCGATGAGCGCCGCGCGGAAGCTCCTCCAGCGCCACGGCATCGTCGAAGTCGCGCGCAGTTTCCGGATCGATGGTGGCGAAGGGCACGCCTCGCAAGTCAGCGCGGTCGTGGAAGTCCGCCGCTTGCACAATGCTGGGGATCTGGCTGACCTCGCTTACCACCGCGGCCGGGAATTCCTCGGTGATGTCGGCGCAAGCCAGGGTTTTCTCGACCTCGGTGCGCGGGTCGTCGGGGCTGCCGAGGACCTTGAGCAACATGACTTCGATGGGCGCCTGGGGCGATTCGGGATAGCCGACGATCTCGGCAACCAAGGACTGACCGGGGCGGGCACTCACGCCACCGCGAACCACGACTTGCGATTGGATGCGCGCATCGTCGGGCTCGAAGCGCATCTTGTCGCCGTAGCCGGTGAGCTGCCCAGTGATTTTGCCACGCCCACGTTCGAGCACCTGGGTCACACGGCCTTCGAGCCCGCGTCCGCCAACCCACCATTCGACCTCGACGCGGTCGCTGTCCATGGCCGAACCGCGGCTGCGAACGCTGACGTGGATATCCTCTGAACGATCGTCCGGCACCACGAAACCGTAGCCGTCGGGATGAAGCTTGATCCGGCCCGCGACGATGCGCGCCGCCGGGCGTTCGCTAGATGTAGTCATAAGTAGCTGCGATCATACACGTCCTCGACGACTCCGCTACCGGCGCCAGGACGATATGCGAGCCGCGCTTGTCGACTCGCGGTCATGCACACATCGCTCAGGCGATGTGGCCCAGGGTGACCGGCTTGATCTTGGCCGCCAAAGGGCCAGCAAGCACGTAGGCTGGTGGCTGCCGGAGATCCCAAATCAGTCCCATGGCCTGCCAGCTGCGAAGGATCAAATAGGTCATGTCGATTTCCCACCAGAAGAAGCCTTGGTTGGCCGCGCTAGGGTAGTGGTGGTGGTTGTTGTGCCAACCCTCCCCGCTGGCCGTTACCACGACCATGCGCACGCAGTAGACGCCAATTGCAAGGGCGAAACCGCTCCAGGACCAGCCGCCAAGGACAACCCCGGCCAGTGCGACCCCATGAACTAACCAAAAGAGGATCATGGTGGCCCGAATAGAGCCATGCGAAGACTTTGGCGAAACTTGATCCGCCCGAGGCACGCTGTCGACCGAGCCATCCATGCATCAAGCGTGGGATGGCACAAGTCACGGGGAAGCCATGGTTGGGTCACATCGAAGTCAGGCAAAAGGCGGGCTCTGCGCAGATCCCTGGCGATTTCGCCTGGCGTGGTCGGACGGCGCCAAATGGCCGCGAGCGCCGCCAAGTGGTAACCGTCTCTTGACCGGCGAGCTTGCGGCGCTGGCGTCGCCTATACTGCGCGGTCGATGTCGTTATTGTTCGAACAGGAATCCGAGTCGCTGCGCGCGGTGTTGGTCGCGGTGCAGGTACAGGGCGTGGAGGACGCGGCCTTCGCTGCTTCGCTGGCAGAGCTGCACCGCCTGGCGCGCACGCTTGGACTGGTGGTCGCGGCGACCCTGACCCAGCGACGGACCTCGTTTCATCCCGGCACCGTGATCGGCAGCGGCAAGCTCAAGGAGCTGCAGGCGCTCACGGGCGCGGCGGCTGGCGACGAAGCCGCCGAGGAGTCGAGCGCGCCGGGCGCGTCCAGCTCACCCGACGCCAAGCCCATCAAGGTCGTGTTGGTCGATCACGACATCAGTCCTTCGCAGGCGCGCAACCTGGAAAAGGCAACCGGCGCCGAGGTCATGGATCGCACAGCGTTGATTCTGGAGATCTTCCGCCGCCATGCCCGTTCGCGCGTGGCCAAGGCTCAAGTCGAAATCGTACGCTTGCAGTACATGGCGCCGCGTATGCGCGAAACCGGCGCGGGCAAAGATCGCCAGCGCGGCGGCATCGGCGGCAAAGGCGCGGGCGAATCCAGCCTGGAGCTCGACCGACGCAAGATCCGCGACCGCATCGCCGAGCTGACGGATGAGCTCTCGTCCATGGCGGCGGAACAGGCCACGCAGCGGGCTCGGCGAGGCGACATGAACCGCGTGGCCCTGGTGGGCTATACCAACGCGGGCAAATCCACCTTGATGCGCGCCCTAACCGGCAGCGAGGTGTACGTCGCCGACAAGCTGTTCGCCACGCTCGACACGACGGTGCGCACCCTGGCGCCCGAGTCGCACCCGCGTGTCCTGGTTTCCGACACCGTGGGCTTCATCGACAAACTGCCGCATGGCTTGGTGGCCTCGTTCAAAAGCACGCTCGATGAAGCCCTCGAAGCGGGCCTGCTCGCCCACGTGGTGGATGCTTCAGATCCCGGGTTTGAACGCCAACTGGAAGTCACGCGCGAGGTGCTGGCCGACATCGGTGCCGGCGAGATTCCGCGCCTCATCATCTTCAACAAGATGGATCGGCTCGGCGATGGGGCCAGCGAGTCTGCCGCGACCGAGGACCTGCTTGCCCGCTGGCCGGACTCCTTCGTCATGTCGGCGCGGCGGCCCGCGGACGTGGCGCGCTTGCGCGAGCACCTGATTGCCTTCTTCACCCGCGATCTCGTGGCTGGCGAGATTCGCGTGCCCTACGACAGGCAACATTTGCGTGGCGAGATCTTCGCGTCCTGCGAGGTATTGGGCGAACGCTACCAGCCTGACGCGGTCATCTTCGACGTGCGCGCGCATCCCGCGGTTCTAGAACGCCTGCGCGCCGCCTGAGGCGGCAGCGGCTATTTCGCTCGCAACGCGTACACCTTGCCGTCGTCGGAGCCGATGTAGATGGTGCCGTCGGGGGCGATGATGGGCGAGCTGTCCACGTCGCCGCCGAGCTCGACGGACCAGCGCAGTTTGCCGTCGGGCTCGATGGCATAGAGGCGGTCGTCTTGCGAACCGACCAAGATGGCTCCGCTGGCGTCGACCAGGGCCGACGACATGATGCGGTCGCCGGTGCGGAAGGCCCACGCAAGCGTACCGTCGCGGCGAATGGCGTAGAGCAGGCCGTCGAAGGAGCCGATGTACACGGTGCCGTCGCGGCCGATGGCGGGCGAGGCGCGCACATCGTCGCCGGTGGTGAAGGCCCACAGCATTTGTCCCTGCGGGCTCAAGGCGTATAGGCGATTGTCGTCCGAGCCGATGTAGATGGTGCCGTCTTCCTCGATGGCCGGGCTCGATTCCACGTCGTCGCGGGCGCGGAATTCCCACTGCCGTTTGCCGTCGGGATTGACGGCGTAGATGCTGTTATCCTGGCTGCCGGCGTACACGGTTCCGTCGGCGGCCAGGGCGGGCGTGCTCGACACGTGGCCGCCGGTGGCGAAGCGCCAGCGCAGGGTGCCGTTGGCATTGATGGCGTAGATGCCGTCGCCGCCCGTGTAGAGGGCTCCGTCGGGACCGATGGTTGGGCCGGCGTCCACGTCGCAGCGGGTGGCTTCGGGGCCGATGCCTACCGTTTGCTGGCAGGTGCCGACGTGGTACTTCCACAAGAGCTTGCCGGTCTTGCCTTCCAGGGCGTACAGGTTGTCGTCGTCGGAGCCGACGTACACGGTGCCATCGGCGGCGATGGCGGGCGTGCTCCACACGAGATCGGCGGCAACGAAGGTCCATGCGGGCTTGCCTTCCCCACCCAGCGCGAAGACCTTGCCGCTGTGGCTGGCCACCAGCACCAGGCCAGCGGCCGACACCGTGGGCGACGAGGTCACGGGCGCAAGGGTTTCGAGGGTCCAGAGCAGGTCGGGCTTCTGCTTGGGCAGAAGGAAAGGCGAACGGCCGCGATGGCGCGGATCGAAGCGGAACATGCCTTGCGCGGGGGGACCAGAGGGCATGGCTTCGGGGTTCGCGCTCGACCAGGTCGGGCGCGCGGTCCCCGACATCTCGGCGGGACGCTGCGGCCAAATGCAGTGGTTGGCTTCGCACACGCGGTCGAGCTTGCAGTCCTTGTCCGAGCCGCAACCCTCGGGCACGGGCGCGTGGCCCATGCATCCGACAAGAAAAAGGACGGCGCCGAGCGGACAGGCCAGGCGTCGTCCTGGGAGGTGGCGCAAGGAGGATTCCGGGTTTGGAGGGAACCAAGGGAATGGTCTGTGCGGCACCCCTTGAGACTAGAACAGATTGAGCACGAAGTTTAATCCGAAGGTGCTCACCTTGTCTTTGTTGGGGAAGTAGCCGATGGTGCCCGAGGCTTCCAGGGCCAGGGCCGTGTGGTAGTGCTGCATGAACTCGAACCCGATGGCCGCCACGGCCGCCGTACCTGAGTCGCTCGCGCTACCGTAGTAGTACCCGTTGTTGTCCCAGGAGTCCTGTTCGTAGGTCGCCGCGCCGATGCCTGCCCGTGCATAGAGTTGGTGCGTGATGAAGACTTGCGGTCCGATGGTCCACGTGGTTTCCGAAACGCTGGCACCATCGAAATAGGCCTGCGCGCCGTCGGCGGACAACACAATGGACCAGCGGGGCGAAACCCCGAAGCCGAAGCGCAGGTTGTAGCCAAGTCCAGCGCGGGAGGCGTTGTCGCTCTGACCGGGGAGGGGCTCGTGGATGAAGACGCCGACCCCGCCGACGCCGAGGCCGAAGCCAAAGAAGAACGGGCGATAGGTCGTGGCCTCTGGGTAGTAGCGCATCGGAGGCGCGGGCTGGTAGTAGCGTGGCCGGTAATAGCGCGGAGGCGGAGGCGGGTAGCCGGGCGGTCCGTAGTATTCCTGATAGTAGGGACCGTAGCCCGGCGGTGGGTAGCCGGACGGCGGCGGTGGCGGTGCCGGCGGACCATGGCGATAGCCAGGCGGCGGGCCATACTCGGGCGGCAAGTCCTGGGGCGGCTGTTGCTTGGCTCCGGCTTCAGCGGCGGGCTCGGGTTTGGCTGCCTCGGCGTCCTTGGCCGCTGGCTCCGCCTGTTGCGCAAACGCGGCACTGTGAAAAACCAGCACAGATGCCCCGGCGAGAGTCATGAAAGAAAGGGTACGGAATCTGCGAGTCATCGCGGATGACCTCATTTGTAACTCCTTGCGGTTGATGGAAGCATACTCCGACTCTTCAAGAAGGGTGCCAGGTTCGTTGCCTGATGACTGATCGCAGCTTACGGTCATCCCACCGGACGGGTCGCCCGGCCTTTCGAGTGTTCCACAGGATAGCGATTGCGATTTCGTGCCAGCTTTTCGCGCATCGCCGTTTGCAGATCGATCCCGGTGCGGTCACAGAGCAGCACGAGCGCGATACCGACGTCGCCAATTTCGTTGGCGATGCGCTGACGCGCTTCGGGTTCGTGGGAGAAGGAGTCGGCTTTGTCGCTCGGCACCCAACGGTACTCGGCGAGAAGCTCGCCGGCCTCCGAGGCCAGCAGCATGGCCAGGTTTTTGGGATCGTGGAACTGGCTCCAGTCGCGCTCGGCCACGAATGCGCGTAGCTCGTCGACAAGGGATGCGGGATCCATGGCCGCTCTCTATAGCAGTTAGCTGGCCAATCGGCAGCCAGGGTGGCAGAAATGGCAGCTTGAACAATGAGGGCATGACGGACGCGACGCGCACGCCGGGCGGACAGGGCGAATTCAAGGCGCCCGCCGGAATCACCTTGGCCGCGGCCCTGCGTGAGCGCATGCCGGATAAGAGTTGGCGCCAGGTGCGCGAGCTGTGCTCTTCGGGAAAAGTGACCGTGAACGGCGAGCGCGTGGTCGAGCCCGCCCATCGCTTGGCCGGCGGCGAAAGCCTGGCTTTGAATATGGGAAAACCCGATCCGCGGCGACGGGTGGAGCGTCCGGGTTTTCGCATCGTCTTCGAGGATGGACACCTCATCGTCATCGAAAAGCCCGAAGGTGTGTCGACCGTGCCCTACGAACGCAAGGAGAGCGGCACCGCGCTCGATCTGATTCGCGAAGCGTGGCGCAGGCAAGGCAAGCGCGCCACGGTCACGCCGCTCTACACCGTTCACCGTATCGACAAGGACACCTCGGGACTGGTGTGTTTCGCCAAGACCAAGCTGGCCGAACGCGGGCTGCACAAGATCTTCAAGGAACACCTGGCCGAGCGCGAGTACGTTGCGGTGGCGCAGGGGCAGGTGCGGGCGGGCCGCATCGAATCGCAGTTGATCGAGAACCGCGGCGACGGGCTACGCGGAAGTTCCAAACGCTTCGGCGACGGTCAGCACGCCATCACCGATGTCGAAGTCACGGAGAACCTGCGCGGCGCTACGCTGTGCCGGGTGCGTCTGCGGACCGGCCGCACGCACCAGATCCGGATCCACCTGTCCGAACGGGGCAATCCCCTGGTGGGCGAGACGGTCTACATTCGCGATCTTGTGCGCCGGGGCGGCAAGCCGATTCCTTCGGAGCGCCTGCTTCTTCACGCGGCGACGCTGGGCTTCGATCACCCGGTCACGGGCGAGCGGCTACACTTCAGCGCGCCGCTGCCGCCCGAGTTCGTCGCGATGGTGGAAAGACTGCGATCCGCCAGCGCCTACGCGCGATAGGCCGGCGCGAAGACTTGCTTGGCGTAGGTTTCGAAGGTGGTTGCCATGGGCAGCACCACGCCGCCCTCCTCGGGCGCGACCAGGCCCTTGCCCGCCCCTTGGTACATCTCCAGGAACACCGAAACCACCGATGGCTTGAGGCCGGCTTGCTTCATTCCCTGCTTCACATCGGCCAAGGAAACTTGTACGTAGCGGATTGGCTTGCCGATGGCTTGGCCAAGGATGGTCACGAGCTCGGTCTGCGTGATGGCCTTAGGGCCGATCAAGTGGACCACGCTCTTACCGGAGAAATCCAGGCGTTCGAGCCTAGCACCTGCGTAGCTGCCGATGTCGGCGGGGGCGATCATGGGCATCGCGGCCTCGGCCGGCATGGGGCCACCGTAGATTCCTTGCGCCTTGACGGAGCCCAAGCCCATGAGCACGTTCTCCATGAAGAAGCCCGCTCGCAAGAAGAGCGCGCTTAGCCCGGCGATTTTCTTGAGCCGTTCTTCGAAATGGTGGAGCGCGACGATAGGGCCGGTGCCCTCGGCGTGGTGCGCGCCGAGGCTGCTGAGGAGCACGACGTGGCCGACCTTGGCCGCCTCGATGCCGCCCGCCAGTGCCTCGACGAGGCGGGCTTGGTAGGCGCGAAAATCATCGGTAGCCATATTGGGCGGAATCAGAACGTAGGCGCCTTCCGCGCCCGAGAGTGCTTCGCGCACGAAGCCCGCGTTCTCGATATCACCCACGCAGCTCTCCGCGCCAGCCTTGGCCAAGGCGGCCAGCTTCTCGCGCTTCCGGCCCACCACGCGAACCTTCTTCCCGCTCTTGAGCAAGTGCGCCGCGGCGGCGCCACCCGTATTTCCAGACGCTCCGAATACGCAAATCATGGGCATTCCTCCCTTGTGACGGCTGGCCTAACCCTGCCACGCAAAATAGGACTCGGCAAATCCGGTTTGTCAGCTAGGGTCGTCGCTGTTTGGTCCCCACAATCGCCTTGCGTGCCAGCGACGACAAGGGCGCGGTCAGGGGCTCCTGCCACCACCGTTGCCCCGGTTGCCGCTTCGCCGTTGCCCGGTAAACGGTGGCCGTCACTTGACGGTGGGTCAGTTGGTGGGAAATCCGTGCCAAGGGCCGGTCCAGCTTCTGTCCCAACCGCTGTTCGAGCAAGTGCTTGGCTCGCGCACCGCTGGCGCTGGGCAGCTCCCACAGGCCAGCCCACAGTCCTTCGAGAGGGCGCTGTTCGAGCAAGAGTCCCCCCTTGTGCTCTACCCAAGCGAAGGCGATGCGCAGGGCTTTGCGCGCGGCTTTCGACTTGCCGCCCGGATAGTTGGTCGGCGCTCCCTGCTTGAGGCCTAGGCACGCCCGGCGCAAGGGACATTCAGGACATGCGGGATTCTCGGGTCGGCACAGCGTCGCTCCGATGTCCATGAGCGCTTGATTGATCTCTCCTGGCTGGGCGCAATCCACCAGGCGTCGCGCTTGCTCCCGGACGGCAAGTGTCAGCGCTGGATCGCCCACCCGGCCAGGCAAGGTATGCACACGCGCGAGCACGCGCACCAGATTGCCATCGACGGCAGGTGTCTTCTGGGCGAAGGCGATGGAGGCAATGGCGGCGGCCGTATAGGCCCCGACGCCGGGCAATTGGCGAAGCGTTGCTTCCGTGTCGGGTACTTCGCCGTCGAGCTCGGCTACCATCATTCGCGCGGCTTTGTGCAGGTTGCGTGCGCGTCGGTAATAGCCAAGTCCGGCCCACGCCTCGCATACGGCGCGCTCGTCCGCGGCGGCCAGGGAAGCGACCGTGGGGAACTGTTGCAGGAACTTGGCGAAACGCGGAATCACGGTTTGCACCTGGGTCTGCTGGAGCATGACCTCGGAAATCCAGATGGCGTACGGATCGCGCGTTCTGCGCCAGGGCAGATCGCGGCCGTGTTTGCCGTAGAAATCAAGCAGCGCGCGCTGCAACGCACGCGGGGATTTCAACGCTTCCACAGACTCATCCCGCGGTAGTCGCTGGTGAAGCCAACTGCCCGCAATGCTTCCGCGAAGGGGGACGTGTTCGCGCTTGCGCCATTGACGGTCTCCACGGTCACTGAAGACAATGGAGAGGACTCGCGGCGAAGGAAGAAGCGGTAGATGGCCAGCGCCGGTGCGAGAGCGGCATGGTTTGGCTCGATGAAGATCGACAGTTCCTTACCGCCCTTTTGCAGCACCAGGACCAGCTCTCTCCCGCGAAACACCGTCCAGTTGCTTGCTATGCGCCTTGGGATCTCCGGGGCCAATCCGCCTACGCCCAGGCCGCACACCGAGGCGGGATCGCAGGCGTTCACGACAATAGATGCGCTCGCTGGGCAGCGGCTCGGCCAAGCGGCGAACGGCCTCGTGGGTTGCGAATTGAATACCGGGGATGCCCTCGAAGAAATGTCCCGAAATGATCTCGCCCGAAAGCTCGAGCAGGCGCAGAGCCCGGAAGATCTTGGCCCAGCGCAGGGGTCGGCAATTCGTGTTCGAGCAGCTCGCGAAAGACCACCCCGTAACGAGCTAGCACCATGCGCGCACGCTCCTTCTCGCGTTCGGCGTTTGCAACTGGCCCGCGTTCCTGTCGGCCTTGCAAGGCGTGCCAGTTTCCGGCGCTCGGACGCGAGCGCTCCCAGCGACGAAAACCCGCGCGTCCACCGTTTCCAGTGTGGTTCACCTCCTGCGCCGCAAAGCCGCTCAAGATACCGCGTCGGATGGTTTCGTAGCTGTCGGTGGCCACGCGTCCCCGCCACGCTAGATCCCACAGCATCTCGGCCAGCGGGGCCGTGCCAAGCTCCTTCGTCGTCGCCAGATCGAAAAAGCCCAAGCCGCGTTCGGATCCCTCCAGTTGGCGCACAAGCAAGGATTCGGGGCGCTCATCGAGCGCGCTCTCGAATTCGGGTCTGTCTACGAAGTCCACGAAGAGCTCTTGGTCGCTCGCAAACGCGAAGGAGACCTTCCCTTTCCCGCAGCCGAACCAGGTCAAGCCGTAGGACTGAAAAAGCGTGTCGAGCCACGACGGGTAATACGGCAGAAGCCGGCTGGGCAGCACGGCCTCTTCCCACAGTTCGGCGGATAGCGGAAACCCGAACAGACGATCGAGCGCGCTCTGCAGCGTTTCGAGGCCACCGTCTTGCCGGCCGAGGCCCTGCCATTCGTTGAAAAAATGCGGCAGGTCCTCGATAGGCCTGGGACGCAGCGCCTGTTCGGCGGACGCGCGCCGAGTGGCGCGATGCAGGCGGAGCAAGCGCTCGGCATTGTCGGCGTCACTGAAATAGCGCTCGGTCCGTCCTTCGAGCAGTTGCCCAGCGACGATGCTCTCGGTTTCGATGAGCTCGTCGAGAAGCAAGGGCAATTCCTCGTCGCCGAAACCAAGGGCCGCGGAAATCTCGCTGGCCGTGACAGGCGCGCGATTGCGCAGGTATTCGCCGACCAGGGTGGCCGCGGATTCGGAATCCGTGCGATGGGGATGGGCGCGCAAGTAGTCGACCACGAGCTGGTGCGCACCCCCGAGCAAGGGGCGCAGGGTACGAAGATCGCCCGTGCCCACGCCGCGCAGACAAAGAACGCGCGGCACATCGCCAAGGTCGGACACGAGCTCCTGGCTTGCCCCCGGAAGGGTATAGGCCACCAGGGTCGACAGCGAAGCTTCCCCTACTTTCTCGTCGGGGGGAAGCTCGGCAATCCACCCGTCGACGGCCGCGGCAGGCGACAAGACGATCTCGCGCACGGCGAGCAAGATCTCCTCGCGCGTGGCCGGCTGGTACCCGGGATGGGTACGCAGGAGCTTGTCGGTAAACGCGGCAGCCAGCTGCGCGGGCACGGCTGGATAGGCGCTAGCGCCGTGGAACGAGATCGCGGAAAAGCTCGTCGGCCAAATTCGAGCGCGCGCCCGAGGTTGGGGCATCGTCGAGGTACATATGGTAATTCGTCTGGCGAAAGACGATGCCGCCCATAAACGGCGTTGGGTGGGGCGGCCGGGTCACGTGCAGGGCGATGCGCTTCTGCGCGATGTCGTCGAGCAGGCCCGCCAGGGTTGGAATTTCGAATTCGTCTTCCAGCAGGTCGCGCCAGGTTTCGAGCACGATGGGGAAATCCTCGAAGCGCAGGACGGAGGCGAGCAGCTTCTTGGAGCGCAGGCGATTGAGCCACAGGGGATAGCGCTTTCGGGCGTCCCCGCGCGGCAGCAAGAGTGCCCGGCTAGCGTTCTCGCGGAAGCGTGAGCCGAAGAGAGCGGTCTTCTCCAAGCCCGCGCGCAAGAGCTCGTCGAGATCTCGCGCGGGAACCAGCTCGAACAGCGCCGACGGGATCGATTCCCTCGGGCAGCATGAACAGAATGTGGTCGTTGGTGGCAAAGGCGTCGAGCGGGCTGCCGTGTTCGCGCTCCCACGCTTCGGCCAGGGCGATGGCCAGGGGCCGATTGACCTTGCCGCCCCAGAAGGTGTGCAGCACCACCTGCTGCAGTTTGCTTGGGCGCCTCGGGATCCTTGGTACACTCGACGAGCACGCGCTGGCGACCGGGCAAAGGCGCTCGCGCCACCTCGCGCTGGCGGGTGAGGAAACTGACCAGGCTGCGCGCGCTGGCCGCGTCCATGCCGTGTTTCTTGCCCAGCTCGTCGGCGAAATCGGGCTTGTCGAGTCGCCGCTCGCAGAAATCGAAAAAATCGAGCAGCGCAACGAGGCCTGGGTAGAGCGATTCTGCTCTTCGGCCTTCCAGAACGGAATCATGGGGCCGTGCGCATCTGCGGGCCCGACCTCGACATCGTTGTGGGTCACCTTGAGAATGCGCCAGGCCTGCGTGCCCAAGCTGAACTGATCGCCGAGGCGGCGCTCCCACACGAATTCCTCGTCGAGCTCGCCGATGACGGCTTTGCTGTCGGCGAGGCGCAGGTGGTAGTAGCCGCGATCCGGAATGGTGCCGCCCGATTGATACAGAACGAGCTCGGTGCCGGCGCGGGTGGTGAAGGTGTTCTTGGCCCGATCGACCAGCGCGCGCTGGCGCAGCTCGCGAATGGGCGCGTCGGCGTAGCGGCCGGCCAACATGGCGATGACCAGGTCGAAGTGGCGGCGTGGCAGCTCGTGGTAGGCGGTGATGGTGCGCACGAAGGCGAAGAGTTGGTCGAGATCCCAGACGGCGCTGCAGCCCATCGACAGCAGTATCTGGGCCAGCACGTCGAGGGCGTTGCGGATGGGCTGGATCTCCTCCACGTCCGTGCGCCCGACCATGGCTTGCATGGACGCCGCTTGCGCGCCGTCGAGACCATGCAGCACGAACAGGCTGGCCTTGCTGGTGCCGCCCACGCGGTGGTCGGCGCGTCCGATGCGCTGGAGCGACTGCGCGACCGAGGGCGGCGTGCCGACCAGGATCACTTCCTCGACCGAGCCGATGTCGATGCCCAGCTCGAGCGATCCCGTCGCGACCACTGCGCGCAAGCGGCCTTGCTTCATGCGCTCTTCCACGTCGAGGCGGATCTCGCGCGACAAAGATCCGTGGTGCGAATAGGCGATGGGCTCGCTCTCGCCCGTGTTGAGCAGGCGCGCGACTTTTTCCACCGTGCGCCGGCTGTTGGCGAAGATCAGGGTCGAGCGGTTTCTCTCGACGATCTTCTTCAGATCGCCGGCCAGCGCCTCCCACCACAGATCCGCCGCGTCCGGGCCTTTGACTACCTCCACGTCGGGCGTACGCACCGTGAGAGCGATCGAACGCCGATCCGCCGCACGCACGACGTGCACAGGGCGCGGCTGGTAGCTGGCATCGGGGCCAGGATTCTTCAGCTCGTAGCCGGCCATCCAAGCGGCGACGGTTTCCGCTGGTCGCACCGTGGCCGACAGGGCGATGCGCTGGAAATTGGGAGCGGACAAGGTACAGACGCTCGACCGCGGACATCATGTACGTACCGCGCTTGCTGCTGGCCAGGGCGTGGATCTCGTCGAGGATGACGGTCTTGAGGCCGCCGAAAAGCTGGCGGCTCTGCTTGCCCGTGAGCATGAGATTCAAGACTCTCGGGCGTGGTGATGAGGATCTCGGGCGGGTGGCGCAGCATAGCGCGCCGTTCGTCGTCGGGCGTGTCGCCCGAGCGGGTCATCACGCGGATGGGCGGAAACGGGACCTTCTCCTGTTCGAACAAGCGCGCGCAGCTCGGCCAGTGGGGCGAGCAGATTCAACCGCACATCGCTGTTCAGCGCCTTGAGCGGCGACAGGTAGAGCACGCGCACGACGCCGCAGGCAAGCGCGGCCGGTTACCAGGCTGTCGATGGCGGACAGAAACGCGGTCAGGGTCTTTCCGCTGCCCGTCGGCGCGCTGACCAGCACGTGCTCGCCTCTGGCGATGATGGGCCAGGCCTGCACTTGCGCATCCGTGGGCGCGGCGAAACGGCTTTCGAACCACTGGCGGATCAGTGGATGAAATGGTTCGAGCGCCTGCACGGCCATGCGCGAAAGTTTACGCGATCGGGGGTGGCGCGCTCATCTTGATCCGGGCAGTCGGCACTCCCGGTGCCGCGCCTGGCATCTTCGACCACCTCCTTGCTAGATTTCCCCTGCTCGATCAGGCAGGGTTGGGTGTTCTTACCATCAGGACCACCCCCACCGGATTGAACGACATGATGTTTTCTCGTCGAATCCTTCAGGCCCCTGTCTGGACAGCAGCTCTCATCGCGTTTTGCGGAATCGCGGCCTGCCGACCCACAGACAGAATCGTATCGGGGTCCGGGGGGTCAAGCGGAGCGCGCACCGGCGGAAACGGCGGAACTTCGTCCGCGGGTGGAGCCTCGGCAACCGGCGGAGATTCCGTGGGCGGCGCGGGTGCCGGCGGTGGAGCCAGTAGCGCGGGCGGCTCGGGCGGGACGGTCGGAACAAAATCCACGGGCGGCTCAGGTGGAGGTGGCGGCGCGGGCGGAACAGGCGGGTCAGGTGGACTTGGCGGCGCGGGCGGGTCAGGTGGAGGTGGCGGTGCGGGCGGAACAGGCGGGTCCAGCACCACTCCGGACGCGGCTCCTCCGCCATCGCGTGGTCCCACCCCGCATACGACCAGGACCAGTTTTCCCTTCCCGCAAAACCGGGAGAACAGCCGCTGCATCTACCCCAAGCTCTATCGCAACGAGGACGTGCAGGCTGCCTACGCGCAGTGGAAGAACGACACCGTGACTTCCGAGGGGGCGAGCGGCTTTCGCCGTGTGAAGCGGCCGAAGGAGCCAGGCCAGCTGGAGGTCAACTCCACGGTGTCCGAAGGCATCGGCTACGGCATGCTCCTCGCCGTGTACATGGACGACCAGGCGCTGTTCGACGATCTCTGGCAGTACGAGCAGAAGTGGCTCGACGGAGGCACCGGGCTCATGAACTGGTACATCAACGCGGCCGGCACCGGCTTGGGCACGGTGGGCACGTCCGGGGCCGGCGCGGCCACCGACGCCGACGAGGACATGGCCTTCGCCCTGGTCATGGCCGACAAGCAATGGGGCGGGCAGGGCAAGCTGAGCAAGAAGTATAGCGACATCGCCATCGGCCAAATCGAAGCGGTCTGGAACAATGAAGTCTATCAATACAAGTACCTGTCAAGCCCTGGCCGGCGAACGACCTTCCCGCCGTCAACCTGTCCTACTTCGCACCTGCTTTCTACAAGGTGTTCGCCAAGGTGGACACCAAGAACACCAGCAACTGGAACACCCTCACGACGACCATGTACGGGGTTCTGAGCGCGTCGCTGAACGCCAGCAACGGCAATGCCGACAACGGCCTGGTACCTGCTTGGTGCGACACCAATGGCACACCCAATGGCGGGCGCGTTTGGGCCCAGCGGAGGTGCGTCGCCCACCAACTACCAGTACGACTCGTGCCGAACGCCGTTCCGGGTCGGCCTCGATTATTGCTGGACTGGCGATTCCAATGCCCAGGCCTACGTGGCCAAGACCAGCAAGTTCTTCAGCATCAAGGTTGGCGGCGCGACTCAAATCGTCGACGGCTACGACCTGAACGGGACCCCGCACGCCCAGTACCAAACCGGCGCAAACGCCCAGATTCAGTCTTCGGCGTTCGTTGGCCCGGCGGGCGTGGGCGCCATGAGCGACTCCAGCTACCAGACTTTCGTCAACGATGCCTACGGCGTGCTCGTGACCGGCAAGGCGCTGGTGGGCGGCACCTACTACGACGATTCGTGGATGGTGCTGTCGCTGCTCATGATGACTGCCAATTTCCTCGACTACACGAGCATCACGCCCAACTGAGGGGGATTGGCTCGCTAGGCCCCGCGAAGTTGGGCTACAGTCGCTTCGGCGGTTGGGCACAAAATGATGCCCGTCTGGCCAGCGAAGATCCCCAAGTGGCTGTACTATTGGGGCCGTTGTCCTGGAAAGCCTCAAGCGAAGTACAGTTTGCGGCCCGGAGGATCGATATAGCGGGAGGCAGATGGGTAGACGTCGCCCGAAGGTTCTGATCGTCGATGGAGACAAGGAGGCATCGCTTGCGCTCCATCGCGTCCTCTATGATGGCAACGAGCATTTCGACGTCCTGCTCGCAACGTCATCAGACGTAGCGCGAGATATCATGCGCGACGTGAGCGTGGACGTGCTCGTCACGGACGTGGATCTGCCTGGCGCGAGTGGCGTGGATCTCGTCTGCTGGGGCGCTATCGAGTTCCCCGAAACCTTGTTCGTGGTGCAGACCAACGACGATGTCAGTCAGTTGCAGCAGCGCATCTCGCAGCTTGGCTGCATGCGTCTTCTGCGCAAAGCCGTGTGAGCCAAAAGAAGTGCTAAAGATCGTCAACGAAGCGCTCGATTGCATACATCGCTTATCCGGATGCTTCTCGGCTCTTTCCGCAGCAGACCTGATTCAAATGCTTTGTCTAGCCCAAAGGACCGCCGCGCTTCGTATCACCGCCCATGGTGAGGCCGGCGCCGTCATGGTGAAGGAGGGCAAGCTCTTTCACGCGTCTTGGGGCGAGCTCGTCGGGCACGAGGCTCTTTGTGCCATCCTGGACGCCCAGGATGGTGTCTTTCGGACCACGCCCCTGTCCGAGGACGCCGAGCCGAACATTCACAGCAACTGGCAGTTCGCCTTGATGGAAGCCGTGCGCACGCTCGACGAGCGCGCCAACTCGTCGCCGCGCCAGTCCGGATCCTTCCCGGCCATTCGTGTCGAGGATTCCGTGCTCGACACGAAGTCCCCGCACGCCGTTGGCAACGATCCCCTCGAGCGCAGGGGCATGAACCTCCTCGTAGCCACCGAGTCGCGCAAGGCACCTCGGCCGGTCGGCGCGGCGGCTTCGCTGGTCGACAAGGGATTTGCGGCCCTGCGCGCCGGTAAGGTAGAAGAGGCGCGCCAGTGCTGGCTGGCCGCCAAAGAGCTCGATCCCGATAACCGTTCCCTGGATCTCAACCTGAAAAAACTAGAGAGCAAGTCGACACGCTAGATCGGCGCGGCTTCGCGTGTCGCCTGGTGTATCGCGTGGCGTGTTGCCCAGATTGGAGGACAGCATGGGTCCGTCTGAAACAAGGGATGAATTGCAAGGCCTGCTGGTGGTCATGGCCTCGCTGTCGCATGGCCTGGAACAAGTTCTTGGCCGCGGGGCCGAAACCGTGACCTTTCGCTCGGGCAGAACCATCGGCCTCAAGAGCAGCATCACCGAGAAGGAAAGCGACATCCTGGTCGCGCTTGGCAAGGTGGGAGAGGCGCTGAAGGCCAACGGCATCGAGTGGCCATTCGAGGCGTGGAAGCCGGCCGCGGAAAAGAGCTTCATCTACGAGAAGGACGGCAAGCAGGCGGTGAAATTGGTATTTCGGAACTGCATGGTTCGCTGCGCCTTGTTCCGCTACGGTCACGAGCAGAAGCAATCGCTGTGCATGATGAACCACGGTCTGTTCTGCGGGTACGTGCAGAAGATCACGGGCAAGCGCGCCGAGCTGGACATCCTGCACGCCGGGGAAAACGCCTGTCTCAAAGAGCTCTTGCTGCAAGGCTAGGAGAAACCAATGGCCAAGGTAACCGTCTCGTTCGAATGGCTGTCCGGCTGCTCGGGCTGCGAGCTTTCCATCGTCGATCTGCACGAGCGTTTGCTTGCCGTGCTGGAAGAAATCGACATCGTCCGCCTGCCCATCCTGATGGACGTGAAGGACTACCCCAAGGCCGCCCTCGGCATCATTACCGGCGCCCTGCGCACCGATCACGACGTGGAATGCGCGAAGAAGATGCGCGCCAGTTGCAAGGCCATTTTGGCCTTCGGCACCTGCGGCGTGTACGGCGGGCCACAGGGATCGGGCTATGCACACGCGCAAAGCGAGCTGGCCGAGACGGCGTTCGTGAAGAACCCGACCACCTCCACGCACTTCGTGCCGGACAAGGGCCTGCCCAAACTGCTCGACGAAGGCGTGCTGCCCCTCGATGCCGTGATTCCCGTGGATCTCTATTTGCCCGGCTGTCCGCCGCACGCGTTCTACGTGTTCGAGGCGCTCAAGTCCGTGCTGCACGGCAAGCCGCCCGAGTTCGGCGAGCACAACGTGTGCTTCCACTGCGACCGCCACATGAAGCACACGGAGGTCTCGGCCCTGCGCCGGGTGCACGAAGGGCCGATGGAGCAGGACACCTGCTTCCTCTCGCAAGGCATCTTGTGCATGGGCAGCGCGACGCTCGACCGCTGCCGCGGCGCCTGCCCGACCCGCGGTATGCCTTGTTCGGGTTGCACGGGGCCGTCGGAGTCCATCGTGCTTGAGCCCAATCGCGATATCCGCACCGAGATCGCCACGCGCATGTCCATGATGACCAAGATCCCCAAGGCCAAAATCACCGCCGAGATCGAGAAGCAAGCCAAGACCTACTACGCCTACGCCATGGCCTCGCCGGTGTTTCGCCAGAAGCCGACGTTTCTTTTGAGGCGCTGGATCGCGCAGCAAGGAGCAGCCCGATGAGCCGCCAACTCACCATCAATCCCGTCACGCGCATCGAGGGGCACGCCAAGGTGCACATCGAAATCGTCGACGACGGCAAGGTCGGCGCGGCCACGCTGCACGTGCTCGAATTTCGCGGCTTCGAGCGCTTCGTGCAGGGTATGCAGGCCGAGCTGATGCCCACCCTGACCACGCGCATCTGCGGGACATGCCCACACGCCCACCACTTGGTGTCCGCCAAGTGCCTGGATGCCATGTTCTCGGCGCCGCCGCCCAAGGCAGCCTTGCTGCTGCGCCAGCTGCTCAATTGCGGCAGCATGATCCATTCCCACGCCATCCATTTCTTCGCCCTGGCCGGCCCCGATCTCTTCCTCGGAGAATCGAGCCCAGTGGCCAAGCGCAATCTTGTCGGCCTACTCGAAGCCGCGCCCGACCTGGCCAAGAAGGCCCTGCGCCTGCGTAGCATCGGGCAGACCATGGTCGAAATCGTCGGCGGCCGAGGCACGCACCCGGTGACGGCGGTGGCGGGGGGAATGTCCTTCGCCCTCACGCCGCAGAACCACGACACGCTCAAGCTGCTGGCCGCCGAGGCGCTGGAGCTGGCCAAGGTGGTGCTCGATGCAGGCAAGAAGGCTTTGCTCAAGGATCCCAATCTGCTGACCCGACTGCCGCTTGCCACAAGCGACATGGGAACCTTGCAGGGCAAGACCCTCGATCTCTACGACGGCAAGCTGCGCGTGCGCCGGCCCGACGGCAGCGTGGCCCTGGATTTCGCCGCCGCCGACTACGCTACCCATCTCGTCGAGGAGGCGCTGCCGCACAGCTACGGCAAGCAGGTCCTGCTCAAGGACGCAAGCGGCGCCACGCAACCCTACCGCGTCGGCCCGCTGGCTCGTCTCAACTGCGCCGAGGCCACGGGCACGCCGCTTGCCGATGCGGCCCTGGCGGAATTCAAGAGCGGCATGCGGAAATCCCTCGACGCCAGATCGTGGCCGGGCACTGGGCGCGGCTGGTGGAATTGCTCCACTGCGCGGAAAAGGCCGTGGCCATGTTGAAAGACGAGGCCATCCGCTCGCCCGAGGTGCGCACGGCCCCCGGCGCCATCAACCGGCACGCCGTGGCCCACGTCGAGGCCCCGCGCGGCGTGCTCATCCACGACTACCACGTCGACGCAGAACGCGCATCATCGAGTCGGCCAATTTCGTGGTGGCCACCCAGCACAACATCGCCAGCATCAACACCACCATCAAGAACGCGGCCACGCTTCTGCTCGACAAGAGCGACGCCGAGTTGCTCGACGGCGTGGAATTCGCGATCCGTTGTTACGACCCGTGCCTGTCCTGCTCCACCCACCGCGTGGGGCAAATGCCCATGGAGATCAATCTGTGGCAGGGCGGCCGGACCATTCGCACGGCGAGGAGGTAACCCATGCCCACGGTTCAAATCGAAGAAGCCGGATGCCGCGATTGCGGGCTGTGCGTGGAGATTTGCCCGACCAAGGTGTTCGAAGAAGAAGCCGGCAAGAAGCTGGCCAAGGTCGTGCGCCAGGACGACTGCATCGGTTGCACCTCGTGCGTCTACCTGTGTCCGTCGCGCTGCCTGACCGTGACCGACGCGAAGCTGCAGCGGCCGTTTCATCGCATGGAAAGCAACGCCGCGCTGGTGTCGCGCTTTCTGCAGCAGAGTTCCCGCGACCGAGCAGCTGACCCAGGCCGACTACGACGAGGCGCTGAAGGATACGCACGTGCGGCTCAAGGCCCTGGCCGACGCGCTCAAGGAAATCATGGGGCGCGGACAGAAGGCGGTCGGCCGTTCGGCCGGCAACCTGGCCGCCGCGCACATGCCCGAGATGTACGAAACCACCGCAGATGGCCGATCTGATGGCTGGCCTGCGCAAGCGTTTCGCCCACGCCTTCGATTTCGACGCGAAGGTCGAGGCGGACGGCACCACCGTGTCCTTGACCTTCCCGACCTGCGCCTTGCACAAGGTGGTGACCGCCCAGGGCGAGATCGTGGGCAGCGCCAACCTGTGCGAGCTGTTCCACGAGTATTTTGCCGGCCTGATGAGCGCTTTCTCGGGCAAGAGCTACACCGTTGCCAACCTCGGCACCGTCGGCCAGTGTACGATGAAATTTCAGATCCGAAACTAACCGCACCTTAGGAGGAATGGACCATGGCTTCTCGAACAGAAAAAATGCAGGACATCTTGCGCGGCCTTCGTGGGGCATCGCCCGACATCATCGGCGCCGCGGTGGTAAGCATCGACGGATTCATCGTTGCCTCGGTTTTGCCCGCCGAAGTCGACGAGGAGCTCGTCTCGGGCATGGCGGCGGCCATGCTCGGTGTCGGCGAGCGCATTTCCTCCGAGCTCATGGCCTCGGTCATGGAACAGGTCTATGTGCGCAGCGAGAAGGGCTACGTGGTCCTCAACGCGGTCGGCGCCGATTCGGTGCTGGTGGTGCTTACCAGCAAGGACGCCAAGCTTGGCCTGGTGTTCATCGAGGTCAAGCGGCGCTGCGCAGAGCTGGGCAAAGCCATCGCCGCTTCGGCCTAGAGGCGGCCATGATGGCGCCGGGGTACCGTGCCATCGATTTGATGGCGGTGCGATAGCCCAACTCTCCGCGTCCGTGCGCTATGCGCTGGCCGCGGGACTGTTACTCGTGGGCGTGGCCGACCTGGCCGCCATCGATCTCGTGCTGCTGCCTCGCTACGTGGGCGGTGCCACGCGCTTGGCCCCGGTCTTGTCGGTGCCGCCCGCGGCGACTGGGCCCAGCAGCCAGGTCGCGTTTGCGCCGCCGCCAGCTCCCGAGCAGACGCCACCACCGCCCGCCGAACCCGCGCCAGTCGCCCCCGCGCCAGCACCTCCCACGCCAGCGCCGCCAACAATGGCCGAGAGCTCCGCACCCACGTTTCCCAACCTGCTCTTCGCCAGGAACACGAGCTGGCTGTCACCGGCGGCGAGAGAAACCCTTGCCCGGCTGGCCGCGACCCTTGCCGAGCAACCTAGCCGGCGCGTTGTGATCGGCGGACACACCGACAACTCTGGCCCCGAAGAGCTCAATCGCGCGCTGTCGCTCGAACGCGCGCGAAGGTGTGGTGATTGGCTGGAAGCCGCGCGGCGTCGATCCCACACGCATCGAAATCCAGGGTTTCGGCTCGTCCCGCCCGCTGGAGGGCGACCGAACGCCTGCGGCCCAGGCGCACAACCGAAGGGTCGAGATCGACCTGCGCTGAGGTTTTTCATGTCGATCCTCGCCTACCTCGTCATCGCCAGTCTCGTCGCCGCGCTGGCCTTTTTTCTGGCCGGCGTCCTGCTGCGCTCCTCGCGCATGGGCGGCGCGGATCTGGGCAAGGAGGTCGGTCGGCGCGAGACCCTGGAAGGCGAGAGCGAGCGCCTCGGCGAGGAACAGAAGAAGAATGCAGCCGCGCTCGACGAGGCCAAGGCGGAGTGCAAGGCTGAAGCGAGCGCGCGAAAGCTGGAAGAGGAAAAGCGAGCCCTCGCGGAGCGCGAGCGGGACAGCGCGCGAGACGAAACCGAGCGCCTGTCCGCCAAGGAGCGAACCCTGGCCGAGCGTCTGCGCACTGCCGAGGATGAGAATCGCGCGGCGTTTGAACGCCAGGAGAAAGAAGCCGAAGCGTGGGGCGCGCAACTGCAAGCGAGCAAGGCCGAGCAGAAACGCCAGGACCAAGTCCTACACGAGGAGATCGAGCAGCTCCGCGCCAAGGCAATCCGACAGGAGGCCGAACAAGCACGGTTGGTGAGGGATCTAGAGCAGCGGCGTCATGAGGTCGGCAGGTTGGAGTCGGAGCAGGCACGACTCATCGAGGAGCGCGCCCAGCACGAGGCCCGGGCAGGCAAAGCGGAGCGGGCGCTTGAAGATCTGCGGGGGCGCAGCCAGGGGCAGAACCAGGATGTGGATGGCGAGCGGGAGCGTCTGCAAAAAGCGCTCTTGGCCGCCGAAGAGCGCGAGCGCGAAGTGCTTCGTCGGCTCGCCGAGGTCGAGGTTTCGTGGCAAGGAAAGGGGAATGCGGCCGAGGAGGCGTTGCGCTCGATGCAAGCGGCGGCGCGGGCCGAAAAGCAACAGCTCGTCGATCAGCTTGCGCGTGCCGAGGCGACGAGCCAGGGCGAACGCGACGAGAAGCGGGATCTCGCAACACGTTTGCGTGCGCTCGAGGAGGCTGTCGCGCACGAACGTCAACAGGGCCGGACCGCAAGCGAGGCGCTGCGCGTGGCCGAGACTCGGCTGGCCGATCTGGATCGCCTGGCGCAAGAGAACTCGGAGCTGCGCGAGCAACAGGCGGAGTTCGTGCGCGAGGCCAAGTGGCAGGCGGGGCGCGGGGACGAGGCCAAGGATGTCAAGGTCGAGCTGGCCGCGGCCCAAGCCAAGCTGGCCGAGCTCGGGCGGACGCTCGAGGAAAATCGCAGGCTGCGCGACGAGGCGGCCGAGCTGCGCCAGCTCCAAGAGGCGAGCGGCGAGCTGGAGCGTTTGACCACCGCCCACAAACAGCTGCGTCTGGACGCCGAGCTGATGGCGCGGCGGCTGCAAGAGCTGATGCAGGATCGCAACGAGCTGGTTTCCCTGCGTTCCCAGGCCGCGGAGGCCGCATCGCTGGTCGAGGAGGTCGCGTATCTGCGCCGGCGTGAAAAAGATCTGGAGGCGCAACTCTACGCCAGCGGCATGTATGCCAGTCGCGAGATTCCGGCCGTCAGCGGCGAGGTGCTGGTGCACACTCCGGTTTCGAACATGGAGACCAACCTGCATTCACTGGTGGGCGCGGGCGGCCCGCGCACAGCCGTGCTGGCCGATGCCCAGGGCTTCCTGATTGCAAGCGCAGGGGAATCGGGGGCGCAAGAAGGACTGGCGGCCTTTGCGGCCGTGGCTGGCGAAATGGTTTCGCGCGCGCGTATGCTGCTGCCGCTGGCCGACGTGGATTCTGTGCGCGTCACCGACCGCAACAGGATGGTGCTGACTTGCCATCTGTTCGACAGCGCGGGCGAAGGGCTGGGCATGGCCACCCTGGGGCCGGGCGAGCCCGAAGCGGCCAACACCGAGCGGGCCATCGTCGAATTGGCCGCCCTGGTCTCGGGTTCGGAGCCCGCCTTGGACCAAGAACCGGACGAAGAACCGAAGCCCGCGAGCTGATCTACTACGTCCGAGATTCTTCGCGTGGCGCGACGATTTCTTCAGCGGTCGTGTCATCAGGCATCAGGCCTCGGTATTTGCGCATACGGTCATTGCGGTCACCGATTGTGCGGCGGGACAGCCTGGGATAGTCTGCTTGAATAAACTCGCCCGGGCGAGGTCCAAGCAGCATGCGAGTCGGCATCATTGCGGAGAACTACTTCCCCACGCTGGGAGGGATCCAGGAGCACATCCGGCACCTGCGCAACTATTTGTTCTCGGCCGGGGTCAACGTCGCCATCCTCACCGGCATGCCGAATGTGGAAGCGAACGCGCCCAGTCCGGCCGACGCCGAGCGAAGCGTGAAGCGTGTGGGTGGAGCGATTCGCTACAAAACGGGTGGAACGTATACGCAGGCAACCGCTGGGCCGACGGCGCTGTTTAGGCTACGGCGGCTATTGCGTGAAGAGCCCTGCGATGTCCTGAACATCCATGGACCCTGCGACTTCGGCCTGCCCATGCTTGCTGCGGCCATGCGCACCAGCCCCAAGGTGCTCACGCTGCACTCGTGCTTTCCCCATGCCTTCTGGCGAACCGCCATTTCGCCCTACTACAAATGGGTCTTCTCGCGCGCCAAGTCCGTGATTGCGGTTTCCGAGGCCGCGCGCGATGCCATGAACCGCTACGCATCTTTCAAGGCCGAGATTGTTCCCAATGGGGTCGACTGCGCCTATTGGGCGGCGGGCAGACCATTGCATCGCTATTTGGCGCCGAACACGCGAAACATCCTCTACATGGGACGGCTTGAGCCACGCAATGGTCCCGACCTGATCATCGATGCATTCTCGAGGGTCGCGGACGCGATTCCGGAGTCGCGGCTTATCATGGCGGGGGCCGGGCCTAGGCAGGCGGAGTACGAGGCCCGCGTGCCCGAGCGCCTGCGCGAACGGGTGAGGTTCATCGGCGCCGTGTACGACGAGCGCCCGGATCTGCTTGCGTCCTGCGATGTGATGGTCATTCCGGCGCGCGCGGTGGGGTTTTCGATTCTTGTTCTCGAAGCGTTCGCGGCTGGACGTCCGGTTGTCGCTGGTCCCTGCCTTGGCGTCAATCGCGCCGGCGATCACTGGTCCAACGTGATCTTGTCGGAGGCCCTGACGCCCGAGAGCTTCGCACGCACCTTGGTGCAAGCCCTGGACACGGATCAATCGGAACGTGTTGCTCGCGGACGTGCCATCGCCGAGCTGTACGACTGGTCTCGCATCGGACCGCAGCTGCTGGGCGTGTTCGAGCGCGCGGCCTCGCGTGCGTCCGTCCGTGTCGCCAAGTCGAAGGCCGCCTAGGTCGAGCCGTGGGGGCCAAGGCTCGAATCTGGTGCAATCGCCTGGCGGGCGTGCTCGCCACCCTGTTCGGGTGCGCCGCACTTTGGCTGGCTCCCGTGCCCAGCCCGTTCAAGCTCGCGATCATGATCGCGGCGGCGATGGTGGCCGGCGTGATTGCCTTCCAATATCTTCCAGCGTTCGATCCGTTCGGTCGGGTGGCATGGCGCCTTCCCGGCGGGCTTTCGCAAGGCAGGACCTGCGCCGTCACCTTCGACGACGGACCCAGCGCCGCCACCGATCAGGTCCTGGACGTGCTCGCCCGCTGCCAGGTACGTGCAACATTCTTCGTCCTGGCTGAAAACGCCCGCCGGCATCCGCAGGTGGTGAGGCGGCTGGCCAGCGACGGGCACACCATCGCCGTGCATGGCAATAGCCACCGCAAGTTGCACAAGGCCTCGGAGCACGAAATCGAAACCGAGATCAAGACCGCCCAGGCAACGCTCAAGGCCTTGGGAGTCGAGCCAGCCCCTATCTATCGATCGCCGCACGGGCTGAAAAACCGTCGACTCTTTAGCGTGACCGGGCGGCTTGGCCTGCAAGTGTGGGCTTGGAGTCGGGGCATTTGGGACACGGATCGCCCGCCTGCCGAAACCCTGGTCGCGCGCGCCACACGGCTCGCCCGCGATGGCATGGTGCTGTTGCTACACGACGGTCGCGGTGACGAGCTGGCACCCGACGTCAGCAGCATGGTGGCAGCCCTTCCGCGCATCCTCGACGAATTGAAACGTCGGCGGTTCACCTTCACCACCTTGGATTCAGCGCCAAGATGAAGGCCTTCTTGGCCAAGCGGTGGGTGCGCGCCATCGCCAGGCTGCTTCCGCTGCCCATTCTTGCCCTCGCCATTTGGAAGGCCAAGCCCTGGACCGCGGATCTGTCGCGCGCATCTTGGCCGCTCCTGGCGGCCGCCCTGGCCATCAATTTTTTTGTCTACTTGCCCGTCCGAGCCTTGCGCTGGCGCGTGGCGCTCTCGTCGCCGCCGCCCATGCGCCAAATCCTTTTCGCCATGCTCGAGGGATTCTTCGTCGGCGCGGCCCTGGGATTCGGCACCGCAGACGCCGTACGCTCCATGAGGCTGCGCAGGCAAGCCGGCTCCTTCGCGCGTGACTTCGGTGCCACCATGGCCGAGCGCGCGGCTGAGATCGTGGCGCTTGCCCTCTTGCTCGCCTTGGCCACGGCTGTGGGTAGCACCGGCCGCTGGGGCTACGCCCTCGCGTCGGCGGGAATCGCGGGTTACATCGCCATCCTGGCCCTCGGGAAGCGGCTCTTGCCCTTCGTCGAACGCTGGCCGCGACTGGCCACGGTTCTGCGTGCCACCCTGGAAGCCTCGACGCCCGGGCGCGCGGCCCGGCTTACCTTGCTCGCCCTGGCCGGTTGGATGAGCGAGGTGATCATCTTGATGCTGTTCCTGGCGGCTTTGGGCTTGCCGGCGCAGGTGGGCTCGGCGTTCCTGGTGCTCCTCAGCGTCAACCTGGCCATCACCGTTCCAGGGCCGCCCGTGAACCTGGGCACCTTCGAGGCGGGCGTGACAGCAGCCTTGATGGCGCGCGGAATTGGCGCCGCGCCCGCACTCACCTTCGCGCTTGCCTATCATCTTCTCATGGCGGTTCCGGTCATCCTCGTCGGCGCAACCATCCTTCTTTTCCGAGGCGGTTCGCGCGGCACTTAGCCCAGGTTCCGGGCCATCAATTAGTCAGCAATGAAAACGGCAGCTTGCACCGAAAACGACTCCTGGTCCTGGCCAGTTCCATCAAAGAGACGTAGGTTCCCCATCAAATCGAAGGAGTGTGACGGTGATGAGGGCAGGCGATCTGGATCATAAGGAGCTGCTGGAGCTCGACCCGGAAGGCGGCGTAATCCGCTTTGCCGGGCAGCGAGCATTGCTGCTGGATGCGGTGGCGATGGGCCTTCTACGCAAGTATCTCGTCGAGAACTTCGGCGTGACCGCCGCGCGCACGGTGCTGACCCAATTCGGCTTCGCCCACGGCTGGCGCATGGCCGAGGCCATGCAGGCCCAATTCAAGTGGGAAAGCGGCGAGGAATGGCAGCAGGCGGGTACCCGCATCCACACCCTCGAAGGGCTCTTTCGCTTGGAACCGGAAAGCCTGGGCCCCCTTTCGAAGGAAGGCATGATGCTCACGGCCGCCTACGAAGCGGAGCAACACCTCTTGCACTTCGGTCGATCGGATGCGCCCGTGTGCTGGACCATCTGCGGCCTCACCAGCGGCTACCTCAGCCGGAGTTGCGGACACGAGATTCTACGTCCTTGAAGACCGCTGCTTGGGCAAGGGCGATGCGGCCTGCCACCTCATCGGGCGAACGCGCGAGGAGTGGGGTGACGAGCGCAGCGAGGAGCTGCAGTTTTTCGAGGCGGACAGCCTCAAAGACTGCCTCGATGTCTCCCTTGCACGGGTCACGGATACGCTGAAGGTAGCCGAGCAGAAACTGCGCACGCACCGCCGAGCCCTGGTTCGCGTGGCGAGCGACATGGAGGAGCCGCTGGGAATTGTCGCCAAGAGCGTCGCGATGGGACAGGTCGTGGACTTGGCGCGCCGGGTGGCAAAGGTCGATTCCACCGTCCTTATCACAGGCGAAAGCGGATCGGGCAAGGAGCGAGTCGCCCGGCTGGTCCACGAAGAGTCTACGCGCGCCGCGGGGCCATTCGTGGCCGTCAACTGCGGTGCCATCACCGAGACCCTTCTCGAGAGCGAGCTCTTCGGACACGCGCGGGGCGCGTTCACAGGGGCGACCCAGGACCGACCCGGCCTGTTCGAGTCCGCCAACAGTGGCACGCTGCTGCTCGACGAGGTCGGCGAGGTCTCGCCCGGCATGCAAGTCAAGCTCCTGCGCGCCCTGCAAGAGCGGGAGATCCGCCGCGTCGGCGAAAACAAGAGCCGCAAGGTCGACGTGCGCGTCCTGGCCGCGACCAACCGCGACCTTGCCCACGGCGTGGCGGGCGGCGATTTCCGGCAAGACCTTTACTATCGGCTGAAGGTGGTCGAGCTCCACGTGCCACCCCTGCGCGAGCGCAGAGACGACATCTTGCCGCTCGCTCGGGTGCTGCTCGCGGACGCGGCGGTGCGCATGAAGCGCAAGATCACGGGGCTTGCTCCGGACACCGCCGATCAGCTTCTGCGCTACCCCTGGCCGGGCAACGTACGCGAGCTCGAAAACGCCATGGAGCGTGCCGTGGCGCTCACGCGCGGAAGTCGTGTAGAATTCGAGGATCTGCCCGAGGAGATCCGGCAGACATTTCCCACCCCCATGGCCAGCCAGGGAAAGGTGCGGCCGCTGGAGGAGATCGAGAAGGAATACATCCTAGCGGCGCTCGAGCTCAATACCGGTAACCAGACCCACACCGCCGAGCAGCTCAACATCGGATCTGCGACACTGTATCGCAAGCTCAAGAGCTACGGCATGATCGGCAAGAGGCGTACGCTTGCAAGCTGACTCAAAACGATGGTGACGGTGTTTCGTTCTGGTCGATCGAAGCAATCACCAACGCGCCCCCAAGCCACAACCCATTGAAATTGCTCTGTTGATCGCGGTGGCCCGAAAACTGCTGTAGACGCTGGCCATGAAGCGTCTCGCATTGCTCACCTTGGCCATTGCAGCTGTCATCTCCACCCACGCAAGTCGCGTCCAGGCCACCGAGGTTGGTACCTCGCGCAACTTCGGTTTGGGCTTCCCTCCGACAATTTGGCTAGCTGGTTTCACCACAGAGAGCGCAGAGGACACAGAGGGTACGGAAGCGGAAGAGGATCGGATCCAAAATCCGAAACCCCTGCCTTTCCGGGCTCTGTGCGCTCTGTGCTCTCTGCGGTGGAAAAGCATTTTGCTCTCGCCACGGAAGCTAAGGTTTTCAGGGCCAGAACCCGCTTAACGACTTTTCTTCTTCCACACCTTCAACCGGAATCTCCTGGCCTAGTTGGTTGTCATCAAGGGCGTGGAGTGGTTCGTCAAGAACATCGAGCTGGTGCGGCGGTTTGGAACCAAGATCTCGCTCGTGCTTCTCGACATGACCATGCCGGAGATGAGCGGACGTCAGACCTACGAGACGCTGAAGAAGATCATGCCTGGCATCAAGGTGCTTCTCTCCAGTGGTTGCAGCATCGAAGGACAGGCCCAGGAGCTTCTCGACAGCGGCTGCGACGGTTTCATCCAGAAGCCCTTCGATGCCGTGGCCCTTTCGGCGAAAGTGCAAGAGATCCTCCAACGTGCTGGCAATGCTTGAGCGGGGCTCGGTAGAGAATTCTGGACCGAAAGGACGGCGCCAAATGAAGAGATTTTCGCTATTGCTGATTCTTGTCGCGCTTGAGCTGGGTGGGTGTTACGTGGGGACGCGAGGCGGATGCGGCGCGTGCGACCGACGAGGCGAGCACCACGGATACTCTGGGGGCGGGCGGGGCGGGTGTGGAATTTCGTGCGTCCCCTGACAAGTGCCTTCCATTCATTGCGATTGGCCGATTGCGCTGGCGCATCGACTGCGACATGAGTCAAGAGATGCCATCTTGTGGCGGCACTTAGAACGTAGCTACGGGAATGGTTAGATTCTTGATGTCCGCAAAGCTGGGCTCGATACCGGCGGACGCTATCGTCTCTTGGGCACCGGCGGGATCGGCGCCGTTGTCGGTGAGCGTGTTGGCTCCGGCAGTAGGCGCGATCAAGGCCCCTGGCGTGTTGACCATTACATTGTGCGCGACGGTGTACCCGGTCGTTCCTTCGTCCAGGTACAACCCCTGGACAGCGTAGTCGGCCCATGTCGGCTGGCCGATGTCGTGGAGGTAGTTGTATCGCATCTCCGACGCCGGTCCCTGATTCGACTGCGTACTGATCCCGGCGCCACCGGCAAGAATGTTCGCGACGCCGTAGATGTTGTTGTAGTCGATCTTGTTGTTGGTCATGGCATTCGTCGAGGTGGTCCACCCGTACCCGACGGAGATGCCCGTGAAGTTCGTTCCAGTCACCTCGTTGTGCTCGATGTCGATGGTTCGCGGGTAACCGCATGCGATACCGCAGGCCCCGAGGATCTCGGTCGTCACGTCGTTGATATAGTTGTTCTTGATGACATCGTTGGCACAGATCTCGTTCTGGTCGGCGGGATCGTACGGGATGTGGTACTCGGTGTATTGGTCCGCGGTGAACTTCCCCACCGATATCCCGCTGCCGCCGATTTGCGTGAACACGTTGCCGATGATCAGATTGTCGTGCGTGCCGGACACGAGATCGAGGCCAGTCGCCGCCATCTGCGCGAACAGGTTGCGCTCGAAATGAATGTGATTGGCGTTGGTCACCATGACCCCGGCCGGCGGCCGGCCCACGGTCTGCTTGTTGTCGGCGGTCGCCGTCAGGTTGTATTGGCCGGCCTGCGCGTCGAGGAAGCCAAACTGGCTTGGACGCATGAACGTCGAATGAGCGAACGTGAGCCCTTGAAACCAGATGTAGCTGGCCTGGTTCGCGGTGCTCGTGCCCGAAACGCTCAGGATGGTCTCAACCATGGGCGCGACGACCGTGGCCGTCGTCATGTCCTCGTCGATTCGCGGCTTGTAGTAGATGACGTTCGCGGTCTCGTCGAGGTACCACTCGCCGGCCTGGTCGAGGAACTCGAGCGCGTTCTCGAAGTAGAACGCCCGTCCGGACCCCCAACCCATTTGCGCGAGGTTTGGGTTGGGCCGCACGAACAGGATGGCATCCTCGGCACTTTGCAGCTTCACGTAGGCCGTGTCGCCCGAGGTCGAGATCGATGCAATGCGGAGGATGTTGTCCGCCCAGGCGCTCATCAAGTGCATCTCGACCTTGGCAAGGTTGTTCCAATTCGAGACGTACGAGGACGAAAGCTGAACGTTGTGCGCGGTCTTGTCCCAGCCGGAAAGCCGGTTGAAGTTGGCCTCACCATTCGGCCCCAGGTTTGGGCTGCGAGCACGGATGGCTTTGACGCCGTTCACGTAGAGCTGGCGGAAGGCGGCTCCCCCCGCATTCGCCGTGTAGATGTTGTTGGTCGCGTCGGACAACTTCCAGCCTTTGATAGGCTGTCCTCCCGTGAGCAGCGGGCGCTCGTCCGAGTACGCAACGTACCTGACGTAGAACCCGAGGCTGCCGGAGTCGGCGTTGGTAAACGTCAAGGTGCTCGTCTGAGGATAGGTTCCGCCGCGCAAATACACGGTCACGTCGGCAGTCATGGTGCCGTTCATGGTGCGCACGAGATCCCGCGCCCTGGCCAGCGTCCGCAGCGGCTGCTCAAACGTTCCCGGGTTCGAATCGTCGCCGTCCGGGGCGACGAAGAGGGCCTCGCCGCCGGCGCCTCCACCTGCTTCACCGATTGCGCCGCCGCCGTCGCTTGCCAGCTTGCTTGTCAATGGATATAGGTCGGCACGCCGGCAACCGGCAGCGCCGCCGAGGATGGCGATGGCGACGGCGACGGCGACGGTGCCGAGCAGCGCGCCGGGAATACGCGACGTCACAGCCAGGCACCGACGGTTAGGGTGAGCAGGAGATTGGGGCGCCCGGAGGTAACGACGGCGGCATCCACGAAGTGAATGGCCACGTACGGCTCTGCCACCTGGACATGCGCTGCCAGGGTCATGTAGTAGCGACGGTACAGGCGGAGACCCGCCCCCAGGCTGCCATCGAGCAGGAACGACCATTGGTCCACGGTGTGACCATCCGTGGTCGCTCCAGGCTGGCCCTCGACCGAGGTGTGCAGCATGCCAGCGGCGAGCGCAAAGAAGGGCCACAAACGCTGGTCCGGGCGAAGGCGATAGCATCCACCCAAGACGCCGTACTGCTGGGCAAGCCGCACACTGCCGCCCGTCGTCGCGACCGTGGGCCGGGTCGCCGAGCCTGCCAGCGCAGCCTGAAGCACGAGCCACGACCGAGCTGCCCAATTCACGCGCAGGATTGGCAAGAGCGCAGGTCCGACGCCATCCAGGCTCACGAGGGCTGCGGCGCCCACCTCGAGAGCCAAACGCTCGCGCCGGTTTACCGGCTCGGCCAGCTCGCCCGCTGGAACTGCGGTCGTCAGTGGTTTTGCGACGGAGTCGGTGCGGCGCTGTCGCGCGGCCAAATCGACCTCGAGCAGGCCTGCGCGCAGAGCCTCGACCGCGCGCAAAGCGAGCCTTTCGGACGGGTTGGCGGTGATCGGCTCGACGGCAACACGAGTGACCTCGAATCGTCGCGGGCGGGTCTTCACCACCCAGATATCGACCGCCACCAGTGCATCGTCTCCAATGGTGTCGATGACCGCGCTCGCGCCGCGCTCGGCCGCCACTTGTTCGAGCCAGGTCAGCGAGTCGGCTCCCGCCAAACCACGAGCGAGTGGGCGGTCGAACATCGCGACCTCAAGGCCCACCGACAACAACTCTCCGCGCAGCCGAGTCAGCGTCTCGGTGACGTCGAAAGAAGGGCTTGGCGGACGGACGATGACGACGGTGGCCGCGCACACCGGCCATGTCCAAACGAGAAACGTCGACAGCAAGAGGGCAGGGCAGACGCGGTTCAAGGGCTTTGATCAAGGGGCGCGAATGAGCTCGCGCGCCGATCCTGCATAATTCCCCTTGGGAAAGCGACGAAGATAATCTTCGGCGATGGGTCGTGCCCCAGCCGGGCCGTCCATCTCGTCCGTCAGCGTCATCTTGCGCCCCATGGCTTCGCCGACGAACGGACCGGTCGGCGCACGGGTGAGATACTGGTCGTACCAGGCGATGGCCTGGGCAGCCCCGCTTGCGCGAGATTCTTCGACGCGACCAAGCAGGTAGATCGCGTCGAGGGCCCGCGGCGAGTTGGGAAAGCGCCGGCGCTCGGCTAGCAGTGCGGCGCGGGCCAAATCAGGGCGGCGACGATAGCGAGCAGCATCGGCGAGCGCGAACAGATCATCGCTCGATGCCTTGCTCAAGGTCGCCTCGACGCCGACACGCTTGACGTCTTGGAGGATGCGGTCCCAGTGGCCGCGCGCCACGTCGACGCTCCACCTGCGGTCGACCGCGTTCTCGGCGACCGCAGATGAAACGGGCGCAGAGGATGGTGCAGAGCCGGTGGGCTGGCGGGGTCCAAGCGACGGCTGCACATCGGGTGCAGTTATTCCCGGTGCAGCTGGAGCAGCGGCGGCCTCACCGCTCGCTTGTTCCGGGCTCTCCTCGGTGATTGCGGTCTCCACTTTTGCCAGGTTGACGACCAACCGCTGGCCCGCCCGCAACGCCACTTCTCCCGCCGAAACGGGGCCGCTGACCACCACACTGCCTCGTCGCAGTCTGAGCTCGAACCGCTCGCCCAACGGATCCCACGAGACCGTGAAGACGGTGCCCTTGACCGTGACCAGGAAGGGGCCTACATCGACCAACCACCGTCGGCCACCGCCGTGCGTGACCTGGAAAGTCGCCGTGCCATGCTCGATGGCCACGTGGGCACCCTCCCGGTCGACCACGCGAATCCGGCCGCGAGTCCCGGGCGTGAGCGCGAAGGTGCTGCCCTCGTTGAAGATCACGTTCATGCCGTCGTGACCCGATTCACGCAGATAACCTCCCTCGATAGCGCTGCCTCCGTCGATCCTATAGGTAAGTGTCGGTGTTTCGGCAGCGGGCAAGCGCGTCCTATACGCGGAAGCGATCTGCAAGACGACCAGCGCGGACAGCGCCACCGTGGCACCAACCAACGACCAACGAACCAGCCCGCGCCGGCGCTCCTTGCCGGAAGCGACGTGGGCAAGTAGCGTGTCGAGCCCGCGGTCGAGCTCCGCTGCCGTCGACGGTTCCGCGCTATCACGGTAAAGCTCGGTCAGCGCGGTGAGGGCCCGAGAGCCTTCGGGTTCTTCGGAAGTCGTCGTCATCGTTCCCACCTCTTTGCATCGTATAGGCCGGCCAGGCCAGGGTCGGCGTCGATCCAACGCGACAGGCGGTTGGCAGCGTGCCTCATCGATCGCTTCACCGTGGATTCCGAGATCTCCATGGTCGTGGCGATCTCCTCTACGGTCATCGATTCTACCCGCCTCAGCATGAACACGATCCGATCGCGCGGGGCTAGGCGCTCGAGCAAGGCATGGAACTTCCGCAACAGATCGCGTGATTCCACATCCAATGTAACCCAGCCCTGGCCGCTCAACGCAGTAGGGTGGTCGAGGTGCAACCATCCCCGCAGTCTCTTCCGACGCAGCTCGGTCATGAGTGCGCGGATGGTAGAGGCATAGACGAAGCTGCGTAGGCTGTCCGGCTCGCGCAGAGTCTTCGCCTTGCGGAACAATTGCTGGAATACCTCCTGCCCGATGTCTTCCGCCTCGGACTGGGAGCCCAAGGTCCGTTTCGCCATCATGAGCACCATGGGCGCAAACCGTCGCCAAGTCTCCGCAATCGCCCAGGCGTCCCCGGCGACGAGTCCACGTGCCAGGTCGCCATCACTGGCGGCTGGGCGGTCTTGGCTGACCACCAGGGACAAGGGAACGTGCGAAGGGGGAGTTGGCATCATGTAGTAAAGACTTCAACGACTGCGGCAAGACTCAGAACTTAGCGGCTGGGACGACGAGATTCTTGATGTCGGCGTAGGTGCTCTCAATGCCCGCCGTCGCGATGGTGTTCTGCGCGCCGGTGGGATTGCCGCCGTTGTCCGTGATTGTGTTGGTCCCGTTCTTATTCTGGGCGATGTTGGTCGGGCAGTTGACCATGACGTTGTGAGCGACGGTGTATCCTGAGGTCTGCTCGTCCAAGTATAACCCGTTGCAACCATAGTCGGCCCACTGGCTACACGCGTAGTCGTGGATGTAATTGTACTCCATCTCGTCGCCTGTGCCTTGGTTGGAAAGCACGTAGATGGCGCCTCCGTCGGTCAGGATCTGATTCACGTGGTGGATGTTGTTGTAGTCGATCTTGTTGTTGGTCATGGCGGTCGGCGAGCTGGTCCAACCATAGCCGACGGAGATACCGGTATAGTTCGTGTGCGAGACCTCGTTGTGCTCGATGTCGACGTACGCCGGGTAGCCCCCGGCGATGCCGACGCCGCCCAGGAACTCGGTGGTCACATTGTCGATGTAGTTGTCCTTGAACGTGTCGCGCGTGCAGATCTCGTTCTTGTCGGTCGGGTTGTAGGCGACGTGGTACTCGGTCGTTTCGCTGGCAGTGAACTTGCCGATCGAGAAGCCGTTGCCAGCGATGTCCGTGATGGCGTTGCCGATGATCATGTCGTCATGGGTACCCGAGATGAAGTCGAGGCCCGTGGCGCCCATCTGCGTGAACAGGTTCCTCTCGAAGTGCAAGTGATTGGCGTTGGTGACACTGACGCCGGCCGGCGGTCTGCCCACGGTTTGGTTATTGTTGGCCTCGGCCGTCAGGTTGTACTGGCCCGCCTGCCCATCCAGGAAGCCGTACTGGCTCGGCCGCATGTAGGTTGAATGCGCGAAGGTCAGGCCTTGGAACCACAGGTAGCCGGCTTGGCTGGAGGTACTTGTGCCGTTCACGCTCATGATGGTCTCAACCATCGGCGCGATGACCGTCGCCGTCGCCATGTCCTCGCCGGTTCGCGGCTTGTAGTAGACGGTGTTCGTCGTCTCGTCGAGGTACCATTCGCCGGCCTGATCGAGGAACTCCTTGGCGTTTTCGAAGTAGTAGGCCCGCCCCGACCCCCATCCAACCTGCGCCATGTTGGGGTTAGGCCGCACGAAGACCATGGGAGATTCGGGACTTTGGAACATCACGTACGCGGTGTTGCCCGTGGTCGTGGTAGATGCAATGCGCAGGGTGCTGTCCCCCCAGGCTATGTTGATGTGCATCTCGACCTTGGTGAGATTGTTCCAGGTCGCCACGGCCGAGCTCGGAACCTGGACGTTGTTCGCGGTCTTGTCCCAGCCAGAGAGGCGGTTGAAGTTGGCGACATTATTTGCCAGGAGGTTCGGGGTGCGTGCTCGGACGGCCTTGACGCCGTTGACGTAAAGTTGCCGGAAGGCCGTCGTGCCCGCGCTCGCCGAGTAGATGTTGTTGGTCGCGTCGGACACTTTCCAGCCGGTGATGGGCGTACCGCCGGTTATCAGCGGCCGTTCGTTCTGATAGGCCAGGTATTTGACGTAGAACCCGCCGGTGCCGGAATCGGCATTGGCAAACGTCAGGGTGCTCGCCTGTGGATAGGTCCCATCGCGCAGGTAGACGGTAATATCGGCGGACATGTTGCTGTTCTTCGTGCGCACGAGATCGCGCGCTTTCGCTACCGTCTTGAGCGGTTGGTCAATTGTACCGGGGTTGGAATCGTCGCCGCCTGGAGCGACGTAGATAGCGCCCGCGACTCCGCTTCCCCCGCCTGCGCCTGCGCCGCCCGTTCCGGTCTGTCCGCCCGATGCGGCGCTGCCGCCCGTGCTGGTGACGCCTCCCGCCCCGGTCGTGCCGCCGGCGCCAGTACCGCGTCCCCCGGAGCCGTTTCCGCCCGTGGCTGGCATGCCACCGGTCTGCGAGCTGCCGCCAGCGCTACTGGAGGAATCGCCACCGGTCGCACCGCCGCGCCCCGTCGTTTGGGTGCCTCCTGCCCCGCCAGCGCGGGAAGTCGATGAATCGCCTCCGGCTGCCGACGAGCTGCCGCCGGCCCCGCTGGTCGAGGTGCCTCCCAATCCCGCAGATGAGCTTCCCCCGTGCGAGCTCGCCGTGCCGCCCGCGCTTGCACCGCCCGATCCGGTCCCCGGCGTTGACGAGGAGGAACAGGACATCGAGACGACAGTGAAACCGAAGAAACTAACGGCCAGAATCGAATGTTTCATTGGGAACTCCGGATGGGTCTTCTTCCATTGTCACGGTCCGGCACGAACCGCCGAGTGGGCGAACCGGACCTGATTGCGGGGGCAGCACATAGACGCGGGGCAGGTCGCATTTCGGGTCAACAATCGACAGGCTAGGCGGAGCTGTTCGGTTAGCTCAGCCCACGCTGTCTAGCAGACGAATCAGCGACGAGAAATCGTCATCGCCCATGCCTTGTGCCTCGGCGCGCGCCAGGCACTCGCGTGCGGTTCCGAGCATGGGCATGCGGATACCGCCGGCGGCCTCGGCCAGGCGCATGTCCTTGAGCATGTGCTTGACGGAAAACTGTGGGGCGAAATCGCGCGTTTTGAGCTTGCCCTCCTTGAGGCGCGCGAGACCCGAGTTGGAAACATTCTTGGCCAGCGCCTGAAAATAAAAGTCGTCGTCAATCCCAGCCCGGCGGGCAAAAGTCAGACTTTCCGACAAGGCCTGCATCTGCGCCGCGATGTTGAGGTTCATGGCCAGCTTGAGCGCCGCCGCCTGGCGCACCGTGGGCAGGCGGAAGCGCGTCTCGGAGACCAAGGCCAGGAGTGGCTCGACCGCATCGAGCGCGGCAGCCTCCCCGCCCATGAAGAAGACAATCGTGCCCGACTCGGCGGCGGGCTTGCTTCCCGTGAACGGCGATTCTACGTAGATGGCCCCGGTCGCGCGCACCCTGTCCTCGCAGGCCGCCGCGCTCTCGGGGTCGATGGTGCTCGACTGCACCACCGCCTTGCCCGGTCCAAGCGCGGGTAGGATGGCGGTGAGCACCGACGAGACGGCCGGCGGATCGGCGACCACGATATGGGTCACGTCCGCCACCGCCGCGACCTCCGTGGCCGTCTCTTTCCACTGGGGCGCTCCCGGTTTCGCCGTGCGATTCCACGTCCCCGCTAGTCGCCCCGCCGTCTGGTAGCGCCGAGCCCACGGCTCCCCGATGATGCCAAGTCCAAGAACTCCGATGGTTTGCATAGGGCAATTCTAGCCGGCCCCGCCGCACGCGCACGTCGCTACCCTTGACCACCAGCGATCGGTGCGCACTGTTGGTACGGAAGGATTGTGGTCATGAAGGCAAAGAAGCAGGCATCAAAGGCACCGGCCGCTCTTGACTTGTCGACTGACCGTCGACAATCGATGGTTTCGGATGTGGATGCGTCGATACTACGAGCCGCGGAATGCGCCGTTCGCCTTGACTTCGATCTCAACGCTTTCATGCAAGCGGCACATTCCGCTTACCTGCAGGCTAGTCCGGCGACCCGTGAGCATTTGGAGGCGGTACAGTTGCTGGCACACCTCGATGACTTGCGCCGCCGCGGGGTTCTCGCCAGGGCCTGAAATAGCCTGGGGTCACATCGTCAGTACACGCGCCCCGCAAGCGCCTGCCCGCGCACGAATCGATCGAGGTTGGCCAGAAAGAGCGCCACCAGACGGTCGTTTTCGTCTTCGTGGCCCCCGGCTACGTGAGGCGTGATGATGCAATTGGGTGCCGACCACAGCGGGTGCTCAGGTGGCAGAGGCTCAGGGGTGGTGACGTCGAGGTAGGCCGCGCGCAAATGATTATGCAGGGCCGCCAGCAGCGCGGACTGATCCACCGTGGCGCCGCGGCCAATGTTGATGAAGATGGCTCCGGGCTTCATGGCGGCGAATCTCTTCCCGTCGAAGAAGGCAGCCGTGTCGGTTGCGGCTGGCAGGATGTCGATGACCCAATCGGCCCGCGGCAGCCAGCTGGGCAGTGCCGCCAGCGGGTGAGTCGCGATGGGCTCGTCGCAGCGCGGGCGCCGGCGAAATCCGACCAGGTGCAGTCCAAAGGGAGCGAGCAGCTCGGCCAGCCGTTTGGCGATGGCGCCGTATCCGACGAGCAAGACGGTCTGCCCCTTGAGCAGGAACGAAGCCGCGCGCGTGGGCGGGGTATTCCAGGCGTGGGTCGCAGCCTGGTCGCGGATCGATCCGGGCAACTGCCTGGCCTCGGCCAGCATGAAGGCGAGCGCGTGCTGTGCGCAGGGCTCGTCGTAGACCAAAGAGCTGTTGGTAAGCGGGATGCCGCGAGCAAGAAGCGCCGCACGGACATCGCCGCTGGCAAAGGTCGTGTACCCCGCGCTGGCCAGATGGACCCAAAGCAGTCGCGCACAGGCCACGCACTGATCGGCTTCGGGTTGCCCGAAGGCGACATCAGCCTCGGCCAACGCGGGATCGTGACGTCCGATGGGCTGAAAACAGATGGTGGATTCGGCTGCGCGCACCAGGCGGTGCGCGCCGAGCCCCGCTTGCAGAGCAGCAAGGGCACGCCCGGTCAGCTGAAGATTGCACCAGACGGTGAGTGGACTCGAAGTCATAGGGAGCCAGCCTACACTAGCGCGTGGGGAGCCGCCGAGCTTTGCTCGGCGCGTACCATCGCGGGAAGGTTTGGAAACCCTCCCAGGGTTTCCATTACAACCCTCTAGCCCGCCATGGCCAAAGAGCCGAACACAGACTGTTCAGCCAAGCTGATCGGTATACCGATTGTCGTGAATAATGCGGGCTAAAGCCGCGCCTCGCGCAGGCGCCGCTGCAATTCCGCCGGATCGCGGGCCGCGGCCACGGCCACCTCGCGCGTGATCTTGCCCGCGCGTAGAAGCTCGAACAGCGATGCCTCGAAGGCGACCATTCCATCCTCGCGACCAGTCTGAATTTGGCTTGCGAGCTGGTGGGTCTTCCCTTCGCGGATGAGCGCCCCAACCGCGTAGTTGACGGTCAGAAGCTCGATGGCGGGATAGCGCGTGCCGGGACGAACGCCGGAGAGAAGTTGCTGGGTCAGCACGGCGCGCAGCGAACCCGCGACTTGCTGGCGGATCTGCCCCTGCTGGTGCTCGGGAAAAATATCGACGATGCGATCGATGGCCATGGGCGCGCTGCCGCTGTGGAGCGTGGACAGCACGAGGTGGCCGGTCTCGGCGGCGGTCAGGGCCATGGCGACGGTCTCGCGGTCACGCATTTCTCCGACGAGAATCATGTCCGGACACTCGCGCAGCGCCGCGCGCAGGCCGGCGGAGAAGCTCTCGACGTGCGTGCCCACCTCGCGCTGGTGGATGAGGCTGCGCCTGGGCTGATACACGAATTCGATGGGATCTTCGAGCGTGATGACGTGGCGGGCGCAGGTGCGGTTGACGGTTTCAAGCATGGCGGCGAGCGTGCTCGATTTGCCCGAGCCCGTCGGACCGACCACGAGAACCATGCCTCCACTCGCGCCGACCAGGCCCCCGATGCTGTCGGGCAAATTCAACTCGGCGAACGAAGGAGCGTGCCGGTTGATGGGGCGCAAGGCGACCGCCAAGCCGTGCGCTTGGGTGAAGACGTTCACCCGAAAACGCTGCGGTCCCTCGTCGATGTCGGGAGCCACCCAGGGCAGATCCACGCTTCCCGCGCTTTCCAAGATGCGGCGACGGGGCTCGTCGAGAAGCGAGTCGACGAAGGCCTTGATTCTCCAATTCGCCAATGGCAGCGGCCGAAGCCGCGGCGAAACCGCTGGCCGACCGAATCCAGAGGGGTTGGCCTGCCGAAATCACGATGTCGGAAACCTCGCGACCAGCGGCGCGCGCGATGATGCCAGCCAGGCGAGCGGCCACCGCCGCACGGGCGGGATCTGCGTCAGCGATGGTCGGCTCCGCCTCCTCCACCGTGCTTGGAAGTGTCGCCGGAGCCGGCGAAGCCGCCGGGCTGGCTGCGACCGGTGCCGAGGTCGCCGACATGGCCTGCACCGCTGGTTTTGCCATTTGGGCGCCTCCGCGGCGCAGCTTGAGTGACATGTTGTCACCGCTTCGCCGTGCCTCCACCGCAAACACTCCCTGCTTCCCGGATCGGTAGACGGTATCGCACGCGCCCGACGCGTGCAGGGTCTGCTGTTCGTCGGCAGTCAGCACCTCGACGGCAAAAGTCTCGATGGTTTGAAGGTCGAGCGGCGGCATGGTCAAGCCGCGCCCTTTGCCGCCCACAAGCACAGGGATCTCGCGCGCGCGCAGAACGATCCCTGACGCTTGCTGCGCATCAATGAGCGTCAGGAGTGAGTCGATAGCTGCCATGTTTCACCAAGTAGCAAGAGTCGGACCTAGGATGTCACCCGCGACAGCCAGTGCAAACTCCAGAAATCGTACTTTTCGTCACTGGGCGAAGTCGGTGTGGGTTCGCATTGTATCGCGCCTATCACTTCGGGCATGCTGGTCGTCCATGGACTATCGACAACTCGGCAGAACCGGCTTGAACGTCTCGACCATCAGCTTCGGCGCGTGGGCCATCGGCGGCACCTGGGGGCCGGTCGAGGACGCGGACTCGCTCAAGGCGCTTCACCGCGCGGTCGATCTGGGCGTGAACTTCTTCGACACCGCCGACGTGTACGGCGATGGTCACAGCGAGCAGCTTCTCGCGCGCCTGCGACGCGAGCGCAGCGAAGCCATCGTCATCGCGACCAAGGCCGGGCGCAGGCTGAACCCGCACACCGCCGACGGCTACAACCGCGACAACCTCACGCGCTTCGTCGAGCGCAGCCTGGTGAACCTGAAGACCGACGCGCTCGACCTGGTGCAGCTCCACTGCCCGCCCACGGACGTTTACTATAGGCCCGAGGTCTTCGAGGTCATGGATGACCTCGTGCGCGCCGGTAAGATTCGTTTCTACGGCGTCAGCGTCGAACGAGTGGAGGAAGCACTCAAGGCCATCGAGTACCCCGGCGTGCAGAGCGTGCAGATCATCTACAACATGTTCCGCCAGCGCCCGTCCGAGCTGTTCTTCGCCGAGGCGAAGCGCAGACAGGTCGGCATCCTGGCGCGCTTGCCGCTCTCGTCGGGGCTGCTGGCGGGCAAGATGTCGGCGCGCACGACCTTCACCGAGGACGATCACCGGACCTTCAATCGGCACGGCGAGGCCTTCGACCGCGGCGAGACCTTTTCCGGCATCGACTTCGAGACCGGCCTGGCGCTGGTCGAGGAGCTGCGGCCGCTGGTGCCGCCCGGCGCGAGCATGGCTTCGTTCGCGCTACGCTGGATCTTGATGAACGACGCCGTGACGTGCGCCATTCCCGGCGCCAAGCGGCCGGTGCAGGTGGAAGAAAACCTCAGCGCTGCCGCCCTGCCCGCACTGTCCGCCGAAACCATGGCAGCGGTGGGGCGAATCTACGATTCGATTGCTTCGGCCGCTCGTTCACCAGCGCTGGTGACAAGACCCATCCGACCCAGTATTGCCGTACGCATGAGGAGAGACCGATGAACACCCACTGCCGAGCTCGACGAGCTCGAATGAACGATTCCGTGGCCCGCTTTCTGGCTTGCTCCGTCCTCTTGCTTGGCTTCAGAGCCGGCAAGGCATTGGCCGACGAGCACGATCAAGATCACGATCGCGGGCGGCACGACGAGCACGGAAACCCGAAGGGAGCCCAGGGGCAACCTCAGCGCCAAGGGCAACAGCCACAGGGGCAGCAACATCAACAACCACCGCAACACCAGCAGCAACCGCAAGGCCAGCCGCAACACCAGCAGCAGCCACAGCACCAGCCGCTGCCGCAGCCGGGGCCGCAGCGCGGTTGGGGAGGCCAGCACCCGGGCGATCGCCACGATGAACACCCGCCGCAGGGAAGGCCACGACAGCCAGAGCCCATGCAACGCGGGCGGGCCGCGCCAGAGCCGCAGTACCCAGGACGGCCTGGGCAGCCTCCGGCGCACTTCGAACACGGCCGGCCCATGCCTACCCCACCCGAGCACGTCGAGCGCGGCCGGTCCATGCCCCCGGCGCCGGCTCCGCGCTTCGAGCGGGGTCGCCCCATGCCTCCCATGCACATGGGACGCCCGCTGGCGCCTGCCCAACCGTTCTACGTCGAAATGGCCCCGCCGCGCGCCCGCTACGAAGAGCGCCCGCCACGACCGTCACCTGCGCACATCTGGATCGGCGGCTACTGGGGCTGGGAGAACAACACGCACGTGTGGATCGGTGGCGAGTGGGCCGAACCGCCCCAGCCTGGCTACGCGTGGGAAGCGCCCCGCTGGAAACGGCACGGTCATCGCTGGGAGTATCGCCCCGGCTACTGGCGCCACCACGGAGGTCCCGTCTACGTCGCGCCGATGGGCCAGGAACCTGCCTACGGCGGCAGCGTCACCATCAGCGGGCGCGTGATGAGCATGCAAGGCGCGCCCGTGCCGGGCATCGTGGTCACGCTGGCAGGCACCCAGGAGGGACAGATCGTCACCGACGGCAGTGGTACCTATGTGTTCAGCGGCCTGCCGCAAGGATCGTACGCCGTACGACCAACAGGCGGTGGCTGCGCCTTCGCGCCCGACGTGGCCAACCTGAACAACCTCTACGGCAGCGTCACCCAAGACATCATCGTCTCGGGCTGCGGAGGTTGGTAGCAAGGCGCGAGCTGAACGCGACCACGATCCGCACCAACGTCCTGAACCATGGCCCAGGCGGCGTCCGCAGTCCCCACGATCGCTGATCCGTCCCCCGCCGCGCGAAGCCTTATCGGCTTATCTGACATCCATCCCATCTTATTCCGCCCGCTCTGGCTCCGCCACTGTCGCCGACTCCGTTGGCCAATAGCCTGAAATCACGAGATCTCACCGATTGTCTCCCGTCACCAAAGACTGAGAACAGCGCAAAAATATTGGAAGCCTTTCGGCGTAGAATATGAGTTGGGCGGACGATGACCTGCTCTGCAGCCCATGAGGAAGAACGATGAATACTTGTGAGCGCTTTTTGATTCCCAGCCTTTTGATGTGGACTATCGTTTGCATCGTGGGTGCTCCGGCTGTAGCGGATGATGCGAAGGCCGGGACCGGAAATCCCCCCGGGGGAGTCGCCACCGGAGCAGTCAACTTTGCTAATCCCGACCAATTGCTAGAGCGTAGACGGCTCCGTGAGCAACCCTGTGACTGGGAGTCCTATGAGGATGTTCAGGTCATGAAGTGCGAGGACGCAGTAGACGGGGCAGTCCAGCTCGTGGTCAAGGCAACCGGCCGAATCTACGATTCTTTGAAGAAGAGTGATCCCGCAGCCCGAAGAGTCCTCGATGCGAGTGCTGCGAGCTGGTGGAAGTATTTCAAGCAGTGCGATCTCTTCGCGCTAGACCGAGAGGTAATCGCGAAGAACGGCCAGCTGTCGCATCACGGGGCCGCCGGAAAATGTCGGTATGGTATCGCTGCTGACCGGCTAAGAGAGCTGCTTGATTTCGAGGACCTCGTGAGGAATCATAGGCGGAATGGTGCGGCGAAGAGGTGATCTTGTGGCAACGACGCCGCCCAACAAGCCGTTGAAGCGGATGGTCGGCCGCGGACGGCCGCCCACCGCTTAAGTGTGCCCAGCATGGGCAATGATCAGGAGGTGAAAGTCCTCTCAAGACCAGGCCACTGGAAATGAAGTGAAGCGCAAGGGCAGAACCGCGAGGGACTGTCTGAAAGAAGCGCGTAGCGAACTCGCGGGCCGACGAACAGGAAACGGATACAAGGCGACGCCGACCGAGACAAGCGGGCTTATGACTGCGAGTCTCAAGTGGCCAAGGGTCAGGCGACGTAGATCCGGCGGCGTGCGAAGAAGGTCAATGTCATTACCTGGGGAGATCTCGCTTGCGCCTGAAAGGGCGACGGTGCAAGGGCACCGGCACGAGAAGTCAGCAGAGGCCGTAGTAACCGAGCAGAAGCCGGCAGGCAGGACGCCGAAAGCCGGAAGGTTCAGCGAGGCGAAGGGCTGAACGAAAGGGAGAGTGAAACGCCCATGGGTCTCGAAGAAGGAAAGCACCAGAAGCCCAAGAGGGAGCCGATGCCGAGGGAAAGCGATGAAGTCGCGGACGCAAGGCAGGGCGGTGAATCTTCGACGGCGGCCGATGGGGACGAGCGCTCGGAAGCGAGCACCTGATGGAAAAGGTGCTTGCTAGGGAAAACATGAGGACGGCATTGAGACGGGTGAGGCAGAACAAGGGTGGGCCTGGCGTGGACGGGATGACGGTGGCTGAGCTGCCGTCGTACCTGTGTGCGCACTGGCTGCGGATTCGGGAGTCGATGTTGGCGGGAGAATACAAACCGCAGGCGGTCTTGCGCCGGGAGATACCGAAGAGTGGTGGCGGAACGCGCGAGCTCGGCGTTCCGACGGTGGTGGACCGACTCATACAACAGGCGATCTTGCAGGTGTTGCAGCCTCGGTGGGATCCGGGCTTCTCTGAGAGCAGCTACGGATTTCGCCCAGGACGGCGAGCGCACGATGCCGTGCGAGCGGCGAAGCAATACATCCAGCAGGGACGCCGGTACGTGGTGGACGTGGACTTGGAGAAATTCTTCGACCGGGTCAACCACGACGTGCTGATGGGCCGGCTGGCGAAGCGAATCGAAGATCGGCGAGTGCTGAAACTGATTCGCGGGTATCTGGAGGCGGGGGTGATGTTGGACGGGGTGGTGATGGAGCGGTACGAGGGGACGCCGCAAGGCGGTCACTGTCACCGCTGCTCGCCAACGTGCTCCTCGACGAAGTGGACAAGGGGTTGGAGAAGCAAGGACACAAGTTCGCGCGCTACGCGGACGACTGCAACGTGTACGTGCGGTCGCGGCGGGCGGGGGAACGAGTAATGGCGTCGCTGCGGCGACACTATGCCAAGCTGCGGTTGCGGGTGAACAAGACGAAGGGCGCAGTGGCGCCAGTGTGGGAACGAAAGTTTCTCGGGTACAGCTTCTGGAAAAGGGAAGGGGAGGCGAAGCTTCGCGTGGCCGACCAGGCCGTCGCGAGGCTAAAGGACCGGGTGCGGACGACAACAAGGCCGACGGTGGGGCGGAGCCTGAAGCAAGTGGCCGAGGAGTTGCGACGCTATCTGCTCGGATGGAAGGGATACTTTCGCCTGGCCGAGACGCCTCGCGTGTTTCTGACACTGGACAAGTGGATTCGGCATCGGCTGCGGGCGCTACAGCTCAAGCAGTGGCGTCGCGGCCGGACGATCCACCGGGAGCTGGTAGCGCGCGGCCTGTCCGCCCACAAGGCCGCCAAGGTGGCGTCCCAAGGGCGGCGCTGGTACCGCATTCGCGCAAAGACATTCACATCGCGCTGCCCATCGCCCATTTCGATGCACTTGGCATTCCCCATCTTTCCCCATAACCTCAACCTTTCGAACCGCCGGATGCGGACCCGCACGTCCGGTGGTGTGGGAGGGGAACCACTCGACAATTCGTGTGGTCCCCTATCCCGATCGGCAAAGCGTTCGACGGGCAGGCGCGGTTCCCGGTGGAGGGCAAAATCCTCTCACGAGTTCATTGCGGGAACCCGGAGCCACGAGGCACGTGCTTGCTCGGTGCGTGCATTCTCGTCGTTGCGGTTCCCGCGGAAGTGAATGCGACTGGTGGATTGACCGCGGCGGTGAAAGGCGTGGCCAGTGCCCACCGAGGTCGATCTCCAAGTGGAGTTGGCCCGGTCGCACCGACGGCGATCTGGTTCCCCCGGATCTCGATGCTGTCTCTCGGAAATGTGCCGCCGAACAAGCCGTTGCAGCGGACGACCCCGCCGCAGGGACATTGGTGTAACATCAACGAACCGTCGTGCGGCGGTGTCGCCGCTGAACGGCAAGGCGTTGGACAGACTGGGCTGATGGTGGTGGAGGGTTCGGACGGTGGTGGGCGGCAATCTCGGGTGCGCCGACGTCCAGTGGCAGACCGGAGTTTCGGGAGGCGGCGCAGCCGGTTAGAGATCGTGGGTGGCCCGCCTCCACCTCACCGAACCAAGGGTCGCGGCCTGGAGGTGGTGTCGCGCCGAATTCCAGTTGGAGGGCTGTCCAACCGGCCGTTGCAGCGGGCGACCCCGCCGCAGGGAAATCGGTGTAAGATCAATGAACCGCTCGTGCGGCGGTGTCGCCGCTGAACGGCAAAGCGTTGATATGGAACGACCCTGCAACCCCTATTATTAGCTCTCCGGATTTTTTCTAACTTTTGCCTCCGTCAGTGGTTGGGATGAAGCGAAGAGTGAGCGGTCGAGGCAAGCTTTGTCGACGGTGATCAAGCTGATATTCGAGGGTTTCGCCGGGCTGGCTTACCTCACAGTCTTCATTCGTCGGGAGCTGCCTCGGACTAGGCACCGCGGATTGAAACCGCATAACGCTTTTTGCGAGGATTCTCCTTTCCGTGCTGCCTCGGCCGTTCAGTCTTCGCTTCATCGCTAACCAATTCAATTCACTACGCTACGCTGCCCGCGCTTTGCTGTTGCTCTCCAAGCCTGACTCCACCAGCGTCCCGATGGCCCAGATGAAACCCACCAGCTCGCGCGCCACGGCCGCGGCGACCTTGCCGGCTGGCTTGCGACAGTAGGTCATCTTGGTGAACTTGCGGTGCAGGCGCTCCTGGGCCTTCCAGGCAATCTCGGCCACACCGGCAGGCAGCGTCGGTAACACCTTCTTCATCCGAAGATTCAGCCACGGCCGATGGCGAGCGTGCCAAGCTGCTTCCCCAAGCGCGTGCCGCAGGTGCGCGTTGCCGGTGCGTGTGAGTCGCCCCTTCGATTCGCGGCCGCCGCTGGAGTATTCCGACGGTACGAAGCCGGTGTATCCCATCATCTCGGTCGGCCGACGGAAACGTTTGAAGGTCCCGACCTCGGTGACGATGGTAACCGCAGTCAGCTTGGCGACGCCTCGAAGTGCTTGCAAGGCCTCAATCACTGCGCGCATGTGCGCGGGCGCCGACTCCACCAAGCGGTCGATGGCCTTGTCGAGACGAGCCAGGCGCTCGCCCATGTGCAACACCTCGGCGATGCAGTCGGCGAAGGCCACCTGTTGGGCTTCCTGCTCGAACTTCAGCGACTGGACCCAGCGCCACCATGGATGCGTCCAGGCGCCACTCTCGTCGGGCTCGCGCAGACCTCGACGTAGCAAGTGCTTGACCAGCCGGTGCTTGGCGCGACTCTCATCGGCTTTCGCGGCGGCTCCCGTTCTTCTGCACCGTCGGCCGCTCAACAAGCCGTTGAAGCGCTCGATCCGGCCGCACGGACATTGGTGTAACATCGAGGGACCAACTCGGCGGCCGGCTCGCACGAAGCTCATGAAACATGTTCAAGTACGATCCTGAACACGATCTCGATCCTGCGAAGTGGCTGGCGCTCGACGAAGCCACGCGGATAGAGCTCGCGCGCCGGTATCATCGGAGGATGCGCGCGGAGCTGCCGAACGTTCGTGCCCACGCAGCGGCTCACGCGATCGTGGAGAACCAACTGGCGGAAGGTCTGCCAGAAGCGAAGCGTGCGCTTGAGCGGCTGCTCGGCCACGGACTGGACCGCCACGACGCCATTCACGCCATAGGGGCGGTGTTGATGGAACCAAGCGTCGATCCTTTCTAGAGGAGAACGTAGCCGCCGCGGCTATCCGCCTAGACCCGGCCGAGATGCAGAAGCTCGACGCCGCGCTGGTAACGGGAACGATCTCCGGCAACCGCTATGCCGACTGGATCATGGCGACGATTGACCGCTGAGCTTCTCGCAGTCATTGGGTCGTGGGTTGCTCGCGAGCAGCTGAAAGCTATCAGCCGATCCAGCCTCGCCCTAGGGTACGCTCGCCGTCGTAGAAGACCGCGGCTTGGCCGGGGGTGATGGCCTTGACGGGCGTCTCCAAGGTCACGTGCAAGGTGCCATCGGGCTGCGCGGCGATGGTGGCGGGCTCGCTCGCGTGACGGTAGCGGACTTGCACAGAACAGGCGAGCGGCTCGGCGGGCAAGTCGCCCGCGAGCCAGTTCACTTGCTTGGCCACGAACTCGGTGTCCACAAGCTCGCCGGCATCGCTCGTCACCGTGACCTGGCCAGTCTCAGGCGAGATGGCCTTGACCCAGCGACGCGCGCTCGCGCCCGCGGGCAGGCCCTTGCGCTGGCCGATGGTGAACACGTGGATGCCGCTGTGCTGTCCGACCACACGGCCGGCGTCGTCGACGATCTCGCCCGCGCGCGCCGGGGCGTCGAAGTGTTTGCGTAGCATTTCCGAATACGACTCGCCGGGCGCCACCAGACACGCGTCCTGGCTTTCCGGCGTTTCCGCGGTGGGCAGGCCGTGGCTCTTGGCCAATTCGCGCACCTCGGGCTTGCGCAGATGACCAACGGGAAACACGGCCCGCTCGAGCTGGCCGAGCGACAGACCGGCGAGAAAGTACGATTGATCCTTGCCCGAGTCGCAACCGCGCAGGAGCATGGTTTGGCCGGTCTGATTCTTTTCCAGGCGCGCATAGTGCCCGGTGGCTACGCGCGGGATGCCGAGGCGTGCAGCCCAGTCGAGCAGCAAACCGAACTTCACCCGCTCGTTGCAGTGCAGGCACGGGCTGGGCGTGCGGCCGCTGGCGTATTCCTGCCACGCGGGCAGGAGAACCAGCTGCTCGAAATCCTTCACGCAGTCGAGGACATAGTGGGGAAAACCCAGGCTGCCCGCCACCTCGCGCGCGCGGGTGATGCCGTCGACCCCACAGCACGACTTGCTGCCGTGGGCATCGTGGCACTCCTGCAATTTCAAGGTGACGCCGATGAGCGAGTGCCCGGCCTGCTTGAGCATGGCCGCGGCCACGCTGCTGTCCACGCCGCCGCTCATAGCGATGGCGATGCGTTCGCTCATGGCTGGGCCTCGCGCAAGAGCTTCACCGCGGAAACAACCAGATTCACGGCGCGGTCGATTTCTTCGTCGGTGGTGTCGCGGCCGAAGGAGAAGCGCACCGACGAGCGCGCACAGGCCGCGCTCTGCCCCATGGCGACCAGCACGTGCGACGGCGTCTTGTCCGCCGAGTTGCAGGCGGCGCCCGTCGAAACCGCCATGCCCAGCATGTCGAGGTTAATGGTGATGGCCTCGCCGTCGAGGCGGTCAAAGGCGATGTTCGAGGTATTGGGCAGGCGATGGTCGCCGCCGTTCACGCGCGTGCCTGGAACGCGCGCCAGAACCTGCTTTTCGAAATGGTCGCGCAGCTCGGCCACGCGGCGAGCATCGGCATCGAGCCGGGCGCGTGCCAGGTCGCAGGCTTTGCCGAACCCGACGATGGCCGGCACGTTTTCCGTTCCCGGGCGCAGGGTGCGTTCTTGACGGCCACCGCGCACCAGCGGCGCCAGGCGAACCCCGTAGCGGACGAAGAGAGCGCCCGCACCCTTGGGTCCGTGGATCTTGTGCGACGAGAACGAAAGCAGGGACACGCCCAGCTTCTTGACGTCGATGGGCACCTTGCCCGCAGCCTGCACGGCATCGCTGTGCACGAGAGCGCCGCACGCCTGCGCGGCGCGCACGATCTCGGCGATCGGCTGGAGCGTACCGGTATCGTTGTTAGCCAGCATCACGGAAAACAGCGCAACGTCGGATTTGGCGGCGCCTTCCGCCGCCGCGATCTCAACGCGGCCATCGCCATCGACAGGCAAGAAAGTCACCGCACGCCCCTGCTCCTGCAAATATTTGCAAGGATCGAGCACGGCCTTGTGCTCGACAGCGCTCGTGACCATGCCTCTGCGTTCGCCGGTGGCCGCCCCGGCCACGCCCAGCACGGCCAGGTTGTCGGCCTCGGTGCCGCCGCTCGTGAACACGATCTCGTCGGGCGTGGCGCCGACAAGTCCCGCGACCTGCGCCCTCGCCCGATCCACAAGCCGCCGCGCCGCCTGCCCAGCTTGGTGAATGCTGGACGGATTGCCGAACGAAACATCGAGCGCCTCGTTCATCGCTGTGCGCACCTCGGGATCGAGCGGCGCGGTCGCGTTGTAGTCGGCGTAGATCATAGTGTGTTCCGAAACGAGGTGTTGCTCTAGCGCGGAAAGCGCCGCCAAACCACCCGTTTGGCTGAAGACGTTGACCCGCGTCCTGCTGCGCCAGGGGCCTCCGCTTGCCTGCGTGGTCACATGTAGCTACACTGAATCTATGATCGCGAACGTGCGTACGGCCAAGGCCAAGCTGTCCGAGCTCCTTGCGCGCGCTGCGGCCGGCGAGGAGATCGTGATCACCTCAGATGGCCGCCCCAAGGCCAAGCTGGTGGGAATCCCGACCATGCATACGCGCTATCGCGTGAACCGCCGCCTCTTGACCGCCGGCAAGACAAGCACGGCCGCCGAAGAGTTGATCCGCCGCGACCGCGACAGTCGCGACTAGCATGTACCTCGACAGCGCCATCCTGGTGAAGCTTGTGGTTCGCGAATCCGACAGTCTGTTCTACGCGAACATGGTCGACGGTCAAATCGCTTGGTCAGCAGAGCTGGCTCTGTCCGAGTGCTTCGCGGCCCTTCTGCGCAAGGAGCGAGAAGGTGGCATTACCGCCCGACATCGCAAGGCCGCGTGGAAACAACTGGAAGACGACGTCAGCCATCATCGTCTGAACCTCGTTGCGATCACGCGCGCGGTTCTCGATCAGGCCAACGCGATCATGGCTGCGTGCCACCCTGACGTGGCTCTGCGATCTCTCGACGCCGTCCACCTTGCCGCCGCCGCTCAGTGTGTCTCCTGGCCCCTGTGCACGAGCGACGCCCGAATGCGAGAAGCCGCGACCCATCTGGGATTCCCGCTTTCGCCGCTTCCAAACGCGCGGTGACCTATCCGGATTCCATGCGACCACGCAGCTCGAAGTGTGTAACCAGCTCCCCGCTGTCCCCTCGATGGACAGGCCGAGCCGAAAGGTCGCAACCCACGACGCGCAGGCTGGATCCGATGCTTGCATCGAGTGGCGTGCTGAGCACGGGCGCACCCGCAGTCGCAACCCCGAAGGCCGCGCCGCGTGTGCTGCCAGAGGCTTTCTGGAAGGCGCGCCGTCGGACTAGCCAGGCGGACTGGGTTGCGTGGATCCGCCATCTGACCGCGAATTCTTCGCAGGATCAATCGCGTGCTCGGCATCATCTGGTTCGCACATCATCGGCTCGCCCAGGAACCAACCTTTGTCTCGCCCGAGCACGCCGGTTGCCACCACAGTCTGACCGAGTGCGGGTGATGCGCAGCAAAGGCGCGATTCATCGCCCAGGCAAGTGGCATCCATTCCGGTGAGGAAGAGCGGCGGCTCACCTTCGCCAAGAACGGTGCTTTGCACGTCAGTTTCGCACGCGGCGCTGCGGTGGGACGGATCGGGTTGGTTGCGGATGCACGCGGACCAGAAGGAGTTGGAATTCCTATTCCCCGGCGGCCCGACGAAAAGACGATCGCGCACGCTCACCTTCTGGCCCACGAGGGCGGGCGCACGCACGAGCAGGCTTGACCAGGGCTCGCCAGTGGTCCCGGCTGGACACTTGGGAATCGCCTGCGCGGGCAAGGCACAATCATGATGAATCAGATATGGCTCCGGCCAAGATGTGCCTTCAGGAGCCACGAAGTCTACGGCCGCGGCATCGGCGAACGGTGGCGGGCCGAGATTCACGACAACCGCCGAACTCGGATTGTCGTTCGGGGAATACCCTTCGCCCCAGCACACGACCTTAGAATCGGCTATTCCGCATGCATTGGCACGATTGCCGGCGTTCACGGCCACGGTCGTGACCACGGTGGACGGGGTCGGGATGGCGCCCACGCAGCGGACGTGCTTGTCGATGATCGCGCAGGCACCTCGGGGACCGACACTGATGGAAGATCTACCTGGTGGACCGACCCGAATGCCCTCGAACCCCCGTACTGTGGCTGGGGTCGGCGAACAAGCGGCATTGGGAGCGCGCACGAAGCCAGCGGTGGTGGGCCATTGGGCTTTCAGATGGGCGGGGCACGCGGAAGCGGTACCGATCCACCCATCCCGACTTGCGCCCCAACAGGTCAGGCCTTTGTCGGTTACAACGCAAGTGAACATGTCCCCGGCCAGTAGCGTGCCGCGGAAGAGAACTTGGAAGGGAACCTCGTGTCCGCCTTTGCTGCAAGCTACGGCTTTTCCGCCCACATGGCAGGTCTCGCGCGGTGTGAAACCTAACTGGCCGCCGTCGCCGCGCCCCCAACAGGTCGGCATCCCCGACTTGGTTGAGGCACAAGTGTGCCAGGTACCAAGCGCCAGGTGATGGGGGGACACTGCGGACTCGAATCCGGCGAACTGATGGAAGCGGTTGTCACCTTGGCAAGCCCAAGTGAGGTTCTGGTATCTGTCGATCTGCGGGCCGGACATGCACGTGAATGTGCCGCCGAGAAACAACGAGCGTTGCCCTTGAAGCTTATTGCCCGGTTTCACGACCGGGTTGTCCGGGACCTTGCGCACGAAATCCCGCCCTGGCCAGCATTGGATCTGATCGTGAACATCTGCGCACACTCGATCTGAAGCAAAGTACGGGAAAAGGGCATCCATCGACTGATTCGGGATAGCGATGGGAGCGGCCCCAGCGTTGGACGGTTCCTCCCAACAGCGCCAATGACCTGCGGATCGAACCGAGGTATCCGCGCACGCCCAGGACTCTCCGACAAAGATCGAATCCGCGGTTTCTCGCACATGCGGCGCCTCCTGGTAGGGAACGGACTTGGCCACGAGCCTCGGTCGCGGCGTCAGCGATGCGGCGTCGCGGCCTAGGCGCAAAATCCGGTCCTGTCGAAGGTCGAACCAGTACAGGTGCTTCCCGTCCGTTGCCATATTGCTTTGGCCCCTGTAAGTCCGATCGTCGGCGATAATTTCGGACGACTCGGACGAACCGTCCGACAGCTTGGCCCTGCGAATCTCCGTGTCGTTGGTCCAGTAGAGGCATTCTCTATCGAGGAGGATGTGGTTCGCCCCCGCAGGTCCCACCTCGACGTGCTTGGTGAGCTCGCCACCATCGGGGCGGACGCTCCAGATGGCATCGCCATTGACAAAGTAAACGCGGCCGTTCGCGATGTGAAACGGACTGGATGAGGCATTCGCTATGAACGTCGGCTGGGAGCCGAATTCGAGCGCTCGCCGCACAATGCCTGACGGCTCTCCTTCTTTGTTTTCATACCAATAGGCGTGGCCGTCATGGACTACAAACTCCAAGCGCGCATTCCATGCCCATGGTCCCGCGCCAAGAGACTCGGGCCGACCACTTCCATCGCGACGCACGCGAAAGATGCTTGGACCGGTAGAGCCAGCGCGAGCGAGAAAGTAGACGTGGGTCGAATCAACGGCGAGGTGCGAGCTCTCCAGTTCGTAGCCTGCACCTTCCCATCCAGAGATTCGTGCAACCCTGCGCTGTCTTCCCGAACGCAAATCCACGGCGACAATTTCCCCTGCATCTGGGCCGTCACGGTTGGTGGCAAAGATCTCGCGGCCGTCACCGACCTTGAAATCGATGGCGCTAATACCCTCTTGCTTGTTGCTCACCAAGCTCCACCAGCCATCTAGCCCTGGCGCCCAGGCCAGCGCGCCTTTTGCCGCGTAAAGCTCGAGATCTCTACCTGACAGGCTGCCCTTGCGTCCGATACCGGCATAGACATCGCGAACAACTACGTCCATTTCGCCACCGAAGCAGGTGGCAGTGGAAGCTGAGGTCGACCATGGAGCACGTTTGCCGCAAGAGTTCAGCAGGGCCGCGCACAAGATGATCTGGACAAGAGCGAATCCACAATTCCGCTTGCCGAGCTCGGTCGAAGCCATCTGCGCTGAAGGATTAGACCACACGCCTCCCGTCGAAGATAGCCAAGCGACCGTGTCAGCATGACGCCGGGACTCCATTTCTGCCAGACGACCACCGCAAGAGTAGAATGTCGTCATGGCTGGCAAGCCCCATGCGAACTGGCAGGCGGAAAATCTGCGTCTGGCAGAGCAGGTGCGGGTGCTGTCTGGGGAGGTCCATGTTCGCCGCGAAGCCGCGCCCTGGCGGGACGCGACGCCCGAAGAGCGGTTGGCCGAGACCTGGCGCCTGTGCGCGCTTGTACCGTGGTTTCGATCGCTGTGGCCAGAGGTCGTGCGCGCGCGCGCTGATGCGCCCGAGTCCCTGCCTGCCAGCACGATGGCCATTCTCGAACGACTGAAGAAATCAGGTGAGAAGGGGTGACCGCAGTCGTAACTACTGCACCACAATGGTCGCCAGCCTCAGGCGGTCGCGGCCGTCGCTGGCGCTGGCTGGGGTGACGGGGGCGCGTGCGGTACCTTTGAAAAGGCCGACGTAGACCGTGTAGGAGCCGGGCGGCATGGCCGCGGTGAAGGCGATGCGCACGCGATCGCGGATGCGCTGGCCCGGGTGCCAGCGCTCCATGGGATAGGCGCCCTCGACGGGAACGTGGTCGAGATTGCGGAAGCCGCCGGGTCCGTCCATGTGAAAGAAGAGACGCCACCCAGGCTCCATGCGACTGCGCAACTCGAAGTGCGTGACCAGCTCGACGCTGTCGCCGCGACGAACCGACTGGGCCGAAAGATCGTAGCCAGCGACGTGCAAACTGGATCCGATGGATGCATTCAGTGGCTTGCTGGGCGCGGGCGCACCCGCAGGCGCGACCCCGAAGGCGATCTTGTCGGCGTAGCCTGGTGGCAGCGACAGCAGCGCAACGCGATTGCGCAGCTCTTCCTTGAGCTGTGTGCACACGGGCTCGCCGCCCGGCGCTCCCCACAGGTCTTTCAGCTCGCCGGGGTCGTGGGCGATGTCGTAGCACTCGGTGGTGTTGTCGGGCGTCCAGTTCCAAATCAAGTGATGCGTGGCCGTGACCAGGGCGCGCCGCTTGACGTTGCCCTCGTAGCTGACCTCTTGAAAGACCGGCCCGGGCGCAGGCTCAGCCGGCTGGCCCGCCAGCAGATCGACCAGCGAGCGGCCGAGAAAAGACGGCTCGTGCGGTCCGCGTGCCAGGTTGACCATGGTGGGCGCCAGATCGACGTGGCCGACCGGGGTGGCTAGGCGCTGCGCGGGCAGCCCAGGCACGCGCACGATGAAGGGCACCTTGGTGTGCGGCATGTACAGGTGATAGCCGTGGGCCACGATGCCATGCTCGCCCAGCGACTCACCGTGATCGCCGACCACGATGATGGCGGTCTTGTCCCAAAGTCCCAGCGTGCGCAGCTCGTCGAGCACGCGGCCGAATTGCTGATCCGTGAACCAGATCTCGCCGTCGTAAAGATCGGCCTGCGCGGTGCCGAAATTCGGCGCTTCGGGGTGCCGTTCGTAGTTCAGATGCGGGTCGTAGAAGTGCATCCACAGGAAAAACTTCTCCGTGCCGTGCGCCTGCAAGAAGGCGATGCCCTTGTCCGCCATCTGCCGCGCTGACGTTCCCACGGATTCCGCCGGGCCGTTGGTGTTCACGTGCAAAGCGGCGCAGGTGTCGTCGTAGTAGTCGACGGCGCGCTCGAAGCCGCGCTGGTCGGCGCGATTGAAATAGAGGTACGCGTAGAAGGCAGCCGTGGTGTAGCCGAGCGCCTTCATGGATTCGGCGATCATGCGCTGGCCGGGGGCAATGCGCGGCCACCAGATCGATTCGTCCCAGTCGATGGCCGAGGGCCAGCGGCCGGTGGCGATGGCCGGCATCGAGTAGCGCGTGGAAGGGGCGTGGGCCCAGCCGTTCACGAACAGCGTGCTCTCGCCGGCCAGGCGATCGAGGTTCGGCGAGGTAGGGCGCTGGTAACCGTAGCAGCCCAGGTGATCCGCGCGCAGGGTATCGATGGTGACGAGAAGGATCTTCAGATCGGCGGGTACAGCGTCGGGAACAGGCTGAAACGGCGGCGAACGAAGGGCAGCGGCGGTGGCGTCCTTGCCGTCGCAGTCCTGATCGATGCCGTCGTCGGGCCAATCGCGCGCGCCGGGATTGCGTTCCGGATCGCTGTCATCGCAATCGCCGCCGCCGAAGAAGCGGGCGTAGCCGTCGTGGTCGAAATCGGTCAGACGCTGTCCGAGAGCAAGCAACTCGCCGGCCAGCCCGGCGCGCGCCGAGGCTGCTTTGCGCGCAGGTTCGTATTCCGAGGCCGTGAAGACCGCGATCAGGGCCAGCGCGGGCAGGCCGACCACCAGCGCGAGATTCCACTTCCAAGCGAAAGAGCGCGTGCGAAGACGCAACGACAGGGCCGCAGTCGCCGCGATGGTGCCAGCAACCACTGCCACCAGGGTCCAGGGCAGAAACTGAAAGTCCTGCGCCCAGCGCGATCGAATCAAATAGGCGATGGGAGCGCCGAACAGGACGGCGGCTGCAATCGAAGCCTGCCACCAACGCACGCGCGGAAGGCGTGCGCTGGACCACGCGAGCACGAAGGGAAGCAGGCCCGAGAGGCAGGCGGCCCAGGTCGCACGTGAATGGAGGACGTCCTTGCGCACAGGCGCGCGGGTTTGCCACACCAACATGAACACCACGGCTTCGAGGATAAGGGCGAAAAGAGGCGCGAGCACGAGAACGCCGGCTGGGCTGGGAACGGGCTCGGATTTCTTTTCAGAGGACTTGCTGCGCAAGCCAGGCAACACAGCAAGCGCCCGACGCAGGGCTGGACCGACGAAGGAAGCCGCGAACGCTGCCGCGAATGTTGCCAGCACCACGACGCCGGCCGCGAGAAAACGATTGTTGCGGTTGGCCGTGCCCGTGACCGCGCCGACCGCAGCGCCCGCGGAGGCAGCGCCAGCCAGAAGCCAGCCGATCCCAGCGGCGAGCCAGCCGGACCTGCGCCCGCGTCCCCAACTCGCAACCGCGATCAAGAGCGCCAGGGCAGCACCAGCCGCCGCAGCCACCAGCACATCGAAGCCAATGGTCAAGACCACGCACGCAAGCAAGCCCGCGAGCTGCAGGTGCCCCAGAGCGGCGGCCCGCAGACCATCCACGCTGCCGACCAGCACGCCCGCCAGCAAGGCAGCGCGAAGCACGACAGCGGGTAGTTTCGGGGAAGACATCGACCTTACTGCTAGCAGGGAATGCCCCCAGGTCAAAGCGGGTTGGTCGGGCTCATTGGGGGCTTGCCTCGGTCTTCTTGCGCGTGACGAACCTGGGCGGCTTGACCGCCTTGAGCGGCGAGCGGTGGAGAAGCACCGGCAGCACCTTGCCGGTGGTGACGATTTCCATGTGCCCGAGGTCGGACGTGATTTCAAGCACCGGCACATTCCGCTCGGCCGGGGTCAGGTCTCGGTAGGTCTCGGGCAGGCTCGTCCGCCGCCTGGCCGCGGGGATCTTTTCCAAGAACGTCGCCACGCGATTGGCCGTGTCTTTCGACACCAGGGTCAGGCGCGGTTCGTCGCTGCCCGGGCGGAGCGCGAGCCAGGCCTGGAACTTGTCGTCGAAACCGTAGAGCGCGTCGAGGAGCAGAAAGACATCAACCGTCTTGTCGTCTGTCCAACTTCCCAAAGTGCGCCAGGCTCCGCTATGCCCCACCGCGACGATGGGCCCGCGCGCTTTGATGCCGCCAAGCTGGCGCTCGACTTCCTTGAGCAGATCGGAAAGCACTGGCCAGAAGACTTCTTCGTTGCTACCGCTCGGTGCCTCTGGAACGATGAACAGCGCATTCGCCTTGCTGGTCGCGAACTGCTCGGCCAGGGCGTGCTGAATCCAGGCGCCGTCCACATTCGTGTAGTAGCCGTGCACGTAGATTACGGTGCCGGCCGTGGTGGGATTGTAGCCACTCGGCTGCCACACATGGATGGGTCCCTTCTCGGTCTGCAGCCGCCAGTGCGCGCCGCCCGAAACTTGATCCGTCGCCGGCTCCGAGGTCTCGGTCGCGTCGGTCTTTCCGCTTCGCCTGGTCACCATCATGTGTCCGTGCCCATCGATATCAGGATAGCCGAAGTAGAAGGGCAGCATGCGCCTGGGGCTGGCCTGCCACAGGGTCAAAAACTCGCTCTTGATGTGCGAATTCTTGGCCAGCATGGGGCCGTGGAAGAGCCCGTAGCAGTCCTGTTCGAAGCCGGCCGCGCGCGCCAGCGACGGCTGGATACCGGTCGAATCGGAAATCATCCATGCCGCGTGGTCGAGCAAGTAGGAACGGATGTGCGAGAAGGTGTCGAACCACAAGAGGTAGCTGGCGGCCTTGATGAGCACCGACACCGGCCCCTTGCTGGCCAGGTGAAGTGGCAACGGACGATTGGCGGCGAAATGCTCGTCGTTGAGATTCGCGGCGATGTGCCGGTACACGCGCAGGGGCGCCTTGGTACCATCCTTGTCACCATCCTTGGCGCTCTGGCGCGACCGAAAGGTGATTTCCACGTTGGCAAAGGGGTTGGGGCCGGAATCCTTCGACCACGGGACGCCCACCGCCGGAAGCTCGCTCGCCTTCAAGTAGGTTGGTTTGCCCTGCGCATCCAGGAGAAAATAGCGCAGCGACACCGGCTCGTAGTCGAAAACGGAGAAGGCGACCAGGGCGAAGGCAATTTCGCCGGGCAGCGAGGAGTGCGAGCCGGCCTTCAGGTTGGTGGTTTTGGAATGGCTGACGGCGAACAGGCTGCGCAGGTGTTCGAGGGTGGAATTGAGGCTGGCCTCGAGTTGTTTGGCGTTGAGCGTGGGCACTCCGCGCACGTCGCCGGCGGTCTCCAGGGAAATGGTGGTGAATTCGTCGGCATTGGGAAAAGTCGCTAGCGCCGTCACCAGGTCGCCGCCGCCGAAAGGATAGACCACGGACTTGGGCAGGTCGGCCGGAACCACGCGAGAAAGGAACGGCCGCGTGCGCTCAATCCAGCGCGCCCGGTACTTCGCCGTCTGTTCGCGCAGTCTGACACAGTGATTTTTGAGCAGCGGGGCGGGCCAGCCCGCGGGCAGTACGGCGTCGCCGGCGCATGCAACCAGCTGGGAAAGCAGGCGCGCCTCGGTGATGAAATCGGTACCGTCCTGACCCGTGGCTTCGGGCTTGGCCGGCTCGGAGTGCGCGCTCCCAAGCGGCGCAAGGCCGCCCAGCAGCGCGAAGACCAAACCGTGCTTGGCCGATCGCCTCATCTCATATTTCCGAACGCACTTCCGACGAGTCACGGGACGCAATCTACCCTACATGCGTTTCAGGGTGAAAGGGGCACCTCGCAGAACACGTCTCAGCCGCGGGAGGGCGTGGCCGTGGGCAGCCTGATACACTGCCTCGACCGAGAACCCATGAGTACGCGCATTCTCTGCCTTGGCAACGAGCTGGTTCGGGACGACGGTGTCGGGATTCGCATCGGACGCATCCTGATGGCGCTGCCCCTGCCCGCGGACGTGCGCGTCGAGCTTGCGCCCCAGCTGGGTTTCGATCTGCTGGATGTCGTCGCGGGGGCTGAACGCGTGGTGCTGGTGGACGCCATGAGCACGGGACGCGCGCCCGGGACCTGCGTCGCCCTCGACGGCCGTGCCATCGAACGCTACAGCACTGGCGCCTCGGCCTCGCACACCATCGGCATCGCTGAGCTGATGGATCTGGCGCACCGCCTGGCTCCAGCCCGCGAGCCAGCGACCCTGCATTTCGTCGGCGTGGAAGGGGTGGCGTTCGGGGAGTACGGAACCGAGCTGAGCCCGCAGGTCGAAGCAGCGATCCCTGGGGCGGTGGAGGCCGTTCTCCAAGTTGTGGGTGCGAACGGCGAGCTCTTGGCGGCGGGAAAAGCCGCCAGCACCGGAACCGAAGCCAACCGACCCGGCATCCTCTTCAAGCCCGTTCCGTAGCGGTCCCGCCACATCTCTCTCGGCGCGGGCTTCGCCCGCAACCCAAGATGGCTCCGTCACGCGCTGGTGCGCAGGTCAAGTATACTCGCCAGCCGTGCGGAAATGGGCCTGGGCTTCCGTAGTCTTTGCGTGCGGCATTCTTGTCAGATTGCCGTCGTTTTTCCGCGCCTTGCTCTCGGACGATGAATCGATCTACGCCGCGACGGCGGCGGCCATGGCCAGGGGCGAGCTCCTCTATCGCGACGTGGTCGACCACAAACCGCCGCTTATCTACCATCTGTACCAGATGGGGTTCGCGCTGTTCGGCGCGTTCAATACCCACGGCGCGCATCTCCTGGTCCTGTTGGCCGTGCTGGTAACTGGCGGACTGATTTGGAAGCTGGCGCAAGACGGAGCGAAGGATGTCGCCCAGGGCGCCGTCGCCGCGGGCCTATTCCTGGTTTTCTCGACGACTTGGCATGACTACGATGCCCTGGCGGCGAATTGCGAGCTCTTCCTGCTCGTGCCGCAGACCGCGGCGGCGCTTCTGCTTCTTCGCAGCGTGAACAAGGGATCGATCGCGCAGCCTCGCTTCGCGCTGGATCAACTGGCCATCGGCGGTCTGATCGGCCTTTCCGCCCTGTGCAAGTACCAGGGGCTAACTTTTCTTGGGGTTTCCGCCGGCCTGCTCGGCTGGGCCGCGACCACGCGACGGATTCGCTTCACCCAGGCGGCGAGCGCGCTTTGCATCCAAGTGCTTGCCGCACTCGTGCCCACCGCGCTCTATCTGGCCGCTTGTTTCTTGCGTGGCAACGGAGAGGCCGCCGTCTATTGGTTCGCCTTCAACTTCTCCTATCTCGGCGCGGGACAGGGCGGACTGCTGGCCTTGCGGCAAGGCCTTTGGCGTTTGACCCTGATAGGTGGTGTGGCCATGGTCCCGTACGGGCTCGGGCTGTGGGGCGCTGCCCGCGCGACGGTGTCGCTCGCACGCGCCACGCGCTCCGCGCAGCGAGCCGCACATCTAGATCAGCCGCGCGAGCTGCTCGCCCTGTTGTGGCTTGTCACCTCGGCCGTCGCGGTTTCCGCAGGTGGGCGTTTTTTTGGGCACTACTTCCATCTGATCTTGCCCGCCCTGTCTCTGTTGGCGGCGCCGCGGTTTCTCGATCTCTGGCGGCGAGGCGCTGCCATGCGCGCGCTCCTGGCAGCGCTGTGCGCTGGACCGGCTATTGTGTTCTTGTTGCTGGCCACCGTCGCGCGGCCCCTTGCCGAAGGCTGGGATGAACGCGAACCGCCCTACGAGAACGTCAGCCGACGAATGTCCGCCTTGACCGGCCCCGACGATCGCGTTTTCGTGTGGGGGAATTCGCCCCAACTCTACGTGCTGGCGCGCAGACCCCTCGGCGCTCGCTTCACCTTCTGCAACTACATGACCGGCGAGAGTCCCGGCACGCCGACCGAGAGCGGACGCTGGAACGCCGACCGCACCAGTCTGCCCGAGTCGTGGAACATGCTGTTCGCCGACTTGGAGGCCAGGCGGCCCGTGCTCTTCGTCGACGCTGCGGCCGCGGGTTGGGATGGATACGACAAGTTCCCTATCGCGCGCTATCCCCGTTTGGCCGCCTATGTGGCCACGCACTACGCCTTGGCGGAAACCGTCAACGGCGTCGCGATCTACAGCCGCAAGGACGAAAAAATTTTGCGCGATGGCCAGCTCTTTCAGGCGCAATCGCCAATTCCTCCATGATTTCAGCGCTGATGCTGTTGCGTACACCTTTGTGCGAAATGTCTGCGCACACAGCAGCGCTACACGGACTACGCACGCGCCAACGCCTCCATCGGCATCAACGGCGTCGTGCTCAACAATGTCAACGCCGACTCGCAGATTCTCACCAACTCGTACATCGCCAAGGTGGCCGCGCTGGCGAACGTGTTCCGCACCTATGGCATCACCGTCTACCTCGCCGCGCAGTTCGGGGCGCCGATGCAGATCGGCGGTCTCAGCACGGCCGATCCGTCGAACAGCCAGGTCCAGCAGTGGTGGGTCACCGAGGCCAACACCATCTACGGGATGATCCCCGACTTCGGCGGCTTTCTGGTCAAGGCCAACTCGGAGGGACAGCCGGGCCCCGGCGACTACGGCCGCACGCACGCCGCCGGCGCCAACATGCTCGAGACCGCGCTGTCGCCCCACAACGGCATCGTCATGTGGCGCGCCTTCGTCTACAGCGACAATGGCACCGACCGCATCGGGCAGTCGTATTCCGAGTTCCACCCGCTCGACGGCAAGTTCAACGCCGGCACGATGGTGCAGGTGAAGAACGGCCCGCTCGACTTCCAGCCGCGCGAGCCTTTCCACCAGCTGTTCGGCGCGATGCCGAGCACGCCGCTTGCCCTGGAGCTGGAGATCACCAAGGAGTACCTGGGCGAGGACACGCATCTCGCGTACCTCGGAACGATGTGGCAGGAAATTCTACAGTCCGACACTTACGCCAAGGGGCAGGGATCGCTAGTGGCCCGGGTCGTCGACGGGACGGTGAACGGCTACAAGATGACCGCCATGGCGGGCGTGTCGGGGATCGGAAGCGACGCCAACTGGATGGGTTCGCACTTCAACCAGGCCAACTGGTACGCGTTCGGGCGGTTGGCCTGGAACCCAGACATGCAGGCACAGGACATTGCCGACGAGTGGATCCGCCAGACCTTCTCCAACGATCCGGCCGTGCTGACGCCGGTCACGCAGATGATGATGAATTCGCGGCAGAACCTGGTGAACTACATGGAGCCGATCGGTCTGGTTCACATGATGGGCTCGAACTATCACTACGGCCCGGCGCCCTGGGTGAATAACCTGACGCCGGCCGACACCAACCCTGTCTACTTTCACCAGGCGAGCGCGTCTGGGATCGGCTTCGATCGCACGTCGACGGGCAGCAACACGGTGGCGCAGTACTTCCCGACGGTGGCGAACGAGTTCGCGAACATCAGCACTGTTCCCGACGACTTCCTGCTGTTCTTCCAGCGGGAAAAGTGGACCGACACGCTGGCCTCGTCGGGCCGCACGATCTGGAACGAGATGGTCTACCGTTACAGCCTGGGCGTCGACGCCGTGCAGACCATGCGCAACCAGTGGGCCAGCATCCAGGGGTACATCGACAACAAGCGCTTTACCGACGAGACAGGCTTCCTGCAGATCCAGCACTACGAGGCGCGCTGGTGGCGAGACGCTTGCCTGTCCTACTTCATGAGCGTCAACAAGCTCACCATGCCGAGCGGGTACTCGCCCCCGCAGCAGAACCTGTCCTACTACCAGAACCTGCAGAACACTTGCCCGAGCGATCCGACCAAGCCGCGCTGCCCAGCCGTCTACAAGGGCAATCCCTCGCCAGCGATCACGAACTGAACGTCAACTTCGCATATCCGGTGCGACGGGCGGGGCCGGGTTTCTATCGCGCGGGTGAGAAGGAGTTCTGGCTCCTCACTGTGGCAAAAGGACGATGGAGGTCTGCGCACACAGCTGCGCCAATACCTGCGCGCCGACATTCGTCAGCAAGATCAGAACAAGACACCGCGTCTTCATCATCACCTCTGCTAGCAGCGATAAAGTTGCCGGCATTGGTGCTAGAGTGCCCCCGTCGAGGGAGGACACGGCAATGGCCAAGGATCAGGAGGACGCCGGAAAGAAAGTCGTACTCGTTGCGCACGAGCCGCCGGGAACGGAGCATCTTGGTGTTCGCTTGGTCGCCGCTGCTTTGGTCGAAGCTGGCTTTCGGCCGCGCGTTCTGTCGCTGCTGACGCCAGTGGCGCTGGCGGATGCCGTAGCACAAACGCTTGCCGAGCGGCCGTTTCTGGTCGGTGTTTCAGTTTCGGATCCCTTGATTGCGCCGCTCATGTTGGCTTTCGTGCATCTGCTGCGCACAGAAGGTTTTCGCGGCCACATCACCGCTGGCGGGGCGTTCGCCACACTTCAGCGTGCTGAACTGCTGACTGAACACGCTGGACTCGATAGCGTCATCCGTCACGCTGGCGAAGTGGCGGTTGTGGAGTTGGCGCGCGCTCTTGTCGCAGGCTGCGGCCTCGACCACGTGCCCGGCCTGACCACGCGGACCAGCGATGGCAGGGGCAACCTGCAAGCCTTCACGTCGACACAACTGCGTCCACTCCGGCCGGATGAAATGCCGACCGTCATCGGCATCCCAAGAGCGGAAATCGCGGCGTCGCGCGGATGCGCGGGCCAGTGTGCCTACTGCGGCGTCTCGGCATTGCAACGCGATCTCGCGGCCGAACACGGCAAACTTGGCCTGACCCACGCGCACCAGAGAGGAAACATTCGAAGGCCGGTAGACGACGTGGCCGACGAGGTGGCCGAGCTGTACCATGACCGAGGCGTGCGCATCGGCCACTTTGTCGATGACAATCTATTGGGACCGGATCCCGAGCTGGCGCGCGCCTGGCTGGCCGATTTCGAACGGGCGCTTGCGCGGCGACGCGTGGGCAAGATGGCATGGCGCCTGATGATGGAGCCAAGGGCGATCAGCGACGACGTTGCCGACGTGCTGGCCCGCATGGGGTTTCTTTCCGTGCTGGTCGGATTCGAGTCGCTCACCACGCGCGGACTGGCGACGCTGGGGCGACCGGGAGCGGCTGACGCGAACCTGGTAGCTCTCGACCGACTGTGGTCGCGCGGAATTGCGCCTGTCATCAACGTGTTGGCGTTGCGACCGGGCGGCAACCTGGCCGACACGCGCGCCGAGATCGCCGCGCTGGATCGAATCGATCGCTTCGCGTGGGATGCAATTCCGGTGACCGTGTGGCCCGGAACGCAGCTTGAGCAGGATCTGGCGGCACGCGGTGAGCTGGCTGGCAAAGGGGCTGGCCTGACCTGGCGTCCGACCGATCCCGCTTCCGAGCGCTTCTTGCACGCGCTCCTGCGCCTCCGGGTGGGTGGACTGGCGTGGCTCATGCGTGCACCCGACCCAGTCGAGGCCGGGTTTGCCTTGCGAGCCGCACACTGGCTTGGCCTGGGCGGTGCTTCGCGGGGGCGTGTCGAGCGCGCCCAGGATTGCCTGGGGCGGGCCCAGCGCGAACGGCGTCGAATTCTGGCGCAGGCCTTGGACATCGTCGGATCGCCGCTGTCTCGCGCGGAATTCGTCCAGGCCATAGAGTCTCTTGCCCACAAGACGGGCCAGGTCATGGCGCCCTTCGACCGCGAGCTCGCGGGCTTGCTAGACGAGGTTTCCTGGCCGGCCACGATGTCCGGATCGGCACGGCCGTCGCGACGGCTGATTCCGCGCTGGATGGCCGGCACGATCTTCATGGCCATGACCGCAGGATGTGGCGCGACGCCACTCGGTCTCAGGTCGCCGCCCGGCGCGGACGCGGCTTCGCCGGCAATCAGCGATGCGTCGATTCCGGTTGATCACGCCGACACGCTGGGCGGAATAGACCGCCCGGCGGAAACTTCGCCCGACTTGGTCATCTCGCCCGATCTGGCGAGAGCGGATACTTCGCCGCCGTCCGATGCTCTTTGCAACGTGACGGCAGCCGAGGAAGCGATCACATCCCCAACCTCCAATGCAACCGGCGGTGCCTGCTACCAAATCGATGTGATCGACCCGTGCGCGGCCCCAAACTATGCGGTGGTCGTCGATGGTGGAGGTCACATCGTCGAGTTGCTCGCCATGCCTGATGGCAAGTCCGCTCTCACGGGATCGGTGTTACAGGCGTGGCTCGCCGCTGTGTCCAACGATCAGTGGCCTTGCCTCGCCGGTCAGACCGTGCCGTTCTGCTGCACGGTTGTCATGCTGCTATACTAGCGTCTGTCTTGGAATCGCGCCGAATCGTCGCCAGGGATCATTGACATGCCCAACACGTCGTCGAATCTCGTTCCCAACTCCATCCAGCGCATTCGCACCTTCCTCAACGAGGTGTGTGGAATGAAGGTGCGGCCCTGGGCAGGCGTGGCCGAGACGCTCGAGGCTCTTCACGAGGTCTTGCGGGCAAAGCGGGACTGCCCCGTGTTCTGGCAATCACTGCAGGTCCTGCTCGAGCGGTTGGCGCAGGATCTGCGCCGACGCGAGAGCGCAGCGGCCGCTGAGATCATCGACAACGAGGTTCTCAGTAGCGACGGCTACGTTGCGCTTCTCGACGAGATCAAGGCTGCGCTGGCCCCGGAATCATCCGCTGGCGGCACCTTTGCCAAGTTGGCGGCAGCGGTGTCGGCGCCAGCGGCGACACTGCTGTTTTTTCTCGCTGGGGTTTCCACGGCCGGATGCGCGGACCATCGAACGCTCGCGGTTTCCCGGCAGGATGCGAGCGGCATCGTGGCGGATGCCCCACCTGCTGCTGTGGCCGATGGCCCCTCGGCTTCCGTAGCGGACGACGGGCCTTCCCCGGCGCCCGAGCCGGATGGCCCCTCCACCATCGCCGTGGCGGATGGTCCACAAGCCCAGAATCAGGACGGCAATCGACCCGACAGCGCGAACCCGATCACCCTGGCCGGCCCCGAAGCCGGTCCGGAGGTGGCTTCGCCTCTTTGCGACGGCGCCTGCTCGCTGGAGGACATCATGATCGCTTGCGGGATGGACCCGGCGACCCGACAGTCGATCAGTGCCTGTGTCGAACGACTGAAGACCTCGTGGCGCGAAGGCCTGACCGCTGGTTGGGCCACGCGTTCCTGCAGCGACATCAGCGCCATGACGGGCCCGTCCTGCCTGGCCAGCTATTGCCAGCCCGGTCACGTGTCGACCAGTGAATTCATCGCCTCCGTGCTCGACTGTCGAGAACCGCCTATCTATCCCGTCTATGTCGGAGTCCGTTTCGCGTGAACGGCCACCCACGATAATCCCTATTGTCTTTGAGGGCGCGACAGTGCAGAGCGTAGGCAGACCGATCTTCGTGGCTCTGGAGCTCACGCTTGCATGTCCCTGTCGATGTGTGACGTGTGGCTCAGCCGCGGGCATCGCGCGCAAACACGAGCTTTCCACCCGGGAGTGGCTGGCGGTCATTTCCGATCTCGCCGCCCTGGGGTGCAAGCGCGTGACCCTCATAGGAGGCGAGCCTCTCTGCCGAGAGGATTGGCCGATCCTCGCCGAGGCCGCGGCCGAAGCGGGCATGCTCGTCGACATGGTCACCTCGGGATTGGGCGTGGACCAAGCCGTCGCTGCCCGCATGCGAAAGACGCCGCTGGTGTCGGTCACAGTCAGCGTCGACGGAACCGCCGCTGTTCACGATGGCCAGCGTGGCGTGCCTGGCTTGTACGGGCAGGCCTTGGCGGCCATCCGCTGGCTCGATCAGGCCGGATTCAAGGTCGGTGTAACCACGCAGCTGAACCCGGAGACGCTCCCCACGCTCGATACGCTCGCAGAGGAATTGCAGGCCGCAGGGGCCATGGGCTGGCAGTTGCAGCTGACCATGCCCACGGGCAGGGCCGCGAATCGTCCACATCTGATGATGACGCCGGCCACGATGGCCCGGCTCTACCGGTCGTTACAGCGGCTCGCCGCCCGCCACGGCTTGCGCCCGCACATCACGGACAACATCGGCTATTGCACCGAGGACGACAGCACCTTGCGCACCATGCAGGGCGGATTCCCGACGGCGTGGCGTGGCTGCCTCGCGGGGCTGCTGGTCGCGGGCGTGATGAGCGACGGATCGGTAAAAGGCTGCCTGGCCCTGCCCGACACCTGCATCGAAGGAAATGTTCGCCGCGAAAAGTTGCCCGACATCTGGAACGATCCCCATCGATTCGCGTACAACCGGCGCGACGAGCCGGCCCGGCTTTTTGGAGCCTGCGCCCATTGTCCGAACGGCGCCGTCTGTCGAGGCGGCTGTACGGCGGCAGCCTTGACCATGCACGGCCATCCGGGCGAAAGCTCGCTTTGCTTTTCCCAGTTGTCCCCAAGTGAGGTCCTTCCATGAAACCGTTGGCGGTGAAGCATGCACTGTGGGTGGGCGGGCTCTGCTGCTTGCCCGCTTGCGTGGGCAGCGGTCGCCCCGCAAGCGACGCTGGCAAGGAGGCTGGCGCACAGGTGCCGGGCCAGGACGATGCTGGCATCGGCATTTGGACGGAACCGGACGTTTCGTGGCCAGACGTCCATCTGGAGCGGGAGACGCTGTCTCTGCCGGACGGCTATGTGCTCGCCGACGGCGGATTATGGATCGCACCATCGTATGACTATGTGCGAATCGCCGCCGGCGACGTCCACTCCTGCGCCCTGCGCGCCGACGGGACCGCGGCCTGTTGGGGCAGCAATTCCTATGGGCAAGCCTCTCCCCCCGACGGAACCTTCGTCGAGATCAGTTGTGCGGCTTCCTATTGTTGCGGCCTGCGCAGCAGCGGTTCCGTCACCTGCTGGGGGCAAAAGCCGCCAAGCCCTCCCGCGCTGTCCTTCGCGCACATTTCGATGAGCGCGGTCCATGGATGTGGCCTGTTGCTCGACGGCTCCGCCGCCTGTTGGGGCGACAACACCTACGGACAGGCCCAACCCGTCGCAGGCGCCTATTCCCAGATTGCGACCGGGCAGAGCCATACGTGCGCTATGCGCGACGACGGCACGGTGGTCTGTTGGGGCGATCCTCTTGCCGTGAAGTCGACGCCGACGACCGACACCTTCGTCCAGATCGGTGCGGGCAACTGGCACACCTGCGGCCTGCGCGCCGACGGAACCACTGCCTGTTGGGGCGACAACGCCTATGGTCAGTCCACCCCCGCCGCTGGTCCGTTCGCGAAGATCGCCATAGGTGCGAACTTCGGGTGCGGATTGCGCTCCGACGGCCAGGTCCAATGTTGGGGCGACAACTCCAGTGGGCAGTCGACGCCTCCCGCCCATCTCGTCGTGACCCAAGTTTCTGCGGGGAATCTCCACGCCTGTGGCGTGCAGCTCGACGGCAGCGCCAAATGCTGGGGCGACGATTCGCATTGGCAGGCGACGCCCAGGGCGGGGCCTTTCGTCCAGTTCGATATTGGCAACGACCACGGGTGTGGCATCGGGGCCGACGGCAGTGCCACGTGCTGGGGCAACGACTACGAAGGCATGGCCACGCCACTGGCAGGTCCCTTCGATCGAATCGCGCTCGGCTCGTGGAGCTCGTGTGGCATCCGGACGGATGGCTCGATCGCGTGTTGGCCCGCCTATCCGAAACCGCCGAGCGGCACCTTCGTGCAGGTTTCCGTCGGCGACCAACACGTCTGCGGCTTGCAGGCCGACGGCACGGTGTCTTGTGCCGCAGATGATTCCTATCGCGAGATACTCTATCCGCCAAGCGGCCCGTACACCGCCATCGCGGCAGCTGCGTACCTCGAATGCGGGAGGCGATTGGACGGCAGCGTCGTGTGTTGGGGAGCGGACCAATATAGCGTGAACCCCGTTCCTCCCAAGGCATCGTTTGCCGCGATCGGCGCAGACTCGTTTCAGTTCTGCGGAATCGAGACAGACGGTGCTATCGCATGCTGGTCCATCGGTTCGTCGGTGCAGATGGCTCCGCCCTCCGGCTCCTTCACGCAGATTGCCGCGAGCTACGATCAGGTGTGCGCACTGGCCACGGACGGGAACGTGCGATGCTGGGGCGACGCCTCGAACCAAGTAGCCATCCGGCCACCTGCCGGCCCTTTCATCCAGATCGCAGCGACCTGCGGTCTGCGTCCGAGCGGCTACGTCACCTGCTGGGGCAGTTACGTGATACCGGACCCGTAGCCCCGGCCATGGTGGCTACCCTTCGCATCCGCCAACCTGCGGGCGCCACGAGCGTGTGCGCGCCAGCGGCTTTCGGGGTAAACCAGAAGCATCATGGAGCTCAGACAGCTTGGCAAATGCAGCTTCAAGGTCCCGGCGCTTTGCCTGGGGACCGGCACCTTCGGCGGTGGCACCGAGTTCTTCAAGGCCTGGGGGGCAAGCGACGTGGCCGGGGTCACCCATCTGGTTGATCTGTGCCTTGCGGCCGGGCTCAACCTGTTCGACTCGGCCGACATTTACTCGGACGGCCTCGCCGAGGAGATCCTCGGAAAAGCAATCAAGGGGCGGCGCGACCAGGTGATCCTCTCGACCAAGGGTGGCCAGCGCGCCGGAGCGGGGGCGGGCGACGTGGGCTCCTCCCGCCAGCACCTGATCGCAGCCTGCGAAGGAAGCCTGCGGCGGCTCGGCACCGACACCATCGACCTCTACCAGATCCATGCCTTCGATGCTCTCACGCCGCTGGAAGAGACCCTGGCAGCGCTGGATCACCTGGTTCAGACCGGCAAGATCCGCTACGTCGGCTGCTCCAACTTCTCGGGCTGGCATCTGATGAAGTCGCTGATGGTCTCGGAGCGCGACGGTCTGTGCCGTTACGTGGTCCATCAGGCCTACTACTCGCTGATCGGTCGCGAGTACGAGTGGGAGCTCATGCCGCTGGCGCTCGATCAGGGCGTCGGCACCTTCGTCTGGAGCCCGCTCGGCTGGGCACGGCTCACCGGGAAGATCCGTCGTGGCCAGTCGCGGCCGGAGACAAGTCGGCTCAACAGTCGGCTGGCGGCAGAGGGCGGTCCGCCGGTGGATGACGAGTACCTCTACCGCGTCGTCGACGCACTCGACACCGTTGCCGTTGAGACCGGCAAGAGCGTTCCCCAGATCGCCTTGAACTGGCTACTGCAACGGCCCACGGTCGCGAGCGTGATCATCGGGGCGCGCGACGAGGCCCAGCTTCGCGACAACCTCGGTGCCGTCGGTTGGAGCCTCGCCGCCTCGCAGGTCGCCCGTCTCGACGCCGCGAGCGCGACCACGCCCATCTACCCGTACTGGCATCAGTGGCAGTTCAAGGAGCGGAACCCGACGCCGGTGGGGTGAGAGGCGCCACCTGACGTTCGCCAGGTTGCTGTCCGGTTGCCTGAAGACCGTTGCTCGGCTCGAAGGATGTGTGTTTAGGCGATGCGAAGGGATGATGGCCGTATCGCCGCTTGCCTGAAGTTGCCAAGCTTGAACCCGGTGCACTCCGCGCATTGCCACGCTGTTGAATCTTCACCGTTCTTGGACATCTTGACGGCCGCGTGCTCGACAGCTAGCAACAGGATTACGAAAAATGTTCGTCTTTTCAGGCCTCGCACTCTGGCCCCGGCCTTGCTATTCGTCACCGCATCGCCATGAAGATCTCCCACTCCATCGTACTTGTTCCAGTCATTCTTGCCGGCCTCGCTCGCGCGGGCGTTTGCCAGGTAGCTGCCGACCCCTTCGAGCCGGCAGCCACCGAGAAAAGCACCGAGGCGAACGAGCCCGGACCTGCCGGGCGTACCCGAGTCTTGATCGCCGCGCCAACGCCACCGCAGGTGAAGAGCTGGTATGGGGGGAAGATCCTTGCCGCTGACGCCGCCGTGGTGGCGACCCTGGTGGTAGCGGCAGGCACCAAGAGCACGCCCCTCGCCACGATGGGTGGAATTTCGTATCTCGTCACGCCCGCAGTGATCCATGGCGTCCACGGTCGCGGGGGACTTTCCGTTTTGAGCGTCGTGCTTCGCATCGCTCTGCCCATCGCGGGCATGGCCATGGGTGCATCAATGGCGAACTGCCACGCTTCCACCGGCGAGGAGGACGACGATGCCTTCTGCGGCCTCGGCGAGGTTATCATCGGTGGCGTGCTCGGCGTCCTCGCAGCCAGCGCCGTGGACGCGAGCCTGGCCTGGGAACCTGCGCCCAACGGTCCGTCGCAGGTCCGGCCACAGCCTCATAACACCGCCATCCCTAGCATCAGCTTGATCTCACCCTCTGTCGTGCCGATTGCCAACGGCGCAAGCATCCTTCTGGGCGGTCGATTCTAAGGTTGCCTCCCTAGCGGAAGAGTTCTGCCAGGGCATTCAACCTGGCGGTGGTCGCATTCGGGCCCGCCTGAAATCTCATGAGGCCGGATTCGGAGCCGGAAGAATTACGCTTGAAACCGCTATCTTACCGCTGCCCATTTCAGGACTCTGGCACCGCATCGCTGCATCGCTGGCCTATGGCCATTTGTTCCTGACCCGCTGGATTTCCCGACGGTCGCGCTTCGTGGGACGGCCGCCGGTATCGAAGGTCAAGGTGGACGCGTTCTTCAGTTGGAACGCCAGCAGCTCGCGCGCTTGGCGGCTCTCCGCGGTCTCTTCCCAGAGCGTGGCTGCGGCAGTGCCCGATCCCCTGATACCGGAAACCCCGCGCACCACCACGGTTTGGGAAAAGGGCGGCCGGCGAATCGTGATGACATCGCCAATGGCCACCACGCGTGATCGCTTGGAGCGTTCGCCACCAAGATCCACTTTTCCCCCGTCCACCGCTTGCGCCGCCAACGATCGCGTCTTGAAAAAACGGGCTGCCCATAGCCACTTGTCCAACCTGACGTGGACGTTGGCGGAATCATCGGTATTGGACATGGCGTCGTGCCTTTCGGGAAGTCCTAAGAGCGCAAGCCGTCGGAAAACTGGCAGCATGGATGACAACCTGGCCAAGGACATCGTCACGATGAGGTTTGGCGGCGAGGGGCTAGGCTGGGTGAGACGGGGCTGAGCCCCGCCCCGGACGCCGTGCCGCCAGCTTCGCAGGCCACGACTGCCACGCTCTCGATGGCGATGGCCGCGAGCGCCGAGGCGTAATCGAGGTCGATGTTCTTCATGGTGTCATCGGTGTCATGGTACCCGGTTCGGTTGATGTCATAGTTCTCCATGAAGAGCACGACAGGGATCCCAAGGTCCGAGAAGATCTGGCCGTCCGTGTTGTAGAGCGACGAGCGCGGTTCCCATTCGACGCGAATCTCGCCGGCCACGGGCAGATACGCGAAGGGGGGAGGAACTTTCTTGCCGTCGGCCATCCGTTGCGCGCGGCCGAGTCCATGTCGTGGCGAGGCCACGTTCGCTTCTCGGGCTCGCTCGTTCCAGCGTTGGTTCGCCTGGTGCGCGGCAAGGGCCAGGCGCGCCGAACCCACGCCCTCACCCGAGGCGATCTGGAACACGTCGCGGTCGTGCTGGTTGTTGTGTCCGATCATGTCCAGCACGAAGGCACCGGCCACTCGTACCGAGGATGCGTCCCACTCGGTGCCGTTCTCCGCCGTCAAGCGGAGGCTTCGTTCCACCAGGGCTTGGGCGAAAGCGCGCGCGCCGAGGCAGTCCGACGGAAATTCCTCGCCCGTCAGGTGGACGAGCCAGATGTCGCGTTCCAGCCGTCCTTCGCGCGCGAGCGACAGAAAGACTTCAGCGGCGGCCAGCAGCGTCGCGGTTGCCGAATGGTTGTCGTCGGCCCCGGCCGCGGCCGCGCGCAGACCATCCCCGCCGCGCTCTTTTTCGAAGACATCCTCCATGTAGGCCGTGTCGTAGTGGTCGGCCATGATCACGGCCTGGCCGCGATCCTTGCCAGGAATGACGACCACGATGTTGCGCTCACGCGCCTGGCCCTTCTGATTGTTCACCCACGCCTCGGACCACGAGAGATCACATTCGGTGCGCCAGGTGAAGAGATGGTCGAATATCTGCGCGCGGCCCTGCATGTCGTGGCGGCGGATAGCTTCGCGATACCGCTCGTGAAGATGTTGTCCCAAGCGATCGAGGTCGCCGCGTTTGCCAGCCTCGACGCCGGCCGCCCGGGCGGCCAATCCACCGGTGCGTCCTTGGTTGATGAGCACGTGGTCGGCGGTTTCCTTGTGCCGATAGTCTCCTTCGGCCAGGAAGGCGATGGTTCGCCAAAGCGCCTCCTCGAAGGCGCGCGTTTGGGTTTGCTCGAATGTGAGTGCCCTGGTTGACGGTACCTCGGGCGCGAGATGCGCGCGCAAATCTTCGGCGAGCCTGATCGCCGCGGCCCGATCGCTTGACAACTGCGGCAGCTCGGCCAGCCACGCGTCGAGGGTCGTATCCTTGGCGATGCGTAGCAGGGCGCGCGCGAACGAGGCAGGCAAGGGAGCTGCCAGATACTCGCGAAACTCGAGCAGCTTGCGCAGGTTGTGGGCGGTCGTGTGGCGAAGCTGGCCAGGTTCGCGCGCGAACAGATTGGCGGCCTCGCGATGGCCGGGGCGATCGAGAAGATTGGCCGCGAGCACGATGGATCGCGCGTCGGCAGGCGCGGTTGCTTCGGCCGTGACCGAGCCGAAGCGAAGCGTATCCTCATGGATCTCCGTCTGGTCGCTGCCGGGACGAAGGCGCGCCAGCAGCGGCAGGTGCCAGAAGAGCTCGCGGGTGCCTGCCCGCATTGGAGGAAAGTAGAGTCGATAGCCGAAGCGGCCGCCGCGGTCGAGTACATCCGAGGCGTGTTCCAGCTCGGCCTTGCTCGCGGCCGGGCCGTCGAGCAGCAACGCATAGTCGTGAGTCCAGATCTGCGAGTTGCGCGCCATCGGTTTGCCATACAGGCCGAGATCGTCCGGGTTGGTGGAGAAAAGTGCGACGGTGACTGAGTCCGTGAAGGCGCCGTCGCCGGTCAGGGCTTGGTCGCGTGGGGTGCGCTGCCACCGGTGCGTGCGCGTGATGTGGCGGGCGACGCGATGGGAACCCGCAGGCCGCGCCTGGCTGGGATCGTGTTCGTCGAGCCAGCCCGATTGGGGAATTCGGATCGTGTAGCCCTCCTGCACATGCGAGAAGAGATGCAGCAAGGGGATTTGCGTGGCGCGCGGCAAGACGGAGGCAAGCTTGCGATACAAGGGATGCTCTGAAAATACCTGGCTGGCGGGCGTAGGCAGAATGCGTAGCGCCCCGGTGAGAAACGCCTTCTGCAATGAATCGGGCAAGGCGGCGAACGGTTCCAGCGTGAAGAGGGTGTGGACTTGGCCAGCAGGCTCGTGCTCGCGCCACAGCCGATCGCGCGCGAATTTTGGCAGTCCGTCGCCGGGGCCAAACACGCGCAGGCCATCGTGCGGAGGCGGCTCGTCGCCGCAGGCCCACGCGATGAGACGCAAGAAACGCTCCTGGTCGGTGTCCGCAAAGCCACGCCAGAACACCACGGAGGCTGGCTCATGGCTGGCTCCGAACAAGGTCCAACGCACATTGCCCTTGTCGTCCTGCGTGCGCGACAGCGCCAGGGTTTGTAGTACGAAGAAGGGGTGGCGTGGATAACGGCCTGCGCGCGCGGCGGTCGCCAGCGATTCGGGCCAGGCCCGGTTGTTGTCGAGCAGGGTGTGGGAGAGCTCGTGGGCGTTGCCGGATGACAGCTTGCCCAGCTCGGCGACGAGGTGGTTCGCGATCTTGGTCAGGCCGGGGCGCAACTCGTGCGCTCGCTCGTACTCGTCTATGGCGAGACCGCGCTCGTCGCACCTCAGGGTGCCTACCGGGGCGTCGGGGAGATCCGGTGCGGTGAATGGCTTGATTCCCACGAATGGCGGCGGCATGAGCTCGGAGTACGCCGGGACTGGGAAACGTCCCTGGCCGAGAAAGGCGTTCGTCGCTTCGTTCTTGATGCGTGACCAAGTGCCCTTGTCCTGCATGCGTCCTAGGGTAGTGCGGTTGGCATTCTTCCGCTAGCATGGGAGTCATGCCGGATGACTTGTTCGAGGTGGAATACCAAGACGCGCAGAATTTGCTGCGAGCCTTCGAGCCGACCCTGGAGGAGGTGCGTTCGGCCGCAACCCGGCTTTCAGGCTTCTACAACGACGAACACAACCGGCTCATGCTGACCCACGAGGACGACATGTCCGCCGAGGAGGTGATCGAGTACTACAGCGAAGCGCGTGAAGACGGGGATCGACTGTTTCTACTCGAACAGAATGGGGAGCTGATCGGTGACGCTGACTTTCGCAACTTCGACGCCGCGTCCGCCGAGTACGCCATCATGATCGGCGCGCGCAACCTGCAAGGCAGGGGGCTGGGCCGGAAGTTCACCACCATGCTGCACGCCTGGGCCTTCCGCGGGCTGGGGCTCGACCGCGTGTTCGTGACCATCCTCCCTGCAAACCAAGCGTCCATTCGTCTGTTCGAGCAGCTCGGGTACAGATCAGACAATAGCCCCGAGGCGCGCAGCCTGATCGATGAAGAGAGCGACGTGACCCTGTCCGTGCAGCGGTCAGCATTCGAGATCCAGCACGGGGAGATGATGGACTTGGCACGGTTCAAAACGCGAAAGTGAAGCCTGTCGCCATTTGTCGCATGTCGAGCAGTCCCCCCTCGGCTGGGAAGCGAGCTGGCAACAACATCGCATGAGGGTGGGTGGACATCCTGCGCGAACCTTCTCATTGTGTGGCTGCGCATCGTTCACGATCGGCTTGCGGATGTTGTGCCCGGTGAGCCTGGATCGACTAGAATAGACTTACGGACGCATATGGATTCAAAACCTGGCAAGGGCGGTGGGCCGAGCAAGAGAATAACGCGGAGCTGGTATCCTGGCGGCCAGGCATGCACCAGCCGGACAGCCGGGCTCGAAGCAGCGGCGCCTTGCTCGAATGGGACCTCCGGGCTCGGAACCGATGTCGGATACTGGGGACGCGTGGACTCACAAGGCGAATTTGAGGAAAACTCGGGTTTCTCAAAGACGTTCCACCCGTCTCGTTTCCCGTGGCGCTCGCTGTTCGTGACCGTCCAGCGGATCTTGCCTCTCAGCGCTGCGGCCTTGGTAGGCGCGGTAACCGCGCTCGCATGGCAGTCATTCGTGTTTCGGCCGGCACAAACATTTTCTGGCCGGCCAACACTACCGGTTCCGGCGGCGCAATGTGCGACAGCGGTGCGGTCCGTGAACCCTACGGAAAGACTTCCCGCCGACCTACCCCTGGTCCGCGGGAGCGCTCCAGCTCTGGCGGTACCTGGGCCAGCCCGAACCGCCCAGCAAGCGCTGCTGGGCAGACCTCGATCCCCAGCGGTGAAGGTCAGCCCGGTCCGCGCAGCGAAGCCAGCGGTCACTCCAGCGCATCGTGGGCAAATGATCGATCCAGACGGCGTGTTGCCGCCAACCTTCTAGTGGCAGCGGGGGATGGCCGGCTCCGACTGCCTATCAGGTCGATGGCGCCGGCGCTGGTCAATACGCGCGCTGGCGATTGCTTGCATTGGCTCATGAAGAATGGAGAGGGCGCCCGCGCCTCTGCAGCGTCCGGCTATGTATTCGAAGCGCCTCGCGAGAAAACGCTCGTCGCTCAGCCGCTCGCCGAGAGCGTTCTGGTGGGCTAGACTCTAGGAATCCCATGCGCTTTGTCCTGCTTGTGTTGGTCGGGTTCGCAAATGCTTGCAGTTCGTCCTCGAAGTCGACGTCGACCACCGATGGGGGGAGCACGACGACGTCGACGATTTCGACTGCCACGGCGACGTCAACGACGACGACTACGTCGACAAGCGATACGGGCCTGACTCTTTACGGCACACCGTACGCTCATGTGAACATGTGGTACGGCCCGGTGACCTATGTTCCTGGGATCACGAACGCGTGTGCATCCGAACCCACCGAGATCTACCCCACAGTGATCCAAAATCTGTACGGCGACTACATTATCGGGCTCGATGGCGTGAACATCCCCAATGTGGCGAGCCATTGCGATCAGTGCGCGCAGCTCACGGCCAACGGTATCTCGATCGTCGCGCACATCGTGACGTATGGAACCGAGAACGGAGTCGATGCAATCGATTTGAGCCCTCAGGCGCAGTCAGCGTTGGGTCTTTCGAGCAGCGATTGGACTGGCACCTGGCAGTTTTCGTCGTGCCCGACCACCGCGCCAGTCTATTACGAGTTCGATGCGCGCCAGTGGAGCCCGCAGAACTTTTGGTATGTGCGGGTTTGGGTGCGCAACTCACGTCTGCCGATTCGGACGGTGGAGACCAACGTGGCCAACGGCGGTTGGGTCGCGACCTCGCAGCAAAGCGATGGCGCGTGGCAATCGGAATCCGGCGTGGATTTTTCGAAGGGGTTGCAGATCCGCGTGACGGCGACGAACAACGAGCAGCTGGTCGACACGCTCCCCACGCTCACGTCGATGGACGCCTCGAACCCAGTTGAAGGTCGCGCGAATTTCCCGTAAGTCTCACACAAGAAATCGCGCAGATCGCGATCGCCTCGCGTGGTCAAGGCAAAGGAAATCGGCCACGTGGACGGAGACAATACCGCGCTCAGCGAGATCGCCAGCCCGCGCTCTTCGAAGATTCGCTCCACCTTCGCGGACGGCACGACTATGACCGCCATTCCGAACTACGCCCGACTCAAACGCGGTGGCAAGCGGAGCATCGTCTGGATCCGAAATCAGTAGAAAGAGCGCCATGGTGAAACTGGCAGTGACGTGCGCGATTGGGTGCGCGGCTCTACTCTTGTCGAGCAGCATCGCTTGCCAGCGTGGAAAGCACGGGCCGGTGATAGTCTTCGACTCCACGCGATTCGACTTTGGCGCCGCGCTGGAAGGCGAAGTCCTAACCCATGCGTTCACGTTTACGAATACGGGCGAAAGGAGCTTGCAGCGAGGGAGGCGGTCGTGCGGGCCGGAGTTTGGGCAACTCGGCGACGGGCGCGGCGAAGCCGCGTGGGCAGGGGCAGGGCGGGACTTCCGGCCCCAGGCTGTCAACCGGTGATCTGATTTCTCTCCCTGGCTATGCGGACCTCCACGGTGTGCTCCCTGTGGTCGTCGGCCAGGGGAATCACGGGATTGTTTTGTTCGACGCCGTCGAGAGTCACTGTCATGCCGCGGTCAATGGCCGAGCGCGTGGCTCGGATGTGGTACACGGTTTCGCGGTGCCGGTAGTGGACTGTGAAGGCCTGCCAGTCCGGCGGAAGACAAGGGGCAATGTGCAGCTTGTCCACTTCCAGCCTTAGCCCCAGCAGAGATTCGACCATCAGGCGGTAGAGCCAGCCGGCCGATCCCGTGTACCACGTCCAGCCGCCGCGACCTGTGTGCGGCGCCATGGCGTAAACGTCGGCCGCGACAACGTACGGTTCTACTTTGTAGATCTGGATCGCCTCGGCGGACTTGCCGTGGTTCACGGGATTGATCATGGCCAAGAGCTCCCAAGCGCGCTTGGCGTCCCCTTGGGCCGCGAAGGCCATCGCCGCCCAAATCGCGGCATGCGTGTACTGGCCGCCATTTTCGCGCACGCCCGGCACATAGCCCTTGATGTAGCCTGGCTCCAGGTTCGACTTGTCGAAAGGCGGATCGAGCAATTGGATGAGGGCGTGGTCGCGGCGAACCAGGCGCTTGTCGAGCGCATTCATGGCCAGGCGCGACCTTGCGGGATCGCCGGCTCCCGACAGCACCGACCAGCTTTGTGCGATGGAATCGATCTGGCACTCCGGGCTGCTTGCCGACCCCAAGGGCGAGCCGTCGTCGAAGTAGGCGCGCCGGTACCATTCGCCATCCCAGCCGCTCGCTTCGATATTCCGTCGCATCGTCGCCGCCTCGGTCTGGCAGCGCTCGGCGAAGGCCAGGTCGCCGCGCCGCCGCGCTAGCGGGGTGAAGCGCTCGAGCACGTCATAGAGGAAGAATCCCAACCACACGCTTTCGCCCTTGCCTTGCGCGCCCACGCAATTCATGCCGTCGTTCCAATCGCCGGAGCCAATCAGCGGTAGACCGTGCTGCCCGAAGCGAAGTCCGTGCAGGATGGCGCGGGTGCAATGCGCGTACAGGGTGTCCGCCTCTGCAGATCGCCGTGGCAGGTCGTAGTACGAGTCTTCCTCCTCGCCTACGGGACGGCCGTCGAGGAAGGGGATGATCTCGTCCATCACGCCGGTGTCTCCGGTGCCGAGGACATAGCGACAGGCGGCCAGAGGCAGCCACAGAAAATCGTCCGAACAGTGGGTACGCACGCCCCGGCCCGACGGCGGATGCCACCAGTGCTGAACATCTCCCTCCTGGAACTGATGGGCGGCGCACAAGAGCAATTGCTCGCGCAGAAGAAGCGGCTCGCAGTGAATGAGCGCCATCGCGTCTTGCAATTGGTCGCGAAAGCCGAAGGCGCCCCCTGACTGATAGGACCCGCTGCGCGCCCACAACCGGCACGCCAGGGTCTGGTACACCAGCCAGCCATTGGCCAGCACATCGAGCGCGGGGTCGGGCGTATCCACTTGCACCGCGCCCAGGGTGTGGTTCCAGTACTGCCAAACCGATTCCAACGCGGTTCGAGCCGCATCCGAGCCCCGATGGCGCTGGACCAAGTTGGCGGTGTCGTCGGTGTTTCTTCCCACGCCGAGCCGGAAAATGATCTCCCGCTGTTGCCCGGGGTAAAGCTCGATGGGGATCTGGATTGCGGCGCAGGGATCGAGTGTGGCGCCGAGCTTGCCCGAGAGTCGCGCGCGGGTCATGGCCGCCGGACTTTGCATGGTTCCATTGCGACCCAAAAACTCGGCTCGGTCGCCTGTCACGGTTCCCGTCCTGTCGTCCGTGTCTAGGAACGCGACCCTGTCGGGGAACTCCATGCTGTAGGGGTTGCGCGCGAAGAGCGCGCCAGTACCGGGATCGGTGTCCGTGACCACATGGGGTGCTGTCTTCTCCCGCTCGTCCCCCAGAACCCATTCTACGTAGGCTGTCGCCGACAGTCGGCGAATCCGACCTGAGTCGTTGCGCACTTTCAGGACGGAAAACTTCACCGGCGCATTCACGTCGACGTAGATGGACAGCTCCGTCTGTATTCCGCCCTGGCTGTGCTCGAAGACGCTGTAGCCGAAGCCGTGACGGGTGACGGTGGGCTGGTCTGTCGGGCCTTGGCAGGGTAGCGGGGTCGGGGACCAGAACCGGCCGCTCTCCTCGTCGCGCAAGTAGAGAGCTTCCCCGCATGTGTCGCTGACGGGATCGTTGCTCCATGGCGTAAGCCGGAACTCGTGCGCGTTTTCGGCCCAGGTGTAGGCGGAGCCGCTTTCCGACAGCACAGTACCGAACCCTGGGTTGGCCAGCACGTTCGCCCAGGGTGCCGGTGTCACGAGCCCCGGTTGGGTGGTGATGACGTACTCACGTCCATCCGGAGTGAAGCCGCCGATTCCATTCCAGAGGATCAGATCGGTGCGAGGCCCCGCGCTCACGAGCGGGGCGGTGGGTTTCACCCGCTGGCCCCGGATAGCAAGCGGCGGTGGGTAGATTCCACTGCCCAGACTCCGTTGGCTGATCTGGTCGGCCAAATCTCCGAGAACGTCCGTCAGGACGACGCGTGCCACGGTCTGCACCAAAATGCGATCCTCGTCGGCGATCTGGTCCGCCGGCCGTACGAAGATGCCGCCCGGCCGGTCGGTCATGTTGCTTTCGCCACCGGCCGCGATGAGTGCCATGATCTGATCGCTCAGAACTTGCCTGTAGCCAGAGTGGTCCTCGTTCCAGATCACGAGATCCACCTTCAATCCACGACTTCGCCAATACGCATGGGCCTGGACCAATTGGCGGACCAATTCGGTATGTGCCGATTCGCGAATCTTCAGTAGGACAATGGGCAAGTCTCCAGAAATCGAATAGCCCCACAGTCCGGACTGCCCGCGACGGTTGTTCTTGACCACACTTGGCTCGGCCCGGAGTGAGGGGTTGGCGTATAGGATGCTCCCGGCCAGCCCGCTATACAATTGCGCATCGGCTTCGCTGGCATTGATCTGTTGCAACGCCACCTGGCTGTGGGTCCAGGCCAGATCGAAAACGCGGTCCGCCAGTCGACGGTCCTGATATTTGTCGACCAGTTCCAGGCAAGCCGCGCGGGTTTCACCTATTCCGGTCACGATGTTGGCTGTCGCGGAGGCGTTTGGTTCAAGGGTAATGCGCTGCCGGATGGCGACGATTGGATCGAGCACGGATCCCTCACTGTCCGAGAGCCTGGCACCGCTGTTCATGGCCTCTGGATCCGCGACGGTACGGCCGCGTCCAATAAAGCGCGAGCGGTCGGTCTCGTACGATATCTCCCCTGCCTCGGCCCCGTGCACGGCCATCAGATGGAACATCCAGGGCGATGCTTCACCCGCCGAGCGCGGGCGGCGCGTGCACAAGATAGCCCCTCTTTGCCGGACAATCTCGCTCTGCACGAACAGATTGCTGAAACCCGGATGTTGCGCGTCCGCGGCGGGCGAGGCCAAAACGACCTCGGCGTAGCTGGTCAAGTCGATGGTTCTTCGCTTGCGGGCACGGTTGGTGATGGTGATCCGACGCATCTCGATGTCGTCTTCGGGCGAAACCGCGATCTCGGTGTGGATGTCGAGATCGTGCTTGCGACAGCGGAACTCGGCCCGGGATTCGGAAAAGATCGCTTCGTAGCTTTCGCATCGTTTGAGGGCTGGTTGGTAGGCGGTCGACCAGAACGAGCCATTGGCGGCGTCGCGAATGTAGCAAAAAGTGCCCCAGTGATCGCGCGTGCTGTCTTCGCGCCAGCGTGTGACGGCCAGATCTTTCCAGCGGCTGTAGCCACCGCCGGCGTTGGTGACCATCACGTGGTAGCGGCCATTCGATAGGAGCTGCACTTGAGGCGTGAGGGTGTGGGGAGTGCCGAACACGCGCACCGGCATCTCGGCTCCGCTCGGGGCAGTCCGAGAGTGGGCGAGCTCCGAGGTGTGCACATAAGGGGCGACGGTCTTGGGGATGCGTTCCTGCAGAAGCAGAATCGTGGCTTTGAATGCCCGATCCGCCTCGAAGTACTCTTGCATCGGACGATCCAGCAGAAGATAGGCCAGTGACAGAAGGCTCATGCCTTGGTGGTGGGCCATGAACGACTGGACCAAGGCACGGTCCTGTCCAGGCGGCAGGCGGGACGGCGTGTAGTCGATGGCCTCGTAAAATCCATAGCGGCCTTCGCAACCTTCGGCCAAGAGCCGTCGCAGATTGTCGCACGCTTCCTCGGGCGCCACCATCAGCGCCAGCACCGATGCATAGGGGGCCACGACCAGATCCTCGGCCAGCCCGCGCTTGAGCCCCAAGGCCGGTACGCCGAACGCGCGGTACTGGTAATTGAGATGTGCGTCCACGAGATTGTAGCCGGATTCCGACATGCCCCACGGAACGCCACGCCGGGCTCCATACTCGATTTGCAACTCGACCGCAGCTCGGCAGGTCTGGTCGAGCAGCGTGTCCTCATAGGTCGGCATGACGAGGATCGGCATCAGATACTCGAACATCGATCCGCTCCACGAGAGCAGAATAGGTTTGCCGCCTTCGCTGGTCAGCCGGCGCCCCAGGGCAAACCAACTCTCTTGCGGGATTTGTCCCTGCGCGATGGCTACGAACGTGGACAGCCTGGCTTCGGAAGCGAGCAGGTCGTAGTAGCTCCCGTCGCAGCGACGATCATCCACGTTGTACCCGATGGCCAGCAGGTGGCGGGTCTTATCGAAAAGAAAATCGTACTCCATGCGCGCCAGCTCGCCGGCGGCGAGGGCAAGCCGTTCTATGACGGCGATTCTTTTCCTAGCGCGATCACTGTCGGCTCCGGCCAACTCGCGCAGCGTCGGGATCGGAGCGAGTCCGGGAGGCCCGTCAACGGGAGAATGAATTCCCGACAGCGAAGTCCAGGGCGCAATGAACGATAGATCCGCTATGGCGTCCCTGCATTGCAGGGCCAGGGCCTGCGCCCACACCTTGGCGCTCTCCGGACCCGCAACCAGGCGCGTGGCCAGCGATTCGGCTGCTGCTGCGATCGATGCGATGGCTTGGCCCGCGAGCAGCAGCGTGCACGGTGGCGCATCCAAGGCCAAGGCCAAGGCTCTCTCGACCTCGGCGATCTCTGCGAGATCGCGGTCCTGCGCGGCATCGGCCACCAGTGCAAGTGTGTCCGCCATTCCAGCGAAAAGGCTCGGTCCCGCGATCTTCTCATCGACAAGGGCGAGCAGTCCCTGCTGTAGGGTCAGGAGGTGTCCGGCCAGGTTGCCGCTGTCGACGCTGGACACATAGTGAGGCCGCAGTGGCTCCAGCGACTGGGTATCGTACCAATTGTAGAAATGGCCGCGATGGCGCTCCATCGATTTCATGGTGTGGATGGCATTGGCCGTGCGCTCGACGAGTCGCCCGGTCGAGATGTAGCCGAAGTTGTGGGCGGCCAGGTTGGCAAGCAAGGACAGTCCCATATTGGTTGGGGACGTGCGATGGGCGATGACCTCCGCCGGATGCTCCTGCACGTTGTCTGGCGGCAACCAGTGATCCTTGGGCCCGACGAAGGTCGCGAAGAAGGCCCAGGTCTTTCGGGCAACTCCGCGAAGGAATCGGGCGTCGTCCCCGGTCAGCTTGGAAACGCGGCGTGGAAGGGGCCGGCTCGACCACCAGGCAAGGACTGGCCCCACGAACCACAAAGCCACAATGGGCGCAGCGATGGCCAGCGTCGCGGGCCGAAAATAGGCGAGAAAAAGCAAAGCTGTCGAGGCCAGCGCGGGCGCGATCCACATGGTGCGAAAGGAGGCGGCAAGATCGGCAAGATCGGAAAAACTGACAAGGTCTGAAGGCCGATGTTGTTTCGTGTCCCCTGCGACACTCCATTCCAAGAGCCGCCTGCGGCTCAAGAGCATCCGGAACAGTGTACGGACGATTGCATTGAGGCTGAAGAAGGCCTCATACGGTAGGCACGCGAAGGCATACCCAACTTGGGCAAAGCGCACGGTGGCCGAATGTCCTGCCCTGGTCAGGTGCTGGGCGAGCAGCACGTCTTTCGGCTTCCGTAGGACATCAATGAGGGAAGCCACGATGGGGGAAACCAGAAATACGCCGAGTACCGCAAGCGTCCACAGCCAGGGCCGCAAAAGCATCGTCCAGCCGAGCAGCAGTAGCAGTGTCGCGGCAACTGGCACCAAGCTGCGCCGGAGGTTGTCGAATATCTTCCAACGGGCGAGCAGGGGCAGCGGGTTCTCCTGCCAACCCGCGCCCGGGGGACGAATCCACGGTAGGGTCCAGCCGGCAATCTGCCAATCGCCGCGAATCCACCGCTGCCGGCGGATGACATCCGCGGCGTAACGTGGGGGATACACCTCGTAGAGCTGAACGTCGGTGAGCAGGCCCGAGCGCGCAAAGCAACCTTCGACCAAATCGTGACTCAGGATCCGGTTCTCCGGAAAGCGTCCTTCCAGTGCGCGCTCGAAAGCATCGACAGCGTAGATTCCTTTGCCGATAAACGACCCTTCATGAAAGAGATCCTGGTAGACGTCGGAGACGGCGCGCGTGTAGGGATCGAGTCCCGGCTCGCTGCCCCAGAGCTTGGCATAGCGGGATCTGACACCGGATAGGCTCTCGGCCATGCGCGGCTGGAGGATGCCGTAACCCGCGCACACGCGGTGCGTGCGTTTGTCGAAAACCGCCTGGTTGAGAGGGTGGGCCATGGCCCCGACCAGTTGTCGGGCGGCGTCCCGTGGCAGCTGTGTATCCGTGTCCAGGGTGATCACGTACCTGACCGATGCAAGCCCCGCGGTATTGCCCACCACGAGTGAGAAGTCGGCGTGTGCATTTCCCCCGCGCAGCAGGGCGTTCAATGCCGCCAGTTTTCCGCGCTTGCGCTCATAGCCCATCCAGATGCGATCGCGTGCATTGAAGCGGCGAGGGCGGTGGAAGAGAAGAAACGGTTCGCCTTTCGTGCTGCCATATTTGGAATTCAGTTCGCCGATCTTGAGCCTGGCCAACGACACGAGAGCATCGTCCCCGGGCAGCGTCTCCGCTCCGGCGTCCAGCAAGTCGGTCACGAGCGCGAAGCGCAGGTTCTCGTCCCGGTTGGCAAGGTATCGAACCTCCAACCCTTCGATGAGATCCTGGATGGCAGGGACGCTGCTGAGCATGGTCGGAATCACGACCAGTGTGCTCGATTCCGGTGGAATTCCATCGGAGTAGTCCAGGCGGGGAAGCAGATGTGGCGTCGCCAGCAAAGTCGCCAGCCAGTCCACAAGCGCCACGGCCAGCTGACTTGTACACAGCGAAGCGAGGACCCCAACCAAAACCAGAAGCCAACGTGGGCCACCGTCGCCATTGACTCGGGCCACGAGAGCACCCGTAGCGAGAGCCGCCAGCAAGACGATGACACCCAAATAGACGAAGGCAGGAAATTGCCCGCCCGGCCCGCGCCAGACACCGGCGATCGAACCTCGCAAGTGCGCCGCCCGCTCCAGTTGAGGCAATCCTTTGTCGATCAAATAATAGCCCACGTGCCGCGTCCGTTCGTCCACGGCTCCGTTCGTGGTACTCGCCTGCGCGAGCAGGATTGCCTGGCGTGCCACCTCGCTTTCCGAGAGCGAGCTGCGCTTGGCGATGGTCTCCACGGTGCGGCGGTAACGATCCCGTGTGGCGAACTCCATCCCGCGGTAGACATCGGCGGGATCCTCGCGCAAGGTCTGTTCGACCGCACTCACGTTCTCCACGAACTTGCGCCAGTCGGTCGCCCCCAGGACGCGCAGGCTGCCGATGCTGTTGCTAATGGAAACCTGATCGGCCGCCTGTTGCTGGTTCTCCGCCTGTACCATCCGCTCGATGGTCAGATTGGACTCGGAAAGGCGCTGCTCAATCCAGGTGAGCGGCAAGGTCATATGCAGTCCTTGCAACCTGTGCACAAGCTCCGCCACGAAAGGGCTCACCATCGGGGGATTGGTCCGCGCCATGTCCGCGGTCACGAGGATAAGGCTCTTGGGATCCGCTAGGGCCACGGCCACCATCCGCTCCGCCCAAGACGCGGCACGGTCGCGCTCGATGCGAGCGGCGGCGATCCGTGCGCTCACCCGTCGGAGGTTCTCGATGAGCGCCAGGCGCAACATGATGGGAACGGCCCACAATTCCCCTAGCTTGAGCGCCGTCACCGTCTGGTACGCCGTCACGAATCCATCCAGCACCTCCGGGTCCACGCGCCCGTCGCCGTGCGAGATCGCCTCCAAGGCGATGTCGTACACGCGAGGACGTCCCGCCGATGGGCCGCTGCGCAGGCGCGGCAGCTCCCGACTGTAGCCTCTCGGCAGGTGCCGCCTGGCGGTGCGAATCTGTTCTTCGATCAGATAAAAGTTGTCGAGCAGCCACTCTCCCGCCGGGACGATGCGGCGGCCAGCCTCCAGCGCCTGGGTCAGGAGCCTACAGACTTCGATCAGAACTTCCTCGTTGTCGGCCAGTCGAGCCAGCAAACGATCGGGTGCCCATCGTTGCGCGAGCTCGTGCGCGGCCGCCAGGACCCTTCCGTGCTGCTTCATTTGTTCTGCGCTGAGCAACTCGGAGCGCAAGGGCGGCTCACTAGCCACGCTGTCACCGGAAAGGACGCTCCCGCCCAGCCAGGCCGCGCGCGCAGGCAACAGCGCACGGATCGTCCTACGCATCGCCAAAACTCTGCTCCGGACGCGCGCACCGAGCGGTCTCGAAGATCCTAGCGGAACCTCCTTCGACAGTCCGCGCAGAAGCAGCCGCCACCACGCCGGACTTGCACCACGAGACTGCCCTCGTCGCTCTCCTCGTCGATCTTCCGCCTGCCGCCGTCACCGTCGCAAACACGACACAGTCTACTCCCTCGAACCAGGAAGACCACCGCTGTTTAGCCGTCAATTCTTAGGACGGAATTTCGTCCGTCGAATCCGTCATAGACCGATTCCGGATTGTCCGGATCGACAGTGATCGTCTCTTTGTTCAGTTGCAGCTTGTATTCGTACTTGCTCCATCAGCAAGCGTTCTGGCGCTTCTTTGCGCCAAAGATGGTCATGAAGATGATCTTCAGGTCGAGAAGTAGATTCCAGTTCCGAATGTACTCCATGTCATGCCGAACCCTTTCTTCCATCTTCTCTACCTCCGCGGTCTCCCCCCGCCATCCGTTTACCTGCGCCCAGCCCGTGATCCCGGGTTTGACCATGTGGCGAAGCATGTAGCCGTGAATGATCGCCCGATATTTCTCGTTGTGAGAGACCGCATGTGGCCGCGGGCCCACGAGAGAGAGCTCGCCGGTCAGGACTTGCAGGAACTGCGGAAACTCATCGAGCGAAGTGCGCCGCAGGAATTTGCCCAGCTTGGTGACGCGTGCATCGTCCTTGGTGGCCTGGACCACGTTGGCACCATCCTCGCAAACGGTCATGGTCCGGAATTTGAGGACGCGAATTAACTTTCCACTTAGGCCATAGCGCCATTGCCGAAAAAGGACCGGCCCAGGCGACTTCGCCTTGATGGCCACCGCGATGCAAAGCATGGGGATGGCCGTGAGAAGAACGATGAAACTTCCGAGCAGCAAATCCTCAATACGTTTAATCCAGCCTACCATCCCTTGGAAAGGGGAGTCATGCAGGCTGACAATAGGAACACCACCCACCTGGCCCCATTGCGCCCGCAATAGGGAGTAGTAGAGGAGATCGGCTACCAAGTACACCGTGACGGTGGTATCGGAGAGGGCCGCGAGAATCTCGGCCGTGCGCTCTTCGGCGCGAAGCGGAAGCGCAACGTAGACAGCGTCGAGCTTGTCTTGGTGGCAAGCCTTGACAAGATCTTCCGATTTACCAATCACAGAGCAATGCGGGTGATCGCTGACATGCCGTCTTTCCTCCGACCGGTCGTCATAGACGCCGGTCAGTTTGAGCCCCAGCCAAGGCATGGCCTCGAAGGATTCGGCCAAGCGCTCGGCATCCTTGGTGCAGCCCAGAATCGCCACGCGGCGGATGTTGCGGCCTTGAACACGCAGGATGCGCAAGGCGACACGAACGCCGACGCGTACGGCGCAAAGGGTGAGTGGCGCAAAGACGAATCATGCGAATGAAGCAACACGAGAGTACTGCGAAGCCGTTTTGCTGAAGAACCAGAATGCGAAAAGGATTGTTGGGACCGCCAGCCACGAGAGCAGGGCGTCCTTGGTCTCTCGCAGAATGGTTCCTGTGCGCCAGGGCCGGTAAAGCCCACTCAATTCCGCAGCGAAACCGAATACGAGCAGGGCGATCACAGTGATGGTCGTGGTCCGTTCTTTCCAGGGCGCGGAGTAGACCGCGTGGGCCAACGCCTGCGCACCGACGATGATGAGAAGGTCGACGAGCCGTTGCAGCGTGCACACCCAGGATTCGAGCCTGCGCAGAGGTCCATTTGTTTCAGTCATATTGGGCAGCCTCTACAGCAGCATTCAGGCCTTGGATCAGAATCGCATGAGTTCAAGCACTTGACGTATGCAAGCTCCTCGGGAATGCCATTGCGCCAATCAAAGTGAAGCGCAATCGCTATCATTACGACAGAGCGAGATCTCCTATTTAGGCCCTTTTCAGAACAGGGTCGCCTAGACCGTGCGCGGTCTTCCCAGCGCCGCCGTGAGCACCTCCATCATGCGCTGGTGCCTATCCAGGCGCTACTCGGCGCGCGCTCGGATAGACGCAACGGATTCGACGTCTTGGCTCATAAGTCAGGCGACTTGCCGCCGTGGGTGCGCTCAGCGACGTTCGCGGAATCCGCCGCGCCCACGGGCATGGCGCTCGGGCGCTCGCTGGGGGGCGGGGCTGCCTGGTCGGGGGAGCGCGCGCCGCTCGCCTTGCCATCAGGGGAAGCGCCCTCGATGATGGCGTTCATTTCTCCACCCATGAGCAGGATGAACCCGGTGATATAGAACCAGGTAAGAAGCACGATGACCCCTCCGATCGAGCCGTAAGTAACGTCGTAGCTTCCGAAGTGCGAGACATAGGTCGCGAAACTCCAGCTTGCCAGGAGCCAGACCAACGTCCCGATGACGGAGCCCGGCGTGATGAACTTGAATCTCTGCCTAACATCGGGCAGCAGGTAGTAGCAAAGCGCGGCGCCAAGCATGATCACGACCATCGTGAGCGGCCAGCGGATCCACCTCAGCACGGCTACGTATGCCTCGGCTAGGGAGAGATAGCGTGCCGCCCACAGCCCGACGCCGCCGCCAGCCACCAGCAGGGCGATGCCAGCCAGCATGAGTAGACCTCCTCCTATCGTCATCCCGAATGCGAGCAGCTCAGTCTTCCACAGCGGGCGCGATTCCTTGATATCGTAGGCGCGATTTAGGGCCGTCCGCACGGCGTTCACCCCCCGCGACGCCGAGTAGAGCGCTACTGCGAGACCCAGGGTCGAGAAGCGTCGCTTGGAGCCAGCGACCAGCCCGCGCAAATACGGTTCGACGACCGCCATCGCTTCTGCGGGTAGAAAGACACGGGCCCCTTCCAGGAGAGTGTCCACGGAAGCCCGCACGTGAGGGACGAAGGCGGTCAGCGTTGCAAAGAAGAACAGGAATGGGAACAGCGCGAAGACGAAATAGTAGCCAAGGGCGGATGTGCTGTCTGCGACCCCGTGCTCCTCGTACCGCTGGTACAGGAGGACGAAAAAGCCTCGCCAGGTTAGCCACAAGCGCCGTCGCATATCCCCCTTTTCACGGAATGGCCCTGCGACCCTGAATCAGGCGGACCACAACCGCCACCACCGCCAGAATCAACAGAATGTGAATGAGCCCCCCCATGGTGTAGGAGGTGGCAAATCCAAGTGCCCAGAGAACCAACAAGACCACTGCAATTGTCCAAAGCATGTTCATACCTTTCTCGACTGATGTCTGGCGCGTTCGCGTTTGGAAGCAGAACTAGTGCGATTTCGCGGTGTGAAGCGCCGCCAACTGTTTCTGGATCTTCGCCCAGGTGTCTTTGTGAACGGATCTTCTGAGAAGCAGGCGCCCCATCTGGGGCGTCGCCCCGAGCGCACTTCGCACACCTTGTTCCAGATCCTCCAGGTCGAGATACTCCTCGCCGTCAAGCGGACGAACCATGGATTCGGCGGTGCTTACGCTGGCGACTTCGTCGTCGGATAGTAGCATTAGGATGTTCTCACGGGTTACGTGCTCTTTCTTCGAATCGGTGTTCATGTCGTTCTCCAATCAGGTCAATCATTCGGGTCTTAGAAATTCCAGTCACGCCTCGATGAGCACCTTGAGAGCTCAATTTTCCCAATCAGGCGGCGTGCGTAGCCAGCAAGGAGGCACCGGTCGTTCCGAGAACCACGTGTGCGTGCGCAATCATGTCGGCAGACCCGCGTGCGAGGACGAGGAATTTTCCGGCCTTCACGTCGAGCTCGTACTTCACGACGCTGTCGTTCGGGATCCCGATGCTGGCCAAGGCCGCGGCGAAGACGCCTGCCGCACCACCGACCGCGGCGCCTTCCAGTGCCCCGACGAGCCAGCCGACGAGTGGGCCCATCACAACCAGCGGGCCAAAAACAGGAATGAAGAAGAATGCGCCACCAAAGAGAACTCCCCACAGACTTCCCCAAAATGCACCGCGCACGCCCCAAAACTTCATGCGATCGCCCGAGGTATAGAAGCCCAGCGCATGCTCCTCGGTGTGGAAGTCCTTGCCGATGATCGAAAGCCGCTTCATGTCGAGCCCTGCCTTCTGAAGGTCCTTGAGTGCGGCTTCTGCGCCAGTGTGCGACTCGTAAATGGCGACGACGGAGTGCTCTTGCGTACTTGGAGTCATGATACCTGCCTGCTTTCTTCACTTCTCGCGGTTGATCACGATTCTCGCAAGGCGGCTGCATGAGGTGTGCCGACCACGGAATGCTCCGTATTCGGGCATCTTCCTGGCGTATCTCGCGACCTGGACCGATGCTTGGACGTAGCTGCTTGACCAATGTGATGTGGCATCTCATTCAATTCGAATGAGCCTCCAATGCACCTTCCCGTCGTGCGTGAGTCGTGTGCCCTTGAGGCCGCTGAGCTCGGCGGCATGACCCTCGAAGAGATTGCCAGTCGACTATCGATCACGCGCGAACGCGTGCGTCAGATCGAATTGGGTGCGCTTGCGAAGTTGTGGCTGCGTTTAGGTGGAAACCAAGACGGGGCCACGGCCTCGACGGGGTCGATGCGCCGGCTTTTGCGCGTCGCTGCCTAGGACAGAGTGCCCTTCGGACAGAGTGCCCTTCTACCCCGACTTAACTTGCCAGCTTCTGCGCGTCCACGAGTTGTTCGTGGAGGAGCAGCATCTTTAGACGTAGTAGCCGGAGCTCGATCATGTTGTGCAGCCGGATCAAGACCTCCGGCATATCCAGCGGCTTGCTGACGAAATCCCTCGCTCCGGCTCTCAATGCCCGCAACTTATGCCCAATCTCGGCGGTGATCACGAGGACAGGGAGAATGTTGTCCGTATCGACCTCTTTGAGGGCTTCCATGACCTGGAACCCATCCATGCCAGGCATCTTGAGATCGAGCAGGATCGCGGCGTAGCGGTTCTTGCGGTGAAGCTCGCAAACCTCCGTCGGATCCATCGTCGACTCGACGGACGTATAACCAGCGTCGCGAAGCATACGTTCCAGCAATAGGACATGGGAGCTCTGATCGTCGACAATCAGAACCCGCGCACTGAGAATTTCAAAAGTCCTAACCATCGTGTTTCTCCTACTTGCATAGCACTAGGGCAGTTCCGCCTGCCGACATCGCAGGGCCGCGTTCAACGTGTCCGTAAATTCCTTGATCTTGATGGGTTTGGTGAGATAGCGAAAGAAGCCCTTGGCCAGGCCAGTCTCGATATCGCGGGGATTGGCATTGGCGCTTAACGCAACGACAGGGATGTGGGCCGTGGCCGGATCGTCGCGCAAGATTTCCATGGCGGCGACACCGCTGATGCCGGGCAAATTGATGTCCATCAGGATCACCGTTGGCTTTTCTCTCCGCGCGAGCTCGATGCCAAGCTGTCCATTGACCGCGGTCAGCAGGCGTAGGTCGGGGCGTCGCGCAATGATTTGCTCGACCAACTTCATGTTGGCCTGGTTGTCCTCGACGTAGAGCAGGGTGTGGATGGGTGCGCCGATAGGGAGTGGCGTTTTCTCGTGAGCCGCGGCGTCGTCCGTTTCGGCTTCGAGTTGCGGGGCAGCGCTCGTGATCAACTCGAACCAAAACACACTTCCCGCGCCGAGAGTGCTTTCGACCCCGAGCCCGCCGCCCATGAGCTCGACGAGTCGCTTGGTTACCACCAGGCCAATGCCCGTGCCTGCCACGCCACCCACAGCCTCTTGTCCGAGACGATTGAATGGCTGGTAGAGTTGAGCGAGCTTTTCCGGAGTCAAACCCTTGCCAGTATCAGTGACGCTGATGCGAGTGCGGTCCGGGGCACTCGTAAGGCATGCCACGACCACCGTTCCCAGCTCCTTGTTGTATTTGATGGCGTTGGAAAGCAAGTTGATGATGACTTGCTTGAGCCTGGTTCTGTCGGCGCTGACGAACATCGGGGTTGCGAAGCAAGGGAAGGTCATGCTGACCCCACGCTGTTGCGCCTCGGGCTCAAGCATGGCCTGGCATTCGGACATGACCTCGGCCAAGGACACTGGCTCGGTCGATAGCAACACCTTTCCAGCCTCGATCACCGCCAGATCTAGGATTTCGTTGATCAGTGTCAGCAGATGCCATCCCGCCTTGAGGATCTGGGCGATACCTTCCTTTTGAGAGTCCGTGGGCGACGGCGAGGCCGATTCCATCAGTTGCGCGAAGCCGAGAATTGCATTGAGCGGGCTACGGAGCTCATGGCTCATGCTCGAAAGAAAATCCGATTTGGCGAGATTTGCCTTTTCCGCCACCAACTTGGCGCTCTCGAGCTCGACATTCGTTCTCTCCAGTGCCTGTTGGTTGAGTTGCCGTTCTGTGACGTCTCGGGCAGCCGCAAACACGCCCTGAAGTACCCTGTAGCGGTCGTAGAAGGTGGTGGCGTTGTAGGACACATTCGTTGTCTTGCCATTTCGGTCGCGCGCAGTCAGCTCGTAGTCGTTGACCCTCTTTTCTTGCAGCACGAGCTTGATGCCTACCTCGGCCCGCTCCGGATCGGTGAAGTAGCTCTTGAACGGCGCCCCGATAAGCTCGTCGCGTGTGCTGCCGGTGAGCGCCTCCATCTGCTTGTTGGCGTCGGTGATAATGCCCAGCGGATCCGTGATCACCAGCGCGTCCATGTGGGATTCGATGAGCGAGCGCGTGTAGAATTGGTGGTCGCGTAGGCGCTGATCGAGCTTCTTCTGCTCGGCCTCCACCTGTTTGCGAGCGGTGTTGTCGGTACCAATCAACAGATAGCCGATGATGGCGTCGCGATCATCGCGCAAAGCCGTGACCGACACGACCGCGGGAAGGCGACTGCCGTCCTTGCGGATGTAGGTCAACTCATAGATATCTTCGATTTCGTGAGAGGCCTTGAACACCAGCGCCTCGAAGCCCGGGGCGATGGTGGTCTTAAGCTCCTGGCTTAGCGCCTTGGCGCGCACGATGATTTCCCCCGGATCGGAAATCTCTGCTGGCGTAAGCTTGTTCACGACTTCAGCGGCCGTGTAGCCCAGCATGCGCTCGGCGCCTACGTTGAAGATCTGAATGACGCCATTCGCGTCGGTGGCGATGCTCGAGAAATTGGCATTGTTGAAGATCGCGCTCTGCAGGACCCCCGCCTTCAGTTGCGCCTCTTCCTGTCGGACCTCGGTAACGCCAGCCAGGGCGCGGGCGGCATCGTCGGGAATGGTAGAATCGTATTTCTCTGCGTGCATACCCCAACCTTCAGCTCTCAAGCGTGCATGTTTCGCGCCGCATGTATTTTCGTGGAGATGCCGTAGGTCGGCGAAGAATGTGGTCGAGAAATGGCATCAATATGAGGTCTCGATCCATCGATTTGAATGAACCGTGCGCGGTGTGCCCGGACCGTGCGGGCCAGGGCTACTCAAGTGTCCGGCGGTTTCGTTGATATCCATGCCAATCGCCGCCGACTCCATCGCCCGTGCCTTGCTCGTCATCCGAAGTACTGGCCTCGGTTGCCAACGCGGGCGCGGATGCGACGACGACGGCGGCCGGACGAAGCAGCCGCCCGCCCATCCAATAGCCCTTCTGGACCTCGTGCAACACCGTTCCCGGAATCGCCTCGGTGCTGGGGGTTTGCGAGACTGCGTGATGCATGTGCGGATCGAAGGGCTTGCCCCGGGAGTCGATGGCGGTCACAGCGTAGCGTTCGAGCTTTGACCTGAAGAGGCGCAGGACCAGGTCGACGCCATCCTGCACGGATTTGGCGTCCTTCTTGCCGCCTTCCTTCCACGAAGCAATGGCGCGTTCCAAGTTGTCCGCAACCTCAAGAAAATCGCTCAGAATCGCCTCACGAGCCTTGAGCTCATGGTCCTCTATTTCCTTGCGCGCGCGCTTTTTGTACTTTTCGAACTCGGCTCTTTGGTAGGCCAGGCTGTCAGCCTGCTGTTCCGGAGAAGTCACTGCAAGCACTGCTTCTTCGGTGGAAACAGGGGCACCAGTACCAGGCGCCGTGGCGACGGGAGAGCAGTCAAGATTGATTCGTGGCTTGTCGATTTCGATCATGGAAGACCCTCTCCCTGGACAAAGTGTTTGCGCGCCCGCCCCCGGCTATTATTGTTTCAGGGCCTTGAAGGCATTCTCGAGATCGTGCCAGGCGATCTCCACGCCACCCTTGAAGCTGTCCCATTTCTGGCCGCCTGCGGCCCTGAAGGCAGTCATTTTGCTCTGGACCACCGCATGCTTGTCCTTGATGCAATCAATCTGCTTGCGATACTCGGCCTTGGCTTCGCTGCCGGCTTCATCGGCCTTGGCCACCAGCTTGTCGAGCTTGGTGCCCAGCTGCCTTAGGCGTGTTTCAATCTTTCCTACCTCTTGTCCTGCTGTGTCCATGGAAATCTCCCTTCGTTGAACCTTGGCACCTTGGCGTTGCAGCATTCGGGCCACCGGCCACACACACAGGAGTTCGACCCCTTGCACTTGTCGCGGCTGTGGAAGGCCGATTTCCTCAATCAAGATGAAATATCTTCCCATTCATTTCGATGGGACTCGCTGGCGTAGATTCGCTCAAAAGTCAGTCGCGGAAAGTCGTCCTGCCCGAGGCGCAGCGGACTGGCCTGGAGGCGCGGACGGGCGGCGCCAGCGCATCGGCGACGCTTCGTGGGTGACCCGACGTGAAGGATGTGGTGCGGCTATGAGCGTCGTGGGTGGCGTCGGCACAGGTTGATCATCGACTGGCACACTCTTTACTTCCGCGACGGAATTACTGGGGTCGTCAGCGACTATTGCTGGTGAAGGAGCCGGGCTAGGGGGGCTTGGCAGTGCCGTCACCAGAGGCCCACGTGTCGGAGCCAAGATTTCAGGTGTGGGTGAGGACCGCTGCTGCCTCACGCGACTGTCGCTTGAGGATGCGGGTACAGCCACCCAGGCCGTCACAACGATGAAGACGATGATGGCTGCATCGATCACGGCCCGCCGGTTGCGGAAGCTCCAAGGGATGGAAAGGCGTTTCCGTGGCGGACGCGCAGCCGTCTTTGCAGGCAATAGCCTTCTTCTTGGAGCGAGTTTCACCCCGCTCGACGCCTGCGAAGGTTCACTCGCCAGCGAGTAGAGCGCCCTGGTTTCGCCAAGGTGAAGAAGGTGAACCAGGCCCGATGGCTCCTTCTCGAACAAGGCCTGCACCATGGGGACCGGGGCGCCGGCATTGGACTCGGCAGGTGGCAGCAGGTGAATGCCCGAAAGTGGAGTGAGAGAGCGCGGCGTCGGCAGCAATGGCAAGAGGCGGTCCTCGGTGGCGTGGATAAGGTGCTCCATGTTTGCAAATCGGTCTTTGGGATTCTTGGCCAAGGCACGAGCTATCAGGTCCACGACGTCGGGTGGCAGATCGGACCGGTACAGAGTCACCATGGGGGCTGGTTCGGTCAGGATGCGCTCGAGAAGCTCCAGTCCCGGCTTGCCAGGAAACGGTAGCTTGCCGGTAAGCGCCTCGAAGAATAGAACGCCGAATCCGTAGACGTCCGCGCGCCCGTCAATGTCGGGGGGGAGCTCAATCGCTTCAGGCGCCATATAGGCTGGCGTCCCGAACATGGCCAAAGGCTCGGTCATGGGGGCTGTTTCCCCGACTCGCCTCATCATCACAGAAATGCCGAAATCGAGAACCTTGGTGGTGATCAATTGTCCGCCGGGACTACTGCACAGGAAGATGTTCGCGGGCTTCAAATCCCGGTGAACCACACCTTGCGCGTTGGCGGCGGCCACGCCGCGCATGGCGGGCAACAACAAAGCCAGCGTCGTTTCCAGACTAAGGGGACCATTCCGTGCCAAATAGCTGCCCAGCGTTTCCCCGTCGAACAATTCCATAACGATGCATGTCATGCCTTCGTGATCGATGACGTCGAAGATGTTGACTACGTTCGGATGATTGACCTTGCTTGCGGCCAAGGCTTCACGGCGAAATAGCTCGACAGCCTCGCCATTGGAAGCAAACGACCGAAGAATCACCTTGAGTGCAACGCGCTTGCCTGTGTGCTGGTTGACTCCCGCCCAAACCGTTGCCATTCCACCTTCCGCGATGAGCCTATCAACGCGATAATTGGCCCCTACGATCTGCCCGGGTCGCAGGATGGGTTCCATATTGTCTTGTCTGGGCATCGTTCTGGCCATCGTCGCAACAAGGGTGCCAGCGCCAGTGGCGTGAAAGACGGGGCTTTTGGTCACCGCCTCACTCGAAGTGAATGAGATGAGGGTGTTGATCTTACCCTGACGTGAAAACTCGAAGGACTGTAAAGGGAGGGAATGTCTGCGAAACGAAAGAGGTTTCAGCCTCACCATGCACCTGAACGTTGTCGCCAGGAACGAAATACCCACTCAAGGACAGAAGGCCCCCATGTCGGTCGCCAAACTGCGAGCGATCTTGGAAGATGCGGGGATGCGAAAGAAGGGGCCCGAGGAGACCTTCGAGACATTTGAGAAGCGTCTCCACCAGCAGCTACAGGAAGTCGAGCGCGATTTGTTGGCGGAAGAGTTGGAGCGCGCCGACGTGGACGCGGATGCGATCGAGGTCGAGGGGACTGGATACCGGCGAGTCTTGCGCGCGGCACAAACGTACATGACTACCGCCGGACCAGTAACTGTCGAGCGAGCGCTCTTCAAGGATCGAAGCAACGACCACGAACACTGCATCGTGCCGCTGGACTTGAAGGTGGGGATGGTCGATGGCTTCTGGACGCCGATGGCGGCGCAGCAGGCGACATGGGTGGTATCGCAAATGACCCCACAAACGGGCGAGGAGCTTTTCAAGAGAGTGGGCAACATGACGCCCTCGAAAAGCAGCTTGGACCGGCTGCCGAAGCGATTGGCCGAGCGGTGGAATGACGACCGGAAAGAGTACGAGAAGGTTTTGCGCGAAGGGATGACCATCCCCGAGGAGGCGGTCACGGTGATGGCGAGTCTCGACGGAGTGCTGGCGCCCATGAAGGATGGATGCGCGGCGGAAAAGCGCGCGGAGACCGCCGCACGTGGGCATATCGCGAAGGGCCCCGCCGGCTATCGCGAGGTCGGATGCGCGACGCTTGGGTTTTGCGACCGAAATGGAAAACTCCTCGCGGCGGTGCGCATGGCAAGAATGCCCGAGCCACACAAGGCGTCGCTCAAGGAAGCCTTGAAGGCGGAATTGGACATGGCGTTGTCGCTACGGCCCGACCTGCAACTGGTGAAGGCCGCCGATGGGGCAAACGACAATTGGACGTACTTGCACAAGGAATTGCCGAAGGGGTTTGAGGTGGTGGATTTCTTCCACGCAGCGGAACACCTGAACACGGCCTTGGCCTCTGCCTACGGCGACGGCACGGTCGAAACGCAACGGCGTTTCAACGACCTTCGGCACGTGCTTCTAGAAGAGGAAGGCGGGGTGAAGAAGGTGATTCGGTCGTTGATCTACCTTCGAGAAAAGCACCCACACAGCAAACACGTCCCAACCGAATTGGCGTATTTCAGGAAATACCAGAAGCGCATGTGCTACGCGGAAATGAAGGCACAAGGTTTGCCCATCGGGACCGGTGTCATGGAAGCCGCGTGCAAGACCTTGGTAACGCAGAGGATGAAGCAAAGTGGAATGCGCTGGGGCAAGCAAGGTGGACAAGCCATCTTGAATCTGCGGGGCTGGGCGCAAAGCGAACGATTCGACCAAGCCTGGGCTCTGCTGGCCGCCACCTACCGAGTCGCGATTACCGTCCTCAATGACGTCGTTTCAATTCGCTCGGCCCGCCTTTGAAACCCACGAATTCTTACGCCAGTATGAGAGCTACACCGTGAGATGACAGGTCATCCTGATTGGGCCAAACGCCCGTGAGAGGCTGTAAGGGCGGATACTCGCCCGCATTTCCCGCTGGACCGCTTCTTGCGTAATGCCAGGTCGAAGAGGAGCCTCAACATGCATTGCAAAGAGATCATGAGTCATAACGTCCAATGGATCCTGTCGCGCGAAACCGTCGCGGGTGCCGCCAAGCTGATGGCTTTCCACAACGTGGGATTGCTGCCGGTGTGCAGTCCCGATGGCAAGCCCATCGGTGTTATCACGGATCGAAACATCGCTTTGCGCGTGGTCGGAAAGGATAGGCTTGCGGCGCAGACGGTCGTGGAAGACGTGATGTCGGCTCCGGTGCTATCCGTGGATCCCGACTGTCCAGTGGATCGCATCGCTGAGCTCATGAGCGAGGCAAGTGTGTCACGGTTGCTGGTTCTGGACCAAGCGGGGCATCTTGCTGGCATCGTCAGCTTGGCCGATCTGCTGGTCCACGCTCCGGAGAAGAGCGCCGTGGAAACAGCTCGCCGTATCTACGCTCGCGAAATGGGCGACCGTTCGGCCGGCCACCCACACCGTGCCTCGAAGCCCAAGCCCGAGTATTTCCGCGGCACCCGCGACCTCACGCCAGACGACGACTCGCCCGCCGAAAACCCTGCCCGCATCGAGGCCAACAGCGTGGTCCACGGAGGCACCAACGACTTGAAGGAATTCCCGGCCTAGCACCCATCGCCGGTGGGTATCGGGTGTCGAGCGCAGCCGGATCTCGTCGGCGACGAATCGCGGCTCGTCGCCGACGTCTCAACCAAGCGAACATGGCTGCTGGTGCTGGCCTACCGCAATTCCGGTCGCGCGCTTCCCGCGAATCCCCCCGGTGACCAATCTGCTGGCCGACCGTAGTAGTCATAAAGGCGCGTCTCGTATTCGCGGTTGACGGCGGTTTCAGCATTCCACTCGGGGCTGTTTTTGATCTTTTGTCGCGAAAGATCCACGAAGACTTTCCTCTCCGTCCAGCTGATACGGCGGGCCCAGTGTGGCGCAATCAGCACGCTCTTGCCCAGCCACCAGTTGCTGGTGTCGACTACCAGATAGCGGACTTTCCATGTCTCGTCGTCGACGATGCAATCTTGGACATGGCCGATGGCCTCGTCGCTTCCTTCGATGTGGTATCCACGGATCTCCTTGTCACTTCGCAAGTGAACATCCCCGGACGGTTTCCCGGAACGCTCAGCCGCCCCCTCGTTCCACTGGCCGGGTGCAAGACCACGAGGGTAGGTACTCATGCCCCAAAATCCGGTATACTCCCAATAGTTGGGAAAGCCGTAGTAGCGGTAGTAGTCCTGTTCGTGCTGACGAGATACAGGCTTGTGCACGTCAATGCTAGGGCTGTTCTTGACCTTTTCCCTGGTCAGCGCGAGGTGAAACTGGCGGGTCGCCCACTCGGCCTGCCGAAAGAAAATGGGCGATATGAGAACCTGGCGTCCATCCTGGAAGAAGGAACCACCCGACTGGACGACCAAATAGTGTATGACCCAACGATCATCGTCCAAGAGAAAATCGGCGACTCTTCCAATCTCGCCATCGCTCGCACTGACTACATATCCCTCGATGTCTTTTAGGCTTCGTAACATGTGTATTTCCTTTCATGCTCCGCGGAACTGTTTGCTGTCAGGAAGAGCCGAGAGGGCTCGGCTCGGGCTGAGACTCAGGTGCCCGAAGGTCTCGGCGATGAGCTCGTGGCTTGCGGCTTCCCAATCCTCACGGTCGAAGCCATGTGTACAGCCGCGTGCCTCGTACTTTTCGTAGGCACGCTTGGCGATATCCGCATCGCAAGCAGCTCTCGCGCCGCCGCGCTGTCCGGCTCCCGAAACTTGCGCAGAGCTCATTGCGTGCTGGACGTGGGGGGAAGAATGAGATTGATGCTTTGACATGATGGTTCCTTTCCGATGCTCGATTACGACGGTGGGCCTTCTGCTTTTGCCGGAGCGTCTACGGGAAGTCCGTGAGCACGATGTGTGCCAGTCCGCTTTGTGGCGGTGCCGGAAGGCAATTCAACCGCATAAGCGGATCGTGTATACGCGAGTGCATTCAAAGTGAACGAGGAATCACGTCATATTGACCGCTCCAAAACAGTTCGACCAAATCCTGCAGGTGATGGATGCGCGACTTGCCGAGCCGAACGCCCGGATTTGGGCGCATGAGGTTGGCGGCACGCATCGTGCACTGCCACTGGCGACTGCTCTTGCCAAGCTCGTTGCTGCTCCTTTGCTGCTCCCAGCGCTACGAGCGACGGCGCTGGCGTCGAGAAACTGGCGTGCGAGACGGAAACTTCCTGCGAAGCAAGTCTCCGGTGATCGTGCGGGTTGATATCGTTCCGCGTGTGCGTGGACAGCTACTTACCCGAGCGTGGCAGCAAGCTCAGCAGGAAGAAGCCCGCCGCGACGAGGACGATCATGGATCCCGGCGCCCGGTGCAAGACGATAGATAGCCACGTACCAAGTGTCGTCGATGCAATCGAGACGGCCACGGAAGTGACGAGCATGGCTCGCAGGCTATGGGCGAGACGTTTGGCCGTGGCAGCTGGAATGATGACGAGCGAGCCGACGAGAAGGACGCGAGGTAACGCAGGCCGAGCGCAATTGTCAAAGCGAACACAAGTAGGAAGAACAAATTCAGGCGACGGACGTTGATGCCGGTTGCGTGAGCGATCTCCGGCGAAACGAGTGCCAGAACGAGTCGATGCCTGTGCGAAACAACGAACACGACAACACCAAGAGATAGGATGAGCCCTAGCGTTGCCTCGATCGTTGTCAAGGGACCCACGCCGCCAAAGAGTGCCTCGATGAGTTCGTCTCCGGAGGTGATGAGGCTGCCGACCGCGAGCGCTGTCGAGAACACGAGGCCAATGATGGTCTCCGTGGCAAGCCGTGTCCTGCCTTCGATGCCCCAAACAAGAAGCGTTCCGACCAGGAGCGCCGCAACGCCACCTAGAATTGGATGAATGCGCAGTAGAAGCGCTAGACCGATCCCGGGCAGCGCGATGTGAGAAATCGCGTCGGCGGCGAGCGTCATCCGGCGCATGACGGCGAAACAGCCGACCAAGCCAGCGGCCGTGCCGGCCCCTATGGAGAGCGCGATGGCGTTAGGATCGAAGGTCATTGTGAATGTGGTAGGCCACCGGTGCGCCGTACAGCTCGGCAAGCAGCTTGGGCGTAAGAACGCTCTTCGGAACCCCTAAACAAGTGCGACCACGCGATAAGCACAGAACGTTGGTGGCGTGCTGATAGACGACGCTCAGATCGTGCGAGATGAACAGGATAGTCAGACCGCGTTCCTTGCGCAGACGCTCGATTGTGTCATTGACCGTGTCTTGCCCCGGATCGTCTACACCAGCCGTTGGTTCGTCGAGCAGCAAGACCGTCGGGTACCCGATCAGCGCAGCGGCCACCAGCAAGCGCTGAAACTGGCCGCCCGAAAGTGCTCCGATGGGTTTGTCAACAGACTCCATCTTCAGTCCGACGAGTCCTACTGCCTTCGTGACATCAACTTCTGAGGCGTGAGCGACGGCTGCCTTCGCGCGCAGGAAATCGTCGCCCGTGATAGGCAGGTCGCGCTCGATATCGAGCTTTTGCGGCACGTAGCCGATTTTCGTGTTTGCCTCCCAGCTAATGGTGCCTTCGTAGGGTAGGGCTCCAATCAGGGCCTTGGCAAGAACACTCTTACCCGCGCCGTTTGGCCCAATGATGGCTAAGGCGCTTCCATGGGTGACTTCGAAAGACAGCTTTTCGATGACATTCATCTGGTCGAAACCGACCGAAAGATTGACGACCTCGAGCGCCGGAATAGGTGTTTTAATAGAGCCGTCCATTCCTCGATGTCCGTTGGCTACACGGAAAGCTTCGTCGCGATCACTGCCACATTGGCGAACTCAACGCAACAATAACCCCGCAGCTGCCCAACCACCTCCGATGAGGAGCACCACCCACACGAAGTCGCCGCCCCTTCCCCAGGCACGGTGTCTGGCCGCTACGTGGCTGGCCGAGTAGGCCGCCCGCATCGCCCGCCGGCGCTGAATGTACCTCGGGTAGGGCGGACCCCAGCCGCGGTAGCCCCAACCGTAGCTGACTGGGGACACAAGAAATAGAAAGATGAATCCCATCCATAGGAGCCACAATGTGTTGGTCATCGATATCTCGCTTTCGCTAGTTGTTCTAAGCAACGCCGGTGCCAGCCGCACGTTTGGCGTGCGAAGGTCGCAAACGCGGGCATCCGGGCGCGCTCGGAACGGTTCTTCAGGCCGGCGCAAGGACGAGCCAAGTCAAGATGAAGGTGCTTCTCAGTCAATTCGAGGGAGAAGGGGCCAGTGAAACTCGCGCCGTCGCACTTGAGCAGATCGCCTATTCGTTTCACGATGACGCCTGCTGCAAAGCTCCCCAACAGTCGGCGTAGCAAATCACAAGTGCGTCAGGAATTCGTTCAGCGCAGTGACGACTTCCGACGGCGTTTCATGGCCGCCGTCGAACGGGAACCAAGTCACCGGGATTCCCGCGGCTGTCATCTCGGCGTGCATGCGATTCGCAACCTCGAACGATAGGGTGGGATCGGTGCGACCGTGCGAGATGAAAACGTGCAGTCCCTTGCGTCGGGCGTAGTTGGCCTTCCAGAGCTCCTCATCGACGAGGGTACCCGATAACAGCACCAGCGCGCGTAACGGCTCGTCCGAGAGAAACGCCACCTGGGCCGCCACCATGGCCCCTTGGGAGAATCCGCCGAGAATGAAGGGCTGCGCGGCCCGGTTTCCCTGTCGGGCAAGGAACGCGCGCACGGCCGCCGCCGCGATCTCGATTCCCGCGGGCTTTTCCGCGGAGAGATCCGCACCCAGAGTCCCCTTGCGCAGGTGCTCTTCCAGATCCAGATGCCACCACGCACGCCCAGAGGGCTCCCCGTCCGAGCGCTTCGCCGACTCGGGTCCCCGGGGAAATAGAAATCGCGTTCCCACCGGCAAGTGGATGGTCTTTGCGAACGGCTTCCAATCACTCTCCGACGAGCAGTAGCCGTGAAGAAGGACAACCGTCGGCGGTCCCTTGCCACCCCTGGTGATCGCGGACAACCTGGGAACGCGGGGCTGTCGCGACATGGCGCTGGCGACCACGAGAACCCCAAGCAGCCCGAAGAAGGTTCTCCACCGATTCATGCTTCTCGGAACCCACGTGGTTGACTTTTCACCTCTGTCGCCGACTGGGACCTCCTACGCAGCCGCCTTCTCCTTGGGAACAAAGGGCAGCAGGCTGGTCCAGCAGTGGCCGCAACGCGAGGCCCTGAGCGTGCATTGATGTTTGCATGTCGGGCATTCGCGCATTTCAGGTTCGGTGCCCAGATCCAGCATCTCGACCAGGCGCGACCAGGTCATGTCGAGGGCAGTCCTGAGGTTCTGACTTTCGGCGGTCGTCGCGCCGGGAGCGAGCGCAATCTCCTTTCCCACGTCGGTGACCAGAGTGCGCAGCCGGGAAAGATCGGCGCCGGAAAATGACAGCATCAGATTGTTCATGAACTACCTCCTGGGTCGGGCCCCACAGCACGTTCCGGGCCAGCCGGTTGAAGTGAATCATTCCCGGCACCTAGAGCGCGGTTGCCGGTGGCGCGGCGGCGGATCCCATCAGTATGGTGGGGTCGCCCCGTCAATCCGAGGCAACGCGCAAGACCGCCCGGGTGATTTCAGGCGCAGGGCGGGATCGATGGCAGAGCGAGATCCGTTTTGGTGCAGCAGCGGTGCCGCGGTTCGGAAATGCTATGCGTTGCAGCGCGCCCGGAGGGAATCGAACCCCCAGCCCTCGGCTTCGTCACACGCATGTGCCACTCGGCGCCAGTTGGAAATGGTGGAACGGGTTCCGTGCTAGAAAGTGCCCGTGGGCGACGCAGTCCAACCTGCCGAGGTAAAGCGCGCGGTCAGTCGACACGAGATCGCGGCCTGGATTCTGATGGCCGCTGGGCTACTCATGGTGTCGAAGCTGCACCTGCTTTCGGCCCTCCTGGCAGGACTGTTGGTGTACGAGCTGGTCCACATCGCCGTGCTGAGGCTGCGGCGCCGATTGTCGAGTGAGCGAGCAGGCATGGTGGCGGTGATGGCCCTGGCGATCCTTATCATCGGTGGGGTGGCTGCCGCGGTGACGGGTCTGCTGGCGTTGGTGCGCAGTGAAGGGCATCTCGCCAGCTTGCTGGAAAAGCTGGCCGACAGTGTCGCTCTCGCGCGGGCCAACCTGCCCTCCGCGTTGTCTGAAGGGTTGCCGGCCAACGCCGATGCGCTGAAGGACGCAACGGTGGATTGGTTACGATTGCACGCGAAGGAGATTCGCACCGTCGGGGCCGACTTTGGCCGGACGCTCGTCCACATCCTCGTCGGACTGGTGATCGGAGTGATGGTGTCGCTGACCGACCTGCGTCCGCACAAAGTCGAACGGCCCTTGGCACGCGCCTTGGCCGAACGCATGTCCCGCTTGGGCGATGTCTTTCGCCGCATCATCTTCGCGCAGGTCCGCGTCTCGGCCATCAATACTTCTCTTACCGCTGTGTTTCTTCTGGCGGGACTGCCGCTCTTCGGCGTGCACCTGCCGCTTGCCAAGACGCTGGTGGTCCTGACTTTCGTGGTGGGTCTCTTGCCGGTGATTGGCAATCTGATCTCGAACACGGTGGTGGTCGTGGTCGGACTCAGTGTCTCACCCTACGTCGCGGCGGCCGCGCTGATATTTCTCGTCGTCATTCACAAGCTGGAGTACTTTCTCAACGCGCGCATCGTGGGCGCGCAAATCAATGCGCGGGCCTGGGAGCTTCTGGCGGCCATGCTGCTGATGGAAGCCGCTTTCGGTATCGCCGGCGTGGTAGCGGCGCCCATCTACTACGCGTATATGAAGGACGAGCTGACCGCGCAGGAGTTGGTATAGGCGCATGTCACGGAAACAGGCGCAAGGAGAACCATCGGCCTTGGAGCTGGCACACAGCCTGAGGCGCGACGCAATGAACCGCCGGGACATCGACTATCGCTTGGTGGTCGACTCGACACCGGCCCTGGTGTTCAGCGCGCGCCCTGACGGCTATGTCGACTATTTCAATCAGCGCTGGTTCGACTACCTCGGCGTTGCGCTGGCAGCGCTGGAAGGGTGGGGCTGGACGAGCCTCATCCACCCTGACGATCGCGAAGAGCACCTCCGACTCTGGCGCACCTCCATGAGCGACGGCCAGCCGGCCGTGTCCCAGTCCCGCGTGGCGGACGCGAAAGGCGAATACCGCTGGATGCTGCACCGAACGGAGCCGCTGCGCGACGAGGCCGGCAACGTCATTCGGTGGTTTGGAACCAGCATCGACATCGAGGAGCTCAAGCGTGCCCAGCGCGAAGTCGACGAGCTCAAGGAGCGGCTTTACAAGGAGAACATCGCCCTTCGCGAAGAGCTGACCCAGACGTCGATGTTCGAGGAGATCGTGGGGACGTCGGCCCCGCTCCGCCGCGTCCTCGCGCTGGTGGAGAAGGTGGCGAGCTCGGATTCGACGGTGCTGATCACCGGTGAGACCGGGACCGGAAAAGAGCTGATCGCCCGCGCCATCCACAAGCGATCGCCTCGTGCTGCCCGGCCATTCGTCTCCGTGAATTGCGGCGCCATCGCGCCATCCCTCGTCGCCTCCGAGCTGTTCGGCCACGAAAAGGGCGCTTTCACGGGCGCGACCCAGCGCCGCCTCGGTCGATTCGAGCTGGCGGACGGGGGAACCATCTTCCTCGACGAGGCGGGCGAGCTGCCTGCGGAAACGCAGGTGGCCTTGCTGCGGGTGTTGCAGGAGCGGACGTTCGAGCGGATCGGCGGCACCAAGCCCATCCCCGTCGATGTGCGCATCATCGCCGCCACGAACCGCGACCTCGACAGGGCCATCGCGGACGGCTCGTTCAGGCGAGATCTCTATTACCGACTCAGTGTCTTTCCGATTCAAATGCCGCCGCTGCGCGAGCGGTCCGAAGACATCCCCCTGCTGGTCGAGTATCTGACCCGTCGGTATGCGACGAATGCGGGGAAGAGATTCGCGACCGTGAGTCGCAAGACCGTCGATCTTCTCACGTCCTACGACTGGCCCGGCAACATCCGCGAGCTGCAGAACGTGATCCAGCGGGCTGTCATCCTCTGCGAGGAGACCTTGGTGGTCGACGAGTCGTGGCTCGATCATCGACCGGCGCGGTCGACCGACGCCCTGCGCATCCTCGGTCGGCCCAGCGCCGGCGAAGAGAAGAAGCTGATCGAAGGCGCGCTGGCGGAGTCGTGCGGTCGCGTCGCGGGGCCGGACGGCGCGGCCGCGAGGCTCGACATTCCACGCTCCACGCTCGAGTCGAAGATTCGGTCGCTCCACATCGACAAGAATCGATTCCGGACCAAATAGCGGCGGCGTTCGACACTGTGATGGAAATCCTGGAAGGGTTTCCAAACCTCGGCCCCACCCGCCCCGAACCACCCCGCTCGCTTCGCTCGGCCTCGCCGCGATGGTACGCGCCGACGAGGGCGAGGGCCGAAGGCCCGAGGGGCGTGCAGGGTGGGAGGTGGGTCCCGAGAGCTCGGCGGCTCCCCACGCGGCGCTGTCGAAGCTCGCCATTTGGCGAGTTTCGACAGCCCGGGGCGGCCCGCAGGGCCAGCAAAATCGCTCACTTACCGTTGGCATCGCATTTGCCATTACAGCACCTCGTGATCCTGGAAAGCTCAACCAAACAACGAGGAGATAAAGCAATGGAACGAATGCTAGTGGTCGTGTTCGACGACGAAACCAAAGCCTATGAAGGCAAGTCTGCTCTGCGCCAGCTCGAGACTGAGGGCAGCATCACCATCTACCGGGCCGCGGTGGTGGCCAAAAACGCGGATGGCACAACCGCTGTCAAGCAATACGATGACGTGAACCCGAGCGGCGGTCTCGTCGGGACTTCCCTCGGCGGCCTGATTGGGCTCTTGGGCGGTCCCGTGGGGGTGGCTGTCGGCGCCGTATCCGGACTCGCGCTGGGGGCGATCTCGGATGTCGGCCACGCCCGCGTCGGTGCGGACTACGTCGAAGAAGTCTCGACGTCGCTAACCCCCGGCAAGGTCGCGGTGGTGGCCGAGATCGAGGAGGGCTGGACGACCCCGGTCGACACCCGCATGGAGGCCCTAGCTGGAACCGTCATTCGCCGTGCAGTATGGGAGATACGCGACAAGTTGCGCGAAGATGAGATCGTCGCGCTGAAAGCGGATCTCGCGCAGCTCAAGGCGGAGTTCGCGAGTGCCAACGAGAAACGCCGCACGAAGCTGCGTAGCCGGATCGATCAAGTTCAGGCGCGGATCGATCAACAGAAGAAGCGAGCACAAGAATCGCTGCAAGCGTTTCAGGCGCGCGCAGCGGAGAAGCGAGAGCTCATCAAGAAGAATGCGTCCGCGGTGGGGCAGGCCCTCAAGGAGCTGGTGAAGACCCCGCGGGCGTAAACACTCCGGCGCGCGGAACGCTCGTACGCCGAGGTCCGCGCGCCATTGCTAGGTAGAAATATACAAGGAGCACACTATGGAATTCGATGACGTCGTGTACAAGCGTCGGTCGCTGCGATCCTTTGCACCGCTCGAAGTGAGCGACAGCCTCATCAAAGACCTCGCTACCGTGGTAGGTCTGGCCCCATCCTGCTCGAACAAGCAGCCCTGGCGCTTCGTGTTCGTGCGCAGCCCCGGCATGCTTGAGCGCATGCTCGCTACGCTGGCTCCGGGGAATGCGACGTGGGCCAAGCATTCCTCTCTGATCGTCGCGGTGTGGTCGAAAGCCGACCTGGACTGCAAGACCCCGGACGGGCGAGAATACTTCCAGTTCGACACGGGGATAGCGTCGGCTTTCCTCATGCTGGCTGCGACAGCGAGAAACCTGGAAACGCACCCGGTAGCTGGTTTCGATCCGCAGGCAGCTCGGCAGGTGTTGGCGCTTCCCGCCGATGCTCAGGTTATCACCTTGATTATCATGGGCGGCCACAGCCAACAGATCTCCCCCGGGTTGACGGACTGGCAAGTGAAAGCCGAAACAGAACGTCCGCCCAGATTGCCGTTCGAGGAGTTCGCGACCATCGTTTGACTGGCGAGATGCTGGAGGAGATCGCATGAAAGACAAAGAGACACAGCTACAACAGGGTCAGCCTCGAACCGGTGCCGCCTCGCCCGGTCAAGTACCTCCGCCGCCGTGGCGCACCGAGGGCTTGCCCGAGGAGCAACCCGGCAAGCAGCCGTCCCCCTGGGGTTCGCGGGCGTGGTGGCTGCTTACCTGCGCGGGGCTGTTCGCGATCCTAACCATGCAGGACCGGCTCTCCGGTCCGCACGTGGTGGCGTACACCGAGTTCAAGGCCCAAGTCGCGAGCAAGAACGTGCACGAGGTGTTCGCCCGAGGCAACACCGTGCAGGGCGCGCTCAAGCAGCCGAGGCCGATCCCCGGACAACAGACCGGCACGTACCAGCAGTTCACCACCGAGCGCCCGACGTTCGCGGTGGATGACCTCCTCTCGCAGCTCGAGTTGAACGGGGCGACGGTGCGGGCGAAACCCCTCGTGGAGGAACGCGGTATCCTCGCCAACTTGCTGATCTCGGTTGCGCCGTTCCTGCTCATGTTCGGGCTCTACAGCTTCTGGTTCAAGCGTCAGCAGAAGTCGATGGGCGGCCTCGGCGGGCTCTTTGGCAACCGCGCAAGCAAGCCCGTCGATCCAGAGAAAGTTCGCGCCACCTTCGACGACGTGGCCGGTATCGACGAGGTCAAGGCGGAGATCAGCGAGGTCGTCGATTTCCTGAAGGATCCGGAGAAGTATCGGCGGGTCGGGGCGCGCGCGCCCAAGGGGGTGCTCTTGGCGGGCGCGCCTGGGACGGGCAAGACCCTGCTCGCCCGCGCGACCGCGGGAGAGGCCAACGTTCCCTTCTTCAGCGCCAGCGCCTCGGAGTTCATCGAGATGATCGTGGGCGTCGGGGCCAGCCGGGTGCGCGAGCTCTTCGCGGAGGCGAGCAAGGTCGCTCCCGCCATCATCTTCATCGACGAGATCGACACCATCGGGCGCTCCCGTGCCGGCGCAATGTCGGTTGGCGGTCACGACGAGCGCGAGCAGACCCTAAACCAGATCCTGACCGAGATGGACGGTTTCTCCGGCCACGAGGGCGTCGTGGTGCTGGCCGCCACCAACCGTCCCGATGTTCTCGACCCCGCCTTGCTGCGGCCCGGCCGCTTCGACCGGACCATCATGGTGCACTCGCCCGACCGCAAGGGTCGCGCCGCCATCCTTGGCGTCCACGCGCGCAAGGTCCCTCTCGGCGGCGACGCGGACTTGGACGCCATCGCCGCGGCCACGCCGGGCATGACCGGGGCGGAGCTTGCCAACTTGGTCAACGAGGCGGCGCTGCTGGCCGCGCGGCGAGCAGAGGAGCGAGTCTCCCAGCGCGATTTGACCGACGCTCTTGAGAAAGTCCAGCTCGGCGCTGCCCGCAACGTGGTCATGCCAGACGAGGAGCGCCGGCGCACCGCCTACCACGAGGCCGGCCATGCGCTGCTGGGCATGCTTCAGGCGGGGGCCGATCCGGTGCGCAAGGTATCGATCATTCCGCGCGGACGCTCCTTGGGCGTGACGCTTTCGACCCCGGAGCAAGATCGCTACGGGGCCGATGCGAAATACCTGCGCGGACGCATCATCGGTGCCCTCGGCGGCATGGCCGCGGAGCAAGAGGTTTTCGCGGTGGTGACGAGCGGCGCGGAGAGCGACCTGGAGGTCGTCACCCGCATCGCCCGCTCCATGGTCGGTCGCTGGGGCATGTCCGAAAGAATTGGTGCCATCTCCGTTCTCCCGGCGGAGGGTAATCCCGCCATGGCCGGGACTTCGAACGCCATGCTCGATCTGGTGGATGAAGAGGTTCGTCGCATCTCCGGGGAATGCCTGGTCGAGGCGCGCCGGCTGCTCAAGGCAAACCGCGACAAGCTGGACGCCATCGTCAAGGAACTGCTGATCCACGAGACCCTCGACGAGCCTGCCGTCTATGCCGCAGCCGGCATTGCACACGCCACGCGTGCCGAGAAAGCCAGCGCGACTGCGCCGGCGCGATGACGTTCTCAGGCCACACTCATGGGGTGACTCGTTCGACCTCGGTCGTGTCCAGCTCCGCGTTGGACCACCTGATCAACTTCAGATCGCGAATCATGATGGTGTAGAGGACGGGCACCAGAATCAGGGTGATGAGGGTAGCCACCGTGAGGCCGCCGATCTGCGCGTAGCACAGCGGGTGCCAGAACGGACCGCCGTGCGACGCCAGAGGAACCAGGCCAAGCACGGTCGCTGCGACAGTGATCACCACCGGGCGAAGTCGAATCACGCCTGCGTTTAGCAGGGCATCGCGCAGAGGCGCGCCATGCTCGCGCTGCTCCTCGATGAAATCGAAGAGCACGATCACATGGCTGACGATGACGCCGATGAGACTGATGATGCCGAGAAAAGCCATGAACCCGAAGGGCGTGTTCATGATCCGCAGCGAGAGCACGGCGGCGGCGGCGCCGAACGGAATCGCCGCGAAGACAACCAGCGGCTTGACGGCATTTTGAAACTGCACGAGCAGGGCAAGGTAAATCGCGACGATCGAGATCACCAGCACGACGGACAACTGCCCGAAGCCTTTCTGCCGTTCCTCCTGTTCGCCCGCGATGGTCAGGCGATAACCGGGCGGCAGCGCGGCGGCGAGCTTGTCGAGCTGTGGCTGGGCGACCTTCAACACTTCCGAGGGCAATGTGCCGGCGGTGGGAAAGCAGGCGACGGTGATGGCGCGGAATTGATCTCGTCTGCGGATCTTTTCCGTCTGCAAGCTGTAATTGATGCGCGAAACCTGGCGCAGCGGGATTTTCACCTGACTGCGCGACGACGACACGTAGAGATTCTCGATGTCGCTCAGCTCGGCGCGCTCTTGCGAGCGCATGCGGGCCAGGATTGGGATCTGGCGATGGTCGTCGTAGATCTGGCTGACGGGATAGCCATTCATGGCCGTCACCGACGACAGCGCTACGTCGACGTTGGTGAGGCCGGCGAGGTTGGCCCGATCGGGGTTCACTTTCAGCGCGACGGAGAACGTCTCGGCGCCCCAGTCGTCGCGGATGCGCTCGGTGGTTGGGATGGAGCGGAACACGCTTTTCACCTGCTCGCCAATGGCCCGCAACCGTTGCACGTCGGATCCCGCAATGCGAACCGCGACCGGGACGCCGATTGGCTTGGCGGTCTCGAGCTCGCGCACGTCGAGGCGCGCGCCTGCGATCTGGGCGGACAGCGCCGACTGTACCGCGATCGCGAAATCGTGTGTATCGTGCTTGTCTTTGAGCTGCACAATCAGTTGCGCGTAATTCAATTGCTGCAATTCCGGAGCGACCGAGAACCAGAAGCGTGGACCGCCGCCGCCCACGAAGGTGGTGATCGATTCCAGCATATCGTCGACCGAGCGGGCGTGTGCCTTTGCGTAATCCGTTGCCGCCTGCCGAATGACGGCGTCGGCCTGGGCGGCTTTGTCCTTGGTGGCCGACAAAGATGCATCTTCGGGCAGCCAGACGTCGACATAGGAAAGGTAGGAGAAGTCCTTCGGGAAGAAGGACTGTTTCACGTCACGAGCCAGCGCCATCGATCCCACGAGCATCGCCGTGGCACCCAGCAGTGCCCAGCCTCGGTGGTCGATACACCATGCAAGAAGGTGCCGGTACCCGCGCAGGGCACGATTCGGTTGGGCGGAGGGATCCTTCGGTTTCGGCGCACGAAGAATCACCCGGCCGAGCAGTGGGACGAAGGTCATCGACACGATGTACGACGCCACCAACGAGGCGGTCATGACCACGGGCATCGTGTAAATGAAAGTGCCGATGGCGCCGCTGACCGCGAGGAAGGGCAGGTACGCGACGATGCTCGTGAGGGTGGCGAACAGAATCGCCTTGGCCAGACGCGACGGCCCCATCCATGCCGCCGTGGCTCGCTTCATGCCTTCGACAAGCCCGCGCTTGATGCCGTCGCCGGCCACCACGGGCACGTCGATGAGCAGGCCGAGAGCGAGAATGAGCGAGCCGATACTGACCATCTGGAGGTCCACGCGCAGCACCTGCATGAAGCCGAAGGTCAACGCGAGCGTGATGGGAATCGCCAGCGCCATGAGCAAGGCTGCGCGCCAATCCCAAAAGCCGATCAGTGCCACGAGCACCACCAGCAGAATCGCTTCGTAGAGGCTGCTCATGAACAGCGAGACGTTCTCGCGTACCTGCAAGGGCTGGTCGGAGGTCCGGCGCAGGATGAGATCGTCCGGCAGCACCGACTTCAGCTCGCCGAGCTTGGCGTCGACCTGTTTGCCGAAATCTCCGACCTGCACGCCCGGGCGCATCTGGACCGCGACCGTGATCGCGCGCGAGCTTTGGAACTTACCCTGGGCATCGCGCAGGGTGAGGGTGTTGAGGAACCGGGCCGGGCTTTGGTATTCGCGGTGGATGTCTACGAGGTCGCGCAAGTACATCGGTGGACCGCCCGTGGGCGACGGGACGAGGATCCCGCCCAGATCCTGCTCGTTCGTGATCTCGCCGGAAGGGTCGATGACGATGTTCTTGCCGTCGATGTCGAGCATACCGCCGGTGATGACGATGTTGCGCGCCCGCAGCGCGTCCATGAGGTGCGACGGCTGCAAGCCGTAGGAGGCGAGCTTTTCCTGCGAATAGTCGAGGTAGACGGCCTCCGGCAGAACACCGGAGCGACTGACCTTGGAGACGAGCGGAATGCTCTGGAGATGTCTCTGGATGAGATCCGTGTAGTCGTCGAGCTCGCGGTAAGAGAATTTCTCGCCCGCACCTTCGGTCAATCGCGCCAGCGTCCCCTCGGGATCCCGAATCACGATGGGCTTCCACATGTCGGGGTGAAGCTCGGAAACGCTGAGGTGACTGTGCGCGAATTGCTTGAGCGCGCCGATCAGCGTCGCGTCGTCGTGGGTGGGGCGCAGGTCGAGGGCCATGTAGCCGGGCCCTTGCAAGACACGACCATCGCGGTCGCCGGAATCGGCGAAGAAGGCGACGGCCGCGCTGGCAAGCCGTCGCAACGGATCCGTGGAAATCGTCGGTGGGAAGCTGACCACCAGGGTGGCCCGGCCGCGCTCGCCGGCACGCGCGCGCACGATGTCGGCCTGAAGCGATCGCGCCCGCAAGTCGAGCTCGATGTCGCTCACGCGCGGACTGGCGACGGTCAACATCAGGGCCGCGGTGTCGCCGAAGTCCTTGATGAAGTTGATGGGGCCGGCACCCGCGGGCAGATCGTGGATGGCCTCCAGCTTGCCCGCGATGTCGTCGAACTGGCGTGGGCGATCCTTGTCGTTCAAATCGTCCGCGAGCGTGACGTATACGATCGCGACACTGGTGCGGCTGATCGACTCGATCTTCTCGACGGTTGGGTTCTCGGCGATCTTCTGCTCGATTTTTCGCGTGACCAGCTGTTCGATCTTCTCCGCGCTGGCACCAGGCCACACACAGGTTGCGACCGCGATGCGCACCGGAATGAAGGGATCCTTGGCTTTCGGCATCCGCGTGTACCCCCACACACCCCAGGCCAGCGTGGCCAGCAGAAGGACGACGCTGACGTGGGTCTTGTGGGTGAAGTAACGCGCGACTTTTCCTGCCGCGGAGATCTTTTCTTCGGGATTGGTCATGGCGGCTCCTAAGGAAGCACCTCTACCGCTTCACCCTCGGACACCATTGATGCACCCTGCACGACGACTTGCGCATCGGGTGCCAAACCATGCGTGACCGGAATGACGTTGCCGAGGAAGCTACCCAGCTCCTGAGGGATCCCCTCATAGGCATCAAAGAATTCCAAACACTTGAGCAAAAGCCCGTTGCTCGGAAACTAGGCGGCCAAATGCGGCCATTAGGGGCGCAAGCCACTCCTCCGGCATCATTGGAATGGCTCCATACCAATAGCTGCCTTGGGTGAATAGCGAATGCGTCCGGCGCTTCACCGTGTTGACCTTGAGCTTGCGGTCGAGTCCGGTTTCTTCCGCCGCGGCACCCAGAAGCGTGAGCAATGCCTGGGAGATGGCCGCCAGGAGAAGGAGTCGGTCTCGTCGTTCAGGGTCCGCAATGTGCGTAGCTTTCAAACCCATTCCAAAGCGTGCGTCCTTGGCGTCGCGGAACGTTTCCTCGATGGTGAAGCGCTTGCCGTACGCCTTGACTGCCTGAGCGCCGCTGAGGTCAGAGCGACTCGTCGCCAGATGCCAGGCATCCTTCATTCCGCGCGCGTGCACGCCTACCACCGCAGCCACCGGCGTCCGGTCGGAGGTGACCTTGACGTTCGCAAGCTTGACCGCTCGTCCGCTCGGTGAAAGCCAGTGTGTCGCAGGTCGGACCTCGCCGTTGGATGCCTCGACGTAGATGATTCCTCGAAAGCGGATGATGAAATCCAGGCCGAGCGAAACAAGGAAGGGATAGAGTTTCTGGTCCCCAAACCCTCGGTCTGCCAGCACGGTCGCTCGCTTGGTATGCGCCGGACGCAGCTTGGCGAACAGGGCCAGGAGGTCATCCTCATGGTCGTTGCGCCAGCCTTCGATGGTTGACTTTCTGACTGTTCGCCACAGCAACGGCGTCGCTCGTCCGTGGGACGTGATGAGATACAAGGCGATGGTGCAATGGTCGTCGGCATCGAACTCAGTCCAGTCGAGCGCGACGTAGACATCCTCACGCGCGCCCAGCACGAAAGGCACCCAGTTCTTAAAGAAGGTATCGCACGAGATACCCGCATTGCTCATCAGGCGATCGACCTGCTTGACTGCGTGCCTTGGATTCAGTCCCTGAGCCTGCGCCAACCCTTGTCCGATGGCGTGAATGCCCAGCGTGGCGCCGTGGATGACGCCGGTTACCCCGTTGGCTAGCGAAAGCACTCTCTTCGCGTGGAAATCCTCTCCAATAAGCTTCTCAACAAACCGCTGTGTGTCCGCCGGGCGCAACCGATTCTTTGCGAGTGGCTTGCGCAATCTAGTTCCAGGAGTCGTCGTCTCGTGGCTCATGGAATCCATGTACCAGAACTTGCTGTGGATAAGTCAATCCTCGACGTTTTTCAATCGCCAGCAATATCAAGTGCTTATGAGTTGCGCGCGATGAGGGGATCGTTCAGACCCAGCTCCACCTCTTTCTGGCGCACGACCGGCGGATGAAGCGACGAATCGAGCACGAACACCGCGAAGTGGTCCTTGTTCCTCTGCGATCGCACGATGGCTGACAGCGGAACCGTGGTGGCCGTTGCGGCCACTGCTTTTTCGCCCAAGACGACCGACGCCACCATGCCCGGCTTGAGCAAGCGGTCAGGGTTTGGCACCGTGACTTCGACCTCGAACACGTGGCTGCGCGGGTCGGCGATGCCGGCGATCCGCGTGATGGCGCCCTGGAAGCTGCGTCCGGGAAACGCATCGCAGGCGACCGCGGTCTCGCTGCCCGAGCGCAACCCATCGCGGACCAGATCCGGGACCCCGACGACGAGCTTGACCGACCTTACGTCCGTCACCGTGAACACCGGAATGCCCGGCGCGGCCAGCGCGCCAAGCTCAAGATTGCGACGGGCCACGGTTCCCCCGAACGGTGAACGGATCGTTGAATCGCGCAGCATGGTGGTGGCCTCGTCTGCAAGAGCCTTGGCGCCGCTGATGCGGGCTGCGGCGGCGTCGAGACGGGTGCGGATCGCATCGAACTGCGCCTTGGGAATGGCGTTGCCCTCCATCAGCTTCTGGTTTCGATCGAAGTCCAATTGCGCTTGGTCGCGGGCCACGGTTGCCTCGGCCAAGGCCGCTTGCGCCTCGGCCAGGCGATTGGTGAAGTCGGCTTTGCGCAGGGAAGCCAGCTCGGCGTTTTGCGCGACCGGGTCGCCCTCCTGGATGAGGCGTGGCTTGCCGTCCGAGCCCTTCACCTTGGTGATGCGATCGACGTAGCCGCCCACCTTGAAAGCCAGATCGACCCGCGTGGCCGCATCGATGCTGGCCGAGTAGCGATTGCTGGGCGTGCCCCCTTGCGGCTGCGCTTTCATGACTTTCACCGCCGTGGGTTGCGCGCGTGGTCTGTCTGTCTCTCGGCAGGAACTGAATAGAAGGAGCAACGAACAAGACAGCAAGATGCGTTGGTTCATGGTTTGTTCCTCGTGCTGGCGGTGCGGGTCGGCGATGATTCCCGCGCTGGTCGTTCGATGCCGTCGAAGACCAGACGCAAAATATTGTTCAGGGCTGTTTCTCGCGCCTCGGGACTGCTGCTGTCTTTTTCCGACAGAATGTTGAGAAACTCCCTTTGCGAGAAGTGCGAAAGGCAAAGTGCGTACAGACTGGCGGTGAGTGAACGCACGTCGAGATCCGGTCGGAAGACGCCCTCGTCGACGCCGCGCTGGACAACGGCGAACAGTTTGTCGAGACTCGCGCGGTAGGTTCGCGCCAGTACGCGGCCGGCGTGTCGCCCGTAGCGTAGCGATTCCCAGGCCACCAGTCGAACGAAGGCCGGATGGTCGGCCAAGAAACGAAAATACACTCGAATCAGGTTCTCGGCGTCGCTGCGCGGATCGCTTTGGTGCTTTGTAACTTCCTCGAGACAGTCGAGCATCTGACTGAAGCTCGCCTCGAGGATGGCGAGGTAGATGCCTTCCTTGTCGGTGAAATAGGCGTAGAGCATGCGCTTGTTGACCCGCGCCTGCGCGGCGATTTCGTCGACGCGGGCGAGGTCGTAGCCCTTTTCCACGAACAGGCGCTCGGCGGCGCGCAAGAGACGATTCTTGGTGGACTCGGGATCGCGGGAAGATGAACGGCGGCGCATGATGGGTTACCGGGGTTGGGAGACGACAAGCTCGCTCGGCAAGACCGTCGCCTGGACGCCTTCGCCCATGGACAGACGAAGCGACGCGAGCGCCAGGATGAGATCGTACTGGGCCTGAATACGGCTGGTCTGCGCGCGCGACAGACGAGTCTCGGCATCAAGCACCGTGGTCGAGGGCACTGTGTGCTGTTCGAACTTCATGCGTGCGACGCGCATCGACTCTTCCGCCTGGCGCGAGGTCATGCGTGCGACCTCCAACCGCTCCCGGGCGGCGTCGATGGCCAGGAATCGCTGCTGGATCTCGAGGCCGATGAGGTCCTTGGCATCGCCCTGGCGCGCGAGCACCTGGCGCGTCTGTGCCTCGGCGGCGCGTGCCTTGTAATAGGTCGATCCCCAATCCCAGAGGTTCCACGCGAGCACGCCGCCGACCATCCATTCGTTGAGGTTGTTCATGACCGTGCCGCTGCTGCGCTGGTAGCGCCCGACCGCCGACATCTGCGGCGTGAGTTGCCACCACGCGATCTTCGCCTGGTCGCGCGAGGCCTGCGCCAGGGCCTCCAGCGTGGCGATTTCGGAGCGCTTGTCGAGGCCGCTTCGGCGAGCGTCGTCAAGAGAGGGTGGCGCCGGCGGCTCGGCATTGTCGGCGATATCGGTGAGGGTGAAGGGTGTCGCTTGAGTCCAGCCCATCAGCGTGGCGAGCGCCGCGGTCGCCAGTTGGCGTTGCGTGTTTGCTTTGATTTGGTTCTCGACCGCGTTGCCCACCTCGACTTCAACCGCCAAGTACTCGTCCAAGCCCAACATGTCGGCGTCGCGAAACTGCCTGGCCTGGTCGAGGTGGGCGCGCAGCGTGGCCACGGATTCGTCGGCCACGCGACAAAGGTGCTGGGCCGCGAGGACGCGGTAGTAGGCCTCGGTGGCACGGTAGGTGGTTTCACGCTGATTTTGCCGCCGCTGGTGCTCGGCCGCGATCTCCCCTTGTCGCGCGGCCTTCTGCCCCTGATGGACCGAATAGAGGGGGGTGATGGGCTGGATCGCCGAGACCTGAAGTTGCGCGGTTCGCTCGTCGCGGAACCGAATCGGTTGGGCAAGCTGACCGAGCAGAGGCAGAAGCCCGGCCGGCACCGTCGAAAGATCCATGCTGCCCAGGGTGCTCGGGCTGACCACGACCATGTCGTGCGGCTCGTTCCAGTAGAACAAGGTTCCGTCCACTTGCAATCGCGGCCCGTAATTGCCAAGCGTGCTTTGGCGAGTCGCGGTTGCCTCCTCCAGGCGCGCCTGCGCCGCCTGGGTTTTCGGATCGTGGCCGAGCGCCCGCTCTATCGCTTCTGCGAGGGTCAGGCTTTGGCCGGGCGATTCGCTCCCGGCCGCGGCTTGCGCCGCTCCGACTGTGCAAAGACCTGCCGCCAGGCTGATGCCCGCGGCGAATGCGACTCCAACAGTACGTGGTTTCATGGCGTTCTCACGGCTGGACATGGGTATTGGTAACTCGCTTGCGGAAGTAAATAACTAGATAGTTATTTGTCGAGGCGAGTGCAAGAAGTAACCGTTGGGCCCTGGAATGGCAGGCGCCAAGCGCAGAAATCTCGCTGCAATGTCGGTGGCTTGGCTGGCCCGACGCGAATTGAGTGAACTTTTGGGCGTCACGCGCAAGTGAGCTCGATTTTGCCGGCCGGGACGCTGGTGGGCCGAGGCGTTCGACGAGCCAGCACTCTAAGCCGCTGCAGGCATCGCGCGCCCGGCGCGGGCCAAGAAGACCAGGCAGCTGCGCCGGCTCGACGACTTCTTCAGCCACGCTCATGGATTGAGAAGTCGGTTGCGCGCGGCGAGTTTCATCAGCTCGGCCATGTCTCGCACCTTCAACTTCTTCAGAACCGCCCTGCGGTGTGTCTCCGCGGTCTTTCTGGATATGAACAAGGACTTCGCGATCTCCGCGGCGTTCTTGCCGTCCACCAACAGGCGAAACACCTCGCTTTCACGTCGGGAGAGCGAGGCAAGTGAGATTTCGGCGGTTGTTCCATGAACCTCGCTCCACGCGAATGCGAGCAGACCACCGGTGCGCCCGTCGACGAAGCGATGGCCACGCGAAACGCTTCTCAGGGCGGCGGTGAGATCGTCAAACGAGCGCTCTTTCGTCACGAAACCCCAAGCCCCAGCCCGAAACACGCCGACGACGCTGCGCCAGAACATGTCGGACGACAACGCGACGACTTTGGTCTCTGGGCATTCACCGCGCAGCCGTCCGATCACGTCGACCGCGGTCAGATCAGGCAACATTCCATCAATGATGACGATGGCCGGTCGGACCTTCTTGGCCAGGACCAGAGCGTCCCGTCCCGATGCCGCCGAACCCACCACCAGAAATTCGTTGGTTCCGGCAAAAAGCGCTCGCAGGCCGCTCTCCGCGATTCCTTGGCATGCGACGATGACGATTCGGACCGTGTTTGCCTTGGGGTTGTCGTTGTCGCCATCCTGAACGAACGAGGGCGTCTCTTCGCAGTCGCGTAGTGGTTTGGATGTCCAATGCGTCGATGATTTAGACGGCACTGCGGGTGCTCAGCGCGAGTCCTCGATAAGTTCCTGAACGGCCGCCTTGAGGTCCGCCGAGTGATACGGATCGGAAAGCAAACGACGAATACCGGCTCCTCTCGGAGCGTCGGCAGACGCTGACTCGCCACTACCCGAAACAACCAGGATGGGCATGTTCGGCCAAAGGGCCCGGACCTGGTCGACCAGTCCCGGACCGCTCGTGGCAGAGGTGGTGCCATCGGTGATGAGCAAATCGAAGCTCTCCGGGTGAGAGCGAAGGTCCTCCATTGCCTTCGCGGCAGAGGCGTGCACGGTGACATCGAAGTCACCCGATTCGAGCACGCACTTTCCTAGTCGCGCCGAGCGACCCTCCTCGCCCACGAGCAGGATATGGTGCTGCCGGGGCCGACCGGATCCCTTGATGTCGACCGAGGATGCCTCTGGTGAGCACGCGGGGATATACACGTCAAAGCGAGTGCCCTTCCCCACAAGGCTGTGGACATCGATACAACCGCCCAGCGATCGCACGATGTCGTCGACGATCGATAGCCCCAAGCCGGTTCCCTCGTCCGCAGACTTTGTGGTGAAAAAGGGTTCGAAGACGTGATCGATTGCCTCTTGCGGAATTCCGGTGCCCGTGTCGATGACACTTAGGCGGGCATGAAGCCCCGCGCGGATATCGGGGTGATCGATGGGGAAATGCCGACCGACCATGGCCGGCTCCACTCGAAATTCGAGCACCCCTCCCTCTTTCATGGCATGGGCCGCGTTCGTGCCCAGGTTCATGACGATCTGATACAGCTCGCAGCCATCTGCCATCACCAGAGGAGTGGCGGGGTCGAAGCGATCCCGCATCTCGATGCTAGAGGGCAGGGTCGCCCGCAAGAGTTGAGCCGCCTCCCGCACAGGCGCGGCCAGACTTGTACGCGCACGGGCTGGCTTGGTCTTGCGCGTGAAAGTGAGGATGCGATTGGCCAAGTCCCCGCCCCGTCGAGCCGCAACGAGTACCCGGTCCAAACTGCCGGCTATCGAGGGAATGCCGGAAGCCTCCTCCTGCGCCAGCTCGGTGAAGGCAACGATGCCATGAAGGATATTGTTGAAGTCGTGGGCCACGCCGCTGGCGATGTTCCCGATGACCTCCAGCTTGTGGATCTGGCCCAGCCGCTCTTCGAGGTGACGGAATTCACTGACGTCAACCACGGCCACCGCGATGAACACGCCTTCGGACGTGAGAATCGGCGACAGAATCGATTCTCACCGGGATTTCGTGCCCGTCCCGATGGCACGCGCGCGTCGCGGACCCTGCGGCCATTCGTCGGGCAGCGGGCATCGCAGCATACTGCCCACGCAACTGTGCATGCGCGGTCGCGAAATGCCCCGGCACGAGCATTTCCACCGGCTGCCACTGAAGCTCCTCGCGGACGTATCCGAATAGCCGCTCGGCCTCCTGATTGACCTCACGGATCTGGCCATCTCCATCGACGACAATCAGCGCAGACGGGCATTGCTCAAACGTCGCCCGAACTAAATCATGGGTTCCTTCTAATGGGATTGCTTGACTCATGGCACTCCACTCCTCGCAATTGTGCTTCGCCTCGCTATTCAACCTGCATCGTACGATGTACCCAATGCTTGAGATTGAGCCGGTAAGGTGGCCCTTCCACGTCCGACCTTCAATGCGCCGTTGGCTCACGACGAATGCAGCAAATCGAATACTCGGTGCCCTGCTTTGGATTGGGCCGATACAATATCTCTCGCGCGCCCAGCCGCCAATGCGCCATTGGCTCGCAGCGAATACGCCAATAGTCAATTGTATTGCGCCTACTGCTCAAGCCCATTGCGCCCCAGGTGGATTGTCTCGAAATTGGTCCAATGGTCTTCAAGAACCCATTCGCTTATGCCGAGTCCATTTCGCGAACGGGGAAAGGAAACGAATCATGTTCAAGAAGATGAAGATGACGACGATCGCAATGTTGGCGGTGGCGGCAATGGTGGCCCTCATCGCGGTGCTGGGCTTCGCAAACTTGCGCAGCATTCGACTGGCCAACGATTCGGACACGATTCTGTATGAACAAAATGCCGTGCCATTGAGTGAGTCTGGCGAATACACTTTGTTTTTCTACCGGGCTTGGGTCGCCACGACGGAAGGCGCCCACAACAAGGACACAAGAGAGCAGTCAGCGAGGCTCGATGTTGCGGAGAAGAGACTCGTCGAGACGGAGGATGCCCTCGGAAGATTGGAGAAAGCCATCAAGAGCGAGGAAGTTCGCGAGGCGTTCGGCGGGGCCAAGGGTGTCTTTGTTCAGCTAGCGAGTGGTCTACGGGGAGCCATTTCGGATGTGCGCAAGGGTCAGGGAGAGGCGGTCCTCAAGGACATGGAGCAAGGCAAACTCATGCAGGACCGCAAAATGCTGGGCCAAATGAATGACAAGCTCAACAAGTTGTTGGTGGAAGGGGCCAAACGCCGTGCGGAGCAGAACGCCGTTGATGCCGCTGCCTCCGTCCGCTTGAATGTCGTGACAGTGATCGGGGCGGTGGTACTCGCCTTTGCGATGGGATTCCTGCTTTACCGGCGCATGCACGATCTGTTCGCGCAGCTCAGCGGCGAGACCGAGCGCCTGACGATGGCGGCAGTGGAGGGAAAGCTGAATGTCCGCGCCGACGCCAAGGATGCCTACCTGGAGTGCCGTCCAGTGATGGAAGGATTCAATCGCGTTCTCAATGCAGTCATCACCCCTCTTAGGCTGGCGGCAAAGTATGTGGACAGCATCTCGAAGGGAGAGATCCCGGAGAAGATCACCGAGGCGTACAACGGCGACTTCAACATCATCAAAAGCGACCTCAATCAGTGCATCGATGCAATCGATGCGCTGGTTTCGGATGCTGGAAAGCTCGCTACCGCGGCGGTGGAAGGCAAGCTGACGACACGCGCGGATGCGACGGCTCACCACGGTGATTTTCGCAAGATCATAGATGGAGTCAACCTGACTCTCGACACCATTGTGAGCTTCATCGATATTATGCCTGCTCCCACCATGCTGATCGACAAGGACTTCACCGTCCAATACATGAACAAGACAGGCGCAGCTCTTGGCCACATGGATCAGCGCCAATTGGTTGGCTCGAAATGCTTCGACTTTTTCAAAACCACTGATTGTCACACAGAGCGCTGTGCCTGTTCCCGTGCCATGCGTAACGGGCAGACGGCTTCGAGCCAAACCCTAGCGAAGCCGTCCGGCGGCACCTTTGACGTCGACTATGTCGGTGTGCCGATCAAGAACCAGAACGGCCAAGTCATCGGCGCCTTGGAGTTCATCACCGACCAAACAGCTGTCAGAAAGGCGGCCATCCTGGCCAGGAAAATCGGCGACTTCCAACAGAACGAGGCGAACAAAGCCGCCACCTGTCTGACGAGAC
>CAVRSU010000013.1:0-342316 GCA_963723955.1 uncultured delta proteobacterium
GTTCAAGGTCGGCCAGGAGAAGGAGGCGGAAGATTTTCGGCAGGGGATCATCGAGGAGGTAGCCGCCCAGCTGCGTGCTGGTGTTCTGCCTGAAAAGCCTTTGACCGTGGCGATGTTTGCCGCGCGCTGGAACCAAGAGCGGCAGGGAAGGCTGATAGTGGTAGCCAAGGATAGGGGGCCAGGTTCAAAAACTATGTTTCGCCAGTCATAGGGTCGATGCTCTTGTCAGACGTCACGAGTGACCATGTTGGCGCGGTGATGGCGAGCGTGATGGCCAAGGTTCGCGCCAAGATTATAGCGCCGAGGACTGCTCGCCACATCTACGCGGAGATGAAGGCCATGTTCAAGGCGGCCAAGAAGTTCCTGCCGATCAACCCTTGCGATCTTGCCGAAGCCGACCTGCCCCAGAACGTCGACGAGGACCCTGCATGGAGAAGGACTGCGGTGTTTTCTGCAGGCGAGATGACGATGCTACTCAGCGATCCTCGAATTCCCGTCGATCGAAGAGTCTTTTGGGCTCTGACATTTCTCGCGGCTGGCGAACGGTTCGGTAGGGGCAGCGACGTGGGGTGACTAATTCGACCATGGAGCCGCTGGGAAGATTGATGGTCGTCAAGAGCTACAGCACTAAGAGGAAAGAGGTGGGCGACCCGAAGACCAAGGTGTCGCGCGAAATTCCCGTCCATCCGATCTTGGCTGAGGTTCTCTCGGGGTGGAGATCGCAGGGTTGGCGCGAGTTGATGGGACGCGAGCCTGAGTCCAGCGATCTCATCGTGCCTTCGCGAAGAGGAGTTTGTCGCTCCGCGAACCACATGCTCAAGAAGTTCCATCAGGATCTGAAGCGTATCGGCTGCGAAAGCGAAGACAGCACGACCTCCGTCGAACATTCATCTCGATGTGTCGAAGCAATGGCGGCCAAACCGACCCGCTGCGCTTCATCACCCACGGGTTGAGAAAGGGCAACGTGTTCGACGGCTACACGGAGTGGAGCTGGGAGGCGTTGTGCAGGGAGGTGGCCAGCTAAAATCAACCTGTCCGGCTACGACGTGCTCTTCGGGCGCGCACCGGTGGTTGAGAGTGAGTCTGCCGCACTGTGCATCCGGTCGGATCACGGCATGGTGGACAGTCGAACTGTGACAGTTGCTGTGACAGTCGGTGACCGTGAGAGTCAGAACGAGGGCCAGATAAGCGAAACCCCTCTGGATTTCTCCAGAGGGGTCTTGCGGGGTGGACGGGACTTGAACCCGCGGCCTCCGGCGTGACAGGCCGGCGTTATAACCAACTTAACTACCACCCCATGCCGAAACGCTGGTGGTCAATGTTTCGAGCCGCAACGATCTACCCGCACGGACAGCGGGTGTCAACCAGTTGCTTGCGGCGGGCCTCCGGCGGCCTCATGGATCGACGGCGCACGACTCGGCATCGTCGCTGGCGGCCACGATACTGCATGCCTCCACCGCGACGAGGCCGAGCTCTTCGGCGCGGGCCAGCAGTTCGGGACTGCCCGAGCCGGGGTTGACCCAAAGCTCCTTGGCGCCACAGGCGAGGATGGCATCGAGAAGCTGGATGCCGACAGCCGGCGGCACGTAGAGCGAAGCGCGGTCGACGGGCACAGGCAGGTCGGCGATGCCGCGGTAGCAAGGGAGACCTTCAATCTGGTCCTCCTTGAGATTCACCGGATACACGGTCCAGCCCTGTGACACGTACGCGCGCACGGCGCGGTTGCCGAATTTTTCTCGGTCGTTCGATGCACCGATGACTGCGATGGATGGCATGCCTTGTGGCGACTCCTATCTACCTAGGATGCACCGATTCGCAAGAAGCACCATGATGTGTGGTGACAGCCCCTGCATTGGGGCGCTACCTTGCGTGGGATCTTTCTTGGAACGCCCTGTGCCAGACCGATACATCTTTCTGATCGTCGCCTTGCTCGCGATGCTGGCCTCTTCTTGCGACCACCCATGCAACCCCGTCCGTGTCGCGGCTCAGTCCGGGCGTCTCGACGCCGAAGCAACGACTGTCGCGGAACCCACTCTGCCAGTGTCGCCCTGGGATCCTCGCGGCCCGCTGGCCCAGGGTGAGACCTACGCGTTGGGCTCGCCCGACGTTCGCCGAGTGTCCGTGGCCGAGGCGCGCACGCAGGGTCTGCTCGACGTGGATCTGTCGGATGAATGGGCACCGTTCATCTTCAGTGAATCCGATGCTCCGGGGCGGCCGGTCAAACCGAACCGCTATCGCAGCACTTTCGTCGCGCTGGCTAACGACCGCAGCAGTCCCGAGGAGATTCTGATGGAAACCCCGCAGGGGGCGCTGGCCGCCATGTCCGCGGCGGGCGTTCCTTTGGAGAAGGGCGCCGCCGAAAGCAGCGAGGGCAGGCGTGCCATCGCCGAGGCCAAACGCGCCGTGCGCGTGCAGCGCGATCGCAACTATCTTGAAGCATACGGAATACCACCGACGCTATCGGTGCTGCTCGGGCGCTTCGAGGAAGATCGGGGGAAAACCTGTTACGCCCAGGTGGACCTGCCGGGGCTTGCGTCTTTCGACGGCACGGTGACCTACCAAAGTCGCGAGCAGGCGAAACGCGAATACGGCGAGGCGCTTTCCGACGCTGCGTGGGTCGAAAAAATCTTGGCCGGCGACAACTCGGCTGCGGACGCGACCACGGGCAAGGTGCAGATGGCACCGAAAAACGAGGAGGCGAATTCAGACGACAGCCGTGACGTCTTGCTGGCGCGTATCGCTCGCGAGGATCGAAAGCTGGGCGCGCGCATCGAGCGTTATCGCCGCGGCCAGGCGCGTCTGCGGGCCGTGCGCGCGGTGCAGGCGCGCCTGATTTGCGAAGGCCTGCTTTCGCCGCGTGATGACGACATGGGAACCTTGGAAGGGTTCGCGCTGCCCTCGGCACCCACCCCCCACCCTGCCACCCCCTCGCTGCGCTCGGCCTCGCCAAACCCGTCCGCGATGGTGCGCCGCCAGCAGAGCCGGCGGGCTCCCCACGCCCACGTGCACGGCCTCTTCGATCTGGCAACCAACCAGGCCCTGGCGGCCTGGGAGCGCAAGAACGACATCTTCGGCTGGGGCTTCCTCGGCGGCGAGACGCTGGCGGCGTTGCAGCGACCGCAGATGGAGCTGCACTTCGATACCTTCCGGCGCATTCTGATGGAGCGCATCGCGGACGCGGCGGGCATCGTCGAGGACGGCTCGGCCGCCGGGGGAAAGAAGCCCGCAACCTACAAGGACGCGGTCGGGAAAGAGCACCCGGTGCCGAACCTGCTCGGCGACTACGCCGACGCGCTGATGGCCGACTTGAAGATCCGCACGCCCGACGACGCCGAGACTTTTCTGCGCAGGGTGGGGCGCGACGGCTTGGCGACCTTGCACGTGGCCTATCGACCGGGGCCGCTGCCGCCATATTACGGGCCGCACATGGAGCTGTCGGTCGAGATCGATCGTGGCGACGTCTGGTACGACTTTCCTTTCGACGAAAGCGGCAAGCCCATCGCGCAACCGCGCGTGAATTTCCCGACGCTGACTTTGTTCGTCGATTGGCAGAAGCAGAAGATTCCGCTTGTGCGTTGGCGTACGACCATCGGCTCGTGGCGCAGCGAAACCCAAAAGAACGGCAAGGTGTACTTCAAGTACAAGAACTCGGACGTGGGGCCGCGCATCTGGCAGGAAATCGTGGCCAGCCCGGTGTGGATTCCGCCCGATGGCACGCCGGCCAAGGATCTGCTCACGCGCAAGACGCTCGACCGTGACGTGGGGCCGGTGACCGCGGTGAACACCGACGTGATGGGCCCCGGTTTCCAGTCGGCCTATGGCCTGGTGTTGGCGATTCACCATCGCAAATCGGGCGGCAACCTCTTCGACAACCAGATCCGCACCCACGGCTCGGACGACTACACGTCTATCGCGCGGCGTTTTTCCCACGGCTGCCACCGTCTGGTGAACAGCCGCGCCGTGCGCCTGTTCGACTTCATCCTGCACAGGCGGCCATTCGAGCGCATCGGTAACCAACCCCTGAACCTGCGCAAGCGCTTCGCCTACGAAGACAAGCAGTACGAATACCTACTCGATACCCGCGGCTACTACTACGAGCTCAAACAGCCGATTCCCGTGCTGGTCACCGAGGGACGCATCATGGGCAAGCTCAAGCATCCCGTCGAAGCCTACGTGCCCAAGCCTGGGGTTGACTACGGGGAAGAGGAGGAGAGCGGCCCCTAGGCGGCGCGCCCTCAAGCTCTTTGAGCCATCACTCCGCTCCACGATCATGTAGACTCCCGCCGCTTTCATGCCGTACGAACACCGCATTACAGAACCCAAGTGGCAGGCGCGCTGGCGCGAAGCCAAACTGCATCGCACGACGTTCGATCCCAAGCGGCCGAAGTTCTATGCCCTTGACATGTTCCCCTATCCGTCGGGCGCCGGTCTGCACGTCGGGCACTGCGAAGGCTACACCGCGACCGACATCATCACGCGCTGGAAGCGCATGCAGGGGTTCAACGTCTTGCACCCGATGGGCTGGGACGCTTTCGGCTTGCCAGCGGAAAACTATGCCATCAAGACCGGCATCCACCCGCGCATTACCACGGAAAAGGCCATCGCCAATTTCCGCCGCCAGATCGATTCGGTCGGCTTCGCCTACGACTGGGAGCGCGAGGTCAATACGACCGATCCCGGCTACGTGAAGTGGACGCAGTGGATTTTTCTTCAGCTCTTCAAGCAGGGACTGGCCTACGAGGGCACGATTCCCATCAACTGGTGTCCGTCGTGCAAGACCGGCCTTGCCAACGAAGAGGTCACGCAAGGCCGCTGCGAGCGTTGTGGCAACGGCGTCGAACGCAAAGACATGCGCCAGTGGCTTCTGCGCATTACACGCTACGCGGATCGCCTACTCGAGGATTTGTCGCTGGTCGACTGGCCCGAATCCACGCTGGCCATGCAGCGCAACTGGATCGGGCGTTCCGACGGAGCCGAGGCCATCTTCCGCATGTGCGGGAAAGACGGCTGGGCTGCCAGCGAAGAGATCAAGGTTTTTACCACTCGACCGGACACGCTCTATGGCGCGACCTACGTGGTGCTGTCGCCCGAGCACCCGCTGGTGGAACGCATCACCACGGCCGAGCAGCGCGAGGCGGTGCGCGCCTACCAAAACAGCGCGCGCAAGAAGAGCGACCTCGAACGCACCGACCTCGGCAAGGAGAAGTCCGGAGCGTTCACCGGCGCCTACGCGCAGAATCCCGTCAACGGCGAAAGGACACCTATCTGGATCGCAGACTACGTGCTCGCCACCTACGGCACTGGGGCCATCATGGCCGTGCCGGCGCACGATCAGCGCGACTACGAGTTCGCGACCAAGTTTGGGTTGCCCATCAAACAGGTGGTTCAGCCCGCTGACGGCAGCACGCCCGAGGCTGGTAAGGCCTTCTGCGATGAAGGCATTAACCTCAATTCTGGAATGCTCGATGGACTTCCAACTGTCGAGGCGAAGAAGAAAATCTGCGCCTATCTCGAATCCAAGAACCTCGGCCGCGCCACCGTCAGCTACCGCCTGCGCGACTGGGTGTTTTCGCGCCAGCGCTACTGGGGCGAGCCTATTCCCATCGTGCACTGCCAGACCCACGGCGTGGTCCCCGTGCCCGAGTCCGAGCTGCCGGTGAAACTGCCCGAGGTCGAACGCTACGAGCCGACCGGCACGGGTGAATCGCCGCTGGCCGGGATCGACGCCTGGGTGCAGACCAAGTGTCCAACCTGCGGCGGTCCGGCCAAACGCGAGACCAACACCATGCCTCAGTGGGCGGGCTCGTGCTGGTACTACCTGCGCTACCTCGATGTTGACAACGATCAGGCCGCATGGTCGCCCGAGGTCGAGAAACAATGGCAGCCGGTAGATTTGTACGTTGGTGGCGCCGAGCACGCGGTTCTGCACCTGCTCTATGCACGTTTCTGGCACAAGGTGCTCTTCGACCTGGGCTACGTTTCTACGCCCGAGCCGTTCAAGAAGCTGCGCCACCAGGGGACGGTGCTTGCCTTCTCCTATCAGGACAGCCTGGGCCGTTACCACGAGCCCGCGACAGTCGAGCTGCGCGGCGACGACGCTTTTCTGAAAGCCACGGGTGAAAAGCTGAAGGTTTCCGTCGAGAAAATGGCCAAGTCCATGCTCAACGGCATCAATCCCGACGACGTGGTGGCCCAGTACGGCGCGGACGTCTTGCGTCTGTACGAAATGTTCATGGGCGAATTCGAGCTGCCCAAGCCCTGGGATCCGCGCGCCATCGAGGGCTGCGCGCGCTTTCTCAAGCGCGTGTGGCGCCTGGTCGAAGAATGGACCGCTGACAAGGCGCCCGCCGACGATCCGCACCTGCGCCTACGTCACAAGACCATCAAGAAGGTCACCGGCGATCTCGAGCGCATGGCCTTCAACACCGCCATCGCGGCGATGATGGAATTCGTCAACGACCTAACCGCCAAGGGCGCCGGCCGCGAAGACCTGCTCGCGCTGGTCAAACTGGTCGGTCCCTTCGCTCCGCATCTGGGCGACGAGGCGTGGGAGAAACTCGGCGAGAAGGGCTTCCTGGTCGCGGCGGACTGGCCCAGCTTCGATCCCGCCTTGACCATTGATGCCGTGGTCACGCTGGCCATCCAGGTCAACGGCAAGATGCGCGGCAGTCTGGAGGTCGCGCGCGACGCGGCCGAGGACGAGATCCGCAAGCAGGCGCTCGCCGTGCCCAACGTGGCCAAACACATCGAAGGCAAGACCGTGCGCAAAGTGATCGTGGTGCCCGGCCGAATCGTGAACATCGTCGTCGGCTAGCGGCGCGGTCAAATCCTTCCTTGGCCGCGCACCTGTCGGAATCCCGACATCGCCAAGGCAGTGGCCCGAATTCGTCATTTAGGCCGCAAATGGGCGCTCAATGTCCCGCAGGTGCTCTTCGCCGATTGACGCCCGCTCAAGAGAATCCAGAATCGCTTCGCTCGACTTGCGCAGATGGTCTGGAAAGCCATCTCGTTGGTACGATCATTGCCTATTGAACAAGGTGGAAGCGCTATCCCACGATTGACCATGCCATAAGACGTTGCGACAGAGACTGAGTTCGCTTACTGAAAAACTGAATTCCTCGATAAGAGCAAACCCCGGGCGACCGGGGGACGCAAAGCCACGGGACTCACTGAGTTAGCCGGGTTACCGAAAGGAGACTCCAATGATCCGCAATTCCGGTTTGGCAGGCACTGCCTTGTTATGGGGCTCGCTTCTGTCCTGCGCGATCGCATCGTGTGATGGCGCGCCCCTCGATGAAGGTGGTTCACGCAACCCACCAGCAGACCCGTCAGCCGGGACTGGCCCCGCTGCTGGCACATCGGAAGTGGATCCCCTGCGCGCGTACCCGCAGGATCGCGTGACTGCGCCCGTCGATGTCCAGGATCGCGTGGCGCTGACGGGGCACGTTCATCCCATGGCTCGGAACGAATTCGAGGTCGGGCAAACGCCGGCGGACCATCGCATGGAGAACATGATGCTGGTCCTGCGTCCGGACGCCACGCAAGAACAGGCACTGGAGGCGTTGGTTCGCGCCCAGCACGATCCGTCCTCGCCCCAGCATCACAGGTGGCTCACACCCGAGATGTACGCCGAGCACTTCGGCATCTCGGCCAGCGACGTGGCCAGCACCACGGGCTGGCTCAAGAGCCACGGCATGGTCATCGAGCAGGTGGTGAATGGCGGGCGCCAGATCCTATTCAGTGGTACGGCCGCGCAAGTCGAAGCCGCTTTCCATACGACCATGCGTAGTTACCAGGTGGCCAGTGAGCTTCACCATGCCAATGCAACCGAACCGGAAATCCCTCGCGTATTGTCCAGCGTGGTGTCTGGTGTAGTGTCTTTACACGATTTTCGCGCCCAAGCCGCCAGTGTTCGGGTCGAGCGGCCCGACCCGGGAAATACCTGGTACTACAACGGGATTCAGCAGAGCAGGTTGGTGCCGGGAGATCTGGCGAAGATCTACAATGCCGTCCCTCTCTATTCGGCGTCCATCGACGGCACCGGACAATCCATCGCGGTCATTGGTCGCAGCAACATCGACCTCGCCGAGGTAAGGACCTTCCGCAGCAACTATGGCCTGCCTGCCAAGGATCCGCAGGTGATCCTCGCCGGTACCGACCCGGGCATCGTGTGCGGAGGCGACGAGTTCGAATCCTATCTCGATGTGGAATACGCGGGCGCCATCGCGAAGATGGCCACGATCAAGTTCGTGGTCGCCGCCTCCACGCTGGCCACGGATGGGATCTATCTGGCCGCTCAGTATGCCGTCAGCCACAACGTGGCCCCCATCGTGTCTCTGAGCTATGGCTTGTGCGAAAAGGCGCTGGGGACAAGCGCCAATGCCTTCATGAATAGCTTGTGGCAACAGGCAGCGGCGCAAGGCATGTCGGTGTTCGTGGCTTCCATGGACAGCGGCGCCGCGGGTTGCGATAGCATGAACGCGGCGGTGGCCAAGGGCGGCCTTGGCGTGAACGGGCTTGCGTCCACGCCTTACAACACGGCCGTCGGTGGCACGCAATTCGACGATATCTACAAGCGCAGCACCTACTGGGCCGCCAGCAACGATCCCGTAACCCAAGCCTCCGCCCTCGGCTACATTCCCGAGCTGGTCTGGAACCAAAGTCGCGAGGGCGATCTGCTCTCCAGCGGCGGCGGCATGAGCTCGCTGTACGCCAAGCCGGCCTGGCAATTCGGTCTTGGCGTTTCCCCGGATGGCAAGCGGGACATCCCCGATGTGGCATTTGCCGCCAGTATTCAGGACCCATACGAGATCAATGCCGACAAGCAGCTCATGGGTGGAGGTGGAACGTCAGCGGCGACGCCGGTGTTCGCAAGCATCATGGCGATGGTCCTGCAGAAGGTTGGGCAGCCGCAGGGCTTGGTCAACCCTGTGCTCTATGCGCTTGCCTACAATCAGAACTACAGCGGCGGAGCGGCGGTTTTTCACGACGTCACCACGGGCAACAACACCGTCACCGGCGTCACCGGATACAACGCGGGACCTGGTTTCGACATGGCCACCGGGCTCGGCTCGGTGGATGCCACCCAGCTCGCAAATCACTGGCAGGAAGGTAAGGCCGCGCCGAGTTTCCAAATCGCAGCGGTTTCGTCAACGGCTTCCGTGCTTCCCGGCGGCAGCACGACGGCTGCCTTTGCAGTGAAAACCAACAACGGATTCAATTCCGCCATCCAATTCTCGGTGACAGGACTGCCCGCGGGGGTTACGGCGACGTTCGCGCCAGCGACCCTCTCCGCTTCGGGCAACACCACGTTGACCGTCGTGGCCTCAGCCAGCGCCGCGCCCGGCGTGTACGCGGTGAGCGTCGTCGGCAAGAGTGGCGCCACCTCGAAATCCGCGGCACTCAGCTTGACGGTGGTCAATGCGCCGCCGTTCGCCCTGACGCTGTCGGCGGCATACATCGACGTGGCCGCGGGCTCGAGCGGAAGCGTGACCTTGACCACTGCCACGAACGGTGCCTTCAACGCCGCGGTCGGCCTCAGCGTGTCGGGCGTGCCCCAAGGCGTGACGGTGAAACTCTCGGCTACATCGATCAAGGCTCCCGGCGCGGGAACCAGTACGCTGACAGCCACCGTCGCCGCAACCCTGGCTGGCGGTACTTACGCGGTCACGGTGATGGCCACCGCTGGTGGCGTTACCAAGACCGCGCTGCTCGCCATCAACGTGCTTCCGCCGCCCAGTTTCTCTCTGACCCTGGCACCGACGTCGATCACCGCGGCTCCCGGCGGCTCCGCAACGACGACGGCGACGACCATCCGGACGACCACTTTCAATTCCGCCGTCAGCCTGAAGGTCACGGGCATGCCCGCGGGGGTCACCGCATCGACCGGCACGATCAATACGCCCGGCTCTGGCATCAGCACCCTGGGAATCACGGTTGGCAGCAGCGCCATCGGTGGCACCTATGCATTGACCGTGACGGCAACCGGTGGCGGCGTCACCAAGACCGCGCCCCTGACGTTGCTGATTCCGGGTACCACACTTGCCCTGAACAGCACCGCGCTGACACTCAAGCGCGGTGGCACCGCCACGGCGCAATTGACCTCGGCGATGCTGGGTGGTTTCAGCTCGGCGGTCAGCTTTTCGGTCAGCGGATTGCCGACTGGGGTCACTGCGGTCTTCAGCCCAGCCATGCTTCCGGCCCCGGGCAATGGCAGCACCGCCCTGAAATTCTCGGCCACGACCGCTGCCACGCTTGGCTCGACCACGGTGGCCGTCAAGGCAACGGCGGGAAGCGTGACGCGGACTCTTGGCTTGGCACTGACCGTCACGAAGTAGTTTGAGAGTTGGTACCGGGGCGAGATCGCGGTGGCCCGTCTTCGTGGCCGCGGTCTCGCCCTGCCATTTTTTGCACGGGTGAGCCATACTGGCATTCAGTGTTGCTCATGAATGAAAAGGACGGGGCGGTCACCGTCGACGTCGCCGTGAAGCCGCGCTCGTCGCGCGAAGGCGTGGGGTCGGTCCAGGGCGACCGGCTGTGCGTGGCGGTGAACGCTCCACCCGTCGACGGCAAGGCCAACGAGGCGGTGGTGCGGGTTCTGGCCGCAACTTTCAATGTCCCGCGCTCCGCGGTGACCATCGTGCGTGGCGAGACCGGTCGCAAGAAGACGATTCGTTTGGAGGGCGTCACGGCCGCGGCGGTCACGCGGGTCATTGCGGCGCAGGCCTAGATCAGACCGACGAGAATCCAGAGCGCCCCCCGGGATTGAACGTCTGGCGTAAGCAGTTGAAATGCATGCGGTTGTTCATGGTCGATCCGGTGAGGTGCCCCCAGTGTTGCCCCCACACTCGGCCCGCTTGACCGAAACCCCGCCGCTTGGGCATCGGCCTACCAGGCCGCTACCCACCGCGAAGGTGCCACACGTCCCCACCTACCCGTCTCTCAAGATTCCGCACTTAATTTGCGGGCCGCCCCCTCGCGTGGTCGAAGGCTGTATGGAAAACTCTAGCGCGGTCGCGGTCATGCAGGAATTTGAGGATGTCGACCTGGGCCACAAGAAACGGGACCGGCGCGTGAAGCGCGTGGTTGTCGCGCTTGCAGTGAAACCCGATGCCAGCTTCCCCGAGGCGATGGGCAGCGATGCCGAGCTCGAGGGGGTGTACAGGCTGCTCAACAACGAGCATGTGAGCGTCGCCGATCTGTTGAAGCCGCATTGCGCACAGACGGTCGAGCGTGTGAAGTCGAAGCCGGAACGGGTCTTGGTTGTTGCCCACGACACAACGGGGCTGGAGTTCGCGGGCGCCGGTCGAACAGGGCTGGGGCCGATGCTGAAATCGGAGCGCGGCTTCTACGCGCACTTCTCGTTGGCCGTGAACCCGGACGAGCGGCGCGAACCGCTGGGAATCGTCAGCTTCATTCCTGTCATTCGTAAGGAGAAGGGGGCACGGAAGAAGAGAACCGCTCGTGCCGTCCAGAGCGATCCTGAAAAGGAATATCTGCGCTGGACACAGGGGATCGACGAGGCCGAGAGGCAGTTGGCGGGGAGCAAACGTGCGATTCACGTTGGCGATCGCGAGAGCGACTCGTACGAAATCCTCTCGGGGATGGCCGCGAACGATCGCGGGTTCGTTCTGCGGCTCAGATACAATCGGAACATCCTGACCGAAGCAGACGAGAGCGCTAAGCTCTACGATGTCCTCGATCAGGCACAGGGGGTTGCCGAGCGGGAAGTGCCGCTTTCATTTCGCACGGACCACAAGAGCCAGGGAACCCTGAAGGTCTTTCCTCCGCGAGAAGCTCGGCTCGCGACCCTGATGTTTGCCGCCAAGAGGGTCCGCTTCAAATGCCCGCGGGACCTTCCGAAGGACAAGTATCCCGACTTCATCGACGTCAACATCGTTCGGGTATGGGAGCCCCACCCGCCCGAGGGAGAACAAGCCATCGAATGGAAGCTCGTCACACGCGAGCCGGTGGAGACCCCAGAGCAGATCCTGACGGTCGTCGACTACTATCGGTGTCGTTGGCCGATCGAGGAATTCAACAAAGCCCTCAAGACCGGCTGCAGGATCCAGGCCCGCCAGTTGGTGGACGTCGCAGCTTTACTCAACGTCGTTGCCCTGTTCGTGCCGATCGCATGGTCCATTCTTCACCTGCGAACGCTCGCCAACTCCGTCGATCCACCGCCCGCCAGCGATGTGCTCGCTCCTGCACACATAGCCGTGCTCAAGGCCCACCCGAAAACCAAAAACCGATTCGACGGCGCCAGCCCTCCAACATCACGTGACGCACTCTATGCGGTTGCCGCACTGGGCGGTCACCTCAAACGCAACGGCGCTCCAGGTTGGCTCACCCTGTTTCGCGGATTCAAGACCCTCACCGAACTCGTCGTCGGTTGGGAGCTGCGCGATGTGTAGAATCTTGAGACCCGTCTGGGATCGGCCACCGGACTGGCCCCTGGGAGATTTCTAGCGTGGAGCCAAGGCGGTTTCCGGTCAATCCGGATTGGCCCCCAGACGGTACAGGCGAAGCCAAAGGACCTAGAGCCTAGAGTGGACTGATGCCGGCGCCGTAGCTGCCGCCCCAGCAGATAACCGTTGAATCGTCAGACTTGATTCCACATGCCGTGGATCCCCCCACGCTGACCTGCTTGAAGGAGACTGTGGGTGGTTGGGGAAACGCGCGAGGAGCGGTCTTCCAGCATGTAATTGAGCCATCTGCCTTCAGGGCGCATGCAAAGGCATTCCCGACGCTGACCTGGGTGAATACACCTCCGGGGGTAGTCAGGCAGGCCGGACTGGAACAATTATTCCCCAACATGTTTCCGCCCCAACACGCGACCGTGCCGTCGGTCTCGATCCCGCACGCGGTGGCGTCACCACCAACGCTGACCTGAGTGAAGATCGCCCCCCCATCGCATAGGGGACACCACACGCCGACGCCGCCGCTGGCTGCGGGTGCCGAGCAAGAGAGGAACCCGTTAGTTTTCACTCCGCACACAATGCCATCGTACGCGCTGATCTGGGTGAAAGATCCCGCGGGCGCGGACCACTCCCAGCAGACGATGGTGGCGTCAGCCGCATTGATCCCGCAGGGGGTCGCAACCTGGGTGAATATGCCGACCGGCGGCGTGAAGGCATTCCCCCCCGAGCAAACGATAGTTCCATCGGACTTGAGGCCGCACGTTTGATAGTCACCGTTGGCAACCAGATTGGAAATTGTGCTGACCTGGGTGAATGTTCCCGCAGGTGGCGCGGTTTGGCCTTGGTCGCTGGTGCCCCAGCATACGAGCGTGCCGTCGGTCTTGACACCGCAACCATGATCGTCGAGCCGGACGCTGATCTGTGTTAGGCGCCAATTGAAGGTGGCCACGACCGATTTTGCGGTGTCCACGGTAACGCTGCATGTTCCCGTGCCGGTACACGCTCCTGACCAACCCGCAAAGGCCGAAGGTGGCATCCGCAGTGGCGGTCATGGTGACAACGGCTCCGGCTGCGAAGCTCGCCGCACAGGTTGTGCCGCAGTTGATGCCCGCTGGCGACGAGATGACGGTTCCGCTGCCCGTGGCGGGCTTGCTGACGGTCAGGCGGTATTGTATCAGTGCTGGACTGGTATCGAATGCCGCGTCGTCTAGGGCAGCACCTGCGTCAGGTGCCTCGGGACCTGCCTCAGGCGGTGCGCTGGTGCCCGTCCCCGTGTCCTTGGCTGTGCCGGTCAATGGGGCATCCAGCGCAAGGTCAACGGCCCCGTCTCTTCCGCGCTCGATGCCCGGTTCCGGTGCCGGCTCGACACCGGGCTCGGGGTTCGGGTCAGGCGCTAAACTGTCGTCGCGAAGGTCAGCACCCGCATCCGCCGCACCAGACTGAGCACACACACACGCTGCGTATGTTCCCGCCGATGTGCATGTCTGTGCGCCCTGCTGGCCAGTAACGCACGCGCAGGCGATGCTGGCGCCGGGAACACAGGCGGGTGGCACTACGCTGGTGGTGGACTGACCGCCAGTTCCGACACCTCCTCCGTCCCCGCGCATGCTCCCATCCATACCGCCAGATCCGCCGCTGGCGCCCGTGTTGGCACGAGCATCCGGTAAACTGACCGATTGACTCCCACCGCCGCAACCGCCGAGAAACGCCACGGATAGGCACCCGAGCAAACCGCACAGTCTGGTCAGCATGCGGCCATGGTCGCTCTATTCGGGCTCCGCCGCAAGCCCTGCGAGTGCTTACGACATTTTAGGCCGTGGTCAGGATGGCCGGCGCCACTTAGCGTGGCCGTCCGGTGGCTCTGGACTTCCCAAGATTCTGCAAGGCATTCGGACGGCGCGTTCGCACGCTCCGAGAGGCCCGCCGTCTCACCCAGGAAGACATGATGGACCTTGGTTTCAGCCTCCGGCACTACCAGCGCATCGAGGCGGGCCGCTCGATCACGCTGCGGACCATGTGGAAGCTGGCCAAGGCGTTCAAGGTGCCGCCGCGGGAGATCCTGCCACCGGCTACGAAATAGCAGCCCCTTTTCCGATCCGTTCCCGTCGCTGGCCCCCGAAAACTCATCGGCCAACCACGCCGAGAAGAGGCTGGCGTCTATCGTTTGTCAGGCCCTACACTACGGACGCGACTTGGCCGTGGCCGCCTGGCATGGTTAGGATCCGCGCCCCGTCCGAATCATCTCCTGAGTCTTGGCCTTGTCCTCGCGTTCTCTTCGCCGACTTGCCGTCCCGGTCAGGAAAGCTGTAAGGACTCCGACCAAGTCTATTCCAACAAGTGTTGCCCCAGCCCAGTCGTGCCCCTTCAGGATAAGCACAGCGCCGGTTGCGATGATGAACACTGCGAGCGCGGTGGCGCAAATGAGACCAGCGTTTGCTCGCCTATTTTCGCCCTCGATCACCGTCTTCTCAAGATCCATGCGGTGCTCGCTTTGGCGATGAGCCATATCGATTATCTTCGCAGCTGATCCGGGCACGACCTCGTTGAAATGTGCCAAAAGCTCGGGAGGTGGTAGTGGCCCAGAGAACGCTGTCACCTGGGTTTGTGCAACCCGAGTCATGATACGCGCCTGACCAACCTGGCCCGTCGTCGCAGACGGAACGATCTGCGTCTGCTTAAGTCTAGCGATCTCTTGTTTCGCTGCGGCTAACTGACGACGCGCCCTGTTCTTTGCCATGCCCTGCGTCTATCGCGTTACGCAGGTCTTGTCCAACTGCATACCAGTCAGATGCTATGGCTAGGGAGTCAGCAGCGTCACCGTCTGGAGAGCGGTTGAATTCCACAAGGGTACCTCCGAAATCGATGATGCGCGCCATTCCTTCCAGAAAGGATGGTCGAGCAAAAAGGAGGTCGGTCATGTGAGTCATTCGTACGGATCCCATTTTACACCATGATCGCAGGATCGTGTTTCTTGGTTGGATGGCTCAAAACGCGGCTCGATTCACTTGTGCATGCACTTCCTAGCACACCATCGCTGGAATTAAGACAACCTTGAGCATTCATCGTCAATCGCGTCAATATTCTGAACGTCTGTACAGCCTAGCGCTGTCGGGCAGAGAGGCTTGCGCGTTCATGCTCGCGCCTGTGCTTGCGCGAGCCGTTCCCGAAACCTTTGCTTGGCGGTTTCGATGGCCTCGGGTCTGGTTGGCGTCGGTGTGGCCCCAGCGGTAAGCTGCACGCGAAGCATCGCAGTGATCGGATCGACGTATCCCGCAGGCAGTCGAGCGAGCGCCGGCATCTCGCGCGCGACCTTGTCCAACCTGCCTCGAAGGGAATCGAGCCTCAGGGCTGTGCTCCAATGAGTTGGGCAATGCCATCGGCAGTGGGCGCCCCGTCTTCTGGCAAGTAGCTGACCACGACCGCGTTCCCGGTGCGGTTGATGCGCGGCCAGGGGGCGTCGGAAACCGGACCACGTCCGTTGTCTGGAAGAACGGCAACAGTCAACGACTCCGCGTCCACCTTCGCGCGTTCTGCCAGCAATTGATCGACTCTCGCCTTCAGGGTTGAGAGGCTTCTCATGATCGCGCCGCCTCTCGCGCCAGTTGCTCTTTCTCGGCGGGCGTGGCTGGCGATAGTCGAGCAATTCCTTCGACGAAGCGCCGAAGAACAGGAATCATCCGCGAGTGAGCAGGGTCAGCCAGCACGCGGACAGCCTGCGCGTGCATGCGTTCCCACTCGTCTCGCTCCTCGGCCGACCCCTCTTCGAGCCCGCGCAGAAATCCAAGCCGCTCTTCGGCGCGGAATCTCGATTGCTCGTCGGTGGGCAGTAGGGCAACCGCCGCCTCGTGCTCGTCATCCTCCGCAACGATCTGCGCGACTTTGCGGATCATTTCTTCGCTCGTGTAGCCACGTTCCGCAGGCGGGGCCGGCACTGCGAGCGCAGCCGCTTGGATTCTTCGTTGCAATTGCGCCAGCGTGGTCATGGTGTCGCCGCCTTTGCCGCGTCCTTCGCTGCGGCCATCTCGGCAATGTCGTCACGGCCGATCAGGTTAATGAACATCGGCGGTACATCGTTGGGGCCACGCGTGTCTTCGTATTCGCGCTTGAATCGTTCCCGTAGCGCTTCCAGCTCGACGGCGTTCTTGTACGGCCAACGAGTAGGCGTCTCGACGCCGTCGTACGGGATTGGGTGCCGACTGCGGCCAGGGTTGTCGGGGTCGGGCTCCCACGAATCCAAGTCGACGCCGGGGGGATTCTCGGGATCGAATCGCTCCGCGAAGATCATCACAAAGGGCTTTCCAGGTAGTGGTGGCACCTTCGCGGCTGCGGCGTCGACTCGGTTCCGAATGTTTCTCAGGTCCATGTCAGATCCTCCTGTTGCCGGCAAAGCCGGGATTGCTTGTGCCTGGTAACCGAGCCTCAAGTTCTGCCAGCCGAGCTTGCAACTCTTCGACGGCCGCCAGGTTCGTGGCCTGTTCGATCACGGCCCGGCTCGCCGCAACTTTCGGACTCGTGGCGTCCGCTTCGCCGTCGCTCATGTCGACCAGGCTTTTCGCCGCACGTGCAGAACCTTGTGCCAGGATGGCCCGCGCACTGCCGAGCGAGTCGTTCAACCGGGAACGCACGGCGGCTTGAATTTCGGGCCTCTGCCGCCACCTTCTCGCGGTCCTGGCACACACCCCAGCAAGCTCGGCTGCATGACATGAGACCTCGCCCGCGGCGATGGCATCAACGAACAACACCTGACGCGGAGAAAGTCGCGACTCCTCGTCCTGGCCGGTGTCCGCCGCCTCGTTGTCGGGGTGTCCCGTTTCGTCCGGTTCTTCGCCTGCCGGGGCCACCGGGACCGCGTGCAAATCGGGCTTGTCGATGTCACTCATGGGGACCTCGGTGGCTGCGCCGCTGGCCCAAGGCGAAGCGTTTGCAGCGCCGCCGGGCGCTTCCCATGGTGTTGAATGTCACCCCAGCACGCGTGACAGATGATGGCGCCGGCGGCGAAGTGGGCTTCCAGCCACTCGGACGAACCGCACACACGACAAGCCTCACGTTGGCCACAGCATCGTTCACTCATAATCGGGTTCCCTTTCTTGCGAACACAGGACGCTCATTGGACAAGCTCCCCCTGCGTGTCGGTCGGCACCACGGGCGCCTTGGTGGTCTTGCTGTGCGTGGCGTCCGGGAACACGCATTCCCGGCAGTAGCGCGCGCCGTAGTCCGTCACCATCGCAATCACGGTCGGCCGGCCACAGTCGTCACAGAGCACGCCGCGGGCATCGTTCATGGGATCGTCCATCGCCATGGTGGCGGGCGCGGCCGTGGTGGCCTCGACATTGGTTTCCTCTGGCGCGGGGACCGTAACCAGAGGCGCGCCGCTCTCTACCGGGCTTCCAGGGGTTCCGGGGGTTCCTTGTCCGGGAGATTCCAAATCACGCAGGTCACGCAGGAGGGACGCTAGATCGGTCATACGTTCCCCCCAATAGAGAGAGAGGGGCTTTCAGATGCGCCGCGAGGACCCGCGTGTGATTTCAAATCTGTAGGATGGGGAACCCCTGGAACCCCTGGAAGGGGGCAAGGGGCCAAAGCCTGGGACAGGGAAGGGTGAGTGATGAACCGGCGGCGAGGGCGGCCAGATGTCTGTTCGGTCACTTCACGCAGAAACCCGTGGTCCGCCAGGATGCCGGCGGCGGCGTCGACCGATTCCTTGTCAGCCAGTCCGGACCATCCTTGCTCGTAGATGTCATGGGCCGAAAACACGGCCTGCACCTTTCCCGTGGTGATTTTGGCCAACAAGGCACGGGCGGCCGTCAATCCGGTGTGCGCAACGCTCTCGTAGACCCTGCGGGCATGGGCCTCAAGGAATGTGCAGAGGGCGGCGGCACGCTTGGCGGCGGATAGAGAAACTGGCCCGCACGGGAACGATTCCGCGTCTGCAAGATGGCAAATAAGCGCCAACGACGGCATCAGGCTGGGATACTTCGAGAGGTGGGCCTCGACGGCAGGGTGCTCGGTACCGCTCCGTGCGCGGGTCATCAGGTCGCATCGCCACGCGTCCGCAAACTCCTGTGCCTCGGCCTCGAACCGCAGGAACGGTAGGCCGTCGAATTTTGGCGGCTCGGCGCCGATCTGTTTGGCCGCCAGCCGGTCGAGGCGCTGGAAGGTACCGAAGGCGCGATCACGTGCCGACGTATCGGGCCAGCGATCTACATTACGGTAGTCGCGCGGGGGATCTGGAAAAACAAGAACCTGGAAGCGCTGGATAAGCCCGTCGTGGCCCTTGCCACCTGCCAGACTCTCACGCAGGTACTTGGCCAACGGTCCGGGCTGAATTCCCCCGAACAAGGACAGACACAGAGCCGGGATGTGGACGGTCCCGCGTCCGATTCGGTCGTAGGTGTAAGGCGAGTTCCCGGCCCAGGATTCGAGATAGAAAGCGCGGTCATTCTCGTGGCCATCTCGATCAAGGCTGGCAAACCAGCCGGTCAACTCATCTCGATGCACCAAGAAGCCGATGGGGTTGTGCACGGCCAGATCGCCGATCTTTTCCGTCGTGCCGTCGTTGACGAGATAGCGTTTTTCCGTCGGTTCTTGTTCCTCTGTGCCTCCGTATTGGGCAAGAACCTCTTTGGGATCTTTACCCGCCCGCATGGCCCTTCTTAGGGCCTCTTGTTTGACCGCCTTTGCGGCTGTCCGTATTGCGAGAGTGTCGTTGAATTGCTCGGTGGCCTTCTGGTGCTCGGTCGCAGCATTGGCCGCTAGCCGCCGCAGCGGTTTGATGGCTTCGTCAATGGCAGGACTCTTCAGCGCCGAGGGGGGCGCGACAACTGCGCCCCATAGGTTCGGGACACACTGCCAATCATCGAAACGCTTGGGCCGAATCACGCACTTGCGCCCAATCACAGAAGCCAGGGCAACGAGGGCGGCGGCTGCGCCGTATTCTGGCGCGCACTGCAAGCGTTCTGCGATGTCGGACAACCAGGCGCGAAGCGCGACGGGAATCAACACATCGTCGAACGACGGCACCGGGAATCGCCCATCCGGTAGCGGTTCCGGGTCGGGCCAGGTCTCTTTTGAGGCGATGTCCACGACCGGCGCCACTGTCCGCGTGTGCGCGTGGTCTCGTGCTGGCGCCGTGCGTGGGTTCTTCAGCCCGGCTCGCCAGCCTGACTCGACAGTCGCACGTGCCTCACTTTCGGGTAGCCCGGCCGCCATCGCCGCCGCTACCAGGTCCGCGCGCGCGTCGTCGCATTCGCCGCCGGCGCACAGTGAGCCGCCGGCCAGGGCCGCATTGTTCAGGGTGCGGTTGCGCTCGCCTTCGGGCGCGGTCCGCACAGCCTCGATCTCGCGCGCGACGGCTGCGCGGCCGTAGGGCGTGCCGCCCGTGGTGGCCGCTCGTAGTCGCTCGGCCACCTTCGGTGCTGTGGGCTTGAGCATCCGGGTGAGCCACGCTTCTGGCAGCGGCGCGGGCATCTGGTCCAGGGGCGAGCGAATCCATCGGTAGGCCGTCCCGTTCGCGCGCACCGATGGCGCCACTACGATGTACGCACGATGCCGAATGTCCACGCCAGCACCCAAAGCACCGACAAACTGTGCGCCGTCGGGCGCGGCGAAAAACAGGTGCCGGCCACCGCCGGCCGTCACTGCCTCCACCGTCTCGGGCAATGGCCCCAGCTCTACCGCTAGCGCCGCCAGCGTGGGGCGCCCGTCCTGCGCGTGCTCGGGGCCGGGCACGTCCACGTCGATCACGACCACACGGGACACTGCGCACGCCAGGCCGATGTTCGCCTCGGGCGTCGCGGTCCACCACGCGCGGATCGTCGCTGCATCCGTGGTTGCGTCGTCCAGGCCATGGCTTCCCTTGGGTGGGATTTTCGATTTCGGCGCACAGGGAAAGACGTGCAGCCCGCGCTCCGCGTACTCCAGGGCGGGGGCGAGCATCGCCGATAATTGGCCGCTCATCGGCAACCTCGCGCCAGCTCTCGTGCCGGCCGCTCGGCAATGCGGGCCGCTACCCAATCGGCAATCTCATGCTCGGGCCAAGCAACACACCGCTCGCCGAGGTGGCACGGTTGCGGCGCACCGCCGGCGCGCACGAGGTCGTACCATGCCGAGCGGCCTAGTCCGACCCGCACGAGGACCTCGGGCAACCGCAACAAGCGGAGCGGGGCGGGGGTGGCGGCGGTCACAGTGCGCCCCGCATGCGGTCGGCTGCTGCCCGCTCATGGAGCGCGCGCAAGATGCGGTCGCGTGTGCCGGGCTGGGTTTTTTGTCCGGCTACCACCTTGGCCACAGTGCGCGGGTCAGTTTGCGCGGCGACGGCCACGGCGCGCAGGACGTGCGCAGGTAGTCGCCGCCGAATCGGTAGTGGGGGCTGGCTCGTGGTGATCATTTCGATCACCACCCTTTGCTTTTTGGGGCGACGGGAGCGCCCCGAGTTTCGGCCGCTTTCTCGGGGCTGGCGGTTACCCCTTATTTTTCAGGGTCAAACGTCGATCTTGCGGGCGCCTTTGTCGAATTCGTAGGCATGCTGAACGGCCTTGGCGCTCCCCAATCCGCAAGCCCAGCGGGTCACCTCGAAGGCTATCTCACGCGGTGCTTTGCGGATCCCGCTTCTACCCTTGCCCCATGCCGATCGTACGATGTCGAACACGTCCAACTGTCGAGCGTTCTTGATCGCATCGTCCAATCGCAAGCGCACACCAAGGGGCGGGTTGTTGGTAATCACATCCCTTACCACTGCCTCGGTGCTCGCGCTAGGCCGCGCCTTCGTGGCCGCTTCGATGAGCGGCAGTGCCTCCCGCCACGCTGCTACGCAGTCCGCGACTTCGTGGGCCTCGGGTAGTTTCTGCCACAGCTTCCCGAATTCTGGCCGCACCTTCTTGAGTTCTCGGAGTGCCATCCGCGCAATCTTTGCCGACCGGGCAACGGTGGCCTTCTGCCAGGGTGAAGGGTCTTTGGCATTCGCAGCGGCAAGGCCCAGTCGCACCGTTTGCCACAGGCTTTCAGTGAGCAACAGGGCTTGCGCCAAGTCCTGAAACTCGCCCTTGGCACGCGCATCGGCCCACCTGGCGTCGGAACCGACAAGCAATCGAACGTCACCCATGAGGCTCGCAGCAGCGCGCGCCAGTGCCACCCCGCCGTCATGGGAGCCGCGAACTTCGGTGCCCTCTGCGATTTCGCGGGCATCGGACAACGTGAGGCGATCCACCTTCACACTTAACCGCTTGCCAATCCAAGACTTGGGAAAGTCGTTCCAGTTGTCCGTGTCGCCAGGTTGAGCTGGTGAACCTGGGCGGGGGGTTCCGCGGGTTGTCTTCGTCGCCTTCGTCACGTATCTGCCCTTCGCGCCCTCCTTCAAAAAGGCCGTTGGGCAAGGACCGCGAAGGGCTGCGGTCCTGCTGCACGGTGATCAAGCCGCACAGTTACCCAACGGTAAAAACCTATCCTGTCTTTGCCTCCCGCGCGGGGAATGGCAGCACCTTCACGTCGGCGCGCAACTTGTCGAGGAAGTCGGCCCACTCCTGCATCATCTTTCGGCGCTGCGGAAGATGCTGGGTCCTGTTGTAACTCCTCCCGAGTGGATCGCGAACCGCATGCGCAAGCTGGTGTTCAATCAGGTGTGGGGGAAACCCCAGAACCTCGTCGAGCAGGGTCCTGGCGGTCGCGCGGAACCCGTGCCCCGATGCGGTCGCCTTGTCGACGCCGCTGCGACGAAGTGCCGCCAATATCGCGTTGTCGCTCATGGGTCGGGCGTTCGTGCGACCGTTGGGGAACACGAAGACGCTGTTGCCGGTCAGCGGTTGCAGGTCACGCAAGATCGCCAACGACTGCACCGCCAGTGGCACTATGTGGTCGGTCTTCGTCTTGGCCACCGTGTAGCGCCACTCGCCCGCGTCCAGGTCGATGTCTGCCCATCTCGCGGTCCTCAACTCGCCTGGCCTCACGAACACCAGCGGCGCCAGGCGCAGAGCCGCGCGGACTATCGGGGAACCGTGATAGCCGTCCAGCATGCGCAGCAGGTCGCCAAGTCCCTCTGGGTTCACCGCCGCAGCGAAATGCCCGTTGCGCTTTGGTGGCAGGGCTCCGCGCAGATCACTCGACACGTCGCGATCAAGTCGGCCGGTGTGAATGGCGAAGCGAAAGATCACTCCGGTATAGACGCGCACCCGATGGGCGGTTTCGAGGGCGCCCCGTGCTTCGATGCGCCGGAGCACGGCGAGCAACTCCGGTGCAGTGATCTGAGTGACCGGGCGGGCGCCGAGGTAGGGGAACACGTCGCTTTCCAACATGCGCAACAGGCGGGTTGCAGTCGATGGCGCCCACGTGGGGGCAAACTTGGCATGCCATTCTCTGGCGATGGCCTCGAAGCTGGCGACCGAAGACGCAGCCCTGGCCAGCTTCACCGCCTTACGGGTGCTACCAGGGTCGTCTCCCTCCCGGAGTTGCTTCCTGGCAGCATCCCGCGCGGTCCGGGCCTCGGCAAGCGAGGTCTCCGGGTAAACCCCCATGCTCAGCCTGCGTTCCTTGCCGGCGAAGCGGTACTTCCACCGCCAGTAACGCCCCCCGCTGGGGGTGATCTCAAGGTACAGGCCGAGACCATCGAAGAGGCGCGCTCGCTTCGCGCCTGGGGGCACCTTGGTCTTCTTGCAAGCGGTATCGGTGAGCATGGGGGCAACTCCTTCCCGGATCGGCCTACGTCTGTACAGTTGCCCCCAATGTTGCCCACGGTTGCCCCCGGCTGTCAACGGACGGTCGCGGACTACAGGGAACGCTAATCCCCTGGAAAACCCGGCATTTCAGCGAAGTCGCGGACAATGGCGGACACACGCGGACCTTGTGATGGAGCCGCCCCCCGGGATTGAACCGGGGACCCTCGCTTTACGAAAGCGATGCTCTACCACTGAGCTAGGGCGGCCGATGGAGCGAGGCTTCCTACCGCGCTACAATCGCAGCGTCAAGCGGGGTCCTTCGAGTGGGCTGCTAGTGCCCGAGGCGCTTGACTGGATTGCGCTCGCCAAGCGGCGGCAACCCGGAGGGCGAAGAGGCGTCGCTGGGTTGTGCGGCAGGCACCGCGCGCGTTGCAGTCGCTGCTGCCGGTGCCGCAAGCTCCGCGTGTTTCTTGTCGTGGCCGTGGCCGGCACGGTGGTTGGTTGGGGCTCGCCCGCTCGATTCCGACCTGTGCGCGACGGGCGTGAGCGCGGCCGTGAGCTCGTGTCTTCCTGGAGTGGCGGCATCGAGGGGCATCTGCACATCGGTGAAGCCGGCCAGATGAAAGCTGTATTTGATCTGGCTTCCGTCGGCGGGCCGGATGTCGAGCACGGGCGTGGTTCCGAGCGCGTGGTTGTCGTTCATGCGCACCACCTCCGCGCCCGGTGGCTCGGAGTTGATGTGGATGGAAGCGTGAGATGGCTGCGGGGGCGGAGGCGCCGCCACTTCGGGCGCGATTTCGGCAATGGGCCGCTTGGAGGCCGCGGACACGAAGATGCTAGCCACGATTCCGACTGCCACCACGACGATGAGCGGAATGGCCACGCGTTGCACCCGGCGCGTGTCGAGGTAGGCGCGCACCTGCGTGATGAGTCCCATGGCCTCGCTCGGTCGCGCGGCTCCGCCCCGAGCCGCCGTTTGCTTGGGAAGACTGGTGGCGAACGAAGCTTTGCCCTGCGGGGCGACGGTCATGGCGGGTTCCCCGGCCACGGTTGGCTGGCGCGCGACGGCCGTGCGCACCGAGGGTGCGTGGCCGACAGCCACGGGCGGCGGGGTCAGCCCAACCGGTGCCATCATGGTCGCGCCCAAGGCCGCTTCTCCCCCCGACATCTCGGCGCTCCCGGCGGCCAAGATCGCGTTCACCTCTTCCATGCTGCGCGGCCGTGCCTCGGGATCTTTCTCCAGGCAGCGCAGAACTAGGCGGTCCAGCCAGGGCGGTGTCTCGCGCCGGCTTCGGCTGGGCGGCGGCGCGGGCTGTTTCAAGATGGCGTTGAGCAGAAGCACGAGTTGCTCGGAACGAAAGGGGACCGCGCCCGTCACCATTTCGTACATCACGACGCCCATGGCATAGATGTCGGCCGCAGTCCCCACGTCCTGGCACAAGGCCTGCTCGGGCGACATGTAGAACGGTGTGCCGACCACGGCGCCGTCGATGGTTTTGTGACCAACCTGTCTTTGTTTGTCGCCGAGCAGCTTGGCCACGCCAAAGTCGAACAGTTTGGCGCGGAAGCCGCCCGGCACCTGGGCATCGGCGACCAGGAAGATGTTGTCCGGCTTGAGGTCGCGGTGAACGATGCCGACCCGGTGCGCGGCGGTGAGAGCATCAATGACCTGGCGGGCAAACGTGACGGCCAGGTCGATGGGCATGGGGCCTTGCGCCGAGATGCGGTCGCGCAGGCTCTGGCCTTCCATGAACTCCATCACGAAGTAGACGATGCCGTCCTCGGTGTGGCCGAAATCCGAGATGTCGACGATGTTGGGATGCCGGATTTCGTTGACCGCCTTGGCTTCCTGGAAAAAGCGCGAGACCAGCCCAGGATCGGTGCCGAGATCTGGGCGCAACATCTTCACCGCCACCCGCTTGCCAATCATGGGGTGCTCTGCCAGATAGACCGTCCCCATGCCACCTTCTCCCAACACGCGGACGATCTTATAGTTGCCGATGCTGCGACCGATCACGAGTGACTGCCAGTATATCCCGTTTGGCCACGCCTCGGTTGGCTAACAACCTGCGTGCTTGGAAGCGAGCGCAATCGGTCGTATCGTGCTTGCCTCATCATGACCATGCGAATGCCGACCCGAAGCTCCCGAGTGGCCACCCTTGGCTTCCTTCTACTCTCCATCGCTGCGTGCGGAACGGCTGCCCCGGCCGCCCCGGCAGCGACCATGGCCGCATCCGCGCCGCCCGCCGCGCCCCCGCCCGCCGCCGTCGTCCAAGCCGAACCCCAGTTTGCGGCTCCAGCCGCGGCCAAGGCCGCGCTGGTCGGCAGTCTGGTGATGGTTGCCCCCAGTCACATCGTCGGCGATCTCGATGCCTTGTCAAAGCGTCTGGGGCTGCCCATGTTGCTCGGGCACGAGTTGCTCTCTTCCCTCGGCGGGTTGGGGCTTGCCGGTGACAGCGCCCATTTCCAACAGCTCTGGGATCGCGTGGATTCCACCGCGCCTGTCGCCGTGGTGTGGGTTCTTCCGTCGAAGTCCGAGGCCAAGGGCTACTGCGCGGCGGTGACGTTCCGGGATCGCGCCGCCGCCATCCGCACTCTTGAAGAAATGGGCTCGCCTGGCCAAGCGCGAGGCGGCATCATGGAACGCGTCTCCGGAAGCGGCGACAAACTCTGGGGCGGCATAAGGGGCCGCACCTTGTTTGTCTCGGGCTCTGCGGAAGCGCTCTTGTTCGCGGGCGGGTTGGCAGAGGCCGCGCAGCTTCCGCCCGCCAAGGGGCAGGCGGTTCTGACCTTGCTGCCGCAAGCGCTCGCGGCGGCCAGCGGCAAGACGCCCGACGCCCTGGTGGCGCAGATGGCGTCTACGATGGCCAGCGCGGCGCAGACCGCACCAGGCAAGACCGAACCCGCGCTTCAGCGCATGATCGTCGCCATGGCCGAGGTGGCCACCAGGCTGGTGATGGATTCCACGGCCGTAAATCTGGTCTTCGACGTCGGCCCGAGTGACGGGCTGGCGATTTTTGCCGAGCTCGTTCCCGCCCTGGGCACCGAGCTTGCCACGCGCACGGCGCGCCGGACCCCCTACGCCTTCGACACACGCCTGCCGGTGAAGAATGACGGAACCGCCGTGTTCTCGGCCGGGGACTGGGGTTCGTGGATGCCCATGCTGGCCAAGATCTTCGAGGCCACCGGCGCTGCCGGTCGCACCATGTGGAAAGGCACGAGCAAGGTGTTCGAGATGACGTCCGGCTGGTCGTGCGTGTTCGACCTCGCCGAGGTTGGTTTCTCTAGCCTGTGCAGTTCTCCCCTCAAGTCGGGCACGAGCGGCAAGACAGCACTCGATGCCGCGGTGGCAATGATGACCGCGCAACACGCTTGGGAGGCCGAGCTGGATGGTCGCAAGGCGGGCCCGCTCAAGGTCAAGCGCGAGCGCGACATGGTCGAAATCGAAAAGAAGATCGAGAACAAAGAGCCCACCGCGCGGGCCTTGGCCAAGGCCATGGCGGGTGGGGACACCCTCCGGTACGCGCTGACCGTGAAGGACGGTCGGTTGCTGATGGTTACCGGACGCGAGGCGCGGAAGACGATTTCCCGCTACGGAAGCGGCGGATCCATGGTGGGCGCTCCCCTGCTGGCGGCGACGCTGGCGCGCACCACGGGCGACGAGATGATGGCCTCGGTGGATGTCATCGCATTCGTGCTGCGCGTGCTGGGGCAAGGAAAGGATCTGCCGGGCAAGGAGATGGCGATGGTTGCCGGAGCCATGCCTGGCGTGGCCGACATGAGCGCGCCCTTCACCTTCGGAATGCGGGGCGGAAGCTCGCTGGTGGGTGAGTTCCGCATTCCACTTGGTAGCCTGGAGAACGTGGCGAAGGTCGTGCGGGGCATGCTCGGCCCGGCCGGCGCGCCAGAAAAGTAGCTTGCCGGCGCCTTCCTGGGACCGCACGCGGAAAGCCGCGCTTTTCGTCTAGGACGATCCATTTTTTCGGCTAGACTGAAATCTACCCATGCGTCGAATCGAAGTACTCCTCGCTCTCGCTCTTTCGTTTCTCGCCCCGCTTGCCATCTCGGTCGCCGAGGCTGCCGAAGCTGGAACGGTTCAAGTGTCATCGCACGGCACCACCGATTGCCGGAGAAAGCGGGCCAAGAAACAGCAGGACGAGAGCAAGCCAAAGAAGAAGGACAAAGACGGCAAGAAGCCCTACGGCTTCGAGCTGTAGCTCAACCACTCGCCCCGGCTTGCCTGCCCATTTTGCCTTCCCGGCAGGGAATACGTGTGCGTCGAGATCCCTGCATGCAACCCTTCTCGAACCTGACCACCGCCGCACTGGCGCGCATACGCGTGCTGGCCGCCGACGTGGACGATACGATCACGACGAAGGGGAAAATCCCCTCGGCCACCCTTGCGGGGTTCGAGGCCCTTGAGAAATCTGGCCTCGCCGTAGCCCTGGTCACCGGACGTCCGGCGGGATGGGCCCAGGCCCTGGCCGGATACCTGCCCGGCGTACGCGTCGCGGTGGCGGAAAATGGCTTGGTGGCCTTCGACGGGAATGGTCAGCGCAGGGACTTGGGGCCGCAGCGAGGGCATGATTTCTTTGCCCGACTGGCCGAGAACGCCGCGCGCGTGCGCAAGGCCTATGCGCTCGACGTCACCCCGGACGATGCCTTCCGTCTGTTCGAACGGGCCTTCGTGCGGCCGGCCAGCTTCGACGCCTCCGCGCTCGCGGCCAGCCAGAAGCTGGTCGATCCCGGTTTCGAGGTGATGGCGAGCTCGATCCACATTCACGTACGCCCGTCGGGTTGGGGCAAGGCCGAAGGGCTGCTTGCGGCGCTTGCGCCCATCGATGCCCAGGCCTGCGCCACGCCCGACGAAAGCATTCTCTTTGTCGGCGACAGCAGCAACGACCGTTCGATGTTCGCCAGGCTTCGCCGCACCAGCGTGGGTGTGCGCAACGTGAATCACTTCTTGGCCGAGCTTGGGGAAGACCGGCCAGCCTTTGTGACGGAGGCCGAGTCCGCCCTCGGCTTCGCCGAAGTCGTACGCGCGTTGCTGGCGGCACGCTAGGTTCCGCGCCCACGGCAACGGCCGGCCACGACCTTCTGCGGCTATCATGGGATTGGGGCTTCTTTCCCCGCTCCGCTTCCCGGGAAGTCCGTGCTAGATTGCCGCACCTTTTATAGAGAACCGCTAACGGAGGGCCTTGTTCCATGCTCGAGCAGATGCGTCAACAGTCACGGTCGCTGCTCATCTACGTGCTGTTTGGCATCGTGATCGCAGTCTTCATCATCAACTTCGGCCCCCAATCCCCGGGTGGATGCAACAAGGGGCGCGCCGTGCAGTCCGCCGTCGAGGGCGCGCGCGTGAAGGGGCATCTCCTGTCCCGGCAGGACTACCTGTACGGGATGATGATGGTCGGCGCCCAAAACATCCCTCCCCAGCGGGCGAAGATGATGCGTTTGCATGAAACCATCATGGACATGCTCATCGACCGCGAGATCATGGCCAGCGAGGCCGAGCGCGCCGGGTTCCGTGTCACCGACGAGGAGGTCGAGGACTTTATCGCCGAGTCCAAGCTCATCGGCCTCGGCCGCGAGCAGAAGGCTCCGGTTTTCGAACAGGACGGGGTTTTCTCGCACGAGGCCTTCCGCAAATTCGTGCAATTTCAACTGGGCATGACCCCGCGCTCGTTCATCGAGCAGCAGCGCCGCGAGATGCTAGCCAATCGCATGCGCGACAGCCTGCGCGCCGGGGTCGCGGTATCGCCCGTCGAGGTCAAGGACGATTGGGTGCAGCAGGCGGATCAGGTGAACGTGGAATACCTGCGCTTCCCGATACGCCGCTACGAAAGCGAGATCGAGGTCAAGCCCGAGGATCTCGCGAAGTACGCGGCCGCCAACCAGGAAACGCTGAAAAAGCTCTACGACGAGCGCAAGGCCGCTCTCTACGAGAAGCAGCCCAAGCAGCGCCACTTGCGCCAGATCCTGGTCAAGGTCAAGGCCGAGGCCAAGGAGGCCGAGCTGACCGCCGCGCAGAAGAAGGCGGAGGCCTTGGCCGCGCGTATTCGCAAGGGCGAGGCCTTTGCCAAGGTCGCCAAGGCGGCGTCCGAGGATGAACGTACCAAGGGGCGCGGCGGCGATCTGGGTTGGCAGCGCGTGGGCGGCACCATGCTCGATCCTGACGTGGACGCCAAGGTGACCGCGGCCAAGGACGGTGAGCTGGTTGGGCCGGTCAAGACCGCCAGCGGTTTCGTCCTGGTGCTTTCCGAGGCCACGCGCGAGGGCACCATCGCCTTCGACGCAGCCAAGTTGGAGCTGGCTGAGAGCAAGCTGCGTGAAGAGAAGAGCAAGGCCATGGCCAAGGCTGAGGCGGAAGCCGCCCTAGCCAAGATCAAAGCCTCGCCCGACAAGAGCCTCAAGGCGCTCTACCCAGCCCCGGAAGAGGGCGAGAGCGGATCGGGTAGCCCGGCCAAGAGCAAGGGCGTATCGGCCGAGGAGACCGGACTTTTCTCGCGCCGCGGTTCGACGGTCGCGGCCGTCGGCAAGGCGCCGATGATGGCCAAGGCCATCTTCGCGCTCACCAAGAACGCCCCGGTCGCCGGCCCCATCGAAGAGCTGGGCAGCTTCATGGTCGTGAAGCTCAAGGAGCGCAAAGAGCCCGACCTGGCCGACTTCGAGAAGAACAAGGTTGGCCTGATTGAGGACGCGGCCAAGCGCAAGTCGGGCATGGTCGTCATGGAGTGGGCGCTGCAGCGCTGCCGCGAGGCGCGCGACGCCAAGCAAATCGAAGTGAACTCCGATCTCCTGCGCTATGAAGGTGGGCCGGAAGGGGCGATCCAATACGAACCCTGCTCACCACCGCAGATGTTTTGAACATGGGAACCCTAGAAGGGTTCGCTGCGCCCTCGGCACCCGCCTCCCCCCCTGCCACCCCCGCGCTTCGCGCGGCCTCGCCAAACCCTCCCACGATGGTTCGCCGCTGGCACAGCCAGCGGGCTCCCCACGCGAACATCCATGACCTTCGGCCGTAGCGAACGGGACGTGCCGGAGGGGCGGGGGCGTCGGCCGCGCTTGATGACGCTCTTGACCGTTCTCATGCTGCTCTTGGGTGGGCGCATGTTTTTCAGCAGCGTCACCGATCTGCACCGGCTCATCAGCGGCAAGCCCGAAGTCCTTCATCTCGATGGCGGCCTCGATGCGCAGCAAGAGGCGCTGCTGCGGGGACAGATCGTGCTCGGCAACGCCCTATCTCATCATCGGCCCAGATCCCTGGCGGTTCACGCGGTCAGCCGGCTCGGGCTTGGGCTCATCTACTTGTTCGCCGTTGCGGCCATCTTTTCGGGCGACACCCGCGGCCGACGCGCCTCCTTGCTCGCGGCCTGGGCGGGTATTGCGGTCAGCCTGGGCAATGCCGCGTTCGTCCTCCTGGTCGTGCGCCCGATGGTGCCCTGGCTTCTGCCCACCTTGACCGAGGCGTTTGCACAGGATGCCGCCCGTTCCGGGCGCGCGCTGCCGGTTGCCCTGACGGTCGAGGAACAGGTTCACCTGTTCTTGGTCGACGTTCCCCTGGTGGTCACCGGAATGGGCATGGTGTTCAGCCTGCTGCTCCTCCTATACTTCCGTGGCCGCCGAGCGCGATTGTTCTACAATCAGCCCAGGCAGGCTGATCATGGTTGAAAGCGAAGGCGCGTTTCGACTCACATTCGTGCAAGGGCGCGGCTTGCTCAGCCTTTCTGGGCGCGACTTCGAGGGGCTTGGCCGGGTCGATTCCCTCGAGCTCGAGATTCCCAATCTGCGTTTCCCCTTCGATCTGTCGGGCGGCGTTGCCCGCTTCAAGAATCGGCGTTTGCGCCTGCGCGAGCTCGCGCTCTTCGTGGGCGGCCGCGAGCTGACCGGCTTTCTGGCCAAGGCACCGCTGGCGGAGTTCGGCATCTACGATCCCCGGGTAGCCGTGTCGGGCTCTCGCTTGACCCTCTGCGCGCGCGTTCTTCTCGGGGGACACGAGAGTGAAATCACGGCGGCAGCGCTGGTATCGCCCCAGCCGCCACGCAGCGCCGGGCTTTGCGTGTACGACGTGCGGTCCTATGGTTTTCTGCCCATTCCCGCGCCCCTGGTCGTGACCGCGCTCTTTTCCGCTCTCGGCGCCGAATCGCCCGCCAACCTCGACCCTGAAGTGGCCTTGCCACCGCTCGTGCACATTCGCAGCGCCTCGGACATTCGCATCGATGTGTGCGAGCTGGCCATGCTGGCCATCCTGCCCATGCACGGGTGGCGACTTCCCGAGCGCACGCATGTGCAAATTCGCGTCGCCGGTGGCGCCGCCAAGGCCACCCACGTGCCGCTGGTGTTTTCGCTGGCGGATCCGGACGCACCCGCGGATCTGATGCTGGGCGAGGATGCGAGTCCCGATGCCTATCCGGTGCGGGAGTTCGCCGCCCGCTGCGCGCCGATTGAGACTGCGCTTGCCCGCGGGGACATCGCGACCGCGCTTGAGCAACTGCTGGCCCTTGCGCCGCTCGAAACGGACGACCGGGTCGGCACCGCTCGTCTCTTGCAGCTTCTGCTCGCCGGCCAAAACACGATCGTGCAGGCGGGCGAGCTTGCCCAGGCGGCTCTCGCGCGCTGGCCCGAATTCGTTCCCGCCTTGTTGGCGCAGGCCGTGGTTGCGTCCATGCGGAATCGGCCCGGCGATGCCGCCGCGCTTTTCGAGAAGGTCGCAGCTTTGTCGGCGGCCCAGGGCAGGGGCGAGGACGAAAGCCGCGCGCTCTTTGCGGCGGCCCGCCAATTGGCCGCCTCCGGGCAATCGGAGCGGGCGCAGGTCACGCTCGAACACGCACTGGCCGGTCGCTCGTCCCTGCGTCCCGTGGCGCGGGCCAAGGTCATGAAGCTTGCGGTGGAAGGGCGCTGGAAAGAGATTCTGACCACCATGGGCGAGGAGTCATCCATCGCCGAGCCGGATGTCATCGAGGAGGTAGCCCAGGTGATGGAATTGGCTCGCCACGGTGGGCTGATCAAGGATCCGTCGCTGGTGGCCCAGGCCGCGGCCTCGCTAGAGTCCATTCTCCAGCGCGACGAGTGGCCGGAGGCCGCGCCGTCGCGGGCCGATGCGGCCTACCAACTGGGCCTTGTGCGCTTGAGCCTTGGGGACGACCTCTCGGCCTCGCGCTGGTTCGCGACCTGCATCGAGGGCGATGCCAGCGGCAAGACGGCCGCCGCCGCGTGGCAGGCCCTGGTCGAGCTGCTCCATCGGCGTGGCGATCCCGCGGGGGTGGCGCAAGCCTTGGCAGGATGGGCAGGGGACGCGCGTGTCCCCGAGAACGCGGCAGAGAAGATCAACCATCTGGTAGGCGCGGCCCAAATCACCTGCCACGACTTGCACGCGCCAGAGCAGGCGGCGTCCTTGCTGGAAACCGCTCTCGGCCTGGCGCCCGCCAACGAGAGCGTACTGGCCGAGCTTGAGCGCTTGGCGACCGGGACCGGCTGTATCGAGAGCGCCATCGAAATTTTGCGCAGACATCTGCGCGAGACAAGGCCCGACCAGGGCAAGGCGGTCTTGCGCGTGCTCATCCGGCTATTGGTCGAGGTTGGCCATCTGCGCGAGGACGCGAGGGAGGCGTGCAACGTTCTTCTCGATCTATCACCCTTGGACGAGGAGGCGGTCTTCCACCTGGCGCGCATCGGTTGGGACGCAGGCGATCGCGTGGAGGCCGGCGCCGGCTACCGAAGCGCAACTTCGGCGAAGACCCTGTCCGTGGCCAGGATGGCCGAGGCCCACCTGCGCACGGCCCAGCTTGCCTTCGCCGAGGGAGCGCACGAAGAGGCCGAGCGGCACTTGGCGCTGGGCCTGGCCCACGAGCCCGCGGGCGCTCGCATCGAGGTGCTCGCCGAAGCCTTGCAGGAGCTTGGCCGCCAGGAGAAACTGCACGACCTTCTGGCGGCGCGAGAATCCCTTCTGACCGACCAGCAAGAGCGCCGAATGGTCAGGCGATCCCTGGCCGCGGCCGCCGAACGCAGAGGCGATCTCGCCGAGGCCGAGGCGATCTATCGCGATCTGCTCGAGACCAAGCCGGACGACGTCGAATTGCTCGACCGCATGGCCTCGCTCTGCAAACGCCAGTCGCGCAAGGACGAGCTTCTGCAATGGCTTGAGAAGCTGTGGAGCGCGGTGGAGCGGGAAGGCCTATCCGAACATGGTGCCATCGACGGCATGTCGGTGGGGATGGATTTGGCGGCGCTGCTCGTCCACACGCCAGCGGGCCGGCCGCGCGCCGAGGCTATCTTGCGTAGATTGCTCGACAAGGCACCCGGCGCGCCGGCGCTGCTGGATGCCTTGTACGAGCTGCTCATCGAACAGGGCGAGTTCGCGGAAGCAAACAAGATTTTGGCCCAGCAGTTGGAGGTCGCGTCCGAGGCGGCCGCGTCCGCCTTGTTGCTCGGTCGTGCCCGTCTGTGCCTGGCCCAACGTGATGGCTTGCGGCCCGCCCTGGCCCTGCTGCAAACCCTGGCCGTCGAGAAACTGGACGATGAGTCTTTGAGCCTACGCGCGGAGCTGGCCGAGAAGGCGGGGGAGATCGTCGATGCGGTGCTGTGCCTTCAACACCTGCGTATGCGGGCGACGGCCGACAATCGTCCGGCGCTGACCAAGCGCCTCTGTGAGGTGGTGTCGCAGCCCAAGGCGGCCAAGGACGTAGCCATCACCGTTCTCGAAAAGCTCCAGATCGAAGTGCCCGACAATCTCATCGTGGCCAAGGCGATCTTCGAGGCCTACGGACGGCTCGACGATGTGGCGGCACGCAATCGCGCCTGGCAGGCCTTGCTGGCCAAGGTCCCCGCGTTGCCGGACCTGTACCGCGCGCGCCTGCAGGTTGCGCTGTCCGAGGACGCCGAGCGCGAGGGCGACCTGCAAGCGGCCGAGCAGATGCTGGACAAGGCCGCCGAGCTCGACCAATCGCCGCGCTCGCGCGTGGATCAGCTGGTGGTCCATGCGCGCCTGTTGCTCGCACGCGGGGAGATCTTGCAGGCGCAGGACGAGCTGGAAGAAGCCCTGTCGATGAATCCCGATTCGGCCTCCGCGCTGGCACTGGTCGCCGACCTGGCCTACCGCGAGCAAGACTGGGAGCGCGCGCGCAAGGCCTACACGCGCCTGTCGCAGATCCCAGGGGCGGAGAGGGCCCTATCGGCGCATACCCTGTCCTATCGTCGGGCCGAGTTGGCCGAGATGTTCGGCGACCATGCCGAGGCCGAGGCCGCCTACCGCGAGGTCGTGGCGCTCGATCCGCAGCACGATGGTGCGCGCGAGGCGCTGGCGGGATTCGCGCTTCTGCGCGGGGATCTGGCCGAGGCGGCCCTACATCTGCAAGAGGTCGTGCACCTCGTGCCCAGGGAATCCATCGACCGGCTCACGCAGATTCGCCAGCGGCTCGGCCAGGTCTATCTCGGGCTCGGCGATCTTCAGGCGGCGCGACAGAACCTCGCGCTCGCGCTGGCCAGCGAACCCGATCGCGCTTCGACCCTCGAGCTCATGGCCACCACCTTCGCGCGGCTTGGGCTTCATCGCGATGCCGCAGCGATGTGCGAACGGCTGTCGCGTGTCTTGACCGATTCAGGGAAGAAGGCCGAGGCGCTATTCCGCAAGGGCGAAATCCTGCGCACCGCCCTGGCCGACGTGGAAGGTGCCAACGAAGCCTACTTGCGCGCCTCCGACCTGGATCCGACTTTCGCGCCTACTCTCGGCCGCTTGGTAAGCTATTACTGGGCGCGCGCGGATCTGCCGAATCTAGCGGACGTGGGTGCGGACTTGGCCGCGGCGGCGCCCATTCCCAAGACCGACCAGGACGATATGGGCTTGCTCGTAGCGATCGCGGCTCTGCTCGCGCGCCACGATGAAGAGCTGGCGCAATCGGCCCTGCAATCGACGCTGCTAGGCGCTCCCCTTGCCGCCGAGCTCGCGGCCAAGCGCCTGGGTGAGCTCGTGGCCAGGGTCCTGCGCGGCGATATCGGCGCACTTGATGCTGTGTTGGCGTTTCTGCGCGCGGCCATGCCGACTGGCTTCGAGGCCGAGCTGGTCGCCGCTGCCAAACGCGGTCTGGCCAGCGATCCGGGCGATGCCGGAATGGCCATGGTCCTGGCGCGCATTTTCGAAGGTCGCGGCCTGAATGGCCTGGCCCGCTCTGCCTACTGCCTGGTCCATTTCATCGACCCAGGGCTGGGCGCGGGCAAGCGGCTGGCCGAGCTTGGCGAGGCGACAAAGCCCAAGTCGGAGGCAGCCGCACCGGGCAGCGCCGTTCATGCGCTTTGCCGCGGACCCTTGCGCAAGGTTCTGCACCACCTGGCGCGCGCCCTGGCCAGCGCCGAGCCCGCCGCCTACGATGAGCCGGCCGCTCCGCTCTTGCCCGAGACGGTCGCGCTTTGCGAGGAGCTGCGCGGCCAGCTCGGTGCGCCGGCGGTTCCCATCGTGGCGCAAGGCCATGGCATGGACGTGACCTTCACGGCCACGCAACCCTTGAGCATTCTCATCGGGAGAAAAGCCGAAGCCCTGGCCGCGCCTAACTTGCGTTTCTTCGTCGCGCGCGCCCTGGAACAGGCGCGGGCCGGGACACTGGCCGTTCTGCGCATGTCACCGGACAATCTGCGCGGGATGTTGCGGGCCGTGCTGCGCGTGGCCGGCGCGCCCGGAACGCCGTTCGAAATCGCCGAAGAAGCCGCCGATGAGGCCACGGCGCTGTGGCTCACGCGCTTGCGCAAGCCGGAGATCGCGGCGCTCGTCCCGGTCCACGAGCACAAGGACGACCTCATCGCGGATGCAAGATGCGCCCTGGCCAATCCGCCCGATCTCGACGACTACATTCGCGGCTGCCGGTACACCGCGGATCGGGTGGGACTGCTCTTGTGTGGCCATCCCCTGGTCGCCCTGCGCGCGCTGGCTGGGATGCTCAAGGACGGTAGCGCCGCCGAGGAAACCGCAACCGTCGCACAGAGGCAAGAGCAGATGCGCGCTTCCCAGGCCATGCGCGAGATCGTGGCCTTCATGGTTTCCGAGGAGTACGGGGCGCTGGTCGACGGTGGATAAAAGCGGCTGGCGCAGGTCCGATTTTCGAGACAAGGTTGTTCGGTCGGGACGGAGGGTGGGCCCGGTTGCTTGGGCGCCAGCCCGTTCCAGGCAGTACGGAAACTACCTTGGACCGCAAGCAACGTGCCTTCGTCTTCCTCACGGCCCTTTTCGTGGCGGCCTTGGTTGTCGGCGACTTTATCGGCGGCAAGTTTTTCACCTTCGCGGGACACACTCTTTCAGCTGGCATCATTCCCTTTCCCCTGACCTTCGTCCTGACCGATGTGGTGAACGAGTTCTACGGCAAGGAAGGGGCGCGGCGGCTCACTTATGCCGGGTTGGTGGCGGCCCTGTTCGTGTGGGGGACGATCAACCTGGCCCTGCTCCTGCCGACGGTGGCCGACTCGCCCATCCCGGATGCAGTCTTTCGCAGCGCCTTTGGCACCTCGGCGCGCCTTTATTTCGCGTCGCTGACCGCCTACTTGATTGGCCAGCTCCTCGATATTTCCATCTTCGGGATTCTTCGTCACCTGACGGGGCAGCGTTTGCTGTGGCTGCGCTCGACGGGCTCGACGGTGATCTCGCAGGCCATCGACAGTATGTCGGTCAGCTTCGTGTTTCTGGTGGGCACGCGGCCCATGCATTTCATCGCGGTCAACGCCGCCAACAACTACGTCGGCAAGCTGATCATGGCTGTCCTACTCACGCCCCTCATCTATTTTGGACACGCACTCTTCCACCGCCACTTTCACATGGCCGAGGCACAGGTCGCGGGCGAGCCACACGCGGAGTAGAACTTCGGAGGTGGGCTTTCGTGCCCTACATCATCTTGCGATAGACGCCGATGACCACGCCGAGCAGATTCACGCTGCGGAAGTCCCGCTTGCGCACGATGATGGGGCTCATGGTGGAATTGGCGGGCTGGAAGCGGATGTTGTCGCCCTCGGGGTAGTAGCGCTTGACCGTGGCCTCGTCGCCAATCATGGCCACGACGATTTCGCCGCTCGAGGCCTGTAGCTGCTTGCGAATGAACACGTAGTCGCCGTCGAAAATGCCCGCCTCGATCATGGAATCGCCCTTGACCCGCAGGGCGAAGACCTCGCGGTTCTGGCCGATGAAGAAGCGGTCGACCTTGACCGAGTCCTCGTAGTTTTGCACCGCGAGCATGGGCTGTCCGGCGGCGACCTTGCCGAGCACGGGCACGTCGACGAAATCGTCCTCCGTGAAAAGTGGGCGCAGGGCACGCGATTTCAGATCCTCGCGATGCAGAAAGCCCTTCTTTTCAAGGGCACGTAGGTGATCGTTCACGCCGTTGGTGGAACGGATGCCGAAGTGGCTGCCGATCTCGCGCAGGGTGGGCGGGTAGCCGCGCTTGCGGATGGAATCGCTGATGAAGTCCAGCACCTGGCGCTGGCGGTCGGTCAAACCGCCCGCCGGCTCTTCGTCGCGCACGATGGTCAGATGGCCCATGCCTGCTCCTATGGTCAGTTACTGAACATACGTATGGTACGGAACATCCGTCACGTGTCAAGAAATGCGTCTTTTCCGGGACATGGTGAAGGAACGAAGGGTCGGCCGTGTCATCCTCGATCTTCGATTGCCAAAGTGGCACAAGGTTGGGCGCGCAATCGCGAGTTGTGACAAGATGACAGCATCTGCCGCCAAGGGACGTTCCTGGCATTAAGATGGATTCAATAATTACAGTTGGTTACGGGATTCTCTGGGCAAGGACTGGGTGGCACCAAGGTTGAACTACTCGAATCGAACCCGGGTTTGACGACGTGACTAAGGATCCGCCAGGCGAGAATTCACAAGCGGTGGTGGCCGCTGGGCGAGCCATGCCCACGGTTCTGGTCGTGGACGACGAACCTGGCATCGTCGAGCCCCTGGCCAAGATCTTCGAAAAGGAATCGCTGCGTGTGCTCACCGCTGCCAGTGGCACCGACGCACTCGAGATCCTGCGGCGCGAGCCCATCTCGGTGCTTCTGACCGATCTGGTGATGCCGGGCATGTCCGGGCTCGACTTGCTTAAAGCCAGTCGCAGCGTCTCGCCGGAAACCGAAACCATCCTGATGACCGCCTACGGCACCGTCGAGAACGCGGTGGATGCCATGAGGCACGGCGCCTACGATTTCGTGACCAAGCCGCTCAAGCGCGCCCACGTGGTGCGGGCCGTGACCAAGGCCCTGGAGAAGCGCAACCTGGTTCAGGAAAACCGCTCGCTGCGCGCCCAGCTCGAAGCCGAGCGGCACAAAGCTATCATCGGCGAGTCGCTGCCCTGGCGTCGGTTGATCGAAACCGTGGCGCAGGCCGCGCCGTCCATGGCCACGGTGCTGTTGCTCGGCGAATCCGGCACCGGCAAGGAGCTGATCGCGCGCGCCATTCACCGTTCATCGCAGCGCCCGTCGGGACCGTTCGTGCCGGTCAATTGTGCGGCCCTGCCCGAGACCATTCTCGAGGCCGAATTGTTCGGCTACGAACGCGGCGCCTTCACGGGCGCGGTCCAGCGCCACGACGGACGTTTCTTGCAGGCCGACGGCGGAACGCTGTTTCTCGACGAGATCGGCGAAATCCCGACCCACGTGCAGGTCAAGCTGTTGCGTGTTTTGCAGGAGGGCGAGGTCGAGCGGCTGGGCGGTCGCACGACCAAGGTCGACCTGCGCTTGGTTTCCGCCACCAACCAGGATCTGCGCCTAGCCGTGAAAGAGGGCCGCTTTCGCGAGGATCTCTACTATCGACTCAATGTCATCGCCCTGCGCGTGCCGCCCCTGCGCGAGCGGCGCGACGACATTCCCTTGCTGGCCGAACATTTCCTGCGCCTCTATTGCGAGCGCAACGGCCGCCAGCTCTCGGGGTTCACCCGGCCCGCGGCCGAGGCCCTTATGCGCTACGAGTGGCCAGGCAACGTGCGCGAGCTGGAAAACACCATCGAGCGAGCCGTGGTCTTGTCGCGAGGCGCGACAGTCGAAATCGAAGACCTGCCTGTCGATGTGCGCACTGGCACCGGCAACACCAGCGATGCCAAGAGCATCACCTTCGCCATCGGCACGCCACTGGCCGAGATCGAGCGTCGCGTGATTCATTCCACGTTGAACCATGTCAGCGGCGACAAACGGCTTTGCGCGCAGCTGCTCGGCATCGCCACGCGGACCATCTATCGCCGCCTGGAGGAAGACCGGGACGGCGCCGTGGATAGCCCCGCCGCGCCCGACGAATCCGGGTAGGAGAGGGCACAGAGGGGGACGAGAGCGCAGAGGTTGGAAAGAAGGTCCTTTCCGAACCTTGGATGCGAAACCCGTCTGGTCTATTTCCGGTCTGCCTGTTAGGGCTGCCCGTCCGCCCTCTGTGCCCTCGTCCCCCTCTGCGCTCTCTCCGCGTGCCAAATTGGCAGGAACTTGGTGGTTTTCACAACCGTAAGTTGCTGAAATTACTTGATTTGCCGCTCCGTCGATCTGGCCCCGGTGTTGCTCTTGCGTGGGGCAGACCGTGGAAACCCTGTTGCGAAAGTATCTTTGGGCCGTTGACCTGGCTGTCGTTGCTTTGTGCGCGACGTTTCTGGGCATGTCGGCGTCCGGCGCCGTGGAATCGAAACTTGCCAGCATGGCGGTGCCCCCTCGCATCGCGCCGGCCAAGCCGCCCAAGCCCGACAGCAAGCCCGCCTTCAACAAGGATCCTACGGCCATTCTGAAGCGGAACATGTTCTGCTCGACCTGTCCGCCCATTTTCGAAGAGGCGGCGGTCGACTCGGGCCCGGTCGAGCAGTTGGAGACCAAGACGGCCTTGCCGCTGGCCGTGCTGGCCATCATGTTCGCGCCCCCACCCAACGGCATCAAGTGGTCCATCGCGGTCATGCGCGACACCGAGGCCAAGATCATGGGTGCCTACCCCGTCGGCGGCAAGATCCACGGGGCCACGGTCACCGGCATCCTCGAAACCCGCGTCTACCTCGACAACGCCGGGAAGCCAGAGTACATCGACCTATTCGAGCCGCCCGCGCCGCCGCCCCAGCCCGTCGCCGCCGCTGCGGCCCCGGACAAGAACGACGCCCTCGCCATGGATCTCGCCAACGGCATCAAGAAGCTCAGCGAGAACAAGTATGAGCTCCAGCGCGGCACGCTCGAATCCGTGCTAGGCAACATGGCGCTGCTCTCGCGCTCGGCGCGCATCGTGCCCGAGATGAAGGACGGCAAGGCCGCCGGCTTCCGCCTGTTCGCGGTTCGGCCCGATGGTCCGTTCGCCATGATCGGCATGCAGAACGGCGACATCATCTCCTCGATCAACGGGCTCGAAATCACGAGCCCGGAAAAGGCCCTGGAAGTCTACGCCAAGCTCAAGTCCGCCAGCCATCTCTCCCTGGGCATGGAGCGCAACAGTCAGAAAGTCACGAAGGAATACAACATCCGATGAACCGCCTTCTTTCAGCAACCGTGGTTTCCTACTTGGTGGTCTCGATGGCCGAGGGATCCCTCGCGCTGGCGCAGGCACCCGTTCCACCTGTACCGCCTGCACCCGGCGCGCGGCCCGCCGTGAGAAGAGCGGGCCCGCTCGGCGCTTTGCGTGCGGCGCCAGGCCCCGCGGTCGCGCCGGCACCCGCCCCCGCTATCAAGGCGGCGGGCCCCTGTCAAGCCGGGCGATCCCGCCGCCGCCGCGGGCCTCGTCGAGATCCCGGGCGAAAAGGAATTCAATTCCTGCAAGAAGCTGCCGCCGGGCAAGCGCATCGTCCGTCTCAATCTCAAGCCCGACACCGAGGTGATGGATCTCATCGGATGGATCTCCAGCATCACTTGCGCGCAGTTCATCGTTTCGGTTCCCCTTCAGGGCAAGAAAATCACCATCGTTTCGCCCCAGCTCATCACGCCCGAGGAGGCGTACCGCTTGTTCTTCTCGGCCCTGGATTCGCTCGGGCTGACGGTCGAGCCCACGGGCAAATTCCTGCGCGTGGTCGAGAACGCCAAGGCGCGCTTCACGCCGCTACCCATTGTTGGGCCCAACCAGCGTCCGCCCGGGGATCGCCGCTATGTCACCAAGCTGGTGCGCTTGACGTATCTCGATGCGCTCGATCTGACCAACAACGTCCTCAACCGTATCAAGACCGAGACCGGCGACATCATCGCCTACCACAACTCAGCTCATCATCACCGACCAGTCGGAAAGCATCAACCGCATGGTCGAGATCATCAGGCAATTCGATGCTCCCATGGGCACGCGCGACCAGATATGGGTCATTCGGGTGAAGAACATGTCGGTGCAGGACATGGCTTCCCGCATCGCCGAGATTATGCCGGTCCATTTCGTCGGTACCGGCCAGCGCCGCCCGGGTGGTGGTGCGGTCCCGGCCCAGCCCAAGGCTCCGCCTGGCCCGTCGGGAGAGCTGCTTACCGAAATGGCCATCACCAAGTTGATCCCGGACGAGCGGACCAACAGCCTCATCGTGGTGGCCAACAAGCCCGCGCATGATTGGTTGGTGACGCTGGTGCACAAGCTCGACGTGCCGCTGGAAGAGGCTGGCCGCGGCAGCGAGGGGCGCTTTCACGTCTATTACTGCGCGAACGCCAACTGCGACGAGCTGGCCGCCACCCTGAGCGCCATCACGGGCGTCCAAATCTCGGGCTCGCTGTCCACCAACCGTCGCGGTGGAAAGGCCGCGGCCCCGTCGGCGCCGGCAGTCGCCCCTGGCCAGGCCAATCCCGCCGCCCTGCTTTTCGAGAGCGACATCCGCATCTCCTTCGATGCCCCCACCAACTCGCTGCTCATCATGTCCACCTTCAAGGACTACCAGTCGCTAAGGCGGGTCATCGAACAGCTCGATTCGCCGCGCAAACAGATCTTCATCGACGCCACCATCATGGAGGTCTTGCTCGACAAGACCCGCACCGTCGGCGTTTCCTACCATGCCGGTACGGGCGAGACCGTGGCCGGACAACAGTCGTTGCTGATGGGCGGGTTCAACGCCAACCAGACCATGAACCCGACCGCCCTTGTCAACAACCTGGGCGGGCTCAGCGCCGCCTTGTTTGGCCCCACCACCGGCGACCTCGGCAACAGCACCTTGTTCAAGGGCTTGCCCATCAACATCCCGTCCTTCGGCGTGTTCTTGCAGCTGCTGCAGACCAACAACGACGTCAACATCTTGTCCAATCCCCACATCCTGATCATGAACAACCAGGAAGGCACGATCTCGGTCGGCGAGGTGTTGCCCTTCCCTGGCACGACCACGGCGGCGCTTGGCGCCAGTGCCAGCGGCGGCGTCGGCTACATGCCGTTCACCTCGGTGCAGCGCCAGCCCGTCGAGCTCAAGCTCACGCTGACCCCGAGCGTGAACGAGCACGACATTATCCGTCTCGACGTGGATCAGGAGATCTCGGACGTCGAGTCTCAGAACTACAACGGTATGGGCCCGGCAACGTCCAAGCGGTCGGTCAAAACCACGGTGGTCGCGCGCGATCAGCAGACCGTGGTCATCGGCGGCCTGATGGCGGACCGAATTTCCGAGAACGTCACCAAGATCCCCATCCTTGGCGATATCCCCGTGATTGGATTCTTCTTCCGCAACACCACCAAGACCGTCAAGAAGTCCAACATCCTCATCGCCATCACGCCTTACGTGGTCTCGGATCTCTCCGACCTGCGTCGGGTGGCCGAGAAGAAACTGCGCGAACGACGCGACTTTATCGAACGCTACAGCTCGCTCGAAGACACGTCCAATCTCGACAAGCTTGAAGTCGACACCCATCGCAAGCGCGGCATGCTGGAAGAAATCAACCGCAGCGTGCGCGAGATGGAGGCGGACGAACGCCAACTTCGGCTCATCCAAGAGCGCGACCAGCGCGACGAATCCACGCCCATCGAGCCGAACCGCGAGCCCGCGCCTGAAAGCAAGCTGGACAAGTCTGACAAGCCGGACCAACAGGACCCACCGGATAAAGACAGCTCCAGTGCGCGCAAGGCTTCGGCCAAGTCGCCAAACGCTGACGACCTTCCCCCCAAGCCGCTCTCGGCCGCACCCGACCCCGAGTCGGGCTTGCCGAGGTCGGACGAGTAGGCAGCCGTGGCACGCAAACGCATTGGTGAAATATTGGTCGCAGCTGGCGCGGTCAAGCCCGCCGCCGTCGAGCAAGCGCTCGCACTACAGCAGAGCGAAGGCGGACTTCTCGGTGAGCTGCTGCAAAAGGCTCACGCCTGCACCGAGGAAGACGTGCTCCGTGCATTGGGCGTGCAATTGGGGATCCCATTTCTGGCCGACTTTCCCGTGGCCGACATGGACGGCGAGCTGGCTGCCAAGGTTCCGATTGGCTTTGCCAAGCAGCACCGGTTGATGCCGCTGCGCCGGGAAGGCGACGCCGTGCTGGTGGCCATGGCCGATGCGCTCGACGTGGGCGCCCTCGACGACGTGCGCGGCATGCTGGCCACCGATGTCCAGCCCGTGTTCTTTCCTTCCGGGAAATTGCTCGAAGCCATCAACCACGTCTATGGTCGCAAGCAGGACGCCGGTAACCTGGGCGACGGCGAAAACGAAGACGACATGGGCAAGGCCGAGGAGCTCGTCGACATCCTCGACGTCAACGACGAGGCGCCCATCATCCGCTGGGTCAACGCCCTGATGTTCAACGCCGTCAAGGAGCGGGCCAGCGATATTCACATCGAGCCCGGCGAAAAGGACGTCATCGTCCGCTACCGCATCGACGGCGTGCTCTATGAAACGCGGCGAGCGGCCCGCCAGTTCGTTCCCTCGATTATCTCGCGCGTGAAGATCATGGCTGGTCTCAACATCGCGGAAAAGCGCCTGCCGCAAGACGGCCGCATCCGGCGCAAGATTGCCGGCAAGGACATCGACATGCGCGTCGCCACCGCACCCACGGTCAAGGGCGGCGAGCGCATCACCATCCGTCTGCTCGACCGCGAGACCGTGCTTCACGATCTGGCCGACATCGGCTTCGGCGAAGATCACCTCACGCAGATGAACGATCTCATCACCCGGCCGCACGGCATTCTGCTGGTTACGGGACCCACCGGTTCAGGCAAGACCACCACTCTCTATGCGTGCCTGGCCAAGATCAATTCGCCCGACCTCAACATCTTGACCATCGAGGATCCGGTCGAGTACCAGCTCGACGGCATTTCGCAGGTGGCGGTGAACGAGAAGATCGATCTCACCTTCGCCACCGGCTTGCGCTCGTTCTTGCGCCACGATCCCGACGTCATCATGGTCGGTGAAATCCGCGATCTGCCCACGTCGGAAATCGCCATCCAGGCCTCGCTCACCGGCCACCTGGTGCTCTCGACCATCCACACCAACGACGCCGCCGGAGCCATCACCCGCCTCGTGGATCTCGGCGTGCAGCCGTTCCTCGTGGCTTCGTCGCTGATGGCGCTTCTCGCCCAGCGCCTGGTGCGGCGGCTGTGCCGCGAGTGCCGCGAAACCTATCGTCCCACCGAGGTGGACATTGCCAGCCTGGGCTTGGATCCCGCCGCGTTCTTTGCCAACGGCATTCGCCGCATCTTCTTCAAGGGCGCTGGCGATCCACCACCACCGGGCATGCTCTATCGGGCGCGCGAGGGTGGCTGCAACGCCTGTCTCAATGCGGGATACAAGGGGCGAACCGCCATCTACGAGCTACTGATGATCGACGACCGCATTCGCCAGCTCGCCATCAAGAACGCGGACGCGGGCACCATCAAGCGCGCCGCCGTCGAGGCGGGCATGCGCACCTTGCGCGAGGACGGGGCGCAAAAGGTGCTGGCCGGCATGACAAGCGCCGCGGAGGTCATGATGATCACCACCGGAGACAGCGACTAGGGGACACGCCATGCCGGTCTACGCCTGGAAAGGACTCAACGCCGCCGGTAAGGCGGCCACGGGCACGCGCGACTCCGACGGTCCCAAGTCGTTGCGCCAGACCCTGCGCAAGGAGGGCATCTTCATCAGCGAGGTGCGCGAGGTGGTGGGGGGCAAGCAGAACAGACAGGCCCTGGGGACCGGCAGCAGCGGCACCAAAGGACTGCGCCGCGAGGTCGACATCAAGGGTTTCTTCGAGCGGGTCAAGCCCCGCGACGTGGCCGTGTTCACGCGCCAGATGGCGACGCTTCTGCACGCGGGAATTCCGCTGGCCGAGGCCATGGGCGCGCTGTCGGAACAGTCGGACAATAAGAAGTTCCAGATGATCTTGGCCGGCATCAGGCAGAAGGTGAACGAGGGCGGCTCGTTTGCGGATGCCATGACCGAGAACCCCAAGGTCTTTCCCGAGCTTTACACCAACATGGTCCGCTCGGGAGAAACCGCGGGCAACCTCGACGCCGTGCTGGCGCGCCTGGCGGAATTTCTGGATGCCCAAATCGAATTGCGCAACAAGGTGTCGAGCGCCATGGCCTACCCCATCTTGATGATGATCGTGGGCAGCCTGGTACTCGGCTTCCTCATGACGGTCGTGGTGCCGCCCATCGCGGGCATTTTCGCGGATTCGGGCAAGGCCCTGCCCTGGAACACCCAGCTGCTGGTACTCATCGCCGACATCGCGGGCGGCTACTGGTGGGCGGTGTTACCCGCGTTGATCATTGATGGTACTTCTCGTGCGTCGCTGGGTGCGCAGGCCCAAGGGGCGCGCCTTCACCGATCGCCTCAAGCTGCGACTGTGGCTGGTCGGCAAGTTGGTTCGCTTCATCGCCGTGGCCCGCTTTTCGCGCACGCTGGCCACCATGCTGGCCTCGGGTGTTCCCGTGCTGACGGCGCTGGACATCGTCAAGCGCGTGCTCAACAACACGGTGCTTGAGAAAGTCGTCGAGGACGCGCGCGTGGCCATTCGCGAAGGCGAATCCATCGCCGCCACCCTGAAGAAGTCGGGCGAGTTCCCCTCCATGATGTGCCACATGGTGGCGGTGGGCGAGCGCTCGGGCCAGCTCGAAGCCATGCTGGAAAACGTCGCTGGCGCCTACGAGCGCGACGTCTCCACCGAGGTCGGCAAGCTGACTTCGATTCTCGCCCCCATCATGATCGTCGTCATGGCGGTCGGCGTGGGCTTCATCGTCTTCTCGATTCTCATGCCCATCATCGAAATGGGTCAGATGGTTCAATAGGACGGACGCATAGACAAAGGAGAACCCCAATGAAAGTAGCGGAGAATTCACAGGTGAAGGTGGCTCGCCAAGCCGGGCGGGTCAGAGACGCAGGCATGACCATGCTGGAAATCATGATCGTGCTCGCCATCATCGGCCTCGTCATGTCGGTGGTCGGGGTGGGCGTCTATTCGTCGTACAAGAAGGCCCAGAAGAAGATCGCCCAGGTGGCGGTCAACGAGATCGCCCAGAAGACGGTCCAGTACATGACCGACAACAACAACGAGTGTCCCAAGAGCGTCGACGACTTGGTGGCCCAGAAGTACATACCGAAAAAACAGAAAGATCCCTGGAACCACGACTTCATCCTGCGCTGCCCAGGCACGGTCATCGTCGATGGCATCGACGTGATTTCCCTGGGCCCGGACGGCAAGGAAGGTACGGAAGACGACATCAAGGCGGCCGAGCAGTAATCCGAGAGAGCCGTGACCAGGCGACGCAGACCAACCGCGCGGGGCTTCACGCTCATCGAGATGATGATCGTGCTCGCCATCGTTGCGCTCATCACGGTGGTGACCGTGACGGGGCTGCGCAGCCTGTTCAAGACCGATCTGCGCGCGACGGCGACGCGGATGGCGGGGTCGATTCGCTACCTTTTCGACCGCGCCTCGACCACGGGACGCGTGCACCGCCTGGTGCTTGATTTCGACAACGGCAAGTACTGGGCCGAAGTGTCGGACGACCAGTTCATCATGGGCGCCGGCAAGGAGACGGAAGAGAGCCGCAAGAAAGAGGCCGAAAAGATAGCCAAGGAAGAGGAAGCCAAGCGCGAGGCGGCCGAGAAGGAGGCCTTCTTCGGCGCCTCGCAGATTCCCACCCGCTACATGCCCAAGCCCTTCATTCCCAAGCGGGCCAAGTTCGAAGGTTTCCGCGAGACCGCGGTCAGACCCATCACGCTGAAATCCGGCGTGGTCATGGCCGACATCTACACCCCACGCCTGGTCAAGCCCATGACCGAGGGCAAGGGGTACATCTACTTCTTCCCCATGGGCATGACCGAAGCCGCCATCATCCATTTGTCGGACGGCAAGGAAGCCTTCTATACGCTCATCGTGCATCCCCTCACTGGCCGCGTGAGCGTGAAGAATTCGTTCGTCGAGGCCAACCTCAGCGATCAGCTGGACGACGAGGGAAAGGCGATCGTGCAATGAGACCCGCACGACGCCGGCCACGCACGCTCGCTGGCGGCTTTTCCCTGCTCGAAGTCATGGTGTCGCTGGCCATCTTGGCCATGGCGCTGGTGGTGCTCTCGCGCGTGGTGACCACCAACGTGAGCGCCGCCAACCATTCGCGCCTGACCACCGCTGCCACATTCCTCGCGCGCACGCGCATCTCCATGATGGAGCAAAGCCTGCTCGAATATGGTTTCGCCGAAATGGACGGTGAGGACACGGGCGACTTCGCCCAGGAAGGGTTTCCGGGCTTCCGCTGGTACACCAACGTCGAACGCATCGAGCTGCCGGCGGATGCCACGCAGAAGGTGCAGCAGGCCTCGAGCAAGGCGACCCAGTCCAACAACCCCATGGAGATGCTCAGCGGCTTCATGGGTGGGTTCATGTCCACGCTCATGGAGCCGATTCGCCTGGGCCTGCAAGAGTCCGTGCGCAAGCTCACGGTGCGGGTCAAGTGGAACGAGCCTGGGAAGCTCGAGCAGTCCTTCGAGGTGGTGAACTTCATGACCGATCCCTCGCGTCTCGAATCCGCGGTCACGCTCAGCGCGACGGGTGCCACGGGCACCGCCACGGGTACGAGCACCAGCACGGGGGCCAAGCCAACTTCATCGGTCACGGCGACCTCGGCGGCGAAGAAATGACCATGAGCTCGCGGCGGCAACAACGGCTTCACGCTCATCGAGATCATGTTGGCGCTCGCCCTCATGGCCTTCTTGACGTCGCTTTTGTGGGGAACCTTCGCCCAGACCGCGAAGGTCAAGAAGCGCATCGAACAGGCGCAGGATCGTACGCACACCGTGCGCGTGGCGCTGATGCGCATGAGCCGCGAGATCGAAATGGCCTTCGTGTCGGCCGAGACGTCAGGCACGCAAGAACGCCGCACCATGTTCTCGGGTGTCTCACATGCCGACTTCGACGAATTGCGCTTCTCGTGGTTCGGCCACCTGCGCTTTCGCGTCGATCAGGCGGAAGGCGACACCGCTCTCGTCAGCTACTTTTCCCAGCCCGACCCCGAGGACTCCATGCTGACCAATCTCATGCGCCGCGAGACGCGGCGACTGGAGGCCAAGGATATCAAGCTGATTCCGGGCGAAACCTACCTGCTTTGTCCGAGCATCTCGCGCCTCAAGTTCGCCTATTACGACTACAAGCAGAAGGACTGGCGCGAGGATTGGGACACCACCAAGGCCGATGGGCAGACCTACCTGCCCACGCAGGTCCGCATTTCGCTCACCGTGCTCGACGAGCGGGGCGTCGCCCATCACCTTCACCAGCATCGCTCGCCTCCACACCCTCGAGCGCGTTGACTACAAGCCCATCAAATCTTGAGACCAGTCCATGTTCACCCTTGCACCACCCCCACGCGTTCGACGCCAGCCCGCGGCGGGATGCGCGCGGCGCTGGTGGGGCGTTTTCGCGCGCGCCGCGGCCGCGACCGGCAAAGTGGGGTGGCCATGCTGGTGACCATCTCCGCGCTCTCGCTGCTCATCGCCCTGGTTTCGCAATTTTCCTACGGCACGACCGTGGATGGCGCCCAGGCCGCCAATGCGCGCGACGAGCTGCGCGCCCACTACCTCGCGCGCTCGGCCATGGAGCTGTCGCGCATGCTCATCAAGATCCAGCTCAAGTTCGTCGAGCCCATCATGGCCCAAGCACAGGCGATGCTCGCCCAGATGAACAATGGCCAGGATCTGGGTATCAGCCTGCGCGTCACCGACTATGCCCCCATGCTGCTCGGCTTTTTCGGCGGCAACAAGAGCGACGTCGCCTTGCTAGGCACCATGGTGGGCATCGATACCAGCCAGGCCAAGGGACTGGCCGCCGTGCCAGGCAAGATGGACGCGGAGATCACCAACGAGGACGGCAAGATCGACATCAACTGCGGCGGCGGCCTGACCCCGAACCGCGCCCGCCAGATCACCGTTTTCCGCTTGCTCTCGGCGCTGACCATGTCCCCGCGCTACGACCTGCTTTTCTCTACGCCCGATGCCAACGGTATGTTCGTCGATCGCACGGATCTTGCGCGCGCCCTCATCGACTGGGCCGACGCTGACGAGCAGATGTTCAGCATCGACGCCAACGGCGCCGGTCCCGAGGACTATCGCTACGACCAGCGGGCCGATCCCTACCTTGCCCACAACAACTACTACGACACCATCGGCGAGACCGCGCTGGTGCGGGGCATGAACGCCGATTTCTCCGAGGCCTTTCGGCCTTACCTGACCACCTACGCCAGCGACGAGCAGCAGACCTGCAGGGTCAACTTGACTTCCATGAAGGGCGACTGCACGCCGCTCATCGTGGGCCTGGTGCGCGCAGCGCTGATTCCCGACCCGACGAAACCGCCGACCGATCCCTCGATTTTGGACGACAACAAGATCTATCCACTGGCCAGCGTGCTGTGCGAGCGTGGCGCCGCGGTCGGTTTCGACAGCCTCAAAACCGTCATCGGCGTGCTGACCAATCCAGCGGGGTCGCTGTCCAAGGACGATCCGCGCTTCCAGATGATGCAGAACCTGACTGGCGTCACCATCACCGAGCAACAACTATCGCAGGTGGCTTACGTTGGGCCACCGCGCGTGTACCGGGTCGTGACCACCGGCGAGTCGGGCAAGGTGAAGAAGCGCATCACGGCCATCCTGGACAGCGCGCGCGGTCTCGACAACCCGGTTACGAACGACGCCGCCAGCGAAAAGGCTGCCGGAGTCATCCAGTACTGGCGGGAGGAATAGAAGCACCATGGCCCACACCATCACCGGAATCGACCTTGGCGCCTGGGCGGTGAAGTTCATCGTCCTCGACATCGGATTCCGCCACACTCGCGTCGCCTCGACCTTCGAAGAGCGCGTTGCCGTCGACGAGCGCCCGTTGGCCGAACGGCAGTACGAGGCCCTGCGCCTGGGCGCCGCGCGGCTGCCCAGCGGGACCACGGCCTACCTTGCCCTCCCCGGGGACATGCTGACCCTGCGCGTGCTGGACCTGCCCTTCGCGGATGCCCGCAAGATCGAGCAGGTCGTGGGCTACGAGATGGAAGGCCAGATCATCCACGAGCTCCACGACGTGATCTTGGACCACGTCGTCCTGTCGGCGCGCGGTCAGGTTGACGAGGGCAACACGGGCTGCCGCGCGCTGGTGGTGGCGGCTCGCATCGAGGAGGTGCGCAACTTCCTGGAGGCGATGAAGGGTTGCAACGTGGACGCGCGCTCGCTTTACGTGGCGCCTTTGCTCTACCGACCGCGAACCCCCGCGGTGGTCATCGACGACAGTCCCCCCGGTTGCCGCGTGATCGCGGACATCGGGCACCGTCGTACCAATCTTTGCTTCGTCGTCGGCGACGAGCCCGTATTTGCGCGCACGCTTACGGGCGGGGGCGAGGCCATCACCAAGGGGCTTCTGCGTGCCTCCAAGGGCACCTGGACCTGGGCACAGGCCGAGCAGGGCAAGGCGCAGCTCGGCTTCGTGGCCAGCAGCCGCCGTCCCGCCGCGACCAACGTCGAGGTCAACGTCGACATCATCGTGCGCGAGGCCTTGCAGCCGCTGTTGCGCGATCTGCGCCAGACCCTGACCCACTTCGCCACCAAGGACAAGGCGCCGGTGGAAGAGATTCTGCTGACCGGCGGCGGCTCGCGCCTTGCGGGGTTGGCGGGATTTCTCGAGGACGAGCTGGCCATTCCTGTGCACCCGCTTGTCGCGCCACCCGAAGCCAAAGAGGGGCCGGACGGTCTGCCCATAGAGGTCGAGTTGGCGGAGTTGTCGAAGCCCGAGGCCGACCGCTTCGTGCTTGCCAGCGCCATCGCCGACCTAGGGGCGCGCGGACAGAAGCAACTGGATCTTCGCCGTGGGGAATTCCAGTACCGGGCGAATTTCTCCATCGTGCGCCAGCGAGCCTCGCACCTCCTCGTGCTGGCGGCGTCCTTGATCGCCTGCATCGGCATTCACGCCACCATCACCTTGCGCCGGCTGTCGGCCGAGCAGCGCGTGCTCAAGGTGCAGTTCCAAACCGCCACCAAGGAGCTGTTTGGAGAAACCCGCATGGAAGCGAAGGATGTCTCCGCGGCGCTCAAGCGCAGCCTGCGCGACGAAATGGCACCCTTGCCCAAGGCCACTGCCTTCGACCTGCTCGACGACATCTCGAACCACATCCCGCCCGCCGACAAGGTTCAGGTCGACATCGAGGATCTCGACATCAAGGCGAAGAAAACCACCATCAAAGGCACCATCGACTCCGCCGCCGCGGTCGACGAGATAGTAGCCAAGTTGAAGGGCGTCGAGTGTTTCGAGGAAATCAGCAAGGGCCCCATCACCGAAGTGTCGGACGGCGCCAAGCAGTTCAGCCTAGCCATCGCTTCCAAGTGCCCTTGAGGATGATGAACCCATGAGATTCTTAATGCGCATATTCGCCAAGCTCCGAACCTTGCTCGGGCGTCCGGCCGCCTACGCCGCCGCCGAATGGAACCGTATGTCGGTGCGCGAGCGGCGGTTGATTTCGATTTTGGGTGGAGCCTTTGCGGGCTGTGCCGTTTTGCTCGTCGGGTACTTGGTCTTCGATTCCATGCAAACCATGTCCGAGGACAACCAGGACATGCGCGACGCCCTCGACGCCATCGCCAAACACAGCGACGAGTTCCGCGACGCCAAGGCGAAGGTCAAGGCGCAAGAGCTGCGCATCGGTACCGAGCCGCCGCAGCTTGCCGCCGATTTGGAAGCAGCGGCCAAGGAAGCCGGCATCCAAATCCCGGAAACCGCCGACCGTCCCGACTCAGCCGCGGGCAAGCGCTACATCGAGCACAGCCTGGACGTAAAGTTGCGCAAGGTCGATCTGAAGTCGCTCGCGACCTTTCTCAGCAAGGTGGAAACCGGCCGCAGCCTGGTGCTCATCACGCGTTTGCAGATCCGGCGCAGCTTCGGCGGCGACGGAACCAGCGTCGATGTGGATCTGACCGCGACCACCTACGAGAGAATCAAGGATGGCAGCAAGAAGCCGCCGCTCAAGGGCGCCGCGGCCGGAAAGGGCAAGGGCTAGACCATGCCCAGCGAAAAGCTGCGTCGGCTTGGGAAGATCGGCGCCATTACAGGTTTTGGCTTTTTCATTTTTGCCATCGTTTTCTACGTGTCGCTGCCCTATGGGCGCTTCAAGGACTTCATGACGAGCAAAGTGGCGGGCTTCGGCTACGACATGGAGGTCAAGCACGCTGGCCCCTCGCTCGGCGGGGGCATGACGCTCAGGGAAGTCACGCTGGTGTCGCCCGCGAGCGGGACCGGGAAACCCACGCGCATCCTGATTGACAAGGCCACCTTGAGCTGGTCGCTGCTCTCTTACTTGTTCGGGACCAACGCGTACGGTGTTTCCGCCGCGGTCTTCGGTGGAGACATCGATGTCAACGCGAAGATCGGCAAGAGCGACACGGCAGTGAAGACGCGCGCGAGCGAAATCGATCTGGCCGAAATTCCGTGGGTGAAGAACGCCATCAATCTGCCGCTGGCTGGGAAGCTCGATCTCAAGATGGATCTAGGGTTGCCCAAACAACGCGCCTCCGAGGCCAAGGGCGCGCTCTCTTGGACGTGCACGGCCTGCGCGGTCGGCGATGGCAAGGCCAAGCTCACCATCGCGAGCAATCCCCTGCTCGCCGAAGGCTTGGGGCTGCCCAAGATCCGGCTGGGCGACTTCTCGGGCAAGGTCGCCATCGACAAGGGCGTGGGGCGTCTGCAAAACGTCCAGCTCAAGTCGCAGGATCTCGAGGTCAGTGTAGAAGGAGAGATCCACCTCGCCCAGCCCATCGCCACGTCGCACGTGGATCTCTACGTACGCTTCAAGCTGAGCGACAGCCTGTTGCGCAGCTCGGAGAAACTGCGGACCATCATGGACTTGACCGCGCAAATGGGGAAGCGGCCAGACGGGTTCATCGGATTTCGCGCCACGGGCACGTTTCAGAACATGAGCAACGTCGTGTGGCTCAAGACCTCGCCTTTCGTCAGCACCACGGCGCCCGCGAAACCAGCCCCGCCCGTGCGTGCCCCGGTTGCTGCTCCGCCCGCGCTCCCGCCGCCACCTGCGCCGGCGAGCGGACCACCCGCGCCAACCCCTGCACCCGCGCCCCCGGCACCACCACCACCACCACCACCGCCCCCCGTTGTGCCGGATCCCCCCCCGCCGCCGCCCGCGCCCGCACCCGCACCCGTGCCGCCACCGGCGCCCGCTTCCCCGCCGCCCGCGCCGGCGCCGGCGCCTGCATTCGTGCCCGCGCCAGTCCCCGCTCCGGCCCCTACGACCGCGCCGGTCGCGCCCGCGCCGCCGCCACCCGCACCGCACGCTGCGCCGCCGCCCGTCGCGGCTCCGCCCGTCGTGGCTCCGCCTGCCGCCGCACCGTCGCTCGCCGTGCCGCCGGCCACGGGCGAAAACGATCCGACCTAGCTCTGACCTAGTTTAGCTGGGAAAATCACTAGGGCTTGTTGTTGCGGGGATAGACGGTTGTGGTGAGCACTCGGCGGCGGTACTGGTCGGCGGGGCTTGGGGGCGATGGGTAGCGATGGTCTTCGACGTTCATGGGGCCGTTGCTGGTGGTGTTGATCAAATCGTCGGGTGTCAGTGTGCGCACCACCAGGGTCAGTCGGACGGCGGTGGGCAAGTTGCAGTATCCAGCCGTGTTGATAGCGGGCAGATTGTCGCTGGGGACGTTGTTCCACCACTCGTCGTTCTGCTTGGCGGTGTCGTCCGTTCCTTCATCGAGCTGGCCGTTCAATTGCGCCAGATTGTGGACGGTGAGGGTGCCCGTGTCGCAGGCGAACGACACCTGGAGGTCCTCGATGCCCTCAGCCAGCACTTGGGCTGTCCCTGAGGTGCCGCCGAGCTGCCGCTGCTGCATCATCAAATTGGGTATGCCGTTGGCACCGGTCTGGACGAAGAATGTCACCCAGGTCAACTGTCCGAAATTGCGCACGCCGGCCGATCCACCGGTGTAGCCACCGCCGGGAAGCATACCGGCAACATCGGCACCGGGATTCCACACGATGTCTCCGGGATTGATGGCGGCGGCCGCGGCGTGGGCCAGCGTGTTGTTTCCGGAAACCGTTGGATCGGCGGTAACCTGGAACATGGTGCATCCGCGATCCGTGATGGGGTCGCTGCCGTAGCCCCAAACGGGTGTGGTCAGGAGCAGGACGAATTCCCCGAGTCGAAACATGCTTCCCATGCTGACTCCAGTCAGGCTAATGGCCGTGCCGGGTAAGGAATCAGCGATATTGAGGGATAGCGGGGCGTCGATATCCGTGCCCGAGGTTCGGTTGCCAAAGGCCACGCTGATGATGTCCGTGCCCGCGACAACGCCGGCATCGCTGCTGGAGTTGTTGATGATCCACAGCGGCGGAATCCATTGCATGGTGCCGGTCGCGGCGTTGAAGGCGCGAATGCCGGCGTTGGGACGGTTCGCATCCGCTAGGCTGGCGGCCAGGGGACCTGGGCTGGGGTTGCTGCTCAGGAGTCTTGTGCCATTGTCAAGGGTCGAATTGTAGTAGCTCGCGGGCCGCACGCACTCGTACATGCCACTGCCCGCGGCGCGCGTATAGCGCGCTACCACCTCCATGGCCGCCCACAGATTCTGTTGGATGTTGAGCAGCTTGGTCTGCGTCTCGTAGATGCGCTGCTGCCCGGCGAAAAACATGAAGGTCGAGGCCGCGATGATCGAGGAAATAACCAATGTGATCATGATCTCGACGAGCGTCATGCCCGCATCCCGGGCGCGTCCATGCCTCACCACGATTTTCTCCTTTCAAGATCGAGGCGGGTGGTTTTGGGAGTGCCGGTGTCGTTGCTGTACGTGACGATGACGGAAATCACGTAGGGCAGGCCAACGCCGGTGTTGACGACTCGCCACTGGCGACTCCAGCGATAGCGCCCAAGTTGGCCGGGCACAGGGGCAACGGGGAAGTTGGAGCTGTCGCGAAGACAAATGCCCTCGGCGTCGGCGTACTCGGGGACCGAGGCGCTCGTGTTGTCGAGCGGCTGCCACCCTTTCGTCGACTGCGGGCCAAGCCCAACAACGGCATCGGCACCTGGCGTGTCGCTGTTCAGCGCGGATAGCTCTTCCAGCTTCTGACTTGCCAGTCGCATGGCCACCGCCGCGTCGTTGGCGTTTTTCGAGGCGCTGATGATGGACTGCTGAACCGCGATGGTGCCCATCAGGCCAATCGTGCCGATGAGCATGGAGATCATGACTTCAAGAAGCGTGAAACCCGCATCCCTTTTCATGGCAGGATCACCTTGTCGTTCGATGAAATGAAGCCGGTCAAGCCTCCGATATTGATGACGAACGAGGCATCGGGGTGGCCCGAAGGCAAGAGCTCGTTGCGCATGAACACGCGCCAGTTCACTGGGGTCGTCTTGTCGCTGAAGGTTGTCGCACTGCCAACGGAAGTAAAAACGATGTCGTTGGTTCCCGGTGCAGTTGGTGGGGTATTTCCTGCGGTCGGCAGAATCTGGTTGCCGGGTAGCGAGGTGAGATTGGTGGACTTCGCGTCCCAGATCGCCACTGTCTTGTCGCCGGCCGCCACGGGACCCAGTGTCGAGCTTAGCGCTGTGAATGTGCCGGCCGAGTCCTCGCGAAATATGTCCACCTCGGTGCGAGAAAACACAACATGGATGTTCGCCCGGTCTCCCATGGCTTGGAAGCGCGCACGCTGCAGGAGTTGGGCAACCATCTTGGCCCAGTCGCGGCCCTTGCGAGCCGCGTTGTCACGCGAGAAAAGCGGGGTCGAGAGCGCAGCGAGCAAGGAAAGGATCACCACGACCACCATGAGCTCGGTGAGCGTGAAACCTGTGTCGCTCTTGCGGACAATCGCCATTCTTCCCCGTTGCCTTTGCCTGCAAACAATCGGCCAGCTCAGATCATGAGAGTTTTCGTCACGATCATAGGACATACATCGGCAGTACTGAGAAAACATTTCATGAGGCGCAAACTGGTGCGTGGGCGTAGGTGAGCACGGGCCCACAACGTAGGCCATTTCTGGATGACGCACCGAGCGCCATCCAGGGTTTCCATGTCAGTCGCGTGGGGAGCCGCCGAGCTTTGCTCGGCGCGGACCATCGCGGGAGGCCGAGCGCAGCGAGCGGGGTGGTGGGTGGAGGGTAGGGGCCTCGGGTTTGGGAACCCTCGGGACCTGCCCGCCACCCTACCCACCCCTCGGGCTTCGCCCTCGCCCTCGCAGGGTTCCCATCTCAACGACTCGGTCTCTTGGCTTCGTGAAACCAGGCCCGGTATTCCTGCATGCGGGCGCGCTGATCCTCGGGCGCGTGGCGCGTGCAGGTCGCGAAGTCGGCGCTTCCGGTGCTCGCGCCCCAGCGGATTTCGGCGCAGTCGTTCGGGTTGTAGGCCATTTCCAAGGCTGGGCGGCGGGCCAGGATATCGGCCACGGTCAGCCGGAACATGGAGTCGTCGCTGCGCCGGTATTCAACGGCGCGCTCGCGAATCTGCTTTTCGTGCAAGGCCTCGATCTCCGCGCGCACCTCGGCGGGCTTGCGACCGCCCAGCACGAACAGCTCGGGGTGCTCGGAGATGCGCGCAGGCAATCCCGTGAGCACGCGCAAGGCGATGAGCAGACGCATGTCGCGCGACGGGGTGGCGTAGTCTTCCCACGGCCCCACGGTTTCGAAGATCTTCGGCCCCACGGGCATGGGTACGACAGGGTTGTTCCTTTCGCGCATGTAGCGCTCGCCGTTGTCCACCGAACCCGTGCGCGTGGTGAGCTGTTCGACCAGCGCGTTCATGGTTTCGGCATAGGCCGCACGTGCGTCGAGGCCGGACGGATTGATGACCTTGGCCACGCGCGCGTAGAACGTCTCGCGGTCGAGCTTGGCCTGCTCGGTGGAGAAAGGGGCAAAGCGACGGTCGGCGCCGAGCGCGCTGTTGGGCATGGGCGCAAGGATCTTGTCCGGACCGCGCACGATGGGGCGAAAGGCTTTGAAGCCTGGGCCGGCGCTCTTGGTGTCGCTGGCGAACAGGAAGGTTCCTTCCCAGAAGCGCTTGCGCCCCACGGAATTGTCGGGCTGGCCGTCGACGGCGAAGAGCAGTCCACCGTGCTCGGGCGTTTGATCGACCCAGGCCGCGACCATGAGCACGTGGCCATAGGGATCGGCGTAGATGGTGCCCGGCCGCAGCGCCGTGCGCGTGAGCGCCACGGGATAGAAATCGGTCTCGTCGTCGTCGAGGGCCGTGCGCGCGCTGCCCGAGTGAACCCGGTTGGCCAGAATCTTCAGGAAGCTGCGAAAACGATCGAGCGCGCCACGGCCGCGAATGTTCTCGTCGGCCTGTTCGTTGTGCAAAAGAGCGCCGCACTTGGGCGGGCGATCGCTCTTGCCGCGATCGCAGTCGCGGAGCGCGAAGGGCAGGCCCAGCTTCCAGGCGAAGTAGGCGCGCAGGTAGTAAGGCAGATCGGCGCAGTCGGGTACGGCGCGCGGGATGTCGCGATTTTTGGGATCGTCTTCGCGCAGGCCAAGGTAGCCCCACAGAAAATTGCGGGCCGGATCGTGAAGGACGGGCGCCAGCGAGGAAAATCCCAGGGAAGCCTCGGCTGGCGCATCGAACATGCGCTCGATCCAGGCCGAGAAGAAGTTCTCGGTGTTGCGGCTCCATTCCTGCGTGGCCTTCCAAGCACCCGGACTGTCGGGACGCGCCGACTCCGACCTGAAGCCTTTGGGCGCGACGGAAATGCGGCGGCAGGCGACCGGTTCGCCGTTCTTGACGAGCTCGACGCGCAAGTTGCCGGCGCTGGCTGGGCGCAGCTCGGCGGCGAAGCTGAAGGGTGGGCCTCCACGCCTGGAGGTTGGCGGCTTCTCGGCGCTGCGGCCCGGCTGGCTTATCTGGATTTCGCCTTCGCGCGCATCCTCACTGACCACCAGGATGCGCAGCGGGCTGCCCGCGGTGGGCGAGAGCGGCGACCACCAGATGCGCGTGTCGCCGGGTTCGCGGCAGGCGCGCTCGTCGGCGCGGGCCGGCGCGTGCATCAGAGCGACGCACGCGGAGGACGCCAGGGCCATGCGAAGAGCTGCTCGTAGCAAGGTGTCTCCTTCACCAATGGGTTGGGTAGTTGCGCCGACGGATGAAGGTGCGTGCGCTGACGAGCTCGGGGTCTTCGAAAAATTTCACCAGCAAAACGCCAGCGAAGAAACCGCCGATGTGCGCCCACACCGCGACGCCGGTCGATGCCACGTGGTGAATGGATGTCACCTGCGGCAACCCGGAGACGAGCTGCAATCCGATCCACATCAGCAGGACGAAGTAGGCCGGCAGGGACAACAGAAAAAAGCCAACGAACACGTGAACGCGCACGCGCGGGTAGAGGATCAGGTACGCGCCGAGCACGCCCGAAATGGCGCCCGAGGCTCCGACCATGGGCGCGGGCGACGCGGGATCGATGGCGATTTGGGCGAAGGCGGCGGCCAGACCGCACAGAAGGTAGAAGACGAGGAAGCGTGCGCGGCCCATGCTGTCTTCCACGTTGTTGCCAAAGACCCAAAGGAATAGGCAGTTACCGAGCAGGTGCGCCCACCCCCCGTGCAGAAACATGGAGAGGACTGGCGTCCAATAGTTGATCGGGTCGCGATCCACGACGCAGTAGAGCCCCATGCCGAGCGGGACCGCCGTTCCGACCCTGGCGCGCTGGGTGATTTCTCCTGGTACCAGCCCGAAGTTGCACACCGTCTCGGACAGGCGAACGGCGTCGAGCCCCGCCCCTTGCACAAGCAGCCACACCAGGCCCAGGGCCACGAGCAGCAATACCGTCACGACGGGAAAGCGCAACGTCGGGTTGTCGTCGCTGATCGGAATCATGTGGCGTAAACTCCCGCCACCTTAGCACGACCCCATGCCCCTCATCGAAACGGTACGGTCCAAGGACGGAACATCCATCGCCTACGAACGCCGCGGCCACGGCCCGCCGCTGGTGATGGTGCACGGTTCCACGGTGGATCACTCGCGTTGGGGCGGCGTGGTGAGCAAGCTGGCCGAGCACTTCACCCTGTACCGGATCGACCGTCGCGGTCGTGGCGCGAGTGGCGACGGGCCGGTCTACAGCATCGAGCGCGAGTTCGAGGACGTGGTCGCGGTTCTGAAGGCCACCCGGGTGCCCGCCTTTCTGCTCGCCCATTCCTACGGTGCCATTTGCTCGCTCGAAGCTTCGCGCCTGACCGCGCGCATCGCTAAGATGGTGCTCTACGAGCCGCCGCTACCGTTGCCCGGCCATGAACTGATCTTTCCAACCGATTTGGTCCAGCGTTTGGAAAGCCTGCTAGCGGCAGGGAATCGCGCGGGCGTTGTGGAAGCCTTCATGCGCGAAGTGATCCGTCTGGGCGAACACGAAATCGAAAACATGCACCACAGGTCGAGTTGGACCGTGCGGCTCCGGGCCGCGCATACCATTCCACGCGAAGTCGCCGTGGCGAGCACCTACCGATTCCGCGCCGAGAGTTTCGCCCATGTGCGCGTGCCGTCGCTTTTTCTCGTTGGCAGTCGCAGTCCGCCGTACCTGCATGAGGCAACCGCGATGGCCAGTGCCGCATTGGCGGGCAGCCGTGTGGAATCCCTGCGCGGACAGGGCCACGCCGCCATGTCCACCGGCCCGAGAATCTTCCTAAACAAAGTGCTGCCTTTTCTAGGGGTGAAGCCGTAAGGGGATTGGTGAAAAGCTCGCTACGGTTTCGGCGTTTCGGGGACCATTGTGGTGGTGGGGGCGGCGGGTGCCGCGGGAACGCCGGCGTCGGGGTTGGGCGCGGGCTCTTCGCGATAGCCGAATAGCTTGTTCTTCTCCTCCGGTGGCGTCAGCTTCACCGACACCCGCGAATCGGAAAACGTGTAGACCCGCGTGTGAACCGGCAGAAAGCCGCTGGCCCGAATGACCAGATCCATGGGGCCACTGTCGCGTGGTCTCTCCACCACCAGCGGACGAGGCGCCGGAATCGTGCCGAGCGGTTTTCTGCCCCACTTGACCTGGGCCTTGCGCGGCGGAACGGTCTGGATGATGACGTGTACGGTGTCCGATTGGGCAGGCGGGGACTCGACCTCAGCGGTCTTGCCGATTTCGTCGGCTGCATTCGCCTCGGCGTTCTTGCCCTTCTTGTCGTTCTTGCCGACTGCCCAGACCGCCATCGACCCAGCCAGGACAAGGGCGGCGGCGCCAGCCGCGATTGCGTGCTTGTGCGCGAGCCAGCGCCGTGTCGTCGCGGAGTCCATTCTCATTCCTCACCCTCCGATTTTGCGCCCGCCCCGGCCCGGCTTTCGTCGGAACTGCGCACGGGTGGCGGCGGGCCCGGATACTTGATGCCGGGCTTGGGCACGTAGGTCAGCACCGGCGTCTTGAGCGTGCCCTTGATGTCGCCCTCGAGCACGTCCACGGGCAGCGGCGGTTCTAGCTGGTAGGAATAGCCGCGCGAGGGCAGCCTGATTTCGAAGACATCGTCGCTGGCCAGGAATTGGCGCGCGAAACCCATGCCTTGGTCGCCCAGCACGCGCATGGGCCGGTGGCGCAGAATGAATGAATAGAGGCGAATGGCGATGTGGTTGGGCAGGCGGTGGCAGCCGTGCGAATAGCCCTCGGCGCTGTAGATGGACAGATAGTCGGACGAGCCGTGGGCACGGATGCCGTTGTCCCAGTCGGGACGGCCACCCTTGCCCGGTTGGACGAAGTAGCCCGCGACAAGGCCGTAGGCCGAGAGATACCCTGGGCCAAGCTCGTCATAGTTCACCACGCGCTGCCAAGCACCGCCCACGTCCTTCATCTTGAGCAGCGAGCGGATCGGCGTCGACTCGGGCGCGATCCACACGGGGCCGGCGACCACATTGCGAATCACGCGCGGACCGATGTCCGAACCCTTGTAGCGGAAGTATTCGTAGCCGTCCGAGGCTTGCTCCGCACGCCAACCGCCGATGGTGGTGCGCCAGCGGGCGAGCAGGATGCGTTGGTTGTTGTACTTGAGATAGAGGTGAAAGCTTGGGTAGCGTTTGCGCGGTTGTGGGTGGCGTACGCCGCTGGCGTCCCAAGGTAGGTCGTACCAAACCTCGCCACGGTCGATGACGATCGACAAATCCATATCGGGCGCGTAGTACTCGGGCAGGGTGGGCAGTATGACGGCCGCGCGCAGACGGCGGAAATCCGCGGCGGGGTGGCGCTTGAAAAACGCCAGCGCGCCTTCCTGGGTGGCTAGGCCGAGCTGCTCGGCTGCAGACTTGGTCAGCTCGTCGACGAGGTTGCGCACGGGCACGGGCTTGCCCGCCTTGCCGGTGTAGGTCGGTGCGCCGGCCTTGCCCTCGACGCTGCCGTCCTCGACCACGCCCGCCGCCGCCACCACGCGCTCGCGCAGCACGCGCATGAAGGCCTGGTAGTCGTTGGCCAGCGGCGGCTGCGCCAGGGCATCCATGGTCTTCGAGCGCAGGTAGTTGGCCTCGTAGATCATGTTCTTCTGTTGGAAGCGCCGAACCGCCAAGCGCATGGCATCGTCGTACACGCCGGTGGCGTGGCGGCCGCCGCTGCGCTTGAACATGCCTTCGCAGGCCAGGCGCTTTTCCACCTCGGCCATGGCCGCCTTTTCGGCCATGCGGCGTTCGTAGGCCTTCACCTTGGGGGCGGACGTCGGGTCCTTCTGGGCCAGATCGGCCAGGGTCGCGGCCTTGGCTTTCTCGACGCGCGTCCTCGATCTCGCGGCGCAGGCGAGCCATGCGCTGCTCTTCCGCCTTCATCTTCTCCGGCGCCACATAGGCGATGGTTTCGACCTCTTCCAGCTTTTCCTGGCTGATGGTCGCGTGGCAGGTCTGCTGCTCGTTGGCCAGGAAGCGCTCGCGCAGAACGCCGAAGGAGGGCGGAATGCCGTAGAGCTCGAGGTAGTTCTTCTCGCCCGCGGGAAGCGGCTCGCCGTCTTCGTCCAGGGTGTCGTTGGCCAGGCCGAGAAAGACGCGGCGGTAGCGGTTGTGCAGCACGGTTCCGTCGGCGGCGCGCTGCTCGGCGAAGATGAAGGGCGTCCAGTCGTCGCTGAAATCGATGATGGTGTAGCCCGAGCGCGCGGCGGCGTCGGCATCGGTCCAGCTTTCCTTGCCGTCGTGGACGACAAAGGCCTGGTTGTCCGTATGGGCGGGCTCGGGCGCGACCGTCGGTACCGGCGCCGGCACGGCCTGGGCCGCGGGCGACGCATGAACCGGCTTGGGCGGCACCACGGACGGTGTGCGGCGGTAGGCTCTGGCTGGGCGCCGTGGACGGAGGCGCCTGGGTCCCGGCGTGGCAACCGAGGTTGCCGGCCAATGCAACAGCAGCACAAACGCGAAAGGCAGATTTCATCGACGTGTCTGGGAAACCTTATGCCTCAAATCCCAGGCGCGCAAAGTATCGAGTCAGACTCAGGAGATGCGCGGCTCGGCCAGGGCGGCTTGCACGATGGCGCGGGCTTCGGCCAGGATCTGCGCCAGGTGGGCCTCGCCGCAGAAGCTCTCGGCGTAGACCTTGTAGACGTTTTCGGTGCCCGAAGGGCGCGCCGCGAACCAGCCGTTTTCGGCCACGACTTTCAGCCCGCCGATGGCTGCGCCGTTGCTGGGCGCCTTGGTCAAGATGGCGCGGATGGGCTCGCCTGCCAGCGACGAGCTTTTCACCTGCGCTGGCGAGAGCTGTTTGAGCTTCGCCTTTTCCGACGGCGTGGCCGGCTGGTCCACGCGGGTGTAGACCGGCGCGCCGTGCGGCGGCCGTGATTTCTGCGTAGTGCTGGCCCGGATCCTTGCCCGTGCGTCGCGGTGATCTCGGCCGCCAGCAGCGCCAGGATGAGGCCGTCCTTGTCCGTGGTCCACGTCGCTGCCGTCGAAGCGCAAGAAGCTGGCGCCGGCGCTCTCCTCGCCGCCGAAACCCAGGCTGCCGTCGAGCAGACCGTCGACGAACCACTTGAAGCCCACCGGCACTTCGCGCAGGTCGCGGCCGAGCGCGGCCGCCACGCGATCGATGATGGCGCTCGACACCAGGGTCTTGCCGACGGCTGCCTGCTGGGGCCAGCTCGGGCGATGGGAGAAGAGGTAGCGGATGGCCACGGCCAGGTAGTGGTTGGGGTTGAGCAGGCCCGGCCCCGGCACGACGATGCCGTGGCGGTCGGCGTCGGGATCGTTGCCGAAGGCGACCTGGTAGCTGCCGCGCATCTCACCAGGTTGGCCATGGCATACGGGCTGGAGCAGTCCATGCGGATCTTTCCGTCATGATCCACGGTCATGAAAGCGAAGCGCGGATCGACGGTCGGATTGACGACCTCCAGGTTCAAGCTTCCAGCGCTCGGCGATGGCCTGCCAATAGGCCAGCGAGGCGCCGCCCAGCGGGATCCACGCCGCACTTGATGTTGGCGGCGCGGATAGCCGCCATGTCCACGACGTTGGCCAGATCCGCCACGTAGGGGCCGACGAAATCATCCTGGCGGATGGTGGATGCCTTGAGCGCCCGTCTCGATGGGAATGCGGCGGATTTCCGCGGTTGCCCTTGCGCAAAAGCGCGTTGGCGCGGTCTTGTATCCAGGCCGTGACGTTGGTGTCGGCCGGGCCGCCGTTGGGCGGGTTGTACTTGAAGCCTCCGTCGGCCGGCGGGTTGTGCGACGGGCGTGACCACGATGCCGTCGCCCAGGCCATGCGCTTGTCCGCGGTTGGGCACCAGGATCAGGCGCGAGATCGAGCGGCGTCGGCGTGTAGCCGTCGCCGCGTTGTACGATGGTCTGCACCGAGTTCGCGGCGAGAACCTCCAGGGCCGTGTGCTCGGCGGGCCGCGACAGCGCGTGGGTGTCTTTGCCGAGGAAGAGCGGGCCGGTGATGCCTTCTTGCTGGCGGTACTCGCAGATGGCCTGGGTGATGGCCAGGATGTGGGCTTCGTTGAACGAGCCCGCCAGCGACGAGCCGCGGTGGCCGCTGGTTCCGAAGCTGACGAGTTGCTCGGTGTCCTCGACGTCCGGCTGCTTGGTGAAGTAGGCGTCTATCAGACGGTCGACGTCGATTAGTATTTCTGCGGGGGCGGGCTTTCCAGCGAGCGGGTGTGGCATGGCTACTGCTCCATCATCGAGCATACACTAGACGACGCTGGCGTCCTTTCGGACTTGCGAGTCCGAGCTCGACGCGGGTACAGGAAGCTTGCGTGAGGTAGCCCGACGGGGATCTGCCTGATGTGAACCTGATATCGGTGTGCGGGTTCTCAGTGTCGGTACGGAAGGTCGATCTCGAGTCAGCGGGGCGGCTTGGCTCCAGCGCCACCACGGTTTCGACGTGGTAGGTCTGGGGAAAAAGATCGAGCGGCTGGACCGCCGTCACGGTGTAGCCGAAGGGGCGCAGTTCGACGAGGTCGCGGGCCAGCGTGGTGGGGTTGCAGGAAACGTAGACGATGCGTTCGGGACAGGCGCGGGCAATCCGGCGCATGACCTTGCCGCCCGCGCCCGCGCGCGGTGGATCGAGAATCAGAACCTTGGGCGAAAGGCCCGGCGGGCAGGACCTCGGCCAGCACTTTGCGCGCGTCGCCGGCGTGGAAGACGGGCGATGCCAGCCCGTTTTCCGCCGCGTTCCTGCGCGCGGCCTCGATGGCGGCTTCGACGATTTCGACGCCTACCACGTGCGCGCCGGCGGCGGCCAGGGCCAGGCTGAAGAGGCCCACGCCGCAATAGACGTCCACGACCTTGGCGCCCGCGACGTCGCCCGCCAGTTCCTTGACCACCTCCACCAGCCGCTCGGCTTGGGCCGAGTTGGTCTGAAAGAAGGTCTCCATGTGAATGCGAAAGCGCAGCGAGGCGCAGATTTCCGTGATGTGGTCCTGCCCGAAGAGCACCGTGGTCTCAGTAGGCGGGGCCGCGCCGTCGGCAGTTTTGCGGATGCTGCGCACGACCCCCGCGACATGGGGGACGACCTTGGCAAGGTGGGCGGCCATGGCCTCGCCCTCGGGAAAGTCGCCCGGACTGGTCACGATGCCAAGAAGAATTTCACCCGTGCCGCGGCTTTGGCGAACGCAGAGCTCGCGCAGGAGTCCCTGCTGGGAACGGGGGTGGTAGCACGAGATGCCGCGGCTCTCGACGAAGGCCTGCGCTGCCTTGACGATGGTCACGGCTTCGGGCGATTCCAGAAAACACTCGTTCAAGCGGATGATGTCGTACCAGGCGCCGCGCGGATGAAGGCCGAGAATGCCATCCGGATGAAAGGCGAATTCCATCTTGTTGCGGTAGTGGAAGGTGTCGGGCGCGGGAATGATGGGCCGGATGGGAAGGTCGCGGAAACCGCCCAGGCGTTCGAGACTGTCGCGCACGGCGGCCGCTTTGGCCAGCGAGCTGGGCCGGGTAGGAGACGTGCTGCCAGCAGCAGCCGCCGCAGCCTTCATTGAAGTGCCGGCAGCGAGGCGTTGCTCGATCCGTCGAGGGCTGCTGTACTTCGATGAGGTCGGCTTCGACGTGGCGGCGATGAACCTTGCGCACCTTCGCGCGCACAACTTCGCCGGGGGCCGCCCCGGTCACGAACACCGCCAAGCCGTCCACCCGGGCCACGCCTTCGCCGCCGTAGGTGAGCCGGTCGACCGTTACGACCAATTCGTCGCCGGGATGAATGCGCGCGCCGCCAATCGTGGGTACTGCCAAGGCGGTGTGAGCCTCTCAATCTTCTCGTTCCCTGGCGGCGGCGCTTCGAAAAGCTACTTCGAGCGTCACTTCGCCGCTCGCGTAGTTGACGAACTTCTTCTTGATAATCTGGCCCACCTTGATGACGTAGGTGTGGCCCTTGTTGAAGCCGTTGTTGGTGTCGAGGTCGTAGGGCTCCTGGTACACGAGGGTGCCGACCGGCGTTTCCGTCGAGTATTGGTCGACCAGGGTTCCGGGCTCCTTCTTGTCCATGAATTCGATCGTCAAGGGCCCCTTGGCCGGCGGCTTCTTGAAAACGGCGAGGAAGTTGATCGGCCACCGTTCTTCATTGGCCTTCTTGGTGACCTCGGCCGCGGGCGGCATGGCTCGACAAGCCACTTGACCAGTTCCTCGCCTTCAACGCTGGGCGGCGATCCAGTGAGGATCCAGACCTTTCCACCGTGCGCCTTGGAGGCAGCCATATTCGGATCGGCGGCGGGCGTCTCCTTCTTGCCCCCGTCCTTCTTCTGGGCCGCCTTGCCGCCGGAATCGTTTTTGGCGAGCTCCGATGCGGTGTTCGCGGCAACCAGCAATGCAAGTCCAACCAATAGTGTGTGCATCGTCGTCTCCTTCCGCCGGGTGGGCAGCCAGTGGCAACTTCCTGTCACGATATTCCGACGCCATCGTGCGGCAGTCAACTGCGCAGTCGCCGCGCGCAGAACTATCCAAAAACGATGGTTCGGTTGCCCGACACCAACACACGCCGTTGCAGGTGAAGGCGCACGGCTCGCGTCAGAACCTCGCGTTCCAGGTCGCGACCGGCTCGCATCAGATCCTCGACCTCGTCGCGGTGGGAGACGCGACGCACGTTCTGATCGATGATGGGGCCCTGGTCCAGTTCAGCGGTAACGTAGTGAGCAGTCGCGCCGATGATCTTCACGCCCCGTTCTTTCGCCTGGTGGTAGGGCCGGGCGCCCGCGAAGGCTGGCAGGAACGAGTGGTGGATGTTGATGATTCGGTTGGGCCAGCGCGTGACGAATTCGGCGGACAGTATTTGCATGTAGCGAGCCAGCACCACCACATCGAGCTGAAGCGAATCGAGCAAATCGAGTTGTGCCTGCTCGGCCTTGCGCTTGTCGTTTCGGTCGACCGGGATGAACGTGAAGGGGACCTCGAAGTGCTTGCACACCTCGGCCAGGACGTCGTGGTTGGAGATGACACACACGATCTTGCCGCCAAGGTCGCCGATCTGTTGACAGAGCAGGAGGTCGTAGAGACAGTGCGAAGCCTTGGTCGCGAACACGGCCACGCGCGGGATGTGGTCAGAGAATGTTAGCTCCCATTTGAGGTCGAAACGCTGGGCGAGTGCAGCGATCTCGGACTTGATTTGCTGGCGTTCGATGTTGAAGCCGGCCAGATCCCAAACCAGGCGCATGAAGAACTCGCCGCTGTCCGGCTCCGCATGTTGGTCCGCATCCAGGATGTTTCCACCACGGGTGAAGACGAAGCTCGACAGGGCCGCCACCAGGCCCGTGCGGTCGCGGCAGTTAACGAGAAGGGTTGCTGTAACCGCTTGCTCAGACGTCATGCTCTCTTGCCCGTTGATCGCCTCAGATACTCCGGTTGCCAGGCGAACGCAAGCAACACCCAAAGAACCTCAGGGGATCGCTGGCGGCGGTTAGCCGGCGTTGCGCCCGCCGCTATTCCAGCTCGTTGATGATGGTAGGCATGGTTTGTCCGGCCACATCGCCACCCGTGGTTATGTATCCATTACGTCTGAACTCAGACCTCGTGCCATTGCAGTCCAGGTCGCCCAGCGCCGCGGCTGTGAACGTGGCGGCTGGGCCCGTGCCGGAGCTAGTGTAGCCAGGCAGATAGTTGTGCGGGTCGGCTAGGGCAAATTTCAGAGCGCGCCAGACATCATCAGTTGCCCAAACCGGATCCCCACCCGGACAGCGGCCCCCGGTAAGAGTGCAGCACCAGGCTCCACCTTGTTCGAAGGCTGCGACATCACCTGGAAACTGCTTGGGCAAGGCGGCCGCTGTAGCGTTGGCGCCGACGGCGGTGAAGTCGTTCATGTAGTAGGTGATCGAACCGGACCACATCTTGTTGAGGTGCGCCACGGCCTCTGCGGTGCGTGATTTTCTTACGTACCGCGTGAAAGCGGGAATTGCGATTGCAGCCAAGATTCCAATGATGGCAACCACAATCATCAATTCGACTAGTGTAAACCCACCAGATTTTCGGTATCGCATGCTTCCTCTGGTGCGCTAGAATGCACTCCGCGTGCCACTCGGGAGGGGAGATGGGCCTCTGCATGGAATCTCCCGAATCGACTGAGGAAAGCCGTCCCACGCTGGCCTTCGTGGCTCTAGGCACACACGACGGATTTTGTCTTGGCTGGGAAAATACTGCCCAGCAATGGACAAAATACGTCCGAGGAATAGAAAAAGCGGACCCCGCCGGGGTCCGCTTTCCAATCGGTCTGTGGCTACGTTCAGCTATCCGTTCGAGCCGGCGTCCATGGCGCCAGCGTCGAGCGCTGAGTTCACGTCAGAGTTCGGCTGTGAATCAACGCCGCCATCGAGAACTGGCTTGGTGCCGTCGATGCCCGGGCCGTCCACGGCCTTCGCGGTATCGAGCGGCGGGGCAGGCAGGTCCGTTTGCGCCACATCGAGCACCTGGGTCGTGTCAACGGCCGAAACATCGACCTTGGCGGTGTCGAGAGCAACCTCGGGCCCCATGGGGGCATCCGCGATCGGGGTGTCCGTCTGGGGCGCGATCGTGTCGGTCGTCTTCCCGGCCTCTGCGCCCACGCCGGTGTCCGGGTTAGTCTTGTTGCCGCTATCGCTGCCGCAGCCGAGTGCCGCTAGCGAAAGTACAAATACTGTTACTGCAAGCTTCCTCATCATAGCCTTCTCTCCTGGGTTGTTCTCTGCCGAATCGCTTTGGCGCGGCATACTACCCAAAAGGTTACAAAAGTAAAACTTTTTCTTGATTGATTTCCCGCTGGGCCCGTATGGATCCCCGCGCCAAGCTACGTTTCTCCCCCAACCGAATCAAGTTCCCGAATGCCACGCTCCCCAAATCCCACCGTTGACGAATCGCGTCTTAGCATCGAGACGGACGAGGACGGTCTTGTCGCCGTCGGAGGCACACTCGATCCCGATATTCTGGAAAAGGCGTATCGCATGGGGATCTTCCCTTGGTCCTCGCACCCCGCCGTGACCTGGTGGTGTCCCGACCCGCGCGCGATCTTCGAGCTGGAATCGTTTCAGATTTCGCGCAGCCTGCGCAAATCGATCCGCCAATCAAACTGGACCTTCCATTTCGACCGGGATTTCGAAGGTACCATGAGGCGGTGCGCTGAAAGCACGGCTGATCGGCCGACTACCTGGATCTCGGAAGACTTCGTTGTTTCCTACTGCGAGCTTCATCGGCGCGGGCTTGCCCACAGCGTGGAGGTTTACGAAGACGACGTCCCGGTGGGGGACTCTACGGCGTGGCAATCGGCGGCTTTTTCGGAGGCGAATCCATGTTTTGGCGGCGCTCCAATGCCTCGAAGGCCGCTCTTGCCCATCTGGTTTCGCACTTGCGTACGCGCGGCTTCGGCTTGCTCGACGCCCAGGTCATGAATCCGCACCTCGCCACCTTGGGCGCTTGCGAGATAGCCCGCGCCGAATTCCTTCGCCGCTTGCGCTTAGCGCTTGCGCTGAAGGTCACCTTCTGATCATGCTGCCTGCCGCGACGGTTACAATGCGGTCCATGCTGTCTCGTTCTCAGCGGGCGTTGTCCCGCTTCTTGCACCTGGGCATCGTCATCGCCGCAATGGCCGCCGCCAGCGTCTGCGCCAAGCCCGCAAACCGAGCTCCATCCGCGCCGACCTTTCATCTCAAGGTCGTCCGCGTCTATCCGCATGACAGTCGCGCCTTCACGCAAGGTTTGCTGTTTCTCGACGGCAAGCTCTACGAAAGTACTGGTCTCAATGGGCGTTCGACGGTTCGCCGGGTGGATTTGACGAGCGGCCAGGTCGAGCAGGAATCCAGGCTTTCAGCGGAATTCTTCGGCGAAGGGCTGGCCCGCGTCGGGCAGCGGCTGATCCAGGTCACCTGGAAGAACCACACAGCCTTGGTTTGGGATCTTGGCACCCTGAAGAAGGAGTCCGAGTTCTCCTACGATGGCGAAGGCTGGGGACTCTGCTTCGACGGCCGCCACCTGGTGATGAGCGACGGCAGCGACAAGCTCACCTTGAGAAATCCAGCCAGTTTCGCCAAGGAAGGCGAGGTCCGCGTACGTTTGGCGGGGCAGCCTCTGGCCAACCTCAACGAGCTTGAATGCGCAGGCAACGTGGTCTACGCCAATGTCTGGCAAGACAATCACATCGCGCGCATCGATGCCAAGTCGGGTGAGGTCACGGCCTGGATCGATGCCTCCGGACTTCTCGATCCATCCGAGGCCGCAGGCGCGGATGTGCTCAACGGCATCGCCGACATGCCCAACACCAGCCACCTGCTAGTCACAGGCAAGCTTTGGCCGCATCTCTATGAAGTCGAGGTTGTTCCTGACCTGAAAGGTGGAGGTCGATGATGCGATCGATGAGGCGAACGAACATTCAGTCGCGCTGGCGGTTGCACTGGGTTTTCAGGGTCGCCATTTTGCTTGTCCTCTCGGGAGCGGCCTCGCGCGTCCAAGCCGACCCCGGAGACGATCTGACCGTCTACGCGCTCACGTTCGGGCCGGGCGAGCATCCGTTCCTCAAGTTCGGGCACAACGCAATCCTCGTTCAACCCCAGTCCGGACCTGGGTGGGTGTTCAACTTCGGCACCTTTGATTTCAGCGACCCGGACCTCATCCCCAAATTCCTGCGTGGCCGATTCAAGTACTGGCTCTCCGTGGGTGGCGCCGAGGCCACCGTGGAAGCCTACAGCGCAGAAAACCGAACCATCCTTTCCCAGGAACTGGATCTCTCCGCCGCGCAGAAATGGGCACTCTGGCAGGCCCTGCGCGAGAACGCGCGGCCCGAGAATCGGGCGTACCTCTACGACTACTTCTTCGACAACTGCTCGACGCGCGTGCGTGACGCTCTTGACCGGGTGACGGATGGGAGAATTCGCGCCGCAGGCCAGGCCCCCGCGACCAGAACCCTGAGGGACCATGCGTTGCGCTCGGTGGCGGACTTTCTGCCCGAGTATGTCGGTCTCTACCTCGGTCTGGCCCGGGCTACCGACAGACCCATCGATCGTTGGGCCGAGACTTTCCTGCCCGAGCGTTTGGCTGACCTCTTGCGCACGGTGCGCATACCCGACGGCGCGGCGGAGAAGAATCTCGTCAAGTCGGAACGCCTGATCTACCAATCCACGCGGCCCGCCAAACCTGCTCAGCCACCCAATTGGGCCATCTATTTTCTGGTGGTTGGCTTGGCATTTGGCGGCACGGCGGCGCTTCTGGGTCGCGCTGGCCGACGTCATGCCAGCGCGCGCATCATTCTTGGCGTCGTCACCTCTGTGCTGGGCGGTTTCTTCGGACTGCTCGGCGTGCTCTTGGTTTGCTTCTGGGCCTTGACCAATCACAAGGTAGCCTACGCCAACGCCAACATCATGCAGTTCGCACCCTGGGCCATCGTCCTTTTCGGGTACGGAATCGGTGTGATGCTTGGCCGGCCTGGGGCCACGCGCCGGGCGCGCTCACTGGCGCTCTCGGCCACAGTCCTTTCCGCACTCGGGATTCTCTGCAAAGCACTGCCCGGTCTGAATCAGGACAACTGGCCCTTCATTCTGTCGAGTCTCCCGGCCTGGCTCGGCCTGTGGGCGGGTTTGCGGGCGCTGTCGCGTAGGTCGAACTGACGCGCGTCGAGTGCGTTTTTCCTAGCTGGAGTCTGCGCTATTCGATGGTAAGGTGTCAGTATACGCACGCCCGCATCGGATGGGGTACTACCTGTGAACACCCGCCGAGCCCAGGTCAGAGCTTAGAAGTAAGGCCTCGCAAACGTCCCAACTCGATAGACCTCGCGCGAAGGAGGAATGTGCATGATCGACAACGAGGATTCCGTAGTCACTTCGCTGAACGAACTGCGGAAGCTCAAGCACGAGCGCATCACCAGACAAACGCAGTCACGCGCGGTTGTCGGTAGCGGGTATGCGGCGGCCTTGGCCGAAGATCCCGCCTCCGAGCAACTGACTCCACCTCCGATGCAGATGTCGGAATTCTCCTCGGTGGGACAGCATTCGCGCTCGGGGCGCCGGGGCGCGGGATTGGCGGTGGCGGCGGCTCCTCATGTTGGGTTCGCGCAGCCGATCCCTGGCTACGATCACTATCCCGTTCAGGCTCCCCCGGTGATCCAGACCAAGACCTCCTACGCTGCCGCGGTGTTTGTGTCCGTGCTGCTAATCGGCGGCGGCGCCGCGGGCTACGTGAAGCTACAAAACGACACGCAGGCCGTCCTTGTGGCCAAGGACGCGTCCATAAGGCAGGCCGAGGAGGCCCGCAACAAGGCGGTCGAGTTGGCCGCCAAGTCGGACCAACAGTCGAGGACGAACCTGCGGCAGTGCGAGGACAAGCTCAAGGCCACCCTGGCCGTCGCGCCCGCATCGCCAGCGACCCCCGCGCCGGCTGCTGCGGTGGTCGAGAAAAAGATGGAAAAGCCGGCAGCCGTGGCCAGGGTCGCCACGCGAGCTGCCAGCCACAAGCCTGCGGTGCACCCGGCCCGTCGGACCGCCCAGGCCGAACCCGACGCGCCGAAGGCGGCCGATCTTCCGAACATTCCCAAGAAGAAGAAGGTGGACAACGATCCACTAGCCGGCCTCGGGAAACAATAGACAGCAGACGGTCAACAGCGCAGTGCGTGAGTCGATTTGTTGACGAGCCGCTTGTCATGCCCGACCCTAAGGCATGCTTCCCGCAACCGAGGAAACCGCTTTTTTCAATAGTTGCAAGCAGGCCCTTCTCGACGAGCACAGTGGCAAATTCGCCGTCGTGTGCGGGCGAAGGCTGGTCGGGGTGCACACGTCCCTGGATCTTGCCCTCAAGGCCGCCGCACTCGCATTTGGGGACGGCGACCTGACCGATGGCGCACCTGTCCTCATTAACGAAATCGGCGAACCTCCCAGGGTGCGCGTCGTGGCCCAGGCCCGTCGCCCAGCGCCCTGAAGAGGATTGTAGTGGAAACCCCGGGAGGGTTTGCTCTGCACTCGGCACCTGCCACCCGCCCTGCCTCCCCCTCGCTGCGCTCGGCCTCGCCAAACCCTCGGCCCCTACCCGCCGCCCACCACCCCGCTCGCTTCGCTCGGCCTCGCCGCGATGGTCCGCGCCGACGAGGGCGAAGGCCGAAGGCCCGAGGGGGAGGCGGGGTGGGAGGTGGGGCCCGAGAGCTCGGCGGCTCCCCACGCGTAGCGTTTGCAAATCCCTCCAGCCTTGAGTAGAAACGCCGTCGCTGGCTGCCGGCAGCATTCGAGCGGGCTGGCCGGGAAAGGGAAATCACCGATGTCACGAGTCTCATGTAGGAGTTCGAACAAGCGTTCATTTGGGTGGCTCTACCTCGTAGCGCTTTCCGGCCTCGCCTTGGGGTGTGTGGAACAGGCCGAGGACAAGCTCACCAAGGAGGACGAGGAGTTCGTCAAGAAGAACATCCTCTCCGCGCCTCCGACCCCCCAGTTCGTCGTCAACGCGGATCTCGACGGCAAGCTGATCTACCTGGGGATGGACGTGAGTCCGAACCCCGTGGAGGCAGGCAAGGACGTCAAGGTAACCCACTACTGGAAGGTGAACGTGGCCCCAGGCGAGGGGTGGAAGATGTTCACCCATATCGCTGGCCCGAACAAGCAGGGCTTCGCCAACGTGGACCACACTCCGGTCAGCGGCAAGTACCCGGCGGCAAAGTGGAAGGCCGGCGAGATCATCCGCGATCAGCACACCTTCCGTCCCCCGGCCGGGTGGAACTACGACCATATGGAGGTCTACACCGGCATGTTCAAGGGCAACGAGCGCATGACGGTCAAGTCGGGCCCGAAGGACGAGAACCGCGTGTTCTGCGGCAGCGTCCCGATGAGCTCGAAGGTGCCGGCCCCGCTCAAGCGCTACGTCGTCACCAAGATCACCAAGCCCATTAAGATCGACGGCAAGCTTGACGAGGCGGCGTGGAAGGCCGCGCCCTCGACGGGGCCGTTCGTGGACACCATGACCGGCAATCCCGCAGGCGTTGCCACCGAGGCCAAGCTCTTGTGGGACAACCAGAACCTCTACTTCGCCTTCGAGAATGTGGACACCGACGTGTGGTCCACACTGACCGCGCGCGATGACAAGCTGTGGACCCAGGAAGCGGTCGAGGTCATGCTCGACGCCGACGGCAACGGCAAGACGTACATCGAGCTGCAGGTCGCGCCGAACGGAACCATCTTCGATTCCTACTTGCCGACTTATCGCAAGTACGAGGACAGCCTCGATCCCAAGCGCAAAATGTACGACTGGAATTCCAAGCTCAAGGCCGCCGTCAAGGTCGACGGTACGCTCAACAAGCGCGACGATCAGGACAAGGGCTGGACCGTCGAGATGGCCTTGCCCCTCGCCGACGCCAACGGGCTAGACAAGCCGGGCGTGAAGGTTCCGCCCGCGGTTGGCGATGTCTGGCGCATGAACATGTTCCGCCTGGATTCGCCCAAGGACAAGCCGCAGATCGCCGCTGGCTGGAGCCCGCCCATGGTGGGTGACTTCCACAAGCTCGACCGCTTCGGCGAGATCGTGTTCGGCGACGAGAAGGGTGAGGTTCCATCGCCCAAGGCCGACGTGGCCAAGGACGACAAAGCCGGCAAGGGCGGCAAGGCTGACAAGGCAGGTAAGGCCAAGGCCGAGAAGAAAGCCACCCCAGCCAAGAAGGACCAGGCGGCCAAGTAGTCGGACGCCTTGAACGTGAAAGGCCGCCGGGCATTCGCCGGGCGGCCTTTTTTCGTGGATGCTACGATTGAAGCAGGGATCCGGATGTTCACCACAGAGAGCACAGCGGGCACAGAGACGGACAGGAAAGAAGGGGTTCTCGGATCTCGCATCCGAACTTCTTCTTCCGCGCTCTCCGCGTTCTCCCCGCTCTCTGCGCCTTCTGTGGTGAGCTTCTTTTTCGTGCTCTTCTGCTCGGGGTGCGCAGGGGTAGTCGCACCTTCGTCCAGCGCCAGTCGCGGCGGATCAGCGGCGGTGCCGGTCGTTGTGGGCGTCCCCTCGGAAGCGGCCGCCGAGTTCTATTCCACCGAGGGGAGCGCGGGTCCGACGACGGATCCCTTCGCTCGCCGTCTGGCCGCCGAGGTCGAGGAGAGCCGGAAAGGGCGTGGGCTGCTGCCCATCGTGCGCGATGGTCGTCTCGATCGTGTGGCGGCCGATCTTGCGCTGATGACCGATGCGGTTCGTACGCCGCCGCCCGAGACGGTGGCCTTTCTGCTCGCACACTATGGGCTGGTCGAGCCGGAGCCCAATCTCTTCCTCATCCATGGCGACGATGGCGCCGAGTTTTCGGCTGCGGCTGGCCTGCGTGGGCAGCTCGCCGGCGCGACCGCCACGGCTTGGCGACGCCTGGGAATAGGCGTCCAACGTGCCGCCGGCAAGTGGAGCGCAGTGCTTGTCTTCCAGGAGAAGAACTTCGATTTGGATCCGATCCCGCGCGGCCTGGCATCGGGGGGCCAGGTCACGGTCACAGGTCGAATCCGGCCGATCTTTCATTCGCCGGAGGTCCTGTTCACTTCGCCCCGAGGCAACGTCGAGCGGCTCGCCACGAGCTCGAAGCGCGACGCCTTTGCCGCGCGCTTCGTTTGCAATCAGGGCGACGGCGCCTACCAGATCGAAATAAGCGCCGCGGACGCGCGTGGACCAAGAGTGCTCGCCAATTTTCCCATCTACTGCGGGCTCGCGCCGCCTGTGGCGTTCCCCACCGTAGCGCCAGCAGACGCGCGCACCATCGACATCGCCCAAGGGGAGGCGCAACTGCTCGCGCAGCTCGATCGCGATCGCAAGGCAAACGGGCTTCCCGCGCTGGTGCACGACCCGCGATTGGCTCAGATCGCGCGGCGCTACAGCCGCGAAATGGCCGAGACCGGGGAGGTGGCGCACTTCTCTCGCCGCTCGGGCAGCGTCGTCGACCGCGTGGGCGCCGCAGGGATCTCGCCCACGCCCACGCTCATCGCGGAAAATGTCGGGAGCGCCCTTTCCGCCGTGGACGCCGAGCGCGGGTTCATGGCTAGCCCTGGACACCGAGACAACATTCTCAACCGCGCCGTCACCCATGTGGGCGTGGGCGTGGCCGTTGGTCGCGAAGAGGGGGGAACGGTGTCTCTCTACTTCACGCAGGTTTTCGCTGGCTGGGGCCAGTAGCCTCGCCCGCGCGATTTGTGGTAGCAGAGGGCATGATCCAAGCAAATACCGGTAGCAGTTCATCGAATCCCCTGCTCGTCGTGGGCTCGGTCGCCCTCGACACCGTCGAAACCAGCCAAGGCAAGCGCGACGAGATCCTGGGTGGGGCCGCGTCCTTCTCATGCTACGCCGCCTCGTTCTTCGCGCCCACGCGATTGGTGGGTGTCGTCGGCACAGACTTCCCGAAAGCACACGAGGATTTTCTAGGCGGGCACGGCATCGACCTGGGTGGACTCGAACACGTCCCTGGGCGCACTTTTCGTTGGGCCGGCCGCTACGCCGCCGATTTCAACACGCGCACCACGCTCGATACCCAGCTCAATGTCTTCGAAGCCTTCAAGCCCAAGCTGCCAGTCGCATGGTCCGAGTCCCCCTACGTTTTTCTGGCCAACATCGATCCCGTCCTTCAGCTCGAAGTGCTGACTCAGGTGAAGCAGCCGCGTTTCTCGGCCTGCGACACCATGAACTTCTGGATCTCCAGCAAGCGGGCCGAGCTTCGGCGCGTGCTTGAACGCGTGGACATGCTCCTGCTCAACGACGAGGAAGCGCGCCAGCTTTCCGGCCTCTCCAGCCTGCCGGCCGCGGCCAAGGCCATTTCCGCGCTGGGACCGAAGGCGGTGGTGATCAAACGCGGTGATGCCGGTGCGTTGCTTTTCCAGGGCGACGACGTCTTCGCGGCGCCCGCCTTCCCGCTCGACAACGTGGTCGATCCGACGGGCGCGGGCGACTCGTTTGCCGGCGGATTCATGGGCTACCTCGCGCGCATGGGCGACACCTCGCCTGCGGCGCGTGCGCTCGGCGCTGGTGGCGGGCACGGTGCTGGCCTCGTTCTGCGTCGAGGACTTCAGCCTCGACCGCTTTCGCACCCTGGATGCCGCGGCTATCCGCGCGCGCATCGCCGCCTTCGCCAACCTCGTCCGCTTCGCGGCGCCGAAGATCTGATTTCACCACAGAGGCGCAGAGTCACAGAGGTCGGAAAGGAAGGGGTTCCGGATCCTGCATCCGAAACCCTTCTTCTTCAGTGCCCTCTGTGCCTCTGCGCTCTCTGTGGTTAGATTCCTTCTCGCCTCAGAAGGTAGCGCAACAGCGGGGCGGCGTGCAGCGCTTGGATCATGTCGCCGCGGTCGATGATGCCTGCGGCGTCGCGGACCTTGACCAGGTGGACGCGAAGGTCCTCGGTCAGCTCGGGTGCGGGCTGCTTGGTCCTCTCCACGCCCTCGGCGAGAAAGGTGGTGGTCATGTTGTTCTGCAAGGCCGGGTTGGCCGAAAGGTTGGTAAGCAGGCTCCACTTGCCACCTGCAAAGCCTGTTTCCTCCAGCAGCTCGCGCCTGGCCGCGGCCTCGATGTCTTCGCCCTCTTCCACCACGCCGGCGGGAAGCTCGTAGTGAACGGCGCCGATTCCGGGCCGGAACTGGCGAACGAACACGAATTCGTCGCTCCGTGTCACGGCCACCACGTTCACCCAGGGCGGATACTCGGAGATCCAGTAGTCGGCGATTTCGCGGCCCGTCGGCAGGCGGAAGCGCTGCTGACGCAGCACCAGCCAAGGCGGGCGGCGGAAGAGGTACTTTTGGTCGAAGCTCTCCCAGGGCAGGGGATCGTCGGGAAGTTTCACAGGCACCTGCGCAGTATTCAGGATCGCAATGACCCCTGCAAGGCAGCTGGAAGCTGGCATAATTTGGAGTACCCTACGGGGCTGCTGCCGTGAGTGAAAAACGTGATTACTACGAAATCCTGGGTGTCGGTCGCGACGCCGATGTGGCCGAGCTGAAACGCGCCTACCGCAAGCTCGCGCTTGAGCTGCACCCCGACCGCAATCCCGGCGACAAGCGAGGCCGAGGCCCGCTTCAAGGAAGCCTCCGAGGCCTACCAGGTGCTCTCGGACGCGGAGAAGACGAGGGCTCTACGATCGCTTCGGTCACGATGGCCCGCGCGGTGGCGGCTTTGGCGGTGGGTTCTCGAACATGGGCGACATCTTCTCGGCCTTCGGGGACATCTTCGGCGACATGTTCGGTGGCTTCGCTGGCGGCGGCTCGCGAGCGTCCGCACGCGGGGCGGACCTGGAAACCCGCGTCGAGCTGAGCCTGGCCGAGGTCGCCAAGGGCGCGACCAAGGAGGTCAAGATTCGCCGCCGGGTGGCGTGCGAGCGATTGCTCGGGGACGGGCGCGGCGGCGGGTAGCGGACGCGAGCGCTGTCAGCAGTGCGGCGGGCGCGGCCAGGTCATGCACCAGCAGGGCTTCCTGATGATTCAGACCACGTGCCCAATCTGCCGCGGCGAGGGCAGCATCGTGCGCAAGCCGTGCCAGACCTGTCGAGGCGGCGGCCTGACCCTGGCCGAGGAGAACCTGCAGGTCACCATCCCCGCCGGCGTGGAAGACGGCTCGACCTTGCGTCTGTCGGGGCGAGGCGAGACCGCGCCCGGCGGTGGGCAGGCGGGCAATCTCTATGTCGGTCTGCACGTGGCAAGCGATCCGCGCTTCGAGCGTGACGGCGCCGATCTGCACACGCAGATCGCGCTGTCATTTCCGCAAGCAGCGCTGGGCGCGATGGTCAAGGCGCCTTCTCTCGACGGCGACATTGATGTGGTGGTTCCCTCGGGAACCCAGCCTGGCGACACGGTGACCTTGCGGGGCAAGGGTCTGCCGCGCTTGCACGGCCGCGGGACCGGCGACCTCGTTGTGCACCTCAAGTTGGTGGTGCCGAAATCGCTATCGCCAGAACAGGAGCAATCCCTGCGTGCCTTCGCCAGCGCAGGCGGCGATCTAGTCGAACCACCCAGCGAGCGCGGCAGCTTCTGGCGCAAGAAGCGCAAGTAACGCAAGTGACCCTACCTCTTCTTCGCTTCGCGGATGGTCTTCGCGCTGGCGGCTGGCTTCTTGTCTTTCTTGTCCTGCTTGCCATCGGGCTTCTTCAGCGTGAAATTGATCTTGGGCACGGGCTTGTCGGGCTGGTAGAGCCAGGCATAGGTCAGGTAGCTCGATAGAACGCGCTTGGTGTAGCCTCTGGTTTCATCGAAGGGAATGGTCTCGATGAATTCGTCGAGCTCCAGGTTGCCACGTTCGCGCAGCCAGCGATCCACGCCGCCTTCGCCGGCGTTGTAGCCGCTGATCACGAGGGGAACCGCGCCGTCGTAGTGATCGAGCAGGAAGGCCAGGAAACGTGAGCCGATCTCGACATTTTTGTCTGGGTCGAACAGCGCCTCGCGCGTGACCGGCCACTTGGCGAAGCGCTGGGCGGTCTTGGTCATCATTTGCGTCAGCCCAAGCGCGTTGGCGAAGGATTCGGCGCGCGGATAGAACGAGCTTTCCTCGCGCATGATCGCCCATTGCAACGCCTCAGGCACGTTGCTCGCGCGGCAGTGCTTTTGCACCACGTCGGCGAACGCCTTGGGGTAGCCGAGGCGCCATTCGGCCTCTTGCCGCCCGCCATTGGGATAGCTGCGACGGAACGAGGGTAGGGTGTAGCGTGGGATGGAATAGGAGGCTTGCCATTGCCCGCCGCGATCGAGAAGGATGGCGGTGATCCAAAGGACATCCTCGCGCCCAGCGCCAACTTGGAAGTCGCCCTTGTTGCCGCCCACGCGCAGGCCCAGCTTGCCGAGCTCACGGCGCGCCTCGCTGCCCAGGCCCATGCGCGCGAACTCGACCGCGCGCAGAAATCCCGGCTCGCCGAACACGGCTTGCTTGCCGAATTCCCACGGCGACTTCCTATCGATGTCGCCCATGTGCTTGCGCAGCTCACGCAAAAGAGCGGTCCTCGCCTCGGGCGCGACCTTGCGCAGGCGTTCGAGCGAGAACAGCGTGTAGACCGACAGCGGGTACTCGCGCACGGCGCGTTCGTAGCCCTCGTGCGCCTTCTTGCGCTCACCTTTCATCTCGAAGATGCGCGCCTTCCAATACAGCGCGCGGCCCTCGGCGTAGAAGATGTCCTCGCGCGGGTAGCGCTTCAGCACTTGGTCCAGCCAATGCAACGCCTTGTCGTAGTCGCGATCGCGTAGGCGGTCGAAGGCGAGGCGCCACAGGGCTTCGGGCGCCATGTCCCCCCTGGGATAGATGTCGGCCAGATCGGCGAGCAACTTCTCGGCCTCGACATCCTTGTTGTCGTCGCTCAAGACCTCGGCTGCGCGCAGGCGGGCGTCGTCCGCCAGGCGGTGGCCGGGATGGTTTTTTTCGATCTGCGCGTAGAGCGCGATGGCTTTTTCCTTTTCGCCCGCGAAGGCATACGAGCGTGCGCCCTGGTACAGCGAGCGGGCCAAGAGGTCGCGGTCGCCGGCCTCGCGGCAGTCGGCGATGGCTTGGTCGAACATGGGGGCCGCCCGCTGTCGTTGTCGCTGTTTCCACACCGACTGCGCGATGTGAAAGCGCAGTTTGCACAGGGTTGTCTTGTCGATACCGGGCGTGGCCAGAGCGGCGCTGAAGGTGGCCTCGGCCTGCACGTTCTGATTGGCGTCGAAAAGGATCATCCCGCGTGAAAGGAATTCGTCCAGGGCGCGGGCGGTGATGGCGCTGGCCTCGGCCGCGGGCGCCGTCTTGGCCAGATCTTGTAGACGGTCGTCGGCACGCGTGGCCCAGTTCTCGATAGGCGACTCGGCCCACACCTTGCGGTACGCGGCCGCGATCTCCTGCAGCGGCCGGCCGAGCTCGCGCAGGGCCTCGGCGCGCTGGAACATGGCCTCGGCGCGGCGCGGGCCGCTAGGAAAACGGGACAGAAAGGTGGTCGTCTCGGTGTCCACCTCGGCCCAGCGCTTGGACGCGACGAAGGCGTCCACCTTGACCATCACGGCCTCGGCCTCGGGCACGCTGCCCGAGGGCACGCGCGCAAGCCAGGTGAAAGCGCCGTCGCTGTCACCCCGGCGCAAGTGGCAGCGGGCGGCGTTGTAGGCGTGGTACGGTGCGAGCAGCGGATAGGCCGACCAGAGATCCTCGAAAATGTCGCCCGCGGCTTGCCACGACGACTGGTTCATGAGCGCGAGAGCCTGAAGAAAACGCAAAGGGTTGCGCTCCAGAGCCTTGGCAGGGAGATCGGCGAGAACGCGGGTCAGCTCCTTGCTGGCGCTGGCGAAGTCACCGGCACGAAAGTGCGCAGCGGCCTTGCTTTCGAGACCTGACGCGAAGAAGGGGGCCAGCCACTTCTGGTCGAATGCGACGGGGGCCGACTTCGCAGCGACGGTGTTTTCGGTGGGCGCGCTTTGTTCCTCATCCTCGTCGGAATTGCCCGCCTCGCCGGCGAACGCAAACGGGGGTGATGCGAGCAGCGCAGGCACGGCTACTAGGCCAAGGTAAACAAGTCGCCTCATGATTACCGTCGAGAGTACGGAAGCGTGCTTCGCCCCGCAAGAAAGCGCGCCTTGCCCCAACTATTCCTTGTGGCCGGCCGTGCGTGCGCTGCTGCCCTGTTTTTCGACCTTGCGCATGGCCTGGAATTCGCTGGTAAGGCTGCTGATGCTTTGATCGAGCAGATTGATGTCGTTTTCCACCATGGCCATTTTCGACTTGAGCAGGCGAACCTCACGCGACAGGCGCGCCATGGCCCACAGGATAAGCAGCAGGTTTGGGATCAGGGCCAGGACCGTGTAGACAATGACCTGACCGTCGAGCAGATTCTTCAGCAGTCCCACGGGGTCATTCCTTTCCTGCGTCAGCGGTGCGCGTTCGTCATTTCGGTTGCCAGGCGCACACGCAGTTGCGTCCCGTGCGCTTGGCCTCGTAGAGCGCCTGATCCGCGGCCGCGATAAGCGCTTGCGCGTCGGCGATACGCGCCTCGGGGATCGATGCCACCCCGGCGCTCACCGCGACGGGAATGTTCTTGTCGTCGACGATGAACTTGTGGCCGGCAACGCATTGCCGCACGCGTTCGGCCACGGCCCGGCCGTGGACGCAGTCAGCGCCACGGCAGATCACCGCGAATTCCTCGCCGCCCACCCGTGCGAATACGTCTTCGGCCCGAATCAGCGCCGCTACGACCTGTGCCATGTCCGAAAGAACCTGATCGCCGGCCGGGTGGCCGTGGGTATCGTTGATGGACTTGAAGTGATCGAGATCGAAGACCACCAGGGACAGATCCGCCTTGGTGCGCATGGCGAAGGCGAATTCGCTCTCAAGGCGGTCGGTGAAGTACTTCTTGTTGAAGGTCTTGGTCAGGTCGTCGCGTAGCGCGGATTCGTACATCTGGCGCTGGAAGACCTCGTCCAGGCTGTCGTGGTAGGTGAATTTCAGCACCGTGCTCGATCCGACCAGGATCTTGTCCCCGTCCTCGAGCACGTGCCTGTCGACGCGCAAGCCACGGCAGAAGGTTCCGTTGGTCGAACCCAGATCGTGCAGGATCATGCTGTCGCCCTCGACCTGAATTTCGCAATGTTCGCGGGAAATACCGTCGTCCATCATGCGTACGTGAGCTGTCTGGCCACGGCCAATGATGGTTTGAGGGCGCACGATCTTGAACATCTCGCCCATGGCGCTGCCCGCGAGGACGATGAGGTAGGCCTGGTCGCGGCTTGTCGGCGTCCGCGTGGTTCCAGGCGGACTGTCCTGGACCCGCGTAATGTCGTCCCAGCTAATGGTCACGGTGTGCCTGATCGTATCATCCGCCGGCCCCAGCGCTAGCGTCCAACTTCCAAGCAAGGGCGCGCAGCGGCGCGGCCCTGTCGCCGAATTCGCCGAGCGCGGCCGCGGCCTGGGCCACGAGATCGTGGATCCGCCTGCGCGCCTCCCCTGCGAAGCCCGCATGCTCGCGATCGTCGCGATCGTCGGCGTGTTGAAAAGCGATGCCGTAGCTATCGCCGAACAGTCCAAGCGCCGCCATTTGCGCGGGATTGGCGCCCGCGGCGGCGGCGCCGATCTCCATGGCGGCGCGAAACAGCGCTCCGGTCTTTTCCACATGCAGGCGCTCGATGCCCTCCAAGGTGGCGGGCGGCGTGGCCAGGGTGTCGCGCGCCTGTCCCCGCACCATGCCCGAAACGCCGGCCCCACGGGCCAGGGCGGCGATGGCGGGCAGGTAGCGTCCCGGTGCATTCGCCTGCTTGGCCGCCTCGGCGAGCCACTCGAAGGCCAAGGTCAAAAGCGCGTCCCCGGCCAAGATGGCCGTGGCCTCGCCGAAGGCCTTGTGACTGGTGGGCCGCCCGCGGCGGACATCATCGTCGTCCATCGCGGGCAGATCGTCGTGGATGAGTGAATAGCAGTGTACGAGCTCCACCGAGGCGGCAGCGATACGCAGGGGCTGGTCTGGGCGCGCGCCCACGGCCTCGGCGGCGGCCAGCGCCAGGATGGGGCGCAGGCGTTTGCCAGGGGCCAGCAGCGAATAGCGCATGGCCTCGACCAATCGCCCGGGATCGTCGCCTGGTTGGGGCAGGCGCGCATCGAGGAGTGCGTTCACTTCCGCGCGCCTGGCCTCAAGCCAGGCCTCGAGGGCGAATGCGCTCATCGGCTCTCCTCGTCGTCTTGCGGCTCATCGAGGGGGGCCATCGTCGCATTCTCGCCGGCACCCGCCAGCAAGACCTCGACCCTCTTTTCGGCCTTGTCGAGAACCGCCGCGCCCTGGCGACACAGTTCCATCCCTTCCTCGAAGAAGCGAAGGCTATCTTCGAGGGGCAAGTTGCCGCTTTCCAGGCGCTCGACCAGCGAACGTAGGCGTGCCAGGACGTCGTCGAAACGCACAGGGTCGGTCGGGTCAGGTGCGGACTTGGTCGCCATGAGGCTGGGATTGTAGCAAGCCTTGCCGTCGCACGGACAATGCTTTTGACACGAGATCTCGTTTGCCGTGACGATTCGCTTCTTTGCGGTCCGGGGTGTTATCGTCCAAGTCCAAGGGGTGGTTAGCGCGACATCGAACTCGGCAACAGTGCGGACGCGAGCCCGGCCGGGCTTGCGGGCACAGATCATGCTCGGCATGACGGCGGTCACGCTGGTGGCGATTCTGACCACCGGGTACATAGCGCTCTGGGCCTCGGGGGACAGCCTGCGCATGCAGCGCGAGTCGATGACCGCGACTCTTTCCGCAGCTGTCGCGCGCTCGGTTGCGGCGGACTGGCGGATGCACCCGGGGGCGACGCTGGCCGAGAGGCGGGCCAGCCTGCGCATCCTGCTGAGGTCGCTGGCCGAGACCACGGACGCCTTGGGCTTGTCCGTCATCGGCCCCGACCGCGGCGAGATCGCCTCTTGGCCGCTGCGCCGCGAGGGCGACAGCGACGCCGCCGTCATCAGCACAGCCTTGGCGGGCGGGCCGCCCGTCATCCATTACCGAACGGCACCGCAGGGACGTGACGAGGAGCTCTTGGCCTACGCGCCCGTCGAGGTTGGCGGGCGTGTGGTGGGCGCCGCGCGGGTGGCGATTGCCGCCAGCGAACCGACGAAATCGGTTCTACGACGCTCGGGCTTGCTCTTGCTACTGCTCGCCATCGCCGACGCCCTATTGGTTTTGGGCTTGGGGCTTTTCGTGCTTACGCAACTGGTGGTCAAACCGCTCGGGCATTTGCGCCGGGCCACCGCTCTCATGACGGCCGGCGACTGGGAGCCGCGCATCGCCGAAGAAGGACCGAAGGAATTCGCCGCCCTGGCCTCGGCCTTCAACCAGATGACGGCTTCGCTGTCGGTGCAGCGCGAGCAAATCATTCGCTCCGAAAAGTTGGCCTCGGTGGGCCAGCTCGCGGCGGGGGTGGCGCACGAGATCGGCAATCCCCTGGCCGCGATCCTCGGCTACGTGGACATTCTGCGTTCCGATCTCGCCGGCCGGGGCGACCTGCCCCTGGCCGACCGGCAGGACGCGCTCGACCGGGTGAAGGCCGAGACCCAGCGCATTCATCGCATTATTCGCGAGTTGCTGGAATTCTCACGTCCCAGCCGCGAAGACCCGGAACCATCGGATCCGCTGCGCATCGTTCAGTCAGCGCAGGCCCTGCTGGCGCCACAGAGCCGTTTCCGCGAAGTGCGTGTCGTAACCATACCCGCGAGCGAAGCCTGGCCGCAAGTGATGGTGGCGCCGAGCCGGCTGGTGCAGGTGTTTGTGAACCTGATGCTCAACGCTGCGGACGCCATGGCCGGCAAGGGAACGATCGTGGTGGCGTGCCAGCAAGAGGGCCACAGGGTGATCCTGACCGTCACGGATGAAGGACCGGGCGTTCCCAAGGAAGACCGCCGCAAGGTCTTCGATCCCTTCTTCACCACCAAGCCCGTCGGCCAGGGCACCGGGCTGGGATTGTCCGTGTGCCGATCGATCGTCGAGAGTTTCAGCGGCACGCTTGAGCTTTCGCCCAGCGGGGTCGGCGAGGGCGCCAAATTCGCCATCGCGCTGCCAGGGGCCGAGGCGCCTGCGGTGGAATAGCACCTCGGCGTCCATCGTCGCCAAGCGGTGCAAGGATCCCTTCAGTCGGCCCTGCCTTCCCGAACCCGCGCTTCGGGAAGGGATTGCAGGAAAGCTCGGTAGTTCCTCGGGATCGAGCGGGCGAGTAGGGCGCCGAGCGTGGCGCGGATGGAGGCGACGGTTCTCGGCCTGGTCATGTCCGCGGGGTGGATGGCCAAGCGGGTATCGGCAGTGGGCCGGCGAATCTGCAAGGCAGCCCAAAGGCGCGTGGCGCAGGCCTCGATGGCGTTCAGCGATCCCCAACCGACGAGCCGTCGTGCGAACAAACCTTGCGGCGTGAGGATGCCGTTCATCTCTTCGTGGCAGGCGAACCCGTGATTGCGGACCACCGCGCGGGCTTCGGTCGACAGCAACCAAGCCGGGGGCACGAAGCTCGTCGCCGCGCTGGCGAGACCTGCGCGAAGCAGAATGGCCTTCCCGCGTTCGAGGCGTTCCCTGGCCTCGGCAGCGTTGCTACGGAAGAACTCGCCCTGGCCACGCGCGAATCCGTGTGCCCAGAAGAGGCCGCTCGGCGAAAGGCAGTGTCCGCTCATGCGGTGCGAGTAGCCGTGCATGATCAGGTGCGCGCCCCTGGCATCGAGCTCGCGCAGCCAGGCACAAGCGCCGGGATGTTCGTCGAGGGGTGCGCGATCGTCGTGGCAGGGAATCACCAGCAGCGTGAGCGCTGGCAAGGGAACGCCGGCCGCTCGCGCGAGATCCACGGCGCGGCGGCAAGCTTCGAGCGTGAGCGGCGAGACGTCGTGGATAGATACGAGCAGCGCATGCGGCGTCTTGTCGATGGTGGCACCGCCCCGAACCTGTTCCATGGCGCGAGCAACTTACTACGAGGGCGTGCCTGCCCAGGAGGTTCGAACCATGGTCTTCCAAACACGCTCGAAGTCGGCGTCCTCCCAGCGCGCAAGCACGTGGCGGCGGCCGCCCTCGGAAAGCCGAGTGGCGCAGGCGGGGTCGTCTAGCACCAGTTCAATGGTGCGCGACAGATCTGCGACTTCGGGCGTGAAGAACAGGGCGTTTTCGCCGTGGTGGAGAGACTGGGCGATGGCCGAATCGGATGGCACCAGGATGGGAACGCCGCTGGCCAGGGCTTCCAGATTGACGAGTCCAAGGGTGTCCACCCGACTGGCGAAGATGAACACGCGCGCCGAGGCGTACAGGTTGCGCAGCACCTCGCCCTGCTTGAAACCCAAGAAGACGACGAATTCCTTGTCCGCGCATTTGAGCTCTAGGCTGGCGCGCGCCGGGCCGTCGCCCACGATGAGGAGCAAGGGGGGATTGGCGCGTCCTTGCAGTCGGTCGACGGCGTCGATGATCAGGGGAAGGTTTTTCTCCTCGGACAATCGCCCGACGCTGAGAAGGATTGGCCGGTCGCACGCATCGATTCCCAGATTGCTGAACGTGGCGGTGGACGACTTGTGCGGAGAAAAATCTGTGGGATCCACGGCCACGGGCATGCGTTCGATCTTGCCTTGCGGAACGCCCATGGCCACCAGCTTGTCGTGCGAAGCCGCCGAGAACGCGAACACGCGATCGACCGAGCGGTAGAACCAGCCGAGGTAGCGTCGCGCCAGCTTGGCCAGACCGGGTTCGCCGGTCAGCATGGAAATCATGTCCGGGAGGTCGGTGTGATAGCTCGCGGTGATGGGCAAGCGTAGGAGGCGCGCGGCGACGAGACCGGCCAGGCCCATGGGGCCCGGTGTCGAGACCTCGACGTGGGTGATGCGCTCTTTCCAGAGCCTTTGCAAGGTGGCGGGCAGCGAAGGAATGGTGATGTCGAAACCTGGATACATGGGCAGGCTGAAACGAAACACCAGCGGCAACGGTTGCATCTCCGGTGTTTCGGGATCCTGGGACGGAAGTTTGTCGCAGGAAGCGAACCACACGCGCCGGCCGGCCTTGTTTGCCTGCTGGCCGAAGCGACTGCACCACGTGGCCACGCCATCGATCTTGTCGAGGGAGTCGGAGAACACAGCCAAGTGCTCTCGTGTTCGGGGTGGCGGGGGAAAAGCCGTGAAGTCGCGCCATACCCGCCGGACTTGGCTTCCTTGCTTGGCGAAATGGTCGGCAGCAAAGAGGATGGGCGTGGCCGCGGCCACCGCCCCCGTAAGGTCGGGCAAGGCCGCCAGGATGGAGTAGATGTCGAAGTCCTGGATGGCGGTGATGAGATTCTGTGACGACTTGGCCAGCAAGGCATCGCTTACCTGCGCAACCGCCCCGGTGATCTTCGCATCGTCTTCTGCGCTCGGCATGTCGGCGATGTGCCTGACATCGAGGGCGGGATCGCCCAGGTGGGGAAGTTTGTGCGTGGCCGCGGCCAAACTCTCCAGCAACGCGGCCGCGGTTCTGGACGTCGTGCTCGTGATGACGGGCGCGCGACCGGCCACGGACTCCATCAGGTCCACGAAGGGGCTGTTGGCGGTCATGCTCAAGCCACACTCGTGGCGGCAGTGTTCGTAGGTTGTGTGTTTGATACAGGCCGACATGCGATTCATGTCCGCCGTGCTGCCCACGATCCGGGCCTGGTTGCGCATCACCCGGTCGAGGAAAGTGGCCGGGTCGAGTGCACCGTCCGTTTCGGTGTATACGGTGCCGCAGCGCCGGTGCACGTGGTCGTCCGATCCGGCGCACACCGCCGGACGGCGCGCCCCACCCTCGGGCAACTCGAGTCCGTGCTTGCGCGCAAGCGTCTCGACCACGTTCGGGGTCAGGGACGAAAGCAGGTGCGCCATGCTGGCGTCGGTTCGCTGGTCGACCAGGCCGTTGCAGACTTCCAAGGTCGGAAAGAGGACTAGACTCCTCTCAAATGTGGTCGCGTCGAGCCGCCAGTTGGAGCTCAAGAAAGGGTGGGCGAGGGCGTGGGCCAGTTTGGTGGCCCTGAGATAGCGGACGAGATGGTAGATGTTGTCGCGGACATCTTGAATGTCGAGGTGTTGGGCCTCGGTGATGTTCCACACCAGGACATGCATTACGCAGCCATTCTCGGGAAAGCGCGTGGTCACCTCCTCGGACAGAAAAAAGTCCGGCCGGTCGCGCAGTCGCAGGCCACCGGCGATGGAATCATGGTCCGTCAGGGTCACCAGGGTCATCCCGCGGGCTTTGCACAGGTCGTACTGACGGACGGGATCGGCGTAGCTTTCAGGGCAGCCGAAAACCCGAGTGTACCATTCGTCGTTCATGACCGAAGCGGCCGAGTGCATGTGCAGGTCACAGCTGCTGACCGCGTTGGGAAGATTCATCGGGCCGGAGGTTATGCTTTCTGCCGTCACAGCGACAGACCTTTTGTCTCGGAATTGTCACTTGAGAGGCTTGAATATGCGATGCGATATGCGGCCGCAACGGACAACGGGGACGCGCGCTGGGCGAGCTCGTTTCTCACGATGTCCCGATGATAGCCGAGGGATGGGAGTAAAACAGGATGGATTTAGTCTCTAATCCATTACCGACCAGCCAGCCGACGCGTCACCGCCGCCAGAGAGTTCGGAATCCTGGCCGCGGTGACGCCCACCCGGTTCGGGCTACCTCCCGCCTGAGTCGATCAGCTTGAATTCGGTGCGGCGGTTGGTGGCGCGGCCCGAGGCGGTCGAGTTGTCCGCGATGGGGCGATCCTTGCCGTAGCCGACCGATATCAGTCGCGTGGAGGCGATTCCGCGGGAGACGAAGTACATCTTCACGGAATCGGCGCGATGCTGGGAGAGGGTGAGGTTGTAGCCGGCCCTGCCCTTGCTGTCGGTGTGGCCCGAGATCTCGAGATTCACGTCTGGGAAGTCCTGCAGGACCTTGAGGGCTCGGTCGAGAATTGCAAACGATCCAGGCAAGATTTCGGCCGAGGCGGTCTTGAAGTTGATGCCCTCGATGACCCCAGTGAACTTCTTGACCTCCGGCGGAACCTCGTCCGGGCAGCCGTCCTCGTCCTTGTAGTGGTTGAAGGTCTCGGGTTCGTTGGGGCACTTGTCGAGCTTGTCGGGGATGCCGTCGCCATCGTTGTCGGGATCCGGGCAACCGTCTTGATCCTGGAAGCCATCGAAGTCCTCGGGCTCGTTGGGGCACTTGTCGAGCGCATCAGGGATGCCGTCCTTGTCGTTGTCGGGATCGGGGCAGCCGTCTTCATCTTGGAAGCCGTCCTTGTCCTCGGGCTCGTTGGGGCACTTGTCGAGCGCATCGGGAATGCCGTCGCCGTCGTTGTCCAGATCGGGGCAGCCGTCTTCATCTTGGAAGCCGTCCTTGTCCTCGGGTTCGTTGGGACACTTGTCGACGTCATCCGGGATGCCGTCGCCGTCCTTGTCGGGCCGGACCTTGGGTCCTCGCTCGATGACTCTCTCGTTGTGGTAAATGTGGACCCGCTCGATTTCGCTGAAGTTCAGGTACAGACCGCCGAAGACCTCGAAGTCGGGACCGGTGTAGCCGATGCGATCGCCGTGGGGGATGACGGGCAGCGCGGTCCACGGTACGGAAATGCGTCCGTCGAAGCGGATGCCCACCATGGGCGTAATTCCGATCTTGAAGCCAATGCCTGCGTGCACGAACGACTCGGTGCCAGCGCTACCCTTGGTCGAATCGCTCACGAGAGAGGTCAGTCCGCCATACCCAGCGAGCAGGAAGGGCTGGAACCAGTAATGGTCGTTCAGATTCAGAACGAAGCTGCCTCGGTAGGCGAAGATGAACAGCTTCGTGCCGAAGTCGCCGAGGTCTGGCTGGTCGTTGCGGGTTCTGGTCGGGACGATGGCGAGCTCGCCCTCGAAGCCAATCCAGCGGTTGAGGTGCAGGCCGAATTCCCCGCCGAACATGCCTGCGCTGGCGGGCGACAGGGCCGTCGGATCACCCACGGACCGCCCTAGCGCATGGTCCTGGGTGAAGAAGTGGCCACCGCCGAAGAGGTAGAAGTCGAAGCGGTATTCGGGATCCTCCTCCTTGGGAACTGCCTGGTTCTTGTCCTTCTCCTTGCCCTTGTCCTGGTCCTGGTCCTGGGCCCATGCCTGACCGGCCGAGATCGATGTGAAAAGCGCGCCAAGCAGAAGCGCCCGACGGCCAACCAGTGTTGCGCGGAAACGACTTGTCACGATGACCTCCGGTTGTGGTTGTGAACGTGGTGCCGACCCAGGCGCCGCCCCCGAGAAGAGGGGCCTAGAATATGCGAATCTTTGGATTTTGGCTATCGAGCGTCGTCGATGTCCGCCTGACCGGTGGCGTCGACACGTCAGCACCAGGAGATCCGTGGCGCTTCGTCACGCTTGTTTGCCGATGATCGCCCGATCCTGGGCGTTGTCATGGTTCAGGTGCTGCGGCGTGCGAAAGCCCTCCATGATCGAGCGCGCCAGATAGGAGTTGCCCACCTGACGGGGACCGGACAGCAGGACCATCTTCTCGATATCTCGCTCGATGGCTTTGGCCTGGGTACGCTTCGTCGGGCGAGAAGTGCCGGGAAGCTATCGCCCGACGATTTCTAACAGCCCGAGCGCTGCCACCGCGGCAGCCAGGAATACGTCGCTGCCTTGCAAGCGGCTCACCGCTCACCGCCACCCCGCGAGCGCTGCACGCTCGCCCCTCCTCCAGCAGGAATAGCCGTGGAGCGCAGCCCTCATTTCTACCTATCGCAGTCCGAGGCGCCGATGCAAAGGCCGAGGCCGACGCACTCGCCGACCTCTCACGTGGGCGGCAACGCCCAGGTGCAAGTCGCCATTACGAACCGCAGTTGCAAGCCCCGCCAACGCAGCATGAGTCCCCAGAGTCGCCGTCGGTGCAGGTTGTCGCGCTCGACAGCGGTGGGTTCGAGCAGCCGTTCGTCGGGTCGCACGCCACGCCGTGGCACTGGTCGCTCGCCGGCGGGCACACTACCGGTGTTTGGACGCATTGGCCTGTCCCTGTATCGCACGCCGCTGTGTAGCACGCATTGGTTGGATTGCACGCTATCGCTGTTTGCACGCATGTGCCTGTGCTGCAACTCGCTGTGTGACACGAGTCGATTGGACTGCACGTCGGTGTTTGCACGCATGTGCCTGTGCTGCAACTCGCCGTGTGGCACGAGTCGATTGGATTGCACGCTATCGGTGTTTGCACGCATGTGCCTGTGCTGCAACTCGCTGTGTGGCACGAGTCGATTGGATCGCACGCTATCGGTGTTTGCACGCATGTGCCTGTGCTGCAACTCGCCGTGTGGCACGAGTCGATTGGATTGCACGCTATCGGTGTTTGCACGCATGTGCCTGTGCTGCAACTCGCTGTGTGGCACGAGTCGATTGGATCGCACGCTATCGGTGTTTGCACGCATGTGCCTGTGCTGCAACTCGCTGTGTGGCACGAGTCGATTGGATTGCACGCTATCGGTGTTTGCACGCATGTGCCTGTGCTGCAACTCGCTGTGTGGCACGAGTCGATTGGATTGCACGCTATCGGTGTTTGCACGCATGTGCCTGTGCTGCAACTCGCTGTGTGGCACGAGTCGATTGGATCGCACGCTATCGGTGTTTGCACGCATGTGCCTGTGCTGCAACTCGCTGTGTGGCACGAGTCGATTGGATTGCACGCTATCGGTGTTTGCACGCATGTGCCTGTGCTGCAACTCGCTGTGTGGCACGAGTCGATTGGATTACAGGCTATCGGCGTCTGCACGCATGTGCCTGTGCTGCAACTCGCCGTGTGGCACGAGTCGATTGGATTGCACGCTATCGGCGTCTGCACGCACGTGCCTGTGCTGCAACTCGCCGTGTGGCACGAGTCGATTGGATTGCACGCTATCGGTGTTTGCACGCATTGGCCAGAATTCGGGTCGCATGCCGCCGTGTAGCATGCATTGGTTGGAGTGCACACTACCGCCGTACCCCCACAGACGCCGCCTGCGCACGTGTCACCTGTCGTGCACTTGTTCCCATCGTCGCAGGTTGTCCCGTCGGAGTTATAGCAGGTACCCAGATGCCCCGTCACACCGCATGACTTGCACACACCGCAACTGCCAGGGGTACCACAGCAATAGCCGTCCACACAGTTTCCGCTGGCGCAGAGGCCGCCATTACCCCCGGCACAGGTCTGACCATTGCTTAACTTGCACGACCCGTTGGAGCAAGTGTAATTGGCCGGGCAAGGATTGGTAGCACTGCAAGAATTCCCACAAGCGCCACCCGAACACGTGGAGCCCCCTGTGCAGGTTGTGGCGATCGATACGCACGTGCCGGCGCCGTCGCACGAGGCGCTTACCGCATGCGTGGGGTCTGTGCAACTGGGGACGCAATTCCCGTCTGTGGTGTTGGCGGCTACCGGGCTGCAACTCCCGGCCTTTCCAGTCACGTTGCACGAATAGCAGTCGTTGCACGATGCTGCACTACAACAAGCGCCGTCCACACAAGTGAGGCTGCCCGAACACATTCTGCTCCCGCTGCAGGCTTCTCCCGCCTTCAGCATCCGGCACGTTGTGCCCATGCAATAGTCGCCTCTGGCCGTGTCGCAGTCCGCATCACTGGCGCAGGGGCTAGTCTTGCATGCCTTCCCGCTGCAGAGGTAGGCGCCGCAGTCGTCGGGGACGAGATCGCACGTCGGAGTACTGCCACTATAGTTGCACTTGCCCGTAGGATCGTACTGGGTGCTTGCATCCTTGCACGTGGTGAAGCTCGCGTTGCAGGTTGCGTTTTGGGCGCAATTGCCATTCCCATCGCAGGTTCCATTATTGCCACAGGAACCGCTTAGTACGGTGGTGCCACAGTTGGTGAGTGGTGAGGCGCCGGCTTTGATGCTTATGCAGGTGCCGGCGCTGCTACAGCTCTGGCAGGCCTTGCAGGCGGTGTTGCAACAGATTCCACCGATGCAATGCCCATTGGTGCAGTCGGTATCAATGGAGCATTGTTTTCCGTCCGGCAGCTTGTCCCCGCAGTTATTGGTGATCAGATTGCACGTGACGCCATTGCAGTCATCGTTCGTTTTGCAGGTCGTGAGGCAGGTCGTCGAGCCACACACAAAGACGCCACAATTCTTGGTTTCCACCGCCGGGCACTGGGTGCCACCATTACAGAATTCAGCGAGGATCTGGACACCTGCGGTGCAGCTATTCTGACGGCAGCCAGCGGTGTTCGGCTGCCGCTGGCAGGCACCTGCCCCGTCGCAAGTTCCGGCGTTAGAACAGTCTCCTTTGGAGAGATCGCTCTTTGTGCACCCGGACTTGGGATCCGAGCCACCCTTGTCCACGTAGGAACAGGTCCCGGCCGCGCTGGTCGAGGTGCCTTTGCAGGTCTTGCACAGGCCGGAGGAGCCGTCGGAACAGGCGTTATTGCAGCACACCGCCTCGGTGCAGAACCCACTCTGGCACTGAACGGCGGCGGTACAGGCGGCGCCCAACGGTTTGAGGCCGCATGTGTTGTTCACGCAGGTGGCAGGTGCAGTACAGTCGGTCGCCTGGGTGGCCACGGTGCACGAACTCTTGCACACGTTGTTGATGCAAGCGAAGGGCGTGCAGTCTACGGGGGCTGGCGTGCCGCATGTGCCCTGGCCGTCGCACTGCGAGGCGGGGGTTTCCGAGGTGCCGGAACAGCTAGAGGCCTTGCAGTTTTGGCCCTTGGAAACGTAGGCACAAGCCCCGCCAACGCACTTGCCGGTGGAGCCACAGGAGTTGGTCTGGGTCGTCGAGGTGCACTTGCCCTGCGGATCCGAGGAGTTGTCGGGAACGGAAACACAAAGACCCGGTGTCGCGAGGTTGCAGGCCGTGCATGCTCCCGTACATGCGTTCTCGCAGCACACGCCCTGGGCGCAGAAGCTCGATGCACACTCCTTGCCTAGGCCGCAGCTCGCCCCAAGGGGCTTGAGCCCGCAAGACGAGGCGGTGCAGACGTTGCCGGTCACACATTGCGTGGAGTCAGTGCAAGCGGCGTAGCAGACACTTCCATTGCAGACGTACGGATTGCAGGTGCGCGAAGAGGCCGTGCACTGGCCCGAGGCATTGCAGGTACCGGGTTGGGTGTAGGATCCGGCCACGCAGCTTTGCGAGGAGCACACAGTTCCGGCAGGATAGCTTTGGCAGGCCCCGGTGCCGTCGCACAGGCCGTTGGTCGAGCAGAGGGCCGGGCCCAGATTCTTGCAGATATTGCGCGGGTCGGAGGCACCTGCGGCCACCTTCAGGCATTGGCCAGGCGAGCTAGGCAGGTTGCATGCGAGGCAGGGGCCGGCGCAGGCGCTTTCACAACAGACGCCGTCCACGCACTGGCTCGACTCGCATTGAGTGCCATCCGTGCAAGGGTGGCCGATCTTCCCCTTGCCACAGGTCCCGGCGGATACGCCGTTCACGGTTTGCAACGTGCATTGGTATCCGGTCTCGCAGTCCGCGTCGGTCTTGCAGGTCGTTGCGCACGCAGCGTTGGTGCAGAGGAAGGGTGAGCAATCCGTGATTCCAGGATCCCGGCAAGTACCCTGGCCGTCGCAAGTTCGCGGTGTGTTCTCGACCAATCCCGAACAAGATGACGGGCCGCACACCGTGTTCTTAGGATAGAGGGTACAGGAACCAAGACCGTCGCACAGACCATTGTTGCCGCACGTGGTGCGATCGGTGCCATTGCAGCTTGGGTCGGCAAGACCGGCCGGAATGTACGTGCAGATGCCGAGCGATCCCGTCTGGTTGCAAGACTCACAAGCGTCGTCGCATGCAACGTTGCAGCACACGCCGAGCACGTTCGCGCTCGCGCCCACGCAGAAGCCCGAGACACAGTCATCGCTACTTTGGCAGACGGCGCTGTTGGGACTCTTGCCACACCTGCCAGCTATGCACTGCTGCCCCGCCGCGCACTGCGAATTCGTGGTGCAAGTATAGGTGCAATGGCTCGTGTCTGGATCGCAGGTATAGGGCGGACAGACCAGGGAAGGCGCCGGCTCGGAGCAGTTGCCATTGCCATCGCAAGAGACAATGCCCGCTACGCTATCCCCAGCGCAGGTGCCGAGCTTGCACTCCGTGCCTTCCACGTACTTGCGGCAGCCACCTTTACCGTCGCAGGTTCCGTCCTGCCCACAGCTCGCGGGCTTGCTGGCGGCGCAGACCAGGGGATCGTGGGGGTTCACCCCTGATGGAACGAAGGCACAGTCACCGAGCGATGCGGCCAGGTCGCAGGCCTTGCAAGTCTGTCCGCAGGCGGAGGTGCAACAAACCCCGTCAGCGCAGAATCCGGTCTGGCACTCGTCATCGCAGCTACAGGATTCGGCCTTCCCCTTGGACTTGCTGACCGTGCCCGACGGACATGCACCGGGCGAGCGGGCATCCGAACCGTCGGAGGTGTTGGCGTCCGTCCTCCCACCATCTACGCGGGAAGGGTTGGGATTGTTCGTGCAACCAGCGGCGGCCGGCACGGCGGCCAGGACAAGAACGCCCAAGAAGGCACGCCTACTGCCAAATGACAATGTGGATCCCTGACTTCCAGCGCGCCACGAATCAACTCTCATGGGTCCCCCTTAAGCTTGTGTAGATAGAGCCTGTTTATGCCTCACCGTCCAGGTGTTGTCGATGGATTGTGATGCGGTCTGCAAGGAAGAAAGCTCAGCCGGTCGAGCAAAAGCCATACTCTGTGCCCCACGGCAGGCAGTCCCCGCCTCCGACGGGACAGGGCTGCGCGGCGTTGCAGACCCGATGGCAGCCGTTGTGCAGGCCATCGTTCACACAGGTGTTCGCCAACTGGCACTCATGCGCGGATCCGCAGGCAGTGCCGTTCCTACTGTCACCACTGCTGAACTCACAAACGGTACGGCTATGCCCTGATTGGTCGGGGGTAACCAAGAGGCAAACCCGGCCGGGTCCACAACTGCTGGTCGGGGTCGCAAAGGGATCGCAGCAATTTCCATTCGGGCCGCACTGGCTATAGGGGGCGGGATCGCAGACAGTGACTGTGCCGCCTGCCGCCGAAAGGTTGCGCTGGGTGCAGGCCACGCCGGGGCAGTCTTGTGTTGCATTGTGGCACAGGGCGAAGCAGTACCCAGTGCTCACCTGTCCCCCGTTGACAGGCTGAAGGCAGATACTCCCCGGCACGCAATTGTCCACTTGCCCCGGCGACCCGGAGGACGTCACGCCGCAGGGCTGGGACACTGCCACCGGGCTCGGGTCTTTGGCAGCGCAGGTCGCCTGCGCCGCGGTCCCAAAGAGTGCATAGCTGCACTTCTGAGAGCACCAATTGCACTTAGTATTGGTCTGACATACCGGATCGCAAGGGTCTGTCGTGGTCGGCTTGCAGCCCTGCACTGGGGTTGCGGGACAGGTTCCGGTGCCCGCACCGCCCGCGCCGCCTCCAGCGCCGGCGGTCTGCCCACCTGAGCCCCCCGCCCCGCCGGCCCCAGCGCCCCCGCTAACAACCGGGATGGGATCAAAACTGGCCTTCACGCAAGCAGCGCTCGAAACCAGCAGAACTGCAAGCCAACTCGCCAACAAGTTTGTCGAAAGATTTCTCATGAGTTAGTCGTCCGATTAGGTGCCAGTCTAGCGGGAAGGAGGTCGCCAGGCGAAACACTATTGCGGATAGTTGTGCGCCGCAAGGAGACAACGTCGTCGGCGTCGCTACCCCAGCCGAACCTCGACCTTGACCGCTTTCGTTCCCGCCGCGGGCAAGGGCACCACTGCGCCCGCAATCGCCTTCCCGTCGACAATCAGGGCGACGTCGTTGCCTTTTCCTTGCCGCTTCACCTCGATGGCGTAGCGCACGCCACGGAATACGCGTGTGGCTTTGAAGCCGGGCCATGTGTCGGGGATCACCGGAGCGATCATCAGGCCTTGATGGGTCGGCCGGATGCCGAGGATCCACTGCGTGCCAGCGACGTAGGTCCACGAGGCGGTGCCGGACAGCCAGGCATTGCGGGCGTAGCCGAATTGCTTGTGCTCGGGACCGGCGATGTTTCCGCAATAGACGTAGGGTTCGACCTTCATGCAGTCCACGTCCTTGCGGGTGAAGGGCGTGATTTGTAGGTAGTACTGCATGGCCCGTTCGGCCATGCCCAGCTTGGCCGCGGCGACGATGGCCCAGGTGTTGGCGTGGCAGAAGATGCCGCCGTTCTCCTTGGCGCCGGGTGGATAGGTGGTGGTGCCGCGCACGCGTTCGTCGCCCTCGACATAGGACGGCCACAGCAGCGCGAGCCCGTGCTTGCTGTTGAGGTGCTTGTGTACGCTTTCCAGGGCAAGCCGTGCCCGTTCGGGTGGCGCCGCTTCGCCGATGACGGCCCAGGTCTGCGTGTTGAGAGCGATCTTGTGGTGCTTCTCGCTTTTCACGCCAACCGGCTTGCCTTCGTCGTCATAGGCGCGCGCATACCATGCCCCGTCCCACGCCACTTTGTTGATGATATCGACCATCTCCGCATGCAGCGCGCGGAAGCGTTCGGCGTCCGTGGTGGCGCCGATGTGGTCCGACAGGTCTGCCAAATCCAGCATGGCCCGGCAGAAGTGCTGCGCGACCCAAACGCTTTCGGCCTTTCCACTGCCATGATCCACGTTCATCGTATCGTCCCAGTCGGAGAACCCGATGCGCGGCAGTCCTTGCGGGCCACGGTGCTCTAGGGTGAACTCCACCGCGCGCAGCATGTGATTCCAGATCGTGTCCTCGCCGCCGTCCCAGTAGGCGACCTTGTGATCGAGATAGACGATGTCACCGGTCTCGCGCAGGAAGGCGCACACGCCCAGGATCAGCCACAGGTGATCGTCCGAGAACCACTGCGGCCACTGCGGGAATTCGGCGGCTAGCCCGGGTCCGCCTTCGCCCGTGAGGGGCAATACTTGGTGCCAGGTGTGGCCGTCCTGATATTGCAGGTGCCAGAGCATGTCCAGGGTCGACCGGGCGCGCTCGGCGGCGTTGTGAACCGTGCCCAACGTGTCCTGCGCCGAATCGCGCGTGCCCATACCGCGGCCGGTGCCGGTCTCGTAGGCCGAAACGAAGCGCGACCAGTACAAGGTCGTGCGGCACTGGATGGGATTCCACACGTTGAGCATGGCGTTGACGATGGGGTCGGGCGTCTCGACGGTGAAACGGCCGAGGTAGTCGTTCCAGTCGGCATTCAAGGCGGCGAAGGCCGCGTCCACGTTCTTGGCGGCGCTGTACTTTCCGACCACCTTGGCGATGCGTGCCGGCTCGTCGGTCACGCCCATGATGAAGACGATTTCCTTTTCCTGCCCCGGCGCAAGTACGAGATCGTGGCAGAGCGAGCCGATGTTGTTGCCGCGGGCGGCCTGGGTGTTCGTGGGCTTGCCGCTGTCGACCATTTCGGGGTTGGAAAGATCGCGCCAGCGCCCGACGAAGACTTCGCGGTCGGTCTCGAAGCCGGCCGGTTTCACGCTGGAGGCAAAGTAGTTGGTGGTCGGTGCGAAACGCGTCTTCGACGTGATGATGCCGTCCTTCACGCGCGCTTCCAGGATGTGCTGGCACCAGTCGAGGTTGAGCTGGTCGCCGAGAGCGTCGCGGAAGCTGAACTCGATGTACGAGAAGGTTCGCAGCTTGCGCTTGGTTTTGCCGGTGTTCTTGACCTTCAGAACCCACAGCTCGCATGGACAGGTTTCATCGGACGGCGCAGGCGGCACGAAGTAGAGCAAGCTGGCGCTGATGCCGCTGTAGTTGCTCGCGATCTTGGTGTAGCCAGCGCCGTGGCGGCACTCGTAGGAGGCCAACTTCACCTTGGGCGTGGGCTGCGCGGTAGGGCTCCAGTATTTTCCGCTCTCCATGTCGCGGAGATAGACGTAGCGTCCAGGCTGATCGGCCGGGATGGCGTTGTAGCGGTAGCGCGAAACCCGGCGGTTTTTCGGGTCGCGGTCGAAGGCGAAGCCGCCCGCGGCGTTCGAGACGATGCCACCGTAGCGTCCCTCGCCGATGAAGTTGAACCAGGGCGTGGGGGTATCCGGCCGGGTGATCACGTACTCGCGGTTCGCCTCGTCGTAGTAGCCATAGGGATTGGAAAGAGCCTTGCTCTTGGTGGTCATGGTGCGGCGATCTAACCCTCCCGTCCGAGGCAAGTCAAAGCTGACGTGTCGGTGTGAGGGCGCTTGGGGACTATGAACCTTCTCGTGTCGATGCTAACTTGCCCGCCAATTCGTTGAACGCGTGGCGTTCCCCGGCCACTGGACCCCATCGAGTTGAGGAAAAGGAAATCATGTCGGAACAACGGACCGTCGATCCATCCCAGATACTTCCCTTCGTCGAGAAGTTCGGCTACGCGCTCGGGGACTTCGCGTCCAATCTGTTCTGGATGCCCTTCGTCCTGTTCGGGAACTTCTTCTACACCGACGTGTTCGGCATCTCCTCCACGGCGGTCGGCTACATGCTGCTGATCACGCGCATCTGGGACACCATCATCGACCCGCTGGTCGGGATCATCGCAGATCGTACGCGCCCGCGTCCGGGGTTGGGCAAGTATCGTCCGTATCTCTACTGGTTTGCGCTTCCTTTCGCGCTCGTGAGCAGTATCGCCTTCTTCTCCCCCAACCTAGGGCCTGGGGCCAAGGTGGTCTATGCATGGGTCACGTATACGGCGTTTTGCATCATCTACTCTCTCATCAACGTGCCTTACTCGGCGCTCATGAGCGTGATGTCGCGCGAGCCGGGCGAGCGCAGCAGCACCAGCTTCTTCCGCATGATCGGCGCGCAGATCGCGGGCCTCATCGTATCGAGTAGCCTCATGCTCTTAGTGGCCAAGATCGGCGGTGGCAGCAATCAAAGCCAGCAGCAACGCGGCTTCTTCATCGTGATGACACTGTTCGCGGTCGTTGCCATGATCTGCTTCTTCCTTGCTGGCAAGATGACGCGAGAAAGAATCGCGCCCGAGGCCAAGGAGAAGGGCGATCTCGCGAAGGATCTCAGGAACATCGCACGTTGCGGAGCGTGGTGGCTGCTTTTCCTGGTCTCCTTCTTCACCATCGCGGCATTCACCCTGCGTTTCGGCGTCGCGGCCTACTACTTCAAGTACTACGTGGATCCCGTGGCCGTGGAGCATTGGGGGATGTTCCAGGGCGGTGCGGTCAGCGCCTTCTTCACTTTCGGCACCATCTGCGCCTTGCTCGGCGTGGTCGCTTTCAGCTTCTTCGCCAAGACCATCGACAAGAAGAAGATGTACTACGTGCTTATTCTCTCGTCGGGATTGCTGTCCACCTACTTCTATTACATCCCGAACAAGAACATCACGACCATCATCGCGACCCAGGCCTTGTTCTCGTTTCTGACCGGGCCCACCGGCGCCATTCTGTTCGCCATGTACACGGACATCGCGGCCTATATGCGTAGCGAGGGCGCCTCGGCGTCGAATGGCTTGGTGATGTCGGCCGGATCGTTCGCCCAGAAATTCGGATGGGCCATCGGCGGCTCGCTAACCAGCATCTTGCTCGGCCTTGCCGGCTACGTGGCAAACCAGCCACAAACCGAAGAGGTCAAGGACATCATGCGCTTCATGATGAGCTGGGCTCCGATGATCACCTGCTTCCTCGGCGCTTTCTTCATGATGCTCTATCCGCTGAATGGCAAGGTTATGGAGGCTGTCACCAAGAAGCTGGCCGAGCAGGGCGCGTAGCGCAAGCTAGCCGGTGGGAACGCGCACGTTGGCAGCCACCGGCTTGCTGCCGTCGACGGTGATGCTGCCATCGGCCGCGATGGTCACCTGGTAGTGTTGCAGCGCCGCGCGTGCCGGCCCCTGGGTGACCTTGCCGTTGCCGTCGAAGGTGGATCCGTGGCACGGACAGGAAAGACCCGCGGCGATGGTCTGCGCGTTGTCGTCAAGAACACAACCGGCGTGGGTGCATATGGCGGACATGGCGTAGACCCCGTTGCTGTCGAGGCCGACCACGACATTCGACGAGAGGACGTGGAGTGCATTCAGTTTCAGGTCGGCGACCTTCATGGCGCTGACCGGACCCGCGGGCGGCGAGCCGGTGGGATTCTGCTGGCATCCGGTCAGCACCTTGGCGAAGAGCAGAGCGCCCGCGGAAGTACCCACGACACGCAAGAGCTGCCGACGTTCGAGAGAACAAGCTGCCTGCCGGACTGGTTTGGATTCTTCGAACATTGCGGACCTCCTTAGTCCCATTTAGAGATCCAGTACCTGGAGCCTTGAGCAGGCAGGCGAAAAATAGGGTGCGGACATGGCACTAGTGCACGGGACAAGCCGGATGCTGAATCTGCGCCGCGACTTCTCTTGCACGATCGAAGTCCAGCGCAGGCTCCAACATGGAGGCGGATCAGCCGGGGACGCGCGCGCGGTACTTCTTCACAAAGTCGCAAGGCCGATAGGTGATTTTGGCCTGGCGCAGACCTGGGTCGCCGAGGTCTTGTTCGCGGTTGATGAGGGTGATGGTCGGTGGCAGCGAACGGGCAAAGTCCATGTTGATGACCTGGTAGAGGCCCTTCATGTCCGGCACGGTCTTCTCGTAGTGGACGACGAACATGGTGCCCGCCCTGGCCTCCTCGCCCAGCGTGTAGCCAGCCGGCCTGCCCTCGACATAGTAGAGCCGTCCGTGTAGCCCGAACTCGCCCGCATGCACCAAAGCCTCGCGCGCGGGCGCATAATCCGCCTGATCTTTGGCGTGCTCGCGCCAGGCTTCGAGAACCGCCAGGGCGTCGTCAAGCCGGTCGTGCGAAATCGGGTAGGCCTCGTAGGTGTGCGTCTTCTCGAAGGCGTGAACCAGGTTGCGCTTCCTTTGTAGGGCACGTCCGCGCAACGCCGCCAGATCTTCTCGGCTATAGATGTAGTCGAAATTGTCGCGATCCTCGCTGACGTCATAGCCTGCCTGGCGCAGGTACTCTGCCTGCGCATCGGTGACCAGTTTCATCGAAGCAAAGCGCTGGAAGAGCTCGCCTAGCAGGTCGGCGGGCGGGAGGGCGAAGGGACAGACGAAAAATGGAATTCCTTTGTCGGCCCCGGTCAAGACGTGGGGGCCTTCGGGAAGCTGGGCGATTCGGTAGGCGTGCGATGCGCGGAAACAGTAGATGCCGGCGAAGCTTAGCTCGGATAGGCCTTCGCGAAGATCGCGGAAGAGTGGCTCAAGCAGCGGTCGATCCGCGAGCTCCAGCTCGGTCAGGTTCGGGTAGCTTCCGATCATCGTGCGGCGGACATGGTGAAGACGGGGTTCGGGGTCTCGCAGCAAGATGAACGATGCGAGGGACAAAATGTAGCACGGGGCCGAGGGAGGCGCCCGGCCCCGTGCCTTCAGCGGTAGAGCTAGCCCCCGCTGCCCGCCACGAAGTTGAAGGGATAGGAAACGATGGCGATGCCTCCGCCGGTTGGTTTCGGGAACTCCCAGCGCTTGACCGCGTCGACCACGCACTTCTCGACGTGGACGTTGCCCATGGTCGAGCTCTGCATGACGGAGCTGAGAACCTGGCCCAAAGGCGAAATGACGAACTGGACCGAAAGCCTGCCTTCGAGCCCAGCCTTGCGCACCAGTTCCTGGTCGTAGCAGTACTTCACCTCGTTGATGTGCAAGTGAACCACGCGCCGGATGATCTCCTTGTCGAGCGAGCCGCGGATGACGAGTGTGCCAGTGGTGATGGTGCGAATTTTGTGGGGAGTGCGCGTGCCCAGGCCGCCGATGCCTGGGTCGTGTCCGTAGCCGTCGCGTCCGAGGGTGTTGTAGTTGCCCACGCCGATGGTCGGAAGGTTCATGCCGCCGCCGCCCGCTCCGCTGCCCGTGACTCCCCAGCCACCCACACCATAGCCATTCGCGAACTGGTTGCCGACCAAGTTGCCGAGGATGTTCTCCTGGGCGTCGCCCACGGCCAAATCGCGACCGAATATGTCCGCGAATTGCGCGGCTTGGGTCGAGCGGAGCACGCCGAGAATGCCCCGGTTGAGAACGTCCGCGGCGGCCTCGGCCTTGCCGAGGTGCATGTCCTTGCCTTCCCCCTTGATGGAATACGCCCCCGATGGCTTCTTCGATGTCGGATCGCCCATCTTTCCCGATTCACCGACGTGGGCTTTGCCTGCCGTCCCCGGACTCTCGTCTGGGCGATTGGCAAGAACTTCCGGGGGCTTCTCGGGTTCCGGCGGCTTGACGATGGTAGGAATCATGACTCTGCTCATGCCCAGAAGGTCGCTTGAGACCGACATGCCGTCAGGAGGGACCGCGACGATCATGAGCAGGAACAGTCCCAGTGCCAGGAACGAGGCCAGCGTGAACTTGTGTTCGGCCCAGCGCCAAGTGAACCGCCGCTTGGGCAAGGGTTCAGCTCGGGTGGTGTGGTCCAATCGGAAGCTCATGGCCCCGCAATCGATCTTTGCCTGGGCATTGGGCGGCAAAGTGAAGTTGCAGCCTCGCCCGGCCAGGTAGTCGGCCAGCTGGTACACCTTGCCGCCGACGGCAACGTCGCCGGTCATTTGCGGTGTCACGTTGACCAGAAAGCCCTCTCTCCACCTCGACACCAGGGGTAGATCCGCGCCACCCAAGAGCTCGCACGGGGCCGGGGCATCGGCACGTGGCGACTGGCCGATCACGTAGTTGCTGCGCGGGTCGAGTCCTTGCGCGGACTTGGCGCGCCTGCCAGGCATCTCGTCGGCAAGAAAGCGCGTGCCGATAAGGACACCCTTGTAGCTCGCCCGAACCTCTAGGGCCGGGTGACCGTCCAGGTACGGATCCAAGTGCGGATTAGGGGTCAGGAGATTGTCAGGACGTACGTCGATTCTTGATGCAGCAGTATTCATGGCATGCTCCTCGCGTTCCGCCGGGGCCACGCAGTCCTAGTCGTTTAGGCGAGTCCAGCGGCTGCCCGAATGGCGTCCGGGCGATCCAGGGACGAGGGGACCGGCACCCGCCGGCCACAATCACCTTCGCCCTTCTGCTGCTACGGACAACGCGAGAGCTGATCGGGTTTCAGATTTTTTTCGTCGCTAGCAACCGGAGTTGCCCGGGCACGGCCATTCCTTGGTCAGCGCGCAGTTCCACTTGTTACTGGTGCAGACACAATAGCCGGACCTTGCCACGCCGGTCGCGTCGATGTAGCCCCTGCCGCTGGTGGAACCGCAAGCCGAACAGGCAGCCGCCATGCAACTGGCTCCCACCGTCGGCGGGGTCGTGGGACTACACAGTGGAATTGTGGTCGTGGTCGGCAACTTGTAGCAGGTGTAGTCGGCTCCCGCTGGGAAGCTGCAAGCCGGGCATTTCCAGGCATCAGAGGTGCACGTGCAGGTCTTGCTGCCAATCTTGCCCGGGCCGCACTGCGAATAGCAGTCGAGATCGGTCGCCGAGCTGCAGGCGCCTGTGATGGCAGCACAGGCGAGCAGGCACGCCGTCCCGCTGGCCGTGGATGTGGTTTCGGAGCACATGGAGTCGAGCGCCGAGCAGGCGTTGCTCGTGCAGCAGAGCTGGTTCGCGCCGCCGCAAGCCGTGCAGGTGCCATTGGAGCAGACCGTTTCGGTCGCCGTGCAGGTGCTGCCCGTACAGCAGGGTTGCCCAGCCTGGCCGCATGAAACCTCGCAGAGGTGACTGGCGTTGCAAGACTCTCCCGTGATGCAGACGCCGCAATCCACAGTGTCGGAACATCTATCGATCACTTTTCCGCAACGCTTGCCCGAGCCCTGGCCGCAAAGGTTCGGGACTGGCTTGCATGCAGCGTCGGATTCCACGCCTGAATCTGCGCTGTCATCTCCCGCGTCCCCAGTCGAGGGCAGGTCGCCGTTGACGTAGCAGAGGCCCGCGACGCACGCGTAGCCGTCCGGACATTGGGGTGGATCGTCGTTTGAGCAAGCCTGCTCGCCGCTGATCGGGTGGGCGCTGAAGGCGCAACCGCCCGCGAGGGTGATCAGCAGCAGTGTGAAAGCAGTGGAAATTCGCATCAGAAGGACCCCGTGGCCAGCAAGCCCGCATTCGTCGGCGCTAGCATAGGAACGAGACTCACGGCGGCGGGCTGGCGCGCTCGACCCCGCCAGTAGAGCAGTGCTCCGCCTAGCACGGCCGCGCCGCCGGCTCCGTAGCACACCCATTGCAACGTCGCGGCCTGCTTGCCCGCACGCGCATCGGCCGAGTTGAACTGCGCGGCGGTGCTGACCGAGTCCGAGAGCGACTTCGTGCGCACGCTGAAGATGATGCCGCCAGCGATTCCGGCCAGACCTGCGGCACCGGTCACGATGCCGGCAATCCGCATGGGGCGCGAACCAGAACCTTGAGCCGGCAAGGTCTTGACCGCCGTTTCCTCTGGCGCGGCCGTTGTGGGCGCCACCGGTGTTGCAGCTGCCGGTGCAACGTCCTCCGGGGGCACGGAAGGGGCGGGCTCGGGCGCCGCGGTCTTGGCATCGGCGCTGGTCGGGACGGTTTCCTTCGCCGGTGTTCGGGCAGCCTCGGGTGACGGGGCGAGTGAATCGCCAAGGTCCTTCGCCGGCTCCGCTGTCAATGTTGGCGCAAGCGGAGTGGTCCGTTTGGCCTCGCGCTCTTCGTCGTCGAGCTGCTTTTGCAGATTCTTGATGCGCTCCTCGACCTCGGCGCGCTGCGGGCTCTTGGGGACCTTGATGAGGTAATTCTTGTAGAGGTCGATGGCCCGGCGAAGATTTCCGCCGCGACGGTAGGCCTGGGCCATGTTGTACAGAAAATTGGGATCCGGTCGCAGTTCGTAGGCCTTGGTGAATTCGACAATGGCCGTATCCCACATGCCCAGGTCGAACTGCTTTTGTGCCTCTTGGTAGTGCCGGCGCGCCTGTTCAGTTGCCTCGTCATCGGCGAACGCGTGGCGTGGAGAAGCCGGCAGGCTTCCAACGCAAATGACGATGCAGAAAGAAAAGCCGCGCAGATTCACCGTGCTACCCTCGACTTGCAAGTGCTGTAGGACAAAGCGGCATCAACTCTAGCATCTGAAGTGCTGAGCTGAAAGCAGCGTGCCCCGGGGCAAACAGCGCCGGCAATCGCTATTTCCCTACCTCGAATGGTCGAAGGAGCGAGCTGTCAACTCGTTGCGCCATCGAACCTATTCCCGTTAGCGGATCGACCCTATCCGTGGTAGGCATCGGCGCCACCGATGGACACCTACATCTGATTCCCAAATCTGATTCCAAGGAAAGGCTCTGATGAAGGAAAACCCAGGGAAGATCGGAATCGATATTGGCGCGGTGTCTTTGAAGGCCGTGCGGCTTGGCAGCGACGGAGAAGTCGGGAGGACATTCTACGCCAGGCATCGCGGCGAGCCCGCCAAGGCCCTGGAAGCTGCCATGGCCGAGCTCTCGGTTGCCGCGGGCGACGCCATCGGGTTTTGTGGGTCGAACGCCGCGCGCTTCTGCGAGTCGTTCGAGCTGCCCAGGCTCGACCTTGCGTCCTGCCAGATTCCGGTCGTGCTGGCCCAGTTCCCCGATGTCGCGAACATTATCGACATCGGTGGAGGGTCGGTCACCCTGGTGCAGCTCGATGCCCAGGGTCACTTTCAGAACTACGCGACGAACTCCATGTGCGCGGCGGGCACGGGCTCGTTTCTCGACGAGCAGGCCGCGCGCCTCGGCATCTCGTACGACGACGCCGGACTGATCGGCCAAGTCGCCGAGCCGCCGTCCATCGCGACCCGCTGCTCGGTGTTCGCCAAGAGCGATCTCATTCACCGCCAGCAAGAGGGCTACAGCAAGGCCGCCATGTGGTCGGGCCTTTGCCGTGGCATGACCCGCACCCTCATCGGCACGCTTCTGCGCGCCAAGCCGCTCGATAGGCCGACCGCTATTCTAGGTGGCGTGGCCTTGAACAAGGAGGTTCTACGCTGGCTCGACGCCGCCTATCCAGGCCTCTTGCGTGTTCCATCGCAGCCGCATCTGGCGGGCGCCATCGGTGCGGCCACCAAGGGCAGCGTGCCCAAGCGTCTGCCCTCGCGTGATGCCATTCACCGCATCGCCACCAAGAGCGATGTCGAGTACCACGATTGGCCACTGACCTTGGTCAAGTCCAAGTACCCGGATTTCACCACGGCCGAGTCCTACGTCGACGCCGACAACAACGAGGTGCGCGTGGTGGCCTGGCCGGCTGGTCAGACCTTGCGCGTGTACATCGGCATCGACATCGGCTCGACAAGTACGAAGCTTGCGCTGATCGACGAGAAGGACGACCTCAAGGTCGACATCTATAGGAAGACCGCGGGCGATCCCGTCGGCGCCACGCAGAAGCTTTTCCGTGCGCTGCTCGCTCTCGAGAAGAAGAAGGGTACGCGCATCGAGGTGCTGGGCGTGGCCACCACGGGCAGTGGACGCAAGATCGTCGGTGAGGTCATCGGCGCCGACTGCATCGTCAACGAGATCAGCGCGCACGTTGCCGGCGCGACCTACACCGATCCCGAGGTCGACACCATCTTCGAGATCGGCGGCCAGGACGCCAAGTACATGCACATCGCGGACGGTCATATCCGCGACGCCAACATGAACTACGTGTGCGCCGCGGGTACCGGCTCGTTCATCGAGGAGCAGGCCAACAAGCTCGGCTACAAGGTCGCCGACGTGGGCGCCGCCGTGCTGGGCGTGAAGCCTCCGCGCGCCACCGATCGCTGCACCGTCTTCATGGAGCAGGACGTGGTTCGTTTCATCGAAGGCGGCGCCACGCGCGAGGAAGCCCTGGCCGCGGTGCTGGTGGCGGTGGCCAAGAACTACCTCAACAAGGTCGTGGGCAACCGCCACTACAGCCGCAAACGCATCATGTTCCAGGGAGCGACGGCGCGGAACAAGGCCCTGGTGGCGGCCTTCGAACACATTCTCGACGTCGAGGTTGTGGTGTCGCCCTACTGCCACGTCATGGGCGCCTTCGGTGTGGCCAGGCTTGTGCGCCAGACCATGGCGGAGAAGGGCGCAGCCGCGTTGGGATCCGACGGGCTTCGCCCGGCGGATCCCGTCGCGGGAGGGGATGGGAACCCTCCCAGGGTTCCCATGATGAAGTCCAAGTTCCACGGCCTGGATCTCGAACGCCGCAAGGTAGCCCTGCGCAAGGAAACCTGCGACCTTTGCCAGAACGACTGCAGCATCACCTTCGCCGACGTCGAGGGCGTGGAAGGCGTGGCGCCGTCGTGGGGCTACATGTGTGGCCGCGATCCCGGCGGAGCAGAAGGTTCGCAAGAGTCCTCACGACCGCATGCTGCGGCTGCGCCAGCGCCTGTGGCGCGAAGCGGGCGCCGGCGTGAAGGTTCCCGACGACGCCCGCGTGATCGGCATTCCCGCAGTCGCTGATCATGTACACCTACTATCCGATGTGGCAGCGGTTCTTCAATACGCTCGGCTACAAGGTGCAGCTGTCGGGTCCGACCACCGACGAGATCCGCGAGCTCGGCCCGCGCATGGCGGGCGCGGACTTCTGTTTCCCGGCCAAGATTGCGCTTGGCCACGTGGCCAAGCTGGCCACCCAGGATGGCGTCGATTTCGTGTTCGTTCCCCACGTCAAGAACACGCCCGCCAACGAGGAAACCAGCGGCACTACGGTGTGTCCGTTCGTGCAGGGCACCGCCGCCGCCTCGCGCACGGCCCTGATGATGAACCACCTCGACGCCTCCCGCATGCTGACCCCGCTGGTCGACATGCGCATGCGCGAGAGCGAAATCATCAAGACCCTGTCCGACGGGCTCGGCAAGCCGCTCGGGCTTTCGTCGCGCCAGATCAAGAAGGCGTGGCAAGCGGGCCTTGCTGGCCCAGTCCGAATTCGAAGAGCGCTGCTTTGCCGAAGGCGCCAAGCTGCTCGCCGAGGCCGAGCAGAAGAACGAGAAACTCATTCTCCTCGTCGGTCGTCCCTACAACATGTACGACGCCGGCGCGAACCTGGGGTTGCCGCAGAAGATCGCGGATCTCGGCCGCACCGTGCTGCCCATGGACTTCCTCAGACCAGAAATGAACCGCCTGGGCGAACGCTACCGCAACGCCTTCTGGAGCTACGGCCAGAAGATCCTGGCCACACTGGAGAAGGCGGCCGGGAGCGACGTCATGGATGTGGTCTACCTGACCAACTTCTCCTGCGGCCCGGACAGCTTCCTGCTCAGCTACGCCGAGGAGATCATGGGTAACCGTCCCATCCTCATGCTCGAGCTCGACGAGCACGGCGCCGACGCCGGCTACATGACCCGCCTGGAGGCGTTCTTCGACGTGCTCCGCCGCCCGCGTCCGGCGCGCACGCCGCGCACCCCGGTGCGCTCCGAGCCTTCCGACATGCGCGGCCGCACCATCTGGCTGCCGCCCATGCACGCCTTTGGCACGCGCCTGTTCGCCTCGGCCTTTCGTTCGCACGGCTACGACGCGCGCGAGCTGCCCGACGAGAACAAGGAATCCTTCGAGCTCGGCCGCTCGCTCACCCGCGGCTCCGAGTGTCTGCCCTGCGCGCTGACCCTGGGCACCTTCCTCAAGACCCTGCGCGAGCAACCGCGCGGCGGCAAGCACGCCTTCTTCATGCCCAGCTCCAAGGGCCCGTGCCGCTTCGGCCAGTACACGGTCCTGCACCGGCAGATCCTCGAACGCGAGGGCCTGGGCCACGAGGTCGCCATCCTGGCGCCGGCGTCCAACAACGCCTACCAGGGCCTCGATAGTCCCATGCGCCGCATCGCTCTTCAAGGCCATCGCGTGCGCCGACATTCTGCTCAAGGCCCAGTGCAAGGTACGGCCCTACGAAGTGAAGATCGGGGAAACCGATCGCGTGGTGAACGAGTGCGTTGAGATAGTAGGCAAGGCCATCGAAGAAAGTGGCGATATCCCGGCCGCGCTCAAGACCGCTATTCAAAGGATCGCGGCCATCGAAACCTCGGGCCCGCGCCGGCCGCTGGTCGGCATCGTGGGCGAGATCTACGTGCGCAACAACACCTTCGCCAACGAGGACGTCATCGGCGCCGTCGAGCAGTTCGGCGGCGAGGCCTGGATGCTGCCCATCACCGACTGGGTCATCTACACCTCGTCGCTCGAGAACTACAAAGAGGAGTTCCCGGGCACCATCTTCTCTTGGGAGAAAGCCGACACCTTCATCACGTATACCTGGATGAAGCATTGGGAAAAGAAGCTGATGGAAGCGGCCAGCCCCTTCCTCGATGATCGGCACGAGCCGCGCTTCCAGGAATATCTGGAGCTGGCTACGCCCTACATCCCGTTCTACCTAGGCGGCGAGGGCAAGCTATCGGTCGGTCGCGCCATCAAATTCGCGCAACAAGGCGCCGCCATGGTGGTGAACTGCGCGCCCTTCGGCTGCATGCCCGAAACCGTCGCCACCGCCCTCTTCGGTCGCGTCTCGGCCGACGTGGACATGCCCATCGTCAGTCTTTTCTACGACGGCAGCGGCGGACAGAATCGCCGGCTCGAGGTCTTCCTCAACAACGCGGTTCGCGGCCGCCGCGGGCTGGCTGGGATCACGGAGGGCGCGGGCAAGCTCCCCCCCGGATTTCCCAGTCGCGACCAGCTCGTGCCGGCGCAGAACCTCATGTCGCGCGTGCGCCCAAGTAGCGACGCGTAGACGACCTGAGCATTCTTGCGGCCTATACCTGGCCGGGCAATGTGCGCGAGCTGCGCAACGTGGTCGAGCGTGCCCAGATGTAGCAAATGAAAACCAGCCATTTTGGAGCAAAAAATCAGGTAGAAACAAGCGGCACCATGGCGGACGAGAAAGTATTCGATGCGAGCAAGCTGTTTGGACGCGATCGCGCCCCGGACTACGACGGCGACATTCGCCGGCGCATCCCTGGCTACGAGGCCTTGCACACCACGGCGTTCGCCATGCTCTCGGGGCGACTCGCGTCCGATGCCCGATTGCTGGTGGTCGGCGCGGGCACTGGACACGAGATGTTGCTCTTGGCGCAGGCGCGGCCCGACTGGCGATTGGTGGGCGTGGATCCGTCGGCGGACATGCTGGCGATCGCCCAACAAAAATTCGCCGCCGCGGGTGTCTTCGGGCGGGTCGAGGCGCGACCCGGAACCGTGGCGGATCTGCCGTCGACCGAGCTTTACGACGCCGCCACCGCGCTTCTGGTCATGCACTTCCTGCCGGACGATCAAAGCAAGCGTGACTTCCTAGACAGCATTGCCAGGCGACTGAAAACAGGTGCCCTACTCCTGCTCGCCGACATGACCGGTCAACCGGGTACACCTGAATTCGAGGCCCTATTCGCTGCGTGGCAGATGCACTGGCGACTTATGCACGGCACCGACGTCGACGAAGAAGCCATGGCCAAGGAATTCGCCATGCGCCGGGCCCGGCCCGGCTGGATCGACGAGCGTCGTCATCTTGAGGTGTTCGCCGAGGCTGGTTTCGATGCGCCTTTGCGCTTTTGGTCGGGCCTGCTGTTTTCCGCTTGGGCAATGACCAAGCGCTAGTTTCTCGGCTTCTGGCACGACAACCACGACAATCTTGTCTCGATGCGTCGTCAAGCCACCCATCAACTCCAGCATTTCCGCAAATGCTGGATAGGACCGGCGATTGCAACGGCCTCTGCCGCGACCGGGTTTGCATCGGTTCGCTGACGCTGCACATCCTCCAGCGCGGGTTTCGGCCGAAGGCGCTGCTGTGGACGCCCAAAATCATCGGTCTTGCGATCCCCTGCCTGGTGCTTGGCGCGTGGTCCTGGCACTGCGCCCACGAATTTGGCGATCCCTTGGCATTCATTCACGGGCGCACCGAGGGGTGGGGCGACATCGCGTGGACGGGCGTCCGAGAAGCATTCCGCTCTGACGACCATCGGATCAAAGTGTGGTTCTACGTCTCGCTGATACCCGCGCTGGGCGCGCTTGCGTTGCTTGGCCGTCGCCGCTGGTGGGGACTTGCCCCCTTCGCACTGATTCTCATGGGGGTGATGTATGCCGTCGGAGCCGCAGGCCTCGGGCGCTACTCAGCCTCCTGTTGGGTCGCCTTCTTGCCCATTGGCGCTTGGCTGAGCCGTCGACCAAAGCTCGGACCGGCCGTGCTGGCCAGTCTCGCCATGGTTCATGGCGTTTGGCTCTACCTCTATGCACACCAGTTCATGGTGCTTTGACTCTTTGGGGGGCGCGAGTTAGTACGCTTTTGCTCGTCGGGAGGCTGCTGCTTCCAGCACGCCTCGGTGGTCACCGCACCATTTCGACAAACGAGGATTGGTCTTTCTAACCTCCCGCACTGCTTGCCAGGTCTTGCCGTCGACGAAGACGCGGAGACTCAGTCCATTGGCCGATCCGAGATCGCGCAGCTGGGGGGTGGGGCCAAGAAAGAGAATTTGCTCGACCTCGTCTTTCTGCGGGTCGATGAACGAGATGTAGCCGCCCGGGAGAATCTGTCGCGGCTTCTTGATGTTTCCGCCAAAGCTGTAGCGCGTACCTGGGGTGACAGCGTGATCGTAAAAGTGCGGGGTAATGAAGTCGGACACCGCGATGCCTTGAATGGCGTACGCGTACTGATTCCCCTCGCAAGGATCGCAGGCTTCCACCAGGTATTCGAACTCGCCCGAGGTGTCCTCGACAGTCCCGTTGTTGATCGCGATGGCCGGCGACGTTTGCAGACGATTTCCCGATGGATCGACCAACATCTCGATGGTTTCGTGGCTGGCATCGATGGTCCAATCGTTGTTGTCGGGGGTGCCAATGACGAGCGAGTAGGGCTGGTTCTTCTTGTCCAGGTGGACCCCGCCTTCCCCGGGCGGCAACTTGGGCACCAAGAAGACAGGCCACACCCCGACCGGGATTCGATGTAGATCCGGCAAATACCGAACCGTGGCTTGCACATTCCAGAATTGCGGCAGATCGCGCATGACCTGCACGTTGAGGGCGGCGGCGGTTGCTTGAACCAGCGCCGAATCGAGCTTTCCTGTCTTGTCCACAAGTCCAACCTGAATCACTGACATGATTTATCCTCCACCGAGTTGTGTCTTTGCCGGGACGGGGGGATTGCAAGCGCCTCCGTGCGCGCCGGCGGGACGACTCGAACAACTCCTCGGATGAACGACGGTGTGGAACGATTCGGATTGGTTTGTAAATAGTTTGTAAACGAGCCTGCGCCGCCGCCCGGCATGCGCGAGGTCGCGGCGGGACTCTGCTATCGCGATTTCACCGCGGGTTAGCTGGCCGTTGCCGGCAGTGCGGCGGTGGGGGCTTTCTGTTTCACAGTGTGCCCGATCGTCGCGTGGGGTTCGCTTGGCTTGCAGATGCCCATCACGTAGTCCAGGGCCAGCTCGATTTGGTCGACTTGGCAGAGCAGGAGATCGCCCGGTTTCAGGCTGGAAATGGCGGCTCCGATCGCCGCTAGCTCGCCGGATTCTTGCAGGATCACCCGATCGCGACGGGTGCTGCCCGCGCCTTGAGCGAATCCTTCGCGCATAAGAAGCATGACCTCGCCATCGGGACGTCCGCGCGTGCATTGATCTTCGTAGATGTAGATCTCGTGGAAGAAGTCGCCGATGATCGTGGCCTGGCGAATGATGTCGCCATCGCGGCGGTCGCCCGCGGCCGTATAGACGATCTTGCGCCGCCGGTGGGGCATTTTCTCGATGGCCTCGCTAAGCGCGAGCAGCGCGGAGGAGTTGTGACCGTAGTCGAGGATCACCGTGCTGCCGCGGTGGTTGATGACATTGAAGCGACCCGGCGTGGTCTTGAGGTCGCTGGTGAAGGTCTCGATACCAGTGCGAATACCGTCGACGGAAATGCCGAGGGCGTGGCCAGCGGCGACGGCGGCGAGCAGATTCTCGACCTGAAATGCAATGCGACCACCATGGGTCAGGGGCAGGTCGGTAAGGCGAGCCACGCGACGCTCGTCACGACCGGTGGCGATGACGATGGCGCCTTCGCGCACGGTGACGGCTTTGCCACCCTTGGCGCGATGGCTGACCAATACCGGCGACTCTGGATTGCGGCTGAAGAAAATCACGCTGCCGCGGCAGAGCTTGGCCATTTCGGCCACCAGCGGATCGTCGGCGTTGAGAACCGCAGCGCCTTGCGCGGTCACGCGGCGAACCGGAATGGCCTTGACCCGCGCCAGCTCCTCGACGGTGGCGATGCCGCCAAGTCCCAGGTGATCGCCTTCGCCCACGTTGGTGACGATAGCGACGTCGCACCAGTCGAAACCGAGTCCCTCGCGCAAGATACCACCCCGCGCAGTTTCCAGCACAGCCGCGTCCACGCGCGGATTGCCAAGGATGGAGCGCGCGCTCTTGGGGCCGCTGCAATCGCCGGTGTCGATGCGGCGGTTTTCGACGTAGATGCCGTCGGTGCAGGTCATGCCGACGCGCTTCCCGGAGCGTTGGAGCAGGTGGGCCACGCAGCGGGTGGTCGTGGTCTTGCCGTTGGTGCCGGTGATGGCGACGATGGGGATGCGCCCGTTGTCGCCGTGGGGGAAGATGGAATTGACCATGGCCTCGCCCACCGGGCGCGGGGTGCCGCGCGACGGTTCGAGGTGCATACGCAGGCCGGGCGCCGCGTTGACCTCGACGATGGCGCCGCGGGTGACGTCGAGCGGCTGGTCGATGCGCGAGGCCACGATGTCGATGCCGGCCACGTCCAGTCCGACCATGGCGGCGGCGTCGATGGCCCGCTCGGCGACGAGGGGATGAACCTCGTCGGTGACGTCGATGGCGCTGCCACCAGTGCTGAGATTCGCGTTCCGGCGCAGAATGACGACCTGCTTTGCGGCAGGGATGGTATCGACCGTCATGCCTTGCTCGGCCAGCATTTCGCGGCCGATGGCATCTAGGCGCAACTTGCTCAGTGCGGTCGCGTGATCTTCGCCGCGCAACGGATCCTGGTTGGCGATCTCGACCAGCTCGGCGATGGTGTGCTGGCCGTCGCCCGCCACGGTGGGACACTCGCGTCGCGCCGCCGAGATCAGACGACCGCCGATGACCAGCAAGCGGAAGTCGCAGCCTTCCACGTGGCGCTCGACCAGGATTTCGTCCTCTTGGGCGGCGGCGTACGTATAGGCGGCCATGACCGCCTCGCGCGTGCGCAGGCCCACCGAGACGCCGCGGCCCTGATTGCCCTTGCGCGGTTTGACCACCACGGGAACGCCAATCTCCTGGGCGGCGGTCCAAGCCTCTTCCGCATTTGCGACGGGACGGCCCTCGGGTACGGGCACGCCGATGGCGGACAGCAGGGACTTGGTCAGCTCTTTGTCTTGGGCGATGGACTCGGCGATGGCGCTGGTGCGATCGGTCTCGGACGCCCAGATGCGACGCTGGCGCGAACCCTGGCCCAGCATGACCAGGCTGCCGTCGGTCAGTCGTCGCGAAGGAATGCCGCGAGCTTCGGCTGCGCGCACGATGGCGCCCGTGCTCGGGCCCAGCCGGATCGATTGGTTGAGGCTGCGCAGATCCTTGATCGCGGCTTCCAATTCTACGCGTCGATCGGTGCGCGCCGCGGCGAGCAGGTCGACCGCCAGCGCGAAGGCCTTGCGGCCCACCTCTTCTTCTTGGTACTGCACGAGGATACGAAAGACAGTGCCGCCATCCAACTCGTGAACCACGGGCGCGCCAATATCGCAACCAGACAGTCTTTGCAGCGCGGCCGTCAACTCGGCGATCAGGCAGGCCTCGCCGTGGTGCGACTCGCAGGCTTCGCTCCGGTCCCAGACCGCTTGGGTCATCTCGGCCAGCGCCTTGGGCAGCCAGCTTCGCAATCGGCCCAGCATCGCTGGGGTCATAAGCTCGGCATCGACGACCATGATGGCCTCGAGGAGGGTGTCGTCCGACCAGAGATTGGGACCGCGAAGGGTGCGAAGGTTGTCTGATTTCATCGGCTGCTTTCCACGGCCGCCGTCAGGTTAGCTCCGGCGGACCATGTTCCTTTTGGGTACTGTGCTGATCCACCGGGTTGCCTGCAGAGCGCTCAGAGGGCCTGACGGATATGAAATCAGACGGGTCGGCTTGGCCGATTATTCAGTCGCAGGTTGGGCAAAGTGATCTTTTCCGCCAAGGAGCAATGTGGCCCCACGATTCCTCATGGATTCTAGCTAGTTGGACCGGACCCCGGGCTGACCGCCAGAGCCGCTTCGATTCCTTCCCGGATGCTGCGCAAAGGCAGGCCGAGCGCCATGCCCGCCCCCACCGCGGCCAGCAGATGCTCCAACAACGCCGGGTCAAGAGGCCGCGGAAGTTCGAATACCGGCGAGATCTGATCCTTGTGATTCGCGACGATGGCGCTATCCGCGACGAAGACCGCTTGACCACCCTTGGCTAGGTGGTCGCGCACCGGAGGCGACTGCCCGTCGCGGCCGAAGTACAGGGTTCGGCCGCGGCACTTGTCGGCCATGGTCGCCACCTCGGCATCGTCGGCATTGAGCACCGCGCAGCCCTCGGGCAAGACCACGTCGACGGGAGCTCGGATGGCCTTGGCGATGAGGACAGGTTCGTCCACATCCGGTTCGCCCTGGTAGTCGTCGGAACGTAGGTTGGTCACCACGGCCACGTCGCAGCGGTCGAAGGCCAAGCCTTCCTGGAGCACCTTGAGCTCGTTCGTCTCGATGACCATGGCGTCGACGAACGGGTTGACCAGCACTCGGCGCGCGCTGGCCGCGTCGGTGCAATTCTTGCCTGACAGCAGACGTTGGCCAATGCGCAGTCCGCGCGAGCTTGCCTCGCCGACCGTGCGCGACGCCGCGGCCAACATGGATGCAATTAAGGACGCGACCGCGGCCTTGCCACGGGTTCCGGACAGCGCGATGAGGGGAACGCGGCCGGATTCTCCCGCCGGGAACAGATGGTTCACGATGGCTTCGCCGACGGGACGAGGCGTCCCGACCAGCGGCTTGAGGTGCATGACCAGGCCCGGGCTGGCGTTCACCTCGATCACGGCGCCACCTTGCTCGTCCAGCGGTCGGGCGATGTCCTCGGCGATGAGATCGATCCCCGCCACATCGAGCCCCACCGTCTGCGCCGCGACCACGCAATTCGCGGCGATATCCGCGTGCATGCGATCGGTCTCGTCGACCGTGAGATCGCCGTTGTGGTGAATCAGAATCGCGCGGTCGGCAGGCGGCACCGAGGACTTGTCGAGCCCCTGACGGCGTAGAAGCTCGAGGGAGATCTCGTCGAGCACGAGAGGGGTCAGCGGCATGGCCGAGTCCTCGCCTCGCCTTGGATCCTGATTGGCCTGCGCCACAAGCTCTTCGACGGTGTGGGTGCCGTCGGCCACGACCTGTTCGGCCTCGCCTCCGCTGGCCGCGACGGCCTGGTCGCCCACCACCAGCACGCGATACTGCGAGCCCGCGATGAAGCGCTCGACCACCACGCCACTGCCCTCGCGCGACGCGATGTCGAAGGCTGCCTCGACAGCCTCTCGATCCTCCAGACGGATGGAGACACCGCGGCCGTGGTTGGCGTCCTGCGGTTTGACCACCACCGGCAGGCCGAGCTCTTCGGCGGCGGTCCAGGCGTCGGCACGATCCTTTGCCGCGCGGCCCGCCGGCATGGGCACGCCGACCGAATAGAGCAACTGCCGGGTCAGCTCCTTGTCTTGCGCGATGGATTCGGCCAGGGCGCAGGTCTTGGCCGTTTCGGCGGCCCAGATGCGGTGCTGGGCCTTGCCATAGCCGAGTTGCACCAGGTTGCCGTGGCTGATGCGCACGTGGGGAATTCCCCGCGCGTTGGCGGCGGTCACAATAGCTTGCGTGCTCGGGCCCAGACATACCTTGTCGGCCAACTCGCGCAGCCGGCGCAACTGCCCCTTGACGTCGAACGGTCGGTCGTCGATGGCGGCGAGAATCAGGTCGCGTCCGGTGCGCAGAGCACGCCTCACCGAGGCCCGCTTCGAGACATTTGACGACCACGCGGTACACGCCGCGTTCGCTGGTTTCCCGCGTGCGCCCGAAGCCAACCGGCAGGTGGGCCAGGGTCTGCAATTCCAGGGTTACGTGTTCAAGCACGTGGCCAAGCCAGGTTCCCTCGCGCAGGCGCATGAAGAAACCGCCGCGCGCGCCTTCGCTGCAGCGATGCTCGATCATGGACGGCAACCAGGCGGTCAGGCGATCCACGAAGCCAGGAAGGGCGTTCGAGGGTTTGGTTTCGAAGTGGCCGAGGTCGACCCAGGCTTCGAGCACCGGGTAGTTGGCCCAGATATTCGGGCCAACCAGCGACAGGATTTTGCGGATCTGCATGATGTGAAGTCGCCGCGCGAAAAGCGGCGGCGTCATCCTGCTCTTCTCGGGCAGCGAGCGCCAGAGCGGATTCGCGCGAGCTTGCCTTGGCGAAGGTGGTGATTCGGATCTCCTTGCAGATGGGCTGGACCCTCTCACGCGTTGCGAGGATTCCATCCTCGATGATACAGTGCGGCCCATGCTTCATTCGGTTGTCTTAGGGAAGCGATTGCTTGGTTTCATTGCTGGATTCGTCGCGATTGCATGTCTCGGGTTCGCGAGTCCCGCGCGGGGCGATGACAAATTCTCCGCCAAGGCCCACTACGAGTCAGCGACACGGCTCTACGACGTCCACGAGTACGAAGCCGCCCTGAAGGAATACAAGGCCGGCTATCTCACCAAGCCAGATCCGTCATTCCTGTTCAGCATCGGCCAGTGCTACAAGAAGCTCGGCCAGGCCGAGCAGGCTCGCGAGTTCTTTCGCGAGTACCTCAAAAAGGCTGCCACCAACGATCCCAATCGTGCCCAGGCCGAAGCGCGTATTCGCGAGATCGACAGCCACGATGCCGTAAGTCCTGCGACGCCAGAGGCGAGTGGCACCGAGTCGCGTTCGGTCCTGACCCCGACTGATGTCCCGCCTGGCGACGATCCCGCCGCAAGGGCGACATCGTCCCAATCGACCGCACTGCCGTTCTCAGCCGCGCCCGCGGTTACCCCTGGGGCCGAACCAGCCGGTCTGGATCTCTCGGCCTCGGCTGCGAGCACGCCGAACAATTCCCAGCCGGCCTTCTACCGGACATGGTGGTTCTGGACCGGGGTTGGCACGGCCGTCGTGGCCGGAACGGTCACCGCCATCGTTCTGTCGAGAGGCGGCGGTGGCGGCCCGAATGCTCCGGCCACGACTCTCGGAACCAGGACGGTGTTGCAATGAAAGGCGCAAGAAACCTGTTGGCGCTGCTTGCGGTTTGTTCGGCCTGTAGTGGCTCGTCGGACTCCTACTCGATCGTGGTGGTGACGGTGACCGCGCCGTCAAGCTTGACCGGGGTCACGCAGTTGCAAGCCGAGATGGCCAACGCCGGGAAATCGGATACCGAGCTCTTCCCGAAAGGTCAGCCGACCACACCTCTTGCATTCGACGCGAGCTTTGCGCTGGCGCTGCCCAAGGCGCGCGTCGGCGAGCTGGACATCACCGTCAGCGCGCTCGACGGGACGGGCAGGGTTCTCGCGGCGGGCTCCGGAAGCGTCCAGATCGTTGTAGGCGGGCGAGCCGACGTGACCATCCATCTCGCCTTGCATGGCGAAGCCGACGCGAGCCCGACGGATTCGGGAATCGGCGAGGCGGGCCCGCAAGTGCCGCAGGATGCGGGCCCGCAGGATGCGGGATGGCTCGGTGATAGCCCCACCGTGGACGGCCAACTTGGCCAAGATTCCCAGGCGTACGACGGAGCCGGCGGCGCGGACGTTCCCCTGACTGGCGGCGCGGGCGGCATGGGTGGAACCGACGTGGGGGTTGGCGGCTCGGGTGGGTCGGTCGGGATCGATGCCGGCATCGACCATGGTGTTCTCGGCGGAAGTGGTGGTATCTTGCCAACCGGCGGCGCAGGCGGCGCGGGCGGCACCGGGGGCATTTCGTCCACGGGCGACGCAGGCGGGATCGATGCTGGCTACGACCTGGCTGGCGGCGATGGCACGGGCGGTATTTCGTCGACGGGCGGCGCAGGCGGCGCGGGCGGCAGCGGCGGCACCTCGGCATCGACGGACGCGGGATCTCCCGACGCACCCCCAAACGCCTGCTCGTCCACCGTTCCTTGTCCTTCCTATCCCAACTGTCAGGGTCAACCCATCTGCAATACCATCACGGGGTTGTGTTCGGCGCCCACCCTGTGCAGCGTGTGCGGGAACGGGATCGTCGAGTTCTCCGAGCAGTGCGACGACGGGAATACCGTCAGTGGCGACCACTGCAGCAGCACCTGCAAGAATGAATTCTGCGGGGACGGCATCGTGCAGAGCAAGGCCTTGGCTTCGCTTTCCCTGGTCTACCTCGCGCGCTCCTGTGGCGTCGTCGTTCAGCAGGACATCTGGATGGTTCTCAATGGCACCGAGGTCGTCAGAGGAACGGTCAAGGCGACCTGCGATTGCGCACCGGGGATTGTCACGCTGCCGGTGACGAATCCATCATTCCTGGCCCTGGGCAAGAATGGCTCGAACGTCATCGAGGTGCACACGCCCGCGGAAATATCCTGGGCGGTGGCGCACTATGAGACTCCAAGCGGCCCCGGCGACGTCTTCCTGGTCGACTACGGCAGCAACGGCGCCGCCCAGTACCGCCGGCCCAACCTCTGCACCAACGGTTCCTACCAGGGGCAGGAAATCGGGACGACCATGATCTTGGCAGGTGGCGAGCAGTGCGATGACGGCAACAACAACGGGGTCGGCAGCGATCCTTGCTCGATTACCTGCATGTCGAGGTAGCGGCGTCTGGCCAGCCCGGTTGGCGAAACACGACGCGGACGCACCAAGCGAGGGCGTGGGCTGCCGGGTTGACATTCGCTGGCAAGCGCGCAGAATTGCTTCTCAGGGAGAGCAAAATTGCCATGACGGTCATGCAGCTTGTCGAACAGTCGCCGGCGGTGCAGGTCGCCGCCATCGAGAAGGGCCTGCCCAGCCACGTCCTGCATCAGCTCGTGTCGCTGGTCGGCCTTTCGCAGAAGGCGCTGCTCGACGCCCTTGGCCTGGCCCCCCGCACGATCACCCACCGGGTCCAGCGCAGTCAACGCTTCTCCGCGACTGAGTCCGAACGCCTGCTGCGGGTAATTCGCATCCAGAAACTCGCGCGCGAGGTGTTCTCGACCGACGCTGCGGTGGCGCAGTGGCTGACCACGAAGGATGACTCGCTCGGCAAGCGCACGCCGCTGGCCATGCTCTCTACAGACGTGGGCACGGCCCAGGTCGCCAACCTATTGCAGGCGATGATCCACGGCGTTCCGCTGTGAAGGCCTTCCGCATCGTTCTGCGACGCTACGGCGCCACGGCCCGGATCGCGTTCAGCGGCGCGAGCGGCTTCCTGACGGACGGGCGTTGGCACATGCGGGGGCGCTATCTCGACTACGCTGCCGAAAGCCAGTCCCTGGCAGTGCTGGAGCGACTGGTCCACTACAAGCGCTTCGACGCGCTTTCGCCGCACGTTCTCTACGTCGTTGAAGTACCGGGTTCCATGATCGAAGTGTGCGCCGATTTGCCCAAGGGCTGGGATGGGCCGGATCTTCTGCCCGCCGCGCAGAGAATTGGCAACCGCTGGTGCGACGAACAGCGGTCTCCCGCGCTCAAAGTCCCGAGCACGGTGACTCGTGGCGAATCCAATCTGATGCTCAACGCGAAACATCCGGCCTGGAGGTGGGACTGGGTCGTGCGTCGCACGCCCTTTACTTTCGAGAGACGCTTGCAAGAGATGGTTGAGGTCGTGAGCAAGAGGCGCTGAATCATCGGCCAAGAGTGCTAGAACGCCGGTTGATAGAAGGCCGAGGCTGGGCGCGCGAACAGAAATCCCTGGAAGAGGTCGCAGCCAAGGTTGACCAGGACATCGCGCTCGGCGGTCGTTTCCACGCCCTCGGCCACGAGCAGCATGTCCATTTCGCGGCACAGGCTGGAAACCGAGCCGACCAGTTTGCGTTTGACGGCGCTGCTTTCGATGCCGCGAACCAGATTCATGTCCAGCTTGACGATATCGGGGTCGAGGGTGGCGAAGCTGGTCAATCCCGCATAGCCGGCGCCAAGATCATCCACCGCGATCCGGAAACCAAATCTTCGCAGCTCACGAACGCGCTCGCGCACCTCTTCGAGTCCAGAGAGCGGCGCGCGCTCAGTGATTTCCAGCACCACGTGATCGGCCGCGGCCATAAGCGGCGACTGCGCATCGGTCAGCTCGGGATCGAGCAAGTCGCTCGGGTGTAGATTGACGAAGAGCAACCAGTCCTGGTTCATCTGATAGCGACGGTGGGCCACGAAGGCACGCACGGCGCGACCTAGCTTGCGGGTAGCGCCCAAACGCTCGGCGGCGTCCAGCACGTCGAAGGGCGTAGGCAGGGTCGGCTCGGCGCTGCGGAGGAGGGCCTCGTAGCCGAAGATGGACTTCGTGGACAGCGATACGATGGGCTGGAAGGCCATGCCAAAGGAGGCCAGCGCCCGCGAAAAGCTCGCTTCGAGGCCAGCGCGATCCGAAGGCCCGGCGATGCCACCGATGCTGAGCGCTTCGCGCTTGAGGCGCGCGAGGCGGTAGAGTTGGGTGGCTTGCATGACCGTCTCGCGCAATTGGTCGAGGTCAAAGGGTTTGGGCAGATAGCGAAACACACCGTATTCGATGGCCTCGGCCGCGCCCTCCCAGGACGGCTGTCCGGTCACCAGCAACACGGGCAAATCCGCATCGTGCTCGCGAATCGCGCGCAGAAGCTCGAGCCCGGTCATGCCCGGCATCTTGATATCGCTGATGACCGCCGCGAAACCACCCTGCGGGACCAGCGCCACCGCCTCCGCGCCGCTTGCACACGTCACCACGTCGAACGATGATTTGAGCGCGCGCTCAAGCAATCTGAGGACCGCGACATCGTCGTCCACCGCCAGAATGGCTGTCCGCCGGCCAGCCTGTCCAAGAGGCAAAACGGCATTTTCGACACGCGTATGACCCATCTAGCCACCTCCCTATCCAACACCCAAATACCAGATTCTGCGCGCATGCGCCTGGACTAAGTGCGCGAGCGGAAATCCTGTCTCGTGCCCGGGCAAGCCATGTGACCGGCGATGAGTTACAGTGCCCCGGCACTGCTCAGTAGCCCTGACCGTCCGCCGCGGCCTTGACCTTGCCGCGGTGGATTCTGAACAGAACGACGAAGTAGGCGATCGCGATGGGGAAGCCGAAGAACCACCACTTGGTTCCCGTGACCAGGCCGTGGTGGCTGACGGCGGCGTTGTAGGCGGTGAGGCTCCAGGCCGGATCGAGGGTGGACTTGAGCATGACCGGAAACACGCACGCCGCGGTGGCCACGAGCAGGCCGACGATGAAGGCACCGCTACCCAAGAAGGCGACGAGAAATCGTCCGCGCAGCTGCCCCGAGAACACCGTGGCCAATCCGAGCACGAAGAGGAAGAGGCCAATCCAGGCCAAGGGCGCATTCGGCAAGTTGACGTAGATGTCGGGATTGACCTGTGCGGTGGCGAGCGTCGCGAGGCCGCCCGTCACCGCGGTCAGCACCGACAGGGGCAGGGCGAACCTGCGTGCGCGTTCGTGGACCGGACCTTCGGTTTTCCAGGCCAGGAACAGGGCGCCGTGGTTGGCCAGGGTCAGAAGCACGAACACGCCCATGAGGGTCGTGTACCAGTCGAGGATGCCGACGGGATTGTGGGTGGCGAAGTGGGTGAAGAGCGGGATGTTGAAGTAGCCGGTTTGGTCGAGGGGAACTCCGCGCACGACGTTGCCCAGGGCCGCGCCGAGGAGCACGGGCAGAAGCGCGCTGGCGAAGGTGAAGACGAAATCCCAGAAGGCGCGCCACATGCCGCTTTTCACGTGGCTACGAAACTCGATGGCGATCCCGCGCAGCATGAGCGTCCACACCACCATGAACATGGCCAGGTAGAAGCCCGAGAAGCCCGCGGCCAGCACCGAGGGGAAGGCGAGAAAGAGATTGCCGCCGCCGGCGAGCAGCCAGACTTCGTTGCCATCCCACAGCGGGCCGATGGCGCCCAGCACTTGGCGGCGCTCGGAATCGGTGCGCGCCACGAAGTGGTGCAGAATGCCGGCGCCGAAATCGAAACCGTCCATCACCGCGTAGATGGCCACCATGACGCTGACAAGCCAGAACCAGAGTGCTTCCATGGCTACTTCTCGACTTTCTCGGCATGGGCGCCGTGGGGCACGGGACCGTGTTCGATTTCGCGCAGGACAAGGTACGCGAACAGGAAGCCGAGAATGACGAAGATTCCAGCGAAGCCCAGCGAGGTGAAGACGGTGTCGCCGCTATGGACAAGGTGGCTGGTGCCGTCGCGCGTGCGCAGAAGGCCGTACACGAGCCAAGGCTGACGGCCAAGCTCGGCGGTCATCCAGCCGGCGGTGGTGGCGATGTAGGGGAAGGGAAAGGCCAGCATCAAGATCCACTGCAGCCAGCGCGCCCGTCCGAGTTGACCGCGCCAGAGCAGAAAGGCCGCCAGTCCCATGAGCGCGATGAAGATCGTCCCCAGGCCGACCATGATGTGAAAGCTGTAGTAGAGCAGCTCGATGTTGGGCGGCCACTCTTCGGGCGGAAATTCACTGAGCCCCTTCACGTTGCTGTCGAAGGCGCCGTAGGCGATGAAGCTGAGAATGCCGGGCATGCGGATGGGGTTGTCCAGGCGCTGGTTTCTCACGTCGGGCTGGCCGATGAAGTTGATCTCGGCCCAGGTGCCGCTGTTCCAGCGCCCTTCCATGGCGGCCAGGGCCGTGGGTTGGTGCTTGGCCACCATCTTGCCCTGCCGGTCGCCGGTGGGGAACGCGACGAGAAGGCTGGCCAGCAGCCCGACGACCACGCCGACCTTGAGAAAGATCTTCGCCTGTTCGCGGTGGACGTCGCGCAAGCTGTAGTAGGCGCCGACGGCGGTCACCACGAACGCGGCCGTGACGACCGAGGCGATCATGTTGTGCGCGTACTCGACCAGCGCCCACGGGTTGAGCAGGAAGGAAAGGAAGCTCGCGATCTGGAAGCTGCCGTCGAGCGCGACCCGATGGCCGACCGGGTGTTGCATGAAGGCGTTGGTGGCGATGATGAAATAGCCGGAGAGCCACGAGCCGACGAAGAGCGCCCACGCGGCGAGGTCGTGGATCTTGCGTCCGAACTTTTCCTCGCCCCAGATGAGCAGGCCAAGGAAGCTGGATTCGAGGAAGAAGGCGAACATGCCTTCCATGCCCAGGGTTTGCCCGATGACGCCGCCCGCGCGCTGACTGAACTGCGCCCAGTTGGTGCCGAACTGGAATTCCATGGGAATGCCGGTGACCACGCCGACGGCGAAGTTGATGCCGAAGATGCGGATCCAGAAGCGGGCCGCGTCCTGGTAGCGCTCGCTGTCGCCCTGCTGGCCGGTGCGCCGGGCCAGCGCTTTGAGCACGACGATGAACAGCGCTAGCCCCATGGTGAGCTGCGGAAACAAATAGTGGTAGGTGACGGTGAAGCCGAATTGCAGTCGATGCCAGAAGACGGGGTCGCTCATGATGGTTCTTTCTGGGGTGGGGGAACTTGGGAATCCGTGCTTGGCGTGCGGGCGCTGACCAGCCAGCCCTCGACCCACAGGCCCGCTTCCTTGCGCAAGTGGACTTCGCGTAGCGATGGAGCCACGAAACCGGATTGGGCAAGCACACGCAGCAAGTAGTCGCTGGTGTGGCTGTAGCGACCGTGGGGGTTGATGCGATACCCGCCGGGCGCATCTTCGGGTCGCGCGCGTTCGACGGTGAACACCAGCGCACCCCCTGGTCGCAGCGACTTGGCGGCGGCGGCGGCAACGTCGCCCAGATCGCCAAAGTAGACCAGCGTATCGGCCGAGACGATGAGATCGCTCGTGCTCGCGTGCTGGCGCAGGTAGGTGGTCAATTCCGCCACCACCAGGGCGTCGTACACCGATCGCTTGCGGGCCAGCTCGATCATGGCGGCGGAAAGGTCGACGCCGGCCAGGAACGATGCGCGCTGGCGCAAGAGCGGGCCGCACAGTCCAGTGCCACAACCCGCATCGAGCACGGCGAGGCGTGGTTCGGCCTGGCCGTAGAGGCGCGCCACTTCGTCTGCCACGAGCTTGGGTGCCTGGTATTCCAGCCGGGCCAGCGTCCCGTCGAACGTCGAGGCGAAGCCTTCGAATTCGGCGCGAACGTAGTCGTCGGACGCGCGACTGGGCACGCCCTCTCCGCTGCAGGCCGCGGCGAAGTGCTGCGCGCGTGGGTCGTCCGGGAAGATGGCGAGCCATCGGCGATAGATGTCCGTGGCTTCCTCCAGGCGTCCTTCAGCGTAGAGAATCCTGCCAAGGTATCGGTACGAATCGGCCGACTGAGGCGCGAGGCGCATGGCTTCGTAGTGGGCGTCCAAGGCCTCTGGCAGTCGATTCAGATCCCCCAGTGTGTTGCCCAGGTTCTGCCAGGCCGGCACATGGTCGGGCTTGGCGGCGATGACCGCGCGATAGGTGGCGATGGCGCCTTCCAGGTCGCCGCGTTCGCGCTGGATGGTCCCCAGGTTGTTGCGGGTGTTGGCATCGTTCGGGCGCAGCTCAAGCGCGCGCCGGTAGTCCCTCTCGGCCTCATCGAGGCGCCCGGCCTTCTTCAGAATGTTGCCGCGGTTGTTGAGGGCATCGGGGTGATCTGGCATTTGTTCCAGCGCCCGGTTGATGTGCTCAAGCGCGCGCTCGGAGCGACCGAGCTGATGTTCGGCCACGCCGAGGAAGTGCAGGGCATCGACGTGGTCGGGCGACGATGACAGAATCTCCCGGTAGATCTTCGCCGCCTCCTCGGGCTGCCCTTCTTGGTGTTTCTTGATCGCCGCCGCCAGAAGATTCGCGCTTGGCGGGCCCTTCTTGAGCCCGCCCCATGTTTGCTTTCGAAGTTTGATCCTGGAGGACATAGACAGGACGTGGCCATGTTGTTGCACGAAGTCCGCGGGCGCAAGGCCTTTGCGGATGCAACACGCCACACGGCGTGTGGGTCATCGCTTCGACAGGGCTACAGAACCTTTGTGCAGGTGCCGATAGCATTGGCGAGATGACGGGTGATCGATCTAGCTGCACCAGGCGACACGCTCGTGCAAAGACCGCGAGGCAGGCATGAGGTTGGGCGAAATTCTAGTCAAGCGTGGCCTTATCACGGAGGCCGAATTGCAAACGGCGCTTGCCCAGCAACATGAGCGGGGCGTGCGCATTGGAACCTGGTTTGTCGAATCCGGGGCGCTCACGAACGATCAGGTTGCGCTGGCGCTGGCCGAGCAGCTCGGTGTGCCTCCCGCTCTCGAAGCGGATTTCGCGCGCTCCGAGCTGGCGCTACGTCGGCGCGTTGTGGCCCACCAAGCTGTCGAGCTGCAGGCCATTCCGCTGTTTCTGACCAACCCTCGCCGGATCGCGGTGGCCATGGCCAATCCCGCGAATCCACGGGCTCTCGACCGGCTGGCGTTCATCCTGGGCGCCACCGTCGATCCGATGGTGGCCACGGAACAAGCCATCGCGCGGCACCTTGAGCTTCTCTACGGCGTGCGCAGGAAGGGCAAGCCCGGCCTCGCCCGACCGGCGGCGATGACCTTGCCGAGCCCGCACCAAACCACGCCCAAAAGGCAGCAGCCCAAGGACGATGACATCAGGCCGGCGCTGCGCACGCACCGCAAGCCAGCCCAAGGGCTTCCCCAAGGGATCCGCCTCGCGCCGCTAGAACCGGGCACGGCCACCCGCGAACCCGCCGCGCCGGTTGAGGTCATGGAAGACGCGCTTTGCTTCACGCCCACACCGCTTGCGTACATCCCGCCCATGGACGCTCGCATGCCACCCAAGCCGACGCGGGTGGCATCGCGCAATCCGCTGACGCCGCTGGTGGTGCCCGTCACCGGCGCGGGCGCGCAGCTTGCCGTCGACCAGATCCGCTTTGCCGCCGATCAACAGGATCTGGCGGACAGTCTGTTTTCATTCATGCGCACCTGCTTCGAGGTTGGTGCCATGTTCTCCGTGGCGGGCGCGGTCGCGCGTGGACGTTTTGGCTTTTCCGACGGGCTGGTGCGGCCCGAGATCGAGAGCCTGACCTTCTCGCTTTCGCTGCCTTCCTGCTTCCGCATCGCGCGCAGCCGGCGTTCGACCTACCGAGGCTTGCCGCCACCCGACGGCATGGCCGTGCAGTGCCCCTTGTGGAACGCTCTTCAATGCCGTGCCCCGACCGACGTGCTCGTGTCGCCGGTCATCGTCGACGGCCATGTCACCCTGCTGCTCTACGCACAAGCCGAAGCCGGCGGGCGTATCAACAACATGGCCGCCAGCCGGATGGAACAAGTTTGCGAGGCCATGAGCAGTTCGTTGCTGCGCCTGGCGGGCTGAATTACTACGGCCCAAGGCCAACGAATTGGCCGGACATGGTCGCGATCTTCAGGCGAGCGTTGAAGATGGAATAGCCAACGTCTTCGTTCCATGCCACGGTCGAATTCGCGTCCGCGGTGAAGCGGAACAGAAAGCCCGTCGCGCTGCCCGATTCGTTGGCCACAAATGCGATGCTGTCCACGCGTGCACCGGACGCCTGGGGCGTTCCGTCGGCAAAATACACGGCCACGTCGTTCACCAGGACTTGGTAGCCGAGAGCGTCCGTCAGAATCGGGTTGTCCGAATAGTACGCGCTGAAGGGGGCGTAGTATTCGCTGGCGATCGGGTGCGCGCCCACGCCGTGGGGATGGCTCGGCTCGGGCAGTGCGTAGGTGTCGCCCACCGCGAGGATGCTCATGGTGTAGCTGTCACCCAGGAAAGGTGGCCCCAATTGCTCGTGGTTTTGCGTCGAACCGTCCCGCCCCATGATCGTGACGAAGGCCTTTCCCGGCACGCCCACCACTTCGGCCTGCTTCTGTGCCAGATCGACGTAGAACCCGGAAAATTCGCTGACGCCCCAGACATTGCGTTTGTCGGTCGCCGCCATCGCGCGAATCGAGCGCGCGAAGCGCCCGCGCTGGGTGAAGTGCTGATCGACAAGAACACTGTACGACTGAGGCAGATACCCAAGCCCGCGCGCCACGCACAACTGGTCGTCGGATTCGCACGTGGGGTCGAGCGGCATGGTCAAGGCCCCCCAAGAGGTGCCACTGGCAATCATCGGATCGCTCATGATCGCCGCTCCGGCGCTATAGCCGGCGATGATCAAATTGTTGGCTGCCAGCTTGGCCTTGATGGCTGCCTGGAAGGGCGAGTCCTTGCCGTTCGAGTCGAGGAGCAGGGCAACCAGCCTGGTCTGGACCCCGCCGTCGAACCAGATGACGTTGGCGGCGGCGACCTTGGCCACTTCGCTCGGCAGATAGGCACCCCGGGTCCATGTGCTTTCGTCCACATCAGGTGTGGAGGAATCATCGATGCTGGCGATGTGGGCCAGCGCAATGTGGTCAACAGGGATGCCTCGCGTGGGCATGACCTGCTGGAAGTAGCTGTAGAGCCAAGCAGGGCCGGCGCTGGCGCCCGCCACGACCAGCACGTGCATCTGCTTCGGCCCACCGACGTCGGCAGCGATTCGGTCGATAAAGATGGCGTCGTCGGTCACATTGCCCACCACCTCGTCGGTCATGTTGCCGATGATCATCAGCTTCCGGCCTACGCCGTGCGCGCCGGCAGCGGTCGCCGCGACGTCCGCGGCTTCCGGCTTGGCCGTCAGCGCTCCCTTGATCGAGGCAGCTGGTGGAGTTGAGAATGTTGGCTGCAGTGGTGTATCGCCATTCGAACAAGCGACAATACTTCCAGCGAGCAGGACGACTAGAGTACTCGAACGTGTTTGCATCGTGGCTTCCCCTCCGACTGAATTGACGAGGTCGGCATCCTACTCCAATACCGCCTGGAGATAGACTGGCAACTCAGAGCAATTGTGCGTGATACCTGCTCTGCTCCGCCATCCCGATCACCGAGCTACGCTTCGGGGTAGTTTGAGCACGGTTGCGGCCGGGTTCTCGAAGGCCACGGGCAAGGAGTCGGGGCGCGCGCGGGCAGGGGCGCCAGATCCTGTTCGCAGAACGAGGTAGGCGGCAGGCCCGGAAGCGGCCACGTCGGCCATGTCGGCGGCGGTTGGCTCTGCGCCGGAGAGGAGGCGGGCGGCGATCTGGAGGCGACGGTCGACCAAGTCTGCCGGGTATCCATCCACGATCTTCATGAAGATGCGCGGATCAAAAGTGTAGCCGTCTCCACCCTTGGTGGTGATTTGGTTGATCTTCTCCTGTTTGGGAAGGCCAACGTAGAGAGCCCGCTGCCCGTAGACTGGCAACGCCAGGTCGGTGTCGACAAAGACCGCGCGTGGGTCGGTCTCTCTGCGCATCCAGGTGTAGAGCTCGCGCTGGGCCGGATCGTTGTGATCGAGCGCGCTCCCGGATTCATGAAAGACGCGCGGGGCATCGTTCCAGTCTCTCGCCTTGTGTACGCAGTCCAGGCAAAAGGGCAGAAGAAAGACAGTGAATACGGCGAAGGCGGCAGGCCAGGCACGCTCGCGCAAGGCGCGTAGAGCGATGCCACCCACGATTCCCGTGGCAAAGACCGCGAGCAAGAGGAAGTTGTGCTGCGACCAGAGGGGAGCCAATAGGATAGCGAATAGCAGAAGGTTCATGAGGGCGCCGATCACGAGGAATCGAGCGACCCGGCCCTGGGCGCGCATCTGCTCGCTGGAGGAACCCGTGGTAGCCGTACACGCGCATGCTGGGGAATGCCAGCAGAAGGATGGTTGGCGCAAGCACGCCGAGAACCAGGTAGGACCACCGTGCAGCCCTCAGGCGTAGCATGGCGAAGAAGGCGGACGCCAGGGCCAAACTCAAGACCGAAGCAGCGAGCATCATGGCTTGCCCGAGTATAAGGCAATGCCGAGCGCAATAGAGCTCGGTGTGCGCGCGGGTACGGAAGAAGGTCAGCAGCTCATCGTATCGTTCGGGATCGTGGGAAGAGCTTCTGACAATCATTCAAGGTAGCCTTGGCCGGGGCCCGCCAATGGCAATTCAAGGCGGGCGACAAGGCCGCCGCCGTCGCGGCTAGAGAATTCGATGGTTCCGCCCATTGCTTCCAGGTACTCGCGGGCGAGCAGGAGCCCGTACCCCGTGCCGGATTCGCCGGCGGTCCCGCCGCGCGATGGGGCGCGGCGTCCCTGTGCCAGGGCGGCGCGGACATCGTCGGGTAGGCCCGGTCCGCGATCCTCGATGCGGATGATGGCGCGGTCGGAAGATTCCTCGACGGATAGGTCGATGGTGCCGCCCTGCGGTGAGAACTTGATGGCGTTCGACAGCAGGTTGGCGAGTACCGAATCGCGCAGGTGGGATTCGTCGCAGCTGATCTGGATCGAAGCGGGGCAAACCACCGATAGGCGCAACTTTTTCTCTTCGACCCTGCGGAGGAACATGGCGGTCAGGTCGTCGAACAGCACGCGCGCCTCACGGCTGGACCGCACGGAGTGGCTACGCTGCGAGGCTGCCAGAATGTCGCGCAGCCGGTTCGCGTACGTCAGGGCAGTTGGGTTCGTCGCGACGTCGTCTAGCGAAACCGAATTGGCGTTCATGAGCACATGCAGGGGATTGGCCAGGTCGTGGAATAGCGTGGCCATCATCCGTCGCTGAGCGCGTAGGCCATCGAAGGCCTCGGTGTGGCGCGCCTGCAACAAGCGCAACAGCCGCGACGGCCAATGGGCGACCACCCCGCACAACACGGCGCCCGCCGCTGCCATGCCGACCGGGATCACCCACGGCGCCCCAGGTTGCGCGCGGAGGGTGAACACGGTGATCGCTGAAAACTCCACGAGGATGAGCCAACCCACGGCCGGGTGGAGGGTGATGGCGGCGAGAATGCCTCCCATGATCACGATGGTGAGGTTGGGCGAGGAGAGGGGCGCGATGGCATGCCATTGGAAGATAAAGCCCGGCAGTTGCGCGGCGAAGGCGAGCATGCAAGCGAGCATCAATCCGCGGCGCCAGGCGGGACGCGCGATGCGCAGCCCGACCAGCGCGAGCATCGTGCCCATCTGCACGAGGATGCGTGTGCCCATCCCAGGCGGACTAAAGAAGGCGACGTGAACGAATCCAATCAGGCTGGCCAAGCCCACCACCAGGAAGGTGGTGTCGATGGCCGCTGTGCGCAGGCTGACGATCCGCTCGGAAAGACTGGTGGCGGGAAGGTCGGGCTCGCTCGGCGCCTGGTTGCGGGCCTCGGCCAACATGCGCGATAGATTCCGCGCCGGTTCGGCGATTGCGGTCGGATCCGTTTTGGCAACGCGGGACAGCTCTTCAACGGCGCCGGCGATGCGGACGGAAAGGACGTGGGTCAGTTGGGCGGAGGCTTTGCGGATCTCCCAAAGCGCGCTCGTGGACGAGGACAGCTCGCGCACGCCGAGAGCCAGGACCCGGCTCAGGCGCCACAGCAGGACAAGCAGCATCAGCGTGGGAATGGCCCAGGTGACGAGGTTGCTGGCGATGAAGGGGCGGGGTGTGGCGGACGGGGACAGGTAGGCGACTGCGATGGTCGCGACGGAGACGAGGACGATGGCCAACGAAGTGGCCGGCCCGGCCACCAAGGTGGCAAAGGCGACAAGCAGGGGAACGGCGGCGACGCTGGGCGGCCACCCGAGATCGCGTTGCAAGACCGAGATGACGAGGATGCCCGCGGCGAACCCGAACGAGACAACCCGGCCGAACCTTCGCGTGGCCGTGGCCCGGCGAAGGTGAATCAAGCAAACGGCGTTGAAGGCGACAAGTCCCAGGATGGTACCGCGGACAGGCCCTTCCAGCGCCGTGTCCACGAGGGCGAGGAGCATGCACGCGGTGCCCGCAAGCAACCCCAAGCGCAAGTAGTGCCGGCGAAGATTCGCAGAAACTTCCTCGCCGGATGAGGACGATTCATCCGCAAGGGACGGACCTGGACCGGACGTCCAACCCGTCAGCGCACGCCGTACACGACGATACCGCGAACCCTCCATCGCCCCCATTTTCGCACATCCACGTCAAACAGTGAAACTGGTGCACCGGGGGGGGCAGGTGCGCACTGGGATTCTGCCGCGGTTTGTGCCGGCGCACCCGCAGTTGAGCCGGCACAAAAATCAGGAATGTTCTGGCGCGGCTGTGCTCAGGCTCGACACAGAGCTCAATGCCGATCTTGCGCGACCGCTTCAGTTCTTCGGCGACTCCGGCATCGCCGCTGTCGGCCCTTGGGGCCCCGACGTGACGCCGAATCCGGTCATGGGGAAGTTCTTGAACCCGAGCGTCAGCGCCGGCGAACCGTCTTTCACCGTATAGTCGCCCGTAGTCGGACTCGTGAACAGCGGATCCGCCACGACCGAGTGGGCATCGAGTCCGGCCGCTATCCACTGTGACCAGGTGAAGGGAAAGGATCCTCTATTGAGCCACTGACAGAGGTGTGGATCTTGGCCGCTATTGTAGAAAAGGTTGTAATCGATGGTTACACCCGTCGACACGATGTTGGTAGTCAAACTGTTGATGCCGTAGAAGGAAAAGGCCACGTTGCCCACGATAATGTTATTCTTGACAACATGGCTGTTCTGGGCCCAGGGGCTGTGGACATCGACAACAGCGCCGTTAACCAGGATGTTGTTTTCGTACGTGTTGTACCTGCTCCACTGCACCTTGAGGCCGCCGCCGATGAGGAGGTTGTTCTGTCTGCAGGTAGTTCGACGATTGATCGTCAAGGTCGATGCCGAACATGGGAGACGCGATTTCGAAACGGTTATTTTGGATCGTCGTCGTGTCCACGGCGTCGAGTTTCGTCGCGGTGGGATCGTTCTGCCAGATGAGGTTCCGGTCGCGTCCCCAGGCGTTGAGGGGGCCGTGGTCGCTGGTTTCGAGCACCGCATTGTACACCCAGTTCCACTCGATAAGGTGTCCGCCCCAGCAACCATCGTTGAAGTTGATACCTGCACGCGGCATCGTGTGAATGGTGTTGTGCCGGACGGTATTCTTGCTCGTCATCGACATCTCGACTCCGGCCACCTGCTTCTCGAATCGGCCGAAATTATTCATGGTGTTGTTCTCGACGAGATTGGAAGCCGGATAATCGTCGGTTTGCGGGCCTGGCGTTTTGTCGCTGCAGGACGGCGCGTTTCCGTACGACTTGGCCGCGCAACGAACCGCGCTTTGCAGACCGACCATCGCGACGCAGCTTGCGCCCGCGTCTTCGAAATCGCTGTTGACGACGGCGTTATTCCGGTTGTGACCGCTCATGAAGACACCGTTGCCACCGATCTGATCGAAGAGGCAGGTGTCGACCTGGATGTTCTCGGCGTTGTTCATGAGCACCGCGCCGGTGCGGGCGATGGCCCAGTCTCCTTGTAGCAGGAACTCGTAGGGTTTGCTGAAGAGCGTACGGTACGTACCAGTGAAGGTGAGACCCTTGAAAGTGAGGTACTGAACCGTAGCCGTCGCCGACGTCCCGACCACATCGAAAAGCTCGTCTTGCGACGCAAGCTCGATGGTCGCGCTGGTGAGATCGGTTCCCGAGGGCGGCCAGAAATAGAGCTGCCCCGTCGATTTCTTGTAGTACCACTCGCCAGCAGCGTCCAGCTCCTCGAAAATGTTCTCGACCATGCGGTAGTTCGCGTGCATTCCCTGGCCCCGGTTGTTATCGCCCACCCATTTATAGGTCACCGTCGTGCCACTCTTCCCGGTGATGATGAAATCGTTGCCCCCCCATTGCGAATCGTGCTCGGCGCGGATGTAGCCCGGCCCTTCGGTCGGATCGGCCCATTTGCCGACGCGGGTGGCGTCGATGCAGTCGGCTGCGTGGCCATCGAGTATCTTGGTGGCGTCGTAATTCGGATATCGGGCGAGTACCTGGCGTTTGCCGTTCAAGAATAGCTGGTCGACTTTGAGGTTGGTCGCGATGGTGGCCACCTGAATGGAACCCGAGGAGGTCGACCATGTGGGGGTCACTTTGATCGCGCCGCTGATGACCGGCTTTTCGCTGCCGTAGGCTGTATAGACAATCGGCGCGGTGGCGGTCCCGGAATTCGAAGGCCCGAACACGACCGGCGCGCTCAAGTAGTACGTGCCTGCGCGCAAATTAACCGTCACCGGCGTGTTGTTGGCTTTGCGCTTGTCCGCCATATCCCGCGCCGCGGTGAGCGTCTTCAGGGGATGGTCGATGGATCCGTCACCGGTGTCATCGCCCGTCGGGGAGACAAAGATCTGTGCGCCACTCGCCACGCCTCCGTCGATCCCCCCTCCGCTGCCTCCACTTCCTGTCCCGGCGGTTCCTCCGCTTCCCAATCCGGCGATGCCTCCGCTTCCGCTCCCGGTAGTACCTCCGGCTCTGCCTCCGGTTCCGCCCGCGGTGGTGCCTCCGGCTCCGCCCGCGGCAGCCCCACCGGCTCCGCCAGCAGCGGAGCCTCCGGTGCTGAGGCCACCAGCTCCGGCTAGCCCGCCGCTCCCGGTTGCGCCACCCTTCGCTGTTGCGCCGCCGCCGGAGGTCGCCGCGCCGCCGGAGCTCGTCACGCCGCCGGAGCCCGTGGTGCCACCGGAGCTCGTCGAACCGCCAGTGTTTGCACGCCCGCCAGTCCCTGTAGAGGAGCCGCTGCTTCCATTGCAAGCAATGGCGCTGACCAGCACGGTTAGTAGCAATGCCATTCCTGATGGATTTCTCTGGAAATCCTTTTTGTCTCTACTCATTGTTCCTCCGGGAAGTTTCGCTGCTCCGTCCAAGCATTCGACTTGGCTATCGATTTCATTCGCAGGGTAGGACGAACGGCCTCTCGCCGGTAGGGCGATTGCGCGACGACGCGAGGCCTTGTCATGGGTTTCTCCTTCGAAGGGGGCCGACAGGGGCCGATCGGGTCTATCGATTTTCCAGTCGGGCAAGGTCAGCGGATCGCCCGTTGGTTTACCCAGGGTGGCCCTGCCTCCATGGCCTTCGCCATTGTGCCACGCGCTTGGGACGTCTGATAGACCCGATCGGTCCCTTTCGGCCCCCATTCAAAAAGAAGAACTATGACGAGACCTCGTGCGTCGCGCTTTTCCGGAGGAACAATGCGTAGAGACAAGAAGGATTCCATGAGAAATCCGTCAGGAATGGCATTGTTACTGACCGTGCTGGTCAGCGCCATTGCTTGCGGCGGAAGCAGTGGTTCCGTGACGGGGACCGGTGGCCGGACGACGAGCTCAAGCGGTGGCAACGCTGCAGGCGGTGGCAATTCGACGGGCGGTGCTTCCGCGGCTGGCGGCGTGACTGGAAGCGGCGGGCTGATCGCGAGCGGCGGCAATACGGGGAGCGGCGGCAGCAGCCAGACGAGCGGTGCGGGTGGTGGAGCCTCCTGTTCCAGTGTCGCGCCATGCGGTGGAGATCTGACCGGAAACTGGAACGCGACCTCGTCGTGTTTGAAGGTATCGGGTGCGCTGGACCCCTCCTTGAACGGCCTGAGTTGCTCGTCCGCGCCAATCACCGGGGGAAACATCCAGGTGACCGGGACGTTGAACGCCAAGCCCGACGGGACCTATTCGGATAGCACGCTCACCTCGGGCACCGAGCAGTTCACCTTGGCGAAGTCGTGCCTGGTGCTTTCGTCCACCCCCATCAGCTGCGCTCAGGCGGCCGTCGTTATGCAAAGCCAAGGCTTTTCTGCCGTCAGTTGCGACGGGACGGCGGACGGCGGCTGCTCGTGCCTGGGCACCGTCCAGCAGACGGGCGGGATTGGGTTGGTATCCACCGACCTGTCGGCAACCGGCACCTACAAGACCTCGAACAACGTGGTCACGCTCACGGGCGACACCAGCTCCAGCGACCTGCAGTACTCGTACTGCGTCTCGGGAAGCACCATGAACTGGATCCCGCAGACCACCGGCGTGACCCTCACCGGCGCGACCGCGTTCCTAAAACAGGGCGGTGGTGCTGGAGGCGCCAGCGGATCGGGGGGCGCGACCGGCGCGGGTGCTACGACTGGCCGAGGCGGCGCGAGCGCTGCTGGCGGCCGGACGGGTGGAGGCGGCACGACGAGCGCCGGCGGGGCCAGCGCCGCTGGCGGCGGGACTGGCTCGGGTGGCAGCTCCGGGTCTGGCGGTTCGACCGGCGGCAGCACCGGCCCCTGCGACCTTCTCGCCGCGGCCAACACACCCTGCGTCGCCGCACACAGCACCGTGAGGACGATGTTTGCCGGGTACAGCAAGCCACTCTACCAAGTCAAGAAGGTGTCGGACGGCTCGACCAAAGACATCTCGGTTCTCGCCGGAACGAGCATCGCCGATGCTTCCGCGCAGGACGCATTCTGCGGTACCACCTCCAAGGCCTGCACCATCTCGATCATCTATGACCAGGCCGGAAACGGCAACGATCTCAAAGTGGCCAAAATGTGTCCGAGCTGCTCCGGTTGTCCGGGCGATAGCAGCAAGAAGGGGCAGCCCGACGTCGAAGCATTCGCGGACCTTGGCAAGATCACGATCGCCGGCCACCCGGCCTACGGCGTTCACATTCTTCCGTGTGGGGGCGGTATTCCGAACCAAACCGGCTATCGCTGCGATACCACGAAGAATACGCCAACGGGCGACCAACCCGAGAGCGTGTACATGGTGGTCGACGGAGTGACTGCCAGTTCAGGCTGCTGCTTCGACTACGGAAATGCCTCGACAAACGACATGGCCGGTGGCCTAGGCACCATGGACGCGGTTGAGTTCTCCTCCCAAGCTATCTGGGGCACCGGTGCCGGAAGTGGCCCCTGGGTCGGAGCGGACCTTGAGAGCGGCGTCTACACCTGGAACGGCGCGGGTGGAAATTGGAAGAATCCGAACAGCGTTTCGCTCAAATACCCCTTCGTTACGGCACTCATGAAGAACAACTCGAAGGGTGCGGCGGGTGGGCCCTTTGTTCTCAAGGGTGGCGATGCGACGACGACCACGCTCACGACCATGTGGAACGGGGCTCGTCCGAGTGGTTATGAGACCATGCAAAAGGTAGGAGGCATCGTCCTCGGAATCGGCGGCGACGGCGCCGCTGGCGGCAAGAGCAACTTCTATGAGGGCGCCATGCTCACCGGCTTCAGCTCGGACACGACCGATACCGCCCTGCAGGCCAACATCGTCGCCGCGGGGTATGGAAAGTAGATGAGCTACGTCAGCGGCTTCAAATACTCGTAGCCTCCGCCGAGCAAATCTTCCTGCGAGAAGCCGTCGTCCTCGCTGCCGGGCATCAGGTAGACGGCGTCGGCCTGTACGTTTGCGAAATTGAGCAGGGGAACGCTGGCCAGCAGCTTGGCGAAGGTCTGGCGGGTGAAGAAGTCCGCCTCGGGCAAGTCGCAGCGCTCGCCCAGGGTGAGGTCGCTGTTGGAGCCGCGTTCGACCAGGACCGCGGCGGTGAGCAGGATGTAGTCCTTGTTGGCGGACAAGCGGTTGACCTCGTCGGCTTGCGCACCCATTTCTTCCTTTTCGGAGGCCAGCGCACCCTCGATCTCGGAGCACCAGGTTTCGAATTCCTCCTGGGCCTTGCCGCCGCGGATGAGATCCCAGTAGCCCATTTCGAACACCGGCATGGCTTGGTTGCCAACCGCGGCCACTCTTTTCCAAAAGGCGCGCTTTTCAAAGAGGGTTTGGTCGGCGCTGGAGTCGGCGATGACCTTGGCCAGTTGTTGGCGCAAGGGATCCTGGAAGAAGGCCTTGATTGCGATCTGCACGCCGAAGAAGGTGTAGTCCACGAAGTTCTCCTATCCGGAGCTGCCGGAGCTGCCGAAGCTGCTGCGGCCAAAGGATCCGCTGCGTCCGAAACCGCCGCCGCCCGCGCGGTAGGAAACCCGGCCGAAGCCGCTCGGTTTTTGTTTGCCGACGCCGGACAGCCCGCCGACGGTGCGCGAGGAGAACATGGTCGGGCGCGGGGACGGCGCGAAGGTTCTGCCGGTCGACACCTGGCGGGGCAGGGTGCCACTCCAGCTGCGGCTCGAGTACGAAGGCGAGTACCAGCTGTAGCTCGACCAGAAGAATACGCCGCCATGGGGATGCCCGCCGTAGTAGTAGGTGCGATCCGTGGGCGGGATGTGATTGGCCTGCAGCAGTTCCGCAGGCGCGGGGGCGAAGTCGGATAGGGCAATCATCTTGACGTCGATGTCCTTCTTCTTGAGGGCGACGAAATCGTCGTTCAGATCGTCCAGCTCGTGCGCCTCGGGGGACGCGGTGACGTAAAGGATGCGCTCGATGCCGAGAGCGTCCATTCGGTCGGGCCCGGGCAGGCGGGCCAGGTAGCGGTTGTCGAAGCGGTCGCTCTCGTCTCGGTACGGCGACAGGCGCTGGTTGTCGAGCACGAAGGCTGGGGGCGCAGGCGTCGCGCGACGGGCGCTTGCGGCCACGAAATCCGGCCGGTGGTAGATCGCCGCTGCCAGGGTCTGATGGCTGGGCACCACGCCCAGAGGATGGGGCCAGTTGTCGAACAGGAAGACCGGCGCGAACACGTTCGCCACGCCCGCTGCGGCCGCGACGCTGAGGGGGCCGGGCATATCCAGGATGAGGGCCGTGCCCTTGCGGTCGGCCTCCGCGGAAAACAGGGCGGCCAGCGCCTGGGCGGCGTGGTTGCCGACGTCCATGGCCACGCTGTGCATGGGCCAGCAGCAGCGGGGCCGAGGCCGGCGCCGCGCGGATTGTTCAAGACGTCGAAAAGCGTGCGAACGTTGAACGGCGCGAGCGCGGGGTCTCCAGGCGACAGATCCTGGCCGAGCAGGTTCAGTCTATCGGACCAATGGGTGTTGCCCTCGCTGTCCGCAGACGCTGGGTCGGGGATGGTCAGCGCTTGCCCTGGGGCTCCCACGGACCAACCTTCCTTGTACTGGAGCTCCAGCGCATCCATATTCACAGTCGGACCGCTCAGGGCATCGCAACCCGCGCGCAAGAGAAGTCCGGCGCCGAACAAGCCGCCCAAGCCAACCAGGTACTTGAGCGCGGTCCGGCGATTGGGCGAGATGGCGACCGCGCCTTCCATGCCCTCGTGCCACCAGCGCGCGGCGAGCAGGTCGTCCCGAGTGATGAACACCAGGCGATGGAAGGACTTGTGTCCTAGGAGCGCCGGCTCGGTCACTGCGATCCCTCGACAATGCGCACCCCGGTCGACAGCGCGCCCGCATCCGTCGGTCCCTCCGAGCGGCGGGCGTAAAGGCCGCAGGCCGCGCCAGCGATCAAATACACGCCAAGGTTGCATTCGCAGCCGGATGCATCGCGCGTGGGCGCGAAACACCTTTGCACGATCCAGCGGCCAGGCACGGCGTCGGCCAGGGCCTCTTCCCAATTCGTCTGTGGGGTAGACCGACCCACGATGGTTTCCTCGCCCTCGCAGCCGTAGTCCGACTTCAGCACCCAGGCTTCGCGCTCTTGCCGCAGCGAAGGCAGCGATTGCGTTTCCAGACGAAAACTGGGCGGGAGGTAGCGCTCGATGGCGGCTTGTCCCTCTGGCGAAAAACGCTTTCGCTCCTCCCACATCAGGGCCAGGCCGCGCTTGTTCTGCGCAATGATGGCGCCGAAGGGATTGAGCACCGCGATTTTGCCGTCCACCTCGGCGGAAAGCAGCAGGGCCAGGGCCTGGATCAGGGGCTCGTCGTCGGGAAAGGGCGCCTGGGAAAGCCATGCCGGCTCGCGTTCGGCCCACCAGTCGGTCTTGTAGTGGCGGACAAACAGGTCGCAGGGTTGGCAGAGCAGCGCGACCCGTCCATCCGGCGACGGTCGCAAGTTGAAAGGCGAGCCCAGCACCACGCGCGCGCCGCGGGCGACCAGCCAGCGTTCGTAGAGCAGCACCAGTCCGAGGTCTTCGGTGAATTCCGTGGGGTAGAGCAAGCCCACGGTGAGGCCGGTCATGCATTTGCCAATCCCGTGCGCGGTGTGGGCCACGTAGGCGCAGAAGCGCGCTTCCAGCTCTCGGTTGGGATCGCGTCCGGGACTGTCCGCGAACATATGCGACAGGGTCACGGCTTCGGCCTGGCCGCTGGGCGTGTCGGAGTTCAGCTCGCAGAATGCAGGGCCGTTCGCGGTCAGGAACATGTCGGCGCGAGCGATACCGTGCCAGCGCGGGGCAGCGCATTCCCACATGGCCTTGCCCACCGGGCCCAGTTTGAAATAGGACTCGAAAAGTCCGCCATCCCGGACGACCAGTCTGACGAGCTCGTCGTGAACCTGGGCCATAGCCTCGGCGGCTCGCGCGACCGCTTGCCAGTCGTGCTCGGCCAACATCACCGGGGTGGTGGCGAAGCGCGGCTGGCCGTCGAGCCACGGATCGGAAAGCAAGCCCTCGCCGCGCACGCGCTCGGCGAAGCGCGCGTAGGCCGCAGCCTCGTTCGCGGCCGCGTTCATGAAAGCCCCGTGGCCAGCAGCGCCGCAGCCAGATAACCCGCGGCTTCCACGCACGACACCACCCAGTCGTGATCCTGGGCGATGGCGCGGTCGAGGGCGCCACCGCGCAAGGTCAGGGGAAAGCCGAGCAGCAAGCGTCCCACGACGACCTGGCGCACGGGATAGAGCAGGAAGGCCCAAAGCAGGAACACGGCGAACCCGCGCAAGGCTTCTATCCAGCCTACGAACGCGCCGTCGGCGGCGTGCCCGACGATGATCGACAAGGCCAGCACCAACCCCGAGTAGCTGGTTGCCGCGGCCAAGTTTTCACCCAGGATCTCCTGGTCATCGGCGTAGCTGGTCAGACCGCGGAAAAGCAGAGACAACGCCACCAGCGCGATCACCGACACGACGAAGAAGATCGCCCCCACGGCAAGCGTGGCCAGCGTGTCAGCCGCGAAGGTATGGGCCGCGACGATACCGAAGGCCGCCGCGTGTGCCGCCGCCACCATACCTGCTGCTGGGTTTCCCCGCTCAAGCTCGCCGTGCAATCGGCCGCGCAGAAGCACCCGGTTCCACAGCGCGGTGGCCAGGAGAAAACCCACCAGCCCAGTGCCCGCGAACGAGAGCGCGCACAGCACGCCCACCTGGGTCGGGTGCAAGGTCAAGCACGGCCGCAGAGTTGCGGGCAACAGCAGTCCCAAGGCCACCAGCATTCCCGCCCGCGCCAGCCGACGCGACTTGTCCGTCGTCATGTCAGCGATGCCTCGACAAGCTGATGCCGGTGGTGGTCTTGACGACCTCGACCATCTCGCCAGCGGGGCCGCGGGATTTGATGTAGACCACGGTCTTGGCCAGCAAATCGTGCAGGGCCTGGCGCTTGGGATGGAACGCGACCAGCAGGAAGCCGGCCAGGTAGCCCACCAGGATCGTGGTGGCGAGAGCGATATAGACGATGGGCACCGCGAGCTCGGACAGGGTCAGGCTGGACAGTTGGAACGACACGTGCTCGTCGCTGTGCAAGGTGTAGACGAAGCCCGCCAGCAGGGTCCACGCCAGCGGCCCCCAGGCAAAAACCGCAAATCGGATCAGGGCGGCCTTCCACGTGAGGCGCCCCCCGGTCACGCTCTCGACGCGAATGCCGAGCAGCCATTTGCCCGGGGTTTGTCCGAGCAGCCGGTGGAAGAGCACGAAGTAGACCAGGGCCAGCGGCAGCACCAAGAAGTGCAGGAAGTACGCGGCCAGGAGCAGCAGGAGGCTATCGATGCCGAGCGCGATCCCGCGTGCGCCCATGCCGCCCAGCTCGCGGCGCGGGGCGCGGGCGGCTTCCAGCGCGGCGATCAATTCGTCGTAGTCGGCGAAGCGATCGTCGGGCTTCTTGGCCATCATGCGCTCGACGATGCGGGCCACCGCCTGCGGCACTTTCGCATTGAGGTCGCGCACGGCGGGCGCGCGATCCGTGACGTGCATGGTGATGATGCCGACCGGCGATGGCCCATTGAAGGGCGGTTGCCCGCACAGCATGTGGAAGAGCGTGCAGCCGAGCGAGTAGATGTCCGAGCGGTGATCTGCCACTTGGCCGCGCCCTTGTTCGGGCGAAATGTAGAGCGGCGAGCCGATGATGGCACCGTCGCGCGTGAGCTGCGAATCGCCGTGCATGCTTTTGACCAAGCCGAAATCGAGGATCTTGATTCCGGCCTCGTTGTCGAGCATCAGGTTCGAGGGTTTCACGTCGCGGTGAACGAAGCCGTGGGCCAAGGCCGCACGTAGACCGCGCGCCGCCGCCAAGGTGTAGTCGAGGGCGTCGGTCACCGGCAAGGGCGTGCCCTTGGCGAGCAAGGCATCGAGGCCCGGCCCTTCCAGGTACTCCATGACGAAAAAGTGAAAGCCGCGATCCTGGCCAATGAAGAAGATCTGCGCGACGTTGGGGTGGCGCAGGCGAGCCTGTGCCCGAGCCTCGAGCACGAAGCGGTCGGCGATCTCCGGATCTTGCGCGACGTCGAGGGCCAGCACCTTGATGGCAACCGGGCGATCTAGCGACAGGTCGGTGCCGTAGTACACCGCGCCCATGCCGCCGCGGCCGAGCAGGCGCACGAGGGTGAAGTGCTGCAATTGCGTGCCCGCAAGCCCGTCCGCAATCGAACCCGTTTCGCTGATAGACGAGCCCTTGACCAGAATGGTTTCGTCGAGCGCTCGACGGCTTTTCTCTCCGTCGCCCATGGCGCGAGGATACTCTTTCTTCCCAGAAAAGACGATGGCGGCGAGCGCGACCGAGGGCGGGCGTGGCCGTGGTATTCTTGCGCCTGGTCACGGCACGACCTTTTCGTTTACCTTCCTCGCCATGAATGATTTCGTCGTCATAGGCCCCAGGCGATGTGTCTGCGCCGCCATCGTACTCATCGCCGGGTGTGCGAGCTCGCCGGTTGGCTGTTCGCCGCACGAGTCCGAGATCCCGGCGCGTGGACCGTTCCCTCGCCAAACCGTGGCGGGCAGCGAGGTCCGGGTGCTTCCGCGCGCCGCGAACGGGCGCCAGTATCAGCTCTACGTCGGGCTGCCCGACTCCTACGAGAACGAACCGGAGCGCCGCTATCCCGTGCTTTATCTTTGTGACGGCTACTGGGATTTCAACCTAGTCAAAGCGGTTTCCGGCAATCTCGTCGTCGACAAGGCCATTCCCGAAATCATCGTCGTCGGCGTCGGCTACCCAGGCGAAAGGCCCGACTACGGCCGTCTGCGACGCTGGGATCTCACCCCGGTGCCGGCCAAGTACGAGGGCGCCAGCTACGACGGGCCGAGCGGACACGCAGACGAATTTCTGTCCGTGCTCGAGCACGAGATCATTCCCCTGGTCGAACACGAGTACCGCGGCGATCCTTCCTACCGCGTGCTCGCGGGTAGCTCGCTGGGTGGCTTGTTCACTCTGTACGCCATGTTCGCTCGGCCGGGGCTTTTCGCCGCCTACGTTGCGCCCAGCCCGGCCGCCCAGTGGGCCGAGGATTGGTTGCTCGGTTTCGAGGATGCATTTCACCGAGGCGGCCAGCCGTTCGGCGCGCGTCTATTTATGACCTACGCCGAGAGGGATCCGGCCATGATCTCCGACGGAGTCAAGCGCTTCGACGCCCGTCTGCGCGAGCGGGCCTATCCAGGACTTGCCTACGAGTTTCGCAGGGTCGAAGGCGAGGGCCACACGGGCACCAAGGCCGAAAGCTACAACCGCGGTGTACGATTCGCATTCTCTCCCCGAGCACCTGGGGAGTAAGACAGGTCGAGAAGGAGCAACAAGAAGTCCATGTCCGAAGATCCCGGCGCCGCCGGTTTCAAGCTCGATCGATCGGCCAGCACCCCCGCGCCGACGCCTCGCCCAGCAGCGGTTCACGATCAGTCTCTGTTGGCCATCTCGTGGCCGGTGATGATCACGCTGGCGGTGGGTATTTCCGGGCCCATCATCGATTCGTGGTTTCTCTCGCGCGTTTCCGATGACGCCGCTGCCGGCGTGGGAGCGACCCTGCCGGTGTTCGTGTTGCTGCAGACCATGCTCAATGCCCTGGGGCAAGCGGGGGCGGGCGTCGCTGGGCAGTACCTGGGCGCGCGCCAACCGCGCCTAGCCGACGCGACCTTCACCCTCATGGTGACCCTGCTTGCCTGCGGTGGGCTTGTGCTCGGGGCGCTGCTCAGTCTGTCCTCCCCGTGGGTCGTCTACGCGCTCGGGTTGCGCGGCGAGATCGCCGACCACTCTGTCGAATTCTTGCGCATTATCGGGGCAGGGTTCGTGGGCCGGGCCATCATCGCTGGGCTGACCAATCTGCTGGCGGCGCGCGGCCTCACGCGGTGGAACCTGGGGGGGGCCATCGCCATCGTCGGGCTCAACGTGCTGTTCAACATGCTTCTGGTCGGGCGGCTCTTCGGGCTTCCCTGCTTCGGCGTGCAAGGTGTGGCCGTGGCGACGGTTCTATCGTGGGGGATTGTCAGCCTCGGAATGCTGGCGTTGGTGGTGCGGCGGCTCGGCTTTCATCCCTCGTGGTTGCTTCTGTCCTTGGGCTGGAAGCGGATTCTGCGCCATCTCATTCGTATCGGCGTGCCCTCGGCCATCGAGCCCATCGCCTACCAGCTCTTCCAAGTGGCGCTGGCCAGCCAAGTCGTTCGCCTGGGCAGATTCGCGCTGACCGCTCGAGTGTACGCCGCCAATCTGGCCAATCTGCCCGTCCTCTTCAGCTTCGGACTGGGATTCGGCGCCCAGATCTTGGTTTCCCATCTGGTGGGCGCAAAAGACTATGCGACCGCCCACCGGCGGCTCAAGGCGGCCGTGGCTTGGGGCGCGGGCCTTTCCTTCGTCAGCTCGCTCGCGCTTGCGGTTTCTGGGCACAAGCTACTCGGACTATTCTCTCGCGATCCGGGCATCGTGGCCCTGGGCGCCTTGCTTCTCTGGGTCGATGTCTTGGTTCAACCAGCCAAGGCGGCCAACATCGCCATCACCTTCTCGCTGCGCGCATCCGGCGATTCGCGCTTTCCCGCCATCGTCGGGTCGACACTCATGTGGACGGTGGGCATCGGATCCGCCTTCGCGCTGGCGTTCGGCGCAGGCTTTGGCGTGATAGGCATCTGGCTCGGCATGGCCGTCGACGAATGGACCCGCGCCGTGGTGAATGCGTGGCGCTGGAAGAGCGGCGTGTGGCAAAGCAAGGGCGTGACCTGAAGGACCGTCCATCCAAACAGACCAAGTCTGTCGGATTAAGTGGCGCGCGGATTTGGCACTCGCGCCGGATGCGGTGGTGGCGATCCGCCAGGGGCGGCTTACCAGCGTTCGGTGTTCTTGTCCCCACCGGCCGAGGGCCGCGGTGAAGGTGATTGAATCTGAGGCTCGGTGGGCTTTTCCACGACCTTTTCGCCGGGTTTCTTGGGCTTGCCGGAGCTTCCCTTCCTGTGGTGTCTGCCGTCCTCGCCTGGGAAGGGGGCGGGTTCGACGGCGGGGGCTGCAACTGGCGGGGGCGGGGGTTCGAATGCGGGAAGGCGTTCAGGCTGCGCCGCTGGGGCCGTGGGGATCGCCACGGGCTCTGGTGCCGGGGCGGCGGCCGCGGGCTCGGATGGTGCGGCGGGATGATTTGCTGGCCGCGTGACCAGGAGGGTGATGGCGAGTCCGACGGCGGCCAAGCCGACAATCGAACCGACCGCAATCATGGCCCGGCGCTTGCCGTGCGAGGTGAACGCGGTGTCCGCGACCTCACCGGTGGCGTTGCGGAACGTGGTGGTCTGCTTGGGGCTGGTGGCCGGCTCGACGACGGTCGAAATGTGCGACGGCGGAAAGGATCCTGGCCGCGCCGAGAGGTACGAGGGCGGGGCGGATCCCGGGCGTAGCGAAACCGGAGGAGGCGTCGCCATGGTCACATCGAAGCCCACCCCAGAGTTTCGCGAGGGTGTCTCGTACTGTTCGTGGAGGATGGCGGTGCTCCCGACCGCGGGGATACCGTGCACGGGCGTGCCGTGGGAGGTGGCATGGGCGCGCAGTGCCGCTTGGAACTCCAGCATCGATTGGAAACGGTCGTTCGGGCTCTTGGCCAAGGCGCGCAGAATCGCCGCGCTGACGTCGCCCGGCACCGCAGGATTCTTCTGCTCCGGCGGCACCGGCTCTTTCATGACGTGCATGATGATGATGTCGCCGAAGCCTTCGCTGATGAAGGGCGGACCGCCGCACAGCATTTCGTACAGGATGATGCCGAGAGCGTAGACGTCGGTGCGGTGGTCGAGTTTTTCGATGAGGCCCTGGCACTGCTCGGGCGACATGTACGCGGCCGTGCCCATGATGGCGCCGGTGCGGGTCTTCATCGAGCTGCCGCGCATGTCGTCGCGCAGCTTGGCGATACCGAAATCCAGCACCTTCACGCGCTCGCCGGTGCCCACCATCTCGTCGGGCACCAAGAATAGATTGTCGGGCTTGAGGTCGCGGTGGACGATCCCCTTGCTATGCGCGGCGGCCAGCGCGGATGCCGTCTGCGAGGCGATTTCCACGGCAGCGCTCACTTGCAGCGGCCGCTCGCGATCGAGGCGCGTGGCTAGGCTTTCGCCCTCCAGGAACTCCATCAACATGTAGGGCACGTTGTCGTCGGGAAGCAGGCCCACGTCGATGATGTCGATGATGTTGGGGTGGCGAATGGCGTTGGCCGCGCGCGCTTCGTTGAAGAAGCGCATGACCAGCGATTCGTCACGAGCCAGCTCGGGCTTCAGAACCTTGATCGCCGCTTTCCGTCCCATGATGGGGTGAAGAGCGAGATACACGGTTCCCATTCCGCCTTCGCCCAACAGGGAGACGACTTCATAGTTATTGATATGTTTTCCAATCACGGCAAAGCCCGTTGCCCACTAGAGTATCAGAGATTATTTGGAACTGCACGTCAAAGTAGTATGCAGCTGTCGGTTGCTCATCGCAATAACTACTTGGGTCCGTATGTAGGCGGAATCAAAGGCTGCTTCGCGAGCAGAATCGCTGTGACACTTGCCACGGGCGCGCGTGCTTTGGCAGCGCAAAGTTGCTACGGACACTTCACAAAGGCCGCGCTCTGCCTGACAATGGGAAGGCTATGAAGCTGCCAGACCGTCTCCTGGTTGACAGTCGTACCTTCAGTTGTTTGTCGGCGCTGCTCTTGCCCGGCCTGTTCGCCTTAGGCTGTGTGAGCCTCTCGAAACCGGCCAACGTCAGCAAGAACTGTCCCACGAGCTCGGCTCCTACCTGCACGGCTGACCCCAATCAGATTGTTCCTTCGGGGAACGATGCCAAGGACGGCACGGCCGACAATCCGAGCCACGACTTGCCGTACGGTCCAGAAGTGCCCGTCGTCAAGCCCGACGCCGGTCCCGAGGTTTCGCCTTCCGAGCCGGACGCCGCTCCCGATCAAGCCGATTCGGCCACGCTCAATAATGACACCACCGGCGGGGACGCTCGAGATTCTGTCGGACGGAACGGACACCGCGCCGGCTCCTCCCGACTTGCCGGCAGACAAGGTGTCTGCCGCCGAACCAGGTCCTGAACCCCAGGGAGCCGAACCGGGTGCAGAGCCGAGCTCGGGACCCGAGCCTGGGCCGGAGCCAGGACGCGAGTCCGGACCCGAATCGGGGCCGGAACCAGCACCTGAGCCACCGCGCGATGGCAGTGTTGCCGACGGCTCTTCGGCAGCTTGTGCGAATGCAACCCCGCTAACGGGCGGCAACGCCAGTACCGGTAGTTTTGGTACCACCAATGCATTCTGCTTTGTCACCTGCGACAGCATGCAATATGGGTGGGGGTGTGACTCATTCACCGAAGCAACTAGAACCGTTGCGGTCAATGGCACCTCGGTGACTTGCGGTGGCACTCTGCCCGCGAGGAAGTCTGGCTACTATTACTTCGAGATCGCCGCCGGGGGCCACACCTGGGATGCCATCCACTGGTCGGGAACCGCTGCCACCTCTTGCCCCGCGCCGGCTGGGGGCTTCAGCCCGTAGTAAGTCCACGGGTTCGGCGAGCGTGTCTGTTCCCATAGTCGTGTCAGGCCGCTTCGCGCGGCCATGCCAAGACCCGTGGTAGAAATGCGCGCGCAATGCGCGGAGTGCATCGTCCATGTCGCTGATAGGGAAGCTCTGGGAGTGTTTCTACCCTCCTTCCCCCGCGCTTCCCCCTTCGGGGACTTCGGGACCTGCACCTTCCCCACCACCTCCGCTTGCTCCGCTCGTGCTCGTGCGCGCCGGTTCGCCCACGCGATCCTTGAAGCTGGCGCTGTTTTTTCTCGCTGCGCACCTGGCGGCCGCGCTTTACTTCGTATTCGATCGTGCGCCGGGGACCGCCGCCGCGTTGGTGGGCTTGCCACTGGACGACGCTTGGATTCACCTGGTCTACGCGCGCAGCTTGGCGGCGCTGCAAGGTTTCGCCTACAACCCAGGGCAACTCGAGACCGGGTCGACCAGTCCGCTTTGGGCAATGGCTCTCGTGCCGGCGAGCTGGGCCGCGCGGCTTTTTGGCATCAGCGTCGTGATCCCGACCAAGCTCACCGGCGTGCTGGTGGCGAGCGGGGCGAGTCTCGCAGCCGCCCGCCTCGTGCGCTGCTTGAGGTTCGGTTTGGCGGCCGAGCTGGTCGCCGGTCTGGCAATGACCGCCGATCCCGCGCTGGCCTTCGCCCAAGTCTCGGGCATGGAGGTCATGCTCGCCGCCGCGCTCGCCTTGTGGGCGCTCGGCGATCTCGCCGCCCAACGCTACGGGATGGCATCGCTGGCTGCCGCCCTGGCGCCACTGGCCAGGCCCGAGATGGCCGTGCTGACCTTGCTCGTGCTCTCGGTCTCCGAATGGCGCATGCACGAGGCGCGCGCCTCCACGCGTGCGCGCTTGCTGGCCTTGGCGCCGGCCGCTGCGTTCATAGGCGGGTGGGTGCTCTACTGCCTCATCGTTTCTGGCTACCCGCTACCAAGCACGTTCTACGCAAAATTCTCAAGTCGGCAGGAGTATCTCGCGCACAACCTGGTGCTCATCTTCACGCAAATGATGCCGTCTTTGCCGTGGTTTGCGCGTGGAACAGGTTTTGTATTTTGGGGGGTGGGGGCCGCAGTGCTCTTTCGGCGTGGGCTGGTGGGTCGGTTGACGGCGATTTTTCCGATCCTCTACGTTCTTGCCGCCGCAGGATCGCAGCTTCTCTACGAATCGTCTCATTTCTACTGGCAGCGCTACCTCTTGCCCGCGCACGCGCTGCTTTTTCCGACCCTGGCGGTGGGAGCTGTCACCGCCGTCGCGTGGGGGTGGCAAGGGCGGCATCGCACCTGGGCTCCTGCCTATGCCATCGGCGTGGCGGTTCTTGTGTTGGGCTCGCTTTTCGACCTGCCTGCCGATTTGAGCAGAAGTGCGGATCTGTTCGCGTGGAATTGCCAGAACATCGAGGAGCTCAACGTGGCCATGGCCAAGTGGCTGCGCGACAACATGCCTGCCGACGAACCCATCGCCGTGACCGACGCTGGTGCTGCCCGCTATTTTGCTGACCACCTGATCGCCGACCTGATCGGTCTCAACGACCATCGCCACCTGCACCGCGACCCCGAACGCGAACGCCAGGTGATTGGTATTCGCATCCTGTCCACGTTTCCCTCGCTGATGCCGTCCCTGCATGACAATCCCGCATGGAGGGTTATCCACAGAAACGCCACCGCCCATCTGACGATCTGCAACTGCCCGCAGTCGGAGATCGTGGCCTACCAGCGCCGTGAGTCGGTTCCATAGGGTGGAACTCATGGCAGTGGACCGCGGACGCCGGTCCTGCTCTACTTGCGCGACAAGGTGAAATCGCCCTAGATTGCCCCGAACGGAGGACTCCCATGACATCGCTTGCAACAAACCGCCGCCCGAGCGGCAAGAGTTTCTTCCGCTCCCTATCCGCCTTGGTCTTGGCGCTTTCGCTGATTACCATCGGCATCGTGCCTACGCCGGCCTACGCCGCGAAAGACAAGGCCGCCAAAGACAAGCCAGAGAAGAGAGACAAGAAGGATCCGCGCGAGATGCAGGCGCGCGAGGCCTTCGCGGCCGGTAGCTACAAGGAAGCGCTCGACATTTACACCAAGCTCTATGCCGAGAAGCTGCACCCGACTTATTTGCGCAACATCGGGCGCTGCTATCAGAATCTGCAAGAGACAGATCGCGCCATCTCCAGCTTCCGGGAATACTTGCGCAAGGCCAAGGACATGCCCGCTGACGAACGCGCGGAGGTCGAGGGCTACATCAAGGAGATGGAGGATCTGCAAAAGCAGAACGCCGAGGCCGCCACACCTCAACCCTTGCCCGCGGCGGCGCCACCCGTGGCGCCCGTGGCACAGCCGCAGCCTGCGGTTTACATGCAGCAGCCGGCGCCCGCCCCCGAGCCGACGCCTTTTTACAAGCGGGGATGGTTTTGGGGCGTGGTGGCGGGCGTGGTGGTGGCCGGGACCGTCGCTGGCCTGGCAGCCGGCGGGGTCTTCAAGGCGAAGTCGAGCAACAATTGTCCCGTTGGCTATACCTGTCCGCCGTAGCCAACATCGAGAAGCGCGCGAGGAGACACCATGATGAATCTTGAACTGAGTTGCCGCGTGGCACTGTTCGCCGTTGCCTTGGCGCTTCTGCCAGCCTGCGGTTCCAAAGACCAGCGCCCACTCGTGCTCGTGGATGCGCCACTCGGCACCTTCGCCGCATCCGGCGCGACGGTGAAAGTTACGGTTGCTCTCGACAACAACGGACCGGTGACGGAAAAGGACGTCAGCGTAGCGCAGGATTCTTCGGGCAAGCTTGGCATTTACTTGCCGTCCGGCAGCAGTGGAACCGCGACCATCACGGTCGCGGTTATCGCCGGCAGCTGCGTGATCGCGAGTGGAACGGTCACCGACATTGTGGTGAAGGCTGGCGAGATCAGCGCGGCTGTTTCGATCCCGTTGTCGGCCGCTGGGCCTTGTGGGCAGGATGGGGGTGCCTTGGATAGTGGCGCGCCCGCGTTGCCCGATGGTGGCGTGGCGGATGGCCCAGGCGGCGAGTCCGCGGTGATTGTGGACTCGCGGCCGCCCGCTTTGGATGGACCTCATGTCTCGGTTGATGTGGAGCCGGCCGGAGCGGACGGCGCGGCTGTGGATCTTGTTTCTCCCTCGGACGCGAGGACTGACGTTGCGATCCAAAACCCGGATGCTCCAGAAGATGTTCCTCACGTCGATCTGGCGGCAGGTCCCGACGCAGGTCCCGACGTAGGTCCCGACTTGGGGCCGGACAGTCCCACCGGCCCCGTCGATGCGCCGCCTACGACCATGAACGTGCTGGCCAACTGCAAGGCCTACACCCACTCGACCAAGGACAGCACAGGTGCGATCGAGGACTGGGGGATTCGCCAACTCGCATTTTCCCCGGATGGTGCGAACCTCATCAGCTTCGGCGAGGATGGCCGGGCCAAGCTGTGGAATGTCACCGCCGCAGGGTTGGTCGAGGCTCCAAGTGGATTGGTGTTCAAGGGCGGCCAGAACAGCGTGTACGGAACCATTTCTCAGGACGGCAATTACGTGGCCGTGGGCGATGACAACAGCGAGGTGACCGTGTACGATTTCGCTGTCTCGATCAAGTACGGCGCTCCCTCCACGAAGTGGTCGCTCCCGGCAAGCGCACTTCCAGTCGTGCTGGACCCACCCCAGGTCATTCAGTTCACCACGGATGGGGGACACCTTGTCGTCGCCTACAAAGCGTACTTGTCGACCGATGCGAATCCGTTTGCGGTTTGGGATCTGGGCACCCAGAAGATCGTTCGTTTGGTGAATTACGACAATAACGACTTGCCCATGGCCGTCCTCCCCGGCAGCTACACGAGCTCCATGTGGGTCGCATCGGTGGCCACCGGGACAACTGACGCGGGCGCCGACTTCAGCACGGTGACTCTGATGGACGTATCGCAAGCGTCCCTATCGAAGGCACAAGTAACCCTCGACGGGGACGTCTACAGCATGGCGTTTTCGCCAGACGGCACGACCCTGGCGATCGGATTCTATTCGGGAGAAGTGAGCCTGTGGGATATCACCACGAAGTCCAACATCGTTCGGCTAGGCTCCCCGCTCATCGCGGCGTCCACCAGCTACAGCTCGGCCTACGCATTGGCCTACACGCCGGACGGCAAGTACCTGGCTGCCGGGCTCTTCGACTTCACCGTCAGGCTGGTGAACCTGCAGCCCAAAATGGCCCTGCAGAGGTCTCTCGACTATCTTCCCTGGTCGCTCGCCTTTGCCCCGGATGGTCTTGGCCTCGCCATCGGAGAGCGTGACTTGGGAGTCCTGCTGTACTGCCGGCCCTAGAGTACCGCGGGTGTCGTCATGGAAGACGTCATCATCGATTTTCACACCCACGCCTTCCCGGATGCCATCGCAGCGCGGGCCATCAGCCAGCTCGAACATGGCGGGGGTGTGAAAGCCTTTCTCGACGGGACAGTCTCTTCGTTGCGGGCTTCCATGGACGGTGCGGGAATCCGCACCTCGGTCATTTGCTCGATTGCTACCAAGCCCGAGCAATTCGATCCCATCCTGAAATGGTCGAAGGCGATTGCATCCGAGCGCATCGTGCCGCTGCCGTCCATTCATCCACGTGGACCGGATCCCGTGGGGCAAGCACACCAAGTGGCGGACGCAGGCCTTCTGGGTATCAAGCTTCATCCTTACTACCAGGACTTCGACCTCGACGACGAGGCGCTATTTCCGCTATACCGTGCCCTCGACCAGCTTGGCCTGCTGCTCGTCTGTCACACCGGCTTCGACTTTGCCTTTCCTCGCCAGCGCCGCGCGGATCCTGTCCGCATCCTGCGCATCTTGGAACGCGTCCCCGGCCTTCGCCTCGTCACGAGTCACATGGGCGCATGGGACGACTGGGACGAGGTGGAAGAGCACTTGATCGGCAAGCCCATCACCATGGACATCTCGCTGAGCATCGAGCTTCTTGGGCGTGAGCGGGCACGTGCCATGTTGTTGGCCCATCCGTCGGACCGGGTTCTTTTCGGCAGCGACTCGCCTTGGTCGAGCCAGTCCGAAACCCTTGCGCTTTTCCGCTCACTCGACCTGGGCACGGAGCGCGAGGCACGGATTCTTGGCCGCAACGCCGAGATGCTGCTCGGACATCGATAGTCCTACTCCTGGCGCGAAGCTAGGAACGACCGGCATAGGTGTTGAGCTAGACCGGCCAACGTGCCGTGAGCGATCCGTATGGTGGAGGTGTGTGCAAGAGGGGAGATGGGTGACGTTTTCGACCGGGCACATGGGGAGGTGGCGTATGAACGCCTATTGTTGCTGACTCGTGTCTCAAAATTAACAAATGTTTCATCCGTCTGAAATTCCCAGGCCATCAACTTCTGATACACCCGAAAGAAGATGCATCCCGTTGCTTGTGGATTGCGATTCGTGCCCCAACCGCGAGCAAGGCCAAGGCAAAGACGCGTCGCAAGCGCCAATGCTCAATACAGAGGGAACCATGTGGGACTATTACAAGAGAACATTTCTGGCTGTCCAATTGGTGACCGGGTTAGTCAGTTGGATGGTGTACCGAGCCAGTAGCCATTTGTGGATTCCAACAGCTATCTTCATCCTTTCGATGGAGACCAGCGCGTTGTTCGGCGCCATGTGGGCAAGTGAACTGAGAAATCGGCTGCCAGCGCCCATCTCACGGATGCTCAATTAGCTGCGCGGGCGCAGAACTGGCGACTTGCGCCGACGAAACCGAATGCGGAAACGAGGACAAGTGGCTTTCCAAATGTTTCTTCCGGGTAACAAGAGGGTAAACAAGGACGTACTTTTATCGTCAGAAATGTTGCCAAAACGGCTGCGCGGTTTAACAAACGTTTTATGGGGTAGCAATTCGTCCGTCACGCGATTCTGGTAAATCTAATTCATGAAGTTCGCAATGACGGAATCGAAAACAACGAAAAGGAGCAGGTAAACAATCATGCCATCCGCAGAAACCCCGAAAGCTGCCTCCCCATCGAGAGCCACCCTAGGCCTCACGGGGCTAACCATGAACGCCATGGCGCTCATCGCGCCCGGTGCATTTCTCTGGCTGACCTTCTTCATCCAGTCCGTCTATGGAGCGCCTCTGGCGGCACAAGGGATGTGGTTCGGCATTCTCGCGGCACTGCTCCTGTGCCTAGCCACGGCCATCGCCTATGCGGAGTTGTCGAAACTCTACCCGGGCGCAGGATCGTCCTACTTCTTCGCTGAACAGGCCTTTCTGTCCAAGAACAATACGATGCGCTACGCGCGTATTGCCAAATTCATTGTTGGCTGGGCCAGTCACCTCTATTACTGGGTCTATCCCGGTCTGATGGTGGGAACAACAGCGCTGATTGTGGGCTACGTAACCGGTCAGGTTTGGCCGAGTGTCTTCAACGCCGCAGTGCCGAGTCCCATCTTCATGATGTTGTTCTCGGTGGCCTTTGCCTTCGGCGTCGCCTACATCGCCTTCCGCGGCGTGACGGGCACGACGGCGGTCAACACGGCCATCAACGTCATCCAGATCGGAGCGCTCTTGGTGTTCTCCGCCATCGCCATCGGCTACCGCTTGAATCATACCGAGGGCACGGTCGGCTACACGCTCGATCCCGATGGGAATGCCATCAACAAGGTCCTTGCCAATGATGCCAAGGGAGCGCCGATCAAGGATCCCGCTGGGAACTACGTCTACGCCAAGAATCCGGACGGGACCGATCAGATGTTCACGGTGTCCTACGCCAAGGAGGGTTCGTGGAATACCATCCCCGATTCGTCCGATGCTACGAAGCAAGTGTCGGCCTTCCAGTACCACAGTTCGGCAGCGTCGGTCATTTCACCGCACAAGTTTAGCTACGTCATCATTCAAGCCTGTATCGCGATCTTGATCTTGGTCGGTTTCGAATCGGTCACGTCGATGGGCGAGGAGGCGAAAAATGCAAAACGCGACATTCCAAGGGCGGTCATTCTGTCCCTGCTGATCCAGGGCCTGTTCTGCTATCTCATCGAGTATTTCGCCGCGAATTTCTTCTTACACAACGGGTATCAGGTCAGCAACGCCACGGCTTCGGCGGCGCCGGTGGGCGACATGATGATCATCGCCGGGACCTGGCTGTTCGGCAGTCCGGCCGCTGGCAAGGCCTTCATGCTGGTGCAAGCCTTGACCGTGTTCCTGGCTTTGATTGGAACGACGCTGTCCTGCATGAGCACAGGCGCCCGAGTGACCTACGCCATGGGCCGGGATGAAGAAGTCGGTTCACACTTCGGCATGTTGCACGGGACGAAACTGACCCCCCACCGTGCCATCTGGACGCTCGCCGCCATCTCGGCCGTGATCGGCGTCATCGCGGTCGCCTTCAACTTCTGTGGTCCGGCCGCGTTGACTGACGAGGTCGTCAAAGGGCTGCCGCAGAACGCTTGGTACAGCTTCCTGGTTTTCGGTCACGACACCGCGGCCAAGATTCCGCAAAGCTTGTTGGTGGTGACCCTGGTCAGCAACTTCGGCACCTTCCTGCTCTACATGATGACCAATATCATCGCCATTCTTGCCTTCCGCGAGCATCACACGTTCAACGGCTTCAAGCACATGGTGCTGCCGGTGTTCGGATTGCTCGCCAACCTGGTATGCATGCTGTTCTTCATCGTGGGTCCGTCCTTCGTGCCCGGCATGAGCGCTAAGGAACCCCTCTTTGCGCTTGGAGTGGTAGCGATCTGGGGCATCTACGGCGGCGTGTACTTCTTCCGCGGCAGCAAGAAGAAAGGAAAGGAGATTCTTCTTTCTCAGGCCCCCATGCCTCAGAAAGTGACCTAGCGATAGCGCTTCCGTGATTTGCGGCGCAGAGGATTTCCAACCTCTGCGCCGTTTTGCTACATTGAGACAGGACACTCATGGAAGTCACTTACGGATCGGCGACCTCGGCGGGCTCTGTTCGCAAGAACAACGAAGACAGCATCCAATTCGTACGCCCGGAAGAGGCCGAGGAGAGGCTGCAACGAGGCGTTCTTGCTGTTCTGGCCGACGGCGCTGGCGGACATGGCTTCGGCGAGGTAGCCAGTCAGCTTGCCGTCGATACGGTCGTCCAGCTCTTCGGGGAGGCGCCGTCGGATGCCTCACCGAACCAATTGCTGTGGCGCATGTTCAATGCCGCCAATTTGGCGGTGTACGACCAGGGCATGGCCCAGCAAGGGAGTGGCGAACGCCGGATGGCGACGACGCTCACCGCGTTGCTCTTTCGCTACAACGAGGTTTTCGTCGGCCATGTGGGCGATTGCCGCGCCTATGTGATTCATCAGGGGAAGATCGAACGGCTGACCACCGATCACTCCTATGTCGGCATGCAAGTGAAGATGGGATTGCTTTCCGAGCACGACGCGGCCACCAGCGACATGCGCACCATGCTGACGCGGCTGATCGGCCAAAATCCCACCATCCAAGTAGACTTCAGCAAGGCCTTGGTTCACGAAGGCGATGTTGTCGTTCAGTGCTGCGACGGCGTTCATGGCTGCGTGACCGAGAACGAGATCTGCGAGACGGTTCTCCGTCAGTCGCCGGACGATGCGTGCAAGCACTTGCTCGATATGGCCATCAAGCGCGGCTCCGAGGACAACGTCACGGTCCAAATCATCCGCATCGACAAGGTCAATCAGGTCGGCTATTACCGTGGCGCACCCATCTTCCACGAGGAGAGCAAGGCCGCGATGACCGGTGAACCCCAGGTCGGGCAGGTCCTCGACGCACGCTTCGAGATCACGGATCTCATCAGCCGCAGCGGCATGGGCTCGATCTTCAAGGCCGTGGATTTGGAGAACGGCGACACGGTGGCGCTCAAGGTGCCCTTCATGCACTTCGAAAGCGACCCGGCCTTCTATTCCCGCTTTCAGCGCGAAGAGGAAATCGGCAGGACGCTCGATCATCCCGGCATCCTCAAGATTCGGCCCATGTCCGACAAGCGCAGTCGCCCCTATTTTGCCATGGAGTATCTCCGCGGGCGCACGCTCGACGAGGTGATTCGCGCCGAAGAGAAGCTCCCCGTGGACAAATCGCTCGGTCTAGCCAGCCGCATCTGCGAGGCGCTGGACTACATGCACAAGCGCGACATCGTCCACCGCGACATGAAGCCAGCGAACATCATGGTGTGCGACGACGGCAGTATTCGCATCATGGATTTTGGCATCGCCAAGGCGCAGGCCATGCGGCGGATCACGTTTGGCGGCTTTTCGCCCACCATGGGAACCCCGGACTACATGGCGCCCGAACAGGTCAAGGGCAAGCGCGGGGACGGCCGCACCGACCTCTACAGTCTGGGTGCGATTCTGTACGAGATGACGACCGGCCGCGTGCCGTTCGAGGCGCCCAACGCCTATATGGTCATGAACGCGCGACTCATCGGCGATCCGCGCGCGCCACGCAGAATCAATCCAGAGATCTCGCCCCAAGTCGAGGAGATCATCCTTCACGCGATGGAGCGCGATCCCGTGGATCGCTATGCCAATGCCGCCGAGATGAAGGCAGATCTGGATGCGCCCGAAAAGGTCGTGCTCACCGGCCGGCACGAGCGTCTGCGCCCCCCCATGATGTGGAAATCGCGCTGGAAGAGGATGCGACAGGTCGTGGTTATCCTCGCGGTCATCGGCGTGGTCTTCGCACTGATGGTTTTGATGTTTCGTGCACAGAAACTACCGCACTAAAGTTACCGATTCTTCACTGCCTGGAAACCAATCGGCAACCAATTCTGGACCAATCTTATTGTAGGGAGCCGCACCATGGATTCGCCGACGCTTGATGGTCTCGTTCGACAAGCAATAGAAGCACGGACGGCCGCTGCCTTGGCCTGGACGCTGGCGGCCGGATTCCTGGTCGTCTTGATACAAGCTGGATTCGCGCTGGTCGACACGGGCCTGGTACGGGCCAAGAATGCCGCTCACACGGTGACCATGGGTTTCCTCGCCTACGCCGTCTCGATCCTGGGCTTTTGGGCCATTGGTTTCGGCCTGCAAATGGGCGGCTCGGCCGGTGGCTTGTCGTCGCACGAATGGACCATCACGCTGGGTGGCCACGCCTACGGATTGATGGGGCTGAGCGGATTCTTCGTCAGCCCGGGTATGCTCACCAGCGCCGTGGCCAGCATCTTCGTTCTGCGCGCGGTGTCCATGAGCATTGCCACCACCATCCCGGCTGGCGCAACCGCCGAGCGTTGGAAGCTGTCCGCGTTTGTCCTGTTTTCCCTGGCCATTGCCTCGGTCATCTATCCCATCTACGGCAATTGGGTATGGGGCGGCGGCTGGCTATCGGCAATGGGCAGAAACCTGGGCTTGGGACACGGGCAGGTGGATTTCGCCGGCAGCTCGGTCGTGCACATGACCGGCGGTGTGATTGCGCTGGTCGCGGCCAAGACGCTTGGTCCTCGTCTTGGAAAATACACGCTTCGGGGCGAGGTTCGCCCGATCCCGGCGCACAACATGCCCATGGTGGTACTGGGAACCTTCATTCTTGCTTTTGGCTGGTTCGGCTTGAGCGCCGGCTCGGCACCGGCTGGGGCTGACGTTCGCATTGCGCTGGTTGCCATGAACACCATGCTCTCCTCGGCAGCCGGCGGGTTTTCGGCCTACGTGCATACGCGCGTGCGCTTCGGGAAACCCGACGTCAGCATGATGTGCAATGGCCTGCTGGCGGGCATCGTTGGCATCGCCGCTGGGTGCGCCTTCGTCAGTCCAGGAGCGGCGGTGTTGATCGGCGCAGTGGCAAGCGTGATTGCTATCGAGGGCGCGCTCTTCATCGAGCGGAAGCTGAGGATCGACGATCCCGTGGGCGCAGGTGCCGTTCACGGATTGGGCGGTGCCTGGGGGCTGCTGGCGGTCGGGATCTTCGCGAATGGCCGCTCGGGCGATGGCTGGAACGGTGTGGACGGTCCAGTCCGGGGGCTCCTTGCTGGAAGCGGCGGCCAATTGGCGGCTTCGCTGGTGGGAATTGTCGCCAATCTTCTTTGGGTGATTCCGGCTTCCGCATTCGCGCTTTGGTGCGTTGGCAGAATCGTCGGCAATCGCGTGGGCTCCGATGATGAAATTGCCGGTCTCGACGTTCCCGAGCTGGGCATGACCGGCTATGTGAACGAGACCAGCTACGTCAACGCCGGACGATTGGGTGAATCAGGCCGCGGGTGGAAGTCCGGTCAGGCGGCTGCCACGAAGGGATAGGGGTGCAAGCCCTGTTGCTACCGCACCATGCTTCGACCACGCCGGTTTTGAGGACTCTTCTTTCGCTCATCCGCTGGAGCTTCGCGAACCTCGCACAGTTGCGAGTATTCGAGAAGATAGTAGTCCTGGCTTGGACTAGGAATGAGGATCCCGCTAGCGACCACCTCCAACTGGGGACTCGCTGGAAGCGCGCATTCGTTTGCCTCAATCCCAAGCGGGTACTTGTCTTCTGGTCGCTTGAGCTCGACCCGCCGAGGCCGGTGATCCCGCAACGCTGAAGGGTTGTCGACAATCAACCAACCGCCACCACAATCGTTGACACAGCAGGGGTGACCGCGGGGTTCATCAAAACAGCCCATTAACGTGCAATTCCAACGATCAAGGGTGAGCGTGCCTCGCAGCACAATATGCTTTCCAATTGGCAGTTCGCCGAAGGTCGCTAGGTTCTTCGCGTTACGTACCGACTTGCAGATGGGTAGCTTGGGAGGGATCGTGGCGAGCGGATCCTTGTGAGCAGTGACTATTGGCTTCGAGCTTGCGTTCCCACGCTTGAATTTCTGGCATTGAGGCTCATCCACGCGTCTATTCTTTTCCACATCGCTCTTGGCAATGCACGAATTCGGATTGGCGAGACTCTCACCTGGACTGCAGAGGTCGATTCCACCTGAAATGACGGCAGCGATAAGAAGAAGACGCTTCATCCCTTGACTATATCGCAGATTAGGTTGCTCATTGATGCCGTTGCAGTTAGCAGGCTGCGCGTGTTCAGCATCGAAGCGCTCTCGGCTGATCCGGTATTCTCGCACATGGCCGGCGGAGTTATGCCCAGCATCGATACCAGCCACCGCGTGAAGAGCACTGCCAGACTACCTCATTCCTACCTCATGCAAATGCCGGCTACCCTATGCGGCTTGTTTTCGGTGTCGCACTGGTGTTACACTTCTGCCGGAGGCAGAGGAAATGCCAACAGCCAAGAAGCGGATTAATATCACCGTCGACGACAGAATCTACGAGGCGATGGAGCGACTCTCGAGCGAGCGAGACCAGTCGGTTGCAGGTGTAGGGCTCAGCCTGATCGAACAGGCGCTGGAGTACCAGGAGGATCTGTATTTCTCTCGCATTGCCGATGACCGGCTGGGGAAGAAGCAGAAGCGGATCCCTCATGAGAAGGTTTGGGCTTGAACTATCGGATAGAATATCTGGAGAGTGTCGTTCGAGAAGACATCCCAAGGCTATCCAAGGACGTTCGCAACCGGATCCGCAAGGCGATTGAACAAAAACTCGCCTCTCACCCGATCGAGTTTGGCAAGCCCCTGCGGTACAGCCTCAAGGGGGCACGGCGGCTGCGCGTGGAGGATTGGCGCGTCGTCTACACGATCGAGCCACCAGACGTAGTGCTCATCGTCAAGATTGGCCATCGCAAAGAAGTCTACGAGACCTGACTTGATGCGATTGTACCGAACGCCCGCCTCACGATCGAGGCAGGCGCAGCCCAGACGATCACGTGGTTGAGGCAATCGCGTGTCTCAAACACCAAGCTGCCGAAGTAGAAGCTCCGGTTCGATCGTCGGCAGCTGACATTGGCCTTGGGTGCAAACATAGGCCGTGGCCTTTCCGGCCTGAAGGACTTTTCCTTTGAGCCAAGGAATGCATTTTTCGAGCTCGTGCCAATGATCGGAAGTGGGCACGCCCGTAACCAGCGCCTTGCGTGGACTGAACGTCTCGGCCAAGGTCTTGCGCAAGGGCGGCTCGGCGGGGGCACTTGGGACGGGCAGGGCGAGCACGATCTCGCGCACCGGCCCGGCCAGGAAATCCGCCGCCAGCAGCGCCTCGGTCATGCCCAGAGGCTGCACCTGCATGCGCGGCAGATAGAAGGCCAGCGAGCGTGCAATCGGCTCTTGCCAGCCCTCGTCGCTGGTAAAGGCCGCCAGGCGAGCCAGGTTCATCAGCGCCACCGAGCTTCCCGCCGGCTCGGCACCGTCGAAGGCCGGTCGTTCGCGGACCAGCAATCGCTCGTGCTCTTGGCTGGTCATGAACCAGCCACCGCGCTCGGGGTCGGCGAACAGGGCCTCGGTTTCCTCGACGAGTCGGTAGGCTTCGCCAAACCAACGCGCATCGCCGGTGCTTTCGAAGAGATCGAGCAATCCTGCGGCGGCGAAGGCGTAGTCGTCAAGAAATCCCGCCGCTCCCAATCGCCCGTCGCGATAGCTGCGGGCAAGGCGGCCGTTCTTGCCATCGCGCATGCGCGAGCACAGGAAATCTGCGGCCAGCGCGGCGGCGTCGAGGTAGCGGGGCTCGCCCAGCACCCGGCCCGCCACGGCAAAGGCGCTGATGGCAAGTCCGTTCCATGCCGCGAGGATCTTCTCGTCGCGCAGTGGAGGCACGCGGCGCCTGCGCACGTCGGCCAGCTTGGCCCGGGCCGCGGCCAAGGCTTGCGTGATTCCTTCGTCGGGTTGGGCTTGGTGCAGGATGCTTCCGCCTTCGAAGTTCCCATGCCGCGTGACGCCGTAGTGTTGCAAGAACAGCTCGGTGTCCTCGCCCGCTCCGAGCACGGCGCGGATCTCATCCTCGGACCAAACGAAATATTTTCCTTCCTCGCCTTCGGAATCCGCATCGGTGGCGGAATAGAAACCGCCGTCGGGCGAGGCAAAGGTCACCAGAAGCTCGTCGCAGGTTTCGCGCACCACGCGCGCGAAGGTCTTGCGCTTGGTCACCTGCCAGGCCTCGGCGTAGGCGACCACCAGCAGCGCGTTGTCATAGAGCATTTTCTCGAAATGCGGCACGAGCCAACGCGGGTCGGTGGCGTAGCGATGAAAGCCGCCCACCAGTTGGTCATAGATCCCGCCGGCTGCCATGTGCTCCAGCGTATGCACCGCCATGTGCAGGGCGTGGGCGTCGCCGGTGCGCTGGTGATGGCGCAGGAGCAGTCGAATGGGAACGTGGGATGGGAACTTCTGTGCCACGCGCAGGCCGCCGCTGTCGTCGTCGAAGGTGCGAGCGCATTGGTCGACAGCCGCAGCTATGAGGGCAACATCGGGCCGGGTACGCGAGGCCGCTCTATCCGCACCGGCCGCGTTGCCCTCCATCTCGGCTCGCACGGCGCCGGACAGCGCCCGCGCTGCCTCGTGGACGCGCTTGGGATCGTCGTCGAAAAGGCGGGCGAGCTCGGTCAGAAGGTCGATGAATCCATGGCCAGCACCGCGCCTTCCCGCGTAGGGCGGGAAATAGGTCCCGACGAAGAACGGCTCGCGCTCGGCGGTCAGCCAGACCGAAAGCGGCCACCCGCCCGAACCCGTGAGCTCCTGCGCTGCCCGCATGTACACGGCGTCTACGTCGGGGCGCTCCTCGCGGTCGAGCTTGATGGCCACGTAGTGCGCGTTGAGGAAGCCGGCGATGATTTCGTCCTCGAAGGATTCCTCTTCCATGACGTGGCACCAGTGGCAGGTGGAATAGCCGATGGAAAGAAAGACCGGTCGGCCGAGCCGGCGTGCCTCGGCGAAAGCCGCGTCGCCCCAGGGGTACCAGTTCACGGGGTTGTGGGCGTGCTGAAGCAGGTACGGGCTGCTTTCCAGGGCCAGGCGATTGGTGTAAAGCGGCGTGCGGTCGCTTGCCAGGTGGCGCGTGCGGGGTGCCTGGCCTGGGCGGCTGGCAAGCGCCGCATCGAGACTCGACTGCAGCGCCGTGGGATGGGCTTCGCTTCCTGGCAGGGGTTGCATCAAGATGCCTCACCATGACTTCGCGCAGGCAGGGGCGCAACCTGGCCAGCTGCCAAAAGTGAAAGAAGACCAAAATTATCCTGGATTCGGCTGCGCGGTGTGGCGCCCGGTCTTCTGGCTGCTAGGTTTTGTCCCAGAACTTGTCCTGGAGTCCCATGTCGTTCTCGGAAATCAAAGACAAGGTGCGGGCCGGCGAGCCGCTCGGCTTCGATGACGGTGTCGCCCTTTTTCATCATCCCAACCTGCTGGAGATCGCCCAGCTGGCCAACGAGGTGCGCGAGCGCCTGCATGGTCAGCGGACGTACTTCAATCGCAATATGCACATCAACGCCACCAATGTGTGCGTGGCGAGCTGCCGGTTTTGCTCGTTCGCCCGTCTGAAAGCCGGCGCTCCGGGCGCCTACACCTTGACCTTGGAAGAGGCCTGGGGACGCCTGCGCGCGCGTGTGACGGCGGGAGATCCCATCACCGAAATCCACATCGTCAACGGACTTCACGACGGCCTGCCCTTTTCCTACTACACGGATCTGTTGTCCGGGCTCAAGCGGATCTGCCCCACCGTTCACCTCAAGGCCTTCACCGCGGTGGAAATCTTCTTCTTCCATCAGCACTACGGCTTGCCGGTGAACGACGTCTTACGGCGGCTCGTCGCCGCAGGACTGGATTCGCTGCCAGGCGGTGGCGCGGAGATCTTCGCGGCGCGCGTGCGGCGCAAGCTTTGCGCCGACAAGTGCGACGCCGGGCAGTGGCTGGACGTGCACCGCACCGCCCACCGGATGGGACTGCGGTCGAACTGCACCATGCTGTACGGCCACATCGAAACCATCGAGGAACGGGTCGAGCACCTCTTACAACTGCGTGCCTTGCAGGACGAAACCCAAGGTTTCCAAACCTTCATCCCGCTGGCCTTTCACCCCGACGGCAACGCCCTGCAAAGGCTGGCCCCGCCCACCGGCGTCGACGATCTACGCGTCTTCGCGGTCTCGCGTCTGCTCTTGCACAACATTCCCCATCTCAAAGCCTACTGGGTCATGTTGGGGCTGAAGACAGCGCAGACCGCGCAGTGGTTCGGCGCCGACGACCTCGACGGCACCGTGCAGGAAGAGCGCATCTACCACATGGCTGGCGCGGAAACCCCGCAGCACCTGGCCGTGTCGGAGATCGTTCACCTTATCGAGCATGCCGGTCGCCTGCCCGTCGAGCGCGATACTCTCTACAACGTCCTCGGCGAGGGCAGCGCCCTGGCCCCGTCGAAGCCGTTTCGACGGCGGGATTCTGTTGCGTTGCGGGTGATGTCGTGACGCCCCGTTTGCGCTTGGCCGCGGTTTCCTACTTGAGCGCGCGTCCGCTCACCTATGGCATCGAATGCGGACTGGCGGAGGATCTTTTCGAGCTGACTTTCGATTCGGCCGAGGGTTGCGGCCGGCGCCTGTCGCATGGGCTGGCCGATCTTGCGCTGCTGCCCAGCGCGAACTTTGGTTCGCTTTTGCTCGACAGCGGACTCGATCTTCGGGTCGTTCCACGGGTTGCGGTCGTGGTTCGCGACGATCCGCCTGCCGACCTCGCCCATGAACACAGCCTGGCAGGGATCACCGGCAGCGTAGGCGACTGGCGGCGTCGCTCCGGATTGCCCTTCGTCTCCCTGCTGTGGGTCGGCAAGAGCGGAGCCATTGATGAGGCGAGGGCCAATCTTCTGGCCGAGAGTCTTGAACAGGGTCTGGCGCATCTTGGCGACATCGCCGGTGCCCATGCCGAAGCCCGCGGGGGTGCCAGGACCCACTACGAGGGCTTTCTGGCCGAGACTCTGAGCTATCGTCTGGGTGCGCAGGAGATGTCTGGGCTTTCGGCGTTTCTAGAACACCTGCGCCAGGCAGAGGCACCTGCCGCTGGCCCGGCCACACGGATTCGCTTATTCGATTTCGCCTACGCGCCAGGGCCGGCAAGCTCCGTGGCCAAGTCGGATCCGCGCAAGAAATCGTCGTTGTCCGGTCTCGACGCCCTGCTCTCGGGTGCCGCCTCGGGCGAGCGACTAAGTCCCGCAGAAGGGATCCGCCTATACGAAGATGCCTCGCTGCTGGACCTCGGCAAGGCTGCGGACGAGAGGCGTCGCGTTCTGCATCCCCAGAACGTGGTCACGTACATCATCGACCGCAACGTGAACTACACCAACCTCTGCGTCACTGCGTGCAAGTTCTGTAACTTTTACCGGCCCGCCAAGAGCAAAGAGGCCTACACCCTGTCGCGCGAGGTGCTGGCCGAGAAATTCTCCGAAACCGTGGCCATGGGGGGCATCCAGATCCTGCTCCAAGGGGGCGTGAACCCCGACCTGCGCATCGGGTACTACGAGGATCTTTTCCGCTGGACCAAGGCGAACTTTCCCCTGGCCCTGCACGCGCTTTCGCCCGAGGAGATAAGCTTCATCGCCAAGCAGGAGGGACTTTCCATTCGGGAGGTATTGCGGCGCCTGGTGGACGCGGGGATGGACAGCCTTCCCGGCGGTGGGGCCGAGATTCTGGACGACGAAATTCGGCATCGGGTTTCCCCACTCAAGTGCACGGCGGACACCTGGATGGATGTCATGCGCGAAGCGCACGCCCTCGGCCTGCGCACGACGGCGACCATGGTCTTCGGCTTCGGCGAAACGTCCGAGCACGTCGTGAAGCACCTCGAGCGTCTGCGAGCGTTGCAGGACCAGACTGCCGGATTTACCGCCTTCATCTGCTGGCCGTTTCAGTCCGAGGGTACGCGCTTGAGGCTCAAGGACGACACCTCGGCGCACCGCTATCTGCGCGTCTTTAGCCTTGCGCGTCTCTACCTCGACAATTTTCCCAACTTGCAGGTGTCCTGGCCGACCATGGGGCCGGACATCGGGCAGGTGGCGTTGCGTTTTGGAGGCAACGATTTCGGATCTGCGATGATCGAGGAAAACGTCGTGTCCCAGGCCGGCGCCGTGTTCAAGCTGTCGGCGGAGGACATCGAGCGTCGCGTGCGGGCCGCAGGGTTCGTCCCCCGCCGACGAAACATGCGCTACGAGCTGCTGCCGATTCGAGGGGGCGCTATCGGCTCCGCCGTCCACGAACGAGCCGGTGGTCACATACTTGCGTCGCGCTGGACTGGCGCACAGCGCCTTGAGAGGCTGTGAGCCCCCTTTTCCCATCTAGAAGCGGCGAAGTGTTCTAACGAAAGAGCATGGTTTTGGACGGGCAACTTGCACCACCCGACTGAACCTGACCTGGGGGTGAGATCGCTCTCATCTTCGCGACGTTCTTGCCGTATTTTTTGTAATCAGGCCGAGGTGCTCCGCTATACTAACTTTTTGTTGCCGGGCACGGGATCCGTCTACTTTCACGCGAGGTACGTTCAAATGAGAACCACCACTCTCCGTCATTGCGGCAGCCGTTCGGGGCTTGCGGCTGGTTTGTCGACGATTCTAATGGGACTGGGCTTGGCTGCTGTCGGGCTCGGATGCCAAGGGGGAGGCCAGATCAACACCGGGGGTGGTGGCAACGGCAGTGGCGCCAAGAGCGGAGGAGGCGGCAGTGGCGGCGGCATCACCATTCCCTCTGGTGGTGGTGGCCAAGGCGGCAACACCGGACCCACCAGCGTCAACACCAAGAATTGCGGCGATGGCGTGCTCGACAAGCAGAATGGCGAAGCATGCGACGACGGCAACACCATCAGCGGCGACGGTTGCAATAAGCTCTGTCAGCTGGAAGCCAACTACGTCTGTCCGACGCCTGGCCAGCCCTGTCAGAATCTCGCGGTCTGTGGCAACGGATATCTGACCTCTGACGAAACTTGCGACGATGGCAACACGGTCAGTGGCGATGGCTGCTCGGCCGACTGCAAGACCGTCGAACCTGGCTACCAGTGTCGCGTGCCCGGCAAACATTGCACGCCCTTGTGCGGGGACGGCAAGGTGATCGGCAGCGAGGAGTGCGACGACGGCAACACCGCGAACGGGGACGGTTGCTCCAGCACCTGCCAGACCGAACCTGGTGCCGACTGTCCGTCGCAGGGCGGCGCCTGTAAGATGGCCAAATGTGGCAACGGGATCCAGGAGAAGACCGAGCTGTGTGACTGCGGCACGGATCCGAACAATCTGCCGAGTGGCTGCAAGGCCGTGAACGGCCTCTTCTACGGCGACGGCAAGGGCTGCTCCAAGACCTGCACGAAAGAGCCGAACTGCCAGGACGGCAACGGCAAGACCCAGGCCTGCAGCGCGGCCTGCGGCGACGGCAACCTCGACCCAGGTGAAGAGTGCGACGATGCAAACGTGCTGGATGGCGATGGCTGCTCGTCGAGTTGCAAGATCGAAGGTGGTTTCACCTGCTCGACCAAGACTGTCCAGGATTCCACGACCTGTCAATCGGGCTCTGGCGCATGCCTTGAGCTGCCCATTGTTTATCGCGATTTCCAGCCCGAGAATGTCAGCCCGGGTGGCCACCCGGACTTCTACTTCCTGGGTACGAAGGCTGGCGGGGCAAGCTCTCCCACGACCCTTTGTGTCCCCAATTCGGGTGGGCCAGCGCGAGGAAACGATTCGACTGCGCGCTGCTGGGACATCGCTGCTCCAGATTTGGTCAACGGCAAGCCGGTCTACAACTCGGCGCGCGCCAACAACACCTGTGCTTGCCAGTTCAGCGAATGGGACGTCGGGAATTCGAGCCACATCCCCGGTGGCTACACCCAGACCGACAGTCCGCTTTCGGCCGGCTTCATCACCGCGCCCGCTGCACTCAGCGCGACCAATCCTTCCGGCAGTGAGACAGGAACCGTCACCGGCTATACCGCAAGCTCGCCCGGGGGGCCGATTTGGAAGGGAACCGTGCCCATCGTGAAGGACGCGAACAGCTTCAAGCAATGGTTCAACGACGACAGCACGGTGAACAAGACCTTCACGGGCGTCCTTGAATTGCCTTCGATTGGAACGAACATCTACCAATACGCCAGCAAGACGCATCTGGCAGGCGCCGACGCTGGTTTCTTCCCTCTCGACAAACTGAACCCCGCGCAGGCCACCCTGTGCAACCTGTGGCCCTACTGGAATCGCGCCAGTGGATCTCCTATCTGGACCACTTGCACGGGCGACCAGTATCTCTTCCCGCCCCGCGTGCTTCAGTCCGATTGTCCGAACCAGAACCCGCTCAGCAATGGATGCTGGGTCACTGGCACGCCTGGCGTGAAGCACGATTCCTACTTCTCCACAGAGGCACGCTACTTCTTCGCGTATGACGGCACCGTGGGCATCAACCTGCAGTTCTTCGGCGACGACGATCTCTTCATCTTCATCAATGGCAAGCTGGTTCTGGATCTTGGTGGCGTTCACCAGCAGCTCCCGGGCAAGGTCACGGTTACGGGCGACCCAGGCACCGCGACTATTATTGAAGGTGGTTGTCTCGACTCGACGGGCAACCTTCCTCCGCCGACCGCAGCCACCTATTCGGCGACGGGGGGAGGCGGGTGCACGCCCACGAATTCCACACCCCCGGCCCCGGTTTCGGGGGACGACTTCCGACAGAGAAGCGTCGCGCTTGGCCTGAACACCGGCAAGGTCTACGAGATCGCCATCTTTGGCGCCGACCGCCACCCGCCCGAGTCGAACTATCAGCTCACCCTCAATGGCTACACAACCAAGAGGTCCGATTGTTTGCCTCGCTGCGGCGACGGCGTCGTTTCCGGCGGTGAGGAATGCGACTGCGGCGATGGCTCCGGTCCGCTCCCCGCCGGCTGCTCGGGCAAGAACGACGACAAGGCCTATGGCGGCTGCACCACCCAGTGCAAGTTCGGACCCTTCTGCGGCGACGGCAATACGGACAGTCCGGACGAGCAGTGCGATGAGGGCAAGAACAACGGCGGCAGCAAATGCACCATCGGTTGCATGGCACCGCACTACTGCGGCGACGGCATCGTCGATACCAACCAGGGCGAGCAGTGCGACCTCGGCTCGAACAACGGCCAGCCGGGCCAGCCGTGCGACGGCAGCTGCCAGTACATCGTCTCCTAGTCACCCTCTGATACGACGCCGAGTCTCGGACCTCGGGTTCGGGACTCGGGTCGGGCGGAGACACCCCTAGCGCGGGAGATCGGAATCGGAACCGGCCGTTCCGACCGAGCGTAGTTTCGGGGCGCGCTTCGCGCTCTTCTCTTGCGTGTCGCGCAGCACGAAGCGCACGTCTGGCGTCGTCTCGGCCTCGACGTAGATCTGGTACGAGAACAAGGTCTTGCTGATCTTGATGAGCGCAAGGTTTGCCTTGACCGCGAATCGCCCTAGGCGGCCATCGCCAAGAACCTTTGGAAAAGGCGCGGGCACGCCACGCATGGATTTGATGCGGAAGCCGCTGTCGCGCAGAAGGTGGCGGGTGCTGCGGAAGCTGAGCAGGCGGGTGTGGGTCCGGTCGAGGATGCCGCTCTTGCCGTAGTTGAACTGGCCGGCGAGCAGCATGAGTCTCTGAACGATGAATGCGACATTGGCGGTCGTCAGAACCAAGGTTTTGGGCTCGTGGGTGAACTGGGCGCGCAGCCGTTCGAGGAAATCCTCGGGAGAGTGCAGGTGCTCGATCACGTCCAACAAGAGGATGTACTTGTAGGGTCCCACGTCGAAGGTCAGGGGCGCGTCCAGATCCTGGCGGAAGATGCGGATCTCCCCGACCGGCAGGCCGGGCGAGAACTGATCGACCACGGCCACCGTGCAGCCTTTCTTGACCAGCTCACTCGCCATGCCGCCCGGTCCGGCCCCGATGTCGATCACGGACCCGCCACGCGGAACCGCCGTAAGCGCCCAGCTGTGGCTGCTAGCGTAGCCCAGCTTCAATCCGTAGTGGCGGTTGTCGCCGACGCCGACGTCGAACCTGCGCTGGTAGAGCAGCCCCATTCGGTGGGCGGTGTTGCGGAGGGTGGCGTGCATGACCTCCTTGGCATACTTGACGCCGTCGACGTAGCAGATCTCGTCGCCGTAGTAGGTCGGGATGGGCAGCTCCGAGATGCGGAAGCCTCCGTTGAGGATCTGAATGATGATCTCGGTGTCGAAATGGAAGTCGTTCGAGTTCAGGCGAAAGGGTAGCGTCTTGAGCATGGCGACCGCGAACAGGCGGTAGCCGCTGTGGTACTCGGTCAGCTTGGCCTGGAGGAGGAGATTCTGCAGGCTGGTTAGGATGCGGTTGCCGACGTACTTGTAGATCGGCATGCCACCCTTGAGCGCGGCGCCCTTGGTCATCATACGGCTGCCCAGGACGACATCGGCCTCGCCTCGGGTCAGGGGCTCCAGCAAACGCGGCAACTCCTCGGGGGCGTACTGGCCATCGCCGTGGACCATGGCCACGAAGTCGAACCCGTTCTCGATGGCGTAGGTGTAGCCAACCTTCTGGTTGCCGCCGTAGCCTTGGTTGTAGTCGTTGCGCAGGACCGTCACAACGATTTCGGGATGGGCTTCCTTCCACTCGTGCCCGATTTCGAAGGTGCGATCCGTCGAGGCGTCGTCGACGACCAGGATCTCGCAGTCCAGGGTCTCGAAAATCGTGCTCGGTATGCGCGACAACACCCCGGTCAGGGTCTTTTCGGCGCGGTAGGCGATGACGAATACGAGCAGCCGTTTCCTCGTCACGGGCGTTGTCGATGGCAACATGCGGGCAGGATACCCGAGTCGCTGGCAGGCAACCCGACCTTTTTGGCAGGCCTGCTCTACCCGATTTCGGTGCGCTCCGAATCTTCCGAGTAGTCAGCGCCAGCGGGGCGAGCGTAGAGCTCTTGACCCGTGGCCTTGAATTCGGCGGCCTTTTGCCTGAGCCCCTCGGCCACCACGTCGGCGCGCAAATCCTGGGTGATGCGCATCGAACAGAACTGTGGACCGCACATGGAGCAGAAATGGGCACCCTTGGCCGCTGGCGCGGGCAGGGTTTCGTCGTGAAACTGGCGGGCGGTGTCCGGGTCGAGGGCCAGGTTGAACTGGTCTTCCCAATGGAACGCGAAGCGTGCACGCGACAGGGCGTCGTCGCGCTCGCTGGCGCCTGGATGCCCCTTGGCCATGTCCGCCGCGTGGGCGGCAATCTTGTAGGCAATCACCCCGTCCTTGACGTCCTTGCGATTGGGCAGGCCAAGGTGCTCCTTGGGTGTGACGTAGCAAAGCATGGCCGTTCCGAACCAGCCGATCATGGCCGCTCCAATGGCCGAGGTTATGTGGTCGTAACCAGGGGCGATGTCGGTCACCAGCGGGCCGAGGGTGTAGAACGGGGCCTCGTGACAGATGTCGAGTTGCTTGTCCATGTTCTCGCGGATCTTGTGCATGGGCACGTGTCCGGGTCCCTCGATCATGACTTGAACGTCATGGCGCCAGGCTATCTCGGTCAGCTCCCCAAGCGCTTCCAATTCGGCGAACTGGGCCGCGTCGTTGGCGTCCGCGGTGCAACCAGGGCGTAGGCCGTCGCCCAGGCTGAAGGCAACGTCGTACTGCTTCATGAGCTCGCAGATGCGTTCGAAGTGGGTGTAGAGGAAGTTCTCCTCGTGGTGGGCCAGGCACCATCTGGCCATGATCGAACCACCCCGAGACACGATGCCAGTGATCCGTTTCGCGGTCAGGGGAATGTGGTGCAGCAAAACGCCCGCGTGGATGGTGAAATAGTCCACGCCTTGCTCGGCCTGCTCGACCAGTGTATCGAGAAACACGTCGATGGACAGATCCTCGATCTTGCCTTTCACCTTCTCCAGCGCTTGGTAGATGGGGACCGTTCCCACCGGTACGGGGGAATTGCGCAGGATCCACTCGCGCGTCTCGTGGATGTTCGCGCCCGTCGACAAATCCATGATCGTGTCGGCGCCCCACTTGACCGCCCAGCGCAGCTTGTCGACCTCCTCGCCGATGGTGGAGCTGACGGCAGAGTTGCCGATGTTGGCGTTGATCTTGACCAGGAAGTTGCGGCCGATGACCATGGGTTCGGCCTCTGGGTGATTGCGGTTCGCCGGGATGATGGCCCGCCCGCGTGCGACCTCGTCGCGCACGAATTCCGGCGCGAGGTTTTCACGCAGGGCCACGAAGCGCATCTCCTCGGTGATTTCGCCCTGTCGGGCATAGTGCATCTGGCTGAAGTTGGTGTCGCCGCGGGCAGTCCGACGGTCGACCCAGGGTTGCCGCAGTCTGGGCAGCCCTTGGCGCAAATCCACCGACCGCGGACCGAAGGTGTCATAGACCTCGACGGGCGGCCCACCGCCAGCGAGCGCAATCCGTCGGAAGGGCACTTTGACGTGGCCATCGGTCTTGAACACCCGCGTGGAGGCCGGAAAATCCTGGATGGGCGCAAGACCATCCACGCCTGGCGCGGGCGCTTTTCCGCTGGTCGTGGATGCAGAGCCTCCGGACGGGCCTGGCGTTCCGTGGTCGTTCTTCATGGTTCCTGCCTTCGGCGCCGAAGCGCTAAAAGAGACTAGCGCCGTCCGGATTGAAGTCAAAGCCCGAGGTGTGCGGGAGACATCTGTCGATCAGTCGTGGAAATCCTTGCCTTGTCGCGTGGCCTTGACATAGCCCGCCCGGATGACGAAGTCGCCGAATCGCTCGCCGGGATTTCGCTCGCGAGCGTAGCGATGGATGATGGGATCGAGCGTGGCGACGATCTCCTCGTCGGCGAGACTCTCGCGGTAGAGCTTGCTCAGCCGATCCCCGACGAACCCGCCGCCCAAGTACAGGTTGTACTTGCCGAGATTCTTGCCGACCAAGCCGATTTCGGCGATGTAGGGCCGCGCGCAGCCATTCGGGCACCCGGTCATGCGGATGACGATGGGATCCTTTTCCAGCCCGGCCGCTCGCACGATGGCGTCGAGCTTGTCGAGCAGGCTCGGCAGGTAGCGCTCGGATTCGGCCATGGCCAAGCCACACGACGGCAAGGCAACGCACGCCATGGAGGACAGTCTCAGGCTGGTTTGCGTGGCGCCATCCTTGAGCCGGTATTGGTCGAGCAAGCCGTCGATGCGCCGCTTGTTGCCCTTGCTCACGTTGGCGATCATGAGGTTCTGGTTCGCGGTCAGCCTGAAATCCCCGTCGTGAACCTTGGCGATCTCGCGCAAGGCCCTGAGCAGGGCTCGGTCGCCTTGGTCGCGAATGCGACCGCTCATGATGAAGAGCGTGAAGTGCCAAGAGTCGCCCACGCCCTTGACCCAGCCGTAGCGATCGCCGTTGCTTTCGAAGACAAAGGGGCGCGCCGGCGCGAGCGCGTGACCCATTCGGCGTTCGACTTCGGCCTTGAACCAGTCCAGCCCTCGGTCGTCGATGGTGTACTTGAGGCGCGCGTGCTTGCGGTTCTTGCGGTCGCCAAAGTCGCGCTGGGTGGTCAGCACGGCTTCGGCCACGGCCAGGACATCGGCGAGCGGGCAGAAGCCAATCACGTCTGCGAGGCGAGGATAGGTGGCGTGCTCGCCATGGGCCATGCTCATGCCGCCGCCCACCGTGACGTTGAACCCGGCCAGCCTGTCGTTGTCGGCGATGGCCACGAAACCAAGGTCGTTGGCGAAGATGTCGACGTCATTGCTGGGCGGTACCGCCACGGCGATCTTGAACTTGCGCGGCAGATAGTGCTTGCCATAGAGCGGCTCGGCATCGTCGGCGGGTTCGCCACCCGCCACGAGCTCTTCGCCCAGCCAGATCTCGTGGTAGGCGCGCGTGCGCGGCAGAAGGTGTTCGCTGATGCGCTTGGCCCACCCGTAGACCTCGCCGTGCAGCGACGACAAGAACGGATTCGGGTTGCACATCACGTTGCGGTTCACGTCCCCGCAAGCCGCGATGGTATCGAGCAACGCCTTGTTGATGGCCTGCACGGTCTGGCGCAAGTGGCGCTTGGGGATGGTGTGCAGCTGGAACGTCTGCCGCGTCGTCAAGCGCAAGGTGCTGCCCCCGTGGGCGCACGCGAGGCGATCGATGGCCAGATACTGCGCTGGCGTGCACACGCCGCCGGGCATGCGGATGCGCACCATGAAGCTGTACAGTGGCTCCAGTTTCTGCCGCTGACGTTCGAGGCGAACGTCGCGGTCGTCTTGCTGGTACATCCCATGGAACTTGAGGAGCTGTTGATCGGAGGGCGCAATGCCGCCTGTGATGGGATCGCGCAAACCCTTGGCGATGGTGCCGCGCAAGTAGTTGCTCGCATCCTTGAAGTATTCGTTTTCGCTGCTGCCCGGAGCGGGCTGTGCTTCATCGCTCATGGAACTTCATCCTAGCTAGTAGACATCGCGCTGGTACCGCTTGCTGGACTGGAGATTCTCGACGTACTCCACGGCGGCCTCGCGGCCCTTTCCGCTTTGTTTTTCGACGATGGAAATCAACGCTTGATGGACGTCGGCCGCCATCTTGCCAGCTTCCCCGCACACGTAGACGTGCGCGCCCTCTTGCAGCCAGGCGTACACATCGCGACCGCGCTCGATCATGCGATGTTGGACGTAGATCTTCTCGTCTTGGTCACGCGAAAACGCCAAATCCAGGTGCGACAGCACGCCGGACTTGTGCCAGCGCTGCCACTCGAGCTGGTACAAGAAATCGGTGGCGAAATGTTGCTCGCCGAAGAACAACCAATTGCGCCCACGGCAACCCAGGGTCTCGCGCTCTTCGACGAAGGCGCGAAACGGCGCCAAGCCGGTGCCAGGGCCGATCATGATGATCCGGGCGTCCGGGTTTTCCGGAAGCTTGAAGTTGGGATTGGGCGAGGGATAGACGCGCACGGGCTCGTCGTCGCCCAGGCGCTCGCACACGTAGGACGAGCAAACGCCCTCGCGCACGCGCCCGTAGCTTTCATAGCGGGTGAGCCCGACCAGCAGGTGAACCTCTTCCTCGTGCGCAAGCAGGCTCGATGCGATGGAATAGAGGCGCGGCTGCAGCCGGCGAAGCGTGCCTAGGAACGCTTGCGGCTGCATGTCGCCCGAAGGGAACGCCTGCAGCACGTCGATGATCTCGCGGCCATGGACGTATTTCTGGAAGTCTTCCTCCTTCCCCTTTTCGAGCAGCGCGCCCAGCTCCGCATGACCGGTCTGCGCAGCGTAGGCCTTCACAAACGGGCGCGTGATGGTGGTGATCTCGAAGGTGTCGCCGAGCGCCTCGGCAAGCGGCCGTTCCTTGCCGTCCACGCTGACGCTGGCCTCGGGCGCGAGACGGGCCATGGCCATGAGCTCTTGCACGTAGGCCGGAGAGTTTCGCGGAACAACGCCAAGGGCGTCTCCGGGCTGGTACGTGATGCCAGATCCGGTCAGCGAAATTTCCAAGTGGTAGGTCTTCTTTCCCGAGCCGCGGCCGTTCAGGTTGATGCGATCGAGGACAGCCGCCGAGAAGGGCCGGGCCTTGTCGTAACCAGTCTCTTCGACCGCCGCGACCGCTGGCACTGGCGAAGTCGACACGCCGTTCTTGGGCACGAGATTCTTGAAGGTTTCGATCACCTGGCCCTGCCAGGCATCCGCCGCGCTCTGGTATTCCACGTCGCAATCGACACGGGCCAAGACGCGCTCGGCCCCCAGCTCTTCCAGTCGCTTGTCGAAGTCGACCCCGGCCTTGCAGAAATTCGCGTAGCTGTAGTCGCCGAGCGCCAGCACGGCGAAGCGCAGCCCTTCCAGGCGCGTGGCCCGTTTGCCGAAGAGGAAACGGTGGAACTCGACGGCCGAGTCCGGCGGATCGCCTTCGCCTTGCGTGCTCGACACCAGGACCAGGTGGCGTTCGTTCTTCAGGTTCGCCGTCTTGTAGTCCGCGACGTTGACCGCGACCGCGTGGATGCCGGCCCCTGCGGCCGCAGCGGTTAGGGCTTTTGCGATCTTCGCGGCGTTGCCGGTTTGCGAGGCGAAGAGCACCGTCACTTGTCGGTCGGCGTCGCCGGCAGGGAGCGACGCCACGGGCTGGCCAACGCCGCCTTGCAAGTGATGGGTCGCAGTCAGATAGCCGAGCAGCCAGGCGGTCTGGTCAGGCGCTAGGCTGGCGGCGAAAGCGTTGAACTGAGCTGCTTGGGAGTCTGAGAGCGGTGTGTGTCTTGGGTCGAGTGGGGGAATACGCATCGATCTTGTAGGTTATGACCCAAGCCCACCCCTGACGCCAGAGGTAAAGGACCGCGGAAGTCCTTTTTCACGGCGCCTAATCACGCCGCGGCCGACTTGAACGCATCCAGGTTGCGGCGGAAATAGCTCAGGTGAAACTGGGCGTGGTCGGTGTAGAGCTTGAAGACATCGGCCAGGTTCATGCGTCCTCGTTGCGAGTGGCGGACGTAGAAGGTTTCCCAGTCCACATCGACGATCGACCTGGCCATGGCGCAGACCACGTGCCTGAGCACTCGTGCGGCCTCCAAGGCGGCAAGGGCGTCCGCGGTTTCGTATTTGGCTCTTTCTTGCCAGGCCTCTTCGTTCCACACGAACACCTCCGCCCCCGGTTGGGTTACGGCCAAGCGCAGGCGGCCGTAGGCGAACGTGTCCGCGTCCAAGAAGTGAACCGCGTGATCGCGAATGCTCCAGGCGCCGGGAAGGTTCGGCCTGAAATCGACGGCCGCAGGCGGTGCGTTCTTGACGAAATCGACAAGCGGGTCGATGGACGACTCGAAGCGAGCGATGAGGGAGAGTTTTTCTGTTCTATCCATGGTGTCTCCTGGGCCAAGCATACCTTGCCGATGCGAGATGTCCCGGACGGTGAAAATGGCGCGTCCGGCGCCCCTGCACGAATGCGACATGCCAGACAATTGGCCGCTCAAGATCGCGCTCTAGACTATCGATGTCATAGAGGCGACATGTCCTCGGCCGACCCTCATGCCTCATCCACGCGCGCGAACTCGGATAGCGCGCCGGCCCCGTATACGTCCATGCCCCTGGCAACGGTACTGCGGGTATCAGAAGGGCTGCGCGGCGTGTTTGGCTCGCCCGGCTACAAGCCGCCCATGCTTCCCAGCATTGCGCTGGAAATCCACGATTTGTCGTGCCGCCCGGACATCGACACCGACAAGCTCGTGACGGTGCTCGAACACGATCCCATGTTGGCGGCCCACGTCTTGCGGGTCGCGAATTCACCGATCTTTCGTGGCCGCGACGCCGAAGCCTCCCTGCGCAGCGCCGTGCTGCGCCTTGGGCTCAAGAATTTGGGCGAGGTGGTTTTCGAAATTGCGCTGCACATGCGCGTGTTCCGCTCGGTGGAATATTCGGGGATGATGGAACAGCTGCGCAGGCACAGCACGGCGTGCGGAAACCTGTGCCGTCTGCTCGCCTCGCGCGTCGGACAGGATTCCGAACACGCATTTCTGTGCGGGCTTGTGCATGACATCGGTATCGCCGCCATTCTCATCGTGCTCGGAGAGCGTCGCAAAAGCGAGCCCGCGCTCGAACCGGTCGTCCTGAACGAGGTCGTGTGGCAGATTCACGAGGACGTTTCCGGTATGCTGGTGCGCCAGTGGAAGCTACCCGGTGAAGTGGCCGAGGTCGTGTCCCACCATCACGGCAGAGCCGCCGTGACGACTGCGCCGCTACTCTCGGCCGTGGTGGCGGTAGCGGATAGGCTGTCGACCAAGTTCGGTTTCTCGGTGGATCTCGGGCCCGGCCCTAGCGATGGCAGCGAGGAGGAGGTATTCCTCGCCGCTTGCGCGAAACTAAACCTGGACCTTGGCGCGATGTCGGACTTGGAAAAAGAAGCTCGGCAGACGCTTGCGCGGGTCGATGAAGCCCTCAAGCACAAGAGCGCGGCCAGCGCGGACGATGCCCATGTGGACGCAACGGACGAGAAGACCGCCAACGCGCACGTGGCGGTGGCGCCCGGTGCGGCCAAGATTGCCACCTCGGCCCGCAAGCCCGCGCCATCGCTGCTTGGGCGCATGTGGCGGGTCGTGGCGCGCCTGTTCGGCTGACCTAGCGGTCACGGGGCCAGGCGCCGGATGCCGTAGGCGTCAAGCTGGCCGTCAGAGCTGAGCACTGGGACACCTTCCACCAGCGCCTGCGCGACAATCATCCGGTCGAATGGGTCGCGATGCAATGTCGGTAAGCTGCTGGCGCGCAGGGCGTGGGCGCCGATGATCGCCAGGCCTGAGGTCCTGGTCAGTGCCATGCGGGCGGGGACATAATCGGCGGGCGCCACCGGCAAGGGCAGCTTCCCCAGGTGGTACTTAATGCCGATCTCCCAGATGCTCGCAACGGACAGCAGGCGCTCCGTGTCCGGCTCTATCAGCAAGGCGCGCGTTCGGCGCGACAACTTCTCGGGGCTGGCGTTCATCCACAACCAGCACTGCGTATCGATGAGCACCTTCATCGCCTGGATGCACCCTCAAACGCATCCAAGACGTCGGCGGGCAAGGGCGCATCGAAGTCATCCGGGACCACGAACGCCCCAGAATCTGCGCCCAGGGTAGGTGGGGTTGCCGGAGGCTCGATTGCGACCAGCCTGGCCACCGGCTTGCCTGCGCGCGCGATGACGACCTCCCCGCCCCGCTCGACCTTCGCCAGCAACCGGGAGAAATGGGTCTTTGCCTCATGGACGTTGACTGACTTCACCACTTCAAGGTGGACTAGATAGTGGACTAAGTCAACTTGGCGCCTTCCCCCTTGCGCCGTCAGGTCACCCGCATCGACCTTTGGCTAGGACCCATCGGGCGATCCTTGCCTCCGAACTTCGGAGCATCGATACCGACCTGCGCAGCGAAATTGTGGCAAACTGAGGACATGCCCGCGTACGAACGTATATCTGTGGATCCGCGACAGATGGGCGGCGTTCCCTGTATCCGACGCCTGCGCATCCCTGTGGCCACGGTGGTGGGAATGGTCGCTGATGGCATGGTGCCCGACGAGATTCTGGCCGCCTATCCCGACTTGGAACGCGAGGATGTCGCCGAGTCCTTGCGCTACGCCGCCGAGGCCGTCCGAGAACGCGAGTTGCCGCTCAGGACCGTCGCCTGACGCCGCGTCGAGGGGCGACCGGCCAAGCCGAAGCCATGAGGTTTCTAGTCGACAATGCCCTGTCGCCGCTCATCGCAGACGGACTTCGTCGAGACGGTCACGACGCCGTTCATGTCCGTGACTACGGGATGGCGGCAGCATCAGACGAAGAGGTCATGTCGCGCGCCCGGGTCGAAGACAGGGTGGTGGTATCGGCCGACACCGACTTCGGCACGCTCTTGGCGCTGCGACGGGAGTCACAGCCTTCCGTGATTCTCTTCCGCCACGGAAGTGAACGCCGTCCAGAGCGACAGCTGGCGTTGCTGCGCGCAAATCTCGATTCTCTTGTCGAGGACCTAGCGGCAGGCAGCGTCGTTATCTTCGAGAGCGCCCGTCTGCGCGTGCGGCGCCTTCCCATCGGTGGCCAGTCTCCTTGAGCATCTCGTTCTCGAGTGACTCTCGCGGAACTTCCGTGAACGGGGACGGCGCTTCTGGGCCGGGCTCGAAGCTTCAAGGACTCAAACCGAAGAGGTCTTTCGGGTTCTATGCAGCCGCGGCTGTGCTAGCCTTTGATTGAGAGACTGGTCATGACGACAGTTCAAATAGCGCTTCCCGACGAAGTATTCAGCACCATGCACATGTCACCCAGCGAAGTGGCTGACGAAATGCGCGTGGCAACCGCTGCAATCTGGTATGCCAAGGGTCTGATCAGTCAGGGCCAGGGCGCGGAGATCGCGCGCATGAGCAGGGCCGAATTCATGCGGACGCTGAGCGGAGCTGGCGTCTCCCCTTTCCAGGAGACTCTTGACGAAGTTCAGGAGAGCCTGAGGCGTGGTTGACGTCTGGATCTGCAACAGTCAAGTCTCTTGCACCTAGGCCCGGCGGTGTTCGTAGATATTCCGTCGAGACACTGGCATTGAAGTTCGGTTCAGGAGCCCGTATAGGCATAGAGCGCCTGGATCTCCACCGCAGACAAGGCGCGACTGTAGACACGGAACTCGTCGATATCGCCATCCAGGTAAGGATCCGCCGAATACTGCGAGCGCCCGATGTAGTTGTTGGGAGTATTGCCGAGATCGGCCGGGCGTAGCGTGACCGCGGTATTTGCGCTGACCTGCACCCCGTCGACATACAGCACAGCTCCGGCCGAACCCAGCACGACGGCCACGTGCGTCCACGTCCCGGTTGGCAGCGGCGCCTTCCCGTCGACAATCTGTTCGGCGCCTGATGTGTTGCCGTTGAGGCTGATGGTGAACCTGACAACATTGGTCAGGTTGTTCGTGGTCGCTACGACCATGTAGGCGCTGGTGGAGCTCGTGCCGAAATCCCAGATTGTCTGCCAGTTGGAGCTTGTGTTGAGGTAGACCCAGGTCGCGATGGTCATCTCAGTCGCGCCGGACAGACCACTGGAGGCGATACTCGCATAGCCTTGGTTGGCCTTGACGAGATCAAGGGCGTTGCTCACCTTGCCTGTCGCGAAGGTGTAGCCACCGCTACCGCCCATGCCGGTCACCAATGTGGCGTTGCGACCGTTACCCGAGAGATCGGAAAGCGTCGGGCCGGCGGTTTGGTTGCACGGGTAGTAGGCGACAAGGCCCACCGTAGACACACCACCCGCGCCGCCGCTGCCGGTAGTGCCGCCCTTGCTAGCGGAGCCCCCGTTGCTGCTCGTGGCGCCGCCGTTGCTGGTGGTGCCGGTGGCGCCGCCCACGAAGGGATTAAACCCGCCAGCCCCGACCTGTGAAGTCGTGGAGCCACCGTTGCCGGTGGTGCCGGTAGTGCCACCCGTGCCCGTCGTTCCGCCAATGCCAGTCGTTGTCAGCCGTTCCGGGTAGTAGCTCGCGGAACTGGCCCACGTGATCGATGTCAGGTTTGTGCCTGTTGTCGTCGAGGAGCCTATGAGAGCGCCAAAACTCGTCGCAACGGGATAGGGCGCTGTGACCGAGTTGTACCAGTAGTTCTCGACCGTGGCTCCCCACGACACACCGATAGCGTAGTAGTAGCCGGCCTTGAGGGGGACGTTCAGTACGCCAGAGGCTTGATAGCCCTGCCCCACGTTCGCAGACGTGGTCGTTGATGAAACCAGGGTATAGGAGGTGCTGGTCTGACTTGCGGCCTCGTACACGACCCAGTTGAGGGTCGCGGCCGTGATGATGTTCATATAGAACTCAACCTCTAGCAACGTTCGTGCGGATGAGACCGAGTAGAAATCCACTTTTGTTACGTTGGACGGCGAGGTTGTTCCAGCGGCCATCGTCGATGCTGGATTTGAACCGATAGTATCAAACACCGATGGAGTGCTTCCGCCGGAGCCAGTGACACCGCCTCCCCCAGTACCACCCAAATTCGTCGTTCCGCCGGTTCCCAGATCGCGGACATCTGTCGCATCGCCAGTAACCTCGAAGGCAGCCGAGTCCTTCGGACTATCAACGGCTCCATCTGATTGGGGCGGCAAGAGCGAGTCGGACCAATGATCCACAGCGGAGTCAGCAGGCGCGTCCTTTCCATTGAGGCTTCCGCTCGCCCCATCGATTTCTCGGGAATGGCCATCAATCGCCGCATTCGAATCGATCCCTGCGAAGCCTGTCAGCTCGTTGGCGTCGAACGAGCAGCCGGCCAAGACCAACATGGCAGCCAGAATGCACGGGCGGATTCTCAGAACAAGCATGGTGTCACGGCGGAGTGATGGTGATCTTGGCGATGTAGATCGTTACGGTTCCCGCGTTGCTGCTGGTGATGGCGGCCAAGTTCTCAAGCTGAATGCCAATCGCGCCGGTGACCGCAGCGCAATATTTGCCCGTGGTAGTCACGTTGTTGGTCACCGGCAGGACGAGATCCTGGAACCCTGTCGCGGCTGCGTAGGAGGTCAAGCTGGCGTCACCAACCGTGGTCGGCACGGTCCAGGCGTAACTCGCGGTCGCATCTCCCTGCGCGTAGGCTTGGATCTGAATGGGGACTGGCGTCGTACCTGGATTGTCGATACCCACACTGAAAGTCACCGTCGAACCAACCAGGTTGATGGCAGGCGCGAAGTCCTCCACGGCCAAGGCAAAGGCGCTGTACGCGGCTGCGCCTGGTGCGAAGGGAAGCGAAAGCGCGGCGCAGCCCGAGGTCGGGCTGCAAAGAGTGGTTTTCGAGGCTGGTCCCGCGGTCACGTAACTGACTTTCGAGCCACTGGCGCTGTTGGTCGCAAGGGTCAAGGTTCCCAGTCCCGAGGCGAAACTGAAGGTTCGGGAAAGCGTCGACGCGACCTGGCCGCAGCCGGTTGCTGTCGATCCGTCGGTTCCTGCGCCGCCAGTTCCGATGTTGCCACCGGACCCAACGTTTCCACCGGCTACTGTAGCGCCGCCGCTCCGGCTGACCATTCCGCCCGTCCCCGTAGAACCTCCCATGTTCGGGGTTGTCCCACCTAAGCCTCCTGTTGAATTGCCACCATACCCACCCACCCCTGTTGTTCCGCCCACGCCCGCCGTTCCTCCTGTTCCCATGGTTCCACCCATGCCGGATGGCAGTGGCGAGTCGGAAGGGAGAGCGGCCTCGGTACCGGCGGTCCAATCACTTGCCACGTCAATCCGTGCATCAACGCTTACGTCTGAGTCCTTCGCATCGACATCGTTGTTGCCGTCCAAGCTTCCATTCGGCCGATCGGTTCCTTGCGATGGACTGTCTAAGGCTGCGCTGGAATCGGTACTTGGCCATGCCTTCAGCTCGCTGGCGTCGAAAGAGCAGCCTGCGAGGATCACCGAGGTAGCCAGAAGGAGTCCCTCGGCTGTTCGAGATAACCTGACGAAGTGATATGTTCTTCGCATGCTCAGTAGCTCACCCGCCCAAGCAACCCTGTCACTTCGCCGGCGATCGGCGCGACGGTCACGCGCTGGCCCTCGAAGTAGAAGAGCGCGCCTGCGGTCACGGCAGCAGCGGCCGTCAGCCCCCAAAAGACGTTGGCGATGTTCTTGCGCGAAGTGACTGAGTCGATGTCGCTCGGGCTGCATCCGGGGTGGGTCGGGCTGGCGCGACCGCACGAGCTTCTCAGGCTGTCAAACTTGGATTGCATCATCAGGCCAGCGATAGCAGCCGTGGTGGCGAACACCACGGTCGATCCTGCCGCAACCCAGGTCCACTTCCGGCCAAGCCACCATCCGTCTGTCTTCTCGTGGATCTTGGGCTGGCTCACGCTGAAGCCGTCGTATGGATTCTCCTTTAGAGGCCTGCGGACGACTGGCGTCTGGGCCGGTGATCGGCCGGGACAGCCACCGGCAACAAATTCGGCTTGAGATCGACAAGGGATCTCCATGCCCGCGACGACGGTGATAGTCTCGACTGCTGGCGACGCCTCGGGTGAGACTGCCGTGATCTGGTGACGCCCAGGCATCACCCAAATCGGGTCGAGCAGAGGAGCCTGGCCAACAACCTTGCCGTCGATGCTCACTTCTGCGCCTGAAGTCTGGCATTCAATCTGCACCCGGCCGAGCTTGGGCTTCAACTCAGCCACAGCCTTCCGCGCATCGGCGATCGCCTCGGGTGAGGCGTCGCTGGCGCCCACGAGGAACTTCTCAAACGCCGCCATCGAATCAGCGAATTGCCGAAGGTCCCGATTCGCCTGCCCGATGTTGAACCAGATCTTGGGGCTGGTGTAGGTCCTGTAGGCTTCCTCGAACTTTTCCAGCGCGCTGGCGTAATCGCCAGACTGATACATGGCCGAGCCTTCGTTGAGCAGGACCTTGGCTCTGGCCTTGGCCTCCGGGCTGGCGTTCATCGGAGAGGTTTGTGCAAGTAGGGCGGCGATGAGAATGGCGGTTGCATTCATGGCTAGATGTCCGTGATGATTCGGCGTTGGGCCTTCGCCCGGGGTCGTGGGGCAGGGAGTACCCTGGTGTCCTCAAATGGTCCAAGTGGCGCCGCGGTCGGATCGACAGCGCTCTTGGGGCGCTTGGCCTTCCGGGATGTGGTTTCCACCTTGGGAGCGAGTGGATCCACCGGGGCCTCCACTGCTTCCAGGGATGGCGTGGGCGTGATCGTCACGCGCGGCATTGGCACCGCGGCCGGTCTGGGCACGGGCTGCGCGGCGGTCTTGTCCTTCGCCGGACCGCCAGATCGGAAAAGCATGAAGGCGCCAAGAAGGAGAACGAGCGACGAGCCTCCCGCGATGGCGAGCATCCGCTTGCTCGGGGGCAGCGGGAATCTTATGCCGGTGAGCAAACTCGCCAGTGGCGTGTGAGAATGTCGTGAGCGACAGCTTCCGCTTCTCGGTCACGGGGGAATCGCCGGAGGGCATGATCGGCGTGAGCAAGCCTGCGACCTCTGTTTGAAACGAGCCGTAGCCGACCGTCTCTTTCGAGAAGGGCACGGGCTGTGGTGCGGGCGTCGGCTCGTAGCTGGCCACCGAGCCCTGGATCGCAGTCTCCAGCGCCCGTGCGAACGCACCGACGGTCGCGAAACGATTCGCGCGGTTCTTCGCGAGCGCGCACCGAAGGACCTCGTCCACCTCTGGCCGAAGGCCGGTAACCATGGCGGCAAGCTGGGGAGGCTCTTCGTGCACGACCTGATAGAGCAGGCTGGCCACGTCCTCGCCGGTGAACGGGCAGCGGCCGGAGAGCATCTCCCAGGTGATGCACGCCAGCGCCCATTCGTCGGTGCGGTGATCGATTTCCTCGACGCGGCCCTGGGCCTGTTCGGGCGACATGTACTGCGGCGATCCCATCACGACCGAGGCTTGCGTCAGCTTGGTGATCGCTGCGCGGACCTTGGAGATCCCGAAATCCACGACCTTCACGAAGTCCACTTCGCCAGCCACATTCAGCAGGTAGATATTTGCGGGCTTCAGGTCGCGGTGGACGATCCCTTGCTCGTGGGTGGCGGTCAGTGCGGACGCAACCTGCTTGACCACGTGGAGCACGGCCGCTGGTGCTAGGCGGCCGACTCGGCGAAGGCGGCTTTCGAGGTCTTGGCCATCGAGAAACTCCATGACCATGAAGGGTTCGCCGGTGGGCGTGCTGCCGAAATCCGTGACGTGCACGATATGCGGGTGGCCGATGCTGCTCGTGATTTCGGCCTCGCGGCGGAAACGCGCCAGGGCCTCCGAGTTGGCGGCGAGCTCGCGCGACATGACCTTGATGGCCACGCGCTTGTTCAGGCGAAGTTGCAGTCCCTCATAGACCGTGCCCATCCCGCCTTCGCCGACAACACGGAAGATCCGATAGGCGCCTTCTAGGAGCGCGCCATCCACGGTGGTCTTGGATTCGTCGTCCTCGTACGCGTCCGCGTTCCGTCCTGGCGGCCGGGCACCTCCACCTTTCATGATTGTTGATGATACGCTCGAATACCGCCAGCCGACAATCAGCGAAGGCAGGCAGTGTTCACCGCCTAAGGCGGGAAAGCGGCGGCGATTTGTGCGATCGCCGCCCCTGACCTACGGGATCCAGATCGGCGGTGGCGGTGGCGGCGGCGGTGGCGGTGGCGTAGTTTGGGTGGGCGGTGCCGGCGGCGGCGGTGGTGGCGCGGCCACGGGCGGCGGCGGTGGCGGCGCCGGTGGCACCGGTGGCGAGGGCGGCACGGGTGGTGTCGTCGCAGGCGGCGGCGGGGCCGGTGGCGGCGGCGCGGGCGGCGGCGGCGGCGCGGCTGGCGAGGACGGCGGCGGCGGTGGCGCCGGTGGTGGTGGCGGTGGTGGTGCTTGCGTGGTCGGCGGCGGGATGACCACCGGCGGAGGCGTCCCGATGCTGATGCACGACGCGAGGTCGAGCATCATGAACATGAGGACCTTCTCCTGCGCGGTCATGGTGCCCGTGCAGTAGGAGGGCGTCGTACCGGACGGCGCCTGGTTGACGTGGAACCCGCTGTAGACCACGCGACCGCACTGCTGGGCGGCTGGCGCCCCAAACGGCGTGTTGAAGCTGAATTCGTGGGCGAATTGCTGCTGGGCGCAGTTGTTGCTGGAGTGATTTGCATCGGTGCACGTTGTCGCCGAGGTGCCTGAGAACTGGCGCCATGCGAGAGGCGAGGTGAGCCAAGCGTCGGTTCCCGTGACCACCCCGTTTGCGACGTGAGAAACATTGTAGATCGGTATGGTCGTGACCCCGTTGGCCAAGGTACCAGCGTTGATATTAACCAACCATTGGGCAAACCCTGCCCCTTTCGCGAAGGTCGTGTTCACCTGGGCAGTCACTGGTGGTGGATAGGTCGCAGGCGGGCTGCTGCCAGCGCCGGTGTAGTAGCGGGTTTCTTGAACCTCCTGGGGAGTGCCGGCGAGGTTCCATCCGGCAACCGTTGGGAAGGGGCTTCGGGACGGCGCTATCCAGACCCAGCTATAGTGAGTTACGAAGGCCCTTCCCCCACGCTTGTGTAATTGAGAAGGTTCGGATACCCGGCAGCGTCGGTCGCAGCGAGCGAGGGGGCCGCACCGGCCTGGCTCATGTTGGGGATGTTGAGATCGGACGCTGGTCGATCGCCGGGGCATGGCAGCAGCACCAAGTCGTACTTCGATAGCTCCGTCCCTGTTCCGCCCCAGAGCGTAGTGGCGGCGGGCGGCGTTCCGGTGTCGGCGTTTGCACCGTTCTCTTTGTAGATCTTGATTCGTCCGGTAGTCGCGGCGGGAAGCTGGAATTCAGCGGCATCGACACCCATCTTCCTCAGCACGCATTCAAGAGCATCTACCTGCCCGGTGGTGACTGCGGTGAGGGGGATGTTGCCTTCGCCCTGATTTCTGGGCAGGCGAACCGTGCCGTCGGCGATGGGGTTGTTGCCGCAGGTGTTGGTGACGTCGATGGTGATCTGGCGGCGCCACTTGCCGAGCTGGACGACCAGGGGAATGCCCGTGCCCGTGGGGGCGTTGCTGATGACGAAGCTGCCGTCGGGTCCGGTGAGGGCGCCGGCAACGGCCTGGTCCGAAGTCAGGGCCGTGCACTGATCGCACGACGGACCATCGGTAATGGCGGGCAGCGCCCCGTTGGGGATGTACACAAGCGCGTTGTAGACCGGATCTCCCGCCGCGCCGGCCGGGGTGAACACCTTGCCGCTGATGGTGGTGCTGCCGGCGTCGCATTGGACCACCTGGCATTGCAGGCCCGAGCACTGGCCGCAGCTCGTGCCGGTGCACATGCAGGCGTTGTTCTGGCAGGTGAATCCCGTCGGGCACGTGGCGGGGCAGGTGATGGCGCCGCCGCAGCCGTCGCCGATGGGACCGCCACAGTAGACGCCGCCGTTGGCCGCTGTGCAGGTCGAGGACACCGTTGGAACGCAAGAAGCGTCGCCCTTGCACAGGCCCTTGCTGGTGTTGCACACCTTGCCGGTGCCACAGTTCGTGGTGCCGCAGGTGAGACTTCCACCGCAACCGTCGCCGATGGTACCGCAGTAGTTGAAGCCCGTTCCGTTGGTACACGATGAAAGCGGGACGCAGGTGTTGTCGCCCTTGCACTGGCCCTTGGTGGTGTCGCACACCTTGCCCGTGCCGCAATTCTTGCTGCAAACCAGCGCTCCGCCGCAACCGTCGCCGACGGTGCCACAGTATTTGAAGTCGGTCCCGTTGTCGCAGGTCGTGGGGATGCAGGACGAATCGCCCTTGCACAGATTGTCCACGCCGCACAACTGATTGGTTCCGCAGCGTGTTCCGCACGAGAGCTGTCCGCCACAGCCATCGCCGATGTCGCCGCAGTAGCTGAACGGCGTGCCGTTGGTGCATGCAAGGGCGGCGCAAGTCGCGTCGCCCTTGCAGATCCCATCCGAGCCGCACACTTGGTGGGCGTCGCAGTCGGCGCCGCAGTGAAGGGTGCCGCCGCAGCCGTCGCCGGTTTCGCCGCAGTACTTGAACGGGCTGCCATTGTCGCAAGCTACGGGCACACAGGTCGGAGTCGCCCTTGCACAGGCCGGTGGTGGTGTCGCAGGTCTGGCCGGCGGCGCAGTCGGCGCCGCAGTGGAGGGTACCGCCGCAGCCGTCGCCCACGTCGCCGCAGTAGTTGAAGAGCGAGCCGTTGTTGCAGGTGGCTGGGACGCAGGTCGTGTCGCCCTTGCACAAGCCGGTCGTGCCATCGCAGACCTGGCCGGCGGCGCAATCGGCTGCCGCAGTGGAGGGTACCGCCGCAGCCATCGCCCACGTCGCCGCAGTAGTTGAAGGGTGTGCCGTTGGTGCAGGCGGCGAGCCGCTTGCACGTCGATCGCCAACGCACAGGTGATCGGCGCAGGTCCAGCCCGCCGGACAAGGCGCGCTGCAATCGAGCACGCCGCCGCAGCCGTCGCCGACTTGGCCGCCGCAGTACTGGCCGCCGGTCGGGTTGCAGGTTAGGGGCGTGCAACTCGCCGGCACGCACTGGTTGTTCTTGCAGGTTTCGCCGGCGATGCACGTCGCCGCAATCGTTGCTGCCGCCACAGCCGTCGCCGATGGTGCCGCAGTACTTGCCGGCGCCGGTGCCGCACGCGACAGGCGTGCACGAGGCGCCGCCCTTGCAAAGGTGATCCTGGCAGGTCCAACCGGGTGTGGTGCAGTCGCCGCAGGTGATGGCGCCACCGCAGCCATCGCCGAGCTGGCCACCGCAGTACTGGCCGCCGGTCGGGTTGCAGGTCGTTGCCAGGCAGCCCGTCGCGGGGATGCACTGGTTGTTCTTGCAGACTTGGTCGGCGGCGCAGGTGCCACAATCCTCGGCGTGGCCACAGTCATCGCCGATGGTGCCGCAGTATTTGTTGGTTCCGGTTCCGCACGCTCGCATGGGGCAGGTGGCGTCTCCCGTGCATAGGCCGTTCGTGCACGTCCAACCCGTCGGGCATGCGCCGCAGGAGAGCTTGCCTCCGGCGCCATTTCCGATGTCTCCGCAGTAGGTCCCGCCGGGTACGGTGCAGGAGGTGAGTGGACCGGCATCGTAACCAGGGCCGTTCGTACAAACGCCGTCGTTGCACGACAGCCCCGAAGGACAGTCTCCGCAGTTCAGGCTGCCCACGCAGCCGTCCCCGATGAGGCCGCAGTACTGCCAGCCCGCGACCGTGCAGCTCGATAGAGGGATGCAATTGCCGCTATCCAGGGCAGAGCCGCCACCGTCGGGAAGCGGGATGGTCAAGGAAGCATCTTTGGGGACGACCGATCCCGAGTCATCTACGGAACCGCCGCCCACCGAACCGGCGTTCGAGCAGCCCGAACCGAACGTCAGAGATCGCAATACCGATACTGAGTAGGGATAATGAAGCTAGGAAATCGTGCAACTTAATTTTCAACATGAACGCGCTCCTGCGCTGACTCTAAATGTACTTCGACGACGAATGCCATTCTACCCGAAGACCAGGCACTTCTCCCCGCTTTGTTCTACTACCTCCGAGACTCTTCGCGTGGCGCGACGATTCTTTCCGCGGTCGTGTCATGAGGCTTCAGGCTTCAGTCTCCAGGCTTCAGGCTGAAGTGCTGGCTCACTCGTCGAGGTCCAGGAAACCGATTGCTGCTCTCGACGGAGCAGGCTGCAGCCTGGAGCCTGAAGCCTGGAGCCATCCTCGGTTGCGGGCGAAGCCCGCGCTATGTTACCTACGCGGTGGGCAATGCGAACGCGTGGCGTAGGTTGCGCTCCGTCGCGCCTGGCCTGCGTTAGAGAATATAGGTTGGCGGGGTCGGAGGCGGAGGAGGGGGCGGCGGGGGTGCCGTGGCCGGCGGCGGCGGGGGTGGCGGCGGAGGCGCCGCGACGGGCGGGGGCGGGGGCGGGGGCGGCGGCACCGGTGGCGAAGGTGGCGCTGGTGGCGTCGTGGCTGGCGGCGGAGGCGCGGGTGGCGCCGGCGCGGGCGGAGGAGGGGGGGCCGCTGGCGCGGTCGGGGGCGGTGGAGATGACGGAGGCGGCGCTGGCGCACCCGCCGGCGGTGGGGGAGCAGGTGCTGGTGGCGGCGGCGGCGCAGCCGGCGCGGCGGGGGGCGGAGGTGGGGCTGGCGGGGGCGGAGGCGGCGGCGTAGCTGGGGGCGGCACGGTCTGCACCGGTGGCGGTGGCAGGTTCACGCTGCTGATACAGGAGGAGAGATCGAAGATCATGAACTCAAGCGCCTTCTCCTGGGCTGTCAAGGCCCCAGTCGCGCAGCATGCCGGGAAGGTCGTGGGCGTGGAGGTGCCCTGGTTGTCGCCCGGGTCGGAGGCTGTGTCCGTGACGTGCAGCCCAGTGTAGACGAAGCGGCCGCACTGATTCGCGGCAGCCGCGCCAACCGGCGCATCAAAGCTGAAATAGTGCGTGTACTGGGCGCTTCCCGTTGGAGCTCCGGCACTGGTGGGCTCGTAGATCCAGCGCTGAGATGGCGGGTTGATTTGATCGATGGCGGTGGTTTTGACCTGGCTGGAAATCGTCAGATGGCCGCTGGTGGTCGACGCGCCGACGCTGAGCAGCCAGTTGGAGAAGGCGATGCCCTTGGGGAATGATCGATCGATGAGCGTGTCACGTGGGCTGTTGCCGATAACGCCCGCGCTGGTCGAGCCCCAGGTAGCGACTTCGCCAAACGTCGAAGGGTAACCGGTGAACGACCGGAGCCAGCCCCAATGGTAGTGCTCGGCGAATACGCGGCCACCGGCATCGACGTAGGCTTTCATCCGGTCGACCGCGCCAGGGTGAGAAATGTAAGTATTGTTCTGGGTCGGGTCAACCGCATTCTTATCGCCACCACAGTTGAGGACGATCATGTCGTACTGATTGAGGTTGGGTTGGCTGTTCCACAAGGTGGTGGTGGCGTCGGGATAAGTCGTGCTTGTTCCGTCGAAGCCGATGCATCTCCCCGGGCTGTTCGACTCTCGGTACATACTGATGCTGCCGGTGCCGTTCGGGTTGGTGAACTCGGCGGAGTCGACGCCCATGCGCCGCAATAGGCATTGCAGGCGATCCGCCAAACCCGCGGTTAGCGCGATCTTGGGAAGCGAAACCGTGCCAGCAATTCCGTCGGTCTTATTTCTGGGCAGGCGCGTGAGGCTGGCGGCTAGCGTGTTGTTCTGGCACGCAGTCACCGTTGGGATATTGATTTGACGGCGCCATTTCCCGATCTGGAAAACGATGGGAATGTTCGTTCCGCTGGGAGCATTGGTCAGGGTGAAGCTGCCGTCGGTTCCCGACAGGGTGGCGGCGATGGGTTCGCCGGAAGGTGTGGCGCACTGATCGCACGTGGGGCCGTGCGTGATAGGATCGAGTGTGGTGTTGGGGACGTAGACGATGACGTTGTAGAGCGGATTGACACCCGCCGGGTCGTACACCTTGCCCGAAATGGTGGTCGAACCGGTACCACAGCGGGCGATCTGGCAGATGAGGCCCGCACTACAGACACAAACATTGTTGGTGCAGGTCGTGCCGGCCGGGCATGGGTCGGTGCAGGTCATGGAACTGCCGCATCCATCGCCAACCGTTCCGCCGCAATACTGGCCGCCCGTCGACGTTTTGCACGTAAGCGGGACGCAGGAGGCGTCGCCCTTGCACAGACCCTTGCTGGGGTCGCATACCTTGCCAGTCCCGCAGGCGGTCGAACAGGTGAGGCTGCCACCGCAGCTGTTGCCGATGGTGCCGCAATAGTTGAACGGCGTTCCGTTGGTGCACGCCGTGATGGGCGTGCACGAGGTGTCGCCCTTGCAAAGGCCAGTCGTCGTGTCGCAGACTTGGCCGGCGGCGCAGTCGGCGCCGCAAACCAGGCTGCCACCACAGCCGTTGCCGACGGTGCCGCAATAGTTGAAAGCGGTGCCGTTGGTGCACGCGGTGATCGGGGCGCACGAGCTGTCGCCCTTGCACAGGCCGGTGGCAGTGTCGCAGGTCTTTCCCGCGCCGCAGCTGGTGCTGCACGTGAGGCTGCCGCCACAGCCGTCGCCGATGGTGCCGCAGTAGTTGAAGGCGGAGCCGTTATTGCAGGAAGCGAGCGGCGTGCAGGTCGTGTCGCCCTTGCACAGGCCGGTCGTCGTGTCGCAAGTCTTGCCCGGGCCGCAGCTAGCGCTGCAGGTGAGGCTGCCGCCGCAGCCGTCGCCGATCTTGCCGCAATAGTTGAAGGCAGTGCCGTTGGTGCACGCGGTGAGCGGCGTGCAGGTTGTGTCGCCTTTGCACAGGCCGGTGGTCGTGTCGCAGATTTTGCCGGCGCCGCAACTTATGGAGCACAGGAGGCTGCCGCCGCAGCCATCACCGATCCTGCCGCAGTAGGGGTAGTCGGTGCCGTTGTCGCATGAAGTGGCGGGCGTACAGGTACTGTCGCCGTGGCACAGACCGTTCTTGGTGTCGCACACCTTGCCGGCGCCGCAGTTGCTGCCGCACGAAAGCGCGCCGCCGCAACCGTCGCCGACCACACCGCAGTACTTGAAGGCGGTACCGTTGTCGCAGGTCTTGGGCACGCAGGTCGTGTCGCCTTTGCACAGGCCTTCGCTGCCGCAGACTTGGTTGGCTGCGCAGCGGGTGCCGCACTTGACGGCGCCGCCGCAGCCGTCGCCGATGTCACCGCAGTAACTGAAAGGGGTGCCGTTGTCGCAAGTCACGGGCACGCAGGACGCGCCGCCTTTGCAGACTCCGTCGGCACCGCACACCTGGTTGGCGGCGCAGTCGTTGCCGCAATGGAGGGCGCCACCGCAACCGTTGCCGTTGTCGCCGCAGTACTTGAAGGGGGTGCCGTTGTCGCAAACAACAGGGACGCAGGTGGTGTCGCCCTTGCAGAGGCCGGTGGTGGTGTCGCAGATCTGGCCCTTGTCGCAGTCGCTGCCGCAGTGGAGGGTGCCGCCGCAGCCGTCGCCGACGTCGCCGCAGTAGTTGAAGAGCGAGCCGTTGTCGCAGGTGGCCGGGACGCAAGTTGCGTCGCCCTTGCACAGGCCGGTGGTGGTGTCGCAAACCTGGCCGACGGCGCAGTCGCTGCCGCAGTGGAGAACGCCGCCGCAGTTGTCGCCGACGTCGCCGCAATAGTTGAAGGGGGTACCGTTGCTGCACGACGCGACCTTGGGGCAGGTAGCGTCGCCGACGCACAGGTGATTCTGGCAGGTCCAACCCGCTGGGCAAGCGGCGCCGCAGGAGAGCACGCCGCCACAACCGTTGCCGACTAGGCCGCCGCAGTACTGGCCGCCCTTGGGATTGCAGTTCAGTGGCGTGCAGCTTGCGGGCATGCATTGATTGCCGTTGCAGACCTCGCCAGCGATGCAGGCGCCGCAGGCACTGCTGCCGCCGCACCCGTTGCCGATGGTGCCGCAGTACTTGCCCGAACCGGTGCCGCACGCGATGGGCGTGCATGAGGCGTCGCCTTTGCAAAGGTGATCCTGGCAAGTCCAACCCGGAGTGGTGCAGTCGCCACAGGTGATGGCACCGCCGCATCCGTCGCCGAGCTGGCCGCCGCAGTATTGGCCACCGGTCGGGTTGCAGGTGGCTGCCACACAGCCCGTCGCCGGCACGCACTGGTTGTTGGTGCAAACTTGGTCGGCGGCGCAGCCACCGCAGTCCTTGGCGTGGCCGCACTCGTCGCCGATGGTGCCGCAGTATTTGTTGGTACCTGCGCCGCAGGAGCGAGGGACGCAGGTGGCAGGGTCGCCGGTACACAGGCCGCTGGTGCAGGTCCAGCCGGTCGGGCAAGCACCGCACTCGATCTTGCCGCCCGCACCGTCACCGATGACTCCGCAATAGGTTCCACCAGTCACGGTGCACGACGTGAGCGCGCCGGCATCGTGACCGAGGCCACCAGTGCATACGCCGCCCATGCAAGTCTGTCCGGCCGGGCAGTCGCCGCAGTTGAGGTTGGCGGTGCAGCCGTCGCCGATGACGCCGCAGTACTGGCCATTCCCGACCATGCAGCTGGAAATGGGCAAGCAAATGCCGCTGTCCAGGGGCGAAATCGTCACGCCGCCGTCGGGAAGGGTGACCACCGGAGCGTCGGGGGCGCCCGTAGCGGAGTCAGGCCTGCTAAAGGCTCCGGAATCACCCGTGACAGGGGGGGCCACCGAGCCGCCGTTCTGGCAGCTAGAAGCGAGCGCAAGCAGCGCCATGCTTGCGATTGGGAACGCAAAGCGCGCACAGAAATCGTGCAATCTCTTTTTCGACATGGCCTCACTCCTACGCTGACCCAGCTAACACTTCGACAATCGACCCATTTGCTTGAGGGCGATGCGGATCGCCCCAGACGAATCGAAATGACGGATATCCTGGTAAATATTGTACTTCAAAATACAGGCATGATTAACTAAAAAGTAGGATGGCCGCGCCGTGCGGTACGGTTTGCGCACACATCGTGGTAGCTGGTCGGGGGCGGAGCGCACTCCGAATCTCCTTCCCGTGACTGGGAGGCTCTCCTTTTCGCATGAGGCGGTGGCACCGACCTGTTGCGGGCAGGGTGCTCCACGTCACTTGCGAAAAAAAGGAGTGACTAGGTCTGAATTATGGCGGTCGAGGCTGACTGCTGCATCTAACGTCGAGGAACTAACATCCAATCTCGTGACGCTTGGGAGCCCGCAGAGTCCCAACCACGACCGAAGAGGCCCGCATCGACGTGAAGGAGAGACCGCATGACGAGAAGCAGATCCCCACTCCTGGCCTTGTGCCTGATGGCTGCGGTGACCGCAGCTTGCAACAACAATGTGCCATCGTCCCCTATTTACGACGGATCGGGTGGGAATGGTTCAGGCGGAAGCGCAAGCGGTGGCTCTGGCGGCGGTGGGAGCGGTGGTAGCCTCGGCAACGGTGGCGCGGGTGGAAATGCAGGCACGAGCGGTTCTGGGGGAAGCGCAGGCGCGGGTGGCTCCGTCGGAAGCGCGAGCGCAAGCGGAGGAAACAGCGGCTCCGGAGGTCGCTCGGGTGGTGGTGGCAACACCGGCGGATCCGGCGGCGACGCAGGATCGGGCAGCGGGACAGTCGGGGCCAGCGGCGGTGCGGGCGGCAGCTCGATCGGAAACGGCGGCAGCATTGGCAATGGCGGCAGCTCTGCTTCGGGCGGTTCCTCGGGCACGGGTGGCTCCAGCGGCACGGGTGGCAGTTCTGGTTCGAGAGACGCGGGCAACGGCCCCGAGGTGGGCCGTGGCCCGGAGGCAGGCGCTGGCGACTCCACCTCCACGGTGAGCTACGCTTCGCAAATCGCTCCGCTGCTCAAAGCCAGTTGTACCAGCTGCCACGGCAGCACGAACCCAACCGCCGGTATCAATCTCAGCACCTACTCCAGCGTGAAATCCAATGCCAGCGCCGCCAACAGCGCTATCCAAAGCGGAATCATGCCGCCTGGCGCCTCGCTCTCCGCGGCCAACAAGCAACTCTTCCAGTCGTGGGTCAACGCGGGCGCACCCAATAACTGAGGGTTGACTAGAACATCAGGGCCAGGCCGGCGCGCATCGAACGACCGTAGCGCGGAATCAAGCTGGGCGGGTAGTCCACGCTGGTGGGAAAGCCCGTCCTGGTGTCACGCACGTCGAGCAGGTTGAAGATGCCGGTGAAGTAGCGCAGATGGTAGGCGCGATACTCGCCGGAAAAGCTCACGTTCCACAGCACGGCGTCGTCGACTTGGTTGTCCGTGGCGAGCTGGGTTGGGTCGTCCTGCCGGAAGTGCCGGCCCGAGTCCAGCACGAGCTCGCTGCCCAGGCGAAGCGCTGTTCCCACAAGCGGAAGGAGCACCCGCGCTTTGACCATGGTCTCGGGCGCGTTGAGAAATGGCACGTTTCCCGTCGGAGTCATCTCCTCCACTCTTTGCCGAGTGATGGACAGGGAAAGCAGCGTTCCGCCCCCGGGCTCCCAGCGCACTTCACCCTCTGCGCCCACACTGCGAATCCGGTTGGTGTCGTTGACGTAAATCTGGCCGAAATTCTGGTCATTGAACAGCATCAGCAGGTTGCTGAGCCAGTTGGCGAACCCGGCGACGATCACATGCACGTCATCGCTCACCGCATGGGAATGCTCGATCTCGCCGCTCCAGATGCTTTCCGGGCGAAGACTCTCGGTGGGGTTGTTGGCGCGCTCGTTGGGCGAGGGCGCGCGGAAGGAGCTTCCGAAGAACAGTTTGGTGTTGCCGCGCAGGTAGGGCTTTGCGACGATGGCAAAGCGCGGATTGAACGAAGTTCCGAAGCTCTTGGTGTAGTCATCGAAGCGCACGCCAAGATTCGCGTTCAGTCGATTCGATAGGTGGACGTCGTCGACCAGGTAGGCGGAGAAGATGAGATCGGGGCCAACGGCGGGATTGTCGGCGAAGGGCTGATCGGCCCGCATCTGCAAGTGACGGATGATTTCGACGCCTACGGTGACATCCTGCCTAAGGAAACGCGGCAACCCCACCCGGAGCTCTCCGGTGGCCCATTGCGCCTTGAGATTCTCGTACGGCGTGGCGGTAGGATCGACGTTGATGAAGTTTCCGTGGTACCAACTGAAATCGTAGGCCGCGCGGGCCGCAATCTGCACGCCTTGGACCGCGCGGTCGAAACGCATTTCCGCGTAGCCGCGACGGTCGTGGTTGTAGGTGCCGTAGACCGGCTGCGTGTCGTAGGCGCCGGTGGGAAGGTACTTCTTCCTGTCATTGTAGCCGGCGCGCAAAGACAGCGGCCCCAACCGGCCGACGATGTCGGCGTGGGCTGCCCATTCGCCATCGGCGCCGAGTACCGCGATGGGGGCGCCACCGGTTTGCGAGGCGGGCCAGACATAGCGGCTGTCTCCGTCGGACTGCATACCGGCCAGGCTGAGCATCAGCTCGGCGTCGCCCCTGTGGCCGCTGCCGGTGGCTCGTCCCGAAATCAGACCCATGGTTCCGGCCGTGGTGTTGACGGTGCCATGCGCCCCCTCCGCCGCCTGGCGCGTGACCACATTGATGACGCCGAAAAGCGCGCCCGTTCCGTAAAGGACCGAACCCGGTCCGCGCACGATTTCGATGCGCGCCACGTTGGCCAGATCCACATCGAAATCGTGTCCCACGTAGCCTTGGCCGGTAACCTGGTCGTTGATGGGGTGCCCATCGACCAGCACGAGCACACGATTGGTATAGTCGCCGGGTGGTGAAAACCCACGGAAGCCAACCGATTCGTAGCTGCGGTCGTTCGAGGTGAAGGTGCCACGAATGGCGGATAGCGCTTCGGCCAGCGTCGCGTAGCCGAAGGCCGCGATTTCATCGGCGGTCACGATGCTGACCGAGGCCGGTGCGGATTCGGACGCGACGGCGGACTTGGTTGCGGCCGTAACCTCGGGGTCGGCGTGGCTCAGGTACGCGTCGACGAAGGCGCGCTCGCCCTTCTTCACCTCGACGGCGGCGCGGAAGGGCTGGCGGGATTCCGCAAGGATCTCCACCTCGCGCATGCCCGTGGCGACGCCATCGATGACCGCGGGGGCGAAGCCGGCTTCCTTGCCGTCGACGCGTATAAGTGCACCTGTGATGTTGGAACGCACGACCAGGATGCCAGTGGGCGCTTCGGCGGGCGCCATCAGCACGTCGACCGGCACGGTGGCATCGGGCGACACATTCACCATCAGGCGTTCGGTCTGGTATCCAGGCGCGGATACGAACAACACCAGCGGGCCGGGCAGCACCTTGACCGATCCAGGGCCATGGCGCAGCACTTCGCCGTCGAGAAAGTCGCGTCGGATCTCGGATGCGGCCGGCACACGGCGAATGTCGATTTCGCCATAGATGCGCTCAAGTGCGACGGAGAGTTTGATTTGTTTGCTCTGGGCCGGCTCGGCTTCGAGCTCCACCGCTCGATAGCCTTCGCGTTCCAAGATGATCTTGGTCAGCCCTGGACGCAGGGCCAGGTTCTTGGGGGTGGCGCCGAGGGCGCCGAGATCGCGGCGTCCGGCGTAGATCGTCGCCCCGGGCGGCGTGGTCTCGATTTCGAGCAGGGCCAAGTGCGGCCGTAACTGCTCGATAGCCTCCCGGACTGCCTTCTGCTCCTTGTCGGGCAGCGCCTGGTCGAGAAGCGAGGACCACGCGCGAAAGGCCTCGTCGTAGCGGCCAAGGCGGTCCAGGCAGCGAGCGATGTTGAACTGCACGTTGCGATTGGCCACCAACCGATTGGAAACGTAGTAGGAGGCTAGGGCGTCCTCGAAGCGCTTCTCCTGGTAGGCGCGATTGCCGCGCAGAAAGTGGAACTGGGCTTCGTCCGCTTGTCCGGCGAGCGGCAACGTCGATGTCCGATCCGCGGCCTTTGCCACAGCGGACCAGACGAGGACGACAGCTAGCGGAATCAGGAACGCTCTGTGCATGGGTGTCGTGGCTAGCGCTCGGTTTGGATGTCGCTCGATGGGCCGCCGGGCGCATGCGTGGCGCGCTTGCGCCGTGCGGAACCAGTCGGCGATGAGGACTTGGTCACGACTGGGGTGGAGAACTTAGCGCTGATGGTTAGACCTTGGGTGGGCAAGGCACGGATTTTTTCCGCCTCGAAGCCTTGCGCGCGAAACGTGAACTCGACGGGGTCGCTGGTCTTCGCTGTCTTGAACGTGGTCGGGGTCGTGCCGACGAGTACGTCGCCCACGTAGACGTTAGCGCTGGTTGGCACGCTGTCGAGTCCGATCTCGACGGGCGAGGGTGCCGCGGGGGGCGGCGGTGGGGCCGGCGCGATGGCAACCGGGATCGGTGTGAGCGGAGGTGCTGGGGGCCGCGATGCAGTCGGCTTGCCGCCCAACGGACCAACAAAGTAGAGGCCCAGGAGCACGGCAACCGCCGCAACCGCGAGGACCCAGCGCATCCGCCCCGGGCCGCGGGCTTGACCGGTCTTTCCGGTTACCTGCTTGGAAACAGCGGTATCGCCCAGAGTCTTGATCTCGGGCACGGCCGCCTGTTGCGTGCGTGACAGGGGAACCGGTTGCAGCCGATCGAGCTTCGCGCGCACCAGCGCCTCGCTGCTGGCCGCCGCGTTGCCTCGGGTCATCTCCAACTGCGAAAGCAAGACGGCCATGGACTCTTGGCGATCGGCGGGCGCCTTGGCCAGGGCTTGCATGATGATCGCTTCCAGGTCGCGCGGAAGATCTGGGCGATAAGCGATAGGCGATACGGGCGGTTCGTTGATGTGCATGCTGATGACGGCATAGACGCCCTCGCCATCGAACGGCCGTCGGCCAGCGACCATCTCGTAAAGAATCACGCCCAGCGAGTAGATGTCGGTGCGAGCGTCGATGTTCTTCTGGCTCATGCACTGCTCGGGCGACATGTAAAGCGGCGTTCCCAAAAGCGATCCCGTGCGGGTCTGGTGCACTTGATCCAGGGTTCGGTGCTGCAGTTTGGCGATGCCGAAGTCCAGCACCTTGACCTGCTTTTTTCCCAGGTGGCGCGGATCCGCCACCAGGATCAGGTTGTCGGGTTTGAGATCTCGGTGCACGACCTCGTGCGCGTGCGCGGCGGCCAGTGCCTCGGCGATCTGGCAACCCCAGTCGATGGCATCATCGAGCGGCAGGGGACCGCGCAGCAGCGCGTCCTTGAGCGCCTCGCCGTCGAGGAACTCCATGACGATGTACGGCGTGCCACCCTCGAGCACGCCCGAGTCGTAGATGTCCACGATGTTGGGGTGGCGGATGGCGTTGGCCGCGCGCGCCTCGGTGATGAAGCGGCTGACAATCTGAGGGTCCGCGGCGTCGCTGGGAGTGAGCACCTTGACCGCAGCCAGGCGGCCGATGCCCGGATGCTCCGCCAGATACACCTTGCCCATCCCCCCCTCTCCGATGAGGCGCTGAATCTGGTAGTTCCCGATACTCGTCCCAATCACGCTAAGCATTGCATTATCGGCAGCGTTTTTGTCAGGCGCAACATATGATTGAACCGCGCGGCTGACCGGATGCGCGGCTGGACGAGGGCGGGTGCGTCGAGATCAGCCCCGGAAGCGGTCCCCCTCGGCGTGTCGAATGCAAGGCGGAATTCTGGGGCTTGTCGTAATATGGTGCCCCACAGGACTCGTTTGCATGGCGGTGGTAGCCGGACAAAGCTTTGGAAACTTTCAGGTCGTACGTCTTCTCGGCGAGGGCGGGTTCGGCGAGGTCTACGAGGCGGAGAATCCTTTCCTACAGCGGCGTGCGGCGATCAAGGTCCTGCACACCGGGATGGTCCAGGATCCCGAGTTGGTCCGCCGCTTCCTCAACGAGGCGCGCGCGGCGAGCGCGATTCGGCACCCCAACATCATCGACGTCTTCGATGCCGGGGTCACGCCAACGGGCGAGCCTTACATCCTGATGGAGTTCCTAGAGGGGGATTCCCTACAGAAGATTCTCCTCGATCGGGGACGCATTCCGCTGCGCACGGTTCAAGAAATCACACGCCAGGCCGGATCCGCGCTGTCGGCGGCGCACGCGGCAGGTATCGTCCATCGCGACCTCAAACCCGAGAACCTTTTCCTCATCCCGGACGAGGCAATGCCCCTGGGCTTCCGGATGAAGGTGCTCGACTTTGGCATCGCCAAGGTCAAGCATCGGGATGACCAAAACTCGACGCTGAAGACGCAGGCAGGCCTGTTGATGGGCAGCCCGGCCTATATGTCACCCGAGCAGTGCCGCGACAGTTCCGACGTGGATCTGCGCTCGGACATCTATTCGCTCGCCGTCATGGTCTACGAGATGCTGGCCGGTGTGCCCCCGTTCGCGTCCAAGTCGGCCACCGAGATGCTGGTCATGCAGATCACGGCCGAACCGCCGCCTCTGCAGCAGCAAGTTCCCGATGTGCCCGACTACGTCGAACAGACCGTGATGCGCGCCCTGGCCAAGGATCGCGAATTGCGCTACGCCAGCGTGGACTACTTCGTCGGCGCTTTGCTCGGGACCTATCCCGCCTTGACCGTGCAGGGGAGCGCCACCGCGATGGCCGCCGGTCTGGACGGCCCACCGAGCGGATCGATCTACTCCAGCCATGGTTTCGGCTATCAGCGGACGCCGGCACCGGTTCCGGTCGGCAACTTCGCCAGCCGGGTTGGTCTTACACCTGGACCGGTGCCCGTGCCCGGCCCGACCATCACCACCCTTTCTCACGCGACTGGGGAAGCCAGCGTGTCGCAGGCGTCGTCCGAGAGCGATCTCGGGCTCGAAGAGGTCCAGCCGAGGCGCTGGCCGCTTTTGCTCGTGCTCGGCGCCGCGGCTGCGGCGGCTGCGCTTTTTTTCGTTTTTCGGCCGGCCGCCGGGTCGCTGCCAGCGTCGGCGCCGACAGACCACCCTGCGCCCCAGAAGTCGACCGCGCCGCCCGCGCCCGGCGAGGCAACCCGGACCGTTCTCGTGCACATTCAAAGCTCGCCCCCTGGCGCCAGCGTGCTCGACGGAAAAGACCAAAGCGAGTTGGGGATAACCCCGCTGCGTAAGTCGTATCCGCAGGGCGACGGATCCGTGGACTTGACGCTGCGGTTGGCGGGCTACAAGGACAAGTCCGTCGCCATCGCCCTGGACGGAAATTCGTCCACGGCGGTGGATCTCGAGCGCATGCAACCTGTCGCTGCCGAGGCGACACCGAAGCCCGCGGCGGTCCACGCGGAACCGCGAAAAGCCGGCGGCACTCGCAAACCGCTCAAAATACCGCACAACGAGGAAGACGAATGGCGCGTTCACTGAAGGTACTTCTGCTCCTTTGCCTTGCGGACTTCGCCGCGACCCTGCCGCTGGCCACGCCAGCCGCCGCGGCGGAGATGGACAAGAATGCGAGGGCCGATGCCAAGACGGCGATGCGCCTTTACAAAGAGGGCAACTACGAGGACGCCGCCAAGATCTTCGTCAAGCTGAGCGTGGCCTATCCCGACATGCTGGTGTTCGTTCGCAATCTAGGCGCCTGCTACTACTACTTGCGTCGCTACGAACCCGCGCTTTCGAACCTGCGCGACTACGAGCATCGCAAGAAGGATATGGCCGCGGATGATCGCGCCGAGGTTGCGGGATGGATTGGAGAAATGGAACGCCTGCGCGACCAGGCCGCGGCAGCTACTGCCGCGCCTCCTGCGACCACGGCTCCCGTCGTGGCACCCGTGCCCGTGCCCGTGCCCGTGCCCGTCGCGCCGCCGCCAACGCCGACGCCCTCGACCGAGCCCGCAGCTACGGCGCCCACGCCGCCCGTGGCAGCGCAGCCATCGCAACAACCAGTCGAGAATCCCTCCCCGCCCCAGGGGCAGCCCGCTGCGCCGCCGCAGCCGACCTATCCACAGGGATCCTACGGTGCGCAGTCACAGCCGGGTTATCCGCAGGACCAGTACGGCGCGCAGCCACAGCCAGGCTATGCGCAGGGGCAATACGGTGCGCAGCCACAGCCAGGCTATCCGCAGGTGCAGTCCGGCGCGCCGCTTGGATATCCAACCACACAGTACCCGCCCGCGGGCGTCGGCTACCCACCAACCTACCAGCAGCAGCAGGCGGCATATCCGGCCGCCGGGGTTGCCACCCAAGCCAATCCACCTCCGAGCGGCGGCGGTGGTCGGAAGGCCGTGGCCTGGATTTTTGGTATTACGGGCATCGCGGCGGTCGCGGCGGGCGGTGCCTTCACGGCGCTGGCGCTGGATCGATTTTCGAAAGTAGAGAAGAAATACGATCCAGCCACTGAAAAGCAGGGCAAGGAGTTCGCCACCCTGCAATGGGTTTGCTACGGCTCGGGGGCGGCTCTACTCACGACGGCCATCATCGTGGGGGCATCGGGTGGAAGCTCGTCTTCCGCGGTGGCACTGGCGCCAGCGGTTGGGCCAGGCCTTGCTGGGGCAACGCTTAGCGGAAGCTTCTAGACGGGGACTTGCCATGAAAAATCATCGACTTCTCGTTCTCATCGTCATCGCCGGGTGCGGACCCAACTACACCAGCGGCAAGACCCAATGTTCGGACAAAAAGGAATGCCCGAGCGGCTACAGTTGCTCCGACGACGGCACCAACGCCATCCACTATTGCATCGACAACAAGAACCTACCTGCTTGTGCATCCACCAACAGCACATTCTATTGTTCTCAATCGAATACGTGCTGGCCCCAACCTGGCGCGTGCTCGACGGTCACCTTCTGTGGAACCGCGAAGAATCCGGGCAGCGTCATTTGCGTCTCGCCCGGCTATACGCCCGATTGCAATGGCGACACATGCAGTCCTACCGGCAGCACGGGCGGAAGCAAAGACGCGGGTGCTGGTGCCGGCGGCACCGGCGGCAGCAAGACCACCGTGGTGGGCATGGGGGGGATTTCGGGCGGTGGCGGAATCATCGGGACGGCTGGCGACGCCGGAGTGATCCGGGATGCCAGCGTCGTTCGCGACGTCTACACGGCTGACCTTGCGCGCGACCTCGGTCGCGATTCCATTGGCAGCTGCACGATTCCGTGCCTGACCGGGCAGCAGTGCTACTCTGGGCAGTGTTGCAAGCCCCCAGCCGCGGGTGGAAACTGCACCGCCTACCCGTCCTGCGGCTGTCCCTCTGGACAGGTTTGCTACCCGTCGTTGACCACGCAAAGCATGGCCTGCTTCGCGGCCAACAATATCGCCGAAGGGGCTGATTGTACGGGCGGCTTGTTGTGCCAGGCCGGATTTGGCTGCTTTGGTGGAATCTGCAAGCGCTATTGCAGCACCTCCAGTGATTGCCCATCCGTGGGTGGCGTGCAGAGCTGCGACCAGACCGTCTGGTCATCCGACAAGACCAACATCTTGGGTGTCTTGGTGTGCGAGAGGATTTGCGACCCAGCCCATCCGCAATCGCCGACGGCACCGCTTCTGGCCTGCCCGACCGGCTTCAATTGCACGTCTGACACCGGCGGCGCGAGCTATTGTTTCAAGGCGAGCCCGTTGCCGGCCGGCTCGACTTGCACACAAGAAGCCGACTGTCCCGCTGGCTACTACTGCACGACCTCAGGAACCTGCACGCGCTATTGTCTGTCGAACAGCGACTGTGCAAGCGGCACCACCTGCCAGTTCACGTGGAGCCCGCCTGAATACGCGGGGGCCTATCCCGTCGGCTATTGCAAGTAGCTCGCTCAGCGCGCGAGCTCGGCCAATTTGGCGCGCACTTGCTCGGCGTGCCCCGCGGCTTTCACGGTCGGCCAGTGGTGCGCCACCTTGCCCGAGGGATCGATGAGCACCGTCGAGCGAATCACACCCATGCTCGTCTTGCCATAGTTGGTCTTCTCGCCCCAGGCGCCGTATTTCTCCATGACCTCGTGATCGGGATCGGACAGGAGCTTGATCTTCAGCTTGTACTTGGCAATGAATTTGCGATGGCTCTCGGGCGTGTCCCGGCTGCAGCCGAGCACGGTCGCCTCCAGCTTCTCGAATTGGGAAAGCCCCGAGGTGAACTCGCAGGCCTCTACGGTGCAGCCTGGCGTATCGTCCTTGGGATAGAAATAGAGCACGACCCACTGGCCGCCCAGGCTTGAGAGCGCGACCTTGACGCCGTCTTCATCTTGCAACGTGAATGCGGGGGCCTTCTTGCCCACGTCGATCTTGTTCATGCGTTCTCCTTCATTTGAAATCCAGCAGATGACGGCGCCGGCCCGGCTTTTGCGCGCCGTCGCTGGTCTGCTGGCATTCGATACAAAATTCGGCGTAGGGCATGGCCTCCAGGCGCTTGCCGATGGGCTCTTCGCATTCGCGGCACAGCCCGAACATCTCCGGTTCGCTCTCGATGCGGGCCAGGGCCTTGTTCACCCGAACAAGCGCGGCGGTACGCTCGCGGTTGCGCTTCGAGGCGATGACCTGGCTCATTTCCACCAGCGGCTGTTCGTCTTCCTCGCTGCCCACGCGCGTTTCGTCCTTGCGCACGGGCTCGATGGCCACGTCGCCCTCGGCGAGGATCTCGGCACGCAGTGCGATCAGTCGCTGTTTCCAATGTGCTAGTTCAGATGCCTTCACGTCTTCCTTGGATGCCATAGAAACCGGAAAAATGCAGCCCGAAGCGTGGGATCGGGAATCAGTCCTCGTCGCCCGGCTCGCCTTTTCCATGGCGCATGGGTGCGGCCGGTTGCAGCTCCGTGGGGTCGAGCCCGCAAACGGCAAGTGCTCGCTTGATGTCCGCGAGGGTGGCATCGACGTCGATGGGGCAAGGCTTGCTCGACATAGACGCCAGCGCCTGCGCGGCGAAACGGCGGGCAAGAGGGTAGGGGCTGCCAAGCAGGCGCGCCACCTTGGGCGCAGCTGCGTCCACCTTGTGTTCCGCCAGCACCATGGCCGCCGCGACTTGCTCGTGAGGTCGCCCGCGCTCAAGCGTGGCCATCAGGGCGTTGCCTTCGAGGTCGCCGTAGAGCGCGCGCAGCTTGCCCCGATCATATTGCTTGCCCCACAGGCGTTCCATGTCGCCCACCAGGGCGGCCACGCTTTTGTCCGCATGGCACAGGGCACATTCGAGGGGGCGGTCGCCTTCCACGCGTTCGCGATCGGTCGGCGATCCGATGCGGTGGTAGCGCGTGAGCGAATAGTCGAGCGCCATGTTCTTGCGGGGCATATGGCATGCGACGCACGAACCGGCAGGTCCACTGGGCAGGTGGTGCGCGTGCTCGGCGAGCGCTTCGGCGCCGGCCAGAGATGTGTGGCACTTCAGGCACACGCGGTTGCCGGCCGGTGTCGCGAGCTCCGCCAGATGGCCAGGTTTGTCGAGGGCGTGCGGATCGTGGCAAACCGTGCACGCCATGTTCCGCCCAGGACCGCCGAGCAGGAAATCCCTGGCCTCCCCCGAGGTGCCGGAGCTGCCACCGGGATTGCCGCCGTGACGGAGCCCGCCCTCCCAGGTGAAGGGATAGCGCGAGAAGAGCACCTGGTGGCAGCGCGCGCAGGTGCGGTTGATGAGCAGGGCGCGCGTCGGGGGCGGCCCTGCCGCCGGCTCGACGGTGAGGAAATCGGAACGGGCGGCGAACGACGTGCGCACGCGTGGATCGGCGGAATGCTCGCGACCGCCGCCGTGGCAGGCCTCGCAACCGATGCCTTCCTCGACGAGATGTTGGCCCTGAAAACGGTCGGCCAGGGCGCGAATGCCGGCCCGCGCGGCGCTCTGGCTGCTGGACGCGGTGCCCGCCGATTCCGTTCCGACAAAGGTCGCTTCGCCGTCGACCGCCTTGCGAAAGCCCGCTTCGTTCGTCACCCGGTACGTGAATCGCCGATCGGGTGGCAGGATGCGGTCGACGAAGACGCCCTGGAAACCGGGTGGCGAAGGCCCGGCCAGCGCGCCCAGCATGGTGTCGAGCCAGGGCACGGTGTTGTGACAGAAGATGCACGTCTGGTTCCACACGCCACCCGCGTGCAAGCCGGGCCGTTCGTGGGTCATGACCGAATAGCCCTTGGGCCGGTAGCTCTGGGTCTGGAAATAGTAGGTGGTGGGCAAAATCACCTCGGGGCCGATGCCGCGCTGGACGCTATCCGTAGTCGAAGCGACTTCGACGCCCGCGAAGTCCTCGCGGTAGTGATTGCCGATCACGCGCGTGACCCGAAACAGATGTTCGCCCTCCTGGCGCGAAACCATGCGCACGAAGCGCGCGGATCCCTCGCGGAGCATGGTCGCCTGGTCGCCCTTGAAGTCGAAGGTTTCGCCGGCGAACGGCGCACGAATCTCGGCATGGTCGGGGTCGCGGGTCATCTTGCGCATGGGCGAGGCGCTCCACTTGGCATAGATGTCCGCGTGGCAGGTCGCGCAGGCCGTGGATCCAACATAGTCGGCGCGTAGAATGTTGCTGCGGGTCTCTCGGACAGGGAAGATGCCAGCGTTTACGCCACCTGCCGGGCTACGGCAACCCTCGCCGAGCGCCAGCAGAGCCACAGCAGCTGCGAACCTCACCGCGCGAGCATAGCGCACCCTGGCGCCTGCACCGCAACGAAAGGCGGGCGGCGACGGACAGCGTCGGCTCGATGCGGAAGACGCTGTTGCACTTCGTCGTTTTCAGGAATAAGCCTTGGCCACGATGTTGTTCCATTCCCGTCCCAGGTACGCACGCCGTGCATCAACTGCCTGCCGTCATCTTGCCTTCGTCACGCTCGCGGCATTGGGGTGCGCCAAGGCCGAATCAAGCAGCGCCCCTAAGGGGCGGCTGGCGCCCTCGGTCGTGGTCACCAAGGTTGTCGCGCGCGATGTTCCGGTCGAAGTGCAGGCCCCGGTGGATCTGCGCCCGCTTGAACAGGCTGACGTTGGCTCGAAAGTTCTGGGCTACGTGGACGCGATCTTCGTTGAGCGCGGCGACCGGGTGAAGAAAGGCCAAATCATTGCCCTCGTCCGGCCGAGCGATCTTCCCGACCAACTCGCCGCTGCACGAAGCAGCATCGGACAGATCAAGGCCCAAGCGGCCCTGGCGCGCACCAACTTCGAGCGAGCCAACAAGCTCGCGCCGTCTGGCGTGGTCAGCCAGCAAGAGCTGCAGTCGGCCAGCGCAGCCCTGGCGTCGGCGGAATCCGCAGAAGCCTCGGCCCAGGCGCAGATCTCCGGGCTCGCGATTCGACTAGGGGAAACTCGAATTACGTCGCCGATCACGGGATACGTGTCAGCACGCAGACTGGATCCCGGCGCTCTGGTGGGGCCGCCCGGTGGCGGAGCCATCGTGACCGTCGTGCGCATGGACCGGCTGCGCGTGTTCCTGACCCTCAACGAAACCGACGCCATGGGGATTTCGGTCGGGATGGATGCGCACGTGGAGCTGGACGCTGTCCCAGGGCGGAGTTTCCTCGGCAAGGTCGTGCGCGTCGCGCCGGCCTTCGATCCGCTGACCCGTACGTTGGAAGCCGAGGTGCAGTTGCCCAACGAGACGGGCGAGTTGCGGCCTGGTATGTACGGCCGCGGATCCATTCGACGCGAAGTTCACCCGCACACGCCGGTTGTCACGGTCAATGCCGTGCAGATCTCGTCCAGCCAGAAATACGTGTTCGTTCTCCACGACACCAAGGTCGAACGCCGAACCATCGTGACCGGCGCCGAGCTCGACGATGGCACCGTTTTCGAGGTCCGATCGGGGCTTTCGCCTGGGGAAGAAGTCGTCATCGCCGGAGCCGATGGTCTGGCCGATGGCGCCACCGTTCGGGTGACCCGGGATGTGAATCCTTACTCCGGGGCTCCGACCGCTTCGGTGGCGCCTGCGGGGGCCAAGGCTGGAGCTAGTGCCGGGCAGACCGGGAAGCAAAACTAGGTTCGGACCAGGCCTCTTATCCTCGCGCGGTAACCCTCCATGTGGCTCACTCGACTCGCACTTCGCAATCCAGTTCTCATTTTGATGATGTCGCTGATGCTCATCGTCTTAGGCATCGTGTCGCTTTCGCGGCTCTCGGTGGATCTCTTCCCCGACATCACCATTCCCGTCATCCGCATCGCGACTTTCTATACGGGCGCCGGCCCAGCGGACATCGAGAAGTCCATCACCCAGCCCATCGAACGCGCCGTCAGCGCCTCGCCCGGCGTGGACCGGGTCGAAAGCTCTTCCAAGCAGGGCGTGTCGCTCATCAGCGTCTGGTTCAACTACGGAACCAATCTCGACAACGCGCAGTTCGAGGTGTCGCAGCGGATCGCGCAGATCCTGAATACCTTGCCGCCGGGTATTCAGCAGCCCTTCGTGCTCAAGTTCGATATCACCAACATTCCCATTCTGGCCGTCGCCGTGTCGAGCGACTCGCTCGACGAGAAGCAGCTCTACGACCTGGCCTACAACACCATCGAGCCCCAGCTCGAACGCATCCAGGGCGTGGCCAGCGCCTCCGTGGGCGGCGGCAAGGTGCGCGAGATCGAGGTCATGGCCAACCGCAATGCCATGCGGGCGCGCGGGCTCGGCATTCTCGACCTCACCAATGCCGTGCGCACGTCCAATCTGCTCCTGCCAAGCGGAAGCCTGCGCGCTGGCGATCGCGACTACAACGTGTTCACCAACACGCAAGTCCCCGACGTGGGGCCCTTGCGCAACGTGGTCGTCCGTTCCACCGCGGCCAATCTCGGCCAAGCGCAGGGCGTGGTGCGGATCTCGGACATTGCCAAGGTCGAGGACTTGACCGCGGATCAAACCGAAATCGTGCGGGTCAACGGCCAGCGGGGCGTCTACCTGCGCGTTCTGAAACAGCCCGGTGCCAACACCATTGCAACCGTCGATGCCGTGCGCGCCGCCATTCCCAAGCTGCGCTCCGTGCCCGCCAACGTGAAGATGAACATCTCGTTCGACCAGTCGAGCTACATCCGGGCCGCCGTTGCGGCCTTGCAGCACGAGGCCGTGCAGGGCGGTCTGCTGGCCATCATCGTGATCCTGATCTTCCTAATGAACTTCCGCGCCACCGCCATCATCGGCGTCGCCATTCCGCTGTCCATCGTTTCCACCTTCGTGCTGCTCTACTTCACCAATCAAACGCTCAACGTGTTCACGCTGGGCGGTCTTGCCCTTGGCGTGGGTCGGTTGGTCGACGATTCCATCGTCGAGCTGGAGAATATCCACCGCCATTTGGCTGCGGGTCAGAAACGCAAGCAAGCCGTGCTCCTGGCCGCCCAGGAAGTGGCGATGCCCATCTTGGTGTCGACCATCACGACCATCGTCGTGTTCCTTCCGGTTCTCTTCATGGCCGGCATCGCCCGTTACTTGTTCTTGCCTCTGGCACTCACCATCGCCTTTGCGCTTACCATGAGTTTTTGGGTGTCGCGAACCGTGACCCCACTGCTTTGCTACTACTGGCTCAAAGAAGGGAAAGCCGATCACAAGCCCAATCGCATCGCGGTCAAGGTCATCGGCTTTTTCGACGGGCTCGACGCGGCCTACGCGGCCACCTTGCGCTGGGTGCTCTCGCATCGGGCCTTCACCATCGTGGGCATTCTTCTCTTCTTCGTCGGCAGCCTATTCCTCAAACGATTCATCGGCAGTGAATTCTTCCCGGACACCGATGAGTCGCAGTTCAGTCTCATCTACAAGACCCCATCGGCACCCGTGTCGAGCGGACCGAGCAAGTCACAGAAAGGCTGGAGAAGATCGTACAGGAGCAGCTGGCGCCGCTGAAGGCGGGCGGCAAGGAGTCCCCGCTCTACACGACCGTGCTCTCGGATACCGGCCTGCCCATCGGACGCACCGCCATTTTCAGCACCAACACCGGCACCCATTCCGCCAATTTGCAGGTGAACCTGGTGCCTCGGATGGAGCGTCCCATGTCGGACATCGTTGCTTCGGAAAAGGTCCGCAAAGCGCTCAAGGACGCCGTGCCGGGAACGCAGGTCTTCTTCTTCATTGGCGGCATCGTCAAGAGAATCCTCAACTTTGGTGCCGCGGCACCCATTGATGTCGAGGTCCTTGGTTACGATCTCGACACCGGTTCGGAATACGCGAAGAAACTCATGGCCAAGATGCGCATGCTGACCGACGCCAAGGGGCAGCCCATCGTGGTGGACGTGCAGTCCTCGCGCGAGGAAAATAGTCCCGAATTCGATGTCACCGTGGATCGCGAGAAGGCCGGGCTCCTCAATGTTTCCGAACAAGACGTGGCCCAAACGATCCTCATCGGCTTGCTTGGCAATACCCAGATCACCCCAGTTCCCTACACCGATCCCAAGACCGGAAACGAGTACTACATCAACGTGCGCATGGACGACGCCGACCGTGGTCATGTGGCGGATTTGAAGGATCTCTTCGTGCGCACGCCAGCCAACGGCATCGTTTCCGTCGATACCTTGTCGCGCATCGAGCGCCGATCGGGCCCAGTGCTCATCGATCGAAAATACTTGCAACGTATCGTGCACATCACGGCCAACATCGCCCCCGACGCCGATCTGGGCGGCGCCAGCGAAGCCGTCCAGCGCGTGGTCGATGAGACCCAGGTCCCGGATGGTTTCTCCGCCACGCTAGGCGGCCAGACCTTGGAGCAGAAAAAGGCATTCCAGGGCCTGATCTTTGCGGCCATCATGGCCTTGGCCCTTGTCTACATGGTGCTCGCCAGCCAGTTCAAATCCCTCATCGATCCCCTGGTCATCATGTTCAGCGTGCCACTCGGCATCTCGGGCGTTTTCATCATGCTCTATCTCACCGGCACCAAGCTCAGCGTGAACAGCTTCATGGGCATCATCATGATGGTCGGTATCGTCGTCTCCAACGGCGTGCTCTTGGTGGACTTCGCCAATGTCTTGCGCCGGCGAGGCAAGCCTCTCGCCGAAGCCACCGTCTTGGCTGGTCGAACCAGGCTGCGCCCCATCTTGATGACCACCATCGCAACGGTCATCGGGCTCGTTCCCATGGCACTCGGCATCGGCGAGGGCAGCGAAACAAACCTGCCACTGGCTCGCGCGGTTATCGGCGGTCTCATGGTCTCGACCTTCTTCACCTTGTTCCTGGTGCCGGCCCTCTACACGCTCCTCGACCGCTTTGCCAAACGATCGGCCCCCGATGAAGACGACGTGCAGGAGGAGGCCGCTCATGCGTAGACGCTTCGTGCTTCGACGCAGGTCGCTCGTGGCTCTTTGTCTTCTCCTTGTGGGCTGGGCGGCGCGGTCGCAGGCCCAGAACAGACCCGTCATCCGCCCCATTCCGCAATTGGACGAGGTTGCCCCTGAGTCCGGGCAAGCCGCCGAGAAGATCTCCCTGACCGAGGCCGTGCGCCGCGCGCTCGCACGCAACCCAACCGCGATCGTGGCGATGCAAGAGATCCGGCGCGCCGATGCGCTGCTCGTCGAGGCACGCGCGGGTTCGATGCCGTCGCTAATGGCGAACGCGATGCTTCTCCGCCTGGACGGCGATAGACTGCTGACGAGTCCTGGAACACCGGCAACACCCACAGCGCCTGCCGTTCCTCCATCCTCAAGGAATATCTCTCCCAAGAATCAACAGTCCGCTAACCTGCTACTCAATGTTCCTTTGGTTGCGCCTCGTTCTTGGACGCAATGGTCTGAATCCTCGATGAATCTCGACACCACCAAGGCCAGCGGCGAAGACATACGGCGCACGCTCGCGGTCTTGGTGGCGCGCGCCTATTTGGCCATCATCTCGCTGAAGCGCCAGGTGGACATCAACGCGCGATCAGTGGCTAATGATCGCTCACACTACGACTATACCCACACACGCTTTGCTGGTGGGGTCGGCAACCGCGTCGACGAGGTTCGCGCCGCCCAGCAGCTTGCATCGGACCAGGCACTACTTTCTGCCAGCTTCACGGCCCTGGCGCGGTCGCGCGAGGCCCTTGGCGTTTTGCTGGCAGAGGACAAGCCCGTGGACACGTTCGACGAAATTAGTCTACCCGACGGCAGTACGGATTTCGAAGACGCCGCTGGTCGCCGCCAGGACGTCCTTGCTGCCAAAGCGAGGGCACGGACTGCCGAGAAGGTCAGGAAAGACAGCTGGGCCGACTACACGCCGGTGCTGAACGGACAGTTTCAACCCTTTTTCCAGCATCCCGCGACCCTCACCCAGCCCGAGACCGGTTGGCAGGCCATGCTCGTGCTTAGCTTTCCGCTCATCGAGGGCGGCATTCGCGTAGGTCAGAAGCGCGAACGCGAGGCCCTGCTCGCCGAGGCGCGCGCGCAGTACGACGGCCTTTTGAGACAAACGCGCTCCGATATTCGCGTCGGCGTCGAGGAAATCCGTCGCGCCGACGAGGCTATGCGCTCGTCCAACGCCGCCGCCGAGCTTGCTCACCAGGCGCTGGATCTGGCCAACCTTGCCTACCACGCTGGCGCCACCACCAACATCGAAGTCATCGATGCCGAACGCCGCGCCCGCGACGCGGACAGCGCGGTCGTCATCGCCGAAGACAACGTCCGCCAGGCCCGCCTCGATTTGCTCGTGGCGGCTGGCCAGTTCCCGTAGCCAGACAATGTGTCCCGCGACGGCAATGCGGGGCATCGTAAAGGTTCTGCTTTCGTCGAGCTGACTCCCGACGGATTCACGCCTCCGGCATCCAAAAGGCGAGGAACCCAAGATGAGAGCGGACGACGACAAGAACGACAAAGGGGGACGAGTCAAGCAGCTCTCGCCCATGCAGCACCACGTGACCCAGGAATGCGGCACCGAAGCCCCCTTCCGCAACGAATACTGGGACAATCATCGAACCGGAATTTACGTCGACATCGTATCGGGCGAGCCGTTGTTCCTGTCGGCGGACAAGTTCGACTCCGGTACGGGATGGCCCAGCTTCACGCGGCCTATCGAGCCCGAGAGCGTGGTGAGCAAAGTCGACGACCCCCTTTACGATACGCGCGTTGAAGTGCGTTCGAGGCGCGCGGACTCGCACCTCGGCCACGTTTTCAACGACGGGCCGGGGCCAACCCGGCAACGCTACTGTATCAACTCGGCCGCGTTGCGCTTCGTCGCCGTCGAGCATATGGCAGCGGAAGGGTATGGCCAGTACTTGCCTCGGTTGGGTGTGGGGGCTATCGCGGATAGGGAAACGCGCACGAAGGAATCCGCCACCTTATCGGGCGGTTGCTTTTGGGGCGTTCAGGAACTGATTCGCAAACTTTCCGGCGTATTGGAAAGCACCGTGGGTTACACGGGCGGAACCACAGACAAGCCGGACTACGGGCAAGTTCACACCGGGCGCACGAGCCACGCAGAGGCAGTGCAGATTGTTTTCGATCCCAAGGTGATCTCGTTCGAAGAGATCCTGCTCTACTTCTTCCGCCTGCACGATCCGACGACGCCCAATCGCCAAGGCAACGACCTCGGAAGCCAGTACCGCTCGGCCATCTTCTTTCACGATTCCGAACAACAAGCGATCGCTGAACGGGTGAAGTCCGAGGTGGACAATTCGGGCAAGTGGCCGGCCAAAGTCGTGACCCAAATCGTGCCGGCGTTGACCTTTTACCCGGCCGAGGACTACCACCAGGACTACCTGAGAAAGAATCCAGACGGCTACACCTGCCACTACCTACGGAAGTAGGAACCACTCTCCTTGGGACTTCGGACGCGCCATCTGAGCTTGATCCGATTCGGTGGACAGGTTGTTTACGTCGTTCCGTCGTCGGTTAGCATGTTGTCACAGTCGCAAAGAGAGGTCACGCCGCTTCCTTCATTGCCAGTTGCTCGCGGTGCCTTTGTTCGGCCTGGGCAGGCGAAATGTAGCCGATGGACGAGTGACGCCGCTGCTGGTTGTAGAACACCTCGATGTAGTCGAACGACTCCCTCTTCGCGTCAGCGTAGCTCGCGAACTTTTCCCCCAGCTCGAATTTAAAGGTCGAGAACCAGCTCTCCATCGCAGCATTGTCGTAGCACTCGCCACGGCGGCTCATACTGCATACGATGCCTCTGTCGTTGAGCATGTTCTGGTAGTCCTCGCTGGCGTAGGGGCTGCCCTGGTCCGAGTGGTGGAGCAACCCGGCGTCTGGGCAACGCCTTCGGGTAGCCATTTCTAGTGCCTTAAGCACGAGGTGTCGGTCGTTGACGGCAGACAGTGCCCACCCAACAACGAATCGCGCGAACAGATCGACGATCACGGCCAGGTAGAGTTTGCCGCCGCTCTCGCCTATCAACAATTCGGTGGTGTCCCCCACCCAGCGTTGGTTGGGCCGCTCGGCCTGGAATTGGCGATCCAGGATATTGGGCGCCACCGGCTGGTCGTGCTCGCTCATCGTGGTGCACTTGTACCGGCGTCGCCTACGGGCCTGGAGCCCTTCTTGCTGCATCAGCCGGATGACACGCTTGCGACTGACGTGCTCACCTTTCGCGGCCAAGTCCGCGAGCACGCGCGGACTGCCGTAGGTCTTGCGGCTGTGCTCATGGGACTCCTTGACTAGGACTGCCAGCCGTTGGTCGTCGCGTTGGTGCTGGGACTCCGGACGTGCGCACCAGGCATAGAACCCGGTGCGCGAAACACCAAGAACCCGACACCAAAGCGAGAGAGGCTCGTTGGCCTTCTTCTCGGCGATGAGCGCGAACTTCATGCGCTCTCCTTCGCGAAGAAGGCCGCGGCTTTTTTTAGGATGTCCCGCTCCATTCGCAGCACACGGTTCTCACGCCGCAACTGCGCCAGCTCCGCGCGTTCCTCGGTTGTCAGACCGGTCTTGCCCTTGCTCCTATCTGCTCTAGCCTGATTCATCCAGCCGCGCAGGACCGATTGGGACAGGTCCAGGTCATCGGCGACCTGTGCCACCGCTTTCTTCTCATCCAAGACCAGCGCTACTGCCCCTGCCTTGAACTCGTCAGTGAACGTGCGCCTCGGCCGTCGGTGTTTCGTCTTGTCTTCCATCTTTGCCACGGTATCCGCCTTTCGTTGGGTGTCCACGAAAACGGATCAAGCTCACATCATGCGCGGCGACTGCAACATGGGCAGCCTGTTTGAAAGGGCCACCTCCCGAACCACAGCCATGGAAACGGTTTCAAGCCTGGCCAAGAAAGTCCGATACATCGGGTAGGAGGTGGGCTCTTGGTGTGCCACGTGTCAAACAGAAGATTGGTAGGACCGGTAGCGCTGCTGGTGAGCGCGACCGCGTCGTACGTCAGCGGGTGCGCAGGAAAGACGCCACCGGCTAGACTGCCGCCCCAGGTTGCCCCCTTGTCATTTTCAGTGCCGGGAAACGGGGGAAGACTAGTGCTCTTGCCGGCCGACGCAATGCCTTTCCCAGAGAGCACGAGTGTTCTCAATGCGGTGCTGACGAGTGCCAAGTTCAGCAACGTCAGTGAATCCGTGGTCGCCAAAGTCAGTATGGAAGTCGCACAGCTGTCGCTCGAGTGCGTCGAACCATCGGATCCCTGCTACCAATCTGTGGGCCGATTCTTGACGGCCGACCGCATTCTATGGGCCGACGTGAAGAGCAGGAATGGGCCGGATGGGAAAGCGCATCCCACGGTCATCATCAGATTGTTCGATGTCGAAGCGGGGCGCTCTCTCGGAGAGGCGCAACAGAGCTACGCGACATCGCCGACGGCGCAAGACGTGGAGGTTTTGCTGCGGAAGACGCTGGCCAGCCCGACTGGAGGCGCAGGTCGACCATGACCGTGGCGGCGTGTCCTCGGTGCAGAAAGGAGATAGCCTTTCCGTTGCCTGAGGCCAAACCGGGCGCGCCGCTGCGCTGCCCTCACTGCGGCGTCGCCTTCAAGATGTCGTCGAAACTTGCCTCAGCTATCCAGGATGCCCGGATGAGCGAGCATCCGCTCCCGCCGGCGCCGCGTTCGCCCACCCCCCAAAGAAGAGCTGCTGCGCCAAGAGACGAGTCACGACAGACCTTAGGCGCCCACCTGCCTGCAGGCCAACCGCTGGCGAAGCCGGTTGTGGTCCAGGCGACCGGCGAAGAGAAACGGCTTCCCACGGGCACGATTATTGGGAGAGCCCAGGCACCAACGTCTCCTCCACCGGTCCGAAGCGACCCTGCAACGCTCGCTCTTGCAGCCCGTCCGCTGACCAAGCCCGTGGTGGCTCAGGCGACCGGCGAACCAGGGGAGCGTCCCTCTGTCACGACGCCACTGGTAGTGGAGACACCCGCGCCGGCTCCTTCGAAGCAGGCGCCGCCTGCCTCGCCACCTCCCCTCGCTACAGGTTCCGCCGTGCCTTCTCGTCCGCAAGATGCCGCCCGATCGGATCTCGCCGACGATCAAGGTACGCTCGACGCTTCCGAGTTTGCCGCAGTTGTGTCCCCAGTGTACCGCGCTTGGGCGAGCGCACGGTCTGTGTTTCGCTCCGCCCGGAGTCGGGTCGGCCCGGCCCTAACTGCCCTGGGGCGCAAGGTGAAGTCGAGCCTGGTGCCGCTGCTTCCAGCCGACCGAAATCGGTTGCGCCTGGTCCTGATTGCGGCCTCCTGCGCGGTGATTGCCTTTGTGATCGCAGGACTGTTGCTGCGAAGTGCGCGAGTCGGGAATGCGAAGCGGCCCGTGCAAAATGGGCCAACCCTTGCCGCCGTTCGCCCCACGGCACCACCAGTCCCACCTGCTTCTGCGGTCAACAAGCCCGCGCCAGCCATTCCGGCGGCGGTGGCACTGCTCAAAGGTCCGCCGGCCGCTCCCGAACCCACGACCGCGAAACTCGCGGTGAAGAATTCCAGCTCCCGTCACGCAAAGACCTCCTCTCCTCGACGCAAGATGTGGCCGCACAAGGTGGCTCACGCGGCCGGGGCATCCGAGCGGACAAAGAGACAGGAGCGCGTGCGTCTCGGTCAGAATTCCGCAGCAACGCGAGATGGAAGCACGCGTACGGCCGCCGCGCAGGCGTCGGTCGCCGACCCCGCCACCCGCTCTCGGCAAGCGTACAAGGAGGGCAACGCGAGTCTCTTCTCCGGACAGACAGAAGCTGCCATCAAGGCCTACCAGGAGGCCGTTCGTCTCAATCGCAAGGACCCCGCCGGCTATCGAGGACTGGGCTTGGCCTACGCGCAGGCCGGAAGAAGAACGGAAGCGGCCAGCGCCTTCCAGCGGTATCTGAAGTTGGCCCGCACGGCGAAGGATCGCGACATCATCATGAAGCGCATTCAGCTGTTGACCTCGCATTAGCCAGCTCGCACTCATTGTGCCAAGAGCTCTTGCCAAAAGCCGGACAGCTTCCACATCTCAACCAGCGCGACGCTACGGTTTGCCTCGGCGTGGGTGATGAGGCGGCTAGCGAAGGCGCGGACCCTGGTCGCGTGCTTTAGGCTGCGCGCCAGGGACAGCATCTCGGAGGCCGGCACCACCGAATCGTCGGCGCCGTGAAGCAGAAACACGGGGGCCGTGGCAAGCGGCGAGCGCTCGGGCGAAAGTCCGGCCGGCAAGTCGAGGCCAGCCAGGAGCGGCGCCAAGGCCTGGCCGAGTTTGCTGACGTCGCGGTCGTTCACGTAGCCCATCAAGGTGCGCGCCGGATCGGGCAACGCCTCGCCAAGCTGGCGGGCGCGTGCGAACACGGACTGGGCCTTGGCAGGGTCTACGCGATCGATGCTGGACGCCTGCAAGAACAGAATGATCGCCTCTTCGATCCCGGCGACTTGGGTCGCCGGCACCACGCGACCGGCAAGGTTGAGCAGCGCCACGACCGCGCCGTAGTCGTGTGGCTTGGGAATGTGGATGTATTCGCCGCCCGTGGCCAAGTCGCGCGCCGACGCATCCACGGGATCGGTTTTGCCTTGGCAAAGGTAGCGGAGCACGCGCGAGAGATCGCCGTGTCCGCCGAAGGAAAGCACGAAGGCGACCCGATCGCGCACCGCCGGCCGGCCGGCCGCCACCAGCGCCAGGCCTCCGGAAAAGCTGAAGCCAACGATTCCGACTCGCCCGTCGGGGGCCAGCTCGGCTTGGGAGGATGCCCACGCGATGGTATCTTCCAGCTCGTCGGTGCTGTTGGTCGAGAGCCTGTAGCGTGCAAGGTCGGGCGGCGCCACCGTGAGCACTCGCAGACCAGAGGCGGCCAATTCCCGCGCCAGGCCGACCAACCGCTCTTCGTTGATGCCATCCATGTGGATGCCGGGCACCAGGATGGCTGTTCGGCGTGCGGGCCGGTCCGGCCTGTACAGCCGAGTCTCGACCGGGCCGTGACGGGTAGAAACAGCGACGGTGGGGCCTTCTTGAATCGATCCCGCTCCAAGCCGCGCCAGTCGCGCAAGCAACCCATCGTGCTTGGCCACGCGAACAATGAACGCCAACGATGCCAGTCTGGGCAGGAAGTGCAAGGCCCCAAGTGTAAGGCCGGCTGCGAGTGCGAAGGGAAGAACGATGCGCGTGCCTTTGCTCATGCTGGGCTCGATGCGTAACGATGCTTCGCCTGCTGTCCCCTGATCTTGCCTCGCCGCGCGCTATGGTCAATTCCGGCTTCTTGGGAGTCTTGCGCGGATGCCAGCCGCGTCATCGCTTTTTCTTGGTGGGATTGAATAGAATTCTCTCGCTTGCGTCCAAGGGGCATCGGAACAGGAGGTTTCAAGTGCAAACTCGTACCATTCTGCTGTCTCTTGCCTTGGCGCTCGCGATCTTCGCGGGCTTTGCTGGTCTGGCGCTCGCTCACTCGAACGGACACGAATCGCGAACCGCGGCGCAGTGTGAACGTCTGCCCGGCACCGCGAACGAGGGCGAGCGGGCCCAGTGTCTGAAGTGTGTCAGCCGACCCAAGCCCCACCACTACCATCCGGATATGCCCGCTGGCGAACGTTGCCGGCCCGACAACGGCAAACCGTAGTAAGGGCTCGTCCGAAAATAATCGATACGATTTCGCCGCCGATCCATCCCGGCTATCCCGGCTATCCCGGCTGGCTTCGTTGCTCGTCGTCGCAATACGTCGAGTATTCCTCCTCCTCGCGCCTTGCCAGCCGGGCGCCTCGTCGCCGAACTTGTATCACTTACTTCCGGACAAGCCCTAAGCCGCAAGTCAGGCGCGGGCTGCTACAGTCTCACGCCGACAGCCAGGCCTTCGCCGGTGGGAAACACGGTCGCGCGGAAGCGCACGTCGTGCGCAAGCATGTCGTGTACCTTCTGCATGGCCGCGATCTCGTCGGCAGCCTTGCCGATTGGCTTCTTGGCCAAGTTGCCGAAGAGAAACGCGTTGTCGAGGACAACCAGTCCCGCTGGCCGCAGGTTCTGCGCGGCCCAATCCAGGTAACCCGGGTAGCCTTCCTTGTCGGCGTCGATAAAACAGAGGTCGAAGGGCGCATGGCTGGCCAAACGGGGGAGCACCTTGGCCGCTGATCCCACGTGGATGCGCGCGCGGGCGTCGAAGCCGGACTTGCGAAAACTCTCACGCGCGATCTTGGCGTGTTCGGGATCTATTTCGACAGTGTCGAGGACGCCGTCAGGCCCCATGCCGCGTAGGATCGACACGCCCGAATAACCGCCGAGGGTTCCAATCTCGACCGCACTGCGGGCCTGACAGGCGCGCGCCAGAATCTCTAGGTGCCGCGCGTCGAGCGCCGCCAGTTGGATATCGGGCAAACCCGCGCGGGTCGAGCGCTCGCGGATCTCGCGCAGGACTTTGTCCTCGGGCGCGTACGTGGAAGCCACGTAAGCAGCCAGGCCAGGGTCGTCATTGCCGAATTGCTTGTTCATGTTCCAAGGGCCAGCGCCACGGCGGCCAAGGCCGACGCGAGGGTGTGCGGATAGATCGACTGTGCGCTCACACCTGGCATGTAGCACGGGTTGGGCCCCGAGGGCAGTGTGACCCGCGGAGAACTAAGCGGCGAGGATGAACGGCCCGGAGATGTCCGCGACGAAACTTTCGAAGGCGGAATTCGTGCCTTCGAGCTGCAGCGCGAATCCCTCGTCGTCGAGGCGCACCACGCGACCGCGAGCGGCACACACCAGGCGATCGCCCGTGACGAACCCGAAGGCTACCCATTGTCCGCGTCTTGGCTTAGGCCCCGAGGTGTGGAAATAGCTGCCTTCGAACGAAACATTGGAGAGCTCAAGGGTCAGGGATCTCGGCACGCCAGCGTAGTGTACGCGCACGGGCACGCCCAGGTAGATTCGAGGATGACGTCGCCGTTCGACTGGCTGTGGATCTTGGCCCATTTCCGTTCTGCACCTTTCCATGTTTTCACTGCAAGCAACCCGTTTCCATCGGCGACTCGCGCCGGAAGTTGAGCCCGAATGCAGCATGGGCTGCGTCATGGCCTGGCCTGTGCGATAGTCAGCCGCAATGACCGGTCTTTTGCTGTGCAATCTAGGAACCCCCGACCAGCCCACGCCGGCATCGGTGCGACGCTACTTGCGACAATTCCTTTCCGACCCGCGGGTCTTGGATATCCATGCCGCGGGGCGCTGGTTGCTGCTCAACCTCATCATTCTGCCCCTGCGCCCGCGCAAGAGCGCGGCGGCCTATCAGAAGATCTGGGGCGAGCGGGGTTCGCCCTTGCTCTGGCACAGCGAGGATCTGGTAGCGGCGGTCCGCGAGCGTCTGGGGCCGGATTGGGCGGTCGAGCTTGGGATGCGCTACCAGCAACCATCGATCGCATCGGCCCTTGAGAAACTACGCCAGGCCGGAGTCGATCGCGTGGTGGTGTTTCCTCTCTATCCGCAGTATGCGGTTTCGTCGACGGGTTCGACGGTGGCAGAGCTCTTTCGCATCGCCGCCCAGGCTTGGGCGCCGCCCTTGCTGACGTTTGTCGATGCCTTCTACGACGATCCCGGTTTCATCGCCGCCTTTGCCGCCGTGGGCGGACCCATCTTGAAGACGGAACAACCCGATCACGTGTTGATGAGCTTTCACGGCCTGCCCGAGCGCCACATGCGCAAAACCGACCCAACCGGTCGGCATTGCCTGGCCCAAGCCGACTGCTGCGATCGAATCGTTCCCGCCAATCGCGCCTGCTACCGTGCCCAGTGTTTCGCCACCGCGCGCGCCCTGGCCAGCCGCCTTGGCCTCAAGGAGGGCTCTTGGAGCGTGAGCTTCCAGTCTCGCCTGGGACGCACGCCATGGATTCACCCCTACACGGATGTCGTCATTCCCAAGCTGGCGGCCGAGGGCAAGAAGCGCCTGGTGGTGTTTTCACCGGCCTTTGTCGCCGATTGCCTGGAGACCGTCGAGGAGATCGGCATGGGGGCCAAAGACCAGTTCGTCGCGGCCGGGGGGAAGCAGCTGACCCTGGTGCCATCGCTCAACGCTACGCCAGCCTGGGCGGACGCGGTGGTGGAGCTGGCCCGCCGTCAAGTCGCGGGTGACATAGCGGCTAGGGGGGTGGGGAGTTAGCCCGCATTCAGACGGCATTATTCATGAGTTGCGCCAAGTCGATCGCCGCGCGGGGTAGCCAAACGCGTTGGCGGAGCCGGGCTTTGCCCGGCGTAGCCAGAGCGCGGGGGCTTTGCCCAATGATTGCCTCTGACGCGGGAATTGCTGGGCAGCGCGGGGAATTGCTGGGCAGCGCGAGGGAGTGGCGTTGCGCGCCAAATAGGGATACCATCGACCCGGACAGTGTTCTGGATCATCGTAAGATTCGCCATCAAGTTGCTCTTGGTTGTGGCGCCATTCCTGGTGGTTCCGTGGCTAGGGCTACACAAGAATTTCCCGTGGATGGCTGACGTTGGCGAAGCGAAGGCCGAGAAGATTGTAAGTTCGATCTGTTCTTCTCTCGGCATTATTCTCGTCGGAGTTCACGAAGTTTTCGCCCACCTTTGGCCGCGAGTACAGACGAAGCGATTCGCCTACAGCTACGTGGAAACGGTCCTGGATAAGTTTGAGAAGAGCATCGAACCCGAAGGACTTAGGCTAGGGCAAGATTTGAGGATCATGAGCTTGATCCGTTTTCGTGGACACCCAACGAAAGGCGGATACCGTGGCAAAGATGGAAGACAAGACGAAACACCGACGGCCGAGGCGCACGTTCACTGACGAGTTCAAGGCAGGGGCAGTAGCGCTGGTCTTGGATGAGAAGAAAGCGGTGGCACAGGTCGCCGATGACCTGGACCTGTCCCAATCGGTCCTGCGCGGCTGGATGAATCAGGCTAGAGCAGATAGGAGCAAGGGCAAGACCGGTCTGACAACCGAGGAACGCGCGGAGCTGGCGCAGTTGCGGCGTGAGAACCGTGTGCTGCGAATGGAGCGGGACATCCTAAAAAAAGCCGCGGCCTTCTTCGCGAAGGAGAGCGCATGAAGTTCGCGCTCATCGCCGAGAAGAAGGCCAACGAGCCTCTCTCGCTTTGGTGTCGGGTTCTTGGTGTTTCGCGCACCGGGTTCTATGCCTGGTGCGCACGTCCGGAGTCCCAGCACCAACGCGACGACCAACGGCTGGCAGTCCTAGTCAAGGAGTCCCATGAGCACAGCCGCAAGACCTACGGCAGTCCGCGCGTGCTCGCGGACTTGGCCGCGAAAGGTGAGCACGTCAGTCGCAAGCGTGTCATCCGGCTGATGCAGCAAGAAGGGCTCCAGGCCCGTAGGCGACGCCGGTACAAGTGCACCACGATGAGCGAGCACGACCAGCCGGTGGCGCCCAATATCCTGGATCGCCAATTCCAGGCCGAGCGGCCCAACCAACGCTGGGTGGGGGACACCACCGAATTGTTGATAGGCGAGAGCGGCGGCAAACTCTACCTGGCCGTGATCGTCGATCTGTTCGCGCGATTCGTTGTTGGGTGGGCACTGTCTGCCGTCAACGACCGACACCTCGTGCTTAAGGCACTAGAAATGGCTACCCGGAGGCGTTGCCCAGACGCCGGGTTGCTCCACCACTCGGACCAGGGCAGCCCCTACGCCAGCGAGGACTACCAGAACATGCTCAACGACAGAGGCATCGTATGCAGTATGAGCCGCCGTGGCGAGTGCTACGACAATGCTGCGATGGAGAGCTGGTTCTCGACCTTTAAATTCGAGCTGGGGGAAAAGTTCGCGAGCTACGCTGACGCGAAGAGGGAGTCGTTCGACTACATCGAGGTGTTCTACAACCAGCAGCGGCGTCACTCGTCCATCGGCTACATTTCGCCTGCCCAGGCCGAACAAAGGCACCGCGAGCAACTGGCAATGAAGGAAGCGGCGTGACCTCTCTTTGCGACTGTGACAACATGCTAACCGACGACGGAACGACGTAAACAACCTGTCCACCGAATCGGATCAAGCTCAATCAACGTCCTTTTCGTCAAGAGATGCCTGGTCGTCTTCTTCTTCAGATTCGTCTGGTTCGCGAATCGCGGCTTCACCGGCGGCCATCGCGATAACGGCCTTTGGCTGCTCACGAGACAGGGCATATGCGGTCAAGCGTTCAAGCGCGAGGAAGCCTTGGCGGTCGATCTGCGTAACACGGCACTCTCCCAAAAGTGGTGGCCATGTCAGGCAAACTTATGGCTTTTTCGTAGGCAGCGCAAAAAGACATCGCACCTCAAAGCGATCTTGAGCATCCCAATATTCAAGACAACGAAAGAAGAGGCGATGACTCATCACAAGGTGGCGGGTATCATCAACATTGATGCCGTATCGGAACGCGGAGCGGAGTGGCTCCTGACAAACCAGAAGCGCCTGAAGGTCTGGTTTGCCGATCAAGGAACTATCCTGGTGTGGCTTTCTGCGAGATAATATGGGTATACATCGGCGCGAGGGCACCATGAACATGAACGACGCGAAGGAAAAGACTCCGCAGATCATCGTGGTTGGTGGCGCATCAAAGCGACCAGCGGTCCAGATCGTTGCATCCCCATCGAAGATGCCGAAATGGATATCGCTCGCCGACCGCGAACCCAAGAAGACGTCCGGGAATACATCCGGGCGATAGTCACCTACGGCCCCATCCCGCAGTGCGGGCACGTCCCCTTGACTGGCCACCGCCCCGTCACCACGTCATCGAACGGAACGCACGCGAGCCGCGCCGCTCGATAGGCCATGTTGACCGAGATGCGATTGATTCCCTTCTTCACGTTCCGCATGGTGAGGCGCTCGAAGCCGAGGGCCTTGGCCAGTAGCGCCCACGTCCCGAAGCGCTTTCGGAGAAAGTGAAGCGCAACCATCGTGTTGGCTTGCTCGTCCAGCGTGAGCCGTGGGCCGTTCACGCCCGCACCCCACCGAGTCCCAGGAAGCCGGGCTGAATCCCAAGCTGCTGCATGGCCAGCGCAAGCACGGTCAGGTTGCTGCACAGGATTTTGCAGAGGATTTCGTTCACTTGCGCCGTGAAGGTCTTGGACTTCACCGCGCCGCCAAACTTGCGCTTGACCGACGAGAAGGTGGACTCGACGTTGTTCCGCTTGGCGTAGGCGGCTAGGAATTCGTCCTGCTTGAGGATGAAGACCGCGTGCATCTTGCGCCACGCGGGCGAGCCGTCTTGCTGGCTATTCAGCTTGAAGGGGATGAAGGGCGAGGCGCCGGTAGCCTCGATGGCGGTCAGATTCTCGTTGGAAAGATACGCCTTGTCGGCCGAAACCTGGGCCATCGCAAAGCTCTGCTTGGTGGCTTCGACCAGCTCGGGAAGCTGCGGACAGTCCGCGCCGTCGCTCGCCGTGACCTTCACGGACGTGATGACTCCGGTCGAGGTCCCGACCATCGCGTGGGCCTTGAGCCAAGTCGCCTTCTTCATCGGCTTGCCGTACTTCTCGTCATACCAACGGTGATAAACGCAGGTCCCGAAGCCCGTGGAATCGACCGCGAAGCTCGATTCGATGGCGGCTAGGGGCGCAGCGCTCCGCTCGATGAGGGTGGTCAGGATGGCGGTCATCTCGGGCTTGGTGAAGTAGCTCAGCGTCGAGTTGTAGTGCGGGGCGCGGGTCATGTTGCCGGCCTCAGCCGATGCCTCGATGTCGCAGGTCGCACGGCGGGCGGACATCAGGCCGTAGGTCTTCATCACCATGGCGAAGACCACATCAGACAGCGGGATCGGCTTGGGACCGCGGCCAGCGTGCTCGGGCGTCTTCACGCCTTCGCACAGCCCACGCAGAAGCGCCTGGACCGTGTCCTTCTCGCCGGACTGGGCCGCGTTGTAGGCGGTCCAGTCCTGGCCATGGGTAGTGCGGCTGTAGCTCAAAGTCTCTGTCACGGTGGTGTTGCCAGCGGCGTCGGTTTCGACGGTTTGGACGAAGGACACTGCCCACTGGTGCTTGCAGCGGCAGCGGCGAAGCTCGTAGTCGGGGCAGGTGCAGGTTTTCGCGGCGGTGTTCACGACGTAGCCGCCAGCGTTCTGCGTCTGCGAGGGGACAAGCCAGGTCACGCCAGCGATGTGCTTGATCCGGCGGTCGTTGGAAAGGATGCGTCCGCGCTCTTGCCGAAGGTCTGTTTCGTTCGTCGTGTCCATACCCATAACACTATACCTAGTTAGGTAAGTATGCAAGGGATATCTTTATAAAAGTATATCTCTTGACACACATATGTATAGGTGTCATCCTGTCAGGCATGGCTAAGGTCACGCTTACGGTAGAGGGCTACCGCTGCGAGCGGTGTGCTCACGAATGGATCCCCAGGGACAAGGGGCAGGAACCCGTCATTTGTCCGAAGTGCAAGAGTCCCTACTGGAACAAGCCCAGAAAGAGCGAGCACTCCAAGGCGCTACATCACAAGGCGAAGGTGAAGTAGCGCCCTGCGCGCTACAGGATTGCTCCCAGAGGCGCAGGGCAAATAGCCCGTTCACTTATCGGTAGTGCATGACCCGCCACTCGCGCAGGGCTACTTCCTGCGGGGTCGGGTCCTTTCGATAGACGTGTGCCATGCGGCACCGCCTTTCTGGCCGTTGGCCGTTCCTAGGCCTTGCGGTCGAGCCCTGGCGGTGGCACTATCGACTCGGTGTAGCTCTCATACTGGCGTAAGAATTCGTGGGTTTCAAAGGCGGGCCGAGCGAATTGAAACGACGTCATTGAGGACGGTAATCGCGACTCGGTAGGTGGCGGCCAGCAGAGCCCAGGCTTGGTCGAATCGTTCGCTTTGCGCCCAGCCCCGCAGATTCAAGATGGCTTGTCCACCTTGCTTGCCCCAGCGCATTCCACTTTGCTTCATCCTCTGCGTTACCAAGGTCTTGCACGCGGCTTCCATGACACCGGTCCCGATGGGCAAACCTTGTGCCTTCATTTCCGCGTAGCACATGCGCTTCTGGTATTTCCTGAAATACGCCAATTCGGTTGGGACGTGTTTGCTGTGTGGGTGCTTTTCTCGAAGGTAGATCAACGACCGAATCACCTTCTTCACCCCGCCTTCCTCTTCTAGAAGCACGTGCCGAAGGTCGTTGAAACGCCGTTGCGTTTCGACCGTGCCGTCGCCGTAGGCAGAGGCCAAGGCCGTGTTCAGGTGTTCCGCTGCGTGGAAGAAATCCACCACCTCAAACCCCTTCGGCAATTCCTTGTGCAAGTACGTCCAATTGTCGTTTGCCCCATCGGCGGCCTTCACCAGTTGCAGGTCGGGCCGTAGCGACAACGCCATGTCCAATTCCGCCTTCAAGGCTTCCTTGAGCGACGCCTTGTGTGGCTCGGGCATTCTTGCCATGCGCACCGCCGCGAGGAGTTTTCCATTTCGGTCGCAAAACCCAAGCGTCGCGCATCCGACCTCGCGATAGCCGGCGGGGCCCTTCGCGATATGCCCACGTGCGGCGGTCTCCGCGCGCTTTTCCGCCGCGCATCCATCCTTCATGGGCGCCAGCACTCCGTCGAGACTCGCCATCACCGTGACCGCCTCCTCGGGGATGGTCATCCCTTCGCGCAAAACCTTCTCGTACTCTTTCCGGTCGTCATTCCACCGCTCGGCCAATCGCTTCGGCAGCCGGTCCAAGCTGCTTTTCGAGGGCGTCATGTTGCCCACTCTCTTGAAAAGCTCCTCGCCCGTTTGTGGGGTCATTTGCGATACCACCCATGTCGCCTGCTGCGCCGCCATCGGCGTCCAGAAGCCATCGACCATCCCCACCTTCAAGTCCAGCGGCACGATGCAGTGTTCGTGGTCGTTGCTTCGATCCTTGAAGAGCGCTCGCTCGACAGTTACTGGTCCGGCGGTAGTCATGTACGTTTGTGCCGCGCGCAAGACTCGCCGGTATCCAGTCCCCTCGACCTCGATCGCATCCGCGTCCACGTCGGCGCGCTCCAACTCTTCCGCCAACAAATCGCGCTCGACTTCCTGTAGCTGCTGGTGGAGACGCTTCTCAAATGTCTCGAAGGTCTCCTCGGGCCCCTTCTTTCGCATCCCCGCATCTTCCAAGATCGCTCGCAGTTTGGCGACCGACATGGGGGCCTTCTGTCCTTGAGTGGGTATTTCGTTCCTGGCGACAACGTTCAGGTGCATGGTGAGGCTGAAACCTCTTTCGTTTCGCAGACATTCCCTCCCTTTACAGTCCTTCGAGTTTTCACGTCAGGGTAAGATCAACACCCTATCGACTTACTCAAGGTTGATAGGTCCATCGCTGGCGGCTTCACCGCTTAGCCGGTTGAGGGACGGTTACCAGAAGCCAGCAACGTCGCCCCCAGCACGTTGGCTGGCTTTTTCATTTTCTAGGTCTTCATGGTCGCGCCTCCCGTACCTAGAAGGTTGTTGTCGGTCGGATACAAATTTTGCAGAACGCGCACGATGCGCTCCCTAGTTGCGGCCCTTGTGGGATGACCGGCCACGACTCGGGCGACGGTTTTAGGGTCCGTCAGCGACGCGACGGCAACGGCGCGTTGGATGTGGGCGGGCAGACGCTTCGGCTGGGCTTGCGGTGTGTTTTCCATCTTGGTGCCAAGATTGGCACGCAAACCGCCGACGCCTTAACGTACAATTGCAGGCGTTTTGTACGTGGTCTAGGTGCGCTTCTTTGCCTTACTCAAGAGCCGCCTGACGCTGCTTTCGTTGGCGAGTTGGTAGGTTCCTGCCAAATGCCTGCGTAAGGCGGTCGCGGTCCACAGCGTCCGCGACAAGACAGTGGTGACTCCGCCGGTGGTACGAGTAGTGATGCTCCTCGTCTTGCCAACCGCTTGCGCGAATTCATCTCCTATGCGCTGGCGTAGATAATCTCGCCGAAGACGGTCACCGTATCCTTTTTCATGGGCACGCACGTGGCCATCAAGCCTTGAGGACGCTTCCAATAGCTTGGCCTCTAGGTCCGCTAGTGAATACCTTTCGGCGAATTGCACACCACTTGGCAATTTGGCCATGGCTCGATCGATTGCGCTCATGTAGTCATCCGGTCCACAGGAGACTTGATTCTTCACGGCCGAGTATGCGTTCTCTAGCCGCAGGCATTCGACCGTGGTGATGATGAGATCCACGGCCTCATTGAAGGCGGCGGAGGCAGCGCGGGACGGCGGCAGAGCACGTTTTCCCCGGCTAGGCGAAGACGCGGCCTCTCGCTTCCTCGGTCCCTTGGCCTCTCCGCGTTTCTCGGCAGACACGCACCCCAGTGTCCTGCCATTTCTGACTCAACGCGAATTATTGGCAGACGAGATCAACGGCAAACGGAAAACCGAGACGGCCTAGTCCTTGTTTGCCGAGCGGATTGGGGCGAAGCTCCGCGTGAGGAAAGGACGGTCCACAATGCCCATATTTATAAAGCTCAGGTTCGTGTGCGAAACAGGTTTTCAGTGCAGATCCATGGGTAGGGACTTCAAGGAGGAAGAGCGTTCCGTCTCTGTCGTTCCGACGGCCGATGGTTTCCTTGGCGCCATCAAGACGCTGCCTGACGGCTGGAAGCGCGATGAACATGGGCGCATCGTTTGCATCATCTGCGCCAGCGGACCGATCCAACTTTAGGCGGATGGACGCGACGGTTTCATGCCGCGACGCGAATTATTGGGCAGCCGTCCGAATTCGCCCGAATTAAAAGGCAGCTAGGCCGAAAAGCGAATCATTGGGCAAAGCCGAGCGCGGGAAGGTTTGGAAACCCTCTCAGGGTTTCCATCACAACAATCGGCTACGGGCCGAGCTGATCGGAGCGCGCCTTGGCTGGCAAGGTGCCGACCATGGGGGCGAGGTCGGGGCCGGCCCATGGCCATGCGCTTCCCGCGGGCCACCACGCCGGTTGGGCCGCCAAGTAAAGAGAAGCGGGTAGGGTGCGCGTGGCGATGGAAGCGCTCCACACCACGCTCTTGTTGACCGTGTCGTAGTTGCCTTGCAGCCACAGACTTGTGTAGGAAACGTCGGATTTGCCATTGGCGCCGAAGTCGAAGATGGCGCCAGCGCTGGACCCGTCGGCAAGGTAGTTCTTGCTCACCGGCGCGGTGCCGAGATCGGTCGCCGCCGAGCTACCGAGCACGTTGCCGATCACGGTCATGTCGATGTCGCCGGTGTCGAATTGGATGGCGGTGATGTTGCCCGTCTGCTTGTCGGTGGCGTTGGCCACCGCGGGTGGCGCGAACTGGCTCGACGAATAGTTGCGGAAGAAGGTCAGGTAGCCGGCATTGCCGTGGGTGATGGTCGCGCCCACGTGAGGCGCATAGTTGCCCTCCATCAGCTCCATGTGCGGGAACGAGCAGTGGGTGTCGATGTTGACCTCTTGCCAGGCCGCGGGGGTGGCCCAGGAATTGTCGGCGTAGTTGTAGCCGATGACGTTGCCGCCGCCCGAGACGTTGAACAGAATCGGCTTGTTCATGTAGCGGACGATGTTGTTCTCGATGAGATTGTCGGCGGCTCCACAGCGCAAGACGATGCCGTAACAATCCTGGCCAAAGCCGTAGCTGGCCGAGTGGTGAAAATTCGAATCGCGCACGACGGTGCGGAAGGTGCCGGTCAACGACACGTGCATGCCGCCGATGGTGCCGTCGGTCTGCACGTCCTTGATCCAGCAGTTGGCTGCGTTCGACACGTCGATGCCGCCCGCCATCTGTCCGTCGTAGCCGGGATTGGTGCCGCCCTGGATGGCCAGGCTTTCGATACCGGCCCAGCGCACGACCGGGTCGCTGGTCTTCGCGATTTGCGCGAGATACGGAGACGCGGACTTGAAGGTCCAGTGCAAGGGCGAGCTCAAGGTGAGGGTGCCACTGGCGCTGTCCACGCTGGCCACCTCGCCGCGCTCGCTGACCGAGCGTTTGTCCACGCGCTTGAAGAAGGTGCAGTCGCCTTCCTGCACGGTGGAATCGTCCACCTGATCGACGAGCACCAGATCGCCAGCGGCGAACTTGCCGGCGTTCGCCCCCACGGTGACGGTCGCAGCTTCCTTGGCCGCGTCGGCGGTGAGCGCGTAGGCCGTGCCGTAGTCGCTGCTGTAGCAAGCCTGGTCGTAGGCCGAACCGATAGCCAGCGCGGTTTGGCCGCCGGACTTGACGATGGTGGTGCCGCCCTTGGCCGCGCCTTGCGAGCCGGCGCCGCGCAGGACCACGCCCTTGTTGAGTGTCACCACCGTCGAGATCGTGTACGTCCCGGCGGCCAGCTTGATGACCTGTCCCTCGGGGCAGGCCTTGATGGCGGCGTTGAGATCGTCGCCTGGCTTGGGACTGGAGCACACCGTGGTTCGTACGGGCAAGCCATCGACACCGAGGGGGAGGTGAAGTTGATTGTCGGTCAGAATGCCTGGATTCCATGTGGTGGTGCGAGTCGGGTCGAGAAGACCTGAAGGAACGATGTTGCAGGCACCGCCGTCGCAGCTCTGCGCACCGCCCGCCTCCGGCAACATGCCACCGCCTGCGCCGCCTTGTCCGGCACCACCCGATCCAACCCGACCGCCGCTGCCGATCACGCCGCCCAAGGCCGCGCCGGCCGCGCCGATGCCACCGGCGGCCCATTCGCCTCCCGTTCCCGGCGCGCCGCCCTGGCCACCGGCGTCCGTGTCGGAGCTGCTTGATTTCGAGCACGCGCCCGCGCCACCGGAAGCCAATCCCAATCCGAACATCAGCATCGCCTTGGCCATTCGCATGTCCAGGATGTTACCCCCAAACCTTGCCGCGATCATTCGCGGGCGGCGCTCCTCAATGCAGGACGCTGTCGTGGACGGCCTTGAGCAGGGGATTGCGCTGTCCCGCCGTGGCCGATGAGAGATAGCCTTCGTTCAGCTCCCACTGGATGACGCCACCCAAGCCTTTGGCTTTGACGTAGGCGCCTTTTTCGGCGATGGACTGCTCGTCGTCGTAGGAAATGTACGTGCAGCCGTCAGGCGCGTGCGCCGTGGTGAAAGACAGGTACGGCACGCGGGCCAGGGGATCCCACTGGCGGGCGCTGGCGCTGTAGTACTCGGTCATGATGTTGGCGTAGGAGATCGTCCCGTCGCTGGCCACCAGGGTGGAACCGTTCAAGGCCTGGTCGGGTCCGGCCACGGGCGACGAGTAGCACAATCCGTAGAAGCCGATTCCTATGCCGAGCTTGGCTGCGGGAACGGATGCCGCGAGGTACAGTTTCACCGTCGAGTCGATCGACGTGGGCGTTGCAGAATCGGTCTGGTAGAGCGCGCTCGAATGCCAGCTCTTCCAACCCTGCCACGCGCCGGCCTGGCCGTAGGACATGATGTTGAGCTGGTCGTAGGCAGCGGCGATGGCGGCGAATCCGGACAAATCGGCGCCCAGGTTGACGTTGATCTCGCCGATGGGAATGGTCAAAAGCGCGCTTGGCTTGGCCCTGCGGATACGAGTGGCGATGTCGACGACCGCGGGCTCGTCCACTTTGTCCATGGGCTCCCAATCGATGTCGATGCCGTCGTACCCGGTGGTCGTCAGCAGCGCAATCAGGTTGGCGGCGAACGTGGCGACGGTTGCGCTGGCAGTCGCCTGCTTGAAGCTCGTCTGCGAATCGGAGCCGCCGATGGAGGCGATGGCCTTCACGCCGCTCGCGTGGGCCGCCGCGATGAGATCGGTGGCCAGCTTGGCATTGCCACCGGCCAAAGTCATCGAACCGTCCTGGCTCGGCAGGTAGAACGCCATTGCGATGTGGGTCAGCCCCGACCATTCGATCTCTGAGATTGGATATTGGTCGGGCGCCCAGCTCGCGTAGTAGCCCATGGACCAGGCGCCCGTTGCCGAGCCGCCGTCGACGCTGCCGTCCGTGCTGGCATCGACTCTGCCGCCGGTGTCTCCGGAAGAGCCCGTCGCGCCACCGTTCGCGCCGGTCGTTCCCCCGGATGCCGGCGCTTGCGACCCGCCGGAGGCCAGGGCTCCGCCAGCCCCAGTCGTGCCACCGAGAGCGGCATCGACTCCGGTGGTGGCCCCCCCTGAGCCAATCACGCCTCCTCCAGCCGTCGTGCCGCCGTTGGTGGAGGCGCCCCCAGTGGAGGGTGCGCCTCCCGCGCCGGTCTTGCCACCACCGCTGTCTCCGCATCCGATACTCATGCCGATGAGGGCAACGAGCAACACCGCACCGAGGGGCCTCGTCTTCTCCATGTTTTTCTTCAACAAGTCGATGGGCTCCCTCGATCGGTGGTCCGTTCCCGGTTAGTTGCAGGTGGCCGAGAGGAGTACGGCCGCGGAAATTCCCGTCCAACGGGTATCCACGTTGGCGTCTTTCATCGATGACAATGACAACTGGCCCGACACCCCCAATCCCCAGTCGGGGCTCACCCACCATTCCTTGCCAAAGGTCAGGCCGAGGCCGAAGCCAAAGTTGGTACCGTCCACAGAGTTGCTGCTGTTGCTGTCGCTGTAGGAGATCTTGGACAAGAGCAGGGTCCCAGAGAGGTACATGTTCCCATCGAGGTAGTAGGCGATGCCAGGACCTAGACTAGCGAGGGTTTCAGTGATGCCACTCGCGTTGCCGCTCGTCGTTCCGTTATCGAAGTGTGGATCGGAGACCATTGTCGCCGAGAACTCGCCGTACAGGACAAGGTTGGGGGCCACGACGCCCCCAACGGCCACGCCCATGGTGAATCCAACCCCGGTCTCGGTTTCGGTAACACCGTTGTAGCTGGCTGAGTTGTGCAGGTAGCCTGGGCCGGCGAGGAGCCGTACGTACAGGCCGTCGTGCTCGTGGTAGCCGGGCGCGGGCGGCGGCGCCGCGTAGGCCTGCGGTGGATAGGCCTGAGGCGGATAGGGCTGAGGCGGATAGGGCTGAGGCTGCGGGGCATAGTAGCCGGGCGGTGGCGCCTCTTGCGCCATCGAAGTGGCAGACCCAAGGGACAAGAGAACCGCGGCTGTGACGAAGGACGAGCTCAGAATCTTGTAGGGCATAAGGGACCTCCGATCGCATCATACGCCTCGACCATTTTCCTTCAAGCAAAGCGCAGACGGACCTGCGAATCGAATAGGTCACCAAGTTGTTCCGTCGAACAACTTGCGAATCGAACTAGCCTTCTTCATCATCCTAGAGACAGCGAAAGGAGCCCCTCGCGATGGCAGTTGCCCGGAAGCAGAAGATGTTCGTGCTCGACACCAACGTCATCCTTCACGACAGCAAATGCATGTATCAGTTCGAGGAGCACGACATCGTGATTCCCATCACGGTGCTAGAGGAGCTGGACGGGTTCAAGAAGGGCAACGAGTCGGTCAATTTTCACGCGCGCGAGTTCGTGCGCGCCGTCGATGGGCTGGCGCAGCAGCCGCTGTTCAGCAAGGGAGTGCAGATCGGCAAGGGGCTGGGCAACCTCATCGTCAAGGTCGGTGGTGAATATCACGAAGACCTGCGCGCGGCCTTCGAGACGCGCACCCCGGATCACGAGATCCTCAACGTCGCCTACCGGCTCTCGCGCCAGTTTCCCCGTCGGGAGATCATCCTGGTCAGCAAGGACGTCAACCTGCGCATGAAGGCCAAAGCGCTGGGGCTTATGGCGCAGGACTACCGCAACGATCACGTCAAAGACATCGCCTCGATGTACACGGGGATTCGCCTGAAAGAGCACGTCGACGGGCCACTCGTCGATCGCATGTACACCCAGCCGTTCACCATCAACCCGAGCGAGCTCAGCTTCGAGCAGCCGCTTCTGCCCAACGAATACCTCATCATCCGCAACGGCAAGAAGTCCGCCCTGGCCACCTACGACAGCGACCGCGCGGTGGTGCGCCGGGTGGACAAGCTGACCGCCTACGGCATCACCTCACGCAACGCCGAGCAGGCCTTTGCCTTGAACGCGCTTACCAACCCCGAGGTCAAGCTGGTCAGCATCTCGGGCAAGGCGGGCACGGGCAAGACGCTTTTGGCACTGGCCGCGGCGCTAGAGCACAAGAAGGAATATCGCCAAATCTTCATGGCCCGCCCCGTGGTGCCCTTGTCGAACAAGGACATCGGGTATCTGCCCGGCGACATTCAGTCCAAGCTCGATCCTTATATGCAGCCGCTCTACGACAACCTGGGTGTCATCCAGAACCAGTGGGGAGTGACCGACGCGCGCCACAAGCGCATCCGCGAGATGCTCGACGACGAGAAGCTGGTCATCGCGCCGCTGGCCTACATTCGCGGCCGCAGCCTGGTCAACATCTACTTCATCGTGGACGAGGCGCAGAATCTTACACCGCATGAGGTCAAGACCATCATCACCCGCGCGGGTGACGGCACCAAGCTTGTCTTCACCGGCGATATCTTCCAAATCGACCACCCCTACCTGAACAGCCACTCGAACGGGCTTAGCTATCTCATCGACAAAATGCAGGGGCAGAGCATCTACGCCCACGTCAATCTGACCAAGGGCGAACGATCGCAGTTGGCCGAGCTGGCGAGCAACCTCCTCTAGAGTGGAGCCGAGCCAAAGGCTCGGCCGCAGGTGGGGTGAAGTCCGCGAATTCATTTCGCGGACGAGGTGAGGGCAGCGGCCCTCCCCCAAGAAACCTTCTTGTGCGACGGTCGCCGGCATGACTAGACTGCCCCGCATCCTGGGTGGACTGTCTCGTGATGCCTCTGCGCGGCAAGACGCCAGGGCTTCCCAAGAGAGGAAAGATCACGATGTCCGAAAAAGGTTCGACGAATTTTGCGTTTGTAATTCTCATCACGTTGGTGGCAACCATCGGGGGATTCCTCTTTGGCTACGACAGTGGCGTGATCAACGGCACCGTCAAGGGGCTCCAGTCGGCGTTCCATTCGGACTCCGTGGGCACGGGGTTCAATGTCGCGAGCTTGCTGCTCGGCTGCGCCGCGGGCGCCTTCATGGCCGGCTGGCTGGCCGACAAGCTCGGCCGCAAGACGATTCTTATCATCTCATCCCTTTGCTTCGGCGTGAGCGCCCTGGGATCAGGCTTTGCCGGGACTTCCGCCGAGTTCATTCTCTTCCGCGTGCTGGGTGGCTTGGCCGTCGGCGCCGCCAGCGTGCTGGCGCCAGCCTACATCAGCGAGGTGACCCCTGCGAAGTACCGCGGAACGCTTTCGTCCATTCAACAGATCGCGATCATCACGGGGCTGTTTGCCTCTTCGCTCAGCAACTACCTCTTGGCGCACGTGGCCGGCGATTCCACCGCGGTTCTGGCTCTGGGATTCCAGGCGTGGCGCTGGATGTTCTGGGTGATGACCGTACCGTCGGTGGCCTTCTTCTTCTCGTTGCTCTTCATTCCGGAGAGCCCCAGGTTCCTGGCCGCGAGCGGCAAGAAGGAAAAGGCGCTCAAGGTTTTGACCCGATTGATGGGAGCCGACGCGCAGGCCAAGCTCGACGAGATCGATGCCTCCTTGGTCACGGATCACCACCGCCCCAAGCTCACCGATATTCTCGACAACAAGCGAATCTTCCGCCCCATCGTGTGGGTGGGCATTGGGCTGGCCAGCTTCCAGCAGCTCGTCGGAATCAACGTCGTCTTCTACTACAGCGCCGTGGTATGGGGCGCGGCGGGTTTCCATGAGGGCCGGGCACTGCTCACCACCGTCATCACCAACGCAGCCAGCATCGTGGCCTGCTTCATTGCCACCGCCCTGATCGATCGGGTCGGTCGGAAGCCACTTCTCATGATCGGGTCCATCGGAATGTCCGTGACCCTGGGCATACTGGCCGTGGTTTTTGGCACTGCGGACACGGTCCATGGGTCTCTCGCGCTCTCTGCCACCACCGGCCCCATCGCGCTCATCGCCATGATCTTGTATGCCATGCTCTTCAACGTCTCGTGGGGCCCGGTCATGTGGGTCATGCTCGGCGAGATGTTCCCCAACCAGATCCGTGGTTCTGGATTGGCCGTCAGCGGCCTTTCGCAATGGCTGTCCAACTTCGCCATCACCATGACCTTTCCACTCTTGCTTACGAACATCGGTCTGGGCGGTTCCTACGGCATCTACACCTTCTGCGCTATCATCTCGATCGTCTTCGTCCTGAAGTTCATCCACGAGACCAAGGGCAAAGAGCTCGAGGAAATGAAGGGCTGATCGCAATGCCACAATTCCTAGGACTGGATTCGAGCACGCAGAGTCTGTCCGCGCTGCTCATCGACACAGACACGGGCAAGGTGGTGGCCGACCGAAGCGTGAACTTCGGCGAACGCCTGCCGCAATACAAGTCGCCCAAGGGTTTCCTTCCCAATGACGACGCGGCCATCAAGCATTCGGATCCGCTGATGTGGGTCGAGGCGCTGGAATTGGTCCTGCAAGACCTGCGCAGCGCCGGGGTGGATTTGAGCCGTGTTCGCGGCATCAGTGGGGCGGGGCAGCAGCACGGCTCGGTGTATTTGTCGAAGTCGCTGGACCAAGTCGGCGACTGGTCGGCGGCAGCACCGCTTTGCGAGCAAGTTCGGCCGCTGCTCTCGCGTGCGACCTCGCCCATCTGGATGGACAGCTCGACCAGCGCCGAATGCGCCGAGATCGCACGCGCCGTGGGCGGCGACGAGCGCGTAGCCACCATCACGGGCTCGCGCGCCACCCTGCGCTTCACCGGTCCGCAGATCCGTCGCTTCTACAAGACCTGTCCGGCCGAGTGGCAGCGCACGGCGGAGATCCACCTGGTGAGCTCCTTCATTCCATCGTTGCTGGTCGGTAAGAGCGTCAGCATCGATCTGGGCGATGGCGCGGGCATGAACCTTCTCGACCTCGCCAAGGCGGACTGGAGCGATGCCCTTCTCGACGCCACCGCGCCGAGCCTGCGGCAAAAGCTCAAGCCGCCCGTGGCCAGCACGACCGTGGTCGGCGAGATCGCGGGCTACTTCGTGAAGAAGTACGGCTTCGCCCCCGGCACCAAGGTCATCGCCTTCACCGGCGACAACCCCAGCAGCCTCATCGGCATGGGCGCCAGCAAGCCCGGCACCGCCGTCATCAGCCTGGGTACAAGCGACACCGTGTTCACGGCCATGGCCAGCAAGCGCACCGATCCGCGCGGCTACGGCAACGTGTTCGGCAACCCGGCAGGCGGCTTCATGTCCCTGGCCTGCTTCTCCAACGGCTCGCTGGCGCGCGAGGAGATCACTCGTCGCTTCGGCCTGTCTTGGGACGCGTTCGCGTCTGCCATCGTCGACAAGACCAAGCCGGGCAATGACGGCAACATGCTGTTGCCCTACTTCGTTCCCGAGATCACGCCACGCGTGCTCAAGGCCTCGCCACGCTGGTTCGGCAGCGAGGCGTTCGTTGCGGGCAAGGACAGTGCGGCAGCGGCGCGCGCCGTGGTGGAGGCTCAGGCGCTGAGCATGCGCCTGCACTCGCGACTGGATTGGCGAGGCCATGACCACGGTGCTGGTGACCGGTGGCGCGTCGCAAGAATCGCGGCCTTCTGCGCGTGCTTGCCGACGTGTTCCAGGCCACCATCATGCCGCTATCCGTCTCCAACTCGTCCGCTCTGGGCGGCGCCTTGCGTGCCGCGCAGGGCGTGGACGGCAGCGCGTGGCAGAATCTGTACGCGCAATTCTCCCCGCCCGACCGCGACCTAGCCGTCGAGCCCAACCCGAACGCGCGCCCCATCTACCAGCAGCTTGGAGCCACATTCGAGAAGCACATTCAGGAAGTTTTGTCCGAAGCGTCCATCTAGATCTAGAAAGGGATCCCATGTCACAGCCCATTTTTTCCGGAATTGAACCCATCCAATACCAAGGCCCGGATTCCCAGAATCCGCTTGGTTTCCGTTTCTACGACAAGAATCGCGTCGTGCGCGGCAAGCGCATGGACGAGCAGTTGCGCGTCGCTGTCTGCTACTGGCACACCTTCTGCGGCACCGGCGGCGATCCGTTCGGCGATGGAACGTTCGGTCGTCCGTGGCACGGCGACGGCGACAAGCTGGAGCTGGCCAAACAGAAGGCCGCCGCGGCTTTCGAGTTTTTCCAGAAGCTGGGCAATCCCTACTACTGCTTCCACGACCGGGACGTGGTGGCCGAGGGCAAGTCGCTGGCCGAGAGCAACGACCTGCTCGACCGCATGGTCGACGTGCTCGCCGCCCACCAGCAGCGCACGGGCGTGAAGCTCCTGTGGGGCACGGCCAATATGTTCTCCAATCCGCGCTTCATGTCCGGCGCGTCCACCAACCCCGATCCCGAGGTGTTCGCCTACGCCGCCGCGCAGGTGAAGAAGGCCCTCGACGTTACCCAGAAGCTGGGCGGCGAGAACTACGTCCTGTGGGGCGGCCGCGAGGGCTACGAGACCCTGCATCAACACCGACATGAAGCGCGAGCTCGACCAGATGGGCCGCTTCATGAACTTGGTGTGCGAGTACAAGCACAAGATCGGCTTCAAGGGACCCCTGCTCATCGAGCCCAAGCCGCGCGAGCCGTCCAAGCACCAGTACGACTACGATTCCGCCGCCGTGTACGCGTTCTTCCAGAACTACGGGCTCAGCAAAGATGACTTCAAGCTCAACATCGAGAACAACCACGCCACCCTGGCCGGCCACACCTTCGAGCACGAAGTCGCGTACGCCGTGGCCAACGGGCTGTTCGGCAGCATCGACATGAACCGCGGCGACCTGCTCCTCGGCTGGGACACCGACCAGTTCCCGAACGACGCGGGCGAGATGGCCCTGGTCCTTCGCCACATCGTGGCGGCCGGCGGCTTCAAGACCGGCGGATTCAACTTCGACGCCAAGGTGCGCCGTCAGAGCATCGACCTGGCCGACCTCTTCCACGCCCACATCGGCGGCATGGATGTCCTCGCCCGCGCCCTTCTGATCGCGGACAAGATGATCGAGGACGGCAAGGTCCAGGGCGCCATCGACGCCCGCTACAAGGGCTGGAACGCTGGTCTCGGCAAGGAGATCATGGATCGCAAGCTCGACCTCGCTCAGATCTCCGACCGCGTGCTCAAGCAGAACATCGATCCCAAGCCGCGCTCGGGCCAGCAGGAAATGCTCGAGAACCAGGTGAACCGGTACGTCTAATTGTAATGGAAACCCTGGGAGGGTTTCCAAACCTTCCCGCGACGCTTCGCTGCCGGCAAAGCCGGCAGGCTCTGCACGCGATCGCTAGATTGTCCCAATCGCCCCGCGGTGGCCGTTGAGCTACCGCGGGGTTTCTGTTTGTCGCTCCTGACATCTTCCTGCCTGGTGTGCGGAAAAGACCATGAGCCCTTGATGGGGGGCGTTTCGCCCCTCCGGGCATTTCGCCCCGGATCCGCAGCCCATTTTTCCGGAGCAGGTCATGCCGCCGCGTTTGGCCCGACGGTTGCTTATTCCCAGGCCGAGACGAAACCACCTGGGAGGACACCATGAAAAAGCGTCGAATGCTGTTCAGCACGTGCTTGTCGGTCGCCATCGCCGCGATCTCGGTCAGCGCGCGGGCGACCACGACCTCCGTGACGGTGCTGCCCAGCCACCTCAGCATCGGGGATCAGCAGTTCGACGCCAGCTTGGCGGGCCTCCGGGCGTACCTCGAAACGACGAAGGTAAGTGATGCGCGCCTCTACGCGCAGCTTGCGCCCGACCTCGATCGCCTTGAATCGAGGGCCGAGACCGCACGGATGGTCTTGGTAGCGGGGCTGGTCGGGGGCGTGGCGTCGGGGCTCTACGCCTTCGCCGGCCAGAAGGGCTGCCCGGAGCCAGCCGTCACCGATCCGGATTTCGCGGCCAAGAGTGCGGCGTGGGGCGCATGCAACCAGGACAACATACGAAGGATCGCGACGTTCACGTTCATCGGCCTAGGCTCGCTCGTCGCAGGCGCCGTCGGTGCCTGGGCAATCTATCCCGGACGCGCAGACCTTCTAGACCTGGTGAACAAGCACAATCGCCTACACCAAGAGCCGCTGCGCCTCGATCTCGGCTTCGATCCCACTCGGGGCTTCGCGTACGGAGGGGCCACAGTCGCTTTCTGATGCGATTGTCTGCTTCCCGGCAGGAGTCTCTCGGCCTGATTCTGGGAAGAGCTGGGAAGCACAAGAGTTGTGCTCTCTATTCGTAGTGGGTCCAAAGCCGGAGAACCTTCACCACTCGCTCGCGCTTGAGGACCTGATAGACGATCCGGTGCTGGATGTTGCTGCGACGAGAACAGGCTCCATCCAGATCGCCAACGAGTTTTTCAAAAGGCGGCGGACTCCGAAAGGGATCTTCGGCCAGCAAGGCCAGCAAGTTCTCTACCTTTGGTCGCAAACCGGCAGCGGCTAGCTTCTTGGCATCCTTCTGGGCCTGCTTCGCGAAAACCTGTGACCAGCTCACCATCTGAGCGTCTTGCTGGTCTTCGAGAGTGGCGTCGTGAGACCTTCCCGGATGGATTCGCGCATGCCGGGAATCGACAATAGGTACAAGGTCTCCTGCATAGCGCGCCAGTCCTCTTCACCGACAAGCACGGCGCTGTGATGGCGGCCATTGATCTGGATGGGTTCGTGTGACTCAGCCGTCTGTTCCATCAACTTCAACAGATTGGCTCGCGCTCGGCTTGCGCTCAGTGACGTCATGAGATGCTCCCTGGATACTTGTACCATGAACAGTCCCAACCGCCCCGCGGTGGCTGACGAGCCCCCGCGGAGGTTCTGTTTGGCCTTTGGCCCCAAAAGAAAACGCCCAGTCCGCTTGGGCTGGGCGTTCTTCCGAAGTCGAAGGGCTAGAAGTAGAACGAAAAGCGGAGGCGGACGCTGTACATCTCGTCGTCGTAGGAGAGTGGTACGTCCGTATTCCAATGGCCGCGCGCGTAGCCGGCCACCAGCTTGATGTAGAGCTGCTGGAGCGCCACATACTGGATGGCCACGAAGTTCTGGACCTGCCAATAGTCGTCCACTTGAGGGTTGTGGAGATTGTTCTGATCCACGTAGTGCGTATAGACCGAACCCACGCCGAAGATGACCGGGTGCTTGGAGCTCCCGTTCGAGACGTTGGCGAATCCGCCGAAACTGGTCCGTGTGAGACTGCCAGTGGTGTCTAGCTCATTGTCGCTCTTTATGCTCCAAATGGTCCCCTGGGCGGCATTAAGCCCGAACTCGATGTGAGGCAGGAAGACGAACTGGATGCCGCCGCCGATGCCCTTACTTGTTTGGTCGGTCTTGTCGAGCGCAGGGTTCTGCGAGTCTCGGTGCTGATACTCTGCAGCGGCCTTGAGCTTGAGCCAGCCCAGGTCGAAGATAGCCACCGGACGTGTGGCGAGCACGCGGTAGCCGCCGGTTTGGCTGCCCCCGAGCCCAATAGCTCGAAGCGCAGATAGCGGAAAGGATAATAGTGGAAGGCCGCGTTGCCCATAGCGCCTAGCGGGCGGTACTGGTTGTCGGTAACGCCGTAGAATTGGGGGTTGTAGTTGTCACCCGGGCCGAAGGCGCCGCCGCGCTCGAAGGTGTTGAGGTCGAGCCCCATGCCAAGGTGAAAGACCTCCCAGCCCTCGTAGCGTCCGATCGTGAAATCCCACTTGTTCCACTGGCCGATGCGCAACCACAGATCGTCTGTATCGGCACCGCCGGCCACCTGCCGCTGGATAGTCTGATCCTCGGTGCCGACAAGCTCGGCCTGGCCCTGGACGAACCAATCACCGCCTAGGGAATAGGTGGGCGTGACACGCAGTACGAGACGCGCCTGTTGTATCCAGTAGGCGATTTGGTCCGTGCTCAGCTTCGGGTTGGGCCCCCACGGGGCGAACTTCTCGTAGGAGGTGTCCACCCAACCCCAGCCAGATACGCCGAGGACGAAGCGCGAGCCGTTCTTCGTTGCTGGCATGTAGGGCCATTGCAGACCGTGAAAGGTCAGCCACATCGATCCGTAAGGTAGCCCTCGGGTCACAGGCTCGGGGTAGGTCGACGGTGGCAAGCGCTGAATACCGACTTCCGTGATGGAGGCTGGATCCGGCGCTACTTGCGGCTCGTCCGCCGATGTCGGAGCGGCCGGGGCGGTAGAGTCCGCCTCGGCACCATCAGGGGCTGGCTGCGAGGCGCTGGTCGCCTTGGGCTCGGCAGCGAGCGCCACCGTGGACGAAGCAAGAAGCAGCGACAAGGCAACAACGGCGGACGAGGACTTGGCGAATGAAGATCGTGTTGTCATGGGATTGATCCGATGGACGTTCATGTCGAGCCTTCCTAGTAGCTGCTGGAGGCTGTTTGATAGCCGCGTACGGTGACGGGGCCCGTCAGTGGAAGGTTGGTGGCGCTACCACCGACCATGATGGTGATGTCGCCGTCTTCCACGACCCACGCCTGCTTGTCCTGGTCGTAGTAGTCGAGATCCTTCAGTCGGACGGGAATCAAGACCTGCTTGGTCTCGCCGGGCGCAAGGCTCACGCGGGCGAATCCCTTGAGCTCCTTGATGGTGGTCCGCCGGGAGGCTTTGCTGTTCGGGAAGGAGACGAAAAGCATGACGACCTCGTCGCCGGCGACGCTGCCGGTGTTGGTCACATCCGCATAGACGGGCAGGACAGCGCCTTGGCTCATGTCCGAGCAGCCGATCTGCAGGTTGCCGTACGAGAAGGTCGTGTAGCTCAGGCCATATCCGAACGGGAAGACCGGCGTCTTGTTGTTCACATCGAAGTAGCGATAGCCGAGCCAGTAGTCGGCGTTCGTCTTGCCGTTGGCGCCCGTGAATGCTGGATACTGGCTCAGCTGCCCCCACGTGAAGGGCAACTTGCCACTGAAGTTGTACTGGGTCCCTTGGTACTCGCCCCAGAGCAGCATGCCCATGGCCTCGCCACCGACCATGCCCGGATACCAGGCCATGACCACTGCCGGAACCTGATCCGATCCAGCCAGGGCAGGTCGATGACGCTGCCGCCTTCAAGCACGACCACCATGGGCTTGCCGAGCGCGGCTACCGAGGTAATGAGGGTGTTCTGAATGCCGATGTAGCGGGCATCCGTCTGTTTCGCATCCAGCGCGAAGCTCGCGCGATCGCTAGCCAGGGTGTAGTCCTCGCCCTCATCCTCGGCGGTAAGGCCGGCGATGACGACGACGAAATCGGCGGAGTTGACTGCGCTGTCGCTTCCGATGTTCTTGGCAGCGTCTACGCTGTCGATGGGAGCGGTGCTGGTCACAACGCTGACGTTGGCCGGCGCCGTCTTCTTGATGCCGTCGAGGGGGCCAACCACCGTGGTCGGATCGGCAAATGCACGGCTCGATCCCATATCACCAGTACGAATCTCGGTTGGCGAAATTGACGGAGGTGCTCGTGAGATCTGTGCCGTTGTTCTTGCTCTTGTACGGCACGGTGACGCCCAAAACCGCCACCTTGCCGAACGAGTGGCTCATGGGCAACGTGTTTTTGTCGTTCTTGAGCAGAACCATGCTCTCCACCGCGGCTTTCCTCGACAAGTCGACGTGGCCGTCGCAGCCGCTGTAGACGATTCTGCTGTTGGCATAGCTGGTCTTCGGTGAGCCGAGCCCGTAGGTGTCCCTTGCTGAGATCCCAGGAATCGAAACGGAACTTCTGCATCAGGACGCGCGTGGCAGCGGCGTCGATGTCAGCCTGCTTCAAACCGCCATTGGTCTGGACGATGCTTTCGAGCATACAATAGTTGAGCGACCAGGGCAGCTCGACGTCCAAACCGGCCGCTACACCCTTGATCGCATTGGCCTCGTAGAAGGTCGGAGGTCTGCTGGTATCCGTTTGCGGATCCATGGCCCACCAATCGCTCAGAACGAAGCCCTGGAACCCGAAGTCGGTGCGCAGAATATCCGTGAGCGTGGTGTGATTCACGGTGGACTTTTGATCGTTGACCTGGTTGTAGGAGGCCATGACCGAGGCCACGCCACCGTCCTGGACTACCATGCGGAAGTGTCGGCCGTAGGTCTCCCGCATCGTCTGTTGGTCGAGCAGCATGTCGTTGAAATCGCGGTTGGCCTCGATGTCATAGGCCATGAAGTGCTTGGCGTTGGCGGCGATGTGTTGCTGGACGCCCACGGTCATGGCCGAGGATAGGCGGCCGATATGGAACGCGTCCTCGCCGTAGGTCTCTTGGGCGCGGCCCCAGAGGGGGTGGCGAAGGATATTCATGCACGGCGCGAGCAAGAGCGTCTCGTTGGCAGCCATCATCTCGTCGCCGATGGCTTCGCCAATGGCGAACTCGAGATCAAGGTCGAAGGCCGCGCCACGGGACATGCTGACCGGGAATACCGTCGAGTACCCGACCGGCGTAGTGCTTCCCGGCTGGAACCCGGCGTTCGGTCGGATGCCGCTCATGTCTTCTGCAAGGTTCATTCCGCGCGAGGCATCGCGGTAGTGGAACCCGCGAATCGTCGCCGTATCCTGGCTGCGCTGGGTGTCGCCCATTTGGGTTACACCGGATGCGCCATAGTTGGTCCCGCGCATCTGCTGGGCCTTGTCGTAGAGGCTCATCGTTGCAATCAAGTTGTTCACGGCCTTCTGGTCGTCTCCATTGGGCGTGTAGCCGTCCGTGTACGGCAAACGAAGCGTGGCGTTCGAGGCACTGCAGCTGATAGGGGTCACCACTACGTAAGGCGCGCTGCCACCCCCATCGCCGCCGCCGCCGCCCCCGCCCGAGCCTGTGCAGGTACCAACGGTACCTGCAGTACTTCCCGTGTACGCCGGAGGAGGGGAGAGGGAGCAGGCTGATGCGGCCAAGAAGCCAACGGCCAAGAGGGGGAGAAGCTTAGGTGACGTCGAATTCGGCATGGAGACTCCTCTATCGGGGCAGCAGCGTTTTCTCAGGAACGCCGTTCGCAAGGCAAGGGTGACAAGGTTGAAGATCCTCGATCAATGGCCATACGCAGATTGCATACATAAATGATGAAAACAGAACCGTCGAATCGCTCTTGCCGCAGGCTAGAACCTCACGCCACCGCCCAATGCGACACGGATGTACTTGGTGCTCGTCGTGAGGGTATTTGCCCCTGACGCCCACTTCTGATAGCCGATTTGGTAGCCTCCGCCGACGTTGACGAAGATCCGGTCCGTCATCTGCATGGCGGCACCCAGACCAAACGCAATCACGAATCCCTTGGGACCCGAGTCGGTGGTAACGAGCGAGTATCCCGGCAGCACCTCGGCATAGACCATCGTGCCCTCCACGACCTGGATCTCGCCCGCCACACGCGCCATGAGATCGTATTCCCTGACAGCGGGGACGGGCGGAGTGGCCGCCTTTTCCTTCACGTTGAAGATCGCCTGCGGTGCCAAGCCGACGACCAGATGAGGTATGACCTGGTAGCCGACCGAGAGACCCAAGCCATAGGCAAAAGCGGCGTCTGTGGTGACGGTCGTGAGCGGGTTGGGCGAATTGGTCCACTTACCCAGGGCCATCGGCAAGAACGCCAAACCAACCTGGAACTTGTGCTGCGACGCTTCGGGATCAGGCGTCAGCGCGACGGCCACGCTCTCAGCAGGCGGAGCAGCGGTGGTGGTGGCAGACGCGGGCGCTGGGGCAGCGGCCGCGTCGCCGGCAGGCGGGGCAGGCGCGGCAGCCGTATCCGCCTCGGTAGCGGTTTCTTCAGCGCGGGCCGAAGAGGCCAGCGCGAACAGGGTCAGACCAACGAGGGTGCTTACTTTGCGCATCTCTCTTCTCTTTCGTTCGTTTGGGGAGGTTCCGTCAAGCGCGAGAATCGTATCCAATGCGTTTAATCGCAAGGGCAAAAATGCGACGCTTGCCGGTAGCTTCGTGGCGCGCATTCTGGGTCGAATCCGCCGTCCAAGGAGGCTAGGAAAGCCGAACAATAGACCAGAACCGGGAGCACTAGCTAGGCTTTCAGCTTCCTTGCACCATGCCATCGGGCGATCGCCCGTGGGGTCCGGATTGTTCGGATAGGTGGTCTCGTCCAGACAGCGTAGGACGCCCGAGGATCGATTCATCGATCGCTTCATCGGGCATAGATCTCAAGCTCGCCAGCTGCGAAGATGCGATGATAACTTTCGGGGATCATGGGCCGTGCTTCGGGGGGAATGGCCCAGGTAAGCAAGTGGCTGAAACGGGGTTCCGCTTGCCGCCAGAAGGCGGTCCACAGCTCGCGCCAGGCCGTTGTACAAGCCTCGTCGACGGGGAGAAGACCGAGGATTTTGCACACCTGCGCTGGGGTTCCGTCCAGCTCGGCGAATCGGTCCAGGGCCGGCGGGATAAGCGCGCGTGGAGGGAAGTCCAGGTAGGTGATGGGGTAAGAGCGTTCGACCGCGAAGACCAGCGGCGCCGACGTGTCTTTGAGCACCGTGTAGTAGGCCCAGGCGTGGGTCAGGCTGGCCGTGAAATCGCTGGTTTTTCTGTGCTTGAACAACAACGGAAGCAGCGTGGCTTGCGCCGGTACGGCATCCATTCCGGCCGTGAATTCAGCTCGGTCGTGGTCCAGCCGCACATAGTCGATGCCCATGACGGCCGAAAAGGACAGCGCACAAGCCACGAGCCCTACCGCGGCCGGCCGAGCCAGTTTGGTCGGAAGCCGCAAGGCAAGCCCTGCCCACAGGAACGGAACCAGCCGGCAGTTGAGATACCACCAATTGCTCAGCATCAGGGGCAAAACGACGTAGGCGGCGGCAAGTAGCGCCATGGCCAGCGTCGAGAAGAACGGGCGCACCTCGCGCCCATCGGGTGTGGCTCTGTCCGCACGTTGCTTCCAAGCGAAGTACGGCAACAGAAGCGCTGGGACGATGGTCATGCTTCCCCACCTCGTGAGAGCGCCGGAGGCATCGAGCCATAAGTGGCCGACGATCTCCAACGGATTGAGGTAGGCAAACCCGGCCGAGGACACGGCCGAGGTGCGTTCGGCCTTGACCAAGTGCTGCTCTGCAATCGCGAGAAACAGGATCCCCGCCGGCGCCAGCGGCGACAGCAGTGCGAGGCCGGCCCTGACTCTTGCCTGCCAGGTGGACCGACTGGCGACGTGTACGGCGACGAGCCCACCCACGACGGCAAGTGGAAACGGGTGTGCGTACCAGAGCACCCCCGAGAGAACAGCGATGCAAAGGCCGCGCATCAGAGTTGGGCGCTCCCGCTGCCGATCGAGCACGGTCAACAGGATCAGCGAAAGTGCAAATGCGAACGCGAAGTTCAACATGCCCATGGAAATCCAGAAGCCATGCACCAGGGGCCAGACGAAGAGCATCGCGACCAGCAGGCTGCGCCGGCCGGCAAAGTGGAGCACGAAGAGTGGGAGGGCCAGCGCATTTGCGGCCAAGACGATGGCGGTGAAGACCCGCGCAGCCCCGAATAGGCCGTGGCTGCCTGCCACGTAGAACCAGAGCGTGAGGAGGGAATTCGATTTGAGAAAACCGTTGAACACGTACTGGGGATAGAGGTCGGGATGGGCGATGATGTGTGCGGTGGCGACGTGATTGGGTAGGTCCTGAAACGGCGGCAGATCCACGAGCAAGAGCGGCCACGCGGCCAGGACAAAGAGCAGCAGCGCCACGAGCAGGGCCAGCCCTGCGTCCGAAAGACCCACAAGCCATTCCACGAGTCGATGGATACGGCCCCCACGGGAGGATTCGCTGCGCACGGAAGATGGGCTGGGTCGAAACTCGATCACCATGGCAGTGTACATCATCCGGCCACGACCACGGCCACGGCCCTCTGCGGCTATCGCGGGATTACTGGGTCGGAGCTGTGATATAGCCTTCGTCCACCAGGCATTCCAAGATGCAGCACGATGACTACAAGCGGCCGATTGAGCCGCGTACCCGCCACGCCCACGCGAATTCCCTCTATTTCGTGGTACTCGCTACTGCGGGTTTCTTCCTTGCGCGCATACCCGTGCTTTTGCATCGGCTTTTCGATTCCGATGAATTTCAACATTCGCATGCGGCCTGGTGTGTATTCAAGGGAATGGTCCCTTACAAGGACTTCTTCGAACATCACACGCCCTGGTACTACTACGCGCTAAGTCCCTTCTTCCATTGGTTCGACGTGGACCTCTCCTTTGAAAGCGCGAGACACTTCCTGATCTTCGGCCGAGGCCTGTCACTGGTTCTGGCCATACTGTCGGTTCTCCTCATCATCTTGATCGGACGCCTCTGGGAGGATCGCAGGGTAGGGCTTCTGGCAGGTCTATTTCTTGTGAGTCAGCCCGTCTTCCTGCAGAAGACGGTCGAAATACGTCCCGATGTGCTCGCTTCTCCGTTCTTCCTGGGCGGTCTTTGGTTTCTGCTTCGCGGACTTGCCCGAATTTCGGATGGGGCGGATGGGGCAAGGAGAAGTGCTCGACTTTTCCTCGGAGCGGGGCTGAGCCTCGGGGCTGCCATCATGTGCACGCAGAAGATGCTCTTCGTCCTCCCCGGCATGCTCGCAGGCCTTTGCATCTGGGCACTGTTTACTGGTTCCCCCAACAGAACCCAATCTGGGCTTCGCGCTCGCATCCTTTCGATCGCAGTTTTTCTGCTGGGTATTGGCGTTCCGGCTGCATTGACCTGGGCCGTGTTCGCTTTTCATCATGCCGGCCATGAGTTCATTGCGAATAACTTCCTTCTCAATTCCAGTTGGACGCACGCCGCACACGAGCAGCTCCTCAAAGTGCTTGAAGGCAGTTGGCCTATCCTAGTGCTGTCGCTATTGGGAGCTTCCGTATCTCTCTACCACTTCTTCCGCTCCGAGCAGGGGCAGTACGGGGGATTCGTGCTCTTGTGCACCTTGTTTGGACTCATCGCCGGAATCCTCGTCGTCCCCGTGGCGCACAGACAGTACTACCTAATACCGTTGCCAATAGCCTGCTTGTTTGCCGCCCAGGGGCTGTACTTCCTTGTCGAACGAGCCCAGGAACGTGCACGCGCCTGGCTTCTCGTTCTTGCAACGATCCCCTTGGCGGTACTACCAGTTGTCGACCTGCGAGAAGCCCTCACGTTGCGAAACGATCAGCAACTCGCAAGACTGCGCTATGTCTTTGAAAGTACGAAACCAACGGATCTGGTGATGGACGGCTGGGAAGGGACGGGGGTATTTCGTCCACACGCGTTCTACTACTACTTCCTTCATGACGAATCCGTGGAAATGCTTCCGCGAGAGCGGGTGGATGCCTACCTGGACGCCCTGGAAAGCGGCATGATTCGGCCGAGACTGATTGCCATGGACGATCACGTCACTTTGCTGGGGTCGAGGTTCTTGAGGTTCGTCAACGCCAACTACATCAGCAAGGACGGCTTCTTCTACTTCTCCAGGAACCCATAGCGTGGGCTTTAGCGATGCGGCGTTGCAGTGGGCAAGCGAACGCGCTGCTTACACGAGGCGCAGAACTGGGTCGACTTGAGGTCGATGTCCTCGACGTAGGTCGAGCTTCGCATCACGCACACGGATTGGTTGCAGTGAACCAGCCCGCAGGTGTGGCCAAGCTCGTGAATGGCCTCCTTGGCCAGTCGATCGAGCAGCAACCGGTGGTTGGCAGGCAGGCCGTATAGAGAATTGTCCAGCCGGTAAGTCGAAACCACCGCCGCACGGCCCGCCAGCTGCGCTTCGCCGAAGACATAGGTAAGGATGGGAATGAACAAATCCACGCCCGCTATGCCAAGGATGCGATCGTCGCTTGCCACCGATTCGGCGAGCAGACTCGCGAGCAAATCGGTCGAATTGTATTGGCCGCGCGAGCTGTCGAACGAGAGCTCGGGATCGAAGCGAAGGGGACGCACGGTTACGGTCGCCGAGAAGACGCGGCCGATCTGTGCGCTGACGTGATCGAGCAGCGGCGGTTGGCTCGGCAGGCAGATGGGGACAAGCTGAACCACCGACACGGCCGTGGGCTCACGTCGGTTTGGAACCGCTTCCGTCTGTCTCTCCACCCTCGGTGCGTTGCAGGCCGTAGCGCTTGATCTTGTTGTACAGCGTGGCGCGATCGATCTGCAGCAGGTCGGCGGCCTGGGTGATGTTCCAGCGGGTTTTCCCGAGGACGACCGCGATGTGGGCTTTTTCCATGTCGGCCAGAGAATCGCTGGCGGGCGTGGAAGCGGGCGGCGCCTCGGGCACGGCGAAGGGCAGATCCTCGGGCCGGATGATGCCCGTGCGGCTCACCACCATGGCGCGTTCGATGGCGTTGGCCAGCTCGCGCACGTTGCCGGGCCAGTCGTAGGCCATGAGCTTCTGGTTGGCCTCGGGACTGATGTCGGATACGCGCTTGTCCATCTCCATGGCCAGCTTGCCCATGAAGTGGAGGGCCAGCGCGGGGATGTCCTCGCGCCGCTCGCGCAAGGCCGGCAGGGCGATGCTGAACACGTTGATTCGGTAGTAGAGATCCTGGCGGAAGCGGCCCTCGGCCACCAGTTTTTCCAAGTCTTCGTTGGTGGCGCAGATGATGCGGAAATCCACCTGCACCGGGCGCGAACCGCCCAGACGCGTGATTTCGCTGGTTTCGATGGCGCGCAGAAGATCGACCTGCATCTTGGGCGTGATGGTGCCGATCTCGTCGAGGAACAGGGTTCCGCCGTCGGCCATCTCCAGGCGGCCCTTGCGCCGGAAGTTGGCGCCCGTGAAGGCGCCCTTTTCGTGTCCGAAGAGCTCGCTTTCGAGCAGGCTGTCGGGCAGTGCCCCGCAATTGATGGGCACGATGGGGAAGTATTTGCGCGCGCTGTTGGCGTGGATGGTGCGGGCGACCAGCTCCTTGCCGGTGCCGCTCTCGCCTCGGATCATCACGGTGGCGTTGGTCTGCGCCACTTGCCGGATCATCTCCATGACCTTGTGCATGGCCGGGCTCTCGCCGATGACGAAGTCCGCCGACGAGAGCTCGGCGATGGTTTCCTTGAGCTGCGAGTTTTCGTCCTCCAGCCTTCGCTCCTTGAGGGCGCGCGCCACCAGGTGGCTGAGCTCGTCGGGATCGATGGGCTTGGTGACGTAGTCGAAGGCGCCTTGCTTGAGAGCGCGCACGGCCGTGTCCACCGAGGCAAAGGCCGTCATCATGATCACGACGATCTTCGGGTTCAGGGCATGGATGCGCGATTGCAGCTCCATGCCGTCCATGCCGGGCATCTTGATGTCGAGCAGGATGATGTCGTAGGCGCTCTGCTCGAGCGCTTGCAAGGCGAGGGTGGCGCTCGCGGCGGTGGCCACGGTGAAGCCGTCCTTGCGAAACCAGTGCAGCAAGGAATCGCGGACGCTGAGCTCGTCGTCGACGATCAGGATGCTGGCTTGTTGTTGGGGCATGCTAGGCGGATTCCTTGTTGGGGCTCTCGGGAGGCTTGGGGCTTCGGGGCAGGCGGACCGTGAAGGCGGCTCCCTTGCCCGGCTGCGATGTCACGTCGATGGTGCCGTGGTGCCCTTGTACAATGCCATAGACCACGGCCAGGCCCAATCCAACACCGCTTTCCTTGTCCTTGGTGGAAAAGAACGGCTCGAAGATGTGGCCGATGGCGTCTTCCGGAATGCCCACGCCGGTGTCGGCAACCACCAGCTCGATGGTGCTCGCGCTCGGCGTAACGGCCAGGCTCAGTGTGCCGCCGTCCTCCATGGCCTCGATGGCATTCATCAGCAGGGCTACGAGCACTTGTTGGATCTGGTCGGGGTCGCAGGTGAGAAGGTCGTCCTGTTCGGTCGGCCGGTATTCGCAGGTAATCGACGCCATGGTCATGCGGTGTTGAATGAGCAGCAGGCTGCGCTCGATGATCTGGGACAGGTGCACGGGCGCGAAGCTGGCCTGCGACGGACGCGCGAAGAGCAGCAGGTTGCGGACGATGTCGCCCGAGCGGCGCGATTCTTGTTGGATGGCGCCGAGGTAGCGCTGCACTTCGCGCTTGCCCGCCTCGTCGAGGGTTTCGTCGCGCACCACGCGCTCGACCAGCTTGGCGTAATTCAAGATGCCGCCGAGCGGGTTGTTGAGCTCATGGGCCACGGTAGCGGCCAACTTGCCGAGAGAGGCCATCTTCTCCATGAGCAGGACCTGGCGCTGGATGCGCCCGAGCTCGGCGGTCTTCTCGACGACCTTCTGTTCCAGCCGCTGCGACCATTGGTTGGCTTCCTCGCGCGCCTTGTGCAGATCCTGGGTCATGCCGTTGAAGGCCGAGGCCAGCACGCCGAGCTCGTCGCGCGAGGTCACGTCGATGCGCGTGTCGAGATCGCCTTGGGCGATCCGCTGCGTGCCTTCCACAAGCTTCATGACCGGGCGACGCACGATGCGATACACGAAGGCGATGGTGCCTGCGCTGACCATGAGCATGACTGCGATGGTCAGCCACAGCGAGCGCCTGCGCGCGTCCGCCAGTGCCAGGTCGAGCGGTTCGAGCGACATCTGCACATCCATGATGCCGAGGATGGATTGCTCGGTGACCGGCGCGTGGCAGCCACTGCGCGCGCAGCGTGGTTCGTTCTCGATGGGCTCGATAACGCCGAACACGCGACGGCCGGCGCTGTTGCGGTAGACGCGCGTGCGCTTCTCGGTGTTGACCGCCTTGAGCGGCGCGGTCTTGTCGTGGCAGACCACGCAAGCTTCGGCTTGCAGGTCGACCTGCTGTCCGACCTTGCTGGGATCGTGGGAGAAGGCGACGACGCCGTGCTTGTTGTAGATGTTCAGGGCTTCGACGCCCGGGCTGCCCGCCACCAGCTGGACCACGTACTGAACGTCCTCGTTGCGGTTCACCAGCATGCCGTGGTTGGTTGCGCGCTTGACGAGCTCGCCGAACTTGCGCGCGTACGAGTAGACCGACTCGTTCCACTCCTGCGAGATGGCGCGAAAGCTGAGGAAGGCGTAGATCGAGAAGACGACAACGATGGTGAGCAGCAGCGGCGCCAGCAGCCGCGCGCTCGCCGAATGGAAAAAGCCGACGAGGACATTGCCCGTCAAGACGGGCGGCGTGTGCACCTCGGGTGGTGCATCGCCCTGCCGCCCGGCGGTTTCATCGCCCGCGGATGCGTCCAGCGGCTTTTCGGGTGGGGTCAGGTCAGAAGCTCCTGCACAAGTTTGAGATAGCGGGCCGGGCCGAGCATGGTGCGCGGGTCGGTCAGGGCCTTGCCACCGTCGGCCATGGTCGCGCCCACGCGGGCCGGGCGTGCCGAAAGCAGATCGTCGGTGCGGCGGTGGAAGCTGTGCAAATGGGATCGGCTCAGCTTCTCCATGTCGGGACCGCACAGAAGCTGCGCGAGCTGCTTGTTCTTGCGGCTGGGCGCCACCGTCATGTCCACGAGCCAACCGGCTCCGTAGGGTGCCGACACCACAAGCTCGGGACAGCCCTGAGCGGCTTCGTTGTGGCCGGAAACCTCACCCGAGATGGGTGCTGGAATGGTCAGCTTGCCCCCTTTGGTGAAGAGGGTGGCGGCGACATCGCCACGTTCGAGCCAGGTTCCCACGGCCGGAAGCTCCATCCCCGTGGCCTCGGACAAAAGCCAAGCCACCAGCGCGTCGACCCCCACGCGCACGGATGCCGAGCCCAACGGGAGCGCCCACGTGTGCGACGTGCTGAAATGGCGATCTTGGGGGAAAAGCCGGTATCCACTTGGTCCCCATTCTCCAGGCGTCCAGGCCGTCGCCGATTCCGAATCACCGCCATGCAGGGCCTTGTCGAGCAGGCAGTGCTCGCAGTCGAATTCGCGATCGCAGAGTCGGTAGGAAAGGACTCCCGCGCTCATCCAGATGCACTCTTTGCTTTCGGCCGGAACCGTGCCGAGCGGCGACCGCGTGCATGCGCGACGAGACGTGACTGCTGAGCTCTTGCTGCTTGGACCCATCGAATGCCTCACCTTGCTTGGGAAGTGGTCACCATTAGTGGCAAGAATGGAGCCAATGCCTTCCGGGCTTGTCTGGCCGCCCGTCTGCAAGTGCCTTGTCGTCGATTTCCACAGGGCTCGTGGTCTCCGATCGCGTGATTTCTCCATTGGAGTGAGGAAAATCATTTTAATTCAAATGGTTATGGTCTGTGTGGAAAAATGCAACGGCAGTCCGGGTGGAACGCCGAGAAAGACGGCATTGGCTAAGAGAGTCAATCCCCCGCCGCCTGAGACACTCGCGGCTAAGCGGATCGGGCAGGTGTGGATCGGCGTGGATATTCTCGGGCAAATCCAGCGGAAATCGCTGCCACCCGGAATATCGCTGAAGGTGGAACAATATTTCATGGCAGGTGGTACGGCGTTTGCGAGGACCCATTGCGAGGCGCCTCGAATGGCGGCCGGGAGGTAGCGATGACCCGTTCCCAAAGCGTAAAGAGAGTGGCCAAGAATTCCCTGCTCTATTTGGGGCTGGCGATCGCGGTTGTCGCCGCCATTCCGCTTCTGGCTGGGTTGGCCTATGGCGTGCGTCTGCTGATCCCCCTCTTGATCGTCGGGGCGCTCGTCGCCATCGTGGTCAGCCCCAGGTTGCGACGCTGGTTCATGGCCGAGGCCGACAACTCGACGCAGTACCACGGCCTGACCATCCCGCCGACCAGCTTCTACGTTCATCCCGCGCATGGCTGGGCCAAGGCCGAAACCCAGGGATCGGCTACGGTGGGGGTGGATGCTCTTGCCGTCGCGGCTTTTGGGGCGGTCGTTTCCCTTGAGCCGCTGCCCATAGGCTCACAGGTTACACAGGGTCAGTCGCTTTTCACCCTGTGCTGCGAGAAGCGGCGGTTGGAGGTGAAGTCGCCCGTCAGCGGCGTTGTCGCGGACATCAACCGCGAGGCCACGGCAAAGCCCGCGTTGCTCAAGGACAGTCCCTACGGCGCGGGCTGGGTGGTTTGGCTGGAGGGGGTCAATTTCAGCGCCGAGCGGAGCCGCCTCACGAACGGCTCAACCATCCGGGCCTGGTTCCGCTCCGAGGTGGACAGGTTCACCGAGGCACTGGGCACGCCCCAGGCAGCGCCGACCATGGCGGACGGTGGCGTCCTCTCGAACGATCTCTCCGTCCATATCGACGATGCGAAATGGGACGAGATCGCGAGCAAGTTCTTCGCAAATGCGCCCGGCTAGTCAGGCGGCGGACGGCTCGTCGATCGCCACGTCCTCGACGATGCCGAGGTCGTGATCGTCAGCAGGCAGGGCCGACAGAAGCCTTTGGGCCAGGCTGCGGAAGGCAGCCGATTCCTTGGTCTTGCTATCAAGCACCAGTGGCCGTCGGGAGTTTACCGATTCATGAACGGCGGCCGAAGCCCGCAGCCAACCGAGCACGGGGACATTCAGACCGAGGTAATTGTGAATGGTTTGGGCCACTGCCGCGAAAACGCCGGTGTCCGCATCTTTGAACACCTGGTTGCCAACCATGCACGCGCCGAAGCGCCCAAGCTCGGTGAACACCTTGTCGGCCAATTCTGGGCGCGTCTCTCGTAGGTGGGCCAGTTTGTCCACCACCTTTTGGGCACCCGTACTCAGCGTGGCCGGTTCGAGCAAGGCCGCATCGATGTCCTCTTCTGCGATGTGAGACAACAAGCGCATCGCCGCGCTCTTGAGGAATGCGTAGGCGTCGTGAAGGGCCGTGACCTGGGGCGTGGTGACAATCAGCTTGAGCACACCGAGATCGAAGAAATCGAGCACGTCGTATCCCACCCCCGCACCCACGTCGACGACGATGATGTCTGCCTCCAGCGCGCGCAGCTTGCGCAGAAGCAGGATCTTTTGAGCGCCGGTGATATTGGCGGCACCCAGCGTGCCGCTCGTACCAGCCAGGAGGCGCAGGTTCGGGACTTGGGTCTCGGTCAGGCAGCTCTTGGCCTCATTCACCGATTTGTCGAGCAGGGCTTGAAGTCCCTCCGCCGGGTTGCGCAAGCCGAGGAGGATATGTTGATTCGCAGCGCCGAGATCCATATCGGCGATCACCACACGAAGCCCATCTTGGGCAAACGCGGCTGCAAGATTGAGTGCGACGATGCTCTTGCCCACTCCGCCCTTGCCGCCGCCGACGGTGATGATGCGCGATTGGGCGGTTTGTTGCGTCGCGATGGTCATTGCGGCCTTCTCGTCCATTTATCGGTCGCCGACACGATTCGCTTGAGAAGCATGGCCTGGCGCCCATCTGCGGATCAGGACCAACCCTTCCGCGATGCTTCGTTGGCGGCAAAGCCGGCGAGCTCCACACGCGCCGACGCCGACCCGCTGCGGTTCGTGAACTATGTGGGCTAGGGAATCGTCGTGGGCGGTGGCGGGGGGTTGGTGACACCCGGACAACCAAACAGGATTTGCACGTTCGAGGCGGCGCCCGAGGTGATCTTGGCGCACGTGCTCCCGTTGAGCACGATGGTCTGGTTGTTAGAGCCAAAGCTCCAGCCGTTGGCGTTGTCCTTCTGGACCAAGTTCTTGTCGAGGTATACCGCGACATTGTTTGGATCGGGCGGGGCGGTCGGGGAGGTGAAGGTGCACGTCGTAACGGCCTTGCTGATCGACGCGAGCGCCGAAGCGAGATCGGCCGACGAGGTGGCGGGGTAATACTTCCCGGTGCCGCCAGCGGAGGCGAAGCTGTCCAGGTTGCCAACGCTCGGGCCGATTCCGATGACGTACACCAGGAAGCCCGCGCTCTTGGCCGCGGTGATGGCATTGACAGCTCCCGGCACGTCGGTGGCGTTGGCCGAGCCATTCGCGCAGTTGGGTTCGCCGTCCGTGGCGAGGAGGATGACCTTGTTGTTCGGGTCCGTCAGGGTCTTGAGATAGGTCGTAGCCGCCGTGATGGCCGCCGCCGTTGGCGTGGCATTGCTCGGTGAAACCCCGGCAATCTGCGACTGGATAGCGCTCGCGGAATTGGCCCCGACGGCGACTTCCACGCCCCGATTCACTGCGCACTCGCTGCCACCCGGCGAGGTAAACAGCTTGAGTCCCCAATGAATAGACGTGGCGGAGGTCAGCGTGGCGTCCACCGCGGCGGTCAAGGCCGGCCAGCGCGTGGTGCAGTTGGAGGTATTCGAGCAAACCTGGCCGCCACTTCCGGCCGCCTGTCGGCTGCAATAGCAGTCCTCGGCGATGCTGAAGTTCATCGACCCCGACCGGTCGAGCACCAAGAGGACGTCAGCCGGCTCATGGCTGGTGCTCGATACGGTGCTGCCGCAGTTGGCGTCGCCAGTCGGCGTCGCCCCGGAGGTTCCCGACCCGCTGGAGCCACCCTGGCCGGAAGGGCTCGGGTTGGGATTGATGACGACCGGGCCCCCCACTCCGCCACCACCGCTACCTTCGCCGACCTTGTCGGTTGAACCGCAACCCACGAACCACATCGCGGCGCAAGAGAAGATCGTCAGGCCAACGAGCATCATCGAACGAACAGAGTTTTTCATGGCGCTTTCCTGCTTTGGGTGAAGCTCCTCACGGGGGTAGCCTATTTCTTGGTGCCCGCCGGCAGAAATCCCTTCGGTGATTCAGCGAACCCGGGCCCTCATCCGGTGGCGCGCCAGGCGTGTATCCCGCCGCGCAGACTCTTGGCCGCGCGCAGGCCGTGGCTCTCGCGCAAGATACCAGCGGCGGCGAGGCTGCGCACGCCTGCCGCGCAGTAGACCACGGTCGGCAGGTCGGCTCGCAGACCGGCGAGCAGTGGCCTTGACGAAGCGTCCTCAAGCTGTCCTAGGGGAATATGAAGGGACGGATGGATCGCGTCCTCTGCTCGTTCCCAGTCCTCGCGCACGTCGATGACCTGGACCGGGCCCGCGCGCAGCAATCTCCGCAACTCCGCGGCGTCGATTTCCAAGCGGTCGCTTTCCCAACCGTCGCGTGCGCAGGCCGCGAGCTTGGCGTCCGCCGGGAGCTCCCGGATGGGCCGGCTGTTGGGATCCGCGGCCAAGCCCACGGTTTGAACGTTCATGGTCAGCGCGTTCCACAAGAGCAACTTGCCAGACAGTGGCTCGCCCACGCCGGCGAGAATCTTGATGGCCTCGCCCGCCTGCCAAGTTCCCACCAGGCCTGGCAAGATCCCAAGCACGCCGGCCTCCGCGCAATTCGGCGCGAGCTCGGCCGGAGGTGGCGACGGGAACAGGCAACGGTAGGTCGGGCCGCCGCGCCAGTTGAAAACGCTCAACTGGCCGTCGAAACCTTGGATCGCGCCGTAGACGAAGGGACGATCCGCCATCACACACGCATCGTTGACCAGGTAGCGGGTGGCGAAATTGTCGGAGCCATCAATGACCACGTCGCAGGCGCCAACCAGATCGAGCGCGTTTTCCCGTCGCAAGCGCTCGGCCACGGCGACGATATCGACCAGCGAATTCAGCGCGCGCAATCGTCTGGCTGCGACTTCTGCCTTGGGCTGGCCGACATCCTCTTCGGTGTAAAGCACCTGACGCTGCAAATTGCTGGCTTCGACGCTGTCCGAGTCCACCACCACGATGCGTCCCACACCGGCCGCGGCCAGGTAGAGCAGGGCCGGACAGCCGAGGCCGCCCGCGCCGACCACCAGGACCTTGCCAGCCTTGAGCCGCTCTTGCGCGGCCCGGCCGAAGCCGGGCAGGGAGAGGTGACGCTGGTAGCGGCGCAATTCTTCGGCGGTCAGCATGGTCGCACCTCGCGCGCGGCTCGCTCGACAACCTGCCCGTCGTAGGTTCCGTCCCAATCCTTCCACACCGGCTCGTATCCTTGCGCGCGCAGAAAGGCCGCGACTTCGGCGGGGCTGCGCGAATCGTCGACGGAGAACTGTTCAAGCGACGCCTGTCCGTTCGCGTACCCGCCCGGGTTGGTGCGCGAACCCGCGCTCATCGCGGTGATGCCGAGGCGGAAGGCGTGGTTGCGGAAGCGGGCGCTCTCGCGCGTGGAAAGCGACAGCTCCACCTCTTGGCTGAACAAGCGGAAGGAGCAGATGGCTTGCACCAGATCCCGCTCGCCGAACGTCGACAGCGCCATGGCATCGTTGTCCGCGTGGCCCTCGTGCGGGCGCAAGCGCGGGAACGAAATACTGGTGCGTGAGCGCCAATAGCGCTCTTCCAGGTAGCGCAGATGAAGCCCGACAAACCACGCATCGGCCCGCCAGTCCGACAGACCGTAGAGCGCGCCGATGCCGATCTTCTTGACCCCGGCCTGGCCCAGGCGATCCGGCGTTTCCAATCGGTAGCCCATGTTCGCCTTGGGGCCGCGCAGGTGGTGGCGCGCGTAGGCGATGGGGTCGTAGGTCTCTTGGTACACCATGACCGCGCTCATACCTTCTCGGCTGAAGCGAGCATAGTCGTCCACGTCGAGCGGTTGCACCTCGAAGGACAGACCGGCGAAACGCGGACGCAGCAAGCGCAGGGCGTGCACGAGATAGTCGGGCCCTACGCGCGGGCTTTCGCCGGTGAGCAGAAGGACATGTTGCATGCCCATCTTCGCCAGCACGGCGGCCTCGGCCAGGATCGCCTCGTCGTCGAGGATCAGGCGCTCGACGCGATTCTGCGCGCTGAACCCGCAGTAGGTGCAGATGTTGCCGCACACATTCGACAGGTAGAGCGGTGCATAGAGCTGCATAATTCGGCCGAATCGTTCGACGGTGCGCTGGTGGCTGGCTTGCGCCATCTCCTCCAAGAACGGCGCCGCGGCCGGGGACAACAGGGCAGCGAGATCATCCAAAGACAGGCTGCCACGTCCGCGACCGAGCGCGCGGCGCACGTCCGCCGGGCTCTTGCCCGCGATGCGATCGGCGACGGCGCGAAAGTCGTGCTTGCGCCACAGGGTCTCGAAGCTCATGGCCGCTATGCCTCTTGCCTTTGCCCCAGAAAGGCGGTGAGCGGCGACGAGGCGCGAGCCACTTCAGCCGCCTGTGGAAGTCCAGCCTCGTAACCTTTGCGACCGGCTTCGACCGCCAGGGCAAAGGCACGCGCCATGGCCACGGGATCCGCGGCCGTGGCGATGGCGGTATTGACCAGCACCGCGTCGGCGCCCATCTCCATGGCCGCGGCTGCGTGCGATGGCGCGCCCAGCCCGGCGTCGATCACCACGGGGACCTGGCGCTGGGCCAAGATGATTTCCAGAAATGCGCGCGAGGCGAGCCCTTGATTGCTGCCGATGGGCGCGCCCAAGGGCATGACCGCGGCGGCGCCGGCCTCGGCGAGCTGGCGGCACAGGACCGGGTCGGCGTGGACGTAGGGCAACACCACGAAACCGCGCCGGGCCAGCTCTTCCGTGGCGGCCAGGGTCTCGATGGGATCGGGCATCAAGTACTTGGGGTCGGGGTGAATCTCCAGCTTGAGCCAGTTGGTTTGTAAAGCCTCACGAGCCAGCTCGGCCGCCAGGATGGCCTCCCGACGGTCGCGCACGCCCGAAGTGTTGGGCAGCAAGCGGTAGCGTTCCGGGTCGAGGTGGGCGAGCAGGTCGTCGTCCGCGCCGTCGGTGCGAACCCTACGCAACGCCACCGTCACAAGCTGTGTGCCCGAGGCCGCGAGGCTTTTGCGCATGAGCGGGCCGGAGCCGAATTTTCCGGTTCCGAGAAACAGGCGCGAGTGCAACTCGACGCCAGCGATGGTCAGTGGTGCATTCATGGAAGAGAGCTCCTGTCGTCTGATGTCGTCTCCGCTGGGCGCCGGTTAGCGCTCTGAAATTGTAGAAAAGCCGCTATGGGATCGGCGGCATTCCAGACCGCGCCCAGGATTGCCACCCCGTCGAAACCCAGCATGCGGCAGACGGGCAGACACTGTGCGGTCACGCCCCCTAGCGCGAAAACCTCGGTGCGCTTCTCCGCCGGGCCGCGGGCGGCAAGGACGGCGCGCAGCTCGTCGAGAACGTGCCTGGGCGCGGGCCCATACCCGGGCTTGCTGAGCGAGGAGAAAACCGGGCTGAAGAAGATCGAATCGTAGCGTCCGAGCGCCGCTTTCACCGCGGCTAGGTCGTGACAGGAACGGCTGGTCGGGCAGCCTGGTGGCAGGCGAAGCGCGGGATCCTCGGGCGCCTCCCCGTCGTCGCGAAAGTGAATACCGCCGACGCGAAAGGATGACGCCAAGTGGGCGTACGAATGAAGAACGATTCTGTCCCGCCAGCGCGCCGGCAGCGACTCGAGCCACAGGGCAACCTGCGCGCTTTTCCAGCCGGGCTTGCGCAGGTGATAGCGTTCGAGCCCGGCCGCGAATAGCGATTCGACGGTGGCGACTTCGTTGGGCCGCTCGCCAGGGGTCGAAATCACAACGATATTCATCCGCCCTGACTCGCCTGGATGATGAGGATCCGATCACCCTCGTGCAATGGCTGATCGGCCCAGCGTCCGCGCGGCACCACCTCGGCGTTTACGGCCACTGCCAGTCCGGGCCGACCGCCTAGTGCCATCTCCTCCAGCAAGGACAGTATTCCCGTGCCGCTCCTCACGGCGCGATCCGCGTCGTTCACATACACGTGCAAGATATCAGGCGCGGCGGTCATAGTCGCGCCACCTTGGACGCCGCACCACGGCCGCGCTCGGGCCAAGCGCTGAAAAATAGGATTTGAACGACGAGAACCATGCGAGGGAGCCCTTTCCGTGCTCGAACCGTCCCTTGGGCTCAAGCTCCCTCCGCATTTGCGGCGAAAACCTGTTTTCCCTACGGCGGCGCGACACGCATCAGGTTCGAAGGCTTCCGGGACGGTTCCTGTCCCAATCTCAGCCCGGAGCCCCGGGCACGCCTAAACGAGGTAAGGTCAAATAGGACTTACCAGAGGGGGGTTTTCAAGCGAAAAGCAACGTGCGGGTCCAAGAATCGCCCGCATCTCCCCTGGCGCGCTTCCGGCATTCGGACTTGTCTGGTCTTGTTTCGTTAGAACGCCGAGAGGATGTCCTTCTTCTTGGCCTCGTATTCGGCCTGGGTGATGAGCTGCTGGTCGAGCAGGGACTTGAGCTTCATGAGCTTGGCCGTGACGTCGTCGGGCTGCGCTGCCGCCTGGGCTGCGGCGGGAGGCACGACCGCCCCGGCCATGCCCATACCCACAGCCATGGCCATGCCGACTCCGCCCGAGCCTTGGTTCTTCGCCGCTTCCCGCAGCGCCTCGAGTTGCTGGAGTTGGGCATAGCTGACGCCCGCGGCGCTGGCGGCCTGAGCCTCGGCACTGACGTCGGCGATACGGCTGATCCGGCGCATGGTATCGTCATCAAAGCTCGTGCCCTGGACGCGGAAATCCTCGAGTTGGAATCCCAACTGCGTGAACTCTTGCTTCAATTTGGCCGACAGAGCCTTCGCGATCTCTTCGCGGTTGGGATCGATCTGGGTGTACGTGTAGCCGGCCTCGGCGAAGAAATCCGTCAACGGCTGTACCAGGCGCGCATTGAGTGGCTCGCGGATTTGCTCCACGAGAAAGACGTGGCTGCCGCCGACGACTTGCTGGAAGAAGGAGCGTGGGTCGACGATGCGCATGGAATAGTTGCCAAACGCGCGCAGGCCGACCGGAAACTTGTATTGGGGGTCTTGGTACTTGATGGGCGATTCGGTTCCCCATTTGAGGTTCAGGATCTTGGCGGTGCGGAAGAAGTAGAGGCCGACCTTGTGCTCGCTTTTGAATCCCTGCATGAATCTCAGCAGGGTCGTGAAAAACGGCTTGTTGGCTGTGCGAAGCTCGAAGAGGCCTTCCTCGGTGTAGACCGCCTCCACGCGGCCTTCATAGACGAACACGCAACCTTGACCTGGTCCCACGATGAGCTTGGAGGCGTTCTTGATTTCGTCGCCGCTGTCGGTCCAGCGGTGAAACAGAAAGTTCGGGTCGGGATTTTCCCACTGAATGACGGAGCGCAACTGCGTCGCAAGAAAACTCATCGCACGCCTCCCGTGTTCGTGAACATTGAAATGGATCATCGGATCCTACTCCGAATCTTGCTCGTCTGTCTGCCCATCCTGTTCGTACATGTACCACTGCGAAGACGGCAAGAGTCCGATCGGCAGGTAGGGTTTCGGGGTGATCGGCCTCACTTTTTTCCGATCCCGAGGAGGGGTATCCTTCGCTCATGCGTGAAGCAGAAATGCGGCGGCGAATCGATGGGTTCCTCAAGCGGCGGATGCAGGCAATGCTGGCGCCCGCGCTGGGGCTGGGCCTGGCGGTGGCCGGGTGCGGAAAGACGACCTCGACGCCCATCTATTCGGCGCCCAACCCCGACGGTCAGATTGACCCCATCGGGGACGCGGCCGGCCTGGCCCACTACACCCCCGTCTATTCAGCGCCGATGGCGCCTGATGCCTCGACAGCCGATGTCTGGGGCGCCAAGGACACCACGGTGCTGGGGCTCGAGGCCGCGCCGGACGTGGCATCCGTCGCAGACGCCGCGCCGGATTTCGGCAAGGCCGATCTCATCCCGATCGACGAAGCCGAGACGCCAGATGCGAATAGGGATTCGCCGAGCGAGGCCGGTTCGAGCGAGGCCGGCTCAGGGGTTGACGCAGGGATGGATCTTGGAATTTCCACCGTGAAATACATGGCCCAGGCTCCCGACGCGGGCCTGGATCTCGGCATGATTTCCCGCTACATGGCGCTGCACCCGGCGGGCTGATCGAGAGGAAACGACGGTCCTACGATTGGGGTCGGCCCCTGCGCCTGGCGCGGCCACGACGGACGAGGACGTACAGCAGCAATGCGAGCAGCACAAGAACGAGAACCGCCATGAGGGGCGTTCCGCGCGCCACGGTCGACACTTCGAGCGCGCCGCGAACCAGTCGAACGAGCAGGCGCACGATGAAAGTGCCAAAGCGAAGCAGGATGGGCAGCAGCATGAGCAGACCGAGGATCTGCAGCCAGCGCATCCGCTTGGGTGAAATCGTGCCCGGAGCATTGGGAAAGCCGCCAGCCGCCGCGCGCGGCCAGGCGCTCTGGCCGCCATCGTAGGCCGACCTCCGCGCGGGATCGGAAAGAATCTCGTAGGCGCGGTTGATCGCCGCCATCTTCTCGGCGGCCAAACCTTCCAGGGGATTGCCCTGGTGTTTGTCGGGATGATACTTGGCCACCAGCACGTGGTACGCGGCGCGAATCTCGCTGTCGGTGGCGCTGCGGGCAACGCCCAGGATGGCATAGGGATCGGGTTCGGGCTTCGGCATCATGACTGCGGACTATCGGGCTGAAGGCGTGGCCTTTCCGCCCATGGCGGTTTGCGACTGCAGGTAGCGGAAAGCATCCGTCGAGGTGGACAAGACCAGCCAGCTCTCCTTGTCGATGGTGGTGCGGAAGGTTTCCATGGTCTTGAGGAAGCGATAGAGCTCGCGATTGCGGTTGTAGGCGTCGGCGTAGATGGCTGCGGCCTCGGCGTCGCCGCGGCCCATGATTTCCTGGGTCTTGCGATAGGCCTCGGATTCGATGACCTTGAGCTCGCGCTCTTTCTTGCCGCGGACTTCGGCGCTCTTGCCCTGGCCTTCGGAACGGTGGCGGTCGGCGATGCGCTTGCGCTCGGAGATCATGCGTTCGAAGACCTTGGCCTGTACGCTTTCGATGTAGTTGACCCGTTGGATCTGGACGTCGACCAGCTCGATGCCGTAGTCGGGTACCACGTGCTGGACATGTTCGAGAATGAGCCGGGTGATTTTGTCGCGCCCAAGCTCGATGGCACGCATGGACTCTGCCTCCATGATGTCCTCGACCTCTTCGCCCTTTTCGAAGGCGCGGTTGGTGGTGCGCACGACCTCGATAAGATCGTGGCTGGCGATGACGTTGCGGGTTTCACCGTCGATGATGTCGTCCAGCCGCGATTGGGCGCGGCGCTCGTCGCGCAAGCGCTGGAAGAAGAGCAACGGGTTGGCGATGCGCCAGCGCGCATAGGTCTCGACGCCGATGTATTTCTTGTCGCGGGTGGGAACTTGGTTGGCGTTGCCGTTCCATTCCAGCCAGCGTCTTTCGAACACGTTGGCTTCCTGGGCGAACGGCATCTTGAGGTGCAGTCCCGCCTGCGTGACCGCTTCCCCCATGGGCTCGCCGAACTGGGTGATGATGACCTGCTCGGTTTCCGCCACCGTGTAGAGAGCGGAAGACAGCGTCGCCAGGCCCAGCACCGCGAACGCGCCGCCGATGACCAGAGAACGGCCGGTCATGGCTTCACCTCCTGATTCGGACCCATGGGAAACATGGGCAAGATGCCCTTGGCTTTTTCGTCGAAGATCAGTTTCCGGCCCGCTGCGGGCAGCACCGCCGCTAGGGTTTCAAGATAGATACGGGTGCGCGTGACTTCGGGCGACTTGCGGTACTGCTCTTCCAGCGCGGTGAAGCGTTGCGCGTCGCCCTTGGCGCGGTTTACGCGATCGATGGCGTAGCCCTCGGCGGCCTGGATCTTCTGTTCGGCGAGACCGCGGGCACGGGGAATTTCCTGGTTGTATTCGGCCCAGGCTTCGTTGATGGAGCGCTCGCGCTCCTGAATGGCCTGGTTGACGGCGTTGAAGGACGGCCGCACGGGTTCGGGTGGATCCACGTCTTGCAGAATGAGCTGCTGAACCGAAATCCCGTTGTCGTAGAGCTTGCACAAATTGGAGAGTAGCTGCTTGGCCTTGGCCGCAATCGCCTCGCGTCCGACGGTGAGCAGCTCGGTGACGCTGTGATCGCCCACGACCGTGCGCATGGACGCCTCGGTCATGAGGCGGAAGGTTTCCTCCGTGTCGCGCATGCGGAAGAGGTACTTGTACGGGTCGGAGATCTTGTACTGAACGATCCACTCGACGGTGGCCACGTTCAGGTCACCGGTCAGCATGACGGACTCGGCGGCGGTCTTTTCGTCCTTGTGGAACGAGCTTTGAATGTCGGCGCTGGCGGTGCGAAAGCCAAACTCCTGCTTGAGCGTGCGCTGCACGGGAACCTTCTGCACGCGTTCGATGCCGAAGGGGAACTTGCCGTGCGGGCCGGGGTTGCTGGTGCGCACGAAGCGCCCAAAGCGTGTCACCAGCCCGACCTCGTCGGGTTCGACCTGGTAGTACGAGCCGTAGGTCGCGACCAGCCCGACGATCACCAGCCCGGCGATAAGCAGCAGCTTACGCGAATCGCGTAGCCGGACGCCGAACTCGCGTGCCGCGCGCGTGAATTCATCCGGATCGAAGCCAGGGCCGTGATTTGCCATGGCACCTTCTGACACTCTATTGGGGAAAACTCAAATGCTGTGGGCGCGGGCGACGCGTGCGCTCACCTGTCCATGAGCGGATACTCGACCCGCAGGCCGCGGAAGCGGGCGAAGTCACGATCGTTCGTGATGAGGGTCGCACCGTGCTCGATGGTCAGTGCCGCGAGGTGGGCGTCCGAAACCAGGGGTCCGCTTGCTTGCCCTCCTTCGAGCACTCGGCCGAGGATTTCCCAATGACGCTTCGTCGGCACTACAAGCCAGGAGCGGATCCTTCTCGCCCATGGTTTGGTGGGGACTGGCGTGAGCTCTCCGTTTTTGGTAGGACTGGGCGAGCTTCTCGGCGTCGCAGCGATCGGTCTTCACCCGGTTGCCAGGCTCCCTCGGAATCAGCGTTTGGACTACCGTTCCTCAACCATGATGAGCAAATCGTCTGGCGCAGGGGGCTCATCGGACTTCCCGGGGGATGGGCGCACAGCGGATGCCACCAGCCTGCTCGCGCTCGCCGCGGCGGCGTGGGCCGCCTCGGGCATGCTGGCACGGCCAGTCGAAACATGGCCGACCGCAGTCCTGCCGACGTCCGGCGACGCCTCCTTCGCAGCACCGACACTTGTCGAGAAGCGACCGGTGGCGCCTGCGTGGGGTACCTTGACCGGTGCCGGTGTCTTCTCCCCCGCGGGGAAGCTCACCGCATGCGCGATTGCCACAGGGGCAGGTGTATGCGTGGCGGCGAGCTTGGCCGCTTCCGCAGCCGCCTCCGCATCGACCAATCCGAGCAAGGTAGCCGCCTGGGTAACCACCTTTCGCAGCTCCACCAGGGAAATGCTTTCTACCATCTCGTCAAACAACTCGCGCTCGCCGCTGGGCGATCCGACCTTGGGGAAGAGAGCCGAGTCGGTGAATTGGCGCTGTTCACGCGCCGCTTGGCGCGCCGCTTTGCGCACGACGACCCGGACGGCCAACGGCAAATCGCGTTCGAAGGTCTCATCGCCTAGGATATCCAGAATCTCCGTGTCGCTCATGATCGCGTAGCGACGGATCGCCTTGAGCTCGACCGCCATCAACGCGCGCGTCGTTTGGTTCGGAGCCTGCTTCCACCAATGGTCTTGGGTCTCGTATTCCCAGATGGTCTGGGCAGGGAGATAGGCGACGATGTCCGACGGATCGAGGTACTTGAGGTAGAGCTGGCAGATCGAGAGCGCACGATCGGCTTCGCCTCGTATCTCACGCTCCTCGTCTGGTATGTCGTCCGCTGCGAGTAGCTCGATCTGGGACACCAACGCCGCCGAAGGAAGCCTTCGCAGCAGAGTGGTTGGACCGCCGGTCATGGCTCTGACCAATCGCGCGCGAAGGTCAGCCCGCTGGTTGAACGCATCCAGCACCATCTGCGGCCCAAACCTCCGGTAGAAGGCTTCTGGTGTCCGCAAGGGCTGCGGCGAGGAATGAAGGGCAGCAAGGACATCCACCAAAAACTGCAGCCCCGGATGGCGGTTGACGTGACCAAGAGCCTCTTCCTGCAGGTCGCCATCGGTCCGGTTGCTGTTCGCGTGTTTCAGTGCGCTAGGGATATGCAGATTGATCCTATCCATGCTCCCAGTATCGCCATTCGTGGCCTTCTGCTTTAGCCCCACTGGCCTACAAGCCGGGATCTGGTGGATAGGCGAACATGGCCTGCAGGTTCGCTGAGTCGCCGAAGGGATTTCTCCGAGAGGGCACCAAGAGAGCAACCACGCTCGGGAATGAATCTGCGCATGCGGACGGCCACCACGACGAAACTGACCCTCACAATGTTGATCGGAGGACTTGCCTTCGCTATGACGGCCGCGAGCTGCAACGCTAGCGGCGGCAGCGTCGCCAGCAGCATGTCCGGGGGGGCGAGTGGAAGCGGCGGCAACAGCAGCGCAGGCGGCACCACCGGTTCGGGCGGGAATACTGGCTCAGGCGGATCCAGCGCCAGCGGCGGATCCAGCGCCAGCGGCGGATCCAGCGCCACTGGCGGATCCAGCGCCAGCGGCGGATCCAGCGCCAGCGGCGGATCGCCGGGTAACGGCGGGTCGACAGGGACCGGCGGCGCATCGGGAGTCGGAGGATCGTCGAGCACCGGCGGTTCCTCGGCCAGTGGCGGCTCGTCGGGAAGTGTCGACGCAGCTGGTGGATCATCGAGCGATGACGGCTCGACGGGCACGGGTGGCGTGACCACCGGTGGATCGCCGGGCGATGGTGGCTCGACAGGGACAGGTGGCGCGGCCACCGGTGGATCGTCGAGCAGCGGCGGATCCAGCGCCAGCGGCGGCTCGTCCGGCGACGGCGGCATAGCGGGATCCGGAGGATCTACCGGATCGGGCGGCTCGACCGGCAAGAGCTGCCCCAACGCCATCGTCCCCGCCAACGGCACCAACGGCGGCGTGACGGACTTTACGGACTATTCCACCATCACGGGCAAGTGGGGCAGCACGAGCGGGCTCTATGGGAGCGTGTATTCCTACGCGGGATCGAGCTCCACCATGACGGCCACAGTGGACACGACGGGCAAGAACCTGCATCTGACGGGAGACGTGGCTAGCGGCGACTATGCCGGCGGGGGGGTGAGCTTCAACGTCTGCGCGACAGTGGCCTCGTTCACACAGATCAAGTATAGCCTCGCGGGCAGCGCGTCCGGCTGCAATCTGCAACTGCAAATCAAGACCTTCGACCAAATGCCCCTCACCCAGACTCCGCCCGGCGGCTGCGACGAGACCGCCGGCACGTGCTACGGATTCCCGGCGTTGCAGGGTATTCCGCTCTCCAGCACGGCTACCGACGTCGTCGAGTCGCTTAGCGACTTCTCGGGCTGGACGGATGCGGACGCCACCCAAGTCGTGGGCATGCAGTGGCAGTTCAATGCCAGTCCGTCCTGCTCAGTGGACGTGACAGTCACCAACATCACCTTCCTGCCCTAGTTCCGCCCGTCAGAGCTTCGAGCACATCGGTCCGATTGTGAAGGGAAAGACATGCGTACATTCGGCACTTTCTTGGCAGTAGGAATCCTGGGATTGGCCGCGGGCTGCGGCGGTAGCAGCAGCAGCAATAGCACCGGGGCATGCAACTATCCGAGCTGCCTCGCGAGCTTGGACGCGACCTGCGCGCCATCTGGGACTTGCGTCGATCAGATGGACGCCACAACGGGTCTGGGCAACTCCTGTTACTCGAATGGTGTGAAGGTCCTAACCACCTACGACTTCACCTCACAAAACATCGTCGCGACGATCAAGAATGCCGGCGGGACCTGCTACACCTTCAACATCGGGACGTCAGCAGCGGGAGATTCGACCTACGCCTACATCATCAAAAATGCGTCGGGTCAGACGGTTGCAACTGGGACGAGGGATGCCGCCGGGACGACCATCATCACTTGTACCGGCGGCCAACCGGTCACTCTCAACTCGAGTTGTGATACTGCTACCCTGATAGCCAATTCTTCCTGCACGCCCGGAACCTGCACCCCCTAAACGCCTTGGGCGAGAAACTCGCTGGCCCACTGCTCGAGCTTGCGCGCGTCCGCGTAGAAGTGGCGGATTCCATCGGACAGCTTGTCCACCGCCATGGCATCTTGGTTGTGCATGAATCGGTAGGTCTTCTCGTCGAGATGAAGTGGCGTGGCGTCGCTGGCCTTGGCCAACGCAACCGACAACCGGCGCGGCAGCTCCCCTTCGCGCTTTTCCAGGTCGGCGAGAAGGTCCGGGCTGATGGTGAGCAGATCGCAACCGGCGAGGAGCATCACCTGTTCGACCTTGCGGAAGCTGGCGCCCATGACCTGGGTCTTGTAGTCGAATTTTTTGTAGTGGTTGTAGATCTTCACGACCGATTGCACGCCCGGATCCTGCTCGGGCGGGATATCTTTCACCCCGCGTGCTTTGAGGTAGTAGTCGTAAATGCGTCCGACGAATGGGGAGATGAGCGTGACCTTCGCCTCGGCCGCCGCCACCGCTTGAGCAAACGAGAAGAGCAGGGTCATGTTGCAGTGGATCCCTTCCTTCTCCAGAATCTCCGCAGCGCGAATCCCTTCCCAGGTCGTGCCGATCTTGATGAGGACGCGAGCTCGGTCGACGCCCGCCTTGCGGTAGAGCTCGATGGTGTTGCGTGCCTTGGCGAGGGTACCCTCGGTGTCGAACGAAAAGGACGCGTCTACCTCGGTCGAGACGCGCCCGGGAATGATCTTCAAAATCTCGCACCCGAAATTGACGGCCAGCTTCTCCATGAAGGCCGACTTGCGCTGCGACTGGTCGCCAGGCTGCGCCCGCGCATACTTAAGCGCCTCGTCGACCAGCGCGCGGTAATGCGGTTGCGGCGCCGCCTTGAGCAGCAGCGACGGGTTCGTCGTGGCGTCCTGCGGTTTGTGTTCGGCGATGGCCTCAATATCCCCAGTATCGGCGACGATGACAGTCTGTCTCTTCAGCGAATCAAGCAACGTCATGGCGGACTCCAATTCATCGACTTTGGGATGCCCGACTCGTGATCGGGTGACACGGTTGCCGAGGATTTGTGGCCCGAAACGCAGCCCGAATGGACATGCTTCAGGCCACCAGTCCGCGGATGCTACCAGTCGAGCTGCCCGTTCTCCCGGATTTCAGCTATCATCACGCGTCGCGCGGATGCGTTCGGTAGCCACCACAAGAGATCATGGCTTCAGCTAACAGTTTCTATAGTTTCACCGATGCCGATGGCGTCCAGGTGATCGTCCAGCGGCTTGCCGACGTTCCAGAACAATACCGTGCGCAAGCCAAACACATCGACCTGTCGAAGCCCGCCATCACCTTGTCGTCAAGTCCCAGCGTGAACGCCCCTGCGAGTCCTGGCGGCAAGGGGACATTCCCCCATGTCCCGTCCTTCATTGCCGGGGCCGGGGCCGGGGCCGGGACGGCCTTGGTGCTCGGATTGGTGGCCGTGCTCGTCTTCCGTCGGGCACACCGCTTTCTTGCGCTGATGGTGGGCGCGGCGGTCATGGCCGCGTTGGGTATTGGCTACATGACGTATGTCCGACGGCAGGCCAGATTGCCGGGGTCGGGCCTGGCGACACCCGCCACGCTCCTCGACGACGCTCGCGCAGCAGCCGGGGCCTTGAACGCGCGGCACGTGGAACAGGAACGCGCGCTCGACGAAATCGACAAGCAGCGCTGAGCTTTGCGGCCCGACCCACCATTTCATAGGGCGTAGCGCAGAAACAGGTGGGAACCGTGGCGCCGCAGGCTCAGGAGTTCCAGCGAACGTCCAGATAGATCGACGCCATCGACGAGCGACTTCCGTTCGTCTGCTGGCTGCCTCCCGAATAGTCGTGGCGAAATCGTAAGAAACAGCTCGTCGAGCAATCCCTCTGCGAGGAGCTGCCCCACCAGTGAGGGGCCGCCCTCGGTGAGGATGCATTGCAAGCCCTCGGCGCGAAGGATGCCCAGCAGTGGTCGCCCACCGAAACGACCTTCATTGGAAACCATGATCCGCGCACCGCTCGGCAGATGTCCGCGCAGGCGAGCCTCGCCCTGCGCGGTGGTGACGAGAAGGCAATCACCGAGCGCCGGTTGCGCGGGATCGATGTCTCCCGAGGCAGTGACGACGACCAAGATCGGTTGCGGGCGCAGTCCCAAGCGCTGGCGCAATTCCGCGAAGGCGTCCCGCGCCGAGGGGAACGCGGTTTCGGGATGCCAATGATCGCCCGCGCCCGCACGAAAGGTGCCCGCGCCGATCAACACCGCATCGGCGACCGCGCGCAAAAGCCCCATGACGAATCGGTCGGGTTCGCTGTTTCCGCTGACCACGCCGCCCGATTCGCCAACGCCCGGAAGTGCCACCACGCCATCCACCGATGAGACGAAGTTCGCGTAGAGCCGGGGCCGAGCCAGGCCGAAGTCGCCGCCGTAGTCCGTCATCAGGGTCTTGGGCAAAGCGAAGCGCGGAAGACCGTCGCGCTCGAATATCCGTTCGATTGGGTTCATTTCGCCTCTCGATGTGACGATTCGAACCGGAGCCGATTGACAGTCGACTAGCCCTTGCGGTAGCGCAGGCCGGACGCTGTGGTCAAGGGAGCGCGGTCGTTCAGAACGGCGGCGTCCTCGATCTTGCCGATGACGACCAGATGGTCTCCTGCCTCCGTGATGCTGGCGACCTCGCAGTCGAAGTAGGCGACGGCATCGGTCAGGATTGCGGCGCCGCTCTCGGCCGGCCGTTGGGCCACCTCGGACAGCTTGTCGTCGCGATTGGTGGCCTGCTTGGCGAAGCGACCGGCCAACGCAGCCTGATCTTCACCGAGGAGGTTCAAGCAGAAGTTCTTGGTGCTGCGTAGGAGATCCACGCTGTAGTGCAGCTTGTCCACCGCGACCATCAGCATGGGCGGGTTGAAGGAGACCTGGCTCATCCACGAGACGGTCAAACCGTTCTCGACCTTGGTGCCACCGCGCCCCATGGTCACCACGGACACACCATAGGGAACCTTGGCCAGGACATCGCTGAAATCACTCGTGCTCATGAATCACCTCGGGATAGGTCGTCAGAACGAAGGACGTCAGGGTATGCGACGACGACTCCCAGGGCAAGAGCGGACGCCTGACGCGAAACAAAAGGCGTCGGGTCCGCGGACCTCCGTTACGAGGAAATGTGGCAATCCGAACGCGGCGGCGATCGGCAATAGCCAGCTGCCGCGCTCGGTTATGCGGGTCGTTCGTGGCTAGAAGAAATAGACCTGCCACTGCAGGTTGAATTGGTTGAAGCTGCCGGAGGCTGCGCCACCGGTACCGTCGGTGGTGACGTGGGCATAGAAGGCCTTGACGTTGCTGTTGTGACCGTAGGGCCAAAACGCCACGCCCCCGCCAATGCGGGTTTGGTTGGCCCCTCCGGTCGGCCAGAGCTGCTCGACACGCAGGATGGGATTCAGTCGGACTTCGGCGATCGAGTACCCCGCCTCGCCCATAAGTGCAGTCTGCTTGGTCAGCGTGGGGATGAATGTTCCCCCATCCCAATGCGCCAGGTTCACCTGTCCGGTAACCACACCTGGCCCGAGCGGCATGTCTACGATGCCGTCAACGGCGAAGTACTTATAGCTATCTTGGAAGTCGTAGGAACCACCGATGGACACGATCTTCTTGGCCCCGAGATAGGTTCCCGCATAGAAGAAGCCCGGCTCGGCATCGAAAAGGTTGATCTGAAGGCGCCCGGTGACTCGGAAGAAGTTGTGTGCCGCGACGTCGCTGGTGGTCTCATTGTCGCGCCGACCCTGGAAGAGGCCTAGGCGGTATTCGATGTGTCCGTCGACCAGCAGGCCGCGCAACTGAACGCCAGCGTCGCGTCCCACCGAGTTTCCAGAGTTGCCGAATATGCCGGCGCCAAGGTGCTGAAAGGTGTAACTGAAGTAGTCGAAACTGTAGAGCGTTCCCGCACCTTGCAAGGCATTGTGAGCCATGGGCGGCAACATGTAGCCGGCGTCCACCTTCAACATGTCGCCGAGTGCCTTGAAGGTCACGAAGGCGTCTTGGACGTTCATGCCAGGCGTGTTCTTCACGAAGTCAGGCGCAGTCGCGGTCCCGGCGTTGTTGTCCAGAAACAAGTTGGGATAGTCGGTGTCGACGAAGAACTCGATATTGCTCAGCAAGGTCCCGCCAAGGAGGATTCGCGTCCTGCGCAGGTACAGGTTCTTGGAGTAGCCGCTGAGCGTGGCATTGTTCACGGCTTGCAGTTGTGGCTGCAAGAGCAGCCCAATGCGGATGCTGGTACCATTCGGGCCGTCGATTCGAAGCGGGCTGGCAGACGGTGGCACAAGAGACGGTTCAGACACCGACGGCATTTGCGCTGGCGCCCCCGCGACGGGAGCGCTTGTTGGTGCTGCCTTTTCGACCGGCGGCGCGGCTGGCGTTTCCGCGTCTGCAGGCGACTGCGGCGGCTCCTGCGCAAACGCGATCGAGGAACTGAAGACCATGCCAAACAGGACCCCCACGAAACTTCGGAATTCAACTCTCATCATTCTTCCCTCCAGTAAAATTCACAGAACTGTCACGCAACCTTTCGTAGATGCCAACGCGTCACATTTCGTTACACCAGGGATGGAATTCTTCACATTCAGTTGCTCACGACACCATTGAGAGCGCCGCGCACACGTGTCCCCTTCCTGGTAGAAGCGACAGCGAATCCGACCCTGGACCGGCCGATCATGGCCAATCCGGCTCGCTTACCGAGTGCTGATTTCAGCTTCGATCTTGTGGTCCTTCGTCTCGCGGATATACAGGCTGCTGACAATAACCGTCAGGACGCAAACCGCAATGGGATAGATAAGGCCCGTATAGATCGAGTTCGAGCCAAAGGTGCTCTTGGCCCAGGCCGAGGCTGTTACGGCCGTGGCAATGAGGGGCAGGAAGCCGCCAAACCAGCCGTTGCCGAGGTGGTAGGGCACCGACATCGAGGTATAGCGAATCTTCGTGGGAAAGAGCTCGACCAGGAACGCCGCGATAGGGCCATAGACCATGCAGACGTAGACCATCTGAATCGTCAACAGCAGAATCATCATCGGCCAATTGATCTCAGAAGCAACGGCCTTGGCCAGCCCATTGGGATTCGAAAAGGCCTTCATCGCCATGTAGATCGGAACGTAGGTCAGGGCCGCCAGCACGCATCCGGCCATCATGATCCGCTTTCTTCCGATACGGTCCGACATGCGACCGAAATACACGAATAGGGGCGTCGTAAGAAGGAGTGCCGCGGAAACCATCAGGTAGGCCGACTGCCACGGAATCTTGAGCACGCTTTGGAGGAAGGTAAGAGCATAGAATTGCCCTGTGTACCAGACTACGCCCTGCCCGGCCGTTGCTCCTAGTAGTGCGATCAGTACGTATTTGACGTTCACGGGATTGGTGAAGCTTTCCTTGATCGGATTGGCGGAGGTCTTTCCGCTGCTCTTGAGGCGGGAAAACACTGGCGATTCCTTCATCTTCAAACGGACGTAGAGCGACACGCCCAGAAGCGCGAAGGAGAGAAGAAAAGGAATCCTCCAGCCGAAACTCTTGAACGAGGCCTCGCCGAGCAGCAGGCGCGTCGTTCCAATGACCCCCATGCTAAGGAAGAATCCGAGGGTGGCGGTGGTCTGAATGAAACTCGTGTAGAAACCGCGCTTGTTGTCCGGAACGTGTTCGGCGATGTACGTGGCCGCGCCGCCGTACTCCCCTCCCAGCGCCAACCCCTGCAACAAACGCAAGAGGACCAGCAGCACGGTCGCGAGCAGGCCGACCGAGGCGTAGCTGGGAAGCAAGCCGGTCAGTGCCGTCGCGATACCCATGGTCGCCATGGTCACAAGAAAGGTGTATTTGCGGCCGATGAGATCTCCGATGTGCCCAAACACCAGTGCACCGAGCGGTCGCACGCCAAAGCCGGCGCCGAAGGTGGCAAGGCTGGCCAGCAGCTGTGCGGTGTCGTTGCCTTTGGGGAAGAAGAGTCCTCCAAAGAAGACGGCCAAGCTGCCATACAGATAGAAGTCGTACCACTCGAACAGCGTTCCAAGCGACGCGGCAAGAATGACCTTCCTTAGGTTCACTTCTCCTGCGCCTTCCTTCGTAGGCGCCGCTCCGTCCGATACGTTGAGCGCTTCAATTGCCATGCAAGTTCCTCTCGCAAACGCAGTCGCGGGGGCCGCGACCAGCCACTGCTTCACCGACTAATAACGCATTTGGATAACGGGGCGAGTGATTGCTCCAATCCCAGCCCAATTGGCGCGCTCACGCCGCACAAGCAAGTCGACAGAAGAACATCAAACGACCAATCGTCGTAGGCCATCATCGCCGGTCTGGTCAACTGGGGCGACACCGCGGGCATGGAAATCCTTCTTCTTATGGGATTACCGCCCTTGGATGCTTGGTGTCGCGAATCCGTTACGAGGGTTCTCCAGGGTCGTGCTCTATTGGAGCCGAACACGAATTGCGCTTCCCAGCGTCTCCGGGCGCATAGGCGCACCTGCGAGAGATAACCTGCGAGAGATGGTGCGGCACCTTCTAGCCTGCGCCTCCGTGTTTCGCGCGGCGGGGCGACGGGCGAGGTGCCAGGGAACCCATAGGGGTTCCCAGCCCAGAGATTGAATGGTTGTGCCTAGTAGCGCGAACCGCCGCCGACGCGGGGAGCACGCTCGCGTGCCTCGTTCACGTTCAGCTCGCGCCCATCGAGCTCACGATGGTTGAGGGCTTCCATGGCCTTGGTGGCGGAGGCCTGATCGGCCATCTCCACGAATGCGAAGCCACGCGGCCGCCCGGTCTCCCGTTCGGTCACGATCTTGACCTCGGTTGCATTCAGGCCCGCCTCGGTGAACACGTTGCGAAGATCAACTTCGGTGGTGTTGAAGGAGAGGTTGCCAACAAAGAGTCTTGTTCCCATTTTTCAGTCCACTTTCTGTGGCCCATCGGCCTGGCGACCTCGCCAGAATCCTGGGTCACGTACAATACGCCCAGTTCTCGACTGCATAAACGCCCAGGAGAACTAACGCGCTAAGAAAGAAGCCTGGACCGATAGGAGATCGATCGCGGAACGACCGTAGAAGAATGGCGACTATCCCCGCGAAGTCCAGGGTTTTCTTTCTACCAGAAGTGCTAGGCCGCTGGAGCCGAGTCTTGCGGCAACGCTAGCGGGCTGGCACGGAGGGCATCACGACTTGCAAGAAACTTCTGAAAATCCAGGTACGATTTGGTTTCGACGCGACTATTGTTGCGCGTGGAAAGGTTGGTGATGAGATTGATGAGCGGCTTGCGCCATTGCCAAAACGAGCTCCAGAACCGGAGCGCTACGCCGGGAACAGAGTAGAAGGTGCGGTTGCAGTCGTCCATTTCCTTCATTACGGCGTCGGACGAGAGGCGCTGGTAGCGGGCCACCGGAAAGTTCAGGGTGTAGAAGCGCCAGTCCTCGGGAAAATTGTCGAGGGTGATACGGTCTTCACTTTTCATCTGATCCCACAGACGCGTGCCTGGAAGCGGTGTCAGGAACAGGGCGTTCATGCTGTCGACGCCATACTGCTTGGCTGCCAAGGCCACGCGTTTGCCGATGCCCGCATCGTCGACGTCCAGGCCGATGATGAACGATCCCATGACCAGGATGTTGTGGCGCTGGATGCGGCGAACCGAGGCGCGAAAGTCGCGGCCCGCGCGCAGGTTGAACTTCTTGCCCAGCTCGCGCAGGCCGTCCGCAGTCGGGGATTCGAAACCGATGAAGACACCGCGACACCCGGCCTTCCAGGCCAGCGCCATCAGCTCGTCGTCGTCCGAGAAATTGATGGTGGCCTGGGCGATCCATTGCTTGCGCAGCTTGGCCTTGGCCAGAGCGCAAAAAAGATCTTTGGCGCGCGCGATGTGATCCGGACGTGTCCCGATCAGATTGTCATCGACGACCAAGATGCGCTTTTCCGGAATGGTGGCGAACTCACGGACCACGTCGTCGACGGGGCGCTGCCGGTACTGGGCGCCGTTGAAGGTCGTCACGCTGCAGAAGCTACAATTGAGGGGGCAGCCGCGCGTGGTCTGGATGGTGCCGAAGGCGTAGCCCTCGGGCAGCAGATCTTGGCGTGCGGGCACGAAGTCTTCGACCGGCACGTGACCACCGTCGTAATGGCGTTGCAAATGGCCCGACTGCGCGTCCTTGAGCACCTGGGGCCAGATGATTTCGGCTTCCTTGGTCACGACCGAATCCACGTGCCCCAATACCTCGTCGAGGCACATGGTCGCATGAATGCCGCCCATCACCACGGGGACCCCCAGGCCGCGGAAGAACGCGGCGATCTGGTAGGCCCTTGGCGCCTGCGACGTGAACGCGGTGATTCCGACCAGATCCGGGCGCGGCATGGCCGCGTAGTCGGGGCGGCTCAGATTCTCGTCCAGGATGGTCACCTCCCACTCGGGCGACGTCTGGCGCGCCAGCACCAGCAGACTCAGCGGTTTCCAGATGCGGTAGCGGTTCCACCGATTCTGCTTGGCGGTGACGCAGCTGACGAGGGGATTGGTGGGGTTGATCAGATAAAGGCGCATGTTGCACCTTCGATCACGAGGAAGAAGATGCGTTGCGGATTGCCGGTTCGCGCGTGCGTAGTCGACATGGCGATTGGGTATAAAACCTCTATTTCGCTCTTACTCCCTTTTCGGTCACGGTACTGTCACGGCAGGGTCATATTCCGGCCTGCGGCGAGACACGACACCGACTCCGAGCCGGACTATCGCGGGCGGATCCGATCCCTTGTCAGCCGAGCCACATCCGCGGCCACGTCGTCCGAAAGCAGATCGCGCATCTCTTCAATCGCATAGTGGCCCGCCATCTGGTGCATTTTGATGCGAAAGACATCCCTGATCATGCGCGACGAGTCCCGAACCAAGCTCACACTGGAGGTTTCGTTCCGTCGCAAGGAAACGGGCACGCGCTTGATATCGAGTCGATACTTCAGCGCCAGATAAAGAACTTCCACGTCGAAGGCGAAGCGATCGATGATGGATTTAGAAAAGATTGCATCGGCGACATCGCCGCGAAAGCCTTTGAATCCGCATTGGGTGTCGTAGAAGCCACCCGTCACAAGGTGGTTGGCAAAGCGGGAAAACGCGAAGGACGCCAGCTGGCGCGCCAGATCGACCTTGAGGTGATAGTGCGAGGCCGGCAGGGTCCTATCCCCAACGACCATGTGAAAACCCCGGCCCAGCACATACTCGACGGCCAGTGGAAACAACGACAGCTCGAAGGGCAGGTCGGCATCGGTAAACACTCGGCAGCGGCCGGTGGCGGCCAGCATGCCGGAACGTACCGCCGCCCCTTTGCCTCGGTTCTCGGGCAACCGGATAAGCGATAGCCGACCGCTGCCTGTGATCCGCTCCAGTGGCTCGCGCGCAAAGTCGCCACCGCCGTCGTCGACCAAGATGATCTCCCAGCTCAGGTCGAGCCCTTCCAGATACGCGGCTAGCTCTTCCGCCGACGCAAGCGCCAACCCCGCATTTCGATACGACGGCAAGATGACCGAAAGATCAGGACCTGGCATTTTGTCCATCGCGATCTCGGCGCTTGGCAATCAACATCAGCAGATTGCCGAAAGGAAGATCCGCCCGGTCCTCCATCTCGGCACAGCATTCGGCCAACCGCCAGCTCACCGGGCTGACGAATGGCGCGAACGTGGAGAACGTCGCCAGCCGCACGATCTCCCAGTCGGCACCTGCAAGCGCCTGCCTTAGGCTTGTCCGGTCGAACCGGGTCACGTGCTGGTGATTCGCCATGGGTGGCGCGAGCCGCAAGCGATCCATGGCCATCTCAATCACCGGCCACAAGCCGCGGTAGTTGGGCGTGGTCAGGGTCAGCACGCCACCCGGCCTTAGCAAGCGCGCAAAAGTGGCCAGCAGCGCGTGAACCTGCTGGTGGTAGAGATGTTCGATGACTTCCAGGCAGTAGATGCCGTCGATGGAGGCCGGGGCGTAGGCAAGCTCCTCGACGTACGCGCATCGAAAATCCAGATTTGCACGACGAAAGGTCGCGCGCGCGAATTCGATGGCCTTTGCATTCGCATCGATCCCCGTCACCTCGGCGCCCATCGATGCCAACAGATCGGCGACCACCCCCGAGCCACAGCCGACGTCAAGCACACGTTGGCCGGGCTGGGGCGAGCTGAACTTGCGAACCATCCGCTCCTTCTCGTGGTGCCAGAAGCGCTGGACAGCCGGTCCGGCATTGCGCGCCTGGTACTGGTAGGCGCCGCTGATCTCGACGGTGTCGCCGTGGCGGATCCGCACGAGGTCGTTGCTATCACACCGCCGACGGGACGTCCACCCTAGAGCCCGGCGTCACGCTCGACGGTGGGCTTTGCCGATCTCGCGTTCGCGACGCCGCCATTCTTGCGGGCAAAGGTCGGGACAACCTATACTTGCGTCATGGCCGATGTGCTCCGTCCGGCCGACCGCGATCGGGAGAATCCAATTTTCACGACGAACGGATCGGCCCATCAACCCGCGGAGCCGCGGCGCTGGGCCTTGCCCCTTGTGATGCTCGTCTACCTGGCGGTCTACGGACGCGCGATGACCTTGGGCTTCGTGTGGGATGACAGCGTGAATTCCTCGCAAAGCGAGCTTCTTCTTGGGCCGCTGTCGCAAGTGATCCGCAAAGGGGAACACGCGCGCAGCGAGCCGGCCACCGAGCGCATGCCCAAGGATTTGGTACCCAAGCACGAAAGCTATCGTCCCGTCAGCGTGACCAGCCATTGGATCGACGTGCATCTATTCGGCCCTCGGGCGTGGCCCGCGCACCTGCACAATCTCCTGCTTGGGCTCCTGTCCATCGTTCTCGTCAGCGCCGTGGGCCGCGCGCTCGGCCTCGGTCTGTGGTTGCCTTGTCTGTGGGCGCTTCATCCCCTGCACGTCGAGGTGTTCGCCTACATCTCCGCGCGCTCGGATCTTCTCGCGGCGACGTTTTCACTGCTCGCGCTGCTATCGGCTCTGCGCTCCACGCAGACAAACCAAGCTCGCGCGCGATGGCTTTGGGCCGCGTCGGCGGCTTTCTTCCAGATGGTTTCCCTTTTCGCCAAGGAATCCAATATAGCCCTGCCCCTGGCGGTGCTGACCCTGGCACTTGCCGGGGGCAAACTGCGCGCGGCCGCGGCTTCGACCTCCGCGCTTTTCGCAGGCACCATGGTCTACTTCCCCCTGCGCAAGGCTCTCATGCAATCGGCCTCGTTGCCCATGGCGCAGAAACAGGCCATCCAGCACGCCTTCGTCGACTTGCCCGGCGTCGCGCTCGCCTACGCCACGAGCTTCGTTTCGCCGCTCTCCCTCTCGCCCGACCGCAAGCTGTGGCCGCCCTTCGTGCCCCTCGGCTGGATCGCCTTGGCCCTACTCGTGGTCGTATTCGCTCTTGCCATCCGCCGCGTTCGCGCCGGTAGCCGCACAGATCTCATGCTTGCCGCGGGGGCGCTGGCTGCAGCGGGAATGCTCCTACTTCCCGCCGCGCTCGGATTTCGAAGTATCGGAGCGCTCTCGGATCGCTATGTCTTCTTTCCTCTTCTGTTTGTGGCCATCGCATTCGGGGTGGCCGCGCGCACGACGGTCAGGTTCCTATCCAACGTGCCGCGAACGATTTGGATCGCCCCGCTCGGCGCGTGGTGCGGAATCTTGCTGGCGGTCACCTGGCTGCAGATAGGCGTCTGGAGAAGCGACGAAACCCTGGCCGAGCACGCGGTGGCCACCGAGCCCGACAACTCGGACGCACTCTATCGCCTGGCCACCGTGGCAACATCCAAGGGAGACTTCGTGCAAGCCCTGCCCTTGCTCGAACGCGCGGTTGCTCTCAACCCGACCCATCAGCGCGCCTTGAGCAACCTATCCGTTGTCTATCTCAACCTGAATCGGGTGACCGATGCGAAACTCATCTTGCGGCGCCTCCTTCCGTTGGCCGGGGCAACCGATCGGCGCTTTTGGTACAACGTCGCATCCGTGCAAGCGGCGGACGGCAAGGTCGACAAAGCGTGCTCTGCGCTAGCGCGCGCCCTCGAGATTGACCCGGGATACGTTCTAGCGCTGACCCTCCGCGATCGAATTTGCATCCCCGCTGAGGCGCATTCCGACAAGTAACACTGGCGCAACAGAAGGGCGCAGAACGCATCCCGCCGGCTCGCCGCTTCCCCCCTGAAAGAGTAGGGATCTAAAAGAGACTAATTCACTCCTATTTTGATTGACCGTCGCCCAGGCTGGCTCGTATCTTCACTGTCGCTCTCGTGCTGCGAGCATGAGAGTGAAGTGGGAGGCAGCCCATGCACGACGATTCCACGCTAGCCAGAACCTCATATTTCGTCGGGGTCGATGTCGGCTCCACGACCGTCAAAGTCGTGGTGGTCGAGCCGCGATCGCACGAGATCCTGTGGGCCGACTACCAGCGCCACCAGACCCGCCAGGCGGAAAAGGTACTGGAGCTGCTGGAAGAAAGCCTGACGCGCTTTCCACAGCTCGCGTCGTCACCCGAGACGGTGCGCATGTTCATCACCGGCTCCGGGGCGGGACCGCTCGGCGAGCCCATCGGCGCGCGCTTCGTTCAAGAGGTCAACGCGGTCACCTTGGCGGTGGAGAAGCTCTATCCCGACGTTGGCTCGGTGGTCGAGCTCGGCGGGCAGGACGCCAAGATCATCATCTTCAAGGAAGGCAAGGACGACGAAGGCCGCTCGACCGGCAAGACCGCCATTGCCTCGATGAACGACAAGTGCGCCTCGGGCACCGGCGCCACCATCGACAAGTGCTTTCTCAAGGTCGGCATGCCCTCGGCCGAGGCCATGCAGCTGCGCTTTTCCGACGAGAAATTGCACCATGTGGCGGCCAAGTGCGGCGTGTTCGCCGAAACCGACATCGTCAATCTGGTCAAGGCGTCGATTCCCGCGCCGGAGATCATGTGCTCGCTGGCCGACGCCATCGTGATGCAGAACCTATCGGTGCTCACCCGCGGCAACACCCTTCGCCACCGCGTGCTTCTGCTCGGCGGCCCCAACGCCTACCTGCCATTCTTGCAAGACTGCTGGCGCAAGCGCATTCCCGAAACCTGGGCCTCGCGCGGCTACGACTATCCCAGAGACAAACCCATCGAAGAGCTCATCTTCGTACCGCCCAAGGCCGAATACTACGCCGCCTTCGGCGCGGTGATGTACGGACTGCAAGAGCCGGGACAGACCGGCCTCTACCGCGGGCTCGACGACCTGCGCGCCTTCATCGCCTCGGGTCGCAAGGCCAAACTGGGCGACGCCGCGGGACCGCCGCTGGCCCGCTCGACGACGGAGCTCGACGACTTCCGCACCCAGTACCGCATCCCGCGCTTCGAGGCGACCAAGCTCGCCGCTGGCAGCAAGGTGCGCGTGGTGGTGGGCATGGACGGTGGCTCGACGTCCTCGAAGGCGGTCGTCATCGACGAGCAGCGCAACATCCTCAAGAAGGAATACCAGCTTTCCAAAGGCAACCCGATCCAGGACGTGAAAGAGATCCTCTCGCGCATCAAGGCTTGGGCCGACAGCGAGCAGGCCATCCTCGACGTCATCGGCTTCGGCGCCACCGGCTACGCCGCCGACGTGCTGGAGAAGACCGTGCGCGCCGACGCCAACATCGTCGAGACCGTCGCGCACATGACCTCGGCCACCACGTACTTCGGCGACATCGACGTCGTGTGCGACATCGGCGGGCAGGACATCAAGGTGCTCTTCCTGCAAAACGGCGACATCAAGAATTTCCGTCTGTCGAACCAGTGCTCCGCCGGCAACGGCATGCTCCTGCAAGCCATGGCGGATCAGTTCGGCGTTCCCATCACGGAATATGCCGACACCGCGTTCGCGGCCACGCTTGTCGCCGCGTTTCAGCTACGGCTGCGCGGTTTTTCTCGATTCCGACCGCGTGAATTTCCAGAAAGAGGGCTACGCCAAGGAAGAGCTGCTGGCCGGTCTGGCCCAGGTACTGCCCAAGAACGTCTGGCAGTACGTGGTGCAGATCCCGCGCATGGCCGCGCTGGGAAAGAGGTTCGTTCTGCAGGGCGGAACCCAATACAACCTGGCCGCCGTCAAGGCCCAGGTCGACTACATCAAAGAGCGCGTTCCCGGCGCCGAGGTTCTGGTTCACCCCCACTGCGGCGAGGCGGGCGCTATCGGCGCGGCTTTTGAAGCTTTGCGCGTGGTCAAGCGCCGTGGCCACTCGACCTTCGTCGGTCTGGATTCCGCCATCGCCATGGAGTGGGAGGCGCGCAACGACGAGAGCACACGCTGCCACTTCTGCGCCAACAACTGCGCCCGCACCTTCATCGACACGCATACGCCCGACGGCTCCAGTGCGCGCTACATCAGCGGCTTCTCCTGCGAAAAGGGAACGGTGGAATCGAGCGACGCCATGGTCGCCATCGCCACCGAGCGCAAGTCGGTTATGAAGCGATTCCCAAATCTGGTCGCCCACGAGGCGCGCACAGCTGTTCAGGCATTTCTACGATGTGCGCCCGTTGCCCGAGGACGGCGAGCTCGTCGACGACATCGATGTGCAGAAGACCCTGCTTGGAGTTCGTCGAGCCGCCACCACGCGTGGGTTCAAGCGGTCGAGTCCCGAGGCCTTGGAACGTCGGCGCAAGCTGCGTATCGGCATCCCGCAAAATGCTCAACATCTGGTCCACGGCGCCGTTCTGGCGCACCTACTTCGAAGCCCTCGGCATGCCGAGAGGCAACGTGGTGTTCTCCGACAACACCTCCGAGGAGATGTGGATCGAGGGCGGCAAGTACGGCTCGGTTGATCCCTGCTTCCCGGCCAAGGTCGGACAGGCCCACGTCCACAACCTGCTCTTCCACCACCACAGCCCCGAAGTTCCGCTGAACTACATCTTCAATCCCAGCCTGACCCACGTGCCTTCGTTCGTGAAGAACGCGCAGGACTACACCTCATGTCCCATCGTCGCGGGCTCGCCCAACGTGCTCAAGGCGGCGTTCACGAAGGAGATGGACTTCTTCGCCCAGCGCGGGATCCGCTACATCGATTCGGCTTTCACGCTGATCGAGCCGCACCTTCTGCGCAAGCAGCTCTTCGAGACCTTCGCCGAGGTGCTGCAAATCACCGAGGACGAATCCGACTTCGCCTGCGAGGAAGCCTTCACGGCCATGCGCATCTTCGACGAAGATATGCAAGCCAAGGGCCGCGAGATTCTCGACGAGGTCGAGCGCGACAACCGGGTCGCGTTGCTGCTTGCTGGGCCGCCCCTACCATCTCGACCCTGGGCTCAACCACGGCGTGCTCGAGGAATTCCAGCTACTCGGCTTCCCGGTGCTCAGCATTCGCTCGATTCCCAAGGACGAAGAGTACCTTGGCCGCTTCTTCGCCGAGGATCTGGCCAAGGGCCTCATCAAGAGCCCGCTCGAAATCAGCGACGTGTGGCCCGAGAACTACTCGTCCAATTCGGCCATGAAGGTATGGGCCGCCAAATTCGCCAGCCGCCACCCGCACGTCGTGATTCTGGATCTGTCTTCGTTCAAGTGCGGGCACGATGCCCCCACCTACGGCATCATCGACAGCATCATCTCGTCGGCGGGAACGCCCTACTCGGCCCTGCACGATATCGACGCCAACAAGCCCGGCGGATCCATCAAGATCCGGGTCAAGACCTACACCCACAGCCTCGGCCTGCACCAAGAGCGCCTGGAGGACATGGCCAAGGCCAAGGCCGAGCTCGTCTACCGCGTCGACCTGAAGCGCCTGGAGCTTCTGCGCCGCAAGCAGCACGAGCTGTCCGCGCGTGCCCTCGGCGACACCGGTATCGCGCGCCAGATTTCTGAACTCGTCGAACGGGTCGGTCGCTACGAGCGCGACAGCAGCGAGGCCGCGGCGAATGCCAAGGCCCTGGCCGCCAACGCCACGCTGGCCGACATGGGGCTGGTTCGCCTCGGCGTTCGGCGCAGCGACACGGACACCATCTCTCGTATTTAGTCGGGAAGGAGCTAGGTCATGATTGCGAACGAGACGGCACAAAAACAAACACGGCGAAGTTTGCCGATCTTGCACGAAACGGCCTCCGCAACGGCGTTCAATCCCGAGGCCGAGCTGGCCGACCTGGAGAGCGAGCTGAAGGAATTCGAACGCGAAGAGCACAAGCGCCTGGGCTTGCCCGCGCAAGATCGCCATTGGCGCGACGCCATGATCAACCCGCAGTTCTCCAAGAGCGAGCGAGCGAACACCACCCTGCTGGTATCGGGCCTGACCGCCGCGCACGATCACCTGGTCAAATCCGCTCTGCGCGGACTCGGCTACAACGTCGAGGTCATCGACGTGCCCGACAACGATGCCCTTCGCTACGGCAAGGAATTCGGCAATCGCGGGCAGTGCAATCCGACCTATTTCACCGTCGGCAATCTGGTCAAGCACCTGACCGAGCGCTGCCGCGACGAGGCCATCACACCGGCCGAGGCGGTGAAGAAGTACGTGTTCCTCACCGCGGGCGCCTGCGGTCCTTGCCGCTTCGGCATGTACGCCACCGAGTACCGCAAGGCCCTGCGCGACTCCGGCTTCGATGGCTTCCGGGTCATGCTCTTCCAGCAACAGGGCGGACTGGCGCAGGCAACCGGCCAAGAGTCCGGGCTCGAGTTCACGCCCAAGTTCTTCATCGGCTTGCTCTTGGCGCTGATGGCCGGCGACGTGATGAACGGCATGGGCTACCGCATTCGCCCCTTCGAGGTGGAGCCGGGCAGCACGGATCGGGCGCTGGCACGTGCGCGCGAGCACGTACAGACGGCGCTGGCCAACCGCAAGTTCTTGCCTTTCGCCCTTTGGCGCGCGCGCAAGGAATTGGCATCGATCAAATGCGACTTCACCCGCCCGTCGCCGCGCGTTTCCATCATCGGCGAGTTCTGGGCCATGACCACCGAGGGCGACGGCAACTACAAGCTGCAGCGCTTTCTCGAAGAGGAAGGCGCCGAGTGCGACGTCCAGCTCGTCACCAACTGGATCCTCTACAACATTTGGGAAGCGCGCTACGACGCCCGCTCGCGCGCCTACTTGCGCGGCCAGGACCAAGCCAAGGCCAGCCTCACCGCGAAGGCTGAACGCGTGGAACTGCATCGGGCGACGCTGGTCGCGGCCGACCTTGCGCTGCGCCTGGTTTTCCAGAGCTTTGCGCGCTTGACCGGTTTCCCCGGCTACCACCTGCCCGACATGGACGAAATCGCCAGCGTCGCGCACGAGCACTACGACAACCGTCTGCGCGGCGGCGAAGGGCACATGGAGGTGGGTAAGTTCATTCTCAACGTGCTCCGCAACAAGTCGCACATGACCCTGTCGGTGAAGCCGTTCGGCTGCATGCCCTCGTCCGGGATCTCCGACGGCGTGCAAAGCCTCATCACCGCGCGCTTCCCGCAAAGCCTGTTCTGCGCCATCGAGACCTCGGGCGACGGCAAGGTCAACGTGCAGAGCCGCGTGCAGATGTCCGTGTTCAAGGCGCGCCAGAAGGCGCAGACCGAATATCAGGAGACGCTCGACCGCTTGGGCGTCACGCGTGAGCAGGTGCAAGAGTTCTTCGCCGCGCACCCGCGCTACGCGAGCCCCTTGCACCGCTCGCCCCACGGCGGCGCGGGCACGGCGGTGGACCGCCTGGTCGAGGTCGCGCCCATGATCGGAAAATCGCCGCTGCATGGTGCGGGCCATCGAGGCGCGCATGCATGGCGAGAGGGTGGTGCGTTCGGCGCGTGGCCTCGTCAAGAAGGCCGTGGCCGGTGCCAAGGAGCTGCGCGCCCAGTCCGGGCCGATCGTCACCCGACTGAAGAGCATGCTGAATCGCCCCGCGACGGCGCCATCGCCAGTACCGCCCTCACCTGAAGCCGAGAAGCCCGCGCCGGTTCGCTCGGCGAAGCTGTCCGTCGTGCCAGCCGCGCACGTTGAAACGCCCGCACCCGTCGTGCAGGCGAAGGCCCCTGTCGTCGACAAGAAGCCCGCGGTCATCAAGACCCCGGCCCTTCCGACCAGCGAGCCGTCGACCGATCCCGCCAGCGCGCTCAGCGTGGCGCGCGGGGTGGGCAGCGCGGCCAAGGACTTTCACTGGCTGAAGGAGAACATTCCCTGCCAGTCGGCCTGCCCGGCCCACACCGACATCCCGGCCTACCTCAAGGCCATCGCCGACGGCCGCTACGACGAGGCCTACGAGATCAACCTGCGCGACAACGTCTTCCCCGGCGTCATGGGGCGCGTGTGCTCGCGTCCGTGCGAAGCAGCCTGCCGTCATGGCTGGGAAGGCCTGGGCGAGCCGGTGGCCATCTGCTGGAGCAAGCGCTCCTCGGCCGATCACCGCGCGGGCAAACCCATGGTGTTGCCTCCGCTCGCGCCTCCGACAGGAAAACGGGTCGTCGTGGTGGGGGGCGGTCCCGCTGGACTGGCTGCCGCGCGCAACCTGGCCCTGCTCGGGCACAGCGTGGTCGTGCTGGAACAGCACGAGCGGGCTGGCGGCATGATGGTGCAAGACATTCCCGAATTCCGCCTGCCGCGCGAAGTGGTGGAGCTGGAGATCGAGCAGATTCGCCTGACCGGCGTCGAGATCCGCTGCGGCGTAGCCCTGGGCCGCGACGTGACCCTGGCGCAACTTGAGGCCGAGTACGACGCCGTCATCCTGGCGGCCGGTACTTTCCGTCCCAACAACTTGGACCTGCCGGGAAAGGAATTGCGCGGCATCGAGCACGGCATGGATTTCCTGCTCAAGGTTGGCCAGGGGCAGGAGGTCGCCCTCGGCCCGAACGTGCTGGTGATCGGCGGCGGCTTCACCGCCATGGACTGCGCGCGCACGGCGGCCCGACTGGGCGCGAGCACGGTTCAGCTTGGCGAGGCCCCCGGCGGACGCGGACAGATCCCTGCGCTCAAGCTCGGCGCCGAAGCCGTGCGCGTGCTCTACCGCCGCTCCAAGGAGGAGATGCTCATCACCCCCGGCGAGGTCGAAGACCTGCAACACGAGGGCATGGATCTCGAAATCATGGTGGCGCCCGTAGCCTATCTTGCTGGCGACAATGGTGAGGTACGCGGTATGCGCTTCGTGCGCACCCAGATGGGCGAGACAGACGCGTCGGGCCGCCGCCGTCCCGAGCCCATCCCAGGCAGCGAGTTCGAGCTGCCAGCCAGCACGGTGCTTCTGGCAACCGGGCAGTTCCCCGACGGCACCATCGTGGGCGAGAGCGGCAAGGGCCTGGTCAGCGCAGACGGCTGGTTGGCCACGGGCTCGGCCCATCGGACGAATCGCCCAAAGATCTTCGCGGCCGGCGATTTCGCCACCGGCGCGCGCACGCTGATCGATGCCATCGCCCACGCCAAGGAGTGCGCCTTGGTGGTCGACGAAGCCTTGGTGGGCAAGCGCCGCATGAACGAGGTCGCCATCGTCGAGGACACCAAGGCGACCGCACGCACGCGCGAGATGGATGCGGTTCCCCGGCGCAAGATGCGGCTCCTACCGGTGCTCGACCGTACCCTGCGCGCCGAGGTCGAACAGGGTTTCGACAAAGAGCGCGCAAGCGAGGAAACCACGCGCTGCTATCTCTGCCACCACAAGATGGAAATCGACGAGTCGCTGTGCACGAAGTGCGACCTGTGTCTGAATGTGAAGCCGCGCGCGGATTGCATTATCAAGGTCAGCGCCTTCACCTACGACCAGGCCGGCAAGATCTCCGGCTTCCAGCGCGCCACCGACGAGGACAAGAATCCGCGCATCTGGATCAACCAAGCCGACTGCATCCGCTGCGGCGCCTGCATCGACGTCTGCCCCGACGACGCCATCAGCCTGCAGAAGGTCAGCCTGCGCACCGTGATGACCGCGAAAGCCTGACCGACCATTCGCAACGCGCAGTCCCCTCCTGGGCGAGCCCGACGCCGACGCGCTGGCGGATGCCTTCCCCATCCGAATTCGGACCAGCTCTTCCGAGTGAGTTCGGGGATGTCCCGAGCGAGGCGTCCTCGACTAGTGACTGTAGCTCCGCGAGCTACTTGGGGCAGAGCCTCATCACCGTACCGGAGCACTCGGTGAGGGCGCCGCTGCTGTCGTACGTGCCCCGGCTGCTCCAGTAAACGCTTGTGGCGTCCGCGGCGATGGCAGCCGTGTCGGACTGACCCGAGGCGAGCGTGACGATGGGGCCGCCAGCCAAAGGCACCTTCAGCACCGAGCCTTCGCTGCCGGTGGCCCAATAGACGCTGGCGGCGTCCACGGCGATGTCCCAGGCCGGATGGCCGGAGGCGAGCGTGGTGATGATGCCGCCTCCGAGCGGCACCTTCATCACGGTGCTGCCATTGCCGGTGGTCCAGTAGACAGCCGTAGCGTCCACGGCAATGCCGTAGGGCTCAGGCGCGCCGGATGCCAGCGCGACGGCGGCGCCGCCTCCGAGCGGCACCTTCATCACCGAGCCGATGTCGTACGACGCGGTCCCGGCGGTCCAGTAAACGCTGCTCGCATCCACCGCGATGCCGTGTGGGAAGGTCTGTCCGGAAGCCAGCGCAATCGGCGAGCTCCCGCCGAGCGGCAGTTTCATCACGGTGCCGTCTGTGTATCCGTCCCAGTCGCTCGTGCAGCCATTGGTCCAGTAGACGCTGGTCGCGTCCACGGCTATGGCCAATGGCGAGCCCTGGGCCGAGGCGAGCGCAGTGGGCGTGCCGCCAGCGAGAGGAACGCTCATGACCGCGCCGTCCGCGCCCTTGTACGATCCCTGGTTGACCCAATAGACGCTGGTGCCGTCCACGGCGATGCCGGCGGGACCGGACTGTCCCGAGGCGAGCTTGGTCGCGGCGCCACCGCCGAGCAGCGTCTTCATCACCGTGCCGTCGTTGTAGTTGGTCCAATACACGCTGGTGGCGTCGAGGGTGATGTAGCTCGGGTTCGACTGTCCGGAGGCAAGCGCAACCATGACAGGTGGGCCGGAGGCGCCTCCCGTGCCCACGCTGCCGTCCGCTTCGATCAGAGTCGTGACGACAGTTGTTCCTCCGCTGCCGCCGAGCCCGGCCACCCCGCCTGCGGCCGAAACGCCCCCGCTACCCAGGGTTCCGCCCGAGCCCGACGTTTCCACCGCCATGGGACCGGAGCAGCCCGAGGCGACCAGCACCCCGCCTGAGCAAAGAGCAACGAGGCAGCCAGTCCGTAAGGCTGGGAGCAACGACCTTCGCGTCGCCGAACCAACCGTTTCCACACAAGCGAAGCTCCTGGTGACCATGAGCGATATGATACCCCGACTCCGCGGCAGTGAACCCAAAACGCCCTTCGGAGCTGTGATCGATGCCCCAGAAGTGCCGTGGGCGCCCAAGGAAGGCGTGACCGGCATCTCAGAGCCGGCGATCAGTACCTTCCGGCGGCGGCGGGCTGATTGGCTTGGCGAGCGGGCGCCACAGCCCGTGTCCTTTGAGGCAAGTCCACACCCATGATGCCCAGCGAATGGACGAAAGACCGAGCCACAGCGTCCAGCCTACGACGAACAGGCGGTACACCCAGATCGGCAGGGAGAGCACAGTCGGCTGCGCAAGCGCCTGATCCGCCCGGTCTTGGTACCAAAGGAGCTGTCCCGCCGCGGAGTTGTTGCCCGAGATCATCATGTCGGGAATGCGCCACAGCCCGAAATCGACGGCGTTCGCCACGACAACAAGGGACGCGACGAGGAGAATCCCCAGTGCGACTTGTCCGACGCTGTAGAGCATCTGCCGCGCCTCGTTTGGCACGCGGCGTGCGCGCCAGCCCAAAGCCAACAGGCAAATCGGAACGACCAGCATCGCCATCGAGTCGCTTTGCACGAGCCCGAGCCCGAGGAGCAGCCAATGGTGCGCCAGCAACGGCGTGAGCCTGGTTCGGGCGAGCGCGATGGCAGCGAGCAAGAGGACGATCGCCAGAGCCCAGAAGCCCACCACAGGACCCAGCGACGGACCAGCCAGCCAAAGTATCCAGCGCGGCTTCTCGAAGTGCTTGATGTTGACGTTGCTGTTGGTCGAAGGCATGCGCACATCCACGGCGGGCACGCGAAAGATTGTCGACAGGCCGAGCGGCTGGCGCCAGTTGATACTGAAGGTGTGTGTGCCGGGAAGGACGTCGAGGACGAGCTCTTGATGATCGCGCCGGACGACCTGGGTGACGTTGTCGCGCAGAACGACGGGATCTTCGGCTCCGGGCGGGAGCGCGATGGCGTGCGTGGTGCTTCGGCTCGATCGCAGCTCAAGCGCCAAGGTCATCTGCGTGCTGTGCGAACCAGGTTCGACGTCGAGCGTGCTCGCGTCGATGGTCAACGTCTGTCCGGCGGCGCCGCCCGGCTTCTCCACGGAGATGTGGACTTCTTCACCCGGCCACGGCCGCCACTCGGGGACGCGCGTGGAAGCGCTCGGTTCGCGTCGGATGGGAGGAATCCCAGCAAAGGTTGCGTGCCAGATGGGACCGACCTCGGCTCGCCAGACCTCGGACCAGTGCGACGCCGAAGCCGGGTCCAGGCGCAGGCGAATGGTGGACGATTCGGCAAGCGTCGATTGCCAGTCGACTTCGCTGTCCCCTGGGCCCAAGTTCAGGCTGACCGTGCCGCGGGATTTTTCGCTGCGGATGTTCGCAGTGGTCACCGATTCGCCATGCAGCAGAGGAATCTCGATGACCACGGGCGTGCCAGCGGCTGTCTCGCGGGTGACCTTGGTGTGGACTTCCCATTTGAGCCCCAATTCCAGAGTTCGTTCCACGCGCAGGTACGGCGGCAGAGTGGGAGCTGCCTCCGACGACAGATCGCTCTTGCCGTCATCCGAGCCCGTCTCGGTGCTCGCGATGCGCGCAAGCACGATGCTCTCGTCCACCGCGCCGTCCTCGTGAATGCCGCTGAGCAGGAAACCGCGTGACTTGAAGGTTGCTTGGCGCGGGCGCACGGGCAGGGGGATCTGAATGCTGTCACGACTGGGAAGCGGCCCCGAGAGTTGGACGGTGAAGATACCGGTGCCGAGAGCCAACCAAAGTTGGCCGGTCGAGCTGCGTTCAAGCATCGTCGCAGCCTTGCCGTCGACGCGCACCTCGGTGGGCGACCAGGAGGCGTTATCGCCGGGCAGCGCCACCGCTGTTGCCATGGCGGTAGACACCTTCAGCGTGAACTTCAGCAGCGTCGGCGAAACCTCCACGTCCATCTCGTTCATCGCCGCGCAGTTGGGTGCGCAGTCGGGCTTTTCGAGCAGGCGCTGCTTGAGCCCGTCGAGCATCTCCTGCGGCGGAAACTCAACAGCCCGGGCGGAAAGCGGAACGAATAGGGCGAGCGTGAGCAAACCCGCGAAGAACGGCTTGGTCGCGATGAGGGCGCCGCGCAGGCGCAGCGGTCGGCGCACGATTAGCCACGCCAGCCAAACCAACAGTGCGACCTTGGCGAAGGCTAGCATTCGCCCGAGCCACGGCGGCAGAAGGTATAGCTGCAGACGGCGATCGCTCTTGACCGGTCCGTTGAAGGCAAACGTCGCGCTCCTCCACGTTTGCCTGGGCAAGCCTTCGCCGGTTTGTACGACGATGGATGGATCGTATTCGGAAGCGTTCAAGGTAGGGTTGGTGCCTAGTGGACCAAGAATCCCAGCGCTGGCGACGCCTGCACGCGCCAGGTCCGGGCCGCCAGACGGTGCCTTGATCGCAAGTCTTGCAAGCTTCCCCTGTTCGCTCCTGTGTCTCTTTTCTGCCGCTTTGCCATATCCGCCCTTGAGGCCAGCCACCGACTGCTCGTCGAGATCTATCGCCGCCGAATCCTGTCTTCCGAGCAAGGCACTCGCGGGCTCGGGCGCACCCGACGTGGGGCTTGCGCCGCGTGCACTTTCGCTTGTCGCTTGCGCCAAGAGAGTGATGAAACGCGATGGCTCAAGCCGATCCATGGCACTCGCCGGATGAAGCGCGAAGCGCGCCTCTCTGATGGCAAAGGGGATTGTTGTTAGCACAAGTATCGCCCACACGGCCAGGCGAACCACGCGCGCGGCCACGAGCCCAGGACCGGGTTTGAGCGCGCGCATCAGCACTTCACCGACGATCGCCGCCAGCCAAATCGCGGCCGGCGCCTCGGGATCGATCAACGTGATGCCAAATGCCCCCAGCGCAAGCAGCCCGACTCGCAAGCCGTAGAGGCGCGCCAGCCCGAGCACCAACACGAGCAACAACAGGATCGATCCCAAGGTCCAGCGCTCGACCCACGAGCCTGAAACTTGATCGGCTCCGGACGCGTGCAGAAGATCCCAACCCACCGGCAGGTTCAGCGTTGCCGAGAGTTTGTCGAAATCGTGCACGAAGCTCGTTGCTGGCAAGGAGCCAGCTCGGTTCGCGATCCGGCTGTCCGCATCGACGGTCGCCCGACCGCTGCGGATTTCGGCCCCGGCGCGACCAGCGGATCCGAGGCGAGTCAGGAATTGGTTCTTCGAATCAACGGCCAACCGGCCAAGCCGCGTTTCCTCGTCTACTTCCAGTCTCCACGCGCGCGTGAATTCGCCCGCCACGATGTCGTGAACGCTGAACGCGCCGCCATCCGCATCGAGCCACAGGGTCCGGTCGAGGCGAAGTCGCTCTGGCGCAGGCTCGGCGTCCCCGCGCCTTTGCTCGACTAGGGTCAGGGTCGCTCCCGGCGCCATCGCGTAGGCGGGAAAGCTCTTCCACTCGTTCGGCATCAAGGTCTGCGCTGGATCGATCGTCGGCACGCCCTCCACGCTTGCCGTGCGCAGGTCGGGCATCTGTTCGAACACCCAAGCCTCGTCGCCCTCTTTCCACAGGCCGCTCGGAACCGGTCGTGTGATGGATTTATCGAAGGTCACCCTGTTCGCTTGAATGTCGATGGTCCATTGGCCTGGCCTGGCTTGAAGTCGAGCTCGACCATCGTTTTCGAAGCGCAAGGGCAGCCCGCTTTGCACCGTCCTCGGCTCGAAGCCGGCAGGCAGCGCGCGCGAAAGGACCAACTCCCTGCTCTTCCCCGATACTGCCAGCACCAAATGGGTCGTGAGCAGGAGCGGCGCCGCATCTGTCAATTTGCGGTAGACCGAGATGTCGACTTTGTCTTCCTCGACCTTGTCGGGCGCTTTCTTGCCAAGAAACAGTCGGCCGTCGTTCTCGCGCATGGGGAAGCGGACCGGCGCGCCCCTCAATGTCAATGCAACCAGCCCTGTCTCGGAGGGCACGGGCAGGGATTCCGGCAGGCTGTCCCAGGCAAACGCACCCGTCACGGTGTGGTGCCCGACCTGCACCAAGAGCTCAGGCTCTCCATCGTGATCGACGACTGCGCCCAGCCTTCCATCGAGTTTGATCTGGCGCGGCCAGTGCTCCTTGTCGCCGGGCAAGGCCACGAAGGCGGAGCGGAAGATGGTCCACTCTTGGCTGAACCTGCCGCCTCGATCTGCCAAGTCGAGCACGAGGCGCGCGGGCCAGGCGCACACCGGATCGTCGTCCCCAGCGTGTGCCGGGCAACGGGCGTTCTTTCCCTCTTCGCCGTCGAGCACCCACGCGACCCACGGCCGCAGCGAGGCTGGAATCTTGGCGTCCCTCGATGCGGCGTTCGCCGAACCGTTCGCCGCGGCGAGGAGCAACACAACAACCGGAACCGATGGCCTTGCTGCGCGCATGCAGGCACCTCCAAGAGATAGACACCTGAAGGTAACATAGGTTCCCTATCGCCGACGCTGAGGCTCTTCGGCAACTCGGCCAGACCCTACCAAGTCGATACCAGCCAGCGGGTCTTTGTCTCAGACGCGAGAGGATCCGTCACCCATGCCCATTGCGGCCGGAAAGTCGATCGTTTCAATTGCGGCCTTGGACAGCAGGTGTGCGGCGCCGGCACCCACGAAGGCCAGGCCAGGCGTGCTCAAAGTGGTCGCCGAGAGCGACGACGCAAGCGACGCCTGGATAAGAAGAAAAGCGCGGGACTAGAACTGCGAGATGAACTGCCAGGCCAGCGGTGGAATAAAGGCCTTCAGGCCATCATCCCCGGTATTGGTCCCGTCATCCACGGCCGCCGGGGTGTGCGCACCATCGAAGGTGCACACTTTGACAGGATAACCCGCTTTGCACCCTTCGAAGTCGTAGCAGACATATTTCTTGCTGCCGACTGTTGTCGTTGGGATGGTCGCGGGAATCGTGCACCCATTGTCCTTGGCGTGCGTAAGCTCGCAGCCTCTTCCGCCCTGCATGCTCGGATCGAGGCCATTGACAGAAGGACATGACTTACAGTTGGGGTCTGAGGTTACGCAACAGTATGGGCAGGTCCCATCACTCAAGCCGGTCGTGCCCATGTACGCGATGGGCGCCGCATTGGAATCCGTCGGCTCGCCGGGAAGGTTGTAGTTGGCCGCCGCCATGGCAACCACCGCGCGCAGCTTCGTCTGACGCGTGATCGACAGCGCGTAGCTCATCATCGCTCCGAAGCTGAAGCCTGTGGCAAAGACCCGGCTGTCGTCGATGCACAGGTTCGCGTCGACGAGGGCGAGAAGGTCGTCGAAGAGGACGCTGTCGCGTGTGAAATCCCATGGCGCGCTACCGCTCCCGGCGGGCGCTACGAAGATGGCGGGATCGTTCGCCGCGGTCGCTTCGCGGTGGAGCCCGAAATAGGCATAGTTGGTTGCGTCGAAGTTGGGCCCATTAAAGGCCGGATATAGGCCAGTCGCATTGCCGGTGTCCGAACCATACGCCTGGTACCAGGAAAAGATCAGGCGATACGGGTGCGTCGGATCGTAATTTGCCGGAATGTCGATGATGTATTCGTGACTCGTTCCGCCGCTCGTGGTCGTGAGTCTGGTCGACGTGGAAAGACCGCCTGCAACCGACGAGCCGCCGGTCGTCAGCGTTTTCGCACCATTGGCCTTGCTACACCCGGCACTCGGCTTCGCGGCGCCCCCGTTACCGGCGCCACCGTCGACCCCGGAGCTTCCACCAGTCCCCAAGCTACCGCCAGTTCCAGAGCTACCGCCAGACCCAGAGCTTCCGCCAGACCCAGAGCTACCGCCAGACCCAGATTTACCGCCAGACCCAGAGCTTCCGCCAGACCCAGAGCTGCCACCAGACCCCAAGCTTCCGCCAGACCCAGAGCTGCCACCAGACCCCAAGGTACCGCCAGACCCAGGAGTGGTGCCGCCACTGCCTGGCGCTCCACCTGAGGTCGTCGTGCCGCCGCTAGCGCTCTTGCCACCGCTACTTAGCGCTCCACCCGAGCCAACGGATCCTCCGGTGCCGCCCGATGATTTGCCGCCGTTGCTCGTGGCTCCACCCGTTGGCGACGGTCCTCCCGAGCTACTGTTGCATCCCGCGAACATCAGAAAGCCAACAAAACCCGCTGAAAATATTCGGTTTATCATGGAAGGACCTCCAGGCAGTTGTGGAGCGAAATGTCGGTCTTTGCGCAGGCCAGCTCGCGTGCATCTCGACCGACGCGCAACGCCCGCCCTGCGAAACTACCAATACCTCGAATCACTCGGCAAGTATTGTCCGTAGCATACGGACGTTCAAGCTGGAATCCCCGCACCCACGAAGGCCATGCCAGGCGTGCTCAAAGCGGTCGCCGAAAGCGACGACGCAAGTGGCGCCTGGATAACTGGATAAGAAGAAAGGCGCGAGACTAGAACTGCGAGATGAACTGCCAGGCCAGCGGTGGAATGAAGGCCTTCAGGCCATCATCCCCGGTATTGGTCCCGTCATCGACGACCGATGGGGTGTGTGGGCCATCGAACGTGCAGATTTTGACGGGATAACCCGTTTTGCACCCTTCGAAGTCGTAGCAGAGATACTTCTTGCTGCCGACGGTTGTCGTTGGGATGGTCGTGGGAATCGTGCAGCCGTTGTCCTTGGCGTGGGTAATCGCGCACCATTTCCCGCCCTGCGTGTCCGGCGCAGATTGGTTGATGTAAGGACAAGTTTCATCACTCATGCCGACCGTACCCATGTACGCGATGGGCCCCGCATTGGAATCGGTCGGCTCACCGGGAAGGGCATAGTTGGCCGCCGCCATGGCGACCACCGCGCGCAGCTTCGTTTGACGCGTGATCGACAGGGCATAGGTCATCATCGCTCCGTAGCTGAAGCCCGTGGAAAAGACCCGACTGTCGTCGATGCACAGGTTGGTGTCGACGAGGGCGAGGAGCTCGTCGAAGATGGGAGCATCGCGCGTGAAATCCCATGGAAGGCTGCCGCTCCCGTTGGGCGCTATAAAGATGGCGGGATCGTTCGCCGCAGTCGCTTCCCGGTGGAGCCCAAAGTAAGCATAGTTGGTTGCGTCGAAGTTGGGACCATCATTGGCCGGATGCAGGCCAGTCGCATTACCGGTGTCCGAACCATACGCCTGGTACCAGGAAAAGATCAGGCGATATGGATGCGTAGGATCGTAGTTTGCCGGTATGTCGATGATGTATTCGTGACCGGCCGAAGTCTTGAGTCTGGTCGACGTGGGAAGGCCTCCCGAGATGGACGAACCGCCGGTGGTCAGGGTTTTCGCACCGTCGGTCTTGCCACACCCTGCACTCGGCTTCGCGGCGCCCCCGTTACCGGCGCCACCGTCGACCCCGGAGCTTCCACCAGTCCCCAAGCTACCGCCAGTTCCAGAGCTGCCGCCAGACCCAGAGCTACCGCCAGTTCCAGAGCTACCGCCAGTTCCAGAGCTGCCGCCAGACCCAGATCTACCGCCAGACCCAGAGCTACCACCAGACGCCAAGCTACCGCCAGTTCCAGAGCTACCGCCAGTTCCAGAGCTACCGCCAGACCCCAAGCTACCGCCAACTCCAGGAGTGGAGCCGCCACTGCCTGGCGCTCCACCTGAGGTCGTCGTGCCGCCGCTAGCGCTCTTTCCACCGCTACTTAGCGCTCCACCCGAGCCAACGGATCCGCCGGTGCCGCTCGATGGTTTGCCGCCGTTGCTCGTGGCTCCACCCGTCGGCGATGGTCCTCCCGAGCTGCTGTTGCATCCCGCGAACACCAGAAAGCCAACAAAACCCGCTGAAAATATTCGGTTTCTCATGGAAGGACCTCCCGGCAGTTGTGGAGCGAAATGGCGGTCTTTGCGCAGGCCAGCTCGCGCGCATCTCAACCGACGCGCAACGCCCGCCATGGCGAAACTACCAATACCGCGAATCACTCGGCAAGTATTGTCCGATCGGCGACTATTTTGCTACCCAATTCCCCAAACTACTCTAGGCCGAGGGTGAGGGCGGCAAATGCGCACGCACCCGACACTCGCTTGCCCGCACCGCCACGGATCGCGGCCAACCTGACACGTGACACTCGCCACACGACTTCGCGATCCGATGCTTTGTGGCGGGCTCCTAGGTGTAGGATTCAATCATGCGAATCCGCGGAGTAAGTGTGCTCCCCATCATCGCCAGCGTGGCCTGCGGTGGCTCCGACACTCCGTCGCCACAGGAAGATGGTAGCTCGAACGCTTCGCTCGATGCCGGGCTCGATGCCGAAGTCGACGAGGCCGGTTCCGGCGTTCGCACGGCGTGCGATCCCTTTGCGGCCAGACCCCTGCCCATCGTGCTCGGAACTGTCATTGCTGTTGGCGAGAGCTCGGCCGGTCTCATCTATGCCGTGGACCAAGTCGACACCGGCCAGCGGGTCTTCGTCTCAGACGCGAGCGGAACCTTGGTACGCCAACGTATTGCCGGAAGCGGTACGGGACCGGACTTCTACGTGTTCGACATAAGCGACCACGATCCGGCCTTCGTGCTTCAGATCGACATTCCCGCTGGCGGCACCATGCGCATGGGCGTTTTCAACGGGACTCTGACGGACAGCAAGACCTTCGTCATTGGCCAGCAGGGCGAAGAGCTGACCGTCCTGCCCGCCGGAGCCGTTGCGAGCACGCCTGTGCGCAACCTGCCCGGCGACGTCGTGGTCGAATACGCCGCCTCATTGGCGGACGGGGACGTCATGGTGGTCACGCGCCCGCGCGACGACTGGTCCTACACGGACTTCCGGCTATTCCTTGGCCCGATGGGCGCGGTGGCGGAGCGCAAGGTGGAAAGCGTCGCCAGAGCCAAGGATGGCGGCTCGACCACCATCACGTTCGACCTCGACGGTAGTTCGGCAGTGGCGAGCTTCCCCGTGGTCTTCGCCGACGGCGGGTTTGCTCCTGGCCCTGCCACCCTGACCGTGGGCGGAACCACCACGTCGCTCACCCGCCAGGGCGCTCAACCCGCTGGCGCCACGTATCTCTGTTCCGGCGGTCCGAAGACGTTCACCATGACTGATAGCGGTGGATCCGTGTCCGCGAATCTGGGCGAAGAGCTGGACATCGAATTGTCGAGCATCGGTCCATCGTCGTACGGCGACCCGGTCGTGTCGTCGAGCTCGGTCCAATACTTGAGTGTCTCGGTCGTTCCCCCCTACACGCCGGGCGGTCCGACCCAGCTGTTCACGTTCAAGGCCGCAGCCGTGGGCCAGGCCACAATCACGATCCCCAAGGTGAACGATACGACAGGCACGTTGCCGGCATTTACCCTGATCGTGAACGTCGACTGACCGCTCCTGTCGGCGTAAACGTCGGCATTGGTGGCCGAACTGTGAACTTGCGATACAACTCTCAATTCGAGAAGGGGCCTGCTGCAGAAGAATTTCGTTGGCGATTCGAGGGAGAGCGCGCGATCTTATTGGGATACAACATCAATTCTCCTGTCTTCGTAACGAATTGAATGTCTGGATCTCCAGCAACGATCCTCAAAGCTTCTCACTTCAGTGATTCGGCAGCCCTGAGTACAACGCCGATGAACGCTTGCTCAAAGTGGCGAATCTCCCGATGCAGGAACATTGACTTGTGGAGGCGCCGGGTATTGCCGACGGATTGCCGCGCCAAGATGAATGGCTGGTTTGTTTGGCTTCTCGTCGCAGTGGTATCCGTCGCTAGGCTGACCTGAAAGGGTTTCCAAACCTTCCCGCGATGGTCCGCGCCGAGCAAAGCTCAGCGGCTCCCCACGCGTATGGCTAGCCCGCACGAGCTTCATCGACCAGCGCGGCTCATGAATAATGCAGGCTAGATGTCGGCCGGCAGCAGCGGCGGGGCAAGATCAGGCGTGAATTTCAGGGGGTGACTGTGGTGCGGGACTCTGGCCCTTTGAGGACAACCGGTGTGGTCAATGCGAACGAAATCAGATGTATCCGGGCAGAAATAGCGGCGTGCTCGCCTCGCTTGACCGCGTGACCCGAACTTCTCAAGGACTCGCTCCAGCGCAGCCGAAAGGTCGCGCTACGGCGAGATCGTGCCTACCTTGTCCGAGTCAACCTTGGTCTGAAGGGCTAGGATTTTTTCCTTAACTTCCGCTTCGTCCGGGGCGTCCGGCCTGAGCACCAGGTAGGCCCTGTGCATCTTGAGGGCAAGGTCGCTTTCGCCGGTCCGCTCCGCCACGCGAGCGAGGTTGAAGGCGGTGTATGGATGGGGAATCATCTTGTATGAGCACGCATAGGCCTGTACCGCCCGTACGTCGTCTCCGGTGTTCTCCGCTGTTTCGGCTGCGGAGAACCAGTCGCGGGCGGCTATCCGCCGCTCCTTGACGTCAGTTGGTGATTCTCGGGGACAGGTCGTGCCCGCGGGGACGGAATCGCTTTTCGTCTCTGAGTGCTCGTCGCTTCGCGAAACCGGCGAGCCGAATGGATCGGGCCACGACTTTTTGGTCCTCAAACTTGCTGATCTTCCGTACGAGGTCGCGCCGCGATGCTTGGGGCCAGCCAAGTCGTTTCCCTTACGACCCACGCTCGTGTTGCCTGTGGGGCCATTACCTTGGGAGGTGGAAAGTGCCTGTGATTCGAAAGACTCGGGCTTCCTGTCAGGCATCGAATCGACGGCAGAATATTGGGGGGAAGTCGTTCGCGGGGAGAAGACGGGGACCGATGCAGCTTCGTTGGACCTTCGGGCAGCTATCCCCAGAATCGCGATTAGGAGTGACCCAGATACGAGACCAAGCGAGCCCAACCAGACCCAACGCCTTTTGGCGCCTCGGGAATGCGCGGTAGCGGCAGTTGGGCGGAGATCGCTTGTCGTTGGGTAGGTGGGCGGCCTATCCGTTGAAACCGCCGACGCTTCCGGCCGCCCGACGCCGAAATCGGCCTGCACGCTACCTCGTCTGATTTCAGGGGGACCTCGTCGCGCTTCTCCCTGAAGAGTGCTGGAGGTGAGTAGTCGCTCCAGACTCTTCCGCTCAGCCTCGAGACGTTCGCGTTCGAGGCGCTCTCGTTCCTTCGGCTCTCTCTCTCTGCGCTCAGCCTCCGTCTTCTCGGCATTCTTCCGTTCGAGTGCTTGGCGCTCGCGTTCCTCGCGCTCCCTCGCAACGCGCTCGGCTTCCGCCTTTTCCGCAGCCTTGCGTTCGGCGTCCTTTCGCGAATCTTTGGTGCGTAGTCTCTCGATCCCTCGTATAAGAGACGCGATATCGTCCTCGAATCGTCGGTCGATATCCAGATAGGCGGCTTGACGGAAGAGCACAGGGGCCATGTTCTCAGGGAGGCTGGAAGGGTCGGGAAACACGGTCCCGGAGATGAGAACCGGTATCACGTGTTTTCCCTGCGCGAGTGCGGCCTCGACCTCAAGCCGCACGAAATCCGTGTGCTTCTGGATTCTGTCGCCGAAGTAGTCTGGACCCACTATCGCCAGGAACACATCACACTGGCGAACGGCGTCGGAGATGATTCTGCGAAAATCAGCCCCGAGCGGAATGTTGTCGACATCGCGAAAAACTCCATCTTTTCCAAAGCGGCCTCGCAAGCGATCATCTATACGGCCGGCGATCGCTGAGCTGAGCCCGCGGCGGTATGAGATGAAGATCGCCAGATCCACGGCGGTATTCTATCGCAACATTGAATTCACAGGTTGGGTGGGGTGTCCAAGGAAGTGATGGCTGATGGGACGCCCTCATGCAGACCGTCTTGCCAGCGGCAGACCTGCTTGCCCGCGGTGCCGCGGATCGCGGCTGGGCTGGACCGACAGTTCGTTGCCATCTGCTTCTCCTGGTTCTTGAGCCAGTCACGGTCACATTCTACCGCTCGTGCTGACGATGTGTCATCGGGGGCAGCGAACCCGTGGAATTGCGAATTCAGGGACCTGATTCAGGGACCTCGCTTGGCGCCCCTCAACCGCCGCGCGCTGCGCGGCGGCCTCTCCCCGCGGCGCGGGGAGAGGCTCGAAGTGGTGTGGAGGCGCCGGGTACTGCCACCGCTGAATGGTTTCCGAAAACCTGAGGCGGGACGGGACCTTGGCCGGTAACCCTCGGAAATCATTCGAAGAGGTAGTCCCGCGCCGTTCCACTGTGTTCCGTCCGGTACCCGCCGTGGATGCAAAGTCAGGGCAACGAAAAGGCAACAGAGACGAGGTGGAAGGCGCAACCTTCAAGGCGGGTCTAGGCAGTCGCGCGACTACGCGGTCATTGCGCACGAGTCGATGCCGACAAGCTAGGTTTTTTCGCCCGGATTCTCAACCATCGGGAGCCAGTTACCGCCCGGCCGAAGAGTTGAACCCTCGACGTTCACCTTGGCAAGGTGCCCATCGCCCACGTGATTTCAATGGTTTAGTGGACTTCCAAGGCGCGAAACGACTCGAAAAGCACTGAAACGGCGTGAAAAACACTGCCAGATTACCTCATTCCTACCTCATGCAAATGCCGACTACCTCATGCTGCCAGCCTGTCACGCCGCGTGTTTTCTGGACGGCTTGGCCTGTATGAGGGGTACGCGCTTCCCCTTGATGACGGCGGTAATTTCGAGTTCGCCCCCCATTGCCTCGACGTACCTTCGGATGGTTGAAAGGCGACTATCCTTTCGACGTTCCAGCCGAGACAGCTGTGATTGCGACACTTTGATTCGGTCGGCGAGTTCCTCCTGCGTGACGCCCAACTCGTCACGCAGCGCCCGCAGATCCATCGCCACAAGTTCGCTCGCGACGGCCTGGTCCGCGCGCTCGACACGGTCCGGTGTCATGCCTCGGTGCTTAATGCTCGACCACTTGTGTAACTTCATTTGACCTTCTCCTTGTCCATATGGCGTCGCTGGTCCGCTAGGTACCGTACCCAAAAGCGCTCTGCTCTGGGCACGTGCGTCTCATAGAACCGATCGTCCCCTGTCTTGTCTCCCCCGATCAACAACACGGCATCCCGTCGCGGATCGAACGCATAGAGAACCCTAAGCTGATGCCGCCCGCTCTTTCTGCGCAGCTCCCTCAACGGAAAGCGGCTGCCCTTGATCTCGCTCGAGTATGGAAATGGAAGGGCGACACCTCGCTTCTCCAGAAGACTGACCGCCTCGTAGATCCCGTCGTGTTCCTTTTCCGGCAACCCCATGTACCACTCCACGAATTCATCGGTCGCGATGACCTCCATGGCACGACTATGCCTGAAGTCGCATATGCGGTCAAGCGCATATCGTGCTGACCGCACGGCTACGTCAGCTGCGGATCAGGACATCTGAGAGTTTCGCGGGTAATGCGCCATCGGCGTGCCCGAGCCACTACGCCAGCAACCCGTTTCGGCGGATCCCTTGGACACTTCTTCCTTGGGCAAAGAAAATTTTGCTAACCCCTCCATCATTCATGGCTAGGAACGACAGCACCTCGACTTCCAGCGGTCGCGGGATGGTCCATCCGAGGGAAGATCCGCGGGATCGTCAAGACCTCGAAAGCCGCAGCGGGTTGCCAAGCGTCCGCTGTGCCGGTCACGTCGGCATGGCCACATAGTGAGTCCAGAAACGAGAAAACATGAACCTGATGAGCCTTTCGGCGATTCGCAAGAGTAAACCACCGGGTCGAAGGTTCGAGTCTCACCTGGGGAGCCACCATCACGCCCCCACGAATTTCGAGCAGCGCCCGCGGTTAACGGGTGCCCGAATGGGGCCGGCCCGGGGAGGTCGCCAAAGCAGCTAGATTGGCTGGGATTTTGGGTGACGTTCGCCTGGGCGTTCGTCGCTGTCCGAAAGCCAGAGATCACGGCAGCGGTCGGCTGTGAGGCATCGCCGGGCCGAGATTGCTCTCTACCAGGCGATTTGGGGCAGAGCGCGTCAGAGAGCGGTTAACAGGTGGCCCTGGCTGGTTAACAGGAGACCTCGTTATCCCGTTCGTCTCTCCACGCAGGGTCGTCGAGATGGAAGGACGTGATGAGTCCTGTACCTCGCTCATGCACAGCCACGCCCACCGACGCGATCGGCAGCTTACCGGCAGCCAGGCCTGAAAGAATGATGCAGAAGGAGTCGGGGGGCAGCCTGGCCGCCCCGATGAGCGCACCAGCCTGGATGCCATTGATTCGCCCGAACCCTTTGTGCGCGGCGTTCCATTCGCGAGGATCACTGGCAGTTGGCGAGAGGGTCAGCCGAATGGTCTTGGCTCGTCGCCACCGCTTCGACTTGAGTGGCCCGCGGAGTTCGATCTCCTGCGTCTGCCAACACAGGTCCGGGATGTGTTTGCCCGGAAGCGGATTGATCATGAAGCCGTAGCGGCAGGTCCACTTCTCGACCGAAAACTCGAGGTTCTCGCTTGGATCAGGTGAATGTCCCATCGGCAGAGTCTACCCTCGGCGACCGACCCTCTTCATGAACCTAGGCTCATGCTACGACGTATGATGGGGTCGATGTGCCGGCCTTTATTCTACGTCGACCAGAACGTTATCGGCCTTCAGTTGGAAGGCAAGGTTGACCTATCGAAGGTGGAAGGCGTCCGCTGGGTATATTCGAAAATACACTTTGTCGAGATTCGCCGGTCGCAGACTCCGGAGAAGTTCCTGGACGCTCTGGAGGCTCTCGACGCCACGTTGCTCGATCTTGCGATGGAGCAGTTCAGACCCACAGGCGACGTGATCTTGGTCGAGTCTGGACGCCCGAAAGAGCACTTCGCAAGGTTCTTGGCCGCCGTTGAAGAAGTCCCGTTCGATATGTCCATCATTGATGCGCTTCAGGCATGGTGGAACGGAAGCAACGAGGTGGATCTTCTCAGACAGCTTCCGAAGAGATGGTCCTCCCAGCTGGAGTCGATCTGTGAGCGTCTTCCGCCGGACCTCCGGCGCCAAATCATGGAAAGTCCAGGCGCTGACATATCCGCGTTGGTTCACCGGATCATCTCGCAGGGAAGCGACATCGAGAAGACTCGCGCGGCGTTCGGCGGTGGCAAAGGCCGGCTCGGTGACATAAAGGGTGATGGCCACCTGATGCAGATCTGGGAAATCGTCAGGCAGAATTGTGGCGACATGACCAGCGATGAGTTCTTCGGATTCGCCCCAAGCCGCGGCACCCACGAAGGAAAGCCCCTGTTTCTGGGGATAGGTGCCTGCTGTGCTGTCTTGGATATGCTCGGGTATAAGGCGGAAAGAAAGGGCAGGCGCACCGAAAAGATGCCGAATGTGCGGAGCGACGCCGAGCACATTGCGATGGGTGCGTATTGCTCCGCGATGAGCTTGATCCGTTTTCGTGGACACCCAACGAAAGGCGGATACCGTGGCAAAGATGGAAGACAAGACGAAACACCGACGGCCGAGGCGCACGTTCACTGACGAGTTCAAGGCAGGGGCAGTAGCGCTGGTCTTGGATGAGAAGAAAGCGGTGGCACAGGTCGCCGATGACCTGGACCTGTCCCAATCGGTCCTGCGCGGCTGGATGAATCAGGCTAGAGCAGATAGGAGCAAGGGCAAGACCGGTCTGACAACCGAGGAACGCGCGGAGCTGGCGCAGTTGCGGCGTGAGAACCGTGTGCTGCGAATGGAGCGGGACATCCTAAAAAAAGCCGCGGCCTTCTTCGCGAAGGAGAGCGCATGAAGTTCGCGCTCATCGCCGAGAAGAAGGCCAACGAGCCTCTCTCGCTTTGGTGTCGGGTTCTTGGTGTTTCGCGCACCGGGTTCTATGCCTGGTGCGCACGTCCGGAGTCCCAGCACCAACGCGACGACCAACGGCTGGCAGTCCTAGTCAAGGAGTCCCATGAGCACAGCCGCAAGACCTACGGCAGTCCGCGCGTGCTCGCGGACTTGGCCGCGAAAGGTGAGCACGTCAGTCGCAAGCGTGTCATCCGGCTGATGCAGCAAGAAGGGCTCCAGGCCCGTAGGCGACGCCGGTACAAGTGCACCACGATGAGCGAGCACGACCAGCCGGTGGCGCCCAATATCCTGGATCGCCAATTCCAGGCCGAGCGGCCCAACCAACGCTGGGTGGGGGACACCACCGAATTGTTGATAGGCGAGAGCGGCGGCAAACTCTACCTGGCCGTGATCGTCGATCTGTTCGCGCGATTCGTTGTTGGGTGGGCACTGTCTGCCGTCAACGACCGACACCTCGTGCTTAAGGCACTAGAAATGGCTACCCGAAGGCGTTGCCCAGACGCCGGGTTGCTCCACCACTCGGACCAGGGCAGCCCCTACGCCAGCGAGGACTACCAGAACATGCTCAACGACAGAGGCATCGTATGCAGTATGAGCCGCCGTGGCGAGTGCTACGACAATGCTGCGATGGAGAGCTGGTTCTCGACCTTTAAATTCGAGCTGGGGGAAAAGTTCGCGAGCTACGCTGACGCGAAGAGGGAGTCGTTCGACTACATCGAGGTGTTCTACAACCAGCAGCGGCGTCACTCGTCCATCGGCTACATTTCGCCTGCCCAGGCCGAACAAAGGCACCGCGAGCAACTGGCAATGAAGGAAGCGGCGTGACCTCTCTTTGCGACTGTGACAACATGCTAACCGACGACGGAACGACGTAAACAACCTGTCCACCGAATCGGATCAAGCTCAGCGATGGTGTCCGCTGACCGACGTCTCGTTGAGAGAGCACAGGCGATATTCGAGTACAAGAAAATCGGAACGACTCTCTTCTTGGTGGAGGTCACTGATTGACGGCCTTCCGAAGGCTCCTGCGGATGAGGCCTGGGTCGGGGCTGTCGGCCAACGGTAGGGCCTGCCGTCGCCGTGCCATAGTGCGACGCTAGTCAGATAATCGCCAGCATGCCTCCAGAACTCCAACGCCTTGAGGTGCCTTCTCACCGGAGCTTCCTGGAGCAGGCTATCCGACTGGCGATTTCGATGGGGTCAGCGCTTCTCCCGCAGTGACAGTCTTCGGACGTGGGAGAAGGCGGTCACATAATCTTTCATCATGTACGAACCGTGGTGAGCGCCCGAATTGGGTCCAGGCCGCCAGTCACATCGATGACCATTCCCGAGAGGTAGTCTGACGCAGGTTCGCACAGAAAGGCGACAACCCGGGCTACGTCCTCACCGACGCCGGGACGCATGCCATGGTTCTCTGGATCTTCCGAGTTGGCGACTTCTCCGGAACGCTTCTCTTTTGCTGGCCCCTTGATTTCACCTGGGCACACCATGTTTACCGTTATTCGGTGTGCGGCCTCTTCGGCTGCCAGGGATTTCGTAAAACTCACCAGAGCTGTTTTGGCGGCCGCATAGACAGCTCGATGTGGCCATGCGGGCGCCTCGACCGCTCGTCCGAAACCGAAATGAATGATTCGTCCTTGCTGCCTTCTCCTCATGATAGGAAGGACCAGGTTGTCGAGGAGGAGGGCCGAGACAAAATTGCCATCGATCGCCAGGCGGATGTCTTCAGTCGAGTAGTCGGCGAAGTCTCGTCGCACTCTCGTGAACGGACCCACGCAGTTGACAAGGATATCCAGCCGTCCGAAGTTGCGTTCGGCGGTCTGGACAAGAGTTCGGCGATCGTCTTCGAGAGTAACATCTGCCCGTACGCTCTCGGCCCGTATGCCGCAGATACGCGCCTCGGCTACGCATGCCTCGGCCGCACCTGCATCGCTATGATAGGCGACTACCACGTCGCAATCCGATTTTGCGAGTTCGCGGACGACAGCTCGGCCAAGTCCCTTGGAAGCAGTTACAATTGCAACGCGGCGATCGAAAACCTGTTTTTCGGCTGTTGCTTCGGGCGTCATTGCCAGTCCTTGCGGACGGTCTTCGCCTTCAGGCGCCGCCGCGGCTGAGCGCCATCTCTCCAGAGGCGGGCTGCATGCTTAGCAGCCAATAGAGCAACCTCTCTACCACCGTCAGCCTCTATCCCGGGGCTGGGATGTGCGGCCGCATTTCGATGGTCACGTAGTGTTTGTAGCAACGAACGAGTCGGTTTGTCGACGAGGGAGAGTCCAGTATCTGCCCAACGAATACGAACGGCAGCTTCTATGATGTCACGTAGATCCCCCTCGTGAAGAGGTTCCGTAGTAATCGAACCTGTCCTCGAAACACGTTCCAACTTGACGCCTTTCTTCTCGGCGACGTATCGCAAGGTCGCCTCAAGACCGCGGAGGGCCGAAAAGACCCCCAAACCGTCAAGGTGAACCGAGAAGCAATTGGTCGCTTCCTTGAAGTAGCGTAGGAGATCGGGGGGGAGGTCCCCAGCGGCGACTACAACCTCGACGCCAGCTGATGCCGCAAAGGTCCAAACGCTGTCGGCGAGTGACTGGGCGGCGTCTGCTAAGCCGGAAACGGCACGTCGCTTCAGTTTTTCGGCCGTCGAGTGGTCACGCCTGGCAGCTACAAAGGTATCGCGCGCGGTAACAAAGACCCTTGCTCCTGCTGTTGTCGAAAGGGCAGGGTTCAGCAGCAGCAACCTCTCTGCGCCCGCGATTACCGTCGATGACGGCCCCTCGAAGCTGGTCCAGCTGAACTCGGTCGGGGCGGCTAGCACCTTTCTGAGTATGATCGCAGCGGTGGGGAGCTCGGTCGCTAACCGTCCAACGGTCACAGCGTGAAAAAATACGCTTCGATTCTCATATTCCGTCTGGAAGTGCGCATCGTCAACGACCACGCCGGTCTGGGTATGAATCTCGGAAACAGATTTCCACTTCACGTATCCTCCATCTCGGAAGGCAAATCCAACCTGAGTCGCGCCACCGCGCCTTGGGGTCACGCGTCGCGATGACGATGTCTGAGAGCTTACAGCGCGTGCGACTTTTTGTGTTGAGCGTCGAAGCTATTTCAGCATCCAGCGCGAAGCAACCCAGAATGCCCAGGAGGCCGTCTAGGCCTAATGGGGTGCTGACGGCGTCCGATGGCTACCAAAGGGCGTAGCCGAATTACCTATGCGTGGAACGCTTCGGATTCCTCCGGTGGACGCGAGCTATGTCAGCGCGTCGGATGCTCGGTTAGGCGAGACACAAGCGGTAGGTGACCAGTCGCTGGCCAGCCCAGGCATCAACCTCGGTGGCCTCGCGCAGGCGTCGTTCGCTGATGGGCTCGATGCCATCAATGGACTCGGCAAACAGGAGCCGCTCCTGGATGTCCGGGGCGAGTAAGGTGAGGTCGAGTATCTGCGTGACCCTCGCTCGGGTCAGCCCCAGTCGTCGTGCCACTTCGGCGCGATCCTGTACCACACCGCTGTCGATGGCCTGCTGGATCTTGTGCGCGATCGCCAGCATCAGCGCGATTCGGGCCGGGCGGCGCACGGGCTGGGCCGGTGGCTGGACCGGGCCTTCGACAAACGCTGTCCCGTGGCTGCGCCTTGCGCGGTGGAGCTTGCCCTCGAACAGGTGAAGACCGGTTTCTGCAGTGCTCATGCGACCACCTCCGCAGAAGCAGGAACCTTGACCGTCTCGGCGTTCAGGTCGGCGAGAAATGCTCGGACATCGCCATTCGGCTCGTCGACCTCGACCCGGGCTACCAGCGTGTGCACAAGACGAACTCGGTTGTCGGGCGTGAGGGCGTCCCAGACCTTGTCGAGGTCCGCCAGGCAGCGAGCGACCCACGCGGTCTCAATCTCCACGTCCACGAGGAGGGCGAGTCGTCGTTGGACTTCGGCAAGGCGGGCTTCGAGACGGCCAAGTTGGTCACCGGTCTCCTGGACCTTGGCATCGAGGAGGCGTCGAGCGGGTCCGGTCATGCTCGCGGCAGACTCGACGAGGCGTTTGCCCTCGGTGGAAAGGGCGGCGACCTTGGCTGGGAGTGCGGCTCGTTCAGCTTCGAGGGAGGTGCGTTCTCGGTCGAGGCGCAGCTTCACGGTGCTGGTCACCGTGTCGGCTAGGTCGGCGTTGGCGAGGGCCTCGCGGATGCGTTGGACCACGAACCCCTCGATGGCCGCAGCGGGCAGGGGGCCAGAGTCGCAGGCGCGGGTGCCCTTCTTGTCGCGGGTGGCGCAGCGGTAGTAGCGGTAGGTCTTGGTGCCGCGACGGCTGGATGCCGGGGAGAAGGCCTGTCCACAGCGGGCACAGCGAAGGATTCCGGTGAGCAGGTACTCCGGGTTGCGGCCGTGGCGAGGGCTCAGGCCAGGCACCTTCGCGGTGAGCAGGGCGTTGGCGCGCTCGTAGACCGCACGGTCGATGATGGCGGCGTGCTCGCCCTCATAGACCTGCCCAGCGGACGACATCAGCCCCGCGGCGATTGGGCTCTTGAGGACCTTGAGCATGGCCGTCTTGTCCCAATCCCGGGACCCGCGGATGTTGCCATTGGTGGTGACCCGATGCTTGGTCGAGATGTGCTCGGCGTTAAGGGTGTTCGCGACCGCGACCGCAGATCGCTTTTCGAGGTACAGCTCGAAGATGCGCCGGACGAGTGGTGCCTCGGCGTTATTGACCACCAGCTTGCGGTCGACGACGTCGTAGCCCAGGGGAGCGAAGCCGCCGGTCCATTTTCCCTTCCTGCGGGAGGCGGCGATTTTGTCGCGGGTTCGCTCGGCGATCATCTCGCGCTCGAACTCGGCGAAGGACATCAGCATGTTCAGGGTGAGCCTGCCCATGGCGTCGGCAGTGGAGAAGTTTTGGGTGACGCTCACGAAGGCCACACCCGCGCGGTTGAATCGGTCCATCACCCGGGCGAAGTCGAGAAGCGAGCGGGAGAGACGGTCGACCTTGTAGACGACGACCACGTCGACCTTTCCGGCGTCCACGTCTTCCATCAGGCGAGCGAAGGCTGGGCGGTCAATGTTGGCACCGGAGAACCCTCCGTCGTCGTAGGCCTCGGCGACAAGTCGCCAGCCGAGGGATGCCTGGCCAAGGACGTAGTGCTCGCAAGCCTCCCGCTGGGCATCGAGGGAGTTGAAATCCTGGTCGAGACCGGCGGAGGTGGACTTGCGCGTGTAGATCGCGCAGCGCTTGACCTGGGTGCCGGCCGACGGGGCAGGGGAACGGGAAGCAGCCTTGCTCATGCACACGCCTTCTCAGGGACTGGAGCCTGGGCTCGTCGCTGCAGGTGGAAGAACAGGAAGCCGTTCCAGGCTGTCCTGGTAATGAGCTTGGCCAGCTCGGAAAGGGTTCGGTAGCGGTTGCCGTCGTACTGGAAGCCGTCAGCGAGAACGGTGACCTTGTGTTCGACGCCCTTGTATACACGGACGAGGATCGAACCCGGTGCTGGCAAACGCGGGTCCCGGACGGTAGCGGAATCTGCCTGTCGTGGATGCCCCTGCCCGAGGTCAGGAAGGGCAGGGCGCCAGCGTACCGGGGCAAGCGGCGCCAGTTCTTCGATTCTCGCCAGGGCTCGCTCGGACAGCCCACCCTCGGCAAGCTCCTGGATGCGCCAGGCGATCTTCTTGCGAAGGTAGGCCTTGTTGCGGGTACGGGTGGGGGATCCGAAGACCTCTCGAAATTTCTCGGCCAGCTCACCTACGGTCATGCCTTCCAGGCATGCAAGCTGCTGCAAAACCGTGGCCGTCGCGACTCGGTCCTGGCTCAACTGCACCTTGGTGTTCATGTTGATGTCTCCTTCGCGAGAGCGATTCTTGTCGCCGTCCACGCGCATGAACGCGTCGGTTCTCGATGAAGGCAAGTCATGAATCGCTCTCGGATCGAATGGCTCCGGCCAACTCCTTGAGGATGTCCGCCAAGGTTTTGGGTGAAATCCGGCCGCTCAGCACAGCAGCCGCTGCCACCAACACGTCGATAGTACCGTTGTACGCGTCGCGTTCGCGTTGGTTGTCGGTGTCGCTCCAAGTGTGCTCGTACCAGTCCGCTTCGGACCACAGCAGCTCGGCTAGAGCTCTCGCAAGCTGCGTCGGTGAGGTTGAGCGGATTTCCAGCAAGTCACGGTCTTCGCTATTGCTTTCGTCTTCACTTGGTCCTTGATCGATTTGCATTTGTGTTCCTCCTTGTTTCGTGGTCGTTCTTCCATTGCTTCGTCGATTCTTTGAGCAGGAGCTCGATGACGGCGGCGGCCAACACGTCGACCACAACCCCGTGTCGGTCTGACCGAGAATCCAACTCATGCAGCCGTGATGCGGCCGCAGGTACGGGCGCGTCCGGAGGGACGCAACTTGATGGCATAGGAATACCTAGAATTGGCTGCGCAATTTCGTCCGAGGCTGCTGGTCACCCATGCTCGATTGCGCTGCCGTCTGGAGGGTCGAGTCACCCCTCTGTGTCTCTGAGAAGCCTAAGGTAGGTTGGCGATGCTTACTGGTTTGCGAATGCTTGCGCGAAGTACGGGCACGGCGCCCATCCCTGACACTTCCATCCTGTCTTCATCTCTTCTTGTTTCCCCGCGGCGGCTTGCAGCGCCCGTTCGGTCCTCGGGCTTTCTCCAGTTCGCGATGAGATGTTTGTTCCAACATGGCCAAGATCTCGGCAGCGTTCTCTGGGGTAATTTCGTCCAGAATCGGGCAGACCTTCCGGTATCCTTGCTCCCAGAACCTCGCGCGAATTCCTTGGGGCAAGTTGAGGTCGACTTCCAGCCGTTGGAAGCATTGCCGTAGCCGCTGTCCAGCCCGCATACACAAGCCCCATTCCACCTGCAAGTACTCTTCGAAGGTGGGAAAGCCCTGCTTCTTGTACAAGCTCAGCTCAAAAGCCCAGTAGACTGCCTCGGCGATTTCTCGATCTGTTGGCGCGTTCCTGCTCCTGTCTAGGACGATTGCAATTTCTGTCTCAGTCATCTTTCGTTCCTCCTTCTTGCTCAAACATCGAGCCCTTTCGCGGTCGGTCGTGGAAGGGCAAGCAACTTCTTCAGCGAATCCTTCCACCTGATTTTCGGGTCCTCGCGATACCGTTCAAACAACCGACGAACGACGTCATCGTTCACATCGGCCATGAGGCTGTCCGCCATCTGCTCTGCTTCGATGTCACCGGGACAGTTCAGGGCAATCGCTTGGCGCAATTGGTTCGCTCGACCGAGCCAGATGGTGTCGGTCACCCAAGCCCTTACCCTTTCGACCACCACATCGATGCGGGCATCGAGCATCGGCTCACAGCTCACGCTGGTGCGGTACCCGGCGCCGTGGGCGTGCTTCAGACAGGCCAGTCTCTCCTCGAATCCTGGTGCGCCTGGTTCCCAGAATCCCAGGATGCGGTCATCTGCCGATCCGATGGTGAACCTGAACGTGACCAAGTCCCGGAACGGCATCAATTCAGAGCAAAGGCGAACGATGCAGGGAAGGCGCGGCTTGGACACGATGAGCACCTCGGTACCGGTCGATAGCAAGCCCATCAGCGTCTGCAGGCAGCGGTCGAGATTTTCGGGGACAATGTCGTGGGTGCTCGGGAACATCACCCGCCCTTTTCGGTGACGGTGCTTCGCGACCGACCGGTTGGGCACGGGCTTTCGCCAGGATTCTGGGCTGGTTCGACCAAATCGCCCAGACATGCTCTGCGCGTAACAGTAGAGACAGCCGTTCGGGCAACCGATGTCGATGTTGATGTTGCTGTGGGCCCATTCGCCGGTGCCGTGGACCACTTGGCGCTCACTGGTTCTCATCGCGTGGAACCTCCCTTGGCAGACCCGAGGCTCTCGGATGTGCGGGTCGGCTCAATCTTGTAGACGTAGTCAACAATGCCCTCCTCCAGGGCGTCGGCTACACCGCGAAGAAACGTAGTGTTCTGTTTCTCCCGGGGCACGAGCGCCATACATCGAGGCAGAACGCGCCTCATCCACGCGACCACCAAAGGCGCGCCCCGGTCTGTTGGCAGGGCGCACGCGCCATCGAGTTCCGCCAAGACCGAATCCGGAACTTCCCCCTCGACCAAGCGTCGGGCGTGGCGGGCCAGTTCATGCCCAGCCCGATAGTAGCCATCAGGGGATGTCCTGGCCGAGGCGACCAATCCGCAAAAGAAGGACGGTCGGGCTCCTGAAAACGAGCCCGGGTCGGTAGGTGCGAGGCATCCTTGTGTTCTCATGTTCGTGCCCCTTCTTCAGAACCAGCCTCACCTGCGTCCACTGCCGGCAAGTCCTGGACGGCCTGCCACACTGCCAACGCCCCCTCCACCACGCCGTCGCAGTAGGCTTCTTCCAGTTCCTCGTCCTCGATGAACTCGGGCCCAGCATCCGGCAAGTCGCGGACATCTCCACCGACGAAGCTGCCGATGCTGGCATAGGAGTCGAAGAGGTTGCTCCAGGAAGAGGTGTCATCGGTTGCGTTCTCCATTCTCCGCAGTTCGCTTGGCCGCGCGTACGCTGCCGCCCACCTGCGCCCGAATTCCTCTCCCGCGCTTCTCGCCCTCTTCTGCTCCTGCTCGGATGCCGTCGCCAGTCGTGCCGCAATCTTCGATAGCGCCTTGTTGTCCATGTTCTGCTGCTCCTTCGTTCGTGCGAAATCATCCTTCTGGTTGGGGCTTCCCAACCAGCCGGTCAGCGCCATAGCCGACCGAATTGCCATCCTGGACCTTTCACGCACGAGCGAAAGGGACGCCCAGATCGCGGTCGCGGGCTCCGGTTGTCATACTCAGCCTTGATCCGAGGTGCGTCACGGCACCGACGGTGAGCAGGTAGGCCGCAAATTCGCGTTGGAGCAAGTCGGAGCGCTAAGGCGCTCCGACTTGGGTAGATACGACACGAGAAGCGCCGAATTCCCGTTCTATCCACAGGCCCATCCTGTTGAAGGAGGTGACAAACAAGCGGGTGGCGGGCGAAGGGCATCGCCCAGGAAACCCAATCTCTCTCAACAGGATGGACTCCATGAAACTACGACAAAGAATCAAAGCAGTACAAACGTATTTGCGCCAGCGAGGAGAGGCGTTGTGCTTCGACGAGATCCGCGACCCTCGTAAGGCGCGGGGCCGACGCTGGTCTTTGAACGCGTTGCTGAGCACGGCCGTGTTCTCGCTGATGGCGCTGGCCCGCAGTCTGCGCGGGGCAGAAAGGTTCAGCGAAGATCTGGCCACAGGGCAAAAGAAGCGTGGCATTGACCGGCGAGTTCCGGACTCGACACTGGGTAACTTTCTGGCGGCACTGGACCCGCAGGGACTGCGGCGGCACCTGCACCGGCAGGTATTGGCCGAGCACCGGCGCAAGGCTCTGGAACCCAGTGTGGTGCCCATTCGAGCGATCAGCATCGATGGCAAAACCGTGGCGACGCTGTCGCAAGAGGCGAACAAGGATTGCCAGAAGCACAATCCGGAGGGACAGGCACCGTACTGGCTGTATCGGGTGGCGCGGGCGACGCTGATATCGTCGACGGCGGCACTGTGCATCGACCAGGAGGCGATACCGGCCCAGACGAACGACATGGGGGTATTCGCGAGTTTCTTCGGCAAGCTGGAAAAGACGTATCGAAAGGCGAACCTATACGAGTTGGTCAGCACCGATGCGGGCTTCACGTCGGAGGCCAACGCCCGGCAGGTGGATAACGCAGACAAAGCGTACATGATGGCCATCAAGGGCAACCAGCCGGAGCTTTACGACGAAGCACGACGAGTGCTGCGGGCACAGTCGAAGGGCAGCGCACCCGAGGCCGAGATGGACTGGGAATCGGATTCGTCGCGTGGGTGGATCAAGCGTCAACTGTGGCGGACGAGCGAGATGGCCGGTTGGGGAACATGGTCGCATCTACGCCAGGTGTGGCTGGTGCGCGTGCTTGCGCGTGCGAACCGGGAAGCGCCAGAGACGGTGCTTGAAGAGCGCTTCTACGCGACCAATCTGCCCACGGGGCGGCTGGGAGGCGACGCCATTCTAGCCTTGGTCAGAGCGCACTGGCGCATCGAGAACAACTGTTTTGGACGGCTGGACATCGAGTGGCAGGAAGACCACGGCCGCTGGGTCCATCGTGGCAACGGCCTGCCCGTGGTGTCGCTTCTGCGCATCGTCGCTTACAACCTGCTTGAGATGCTGCACGCCGTGCACCTTCGCTCCGAGGCAGCGCGGAAGACGGCATGGCAACAGCTACGGGATTGGGTGCGCGACGCTCTGATTTGGCCCGCGGAAGGGATGCCCAACCTTCCGGGAGCGTGTGCCACCACGCCCTGATCGCGCCCGTCACCCGCTTCTTTGTCAACCACCTCAGCGTATCTGATTTCATCCCGACGGGGGAAAGGGGGCATTGTGCCTTCCTGACGCATCCCTGGCGCTCGGAAGTTCGGGGCGGTCTGCCGCCACGAACTTCTGGGCGCCCCTGTTGTCATACTTTTCGCTCTGGTGGCCACTCGGTTAGCTGTGGTTAGCTAAAGGCACGATGCCGGTACAGAAGAAGAAGGCCAGTCCTCGGCTCTCCAAGGGGGAAAAGAAAGCGTACTCCACGCTGGAATCTGTTTTCGCAAAGCTCGATGCTGCTGGAATATCGGAAGCCCAGGTCTGGGAAAGTTTCAGCACCGTGTATTCTTCAGAGGGCCAGGACCGGGTGAGTCCTCTGTCAAAGAAGAGAGGAAGGCGGTATCTAAAGAAGGTTTGGCGGAGCCTTGAGGGCGTGAAGGAAGACATTGAGAGTCTTCGGCGGCTCTTGGGTGCTAGGTGCGAAGGTGACGGCTTTGGCACCATCGAACGCGGGCTGAAACTCCTGACGATGTACGTTAAGTTCTTTTTACCTGGGCACGAGATGGCTGGGCCTAGAACAGTTGCAGCAGGCCGAATGACTGAGCTGGGCCTCTTTCGCTATTGGTGCTGGGCCGTGAAGGCAACGGGCCCGCGCCGAAAGTTTACAAAGCGCGACTTCGCCGTATTGCTTGCGCAGGGAAAATCCGGTGGAGGGTGGTGGCGGGATGAGTGTGAACCCAACCTTAAAGAGGACGACGTGGACCATCTGACTCGCGTTGAGAACCTCCTCGGAAAGCGCCTGCGCCGCGCCCAGAAAGTATCTGGAAAGAAGTCATAGCGGCTCACCTGGCCGTGGACCGAGCTGAACACCGCCGGCTATCCACATTTCGCTTGCCGGCTCTGCCGGCCCATCGAACGCGAGTGTGACACGCCAGGCGCGTCAGCCGTCATTGGGCGTCCTTTTACCTCCGCACCGGCGAGAGCAAGGCTCGTGGGTAGCAATTGTTCGCGGAGGTTCGTCATGTTTCGTCTGTTGATGCGCGCCGAGGCCGCTTCGTTATTGCGGAAGCCAACCAGCTGGCTCCGCTATGCCGAGCGCCACGGTCTTGTTCCATTCGTGCGGGTAGGTCGGCAGATTCGCTATCGACAAGAAGACCTTGAGGCGTGGCTTGAGCAAAGTCGAACGACGCCGGCATTGGGCAAACAAGTGGGAAAGGGGGCCCGGCCATGAGCGCGTGCCGAGCTTCGGTGCCCGCGACGTCGCGGTCCACACCGGTATCGCAGGGCCATTCTGCTGGTTCGGACGTGCTGGCTGGAATCAAGGCGCACGGGGTGATGCCGGTCGGATTGGCTCTCGGATTGGTAGCCTGTCCCAGTCACTCGCTTTCACCATGTCCATCTTGCAGAGCTGTTCAGCGCGGCAGCCAGGACCGCCGCGGACCAATCGGTATTCGTCCTGACGACACAGGCTGGACCTGTCATCGATGTCATGTCCAGGGCGACGCGGTCAGCTTGGCCGCGTGCTGTGTGACCGGGACGACCAAGCCGGATGCAGCAGGATGGAAAGCGACCATCGACGCCTGCAGTAAGGTCGGGTTGTGCTCGGAAGACGCCGGATGCCTGCCGCCGAAGCCTGCTTCGTCCTCGCAGCCAAATCGTCCACCCGACCAGGAGTTATCGCAATTCTGGAACGGCTGCCTTCCGATTACAGATGACCAGGAGGTGGTGGCCTGGCTACGAAAACGGGGATTCGACCCAACCACCGTTGAGGACCGAGAGCTTGTTCGTGTTCTTCCCAACAATGCTTCATGCCCTGGTTGGGCTCGGTTTCGCGGCGGCCCCTGGGAGCAATCAACGCCGTGGACCGTGACATCGCATCGGATCATTTTCCCCTTGTGGGGACCGACCGGGAAGATGGAGACGGTCCACGCTCGCGCCATCCATCCGCTCGACGTCAAGGGCAGAGACAAGGCCGCTTCTCCAGCCGGCTACCAGGTTGCGGGCACCGTGATGGCCGATGCCACCGCTCGTGCCTTGCTTCGAGGAGACCCGCCGGCATGGTGGGGGGCACGAGATGTCTTTATCGTCGAGGGTGCACCGGACTTCCTGACTTGGGCCACACGGTACGGCGACGCAGCAGAGGGGGCACCAGCAATCTTCGGTGTCATCGCCGGGTCGTGGACCGAAGCCATCGCAGGCAGAATCCCTTCGGGATGTCGGGTTCTCGTCATGACCCACAACGACCCCGCTGGCGATAAGTACGCCGCCGCAATTATCAATTCCTTGTTGGGACGTTGTTCTGTATTTCGCGACGGAGGACGATGATGGCTCTCGATCAAAACGAAAAGCTCCTCGCGGGACAGCTTCCCGACGACCCATTTGAGGGAGCTGAGGAAGTCAAAGCTCCGGTGGCCCCGTCGCCAAATCCTGCTGGCCCCTCAAGCTCTCCCGTTGTTCAAGAACTGCCCATCACATCCTACTTCCAAGACGCACGTTCATTCTTGGCTGACCCACAGGAGGCAAACGTCAAATTCATCATCGAAGGACTGTTGCCCGAGATGGAACTCGCTGTCGCTGCCGGTCAACCGGACTGCATGAAGTCCTGGGTAACGCTCAACCTTGGTCTGTGCGTGGCCAGTGGCGAACCTTTCCTTGGCGTTCACAAGGTCAGTTCACCCGGTCGAGTGGCTCTGGTGTGTGAGGATGACCCTCCTGGTGAGCTTCAGCGTCGAATCTGGTGGCTCGCTCGCGGGATGAAAATCGATCCCGAGAGATCTCGATGACCGACTCCGGCTCATGTGTCGTCGCGGGCTGCGCCTCGACCACCCCAAGCACATCGCGGAGCTTACGGAATACGTCAGACAGAACGATATCCGACTGCTCATCCTCGACCCGCTCGCGAGAATGCACACCGCCGAAGAGAACGATGCTTCCTCGATGAAGCCGGTTGTCGAAGCGCTACGTGGGCTCTCCAGGTTGACAACGGTCATCCTCGTGGCCCACTACCGCAAGAACGTAGGCGGTAAAAACAGTCGCCCTGGGCAACTTGTTCGTGGCTCCAGCGACTTGTGGGCGGCTGGTCGAACGGTCCTCGGTTTCGAGTGGAAGGGCGAAGAAATCCGCCTGACTCCGAATTGCCACTACATGGCATCTGCGGAACCGCTGCGGCTCCGATTCGTCGAAGAGCAGTACGATGCCGATACCAAGTGCGGCAGGTTCGTCCTCGTCGGTTCAGGCGAAGCCCCGCAGCCCGACAGCGACAGCTTGGAAGGACGAATCCTGTCCACCATCCGCAATGGCGGGGCCATGACAACGACACAAGTTCGCGACCTGGTCCAGGGTGGTCATGGAAAGATCCAAGCAACCTTGGAGTCCCTCGAGGCCGCCGGGACCATCGTAAGCAGTATCGAGCAAAGGCCAGACAAGAAGGGGCGAAGCCGGTCCGTTAAGGTCTGGAGCCTCTGTCAGGCGGCCGAGCCAGGGACGGATGACGATGAATCCGAGTCGGGAGGTGCCGATGAAGAAGTCGACATCTAGCGGAATACGTTCATCGCCGTCCCCGTCCTGCTCCTCGGGGTTCGGGCAGGCGGCGGTGAACGAAAGAAGCAAGGCCGGTTCCGACAGGCCAGGCCGTAACCGGGACGAGGGCGAAGCCGACATGCCTGAGCCAGGGCAGATATTCGCGCCTAACGGGCTGCGTCCATCGCCGTCCGGGTCCAACTCCTTGGGTGTTAGCGGGACGGCGGTGAACAAGACAAGGCCGGTCCCATCATCACCATCCCCGCCCCGTCGGCCGCCGCCCCTATATTTATATAGGGCGGCGACGGGGACGGCGGTGGACGCAGAGCAGAAAGTGCTCTTGCGAATCGACTCCGGCTTTGCCGGTCCCACATTCGGCACGGACGGCAGAGGTGCCCGCGTAATTCCGGCGCGGACGCCTCCTAGGCATTGGGGCCCGTGTGATTCCAGCACGGTCGTCTCCGAGGCGGTTGGGGAGCACGTGTAGCGCCGGAATGGAGGCATTCCATGTATATCAAATTCCGCACCATCAAAGACCGTAAGCAGAAGGAGCATCCCCTCCGCCTTCGGGACCATGGGCCCCACCTGCGTATTCTCGCGATTTTGTCGGGCCACAGACCCAAGCACTTGGCTTGCGTCAGTACCGCGCTTTGTCTGAATGACATCGCTCCGACCTTGGCCAGGTGCCGTGAAAAGCTGTCCGAGGTCTGCAGCGACCAAACCGAAGTCGACCGACAGCTCGCGCGAATCCAAGAACGGTTGGCCAGTCAGGTTGAGGCTACTCTCGAAGCGCGCGAGCGTCACCATCGGGGCCGCATGAGCGGAATGGTAGTGATTCCAGACGCGCCCCCACTCCGGCTGCCCCCAAGCTCTGGCGCTCGTTCACTACCCGATGGGTCGGCCTCGCCCAAGGGTGGTGTCTGCCTCGTCAAGAACCGCCTCGACTCGTAAGCGACCCGGCAAGGAAATGGGCCGCGTGCTGGTACTCCGGAATCGACGTCCTGAGTGGATGCCATCCCCGCGAACCCTCGGCGACCGGGTGTTTGCTGTGGCCGTTGTACGACGAGATGGAATTGTTGGTGACGAAGGTGAGGTCAGCCTAGTGACAGGCGGCTGCGTTCTGTCATTGATCTGCTTGCCCGTCCCTGGTGACGCGCCTACGATGACCGACAACAACTGCCAGGAGAACGCATGTCCGAGCTGAACATCACCGCCATCGTCGAGACCTTCGCTAGTCAAATCACTGCCGCCGTGGAAGCCTCAGTTTCTCAGCGACTCCAAGCTGCCATCGCAGGGGCCTTCGGGGCTCCACAAAAGCGCGGGCCAGGTAGGCCACCAAAGCAGGCTTTGGCACCAGTAACGGCAATATCGGCGGAGAAGAAGACGAGGACGGCAACGCCCAAGGCTATTCGGGCGCGGAAACTTCAAGGGCAGTACATGGGGGCCTTGAAATCCCTCAAAGGGGCGAATAGAGCGAAGGTCAAGGCGGTCGCCAAAGAGAAGGGCGTGGCCGAGGCCGTGAAACTGGCGCTGGGGATGAAGAAAGCGTAGGGACCTAGAATCCTTCTGCCTTTGGTCTCGCGGTGTAGGACACCGGCACCAAGGCACATGTTGAGCGCAATGGACCCTTCAGCATGAACACCTTCGTTGTCCCGCCGAAGGAATAGACCCTATATATGTGGTAGCGCTCCGCGAGGTCCTCGGAGCACCGAATCTCTCCCGCAGACACGTAGAATGGTGTGAGTTCGCCTAGTCCCGTCGTCTTGACTTCTACAAAGCGCTCACTGCCGTCGACCTCGAATGATTTGATGTCGTATCCCAGCCCATCACCTCGAACCTCGCTGGTCCACTCGACCGCAGCGGCAAGGTCTGGGCGGGCCTCTTCAGCCAGCCGAATTCTCTCCAGTTGAAGGACATACTCTTCGCCCTTCCGACCAAGGCTGCGGTTGTCCGCATCGATCTTGGCGAAATCGATGCGGCGACCACGACGTTGGCTGGTGGTCGCGACCCCTGAGGGCAACGCTGATTTCGGGACTGGAACAAAAACATCTCTACTGCTCTCCGGTCTGGCTGCGGCCATAGGGTTTGTCTTCGGCCCGCCAAGGGTGTCGCGCAGAACGTCAGGGTGCGCTTCCAGAAATGCATCAACCCGCTCCCTCAGTAACATCTGGTAGTTCCCTCGGGGTTTGTACCCATCGATTGTTGGGTACCCCATGTCCGCCAACACTGCACTCATGTTGGCGTGCTTGAACTCTATCGATCCCTTCGACCTGGTGCTCAGCTGTGGTTGTATCTTCTTGCGGTGTTCGCTCTTTGAGTATTCTTCCCCGAGAAGCTCCGCGCGAAGCATGGAAAAGTAGTCGGCTACCACCAGGTCTACCTCGGATTCACCCCAGTCATCCCCTGGCGTTGCTGAGAACGGCTCAATCTCAAAACCAAGGTCTCGGAGAATGTCGTTCGTCTGTCCGGCACCTTCGCCTCCGTAGAAATCTTCTGGCTTCAGCGCTGCTCCAGTGGCGTATTTCGAGGCGAGGCCGATAGCTGCCTTCGGTGGGTAGCGCCGTCCTTCGTGTAAGAGCCAGTATCGGGTGGGCTCGCCAAAGGTGTGGTCGACCCCGCCATCCAAGTCTGCAAGCGCGAGAAGGACGTGTTCCCGAAGTATCTCAGGTGGTATTGGCATGCCCAGATACTATCCCATCGCCATCCCTGCTGTGTGGCGGACACGTATGGTCATCGCCGCCGCGCTCAACACCAAAGTTCGCCCCAGTTCAACCATCGACTTGACCCTGCTCGAAAGCGCGTGGGCAAGGAATTGGGTCGGCTACCCACGGCGACCCTGACCACATCTCTTGCGTGCCCATGTTTCAGGCCGCCAAGGTCAGGTCCTGGAATTCGTTGACTGTGAGCCTGGGGAAACAGCTCCTACAACTGTCAAGGGCCAATTTGCCGCCGTTGACCCTTCTTCCATGTTCTCATTCTCTTGAGTTCATCAGGTGATCAATCCAATTGCGCAATTGCGAATCGATCCCGCCCGAAGACTCTCCAAATGTCGTGCCATATTGGTCTTGCTAGAACCAACAAGGCTTTCAACGCCAATTGTCGATGACGGGATCGCTTCCTTGACCCAATAGTCCGCTTGGGGATGGCATCGGCAGTGAGGTAGCCGAGGTTACCGAAGGAGATAACCAGGTGCTTGCAGAACAGACCAGGCAATCCACAGATGACTCGGTTGCAATTACCGATCATTCACCGATGCGCCTGCCCATTGCGATGCTGAAGGCTGACCCGCGCAATCCTCGAAAAATGGCACCCGAAGCTACCTCTGGTCTCGCCATCTCGATGGAAACTTTCGGTCCACTCGATATCGTCTTCAATCAACGGACTGGCGAGTTGGTGAGCGGCCACCAGCGGATTGACCGCCTCAAGGCCGCCGGTGCAACTGAGCTTGTCCGCGAAGGGGAGTGGGGCTACATCGCGCATCCCAAGACCGGGGAGCGCTTCCCGGTGCGGTTCGTGGAGTGGGACGAGACGAAGCAACGAATGGGAAACCTCGTGGCCAACAATCCGGCGTTGCAGGGGGATTTCACGCCGGAGGCGCTCGACCAGGCGCGGGCTCTTCATGAAGAGACCAATTTCGCGGAGCTTGGTCTTGCAAAACTTGCAGCGGACCTTCAAGCAAAGCTCGACGCCGAACGGATCAACGAACCCGGGTGCGGACACTGCGACCCGGACGCAGTACCCGAGGCACCGGTCGAACCAATCACGAAGCTGGGGGACTTGTGGGAATTGGGCGACCATAGAATTCTTTGCGGGGATTCCACCAGCGCGGAGGATGTGGCGCGCCTTATGGGCGATGAGCGTGCGGTGATGATGGCGACAGACCCACCGTATTTGGTCGATTACACGGCAGACAATCACCCGGCTTCCGCCGAACGTCAAAAGGCGGGGAAGGACGGGACCGCCAACAAGAACTGGGACGCATACAAGGACCCAAAGACGAGCGTGGCATTCTTCTCCGACTTCATCCGAGTTGCACTTGAGAATGCGCTCATCGACGCGCCAGCAATCTACCAGTGGCACGCATCCCGTCGGCAAGCACTGGTCGAGGCTGCTTGGACGGCGAACGGGTTGCTGTTTCATCAACAGCTCATTTGGGTAAAATCACGAGCCATTCTCACTCGGTCCCATTTCATGTGGCAGCACGAGCCGTGTTTCTATGGATGGGTTGAGGGGCGTCCGCCAGCTCTTCGGCCACCGGTTGGTGGGGAGTGCTCGACCGTCTGGACGATTGCCGGGGAGCAAGATGGGATTCATCCGACCCAGAAACCTGTCGAAATCTTCGGGCGACCCATTACGTATCACACACGCCCAGGGAACATTGTATACGAGCCGTTCTCCGGATCAGGCAGCCAAATCATCGCGGCTGAACGGCTCGGAAGGAGGTGCTTTGCGATGGAACTGGCCCCTGAGTTTGTCGACGTAGCTGTGAAACGCTGGGAAGACTTCACACACCGGGTTGCCGTGAGAGTAGCGCGCGCAAGCGCTGGGAAAACTTATTGCAGTGCGGCGGCGCAAGACCCGGATGATGGTTGAAAAGGGGAATGCCTGATGGCCAGCCAGCAAAACCCACGAAGCATCGCCAACTTGAGACCACCATGGAAGCCTGGCGAGTCCGGGAACAAACATGGTACGAATGCCGTCGTCGCGTCGTTGGCACGGTTTCGGGAGTTCATGACGGACACGTCCGCGAACGGAAAGTCGCGACTGATGAACGTCGCCGAGCGCCTCTACCTTCAAGCTGTGAACGGCAATGTGGTCGCCGCCAGATTCTTGATCGAGCAAACATGCGGTCGACCGAAAGAGACCGTGCAGATTGAGAATGCCGAATCGGAATTGGGCGAGGAAGAATTGTTCCCGCTCGTGCTCGAATATGTTGAGAAGCTGGATGGGGAGGAGCTTGACCGGGTTCGGGCTGCTCTACCTATCAAGGGCAGCGGAGACTCGGAGTGTTCCTCTTGAGCATGGGCTGAGGCACAGTTCGCCATCGACTTGCATGACCCAACTCACCAGCGAAAGCCTGGAAGAGCAACTCGTCGGTGCATTGGACCTGGTGGTGCGAGAAAAGGACACGCATGTTGAGAGCATAGAGCATAGGCAGAAGAAGGGCCCGTTTGCCTTCACCAGAAGAATGTCCGATATAAGAATGTTACGTCCACTACATCCACCTACACGCTGAAAATGGCCCCTATACCCAGAAAATGGCCCCCCCTATACCCAGCCATCGGACCAGGGCCGCTTGAGCTCCAGCCTCACGTCACCATCATCCAGGATCTTGAGGCGGTCGTTGGCGAGGGGCGGACGCAAGATGTACTTGCACAGGTTCTCGCGACCCTTCTTGTCGTTGGCGGCGACTTTGGTCTGAGCATGCAGGTTGAAGCCTCTATGCTGGCCACAAAGTTTGCCCTTGGCCACGGGCGTGGCGTCTGGGTCGAGCACGATGCGCACAGGCGCGCGCTTGTGCGCGGGGCCGGCCGGCAGCGCACCGGCGGTGGCCGCTGCCAAGAGCCGGGCCAGGAGTGGGTCTTCCTCACCTATCGTTTCGTCGGTCACGACGGTGACCTCACCGTCGCCCGGCGCCGTCACGAGGGTGATGACCCCGCGACGTTGGAGGAAGCGGAGGATGCGCCTACTGGCGCGCGCGACGATGGCAAGGACGTCCTCTTGGGTAAGTTCCGGCGCCGGGTGGAAGATGGGGGAACCGCCGTCGCGCCCAGGGGCGTACACGCCATCGAGCTGGAGAACGTGGAAATGCGGTGAGAGCCGCAAATCGCTGTTGGCGCGCTGGATGACAGTGACGGCGCCGCACTCGCCGTCGGGGATGCCCCGATCTGCCAGGCGCTTGCGATAGTTGGACGCCACGGTGTCGATGAAGAGGCGCAAGACCTGGCCCAGCAGTTTCCCGTCGAAGGCCAACGGAAATCTCAGCGGGAAAGGCACGGTCAGCACGAATTGTCGGATGGGTACTTCGGGCAGCACGTGATCGACCAGAGTCAACGCCCCCGCATTCATGCGTCTGCCACCGCAGCTCGGACAGAACCCGCGACCTTTACAGCTCCAAGCCACCGCATACCGCTCGTGGCAGGTTTTACACAAAAGTTGTGCGAAGCCTCGCGCGAGGATTCCACACCCTAGAAAGTCGTGTAGCTCGTCGGTGACGAAGCTGGGCAGCGTGCGGCCGTCGGACTTGTCGGTCCACTCTTGCTCGAAGGTCAGCAAGTGCTCCTGGAGCGTCTTGTAAAGCGCAGATTTTTCCGGCTCCCGGCGGGCATAGGTGTACCCGGTCGCAGGTCTTGCGCATGCCGCTGCCTCCATGAAGGAGGATGTCGGTCAGCGGGTCACGGAAGTTGCTTGCAGCCGCAGTCACTTTCCCAATTCGCGGCAGTCGCGTTCGGCGCGTCAATGGGGAGCTAAGCAGGGGTAGTTGTGGGCACTCTTGCCCAGCACCGACGACAGGTTTCTCATTGGCGATTCTCGATGGACCGCTTCACCCTGCGGCGACCACATCCGCTGCGACGGGTTCGACTGTCTCCTCGCCGCCAGTGAGTAGATCTTTTGTCATCCGCGCGTTCGCCAGACTGACGCCGCCCACAACTACGGTCTTGTGCTCAATGACGAGGAAGCCGAAACGTTCGAAGAAGGGTTGCCCGGTCCGACTCACATCGGAGAATAGACGTGCAAGTTTCATTTCCTGGGCACGAGCATGGATCCGTTCCATGAGAAGTCGCCCCACTCCACGGCGCGCGCTGGCCCCAGATACATAAAGGTGGTCAATATGTCCGTTCGCTTGAAGGTCGGCGTACCCGAGGACCTTTCCATCCTCTTCGACCACGAACGGTCGAAGGGTCTGCATGCGCATCGTCCATCTGTCTACGTCAGGCCGGGCCGGTGCCCACGCCTCCAGCTGAGCCGGCGTGTAGTCGCTCACAGCAATCGTGTGGAGCTGGGACTTGCACTTGGTGCAGACAACCTCGATCCCGAATGTACGGCGCAAAAGTTCGGACCAAGAAATATACTTTGAGGTGTTCTTGGGCTTGCCCTTGTCGTCGGCGGGCGCGGGCGCGGCGGGCGGGGGAACGACGTCGCTGCGTGAAGTGGCGTGTGACGAGCGACCTCGGCGGGGACGCGATGGGGTAGACTGCGCCCCGCGGTCAAGACACGCCTTCCCGGACATGCCAGAGGCGCCAAGAGGTGCTCCCGGATGTGCCAGGACCTGCGAAACGCGGGCCCGCAAGGCGCGGGATGGCGGGTACGGCGACTTGGTGACGCGATCTAGAGTAGAGGTTGCAATTTCGAGGTCCGACATGACCGGAGAATAGGCGGAACGCTCGACGTTCACGAGGGTGGCACGGCATCCGCCGTGTGAAGTGGCAGTTCACAACTCGACTTTTCATTCGGCGTCCGGTGCGCTGGATCTTTCTGCGAGATTTGCATTTTCTCCGAGACGGCGACCTGCGACAATCCCCTCGATTCATCCGCGCAAACACGACCTGTCTTCGCAGGCCACCTGAACAGTCGGTCCGTCGAGAAATCCAAGAATTCCAGTATCTATAGGTTGACAATGCCTGAAGAAGACGAAGTAGGAGGAGCTGAACCTAGGATCCTGTTCACGGCGCCGTGGGAGCCGGTGGTCATGCGGCGCGGGGATCCACTTGGACTGCGTGCATTTACAGACCAACTTGCGGACAGCATCGCTCCTGACCTGAGCAGTCGGGTGCGGGATGGGCGTTGGGTAACCATCCTGACATGGTGCTTGGTGCGGTCGCAGGAAGTGTTCCACGCGACCGGAATGCGTTCGGTTCATACGCGCGCCGAGCAGATGGAGCGATACTCGTGGCTGCGACCACTGGAGTTGATGTGGGTGGCTCGGACTATTGCGCTTGCGGATGACTGGAGGAAGCGCCCTCTCTCTGGCCAGCGCCGAGTCCGGCCGTGGTACGAAGACGACGACAGATCCACACCTCGGTTTGGAATGACAGCCGACCAATTCCGCGCCTATCGGCAGACCGGCATGTATGGCGGGTACAGACTCACGTTTCGCAAGTGGCCCGGCATGACCGTGGCTGGCGATGGTTGGACACCCGGATCTGCAGCCGTGCGGATCGCCGACTGGCTGGAGGACAAACTTGGCAGTGCGCGTCCCTCCTGGCCGCTGCACCACGAGGGAGATCACGACGGCGGTCCGCTCACTCGCGTTCCAAAGCTCGGAAAGGGGGGGAAGCACGACTGGTGGCTTCGCCGCTGGCCGGAGTTCTGCGATGGTGGTCGCCGTGCAGATGAGAACACGTTGCCTCGTCCGAAGGAGGAATTTCGGCCGCTTCCGGAAGGTGAACTCCTAAAGTCAGTCATTTTCGCGGATGACCACGCAGGTAAACGCCGACTTGCGGTGGCGCGGGGAGTGGCAAAGGCTGAGGGTGCTGACCACGCGGCAATATGCGATCATCTCGGGCAGGTCTTCGGTAACGTTCGGGCATTCGAAGTCCTCCCACGGTTCTCCCGCCTCGCCGACGCAGGGATGTCCGCGATAGACTTAGTGGCGAAGGCCCTCCGCGGAAAGAGCCAAGTGTCGCTATCGGAGGTTGCCGCCAGTGGTGGTGCTGCGGGAGTGTGCGAAGAGTTGGAGGCAGCTGCGCATGATTGGCAGGCCGTCGCAGAGACGCAGAATCCGCCATGTCGAGACAGTACATCGATTTGCCACTGCGATTGTTGGCGCCCGTCCCTTGGAGTGCCTGCGTGGGCTCTTGGAACATCACGAGAACCATGGGGGGGGACTTCGATGGTTCGTGTACAGGGATGGCAAAGTGGAGCCAAGGATGGCGACCAACGGCACGTCGCCACGCTACCGCTTCCGTTTGTGGTCCCTGTGCCGTCTGGGTGTGCAATGCGGCGTTCTTCGCGGCATGCCGGCCGGCCTCGGCGATGCTGACGAGCTTTCGGAGGATTCCGATGAGTAGCATGGCGTTCGGATGGGAGTCCTTGGTTCGAAGCGATGCACCGAGTGGTTGCTCGCTCAAGGCGGCCTTGTTCACGACCTATGACCGAGCTGATGAGCGGTTGTTGGCAGAGCACTTGCTCCCTCTGTTCTTGAAGGTCAGTCGTGAACCGGACGGTGAGGGGACGGAGCGGCAATGCTTCATCCTGGAACTGGACGATCGGCTCAAGCAGCTCCACGACAGACTCTTCGTGATTTCCTCGACCTTGCGAGAAGAGGACGGGGAACCAAACGACGCAGGAGATGGCAGCTATGGGTGGATCTGGCAAAGCATCCGCCCACTTACCGTCGGGAGTCGTGCCAAAGCTGTACAGCACGCCAAGGTATGGCTACTCCACTGGGGCGCCTGCAATGGCGATGGGGTCGAGTACCTCGAAATCGTGGTGACCTCTGCGAATCTCACGATGAACGCCTTCAAGGGACAATTGCAGGCAGCGTGGCGAGCTTGTATCGAGCTGCGCCCGCAGCGCGCCGATGCTCGACTTGGGTCCTGGGGCGTGCTGCCGGAATTCCTGCGAGAACTCGCTAGGTCGGCCGGTGACGAAGAATTCATCGAGCCATTCGTGGATCTCCTGGGACGTGCGACGTGCCCGGAAGGGGTGTCCCTTCTTGCCAGTGTGCCGGGGACGCACTCGCGAGCGGAGCTGCGGCGAAACCCATGGGGATCGGCTGGACTTCGCTCGGTTACTCCGGCAGGCAGAGGGAAAGTTCTCGTATCAATCTTGAGTCCGTACGTTGGCGAGTGGAATGGCCCGGAGTTGCGGCGGTGGTGCTCAACCTTCGACGGGGCCCCGGAGCGAATCGAACTTGTCTGGATCGACAAGGTACACCCTTGGGCGCGCCGCAAGCTCTGGATGCTGCCGAAGACGGCGCTGGCGTCCATTGCGAAGGGGAACGGCACGCTCCTCCATCTTCGGCATGTGACTAACGATCCGGAGAATATTGACCTGTTCCACGAAGAACATCGTGGTCTTGACGAACGCTGGAGCCATGCGAAAGTTTACGGGTTCAAACGAGGAGGCTCGCGTCGGCTCCTTGTCACCTCCGCAAACTTCAGCACGGCTGCCTGGGGAAGAGCAAGCCTTGACGATGGGTTGACAATCGAGAATTTCGAGCTCGGCGTATGTATCGACCCGGGAGTGTGGCCGTTCGACACCCTTGATCCATTCGACGACATCCGGGACGCCTTCGTATCGGAAACAACCGCTCGTGGTGCCAACGAGATATTGTGGGTCCAGGCAGTGTGGGACGGGAAGAGGATCCTAGTCGAATGCCGTTGCCAGGCTGATTGCGACTTTAAGGGGAGCGTCAAGATGGGCAAAACCTGGAAGGCGGTCGATAAGTGGACCTTTTCCTCCAGTCGAGATCGATACTCTGCGGTCGTACCGTGGGCTGATCCCAAGCGTCCGCCAACGGTCGCTAGATTGAGCACCGGGCACGATACCGTGATGGTGGCCGTCTTCGATGCGCGGCCAGCCCGTGAGCGGGAGGACACTGTTCCGCCAGAGATCGACGAGGATGTCGTACAGGCCATGCGGGACCAATTGCTGTTCGAAAGGTATGGTGGCCGCGTCACACAAGAAGACGACGGTGACATCGAATCTCAGCTGTCCGGGGATGATGGGGCGGGCACGGAGGCGGACACATCCGAACCTACGAAGGATGACGTGGACCTTGCTGAAATAGCAGATCGGGACTTGGAACAGCCAACCGCAGGACGGGTAGATAGCTACGCTGTGCCGTCATTCGAGCTCGCCAGACAACACCTCCGTGTGGTCGACAAATGGGTTGAGTGTGTGAATCGCGCAGAAGGCAACGGGATAGCGGCGCTCGAACGTGAATGGTTGCTAAGGGACGGTGAACACCTTGTGCAGGCATTCCTGCGTCAAGCAGAGCGGGACAAGGAACTTGGGTCGGACCGCAGTCTGGGTGGGACCCTGGCAGCCGAGGAGCTGACCTTGCGACTCAAGCAATTTCAGGAGGCGTGATGCTCCCAACAGAGCCACTGAACTTGACGGCGATGCAATGGCAGTTCCTGTCGAATCCCGAGAAGTACGTGGAGGCGAGTAATCGTGCCGGGCGAACGCTGGTCCCTGAAAGCACGCGACGTCAGTTCGTCACAGCCCGCGACATCTTGGAACGGCTGAACGGTAGCTATGGTGAGGCGCCTAGGCGAGGGATCCTATTGGCCGACGATGTAGGTCTTGGGAAGACCACCGTTGCAGCAATCGTGGCCTGGGTTGTGGCTTCGGCGGGTGAGAAGCGTGGAGTACGCATTTTGGCCCCGAATGATGTCATGGTGCGACGATGGGAAGAAGAGCTGCTCGCGCACGTGGAGCCTCTCCGGGAATGTGCAGACTTCTTGGATGCCAGAGACAATCGGGTGAAGGCTCGAAGAGTTGCCAGGCTATCGCCGGGCTCTATTCAGGTGGTCAAGCATTCCTATGCCGCCTCGGACCTAAACCTTGCCTGCGATCTGCTGATAGTCGACGAGGCGCATAGGGCGAAAGGCGAGAAGAGCGCGTTTAGCGAGGCGCTCAAGCGACAGAAGAAGCACGCACGGCGGGTCCTCATTCTCACGGCAACGCCTTTCAGTATCCGCCTCGCGGAACTCCAGCGCATGCTGGCGCTGATTGGCGGGGAGGCAGCTCACAAGCCGGTCCGAGCTTTCAGCCTAGCGCTCGACGACCTGTACACAGGCAACCCAGCCCGGAATGCAGAGTCGGTAGCGAAACGGCTTGCCGACAAGGCGAAGGCAGCGGTTGAGGCACTTGGTACTTGCGTCATCCGGCATTGTATTGACGATCTTCTCGATGAGCAGATGGTATTCGGAGAATGGAAGGACTGGTCGGTCCCAGTTCCATCAGCGAGTTCGCAAGAGGTCGAACTGATGGTGAGAATGGACCGGACATTGCGGCTTGTGAAAGACAAGAACGCGGACGCCCCTAGCGCAACAAACGATCCTCGATTTCACGTGGGGTGGCGGCATCTTGATGAGACACGTGAGGAATTGCAGCGCACAGCCCAATGCCTCCCACCATCAACCCGGCCCGTTGTGGAAAGCCATTTGATGGCAATGAGACGACTACGCTCCAAAGTTGGGGTTCACTCCAAAATGCGGGCGGTCGGGGAGGTCGTGAAGGCAACCGTAGATGCAGGTGAGAAAGTTCTTCTCTTCTGTCATCACCATGCGACTGCGCAGGAGTTGACCCTGCATCTCGCTTCGGTGCTGCCACGCGAGCCAGTGCCTCAAGTGTTTGATGCCTCCGCATGGCGTGAAGCCTGGAGCAAACTACTTCGGAAGGTGCCCGCCGATGCGGACGCGGCGGAGCAGCGACTTCGAGCCACGTTCGTCAAATGGCTGTGTTCGGACCTGATTCGAACACAGACGTGGAAGTGGTTGAGGGAGGCATCGCTGGCCTCGTCAAACCTCGTCGGAGGGCTTCGAAGCTTGCGCCCGCGGAGCCAGAGTAGTCGTGAGACGATCTGTGATGCCGCACGAGCGCTGTTCGGGGCGCTCCTTTCGTCGAAGTCGAGTCGGGCAGTGCTCAAAATCGCTGAAGATGATCTCTCCTATATGCCAGGCTCAAAAGGTGCGGACCGCGTGCTTGGGGTATGCCTTGGAACTCAAAACGAGAAAGAGGACGCGCAGTTCATCCAGAACCAACAGCCGGATACCATCATCTCGATATTCAATAGCCCTTTCGGACCAGACGTTCTGGTCGTCACGGATAAACTGTCCGAGGGGATCGACCTACATCGCTATTGTCGGCATTTGATTCATTACGAGCTTGATCCAAGCCCGATACGCACTGTCCAGCGCAACGGTCGGCTTCGTCGCGTCAACGGTTGGGCGGCCGTGACGGGCCAGGAGATCAACTACGCCTTCCCTGCGTTCCGCGGGACGAGGGACCATCGGCTTGTGCAAATCATGAAGAAACGCATTGATAGCTTCTCGCTCCTGCTCGGAGGCGTCCAGGATTTCGACGTGGACCAGGTCGTCGGATCTGAGGAGAAGTGGCGGAATGAGGTGATTGCGATTGCGAAGAGCCGGCTTGCAAGTGCAGGAAGAGGTCTGTGCGCGAGAAAATAGGGAAAGTTGTTGTCTGAAAAGGTCCGGTGGCGGAATCACCCCTCCGAAATCGCGGTCAACCGCTCCGCCAGGTACTCATTGAGCAACCGGTCCGGCAAACACGGCTCGAACTTGCTCAGCGTTCCGCGGGCGCAAGACGCTGCGAACTTGAGTGCATCGTCCCCATTCGGTCGGCCAGCCGCGCGCAGCCCGTCCAGCGCCTGACCATAGGCATTTCGAGGCCTGACATTTTGTTTGTGCCGAGAGGATTTGGTGAACGGAAAAGGGTGCTTAAGATGACTATCCACCGCTCTTCATGCAACGACTGGTAGCTTCATGGGGAACGGTATCTGTTTGTGTTTGGGTGGATAGGCAAAAGAAGCACCCTTTTGCCTTCACCCGAAAAATGCGCCGATAACATCTGTTACGTCCACTACATCCACCTACACACCCGAGCTATCCCTATACCCAGCGTTTGACGCAACGGCGCGTCTGGTGCTTGTGCCTTTCGAAAGTGGCGCTTATAGTGCCTACGCGCGTGTATACTGAGCAGATGATTCGTCAGTGGAGATTCGAATGGTCGGCACTAGCTGTTTTGCTAGTGCAGCTTGGTTGCGGTGGCAGCTCGCATTCGTCCTCCGACGCCCAGGACACAGCCGGCGAAACTCTTGGCCTAGCCAGTCTGTGTGCAGACCCTGGGGACGGCGGTCTTGGTCAGGTTCAAGCGGGTGGCGGTCTTGCCGTTGCTATGATCGTAGAATCCGCGTCCTACGATACAGACGGCTCGGAATGCGATATTTATTGCGACGGCAGCACGGCCGACTATACATTGCGTCGCCATTCGGGCGCAGGCCCCGTCCCCACGCCCCCGATCTACTCTCCGCCAGGCACGCCCTGGGCCGTGCAATGCCTTGCCGCTCTCCAGGCGCTCGGCGATGTGTCCACGATTGCAGTAGACAGTTCCAACTGCATGAAATCTATCTCGTTCGGGACAACGACTACGATTTGGTTCGATGGGAAGAGCACACCCGACTTGGAGTGCCCTTGGCTACCTCATACGGCGGCGCAGTCTGCCGTACTGACAGCTTGCTTCGCCGCTCGAAATTGACTGGGTGTAGGGGTGTTTGCCTATCGGTGACGTAAGTTCTGTAATCGGCGTTTTTGCGTGTAGCGCCCAAGTTCAAATGTCCCCTTCCGCCCCCAAGCAGAAATGTCCCCTTTGAGACGCGTGGTGCGTGCTCATGGGTGGACTCATGCCGAAGGAAACAGTGACGATGTCCACGAAAGAGATCGATCGCGGGGAGCTGATACGCCGGGTGCGGGAGAAACGACTCACTCAAGCCAAGGCAGCAGCGCTGATGAGGCTCAGCGTGCGGCAGGTGAAGCGCCTGTGCCGGCTGTTCAAGGACTATGGACTTGCGGGTCTGTGCCGTCGGGCAGGGACCGGCGCGGTGGTGTGCAGGACGCCCCTTGGCTGTGTCTGCCGTTTCCGGTTTCGTGCCCGTTTAGGGGTTCCATCACTCCGTCTCCGGCCCCCGCCACATCGAACCGGACAGGCGGATTTCCCGCATCTCGGCTCACCGCGAAGGCGTCTTCCATCGGGGTTATGGGTCCGTTCAGTTGGGGCATGCTTTCGCGCTCCAGTACACCACGCGGTAGTCTCGAAAGAGACCCCACGTTCCGTACACCACGGCGCTACTCCACCGCTTCCAGCCGAATCCCTCGCGCTTGCACTTCTTGGCCGCCAGTCGTCTCACCTTGCGTTCGACCTCGTACTTGACCTTGCCGAACGCCCGTCCCGAATTGCCGACGCGAAAGTAGTTCACCCAACCCCGAAGGACTGGATTCACCTGCGCAACCGCCACTGGCATAGGCAAGTGGCGGCTCTTACGCAAGATCTTCCCAACTTCCTGTAGGACCGCGATGACCTTCTTCGGTCGCGGGACTCTGCTCGCATACCATCTTCCAGTCCTCGGGCTCCATTCCCAACGGAACTCGAATCCCAGAAACGCGGACCATAGGCATTTCGAAGCGGTTTTTTGAGCGTCGGAGAACCTTGCCGGACCGCTTCAGCGCGGCCCCGATCGCGTCGGCGCAGCGCGCTTGACCGGATTTCTGGGACCTGACGGGGCTTTCTCGAGCACGCAGGGCATTCTAGTCCATCCCGACCTTGTCGACGTGCCGGAGCATAGGCAGAAGAAGGGCCCGTTTGCCTTCACCAGAAGAATGTCCGATATAAGAATGTTACGTCCACTACATCCACCTACACGCTGAAAATGGCCCCTATACCCAGAAAATGGCCCCCCCTATACCCAGGGGAAAACAAGCCCATTTCTGCGGGAGATGCCGCTGTGGACATGGCGTATCCCGGGGCGCGATTTTGGAGCCTCGGTTCGTCACCACTCGGGGCTGGGCGGGTCAGCGTAGTCGACCTCGGCGAGGTCGGACGTGCCCGAAAGCTCGGCTTGCGGCGGCGGGCGAGCGGCGGTGCGGCGCGGGGCTTCGCTGGGGATTTCGAGGTGATCCAGAATTTTGCGTATCGCTTCTGGCTTCGTGATCGCGGCTAGAATCTTCATGCGCCCTTGGCACTTCGGACAGGTCAGCGCGTCTGTCATGAACACGCGCTTCAGAAGTAGAGCCCAAGGCAGGCGGCTGACTCTTGGTATCTTGCTGAGATCGATGTCGCGGGATTCGCCCTCGGCCGCCTTGTCGGCGCCCGCCGAATCGGCGCTCGCCGCATCTGGCGCGGGCGGCGCGGGAGGTGTCGGCACCACCTTGGCGCGATCCTTGGCCGCGGGACCGAGGATGCCGTGGTATCGGACAAGGTGGCAGCGAGGACGGGGAATCAAAGGGATGAGCTTCTCTATCAGCTCGTGCGGCGTGAACACGATGTGCGTGGTGCCATCTCGCCAAACCTGCTTGAAGCGTAGGGCGAGCCGACCGTCGGGCAGTTCTTGTAGACGGTCGTTCGCGATGGGTGGCCTGGCAAGGTATCGGCACAAATGTTCCAGGCCGTCGCGGTCATTGGCACCCACGCGCACGTTGGCGTGCACGTTGAAACCGGCGACCTCCGCGCATCGCTTGCCGATGATCGCGGCCTCGGAATCCTCGCCGGTGCCTCCCAGGCGCAACACACGGCAGCCTCGGCGTGGACCAGTCGCGACCAGGCCTTGCACGGAGGCATTGGCCAGATGGTCGAGGGTCATCTGCTGGTCCTTGTCTTCCCCAGTGAGCTGCCCCAGGTAGCGCGTGACCTTCCGGAACACGGCACGCGCCAGGCGCGCAATGTCCTCGTCGCTGGGTGCCGGCAGCGGGTGGAACAGCAGGTTGCCGTCGGGCTGCTGTGCGTATACACCGTCCATCGCGATGACGTGGAAATGCACGTTCAGATTCAACGACGATCCAAATCGCTGCACCACGGACAAACTCCCGGCCTGCAACCGACCGCGCAGCTTGCGCTTCCGGGCGCGGCGGCGCAGGTCGGAGGTGATGGCGCTGATGAACGCGCCGAGCACCACGCTCGTGGCGCCGGGCGAATAGGCCATCTTGAAGCGCAAGGCGTAGGGCAGAGAGAGCACGTACTGTCGAGTGGGGACATGGGGGAAAAGGCAATCCACGCAGAAAGCCGCCGTGTCGGCCATACGACGGCCAAGGCACGATGGACAAAATCCGCGCCGTTTGCACGAGAACGCCACGACCCGGCTGTGCCCGCAGTCCTTGCATCGAACGCGCAAAAAGCCGTGTGCAGGGATGCCACAACGAAGGTAGGCATCAAACTCGTCAAGCACAAAAGGGGGCAGGTCGCCGCCTCCTGCTTCCAGATCTGCCAGGAACGTCGCCCAGTGTTCCTGTATCGTTCGATAAAGCAAAGTCGTTTCGGGACAATGGCGCGCGTACGCGCCTGCACCGACGGGCGCGTGGGTGTGACAGCTTGCTGCTGGTTGCGTGGAAAGCACCAGCAGGAGGTCTCGGCAACGAGGCGATATTTGTTGCTAACAGTGGGCGGCAAACGACGCGGTTTCGGGGCTCGCTCGGAAATAGCGACAATTGGCGACTTTCCGATGACATCGCCACATGGACAATGCTGATGGCCGCTAATGCGTAAAAGCGGCCATTCCAAGAAGGCCGACCTTCGAAACATGGCCGAGTTTCAACGATTCTTGGCTTTGGCCGCCACGGTGCGGAATTGCCGCTTTCCCTGTTCGCAGCTTTCAGCGGGCGGGCGCGGGCGACATGTCGACGATATCGCCGAGGGCACACACCGTTACGCCGTCCTTCAAGACGCGCCGCTTAGGTTTGCGTGCGATGGCTTCCGCCTCCTCTCACGTTGGCCCGCCTGGCCAGTTCCGCCATTCCTACAGCAGTGCAAATCTCCTTCGTTTCGTCGTATGTGACTTTCTTCCTTTCGAGTAGAGCTTGCGCGATTGCTTCGATTTTGGCCCAGAACAGTGACACTATCGCCTCGGCCTCGCCTTGCGCCGCTGCCCACAGGTTGACCGTTGTCCGGGATGGTTTGACGGGCTGATATCCAGCCCAATTCGAGAACAGGGCGCGATCTTCTAGAAACGAAGAGATCGTCTGGTGGTCAAAGATTGCGCCTCTGTTGTTGAATTTCCCGGTTATCTCCTTCTCGGCGAGTACTCCCGCAGAGGATATGACGAGCGATCCGAAATCGAGGAATCCCGTGTCCATGGCCTTCTCTCTCTTTGAAAGCATAGCCTTGCCTAGGCGGCTCCCACGGTGAACGCAGCCGAGCGTGTCCCCGTCAGGAGTGATCGTCACGTACTCGAACCTCCTTTTGTAGACCAGGTGGGCCACTGCATGCTCAGCCTCGTGGAAAGCGGTTGCGCGAAGTTGCTCCTCTGGGGTCCGCTTTGCCTTACGTGGCATCGGGGACCGTCCTTCCTGGGTCGTCTGTCCTTCGTCTGAGCATAGTAGTTTGCCTGGTCATATCGATAGTCGTCGTCTCAAGGCTTCTCGCTTGGCCTCGACCATCGCCTTGATGGTCCAGGGCGCGCTGCCCTCCATGCGGTTGTTGATGAAGAGATAGGTTCTGCGTCCGGGAGCCTCGGTACCTTCGGCTATCAACTTGGACGCGGCGGCACGGGCATCTTCATCGACCTGCTTGGTGCAGTCGAACGGTTCGAAGTCTTGGATGGTGCGCTCGTAGGTCTGGCCGGGGGTGAGCAGGAACCTCGCAGCCACCAGCTCTGGTTGGGTCCGGCTGCCAGGCAATGCGAGTTGTTCCGATACCGTCGGCATGTCCGTCCATGAGTTGAAGACGTGCGCGACCTGGTGGCGGGCAAGGCACGCGAGGTATTCCGGTCCGAGCCAGATATCGTTCCGCATTTCGATGCCGTAGGGCCACCCCTTGGGCAGCTTGGACAAAAACGCATCCAGGTCCGCGATGAATGCGCCCAGGTCCTGGTAGTCGGCGCGGTGGAAACGCGAGAACTCGAACATCAAGATGCCGACCCGAGATCGAATCGCCTCGCACGGCTCCAGGAATCGGCTGGCAAAGACATCCGCGTTCATGAAGTTCTCGTTCACGGTCCCCTTGCGAGCGCCAAAGCGAGGCAAGTTGGGGAAGCGCTTGACCGTGATGGCGTCGGTCACCTTGAAACCGAACCGGAAATCCGATGGCACCTGTCCTGCCAAGCCCTGGAGATAGTCGCGGGCGGGGAAGGTGTAGTAGGCAGCGTCGACACAGACTGTCTTGAAAACCTCGGCGTACTCGGCAAGGCAAGCCTGCTCGAAGCGGGACTTCGCAAACTTCCCTCGGTAGAGGTAGCGGGACTCGTCGTACACCGTGCCCACCCAGCCGGGGTACTTCCACGACGATGTGCCCACGTAGACACCCTCGCTCGCCAGTTCGGCGAGCCGCTCATGCACTTGCCCCCTGTCGAATGGCGTCGAGTCCACGGTCGAAGTCTACGACGCGCGCCTGCCCGCAGCGAGGCAATGATCTCTCGGATCGGAGGGGCGTCTGGATGTGGACTTAGGCGCTTGCGGACGCGGCCACCAGACCGCTAGCGCTTGGCCGCAGCCAAATCGGCGCGCAGTTCCTGGGCGTTCCGGCGGGGGCCGTAGCCTGGCGTATCGCGCTGGATACGCCAGCTTTCGCTGAGCGGGCCCGCATCCACCACGTCAAAACCAAATCGGTCGATGAGCGCGGCGACCTCGGCCTTGGCCTTAGCATCGTTGCCTGCGATGACCAGGGCCCGTCGGTCTTTCGTGCCAGCGGGTGAGCCGTGCGTCGTCAGCTCGGCGGCATAGATGTGGTTGAATGCCTTCACCATCTTCGACTTCGGCAGATGCGCCTGCAGCAGTTCCGAGGTGGTGATCGATTCGCTGTCCAGCTCGGGGATTTGCCCGTCCCGCTCGGGATAGTAGTTGTTGGTATCGATGACGATCTTCCCCGCCAGGGGCTCGACGGGAACCGTACGATAGTTCTTCAGAGGTATCGTTACCACCACCATGTCCCCGGCCTTGGCCGCCCCAAGCGGGGTGTCGGAGCGCGCCTTGGGCCCCAACTCGGCCACGAGACCGGCAAGCGTCTCGGGCCCGCGCGAGTTGCTGATGACCACCCCGTAGCCATTGGCTACCGCCAACCGCGCGACCTGACTTCCGATGTGCCCTGCTCCAATAATTCCGATGGTTGACATGGTCGTGATCGTAGCGCCCGGTTTCTGCCGTGCAAGCTGCCACGAGACGTGACCGTATCGACCAAGCCCCCAGTGCCCAGGAATCCCGTGACCAAGGCAGAGGCCGCGGCATCAAAAATTGACTGCCAATGCCAGCCAAACCGAAGACCATTGACGAGTACCTTGCGACCTTGAGTAGCGAGAAGCGAGCGGCGCTCGGTAAGCTCCGAAAGGTGATTCGATCCGTCTTTCCTAGGGTTGAAGAGTGCATCAGCTACAGAATCCCAGCGTTTCGTTTGGACGGCCAAGTGGTCGCCGGATTCTGTGCGACAGCGAAGGGGTGTTCGTACTTCCCCTTCAGCGGGTCGACCTTGGGCGCGCTGGCCAATGATCTCCATGCATACGGCCAAACCAAGTCCTCCCTTCATTTCCATCCCGACAAGCCGTTACCGGCAACCCTTGTCCGCAAGCTGATCAAGGCGCGCATCGCCGAAACGAAAGGCCGCCAGTAGCCAAGCCACGCTGCCAAGCCAGGTCGAAGTGCCTGGTCCATGCTAGCAGGGCAGCCCGCTGACCGCGCGGACCAGGTCCTCGTCGGTGGGGTGGGAGTACACTGCGGTCGTAAGAATCGACTTGTGCCGGGCAAATCGCTGGGTGAGCCGGATGTCCTTGGTCTTGCGGTAGATGGCTGAACATGCCGAGTGACGAAGGACGTGGAAGTTCACGTGGCGGTCAAATCCCGCGCGTCGCTGCCACACTGCGAACCCGTGGCGTATCTGCCGGGTTGATAGAGGTGTGCCTCGATTGCTCGCAAACACGGGCGCGTCCGGCGCGAGGCTTTCGCGCGCCCACTCCTTCCATCCCCTGAACTTTTCCAGCTTGGCGCGGAGGTCAGGCGGCACGATGACCTCCTGGGTTTCCGTACCAGTCCCGCCCTTGAATACGCGAAGGACGATTCTTTTCCTGGCCGCGCCATCCCCCTCGAAGACGTCGCCGACCTCAAGGCTGGTCAACTCGTGTTCGCGAAGTCCTGTCGCAAGGGCCATTGAATAGAGAACATGGTCGCGGTAACCATCTCGACGTTCGCCCGTGACCTTCAGAAGCTGGCGCTGCTCCTGCTCGGTGAGGGTGCGATGTGGTGTTGAGTTGCTGGCGTAGAACATGGTCGATGGCTCCGTTGTTGATCCATGATTGCTCACGTTCGGGCACGAGACAAGGTGATCAACAATGATTGTGATGTGCATCTGCGCGAAGGCTCCGCCGCGGGCAATTACATTGTGCAATTGCACGAAGGCTTTCTGGAGGGGATTGTATTGTGCGTTCGCACGAACTCGCGCGAGTGATTGTGATGTGCATTCGCACGGTCGAATTCAGGTCGTATTCGCCTTGAGGTGTATGCGAAGTCACGCCTTAATGTAAGTGTCGATTGAAGCAAACCACAGGACGGAGACTGACGATGGCGAAGATCTTGGCAGCACGACGACCTACCACGGAACGGAACATCCCTACTTGCGCAATTACAAAGTCCGCATTGTGGCGGTGATGAAGGGGGCGGCACCGCCAGACCACGACCCTGAACACGAGGATTCGTACCTGCGCGATGATGATGCCCTCGCACGCGCTGGCGGCGTCACAGCTGATGACCGTATCGAGATTCAGCCCTGGCTCGAAGACGAACAGCGATGGAGCTTCGTGACGAGCGACCCACGGGCCATCGACCTGGCCTGCTTTCGCGGGCTCACGCGGGCGAACTGAAATTGACGTGCCGGTGGGGCAAGACCACCCCGGCCCAACCAAGAAAAGGAGAGCACATGAACACCAAGAAAGAGATCACGAAGCTGGGCAAGATGAAGCTGAACGAGT
>CAVRSU010000014.1:0-763273 GCA_963723955.1 uncultured delta proteobacterium
TTTGTCGCTTCGTCGGCGTATTGAGACTGGCCACGTCGGGCCGCGCTGCACCTGCTGTTCAGGCTGGTCTCGGTGGTCGAGCTCGGGATTCACGCCGGCATGATGGTGTGGTTGGGGCTGTTTTCCGATCTGGCAAAATCGTATGGGGCTACCTATCTCGTGCTGCTGAGCGTGGCCTTTGGGCAGGAAGACGTGGCGACTTACTGGGTGATTGTGGGAATCAGCCGCGCGATGCGCATGTACCGCCAATACCAGCAACGCGAGAAGGAGGCGCTGCGGCTCGAGTTGAATGCCGCGAGCTTTCCAGCCGGCTGGCGCGCGCGCAGATGAACGCGCTGAAGGCACAGTTGCAGCCGCACTTCCTGTTCAACACGCTGAACGCCATCGTGGTGCTGGTGCGCCAGCAGAAGTCGCGCGACGCCGAGGAGACGCTAACGCAAGCTGCACAGCGACCTTTTGCGCTGCGCGCTGGAAGATGTGGAGGCACAGGAGGTTTCGCTGCGGCGGGAGATGGAATTGGTTGGGGGTTGCTCTTTGAATGAGCAGGTTCGATTCCAGGACCGGCTGCGCATTGTGATTTCTGTGGATGCGGACCTGCTGGATGCGGCGGTGCCGCACATGCTGCTGCAACCGCTGGTAGAGAACGCGGATGCGGCGTTCGCATCGGGCGCAGATCGGCGTGGAGCAGGAGAAGATGAGGATTGCAGCAGTGGCGCGGCCGAGTGTACGGCCGCCGGCGCACCGCCTCGGTGAGCACGCCGCCCTCGCCGTAGCCGACGTAGCCGGGCGGCGAGCCCTTGAGCGTGGAGACCGTGTGGGCCTCCTGGAACTCGCTCATGTTGATGGTGATGATGTTCTGCTCACCCCCGTAGAGCGCCTCGGCCAGGGCCAGCGCGGTTTCGGTTTTGCCGACGCCCGAGGGGCCGGCCAGCATGAACACGCCGATGGGCTTGTTGGGATTCTCGATGCCGGCGCGCGAGGTCTGGATGCGCTTGGCGATCATCTCCAGGGCGTGGCGTTGGCCGATCACGCGCTGGTCGAGGGTGTCGGCCAACTTGAGCACGGTTTCGATTTCGTTCTTCACCATGCGGCCGACCGGGATGCCGGTCCAGTCGCCGACCACGGACGCAACCGCTTGACCGTCGACGGTGGGGAGGATGAGCGGATGGTCGCCCTGCAGCTTGTCCAGATCCGCTTGTGCTTGGGTCAGCTTGGCCAAAAGCGCTTCGCGATCGACCGGCGGTGCTGCGGCAGGTGCTGGCGCGTCGGTCTTGGGCGCAGCAGGCTTGGGCGCATCGGCCTTGACTGCCTCGACCTTGGCCTCCAGCTTGCTGTCCGTGCCTTCGACCTTGCCCGCAGCCGCGCGCAGTTGGCTGCGAAGGTCGAGGATCTGGTCGACCAGCGCCTTCTCCTTGTTCCAGCGATCTTCCAAACCGACGAGGTGCCGCTTCTCGGCTGCCAGCTTCTCCCCCGCCTCGGTCTCGCGCTTGGCGGCGCCGGCGATGCCGATGGCGTCCTCGCGCTTGATGATTTCGATTTCGGTGTCGAGCGCTTGGATGCGACGGCGGGTGTCGTCGACCTCGGCAGGCACGGCGTGCTGGCTGATGGCCACGCGCGCGCAGGCGGTGTCGAGCAGGCTGACCGCCTTGTCGGGTAGCTGGCGCGCGGGGATGTAGCGGTGGGACAGTTTGACCGCGGATTCGAGGGCGTCGTCGAGGATCTGGATGCGGTGGTGCTTCTCCAGCGTGGACGCGATCCCGCGCATCATAAGCAGCGCCTTGGCCTCGCTGGGTTCGCCCACCTGGACCACCTGGAAACGGCGGGTGAGGGCTGGATCCTTCTCGATGTGCTTCTTGTACTCGGCCCAGGTCGTGGCCGCGATGGTACGCAGCTTGCCGCGCGCCAGGGCCGGCTTGAGCAGATTGGCCGCGTCGCCCGTGCCCGCGGCGCCGCCCGCCCCGATGAGGGTGTGGGCTTCGTCGATGAACAGGATGATGGGCTTGGGCGAGGACTGGACCTCCTCGATCACCATGCGCAGGCGATTCTCGAATTCGCCTTTCATGCTGGCGCCGGCCTGGAGAAGGCCGATGTCGAGCGAGCGCAGGCTGACGTCTTTGAGCGGGGGCGGTACATCGCCGGCAGCGATCCGTTGCGCGAAACCCTCGACCACGGCGGTCTTGCCCACGCCGGCCTCGCCGGTGAGGATGGGGTTGTTCTGCTTGCGGCGCATGAGGATGTCGACGATCTGGCGGATCTCCTCGTCGCGGCCCACGATGGGATCCATCTCGCCGCTCTTGGCGCGTTCGGTGAGGTCGACGGAGTATTTCTTGAGGGCTTCCTGCTTGCCCATGGCCGCGGGCGCGATGGCACCGCTGGCTTCGCCCGGAGCCGCGCCGCCGCCGGTCTGCGAGCCGTCGCTGGCCTGCAGCGCCGACTCGGGCGAGCCGCCCACGACCTTGGCGAAATTGTCCGTCAGCTGTTCGAGCTTGATCTTCTCGAACTCGCCCGACATGGACATGAGGGCATTGCGCAGGCTGGGCGTTTTGAGCAGGCCGACCACCAGGTGCCCTGTGCGGACTTGCGATTCGCCGAAAAGCAGGGTGCCGAAGACCCAGCCGCGCTCGACGGTGTCCGCGATGTGCGGGGACAGATCGGAAATCGAGGTGGCGCCTCGGGGCAGCCGATCCAGGGCCGCCGTCATGTCGCGGGCGAGCCGGGACGGCTCGATCTGGAACTCGCGGATGATGCGGTGGAGATCCGAGTCAGGCAACTGCAGAAGCTGGCTCCACCAATGGACCAGCTCGACGTAGGGATTGCCCCGCAGCTTGCAAAAGACGGTGGCACTCTCGATGGCTTTGTAGCCCAAGCTGTTCAACTTTCCGAACAGCGAAACGCGTGAGATCTCGGACATCGTGGGTCTTCCTCCTGTGGCCCTCTTTGGCCACCCGGCTGGCGGTTGGGTTGGGGAAAAGCGTCAGGTTGGGTTGGGATTGTACAAGACTGCCTAGGCTGTGGAAGCCGAATTCACCGTGGCGGTCTCTTGGTGGGGGTTGAAGATCAGATCTTCGCGTCCTTCGCCCTCGGGGCAATGGCCGAGCCATGATGTCCAGCCGAGACGGGTTACGCGGTCGAGGCGGAAGGGTTGGCTGACCCGCTTATCGAGGAAGAGGCGCAAATCCCAGTTCAGCGAGTCGCCCACGTAGTTGCGCACCAGCGCTTGCAGGCGTTTGAGGCGCGGGCTGCCGGGCAACATGCTTTGGAACTCGTCCTCCTTGAGCGGTCCGAAAACCAGGCGGAACTTGGTTTGGCGCTGCCAGGCCCGCGCGCCTAGAATCGTGCTGAGCCCAAGCGCGCCGGCAAAAGCGGTGCGCGTGATGCGCCAACGGGATTCGTCCTGCAGGGGCGTCCATTCGCCGACGAATTCTTCCAGCTCCGTGGGCAGACCGAAGTACTCGCCGACCATGGCCTTCAATCCCTCGGCGTTGCGGGTTTGGTTGGCCAGCCGGCCTGCGAAGTAGAGTTTGGCACTGTCGGGAAATAGATCGCGATCCCGCACCCCGGGTGAGCCGACGCCGATGAGCGATCCCACGTAGGTCATGAAGCGGTCGCTGCTCGGCCGGTCGCGGCTGACCGTGGGCTGGGCATTGGCCCAGGCGCGGTAGAATAGGGTCAGGGCACGGTGGTGGAAAATATCGAGGAATCGGATCAGGGTCGGATCGCTGGCGTTGCGTAGGCGATCGCGCGCGTATTCGGTCAGGTGGATGGGCAAGGGACCGTTGGGGCCGAACATGCCCATGAAGTAGACCCCGATACGCGGAGGTCGACCGTCCTTGGCAGGTTCGACGTAGGAAAGGGTGGATGGGGCGAAGGCCAGCGACGCCTCTTGCCCAAGTCGAATCGGCTCGTCGCTGGGGCGCGTGGCTTGCCCGAGGCGCATGCGGTCGGGGCAGGTGCATTCGATGGCGCGCAAAAGCGCGAAGAAGTCGTACTTCTCCGGGTGCTTCTCGACCGCCCTCAGCAGCTCGTCGAAACGATAGCGGTCGGCGGCGGGCCGTGGCGCTGGCGTCTCTACCGGGCCGGTCACAGTGCCGGTCACACTGTCGGTCGTCGGCCCAGCCTCGCTGGCCATCGCACGACCTCCTTGCGTTGAATGGTCTTGAGCACGGTCTCGCTGAACGAATTGATGGACACGTACTTGGCGAAGAAGCGTTCCAGCACCGAGCCGAGGAGGAAAACGCCCATACCTTCGAAGGCGGTCTCGTCGAGTGTCAGCGTGACCTCGATGCCTCGACCAAAGGCGACTGGCCCGGAAATGGGCAGCCGCCGAGTGATGGATTGCGAAGCTACCGATTGCACGCCATCGATCTGCTTGCGCACGATGGGTTCGCTGGCGTCGCCGTACAGCGAGAGGAGCTCGCGCAGGGCGGACGCGCCGCCGCCATTGGTGTCGTCGGTGATGGACAGGTAGTTGAGCGACAGGTGGCTGATGAGACGCCAGGTCGGATCGCCGTGGACGTGCGAGGGCCTGGGCGACGTGGGGCCCGCGACGCAGCGGACGGACTGAATGGGGGCGCCGGATTCCAATACGAAGTCGCTGCTGCGTTGGCCGACCGGGATGTGCAGGCTGAGGTCGCGGTTGGTGCACAGGGTGGTAATGGCCAGTTGTTTGAGCTGCGGCCGAATCGGGGCCTCGGTCGAGTCGACCAGGGAGAGAAAGACCTCGCTGCCCACGTAGCTCGAGCGCGCGCCCTGGCTGCGCTGCTTGGTGGAGAGCATGCGCGGCTCGCGGTGCACGGTGTAGTACGACGACATGTCCTCGGCCGCCGTGCGGTCGTGCAGGGCATAGAAGGGCAGGAACTCCTGCTTTTCCTCGCCGCTGGTCCCGTAGCCCAGCACCTCGGTCACCTGGAAGATCTCGAAGTCCATGGGCCGCGTGCGGTCGGGAACCACGTGGTATTCGTACTCGCTCTCGCTGAGGTGGATGCGATCCGTGCGCTTGGGAAAGAGGTTGATGGCGGGCGTGCAGTGCAGCTCGAATTGCGCCGGCCCCACCGCCTTTTCGAGGCGGGTGTCCTGGGCGTCGAGCACGATGACGATTTCCAGATCGGGCGTGGTGCAGCGGCGAACGGCGGTCTTGAGGCCGACCATGTTGGCGAAGAGGAAGCGGCTGGGGAAGGCGAAGTATTCCTGCAAGAGGCGGTAGCCTTGAAACGATCGGGGGCCGTAGGGCAGGAGCGCTTGCTCGTCTTCGAATCCCAGCGGCCGGATGGGATTGTCCAGGATCAATTCGCTCCACGGCACGCCTTGCCCGGCCGGACGCACGACCAGGGCCACGGTGTGCGCCAGCAAGAGCTCGTAGAGGCGCATGGCCACCTCGTCACCGCCGCGCAAGTACAGCGGCAACTCGTCGAGGGCGAGTTGATCGAAGTTCAGCCCCGCCGAGGCGTGCAGTCGCAGGCGCAGGGCCGCCTTGGCCTTGCCAGGAATTCGCAGGTTGCCCAGATCGCCGAGAAACGACGTGTATTCCGCGCCCGCGATCTCCAGTGGCCACAGGGTGACCTCATGGGCGGTACGGTACTCGCACGCGGTCTGCTCGCCCCGGCCGATGAGGCTTTTGAGCGCAGATCCGCGAGGAACCTTGAACCCGTCGGCGAGCGCGCCCTCGCTGAGGCTGGGTTGCAGTTGCACCACGGCCATGGACGGTGTCGGCGCGAGGTAGTGCGGGTACACCATGTGCAGAAGGTGCTGTGCGAAGCGCGGGAACTCGGCGTCGATCTTGAGCTGCACGCGGGCCGTGAGAAAGGCGAACGATTCCAGCAGGCGCTCGACGTAGGGATCGGTGCACTCGAGCGACTCGATCCCGAGACGGCCGGCTATTTTGGGGAACTCCTTCGCGAACTCTTGCCCAGTCTCGCGGATGTACTGCAACTCGCGGTTGTAGTAGTTGAGCAGGCGAGGGTCCATCAGCCGCCTCCCTTGCCGCCCTGATCGATGACGTCGATGGTGCCGGTCTCGAGATCGACGGCGGTGCGCAAGAACAGTCGCAGGGGGAGGGGCTGTGCCCAGAGCTCGGCCTCGATGTCGAAGGACATGGCGTTGTGATTCATCTGGCTTGTCGTCGACGGCCAATTTCACGCGCAAGGTGCGCGCGACCAGGCGCGGTTCGAAGTCCAGGATGACTTTGCGGATGGCCTGCTCCAGCACGCCGGCCTCCACCGTCGAGCTGGTGCGGCCAGCCAGGTCGGGGAGCCCGAAATTGAGAACCGAGCGAGCCACCAGCGGATAGTCGTCGAGGTCTTGGGTCGATCGAAGATGAGTCGTGTTCATGAGCCAGGCGAGGTCGCGCCGCACGCACTCGCGCAGCCGGCTGGGCGACAGGACGCGCGCGTCGCGGGATTCCTGTTTTCTCTCTGGATCGTTGTCGGTCAAGCGATCCAGGAGCGATGGCTGGAGGCGATCCTTCTGTGTGAGATCAGCCATGGTTCGAAGCCGGCTATCCGACCGGCTTGTCGTCAACCTGGCCAGGCTGGTCGGGGACGGATCGAACTCGATCGAGCGAACTTCCAAGATGGGATAGTCTCCCTGATCCGTCGCGAACATGCGCTGGCCAAGGCCGGTACTGGTGCCGTCCTTGCTGCCTTTCCGTTCCTGCCAGTCGGTCTTGCGGGCCATGCGAATGGACGGGTCCGAGCTGGATTCGGAGCCGGGGTATCTCGTGGGAATGAGCGACACGATCTCGCCGCCATTGGCGAGCGTCAGGTAGGCAGGGATCCAGGCCAGGTCGCGCAGATCTGCCGGCTTCTCGACGCGAATGACGCGGAGGTTGCCAAAGGGGATCCAGTAGTATTTGCCGTCGATGATGGCTTCCAGCACGGGTCCGAGGCGAACATCGGCGTCGGCCAATCCACGCAAATGGCTGTCCGTCGATCTTGCCCGACGACGCGGGCGCCTGATCGAAGGCCTGGGTGTGAAGGACATCGGACTCGTCGGTCTTGCCCTGGGCGCCAAGAACGAGAGATTGCACGAGCAATGCGGCCCATTGTGCGGGCTCGCCAAAGAGCAGGGGCGTGCGTTTTCCGGCAAATACCTCGGCGCGCAGCTCTTCGCACTTCAAGGCCGTGCGGTAGGTCTGAACCATGGGCAAGGACTTGCCGTCGAGATCGCCCACCACATTGAGCTGGGTCATGGCCCGTTCCCAGTCTGGCCCATGACGGACAGCAGCTGGAACAGCAAGACCCGATACTTGGGGTCGGCCGGTGCCTTGCGAATCGCGGCTTGCAGGGCGGCCAAAGCCTCGTCCAGCCTTCCTTGGCGGACATCTTCCTCGATGGTGCTCATGACGACGGACCTACTGCGCTTGGAGTAAAGTCGGAATCCATGGGCGCCCCGGTGAACATGGACATCGGGGCGCCCATGGCTGAGGCCGCTAGGCTGAACTTCTTGGCGATATCGAAGTTGCCGGAAACCGTGGCACCATTGCCCTGGTTTGCTGGTCTGCGAGGTGTACTCGAACTTCACCGTGGCGAAGTTCAACGTCACCGTTTCGATGAATGAATCGTCACCGCCAGCCGAGCCACCTGCGTCACGGAGGAGATGAAGACGGTGTCCCGACATCGTGATCTTGAGGTATCGACCTGATGCCGCCTTGCCTCCGCCAGACCTTCATGACGGTCAGCACGGCTCTCCCGTGGTCGGTCCCGTTGAAGCATTCTTGAACCAGCATCGGGGTGGCGAGATCCACGTACTTGGTGATGGTCAAGTCATGAACATCGGCCGAGCCCGCGCCTGGCGCCCGTGCTGAATGTGGGCCGATGCGGATTGGGTCATGCCCCAGTTCCATGCCAGCACGTCGATTTCGTTTTCGTGCTTCGTGATTGACGGATTCGCCCTTGAGATTCTTCTTGTCCGGGTCCAGCCTCAAACAAATAGTTACCGCCATTTTTCAACTCCTTGTTTAATTACTGATTCGATGGGTTGTGATTGTGAATGTTCGTGAATCTAGCCGCCGCCCTTGGCCGAAGGTAGCTTCGAGACGAGCCTGAGCGATACCGTCAGTCCCTCAAGCTGGTAGTGCGGACGAAGGAAGAACTTCGATTGGTAGTAGCCAGGGTTGCCTTCGACGGGCTCGACGATGACCTCGGCCCCGAGCAGTGGCTTGCGCGCCTTGGTGTCTTCCGGTGGAGTGGGCCGGATCGCCGTCGACGTAGCTGGTGATCCAGTTCTGCAGCCAGCGCTGCATGTCCGTCGGCCTCGCGGAAGGATCCGATCTTGTCGCGCACGATGCACTTCAGGTAGTGGGCGAAGCGGCAGGTGGCGAACAGGTAGGGCAGGCGGGCCGCCAGTGCCGCGTTGGACGAGGCATCGGGGTCATCGTATGTGGCCGGCTTCTGCAAGGACTGCGCGCCGATGAAGGCGGCGAAGTCCGAGTTCTTCTTGTAGATGAGGGGCATGAAGCCGTTCTTGGCCAGCTCGGCCTCGCGCCGGTCGCTGATGGCGATCTCGGTCGGGCACTTGAGGTCTACACCGCCGTCGTCCGTCGGGAAGGTGTGCGTGGGCAGGCCCTTCCACCGCGCCGCCGGACTCGATGCCGCGGATGCGCGAGCACCAGCCGTAGAGCTTGAACGAGCGGTTGATGTTGACGGCCATGGCGTAGGCCGCGTTGGCCCAGGTGTACTTCTTGGCGTCCGGGCTTGCCGCATCTTCCTCGAAGTTGAACTCCTCGACCGGGTTGGTCTTGGCGCCGTAGGGACGGCGGGCGAGAAAGCGCGGCATGCACAGACCCGAGATAGCGGGCATCGTCGGACTCGCGCAGCGAGCGCCAGCCGGCGTACTCGGGCACCGAGAAGATCTTGGTCGAGATCCCTCGGATTGCTCAGCTCTTGCCACGATTCCATCTGGAAGACCGTGGGCGCTGCCGCCGCCAGGAAGGGCGCGTGCGCCGCGGCCGCGACCTTGGCCATTTCGCCCAGCAGCTCGACGTCCATCGGGCCGTGGTCGAAGTAGTAGTCGCCGACGAGGCAGCCGAAGGGCTCGCCGCCCAGGGTGCCGTACTCTTCTTCGTACAGCTTCTTGAAGATGGGGCTCTGATCCCAGGCCGCGCCCTTGTAGCGCTTGAGCGTCTTGTGCAGATCCTTCTTCGAGACGTTCATGACCCGGATCTTGAGCTGGTCGTCGGTCTCGCTGTTGCTGACCAGGTAGTGCAGGCCGCGCCAGGCGCTTTCCAGCTGCTGGAACTCGGCCGAATGCATGATTTGGTTGATCTGCTCGCTCAGCTTCCTGTCGATCTCGGCGACCATCGCGTTGATGGTTTGCACGACGTCGCTGGAGATGAGCTTGCTGCTGGCCAGTGCCTGCTGCGCCAGGGTCTGGACGGCGTTTTCGATTTCGGATTTCGCGCCGTCGGTCTGGGGCTTGAACTCCTTGTTCAGCAGAGAGGCGAATTCGTTCACCTCCATGGTTCCGGAGGCGGCTTCTGTGTGATTTTTGTGTCTCAGCCATGGTTTTTCCTCACTGCTACTTGGCTTGGCCGGAACCTTCGTCTCCGGCGTCTGGTTTGGGAGCGGCGGCGAGAGCCTGCAGGAGGGCGGGATCCTTGAGCAGGTTGGCGACCAGATCCTCGGCGCCGGTTCGACCGTCCATGTACGTCACCAGGTTCGACAGCTGGTTGCGTGCCTGGAGCAGTTGGTTGAGCGCACCCACCTTGCGCGCGATGGCCGCGGGCGAGAAGTCGTCCATGCTCTCGAACGACAGGTCGACGCTGATGTTGCCTTCGCCGGTCAGGGTGTTGGGAACCTGGAACGCCACGCGCGGCTTCATGGCCTTCAGCCGGTCGTCGAAATTGTCGACCGAGATGTCGACGAACTTGCGATCCGCGACGGGAGCCAGGGGTTCTTTGGGATTGCCAGACAGGTCCGACATGACGCCCATGACGAAGGGCAGTTGGACCTTCTTTTCCGCGCCGTAAAGCTCGACGTCGTACTCGATCTGCACGCGTGGTGCTCGGTTTCGTTGAATGAATTTCTGCGCACTGGTTGCCATGGTGTCCACCTACCTCTAGAGGTTTGAGAACTAACTGCTTTCCTTCTCGTTTTCGTCTTTCCCGCGCAGGTTTTCCACCTGCGAGAGACCGTCGGATGCGATGTCACGAACGATATCCATAAAGCTGGCCGAAACCAAGCGCTTGCTGCGCTTGATGAGCAGCGGAATGGGGCTCGATGGTTCAACGCGCTCGTAGTAGGAAACGATCTTGTCGAGCACGCGAAGCACGTCCTCGCGGCTGTTGATCTCGCCGCTGATGGACATGCCACCGCCTTGACCGCCGCCCGCCGGGGCTGCCCGATCCGTCGTCGGCGCCACCGGCCTCGGCGGATCCTTCGGTCACGACCCCGCGCCTGGCCAAGCGCGCGACCAGGATCTTCTCGGCCGCCGCGGAGGGCGTCCGTCAGTTTTCGCGAAATTGGGCCCGTTCGAGGCGCCGACCTTTTCACCCACGAATGCCTCGATGGCGGCCAGCCTTGCGAGCGAGGCGCGCAGGGCTTCCGCCGTCGCCTGCAGCGTGGGCACCGGGCACTCCGTGAAGGCGCCGTCGATGGCGGACGTCTTGGGCGGCTCCGACGCCAGCCGGCGGCGGAATTTCGCCTGAGGCGATGGCGAAGTCACGCAGGCTGAACCGTCCGAAGGATTTTGCGCTGACCAGCGGGATCAAGCGGAGGCGGTCGATGAACGCTGCCGAATCGCACAGCCCCATCAAGATGTTCACACGGAAAGTGGGGTCGTTGTCGTCTTCGGGATCCAGCTTGGGGTAGAAGCCGTCCCAGAAGGTCTCGACGATGCCTCGAAGCACGGCGAGCCCATCGGCCAACCCCGTCAGCCCTTCCGTGTTCAAAAGCGCGCGGGCAAGCCGGATGGCGATGCGCAGATCCTTGGTCTTGGCCAGCAGGGCGAGGGCACGGTTTCCGACTTCTTTCCAGTCGGGCTCCTGCGCCGGCACGATGGTGTCGCCCATCTGTTGTTCGGGCTTGCCTTGCGAGAGGCGATCGAGCTCAAGAAAAGCTGGATCGTATTCCATGTCAGGACCGCACGGAGCCTCCGCGGAAACCGGCTGAAGCAGCGACTCGAGGTTTTGAATCGGCATATTCTCGCTACCTAGTTGAAACAGTGTGCCATTAAGCTTCGACTCGGCCGCCGTGTCAAGAGCTTTTCGACGGTCGCGCAACCTTTCACCACAATTCCGACCAAGCGATTCGGCGCCAGTTTGACACGGCGAACTTGGTTTGGCGAATCGAGGTTGTGCGAATCTCCGTGACGCGGTGAGATCTGTCGCTGTCGTCTATTCTTAGCGCGGGTTTCGCCTGCAACCCAAGATGGCTTCAGGCTTCAGGCTGCAGCTTGCTCCGTTGAGAGCTGCGATCGCTTTGCTTGCTTTCCTGGACATCGACGAATGAACCAACACTTCAGCCTGAAGCCTGAAGCCTGTCTCAGTCGTCCTGGGGCGCGTTCTCATCGCCGAGGGCTACGCTGGCATAGGCGCTGGCGAATTCTTCGCCAAAGATCTCGGCATGCAGGGCAGAATCCTCGGCCAGCAAGTTGTTGAAGGTCTCGACGTAGGTGCTCCACTTGGCCTTGGCCTTGGCCCCCGACCACAAGCCCGCGCCCATCTTGAAATCCAGCGCGTTGGGGTCGAGCTTGGCCAGGAGCACGTGCACGCTCTGGGAGATGCCCTCCATCAGAGCGACATCGTGGATGCCCATGTCCGCGAACACGGCATTCAAGTCGCGCGCGCAAACATCCGGCTCGATCGAGGGATCAAGCAGGTACTCGACAATCTCCTGACTTGTGCGGGCGCGGTGCAAGGGCGTGGTTCCGGACAGCGGCCGTACGCCGACTTCTGATCCGAATTGCTCGTAACCCTTTTTGAGTCCCATGAAGGCTTCGCTGAAAGCACCGATGATGCGCAAACACCGGACCAGCCGATCCGACGGCTGATTCTTGGCTGCATCGGGAGCGGGGAACTGAGACGGTGGTTGCGACGGTGGTCGGGCGGGAGCGGCAAACGGAGCAGCCGAATGGGCGTGCGCGGGAACGGGGGCGTTCGTGGGCGGCGACGGAGTTGGCGCGCGACCGCCCACGGGAACGATGCGCGACGGGGAGCTGTGTGCGTGCGAGGTCGCCTGCGGCGTCGCGCCCCTGGGAACCACCTCGGCGCTTCGGCTGGTCACGGCCATGGTCTCAACCGCGGAAGGTCGGGGCGCTGGCGCCGCTAGGGTGCCCGGCTCGCAGGGGGTGACGATCAGCTCGAACATCCAGATGGTGAAGCGGGTCGTCTGCAGGATGGGAATGGCGGTGTTCTTCTGCAGCCTCTTGCCATCGAGGCAAGTGCCGTTGGTCGACCCGAGATCGAAGTAGTAGGTCCCGGTCTGGTCGAAGCGGATGATGCCGTGCCAGCCCGAGACGAAGTTGCCCTCCAGGACCACGTTGTTAAGCGGGTTCCTGCCGATGCGTACCGGCGACTGGTCGAACTCGTATTTCTTCTCGCTGCCTGAGCGAGGATCCCGGAAGAGAATCTGGATGACCATGGTGGAGCCCTACCGCAGATTTGAACCATAGCGCAGTCCTGGAAAACGTGCGAAAGAACCGACACTTCGCCCAGCGGGCCCCGCGGAGGTGGCCGGCCGCGTGCTAGCCTTGTTGGGTGTGCCAGCGCAGTCGCTTGCTTGTCCGCTTGCTCGTGCTCGCCGGCAACGCCTGCTCGGGCGGCAGCGGATCCGGTTCGCCCAAGGGCAATGAGGACGCCTACGTGATCTCCCTGCCCGATGCGCTGGGTGCGTGTCACCAGAGCGCGGATGCCGCTGTCAGCATCGACGACGGCGGTGTGGATCCTCAGTGCGCGACCAGCGTGCCCGTGGTTTCCTTCGCCACGGACGTCATGCCTATCCTCCGCGCCTGCACCGGCGAAATCTGCCACGCGCCTTGGAGCTACGACACGTTGGTTGGGCAGTACTCCACAGTCTGCTGCGACCATCGCTGGCTCATCGCGCCCGGGCAGCCATCGGCCAGTCACGTCGTGCAGGCGGTGACGAACGTCGGTGCCTGTGTTCCCCAGATGCCCCTCGATGAAGGCTCGCTGTCGCAAACGGAGATCGCAACACTCATCGCCTGGGTCTGCCAGGGCGCGCTCGACAACTAGTTCCGCTACCCGAGCTCTCCTGCCTTGGCGACAGCTCTCGGTCTTGGAGTCAGGCACGTGGATGCTCAGCTCAGTGGATGCTCAGCTCAGCGGACTGCTGTCTACGCTCGAACGCGAGGTCGGCAGGTGACGATAGTCACTGCAAATGGCACCCGTGCGCTTGAGCGTCGCGGAACCACGTGTTAGAGGTCGGCCCGAGGCTCGGTGTGTCAGTGGGATGTGCCTCTTAACCCTCTTAACCATGAAGTGAGGTAGCCATGAACAGGACGAGGTTGCTCAAGCTTGCGAAGCATCCAATTTCTCCAAGCCGTGGATTCACTGCCCTTGGGACGGCATTCGTACTGCTGCTGCTAGGTGCGAGCTGTTCGAAGGTCGATACGGAGAGCAACGCACGGCTCGACAAGGTAGCGTTGAGCGCGATTCAACCTGGCCAGCACAAGCAGGTGTGCGGTGACGTGACATCCGGATCTGCGCGCTGCTATGCACGCGTCCGCACCAACTCCGCTGGCGAAGTACAGGCGCTCTCGACGCCGAGTGGATTCGGCGCGGCCGATCTCCAGAGCGCCTATCTGGCGCCAACCGGTGGCGCTGGCCAAACCGTGGCCATCGTCGACGCCTATGACGACCCCTACGCCGAATCCGAGCTTGCGACCTACCGATCGCAATTCGGACTGCCGCCGTGTACGACGGCCAATGGCTGCTTCAAGAAGGTGAATCAGAGCGGCGCCCAGAGTCCACTGCCCCCGGCGGATTCAGACTGGTCAGTTGAAATCGCACTGGACCTCGCCATGGTGAGCGCCATCTGCCCAAGCTGCAATATCTTGCTCGTCGAGGCCACCAGCGCCTCTTGGAGTGATCTCGGAACCGCCGAAAATGCCGCTGCGGCGCTCAACCCCTCCGCAATCTCGAACAGTTGGGGCGGCGGTGAATCCTCCAGCTCGACTACCTTCGACTCTCAATACTTCAATCACCCCGGCATTCTCATCACCGTCAGCTCGGGCGACAGTGGCTACGGCGTCGAATACCCGGCATCGAGCAAGTACGTGCTCAGTGTCGGCGGAACCAGCCTGGTTACGTCTACCTCCTCGCGTGGGTGGGCAGAGACCGTCTGGAATGGAGCCGGTAGCGGCTGCAGCGCATACATCAGCAAGCCATCGCTCCAGACCGACCCTGGGTGCAGCAACCGGACGGTGGCCGATGTTTCCGCCGTTGCCGACCCCAATACCGGGGTTGCCGTCTACTCCACCTACGAGGGAGGCTGGCTTATTGTGGGCGGTACGAGCGCTTCGTCCCCCATCATGGCGGCCATGTTCACCGCCGCTGGCAAGACCGCCGTTGGTGCTGGCTTCCCCTATACTCATACCGGTGCGTTCTTCGACGTTACGACCGGTAGCAATGGCAGTTGCAGCCCGGCGTATCTCTGTACTGGCCAAGTTGGGTTCGACGGTCCCACGGGATGGGGCACACCGAACGGCCAGCTCATTGCCGCCAGCAGTGATGTAGCTCAGGTTTTCTCGGTGACATTCAACCCGTCGACCTTCGAAGGCGGCTCGACGTCGACAGGAACCATCCTGCTGACTGCATTCGCCCCAGCCGGTGGCGCAACGGTCGCCCTGACCAACAGCGCCCCCAGCTTGGTGACCGTTCCCAGCAGCGTCGTCGTTCCCGCTGGCAGCCAAAACGTGACCTTCCCGGTCACCACGGTTCAGACGTCTACCCAGACGACCGCCAATTTTCAGGCCACCTACCCGGCCGGCACCAGCGTGACGGGGACTCTGACCTTGCTCGCATCTCCGACGCCAGCGTCGTTGGCGCTTTCTCCTACCAGCGTTCCCGGCGGAACGCCGTCGACCGGGACCGTCACGCTTACAGGTCCTGCGCCGGCTGGCGGTGCCAACGTGTCTCTGTCGAGCAGCAATGTCGCAGTCGCCACCGTTCCAGCCACGGTGAACATTCCGGCAGGGGCGACCAGCGGCAGCTTCACCATCACGACCCTGGCGCAAACCTCCTCCACGTCGGCGACTATTTCCGCGGCCTACCATGGGCTCACCAAGAGCGCAGTGCTGGCCGTGACCACGACCCCGGGCGTGTCGTCGATCAGTGTGTCCCCGTCGCCCCTCGAAGGGGGTGGAAGCGCAACTGGATACGTCTATCTCAACACCTCGGCCCCAACGGGGGGCGCGGTGGTGATGCTGTCGAGTAGCAGCGGAGCCGCCACCGTGCCCGCGAGCGTAACCGTGTCCGCGGGTCAGTCGAGTGCGACCTTCGCGATTGCGACGACCTCGGTAACCACACAGACGGCCGTGACGATCTCCGGGACCTACCCCGCAGGGCTGACGGCAACCACAACCCTCACGGTCTTGCCCTCGCCCACGCCGCTATCGGTGACGCTGGCCCCCACTTCGGTTACCGGCGGCACTCCCGCGACGGCGACCGTGCTGCTCTCCGGTCCCGCGCCGGCCGGCGGCGCCAACGTGACTCTCACCAGCAGTTACACCCCGGTCGCCACCGTCCCCGCGAACATCAACATTCCGGCAGGAGCGACCAGTGGCACCTTCACCGTCACGACACTGGCGCAGACCTACTCCACGTCGGTGTCGATTTCCGCCGCGTACAACGGGCTCACGAGAAGCGCGACGCTCACCGTGACGCTGGCAGCGGCCTTGTCGTCGATCGCCGTGACGCCGTCGATCCTCGAAGGCGGCGGAAGCGCAACCGGATACGTCTATCTCAACACCACGGCCCCAACGGGCGGCGCGGTGGTGATGCTGTCGAGTAGCAGCGGAGCAGTCAACGTGCCGGCGAGCATCACCGTCACGGCGGGCCTTTCGAGCGCGAGCTTCTCGATCGCGACAACCGCGGTGACCTCGCAGACAGCCGTGACGATTTCGGGGACATACCCCTCCACGACGACCATGACTACGACCCTGACCGTCGTGCCGTCACCCACCCCCTCGTCGGTTACGCTGGCACCCAGCACGGTAGCCGGGGGCAACCCTTCGACCGGAACCGTGCTGCTCTCCGGTCCGGCCCCGGCCGGCGGCTCCGTGGTTGCCCTGGCCAGCAGCCTGACCTCCTCCGCGACGGTCCCCGCCAGCGTGAGTATTCCGGCAGGCTCCACCAGCGGCACCTTCACCGTCACCACGCTGGCTCAAACCACCACGCGAACCGTGACCATTTCCGCCAGTCTCAACGGTCTATCCGCAAGTGCGGTGCTGACGGTAACGAGGGTGTTGCCGGTGGGCAATGCGACCTTCGACGCGACTTTGAAGGTGCCCCGCTGTCTGACCGCCAACTCGTTTTGCGACACAGGTGGCCTGATCGATGGGCGCGCCTCGCTTGGGCCCGAGACCAACACCCCCAACACCATCAATGCCACGTGCATTGATGGCACGGCCGGGACCTATCACTATGACGAGTCACTGGATCGCCTGAAGATTTCGACCACCGACGGCAGCTTGCTGGCCGCGGGCAAGACCGTGCTGATCGAAGCCACTGTGTGGTCCTACAGCACGTCGGACAGCATCGATCTCTACTTTGCGCCGGATGCCACGAACCCGGTGTGGACGCTGCTCGTAACCATGCCAACCACCGTGTCGCAACAGTTGCAGGTGCTCTCGACCACCTTCGTCTTGCCCAGCGCCACCTTGCCGGCCATTCGCGGCAATTTCCGCTACGTCGGCTCGCCCGGTTCGTGCACCACAGGTAGCTACGACGATCACGACGACCTCGTGTTTGCCCTGTCCACCACGCCGCCGGTGAACCAACCGCCGGTGGTGAGCGCCGGGTCGAATCAGACCATCACCTTGCCGGCAGCGGCCAACCTAACCGGAACGGTTGCCGACGATGGCCTGCCCAACCCGCCCGGCGCGGTGACGGTTGCTTGGTCGAAGGACAGCGGTCCAGGCACGGTGACCTTTGCCAACCCGGCAGCGACGGTTACAACCGCGACCTTCTCGGTGGCGGGCACCTACGTCCTTCGCCTCACCGCGAGCGATAGTGCCCTCTCGGCCAGCGCCACCGTTACCATCACGGTCAATCCCGCCACACCGGTGAATCAACCGCCGTCGGTGAGCGCCGGGTCGAATCAGACCATCACCTTGCCAGCGACGGCCAACCTAACCGGAACGGTCACCGACGATGGCCTGCCCAACCCGCCCGGCGCGGTGACGGTTGCTTGGTCGATGGACAGCGGTCCGGGCACGGTGACCTTTGCCAACCCGGCAGCGACGGTTACAACCGCGACCTTCTCGGTGGCGGGCACCTACGTCCTTCGCCTCACGGCGAGCGATAGCGCTCTTACGGCCAGCGCCACCGTTACCATCACGGTCAATCCCGCCACGCCGGTGAACCAACCGCCGGTGGTGAGCGCCGGGTCGAACCAGACCATCACCTTGCCGGCGGCAGCGAACCTGACCGGAACGGTGACCGACGATGGCCTGCCCAACCCGCCCGGAACAGTGACGGTCACATGGTCGAAGGACAGCGGTCCAGGCACGGTGACCTTCGCCAACTCCGCCGCGAAGGTGACCACGGCGACGTTTTCGGCGGCTGGCACCTACGTCCTTCGCCTCACGGCGAGCGATAGCGCTCTTACGGCCAGCGCCACCGTTACCATCACGGTCAATCCCGCCACGCCTGTGAACCAACCGCCGGTGGTGAGCGCCGGGTCGAACCAGACCATCACCTTGCCGGCGGCAGCGAACCTGACCGGAACGGTGACCGACGATGGCCTGCCCAACCCGCCCGGAACAGTGACGGTCACATGGTCGAAGGACAGCGGTCCAGGCACGGTGACCTTCGCCAACTCCGCCGCGAAGGTGACCACGGCGACGTTTTCGGCGGCTGGCACCTACGTTCTTCGCCTCACCGCGAGCGATAGCGCCCTCTCGGCCAGCGCGACCGTCACCATCACGGTCAATGCCGCTCCTGTGAACCAGGCGCCGGTGGTGAACGCCGGGGCGAATCAGACCATCACCTTGCCGGCGGCAGCGAATCTGAACGGAACGGTGACCGACGATGGCCTGCCCAATCCGCCTGCAACGGTGACAGTCACTTGGTCAAAGACCAGCGGTCCAGGCACAGTGACCTTTGCCAACCCTGCCGCGAAGGTAACCACCGCGACGTTCTCGGCGGCCGGCACCTACGTCCTCAAACTCACCGCGAGCGACAGTGCTCTCTCAGCGAGCGCCAGCACCACGGTCACCGTGAACGCTGCTGGAACCGGGCCGTGCGCCGGCCTTTGCACATCCCCGACCATCTTCACCATTAGCAGCAGCTACCAGTCGGGGAACCTCGGCACCGGTGCGGTCTGCTATCAGACCACCTCGGTCGTCCATGGCGGCAATTGCTCGAACTTCGTCAGCCCGCGTACCCTGAAGGTGAACGGGACGACGGAGACCTGCGACAGCGGCAACTGGTCGTCCATACCCGCGGCCAGAAATGGCGGCTACTGCATCCAGACCACGACCGGCAACCAGTCGTGGGCCGCGTTCGCGCTTTGGTAGCAGCCAAGAGTCCGATTGAATGGGTGTGGGGCTCCGGCCGCCTCTTGAGCTGGGGCCCCGCGACCCATCCGATTTGCGTGTGATTCGCCAAGCCGCCTGACGCCGGGGCGAGGGGATCTGGCGCTATAGTTTGGCAGCAGGCTGCCGATGTGACGCTAGTGCTCCATTACTGTCGGCCTACTGTGGGCATCTGTGTGCCCCATGACCTTGAAAAGATTGCGGGCTCCGCAACTTGTTGGGAAGGAAAGGTGGTCGGCGCCCGCACAGGCGCGGACATCCTTTACCGACGCCAGGCAGTTCCCCGATTGAAATCATTGGTCTTTTCGCGGTCTTTGCCCGTCCCTAGATATGGCAGGTGCTTTGCTAACTGCATACTTCGGGCACCTCCATCATGACATCTCGGCCATCGACCGGTTTTCGTCATCTATGCCTCGCCATGGCACTTCTGGCGATGACATGGGCGCACCCCCGCTCGGCGAACGCCGATGCCTACGCGCTACAGGTCGAGAAGACCATCACGGACACCCTCAAGCCGAACGTCCTCGTGGTTCTTGAAACCGCGCAGTCTCTGCAAGACCTGCCGGGCGAGAACGCGGCCCGCTACAACGAGGTGGGCGCGGACTGCGAGGAAGGAAGCCGGCAATGCCGCCTGGTAGGCCAAACCGGTCGCTGGGAATGGTCGGGCATGGGCAGCAAAGGCATCTCCTTCGGCGATCCGAACGCCAGCTGCACGGCTACGGTCACCAATACGATCACAAACACGATCACCGTCACCTCGAATCCGACCAGCACGCGAACCACGACGGCCACCTCAAGCGCCAACGTCACGGGCACACTGACCAACACGCAGACCAATACCAATACCAGTACGAACACCAACTCGACCACCAATACGGGAACCAACACCACCACCACGACCGCGACCCAGACTCAGAGCAACACCAACACGACCACCAATACCAACACCAGCACCGGCACCAACACCCAGACCCAGACGCAGACCAGCACGAACACCAACACGGTCACCAACTCGAACACCAACACCGTCACCAACACGGCAACCAACACCAACACGAGCACCAATACCACGACCAGCACCACGACCACGACGTCGACCAACACGGCAACCAACACGAATTCCAATACCAATACCAATACCGTCACCAACTCGACGACCAACACGGCAACTTCGACAGTAACGGGCACGGTCACGGGCTCGGCGACCAACACCGTCACCACCTCCAACACCAGCACGGTTACCAACACCGGCACCGCAACCAACAGTCAGACGATCACGAACACGAATACAAACACGAACACAATCACCAATACGGGCACGACGACGAACACCAACACCGTCACCAACTCGAACACAACCACGGCGACGCAGACTCAGACCAGCAGCAAAACTACCACGGCCACACAGACAAACACCAACACGTCGTACAGCACGAGCGTCACGACGGCCACGCTGACACTCAAATACCCGACGACCGTCACCGTGACCGCAACCAATACCACGAGTTGGTCCGCTTCCAGTCTGACCTACAATAACAACAACAACAACGGCTACATGAATAGTAATGGTACCACCCTCACCCCGAACTATAACTTTGGGGCTGGCACCGTGACGGTTGGTGTGCCTGCCCACGAGGACGCCTGTGCCGGCGACGCGCACATGCCAATCAGCGTGGGAGGGAACTCGATTGGCGCCTCGTACGTCACCAACACCGGAGCGAGCTGGCAGACTTACACATTCAGCTCCACCGTGACGGCCGGATCGCAGGCGGTCTCTGTCATTTTCGACAACGATTACTATGTAGGCTGCGATCGCAACCTGTACATCAATGGCGTCAACCTTACCAACTACGTCACCTCGACCGCGACCAGCGCGACCACGGCTACACGGACAATGACTCAGACAGTCCCGCAGACGAGCTCATCGACCAACACCCAGGTGGGTGCTGTTTGCACCCCAGCCGTCTACGGCTCCGGGAATTTCACCAACTCGAACGGCTCGGGTAGCGGGCTCTGGGCAAATGGCTATATATCGACCCAAAATACTTTCGTCGCCGGCAGCACAACGATTACCGTGACGGCAAGCGGTGACTACTCCTTCAGTGATTCGCCACACATGACCGTCGCCGTTGGAACCATTGGCAGTCCTACGACCATTGGCAGTACCTACGTCACTCCGAATGGAGGGGGAAATTTTAGCCCGTACACGTTTGCGTTCACCGCCTCGGCTGGATTGCAGGAAATCCGGGTTACCTTCGACAACGACTGGGTGGATTCCTACGGCAACGATCGCAACTTGTACCTAGGGACCATCACGGTTAATTGTCCGGAGAGCACAGGTACGGTGACCGGGACCTCAACCGTTCTCGGCACGGGGACTGCGACCTGGACATCCACGGGAACCTCGAGCAGCGTCGGCAGCTCCACGTCTACGTCGAGCTCGACGGGGACGCTAACGGCGACGGGAACAACGACGGGAACAACGACCAATACGAATACCGGGACGACCACGGTCGCGAGCACCGCGTGCAGTCCGGTCAGCTACGACGCCAAGACTGTGAGCCACACGAACGGCTCTTCGGTGAGCGACGGGTGGCAGCTGCAGGGGGCGACCAATTTCCTGTATCAAACAGGCAACGTAAGCTACGTCGCAGGCACCACACAGGTGTCCGTGGTAGCCAGCGCCTTCGGCAATTCGGGTGCATCGCCGGTCATGACCGTCACGGCGCAAGGCTCAGGCAACGTCATCGGCGTCGCCACCGTCACGTCGTCAAGCATGAGTACCTTCAATTTCACCTTCACTTCCACAGCCAGTACGACCTCTGGATTCGGCGTCACCCTCACCAGCGGCAACGACCTGGATGTGCAGAGCATCACCATAAGCTGTCCGGTGACCACTGTCACCGCGACGTCCACGATCTCGGCTATCGGAACCACGACCACCACGTCGACCACGCTCGGAACCGTGACCGGAACCAGCACGAGCTCGAGCACAAGCACGGGCACCGCTACCGCCTCGGGCACGGCGACCACAACCACGACCTCGACCACCAGCGGAACCGCAACGGGAACCGCAACTGCCAGCGGAACGTCAAGCGCGACGGCGACAGGGACGGCAACCGGAACAGGAACACAGACGGCCAGCGCAAGCGGAACCATGACCACGACCAACACCGGCTCGGGAACCAATAGCGGCACGGTCACCGGCACGGGTACGGTTTCCCAGACCACCAGTGGAACCGGGACGTCGACATCGAGCTCCACCGGCACCCGGACCGCCACGTCGACTTCCACCAGTACGAATTCGTACGTGGATACCCTGACCCTCACGGTCACCGTCACGGACACCTTGACCCAAACCGATACCCAGACCGCGACCGGCACCGCCACCGCCGTTCAGGTGTACGCGTGTGGATCGCAGGGCAGCATCGATCCGCTCGCCTGCAACAGCGCAGTGCCGACCACGACCGGCTTCTGCAATTTTGCGACGGGCGTGGCTTGTGCATCCGATAGTACCTGCAGCAATCTCAACAAGGGCGACTTCTGCCGTTACATTTCCACCTTGGATGGGTCGGGCCGCAACCACAATGAACCCTGCGTCTCCAGCTCCGGCTCGCCGTGGGGCTCCTGTAAGCACGGCGTGGTGACCGCGAACACCACCTGCACCTCGTCCGGCGATACCTCCTGCAACACGGCCCTGGCAGGAGACTTCTGTGCCGAAGGTCGGCCGGCCAAGATGTGCGCGGACAGCGGCCTGTGGTGCGATACCGCTGCGGACTGCCCTGGCAATTCCAGCACCGACATTTGTGTAGGCGCGTCCTCGCGCATGATGACGGTCAAGCGGGCCCTGCGCCGGGCCATCACGAAATACTCGGACAAGGTGAGCTTCGGCTTCATGAACACCTACCAGAGCCGCGGGCTTCCGTCGACCGCAACCGACGCCAGCACGGCGATCTATCCGTACGTCAAGCTCCAATCCTGTCCGTCGAGCGCCAATATCACCGAAACCAAGCTCCTTGCCCGCGGTGAATTGGAGAAGACCGGCTGCTTTGATTCCACCAACGGACCCGCCTCCACGTGCACGGTCGACTACGGCGGCAATGGCGCCATCAACCATGGCGCCGCATCGCTGAATCAGATCGCGTACAGCCTCGTCGGGGTCAACGACAGCCGATGGGCCATCCCGCGCAGCGACGGCAGCGGCAAGTTCAATCACGTGGATGCGTCGTGGTCGTCGTGCTCGACCTCGCCCATCTTGCCGGCCTGCGAGTTTGCGAGCCAGGGTACCGGCCTTTACGAGGGCAGCTACTACTCCTTCACGTATAAGCAGGGAACGCCCATCGCGAACGGGGGCGTCGACGGCGAAGGCAGTCGCGCGCATCCCAAGTATTTCACGACCTACATGGGCAAGTACTACGACGCTGGCGGTGGCAACTGCTACAACGCGGTCGACGCCGAACGGACGGATATCGTCAATGACGACATTTACGGCCGCGTCGCCTACACCGGGACGCCCTACAATTCAAGCAACGAGGTTGGTGTGCCGTGGAGTGGATCGACCAACACCGCGGCGTGCGATGCCACGACCGGCGCCGACTGGAACTCGAACGTCGTGCCCTTCCTTACCGATACGACGTTCAACAGCACCGCGGTCACCTCATCGCAAAAGGCCCTGATGATTGCTGGTCGATTGGAAAAGGCTTCGTTCGGCGGCGTGGATGCCACGGGCAGCTTGGCGCCACTTTCCTGCACGCTCAAGAACGATGGCGCGGCCGATAAGTACCACAGCGCGGCCGACTACATGTCGCAAGTCAAGACCACCGACGCCAGCAACAATGGCGGCAATACGCCGTGTTGGAGCAACAACATCGTTTTGGTCGTGGACGGTCAGCCGAACGGCCCCGGCGACATCGGCAGCAGCATCGATTGTGCCTCAACTGCCTGCGCCTACAACGCCTCAAGCAATACCACTTTGGCTGGATGCAGTTGCACCGCAATCACCAAGGCCTTTGCCCTGGCCCAAGCTGGCATCGAGACCCACGTCGTGGTCAACGCCCCCAACTACGCCAACGACACTCTGTCGTGGAGCACGCGCTTCCCCTATACCTACGCCTTCCTGTGGAACGTGGCTGTGGCCGGCAGCCCGAACCATGATGGCACCCCCAGCTTCGGCACCACCGAGGACGAGGTCTACAAGGCCATCTCGGCCAAGATCGCGGCGGCCGCCTACCACTTCACGGAAACGTCGGCAGGGGCCGTTGCCGGCGCAACCACGCAGAACCCGACGACCAATAGCCTGACCACGAGCGCGTTGCTCTACGACACCAGTGTCAGCTATCCGTCGTGGCAAGGCACCGTGCGGTCGTTCAACGGCACCGCGGGGGCCTCGCTCGACTGGGATGCCGCCACGGTGGCTGCGAGCGGTCACCCTGGATGGAACCAGCGCAGGATCTACTTTTCGGACCAGTCAGGCAACGTCGTGCCGGTGCAAATCTCGAACGACAGCAACGGATCGATCGTGAACGAATCGGCGCTGTATTCGGCGGGGCTCGGCGCCAACGCCACCGAGGCCGGGCTCATCATGCAGTGGCTGCTGGGCAAGCCGGGGCTGGGCAATCCAAACCCACTCATGGGACCGGTCACCTCGTCTACGCCCATCGCGGTTGGCCAGGGTGCGGCCAACGGGCTCAATGGCTCGACCCAATACTCGCAGATGACCTTCACGAGACCGCAGCTCGTCTATGTCGGCGCCGACGACGGCATGCTGCACGCGTTCTTTGCTCAAGCCGGCACCGTGACTCTAAGTGGCGTGACTTACAGCGGCGGCGAGGAGGCTTTCGCCTTTATCCCTAACGACATGTTGCCGGTCATCACCAAGCTGTACGCCCAGGGCGGCCAGGAGCTGCCCTTTGACAAGAGTTGGCACATCTTCGGTTTGGCATCCTCGCCCAAGGTCAAGGACATGTGCATAGGCGCCACCTGCCAGAACTCGACCGGCGACGAATGGCACACGGTGCTGGTCATGCCTGAGGGAGCGGGCGGTAACAAGCCGTTTGCCCTCGACGTCACCAATGTCATCGACGCAACCAATGGCCTGCAACCTGGCAACCTGAGCCTGCTGTGGAGCACGGCCGCGACCAACGAGGTGAAGCCGTCGAGCGGTGACCGCCAGAAGTGGGATCAGGCCCTGGGCCAGACCACCGCGGTTCCTGCGTTCTACTTTGCTGGCTATTCCTCCGGCGCTGCGGACAATCGCGTCCTGTTCTCCTCGGGCTACCCGACCACGACCAGAACCGGATCCTACACGAACCAGGGCCTGACCATCCTCAACGCCGACGCGGTGACCGGGGCAGTGAAAGACACCCAGGTCGTGCCGACTCCGCAGGGGTCAGCATGCTCGCAGACCCGGGCCTTGCTTGCCGACATCGCCCTGGCGCGCGACTACTCGTCAGCCATCACGTCGCAAAATCTGATGGCCGCCTACGCCGCGGACACGTGGGGCAACACCTTCCAGTACGTGCCCACGGCGGCGACCAAGGTTTCAACCCTGTATACCCTCGGCAGCTCCGGCAGCAGCAGTTGCGATCAACCGATCTACTTCGCTCCCGCCGTGGCCCAGCTCGACCGCTCGCCGACGGTTCCCACGTCGTCCAAACACTTCATCTACCTCGCACAAGTGACCGGCTCGGTTTTGGATCCGGTGACTGCCCCGGTCTCGAGCAGCTACCCGGGCTCACAGCTCGTGGTCACCAAGCTCGACGGCAATGTCAGCCCGCCCGTGATGGTACCGTCCTACAACAAGATTACCGGCACAGCGCAGATCGTGCTTTCGGCGTCCGCTTCGGCCAGCGCCGCAAACCGCATCTGCCTGCAGTCGGTTGCCGGCAACGGCTCGACCACGGCGTTCACCAACGGTATGAAGACTGGCACGCAGAGCTGCCCCGACGCTGGCGGCGTGCCGTTGCCCGAGGGCGCACGGCCGGTCGGAACGCCGACCGTCGTCTTGCGGGCGGACGGCCTCGGATTCCAGGTTATCACCGGGTGGTACGACCCGACCTCGATGGCCAACAATTGCTCGAGCGGCAATAGCTTCAACTACGGCACGAGCTACATAACGGTCCACGAATTTGGCGCCGACGGAACCTATTACCAGTTGGCCGGCGTTGCCGTGAGCAACACGGTGCTGACCGGGATCGTCTTCGTCGGCACCGGGCTATTCGTCGATGGGATCATCAATTCCGCTACGCCGCAGTCGATCAACATCGGCGAGACTTTCAGCAAGACGCAGCAGACGACGAACAGCAACCGTGGCCTCGATCGCTTCTTGCGCACGAGCTGGAGCGAACGGTGGTGACCCCGTAGATTCGCCCAGAGGATCTTGAGCCGGGCCCTCCCGAACTAGGGCAGGGTGTATTTCTTCAGCATCGGCCATACGACGTTGGCGTTCGCTGCCTCATGCCCGCCATTGTTGTCCGTGCACAACGTGACCTGAACGCTGGCACTGCACTGAGAGTAGGTCTGGCAATTGTTGGAATCTGCCGCACTGGGACTACCTGTACATCCGTCGAGGCTGGCCCATTTCTGGAACGTGCCAACCGCACCCAGGAAATCGATTGCCATTCCTGTCACGAGTGCCGAGTGTCCCCCTGCATAAGGCACGACGGTATCGTTCTTGCCACGCCATTCGATTACGGTTATGGGACGCGCAGGCGTACAACCGGTCTCGTTTTGTTGTGTCAGGTCGAACGAGGCTGGCCCAGCGGCGGCAAAAACGTCCGCTGCATGGCATGCAAGATAGTTCGACATGCCTCCGCCCATGGAGAAGCCCACGGCGTAAACGCGCTTGACGTCGATGCAGGCGACCTTTTCTATGTCGGCCACAAGCGCTCTGGTAAAGGCAACATCGTCCACGGTGGTGCAACAACCCTGGACGTCCCAGGCATTCCCCATATTTGGACTTGGCTCACCGTTGGGGAACGCAGAGATCACGCCTTCTTTGTCAATGACCGCGGGGTAGGGAGATCCCGACCTCCACGAGCTGTCAGAGCCGCCAATTGGGTGAAAATCGACCACCAAAGGAACGGCCGTGTTGCCTGTGTACGCGCTCGGCACATGCAGAATGTATTCACGATTGAGCGTGCCGACGGTGATTTGCTTGGTGCTGTCGCCAGATTTCAGGGCGGGCGTCGGGCAGGTGACGGTTTCGGTGCCACCACCCGTGCCGCTACCACCGGAGCCTGTCCCGCCCGTTCCGCTCCCACCCGGTCCATTCCCGCCTGTGCCGTTGCCTCCCGCGGCCGAATCGACATGTCCGGCGTCTGCGCTGCCACCGCTGGATCCGGGTGCCCCAGCGGTCGAGCCCCCGGTTCCTGTCATGCCGCCCATGCCGCCGCCAGTACCTGTCGCACCGCCCGTGGAGTTGCCGCCCGAACCTGTGGTGATGCCTCCCGTTCCTTTGCTACCACCCGAATTGCTGCCACCCGAGCCGGCTGCTGTCGAGCCCCCAGCTTCCTGTGCGCCGCCAGTGCCCTTTGCGCCACCGGTTGCCACGCTTCCACCAGCGCCGGTCGTCCCGCCAGAAGCGGCGGATCCCCCCATACTGGTGGTGGCGCTGGAGCCCCCCGCAGGGCTCGTGTTTCCGCCCGTGTGGCTACCCCCTTCATTCGATTGGCCGCAGCCCCATAGTCCGATGCTCAGGATCCCAAGTACCAATAGGTTTCTGGACAGAGTGCGTGGGATGATTCTTATGTTCCCTCGGTGCGTGCAGATGCTCATGGCCATCCAGTAGCAGCGACCGAAAAAAATGGTTCACGAAGACGGTGGAGTGACTTTGCTTGGCGCTTTGTCGTTAGAGCGTGTGTCGCTTGAGCACCGGCCATGCGACGCTGGCGTTGCCGGCCTCCAGGCCGCCGCCCTGCTTCGTGCAGAGCACCACCTCAACGCCGCCCTGGCACGCGGAATGGGTCGAACAGCCATTGCCGTCTGCCGCCGATGGCGAGTCCGTACACTGGTCGATTTCTGCCCATTTCTGGAAGGTTGCCTGCGCGCCGAGAAAGGTGACAGGCATGCCCGGCACAAAAGAAGAAGGCCCCCCACCATAGGGGATGAGCGGATCCGCGGTGCCACGAAACGAGATCACCGTGATGGGGCGCGATGGCTTGCAGTCGCCGACGTTCTCTTCGAGCAGATCGAACGCAGCCGGTGCGACCGCAGCGAATACGTCGGCTGCGTGGCACGCCAGATAGTAGGCCATGCCGCCACCCGTCGCGAGGCCCACGGCATAGACGCGCTTGGGGTCGATGCATGCGGTGGCCTCTACCTGCGCAACCAAAGCCTTGGCAAAACCCAGGTCGTCGACGTTAGCCACGCAACACGGCCCCACGTTCCAGGCGGCGCCTGCCGGTCCATTCAGGCCGGTCGGAAAAGCCATGACGACGCCCTCCGGGTCGGTTTGCGCCGGATAGGGCGACCCCGCTAGCTCCATCGAGCCCGAGCCGTTCTGGGCGTGAAAATCGAGGATCAGCGGAGCTGCCTTGCTGCCGTCGTATTTCGGCGGAACGTGCAAGACGTAGCTACGGATCGTGGCGCCCACCTGGACTGTCTTGTTGGTGTCGCCAGCTGCCAGCGCGGGCGAAGGACAGGTTGCGATTCCGGTGCTGCCAGCGCCGCCGCCATCTATCGCGGGCGCGGGCAGAATGACATCCAGATTGCCGCGCGTGCAGCCAGCGGCAACCAGCCAGAACAAAGCGAAGCGGTGTGGACGCAGGCTCATAGCCAGGCTCCGATCGTGAGGGTCAAAAGGATGTTCGGACGCGCGCTCGTGGCGACCACCGCGCCGACAAAGCGAATGGCCGGATAGGGCTCGCCGACTTGCGCGTGGGCAGCCAGCGAAAGGTGGAAGCCATCGCGAAGCTTTGCCCCCACACCGAATCCGCCGTCGAGAAGGAATGACCATTGCTCCGCGTGCTGTCCTTGCTGGGGCCAGTCGGCCTGGCCATCGACACCGGTGTAAAGCACGCCAGCCGCAAGCGAGACAAAGGGCGAAAGCCACTTGTCGAGCCTGAAGCGGTAACTGGCGCCGAGCAAGGCGAATTCCTGGGCCACCTGGGCGCTGCCGTTTGCAGCCTCGACGTGCGCACGCGTTCCCAGACCGCCTACCGTCGCCTGCGCGACCAGCCACGGGCGCGCGGCCCAATCGAAACGTGCGACAGGGGCGATCGCCGGACCGACGCCGTCCAAGCTCATGCTTGCGGCGCATCCCACCTCGACACCGAAGCGCTCCCCTTGCTCCGCCTTTCGTTCCATCTCCACGAAGTGAACCACCGTCGGCGGTGGAGCAGGTTTGGCTTCGTTCGGTCGCGAACTTGAAGAGAGCGCGATCTCGAGGAAGCTGGCGCGCAGGAGCTCGACGGCTTGAATGGCCAGGGTCTCCGGTCCCTTGGCGGACAGCGGGCGAAATGGCACGTGCCGAACGACCGATTTTCCGGTCACCTTGTCGATAACCCAGACCTCGACCGAATCGTGCGACTTGTCTCCCATCATGGCAACGACGGCGTCGGCGCCACGACGTACCGCCAAGGTCTCCAGCCAACCGCGCGATTCCCCGTCCGTGCCTTCCACGCTCAATCCGTCCACGACCTCCACCGCGAAACCTGCCGACACCAGCTCTCCGTGAATCCGCACCAGCGCCTCGGTCATGCCCGGCGCCGGATTGGAGGTTCGCACGAGCACGACGGTTGCCGCCAGCGAGGAGGGTGCCCACAGCATCGCCGCCAGAAGAGACAAGGTGAGCGGGAGACGACCCACGGGGAAGACCGATCAGGGCGCGTGGAGCAGCGCTCGTGCCGCCCCTGCGTAGGTGCCACCGGGGAAACGGCGGAGATACTCCTCGGCGACCGGCTGCGCCCGCGCTGCCCCTTCGAGCTTTTTCGTCGCGATCATCTTTCGTCCGAGGGCTTCGGAAGCGTAGGTACCGCTCGGCGCTTGGTCCAGATACTCCTCGTACCAGGCGACGGCCCTCTTCACGCCTCGTTCATTCAATTCTTCCAGTCGACCTAGCATGAAGACAGCATCCAGGGCGCGGGCCGATTCTGGAAAGCGTTTTCGCTCAGCCAGCAAAGCTTCGCGCGCCAAGCCCGCACGGCGGCGATAGCGAGCGGCGTCGGCCAGAACGAACAGCTCCTCACTTGACGCCTCGGCCAGTGTCCGTTTCGCGCCCATGTGGTCTACATCAGAAAGAATCCGGTCCCAATCGCCTGAGGCAAGCGCCTCAGCCCACGCGCGCCGTCCGTTGGTCTTGCCCCCGACGGGCAGAGATGGCACCGACGTCCCCTGGCCTGCGAGCTCCGTGGCCGGTCGAGCCTCGATGGGGAGGTCGGTCGTGGGCTGGGTCGGTTCCGCTGACGGCGCTCCCAGCCAGGTCTCCTCTGGCTTCTGCTCCGTGATAACGATTTCTTCCTTGGGCAAGTTGATGACCAGTCGTTGGCCAGCGCGCAGCGGTATGGCGCCTCCGGCAATCGGACCCGTGACCGACACCTGACCATGTTGCAGCCGGAGCTCGAACCTTTCCTTGGCCGCATCCCAGGAGACCGTGAACACCGTTCCCTTGACTGTGACCAGGAAAGGGCCAACGTCCACCAGCCACTTGGCATCGCTGCGTGGCGTGACCTGGAAAGAAGCCGCGCCACGCTCGATGGTGATGCGGGCGCCGGTGCTGTCGACGGAGCGCAGACGTCCGCGCGTTCCCGGCATGAGAACGAACTCGGTTCCCTCCGCGAAGACGAGCTTGACTGCCCCGTTGCCCGATTCCCGAAGGTATCCCCCGTCGACCATGCTGCCGCCTTGGATTTGGTAGGCCAGAGCGGCGGGCGCCATGGGGCGTGTGCGAGACCACGACACGATGCCGAGCGCGACGACTGTCGCCACGGAGGCCGCCATCCCGACCGTGGCAAGGCGGACTAGGCCTGTCCGGCGCGCCTTGCGAACGGCAAGGCGTGACGATACGGCGGACCAGCCCCGGCGAAGTTGTGCGGGTGTTGCGGGTTGCACGCTCCGCTTTGCGAGCGTGGTCAAGGTCGCGAGCGCGGCAGGATCTGTCCGTTCACCGAGATCAGGTTCCATCGAATCCACGCCTTCCATCGAGAAGTCCGACCAGCTCGAGGTCGGTCTCGATCCAATGCGATAGCCCCCTTCTTGCGCAGTCCAATGAGCGCTTCACCGTCGACGCCGAAATCTTCATGGCTTTGGCGATCTCTTCGACCGTCATCGATTCCAAGTAGCGCAGCGAAAGAACAAGCCGTTCGCGCGGCGCCTGGCGAGCCAGAAACGCGTAGAAACGCCTCAAGTGATCGCGCGACTCGACGTCCAGCGTTTCGCACGCAAGGTCGACAAGCACCTCGGGCTGGTGGAAGGAAAGCCAACTACGCGCTCTCTTCCGGCGCAGCTCCCATTTGAGAATTCGGATGGCGAACGACACGATGAAGCTGTGCAGGCTCTCGGGATTGCGCAGGGTCTTGGCCTTGGCGAGGACGCGATAGAAGACCTCCTGGACGATATCTTCAGCCTCGGATTCCGAACCAAGGGTCCGCGCGGCCATGCCGAACACCATCGGCGCGAAACGATTCCAAGTCTCGGCATAGGCCCAGGCGGCTCCGGCCATAAGCGCTCGGGCAAGGTCACCGTCGCTCAGGCTGCGAGTATCCGGATCGACTACGAGCGAGAGGGGTATATGGAAACGGCGGATTGACATGGACCGGTACGGGCAAATGTTCGTACACGAATACAGTAGCGGATTTGCCCCGGAACGGCTCAAGTTCGCACAAAGGCCGAAGCTCTCTCAGGGCCTCGATCGAATTGCAGCGCGCCATCGTCGGTCGCCAGCGATAGCGGCGCTGTCGCGCGTACCGCTCTTGACTACATCTACCGACTATATTTTCGAGGCAACCGCCTGGGCGAAGCGCATGGCTTCGTTCTTCAGGTCGATGTCGCCAGGCGCATCGTCTGGCGGCGGTCCATACGACGGGGAGAGCATGACCTCGACGTAAAACACATCTTGGTGGAAGTTGACCCACCATGCAGTGACCGTGTTCTCGATGCGCGACTCCGTGCCCAGGGGGGGCGACGTCGCTTGCCAATCGTTGGTGGTTCCGGTTTGGCCGGAATACTCCGATTCCTTCAGCAAGGCCGTGTAGAGTGCACTCGCCTGGTCCGCAGACGGCATCTGCAGGATGTAGAGGATCACGGAGGCTCCTTGAGGCGCGGCTGGCAAAGTAACGTTGACGTAGTTCTGCCAGATGAACTCCTGGGGAGTGAAGGGTGCCTTGTAGAACGGGTTGGCGCCACCGTCGATCAGGTTTATGGCCTGATCCTTCGTGGTTGCGACCATCGGTTGCGCGCTCCCGTTCTTGTTGCTGGTCGTATCGACGGTCCACCCCGACACGGTGTTGTCGAGCGGCACGAGGTCGAGGGCGTTCTTGGCGGGCGTGCCGCTGGACGTGGTGTTGCTGCCGCAGGCCAGAAGTGCGCTGCCCAACGTGGCACTGAGAATGATTGAGCCAAAACGAGTCATCGATTCCTCCTTCGTCGGCGCACGAGCAGGAGCGCCAGCCCGGACACGGCCGGGAAGATGAGGGCAGGCACCTCGGGCCGCCCACCGAGGCTGCATTTGCAGCCGGTGGTCGCCCCTTGTTCGCCGGCCGTGCCGCCGTGGCCAGATGAGCCACCGAAGCCGCTTTCGCCACCGCTACCCGAGCCCGCTGCGCCTCCAGAGCCTTGAGGCTTTGCGCCGCCAGCACCCTGGCCACCGTTCTCCATGCCTCCGCCAACTGCTGGCGATCCGCCCGAGCCCGATGAGCCACCGCTTGCCCCCGTCGTGCCACCGCTCCCGGAACGGCCGCCACCGCCCCCGCTTCCCGAGGTCCCACCGGAGCCGGCGGCGCTGGACGTCCCGCCAGAACCGGCGGCGCCTGAGGTTCCGCCAGAACCGGCCGCGCCGGAGGTCCCGCCAGAGCCGACGGCCCCACCACTGCCGGACGTTCCACCAGGGCCCGAGGTCCCGCCGGTACCACTGCCGGTCTCCCCATAGAATGTTACAGGGCCATCGGCATTGCCTTTGAAGACCCAACCCCGTCGATCGAAGGCCACGATCTCGAGAATGTGCGCCGAGTACATGCCCATGCCGTTGTCGGTCGTGCCGCCAAGCGTGTCCGGCTCGATCCACTTGACCTGCGGGATGATGGCCGAATTCACCGAGGCATCATCCTTGTCAACGATGCCGAGGGCCCCGGCGCAGGCGACCTTGACCCAGACCGAGCTCGACTGCACGCCCGCTTGCACGGCGGATTTCTGAGTCGTGTCGCCCATGAGATAGAGAGCGGCTTTGGCGATCGTGCCGATGTCGCCGCTCGCGCTGGCTTGGGTTTGCAGAAAGGACTTGGCGTCCGCGTCGTCGCCTAGGTACCCGAGGACGAAGAGGGTGTAGCCGGCGATGCCCGGATCCCCGTCGTTCGCGCCGCACTTCAGGCGCTGGCGGACCACCGGCAGGCGAGCGCCCAGTGCCGATTTCCGGATGCCGAGAGCGCCGGCCGCCCAGAGATGCATGTAGTCGGAGCGCGAACCGGGCGAGGCCGTTGGCTTGTTCGTCGGGCAGGAATAGCTTGAGCTGTCTTTGCAGAAGCTCGGGCTCACGCCTTCACCGGCGTAGTTTCCGACCGGGCCGGCGGTGCCCCACGAGCCCCGGCCCGAACAGTAGATATGCATAAGGGCGTCGAGGCCGGCGCCCTCGTCCTCCCAGTCTGCGATGGTTTGGTCTTGCAGCGAAGTGCCTAGGCCGACGTCGCCTAGTGAGCAGCCGCGGGCCGTGTTGGACTTGGGAGTGTCGATGCCCGTGATGGCGGTTGGGAAGAGACTGCCGTCGTTCTTCACGACCATGACAGGATTCGCCCCCTGAACTGGGTAACACGCCCACTGCTTGGGAGTCGCACCCGAGGTATCGCCGAACGACACGTCGAAGGTGATGTCCTCGATCTTCGCCGGGTTGCCGGCCGTGATCTTCCAGACACCTTTCTCACCCGGAAGCAGGGTGTTCGCCACCTTGAGGGTCGTCGGAGCGGTGAGGGTGATGGTGCCGCCGCTCGAAGACGTGGCCGTCAGCTTGAAGTTGGTCAGCTGATACCCCCAGCGGTTTTCCACATAGAGCTGCTTGGGCGAGGTGTCGCTGTCCGGACGGACCACGATGTCGTAGCCCGAGCTCCACAGGTCATCGCACCAATGGGCCCACGCGTCGGTCGAAGCCAGCGTAAGCAAAAGCGCAGCCCCGAGAACGGCTCTGCTTTTCGCGAATCTCATTTTTTACCTCCTGAGCGCGGCATTCAATGGTCATCCTACGCCATCCCACGCCGTACTTGCCACCACCCAGGTTGCATACTAGCACCAGCTCCAGCTGGAAGATCGCCACAATCGTGTAGGTCAGGGCAAATTGGGTCCTTATTTCTAACATGCGCCATTCGCCGCGCTTGCGGGCAACCCGGAAAGGGCGCAGGCATGACGCATATTCCGCGATGATCGCATGGCTGAGGTGGCAATATTTCGCCCAAGCAGAATCAGAAGTCGCTAGAGTTGGCCGCAATAGTGCGAACCAGTTCCGTGCTACTAGCAACGATGGCGGCCATGGCGATGGCGATGTCCCCATATGAAACTGCCCTGGCGGAGACCGAGAGCCAACCCACACCCGATGGCGGTTCCAGCATCACGATCCTCCATCGCGCCGCCGAGCAGGGAGACCTCGGGACCCTCGGACAGCGGATCGCAGCTGGCGACCTCGTCAATGCTCGCGACGACCGGGGACTAACACCGCTGCACCGAGCGGCCATCGCCGGCCAACTGAAAGCCGCTGCGCTGCTTCTCGATCACGGCGCGGATCCGAACGCGCTTGCAGAGGGCGAGATGACTCCGCTGCACTTCGCCGCCATGCTGGACCACCCGGAGTTGGCGGGGCTGCTTACCCACCGAGGCGCGCGCTCCGACATCCGCAACACCTCGGGAATGATGCCGCTCCATCTTGCGGCCAACGACAAAGTCGTGAAGGTCCTTGTCGCTGCCGGCGCGGACGTCAACGGGCTCACCAGCAAGGGGATGACTCCTCTACACACCGCCCGGCACGGATTGGTCGCTCGCGCGCTGGTAGAGAACAAAGCCGATCTGCGCATCCGCACCCCCAGGGGGCGCACGGCGATGGAAACCGCGGGCATCGAGACCTTCGAGCGTCTGGGGCTTTCCATCCACAGCGTGATGCTGGGCAGGCTGCGCGGATACATGGGTCAGATGCCGGTCACCCTGACCAACGTTTCGAGCAAGGCCATGCACGACCTGGCAATTTCCGGTCGGAGCCAGGGGTGTATCGTCGAAGTCACCCCACCGTCTGTCGCAGAGCTGCTACCCGGCCAGAACGCGGACTACGTCCTGACGCTCATCCGCAATCCCGATGTTTCCCCGGGTGAATACCCCATCTATCTCATCTTGAGCCTCGGCGGCTCCAGGATTGGCGAGACAGATCTCAAGGTCGACACCAGCACGTCCGTAACTCCCGAGGACCAAGGCATGATCCGGCTCGCCAAAGGGAAGATTCGCCCAGCTTCGTCGCGATGGCACTACCTCATCTACGCCACAGTGCCGCTCCTCGTCGTGGGCGCTTGGCTATTCTTCCGTCGACGCTAGCCCTCGCTCAAGCTCGCGCTGGCGAGGAATGCAAGGTAAAACACCACAGCAGGGAGGTTTTCGAGCATGCAGAGGCTCATCCGAACATTGGGAGTTCTCGCGGTATTCTTGGCGATCGTCATCTACGCGAGGGACTGCCGAATGTCCTTCAACCAATGGAAGAACTGTGGAGGAGATTTGGGGCAACCAGCCATCGTAGGCGATTGGGTTCACTTCGATTGGAGGCCTTCCGGGATATTCAGCGATGTCCTTTACGTTGATGGGAAACCTGCGGCCCGGCTTGTGAAATATCATTTTCACTTGGCCGATGACGTCATCGAGATCGCCTCCCTCGACGGCACAAAGACATCGCGGTACTGCGGCAAGTGAAGGTACCTGCGATGATGAGTCTGCCCGGATTTCTTGCGGCGGACAGCCGCCACCTCACTTCATCCGGCGCGAGGACTTCCCGCGATCCGTGCCCGGGCGCTTGCGCGTGGGATCGCGGGCCGGCTTGGCGCTGCTCTCCAGCGCTGCGCGCAGCCTGGAGGTGACGGCGTCGCTCTGGCCCTGTGCCTTGTTGGCGCGCGTCCGCAGGATGGCCGTGGACAGCGCCTCGCGTACGTCGGGGTGCCGTGCCTGCGTGCACTCGACTTCCAACCAGGTGGCGCCGCGCTGGTCGCCGCCCATTCCAACCGCCACCGCAGCCAGCGTCGGCGGCAGAGATGAAAGCAGTCGCCGTCGATTGTCCGAACGTTCGGCCGACCGCGAAGCGCCAGCGACCGTCGCTATCACGCGCGATAGGTAATCGAGGAGCGGAGGCAGATCCCCGAGCGCCGCAAGTACCTGCCGGTTCGCAAACACCTCGACGACCAGCGCGGCGGTCCCAAAGCACCGCTCGCGCTCCTCGTCGTCCAGCCAGCCGAGGGCGTGGGCTACCAGCGCGTCGCCGCCGCCCGCGCGCAGCGCGAACGAGCCGAGCGCATCCAGCGCGCCCAGGCGGACCGGGGCGCGTTCGTCCGCCGCCAGCTCTGCCAGCGCGGGCCACGCCTGCTCGACGTCGAGCCCGGCCTGGAGACGCCCCACCCAGCCGTACGCGGCCGCGATGGGCAGGAACACCTGGGGCGTGTCGGGGGCAGCGTCGTCGGCGCCGAGGCGCGACAGCAGTCGCCCGACCGTCCCGGGCAGCGCCGCCATCTCGGCACCAAACGCGGCCGCCAGGCGCAGGTTCGGACGCGCGTTGTTTCCGCCCCCGTACCGGCACATCAAGTCCTCCAGGGCTGCGGGCTTGCCGGCGAGCGCCTCGCGCAGCCCCTGGCGCAGGGCTTCGCTCTTCAGTCCTTCGTTCGTTGGCGCTGGCAGTGGGTGCGACATGGCGGGTTGAGGGTAGCGCGGGGCGAGCGCAGTTTCGACCGAATGAAGGTGGCGGCCTTGTTGGCTCCCCACGAACCGCGGTTCGGACGGCGCGATCCTTCGGACCTGAGCGCAGGAACGCTACTGGCAGATGCCAGATCGCAGTCGGCTAAACGGGCTGGCCTTGCTGTCCAGGCCGTCCACGGGCACAAGGCACATGCCCGCGGCCACGCTCACCGGGCTCGGCAGGGAGCTCTCGCTCAGGCTCAAGTTGCCGGTCACGACCTTGAGCTCGCTCTTGGACGTCACATCGCCATAGGCATCGCAGGTGGGCGCGGGCACCAGCACCGAGGGCTTGGCTGCGCCGCCTAGCATCACGTCGAAGATCTCGCTTTCGAGCCATTGCGGCATGTCCACGCGCAGCGACTCCGACAGCTTGTTCAGCATCATGGCGAGCTTGATATCGAGCGCTGGATCGAAGGTGATCAGGGTGCCCTCGGTGGTCTTCTTGAAGTTCACGTTGAGGGTGCGGCCGTTGTTCGGATTCACGTCCAGGGTTCCCAAGGGATCGCCATTGAGGGCAACCTGGGACGCATCGTTCCCGATGCCCAGGCCCGAGAAGGTGAGATCGGTCGCGGCCTTTGTGGTGCTGAATTCGCCGGTGAAACCGCCCAAGTGTGCAGAGAAGGTTCCAGTTTGTTCCTTCGCGCCGCAGCTGTCGTCGCAAACGGCGGCGCCAGCCACCTGAACGTCAACCGCACCGAGATTGGCCGAGTAGCCAATGGTGTTGGTGATGGAATCAAGGGTAAGCTGCGTGGTGGGATTGGAAGGCAAGACGGTAACCGCGACGGGCTTGCCCTTGGCTTGCCCGACCAGCAAATCGAATTTCTCGATGACGGAGGTCGAGAGGGCAAAGTCGTAGTCTGCAAGCTTCTCAAGCGTACCTTCGATGACGCCATTGAGGTGGTCGGGCAGATTCTTCTGGTCCTCCGCGGTCATGTACAGCCGAATCGCGGCCATGGACTCGGCGAGGTCGGCGCGAACCGAGAGCTTCTTCGGCCCCAGCACACCCGTGGCAGGGTTGTGGCGTGCCTCGCCGACGAGCAACAAGACGTTGAGGGTGTCATCGGTGTTCGCGGTGACCGCAAACCTGATCGGGTTGGCGGTCAGCTTCTGAGTGCACTTTGTATTTGTACCGCACGCCGAAGCGGGATCGATCTTGTAAACGACCTGGTTGCCATCCTTGAGCTCCACGAAGTCCTCGCGAAACACGTGGTCCTGGGCTTCCTTCGCGACCCGGTGGAGGAAATCGTCGAGCCCCCTGGTGTCGATCTTGCCCGAGGAACCGCCGCCAACGCTTCCGCCCGTGGGGCATGCAGAGCCGCTTCCAAGAGCCGAGTTGATGCTATCGGTTGCCACGGTGGTGCTGTTGGTGGTGTCGAGCTGTGCCGTGGAATCGGCAAGGCCGACAATAAGCTCATTCACGCGGAGGTTCATGGAGGTCGTGGCCTCCGTGGAATCGATTGGCCTTTGCGAAAGGCCGGTGCCACCGGTTCCGGTCGTTCCGCCGGTTCCCGTGCCGACGATCCCTCCGGTGGCAACCGTGCCACCCGTAGACGACGCCCCGCTCGGAGTAGGATTGCATCCGACGACGAACAAGCCCGCTGCTCCAACTAGTCCCACCAAACCAGATCGTAGGTTCCTCATTATGTTCTACTCCTTCTACGAGAATTGCTTCTCCAACTGCCCCAGGGTTCCCTGCCAATCTTCCAAGCCGTGGGGCACGGATGGCAGGTTTCTATAGTACTGTGATTGGACTCCAAATTCGTGTCCCTGGCGAGCATTATCTGGGCTCTGGGGCGCCGAGGTAACTCATCCGTGAGACGAGTGTCACAGGTCAATATCGGCCCCGGTCGCCCTGACCACCCAGGAATAGGCCGGGGATTCGGTTTCGTGGGTAAACTACATCCCCGTACCCGGGACCCAATCGTGGGTATGACCCTCGACCACCAGGAATTCCGAGATGCAGAAAAACGACGATAAGCGGCCAATCAAGACGTTTGCCTACACGCCCCACTCGGTTTCCCTCTATTGGGTGATGCTCGCTACTGTTGGCTTTTTCCTTGCGCGCATACCCGTGCTTATACATAGGCCTTTCGATCCCGACGAATTCGAACATGCCCACGCGGCCTGGTGTGTGTTCAAGGGGATGCTCCCCTACAAGGATTTCTTCGAACATCACACGCCCTGGTACTACTACGCGCTACGTCCGTTCTTCCACTGGTTCGACGTCGACACTTCCTTCGAGAGCGCGAGACATTTCCTGCTCTTAGGTCGCGGCCTTTCACTTGTGCTGACGATACTGTCGATTTCTCTCGTCGGCCTGATCGGGCATCTCTGGGAAGATCGCAGAGTCGGGCTAGTGGCAGGCCTGTTTCTTGTGGGTCAGCCGTTCTTCTTCCAGAAGACCCTCGAGATGCGCCCCGATGTGCTCGCCCTTCCGTTCTTTCTCGGTGGTCTTTGGTTTCTGCTTCGGGGGCTTGCCACGAGCACGGATGGGGCAAGGAGGAGTTTTCGGCATTTCCTCGGAGGTGGCCTGAGTCTCGGTGCTGCCATCATGTGCACGCAGAAGATGTTCTTCGTCCTCCCAGGCGCGCTCGCAGGCCTTGGCATCTGGTCTCTTTTTCCTGGACGCGTGGGGAGACGCCCTCGGATCTTCTTGACCATGGCATTCGTCCTGGGGGTTTGTCTACCAGCCACCTTGACCTGGGCCGCGTTCGCCCTCCATCATGCGGGCGGCGAGTTCATCGCGAACAACTTCCTCCTCAATGCCAATTGGAAGCATGTTGAGGCAGAACAGCTCCGCAAATTCATCAAGACCAGTTGGCCCGTTCTGGCTTTGTCACTATTGGGAGCTTCCGCATCTCTGTATCGTTTCATCCGCTCCGAGCGGCGTCAGTACGGAGGAATCCTGCTGTTTTGCACTCTGACCGGACTCTTCGCTGGACTTCTCATCATACCCGTGGCGTACAGACAATACTACCTGATGCCATTGCCGATAGTTTGCTTGTTTGCCGCCCAAGGGCTATCCCTCCTTATTGAATGCGCGCGAGAAGGTGCGCGGCCATGGCTCCTCATTCTCGCAATGATCCCCTTGGCAGTACTGCCGCTGCTCGACCTGCAAGCAACCTTCAAGTTGCGCAACGACCGTCGACTGACAAGACTGCGCTATGTTTTCGAAAACACGAAACCAACGGACGTGGTGATGGACGGGTGGGAAGGGATGGGTGTGTTTCGGCCGCATGCGTTCTACTACTTCTTTCTTCACGGCGAATTGGTCGACCGGCTTCCGCGAGAACAGGTGGATGCCTACGTGGATGCGCTGGAGAGCGGGAGGATTCGACCGAGACTGATTGCGATGGACGAGAACCTTGTTGCCCTGGGGTCGAGGTTTCTGAGGTTCGTCAAGCGAAACTACGTGAGGAGGGATATGGCTGGGCAGGACCGGCGGACAAGCGCCGATTGGCAGAGGTTCTTGAGGAGGATCGTCAAGAAAAACTACGTGAGTTGGGATGGTTTCTTCTACTTCTCGAGAGACGGATCCGACTGAGGATCGGCAGACCGTCTACTGAGTCACGTAGGGGTGGGGAGGCCAGCCTGCGGCGGTCGAGTAGGCCTTATATGCGTCGACCACCGCTGAGTCATAGTCGAAGTTGTAGACCGTGCAGCTCTGCGTGCTGCCGTAGGAGTTGAAATTGCCAATGGCCATCATCGTGTACTGGTCCTCAGTGCAGCCAGGGAACTTCGCTTTCGCCTGCGCGCGGTTGCAGGCGATGCCGGCAATGCCGAGCTCGATGTTGACCACGGGGTTGAAGACCGAGTTGGCCCAATTTCCGGTGTTGGGGTTTGTCTCCATGTCCACGTGCCCGCTCGGGAGCAAGCCGATCTCGCTGGCCGTGCACCCGGCGGGCAAGTTCGAGGTGTTGCACCAAGGCCCGGTCTGCATTGCGCCTAGGCAGGCACACTCGGCCGCGGTCCAGCCGCGCGCCGGGCAGCACGGTCCATTGCTGGTGCAACCGACCGCGTCGTACTGGAAGCGCGACTCGACGTAGATGATCGCCTTGAAGATCATGGCGTCGGGCTCGTTGTACTTGGCCGTGAAGTGGATGATGGGACAGTCGTCGATGTCCACCGAGAGACCGTTCCACAAAGGGGCGAGATTGGTGCGCAATGGATCCGGAGCGCACGAGCCCGGATCGGTGGAGGCCCCGTCACCGGCAGCGGCGGGGCCAGTGCCCCCCGTGCACCCGGTCGAGGCGGGCAGGCTCGCCGCAAGAGCTGCAGCCAGCATCGTGTACCCGAGCCCCGAAAGCGCGCGCGTGTCCCTGAAGAGCATGGCCCTAGAAAACGACGTCTATGTTCCTCACGGGATGATTCCCACCGATACGGTCCCGCAATTGGTGAATTTCATTGTCGTTTGGATCTTGCAATGGGAAGCTGTTGTGTGGCGCTCGGCATTGAAGAAATCCAGAGGATACGATTGCCCCTTGGTGATCCCTAACTCCGCTGCGGAATTGTCCAGGTTCACGGTCTTACTCTGGGAAGTGTGCATGCCTCCCAGGTCAATTGCGAGCTTTCCGTTGATGAAGACCCAAAGATCGTCGTCGCCGGTGAACGAAAACGTCTCGCCACCGTTGTAGGTGAACGACGTGTGAAGCTCCGTCGTGAAGCCATAATTGTGTGGCTTTCCCTGATCGTCCTCTAAACCTTGGTCGCCGAACCCTTTGCCGTCGATGGGAAAATACGCTGGGGCGTCGAAGGTGTACACGACACCAGCATTGTCAGGAACAAACTGGTATGCAGCGAGGAATGTATCGTTCGTGCCCGGCACATCGCGGTACCACTGGTCGAAATTTGCCTTTCCCGTGGTGCACGGAGCTGGAGCGGTCGAGCCATTCAGTGTGCAGGCCAACGTGTTCATCGAGTCCGCGTTGTACACAGGCTTTCCGTCCGTACCCAAGGTGCTCATCACAATACCCGTTTGACCACTGCCATTGCGGGTGTTGAAGTCCGGATGCCCGCCTGGATAGTCGGTGGGGTCATCCCCTCGCTTAAAGTCGCGCACGACGCCAACTAGAACATTACCGCAGTTCTCCCCATTGCCTCCACCCGGGTTCGAGGGAACCCCTCCGTCGACGTCGAATGCGATGGGTTGACTGCTTGTGCTATAGGCGCCGGTGTCTGCTGGGATGGCAGAGTCGAATCCGGTGGGCGGAAATGCCATCGTGGTTGAGGCACCACTGCCGCCTCCCCCTGATGAGGCACCCGCACCACCAGCCGATCCGCTGGCCCCACCTGCAGACAGGATGACCACACCTGTGCCCCCGCTTCCTGAGTTGCCGGGGCCACCGACGTCTCCGGGGTTGCTGTTACAAGCCCCGGCAAACAGGGTGCCCTCAAGAATGGCGGCGACGATGAGGACAGGAACGGGAGATGCATTCATTCCAGACATGGTTTCTCCATGACAAAACGTCGGCGGAATTCCGTTGGCATTTCATGACGAATCCCAGACATGGATTGCCCCGTTTGGGGATGCCGTACGTGGATCAAGCTGAATATGAAGAGTAGCATGGACACAGAATCACAAGATAGCTAGTGCGTTGGGTTACATCGAATCGCTCGCGACGGGTTACGCTCGGGCCGCGAGCAAGATAGAGTGACAAGCCATGCGACGTTTTGCCCTGAGCATCTTGCCCCTGTTCCTAGCCGTGCTGGCGGTCTCGCCGGTGCGTGCACAAAGCCAATCGCTCGCTCCTGCCTGCCCCGAGGGCAACCTGCTGGCACACAAAAGACCCATCGCGGCGCAAGAAACGCGACGGGACCTGGGGCTCCTCACCGACGAGCAGATCACGCCCGAGGGTTCGATGTGGGATGCCCAGCCGGCGGTCATCTTCGATACCGCGGCGTCCACCGTGACCTGGGATCTCGGCGAGGTCACCAGCATTCGCTCCTTCGCCATCCAGGCAGACGCCAACGACACCTACACGATTTGGGGTTCGGTCGACGGGAAGGACTACAAGGTCTTCGGGCAAATCGACCCGGTGCCGAACCACGGCTTGCGCATGCGCACGCTCAACGTGGGCACCATGGTGGCCCGCTACGTGAAGTTCGGCGAGGGCGTGGGCGACAGCTTCTTTTCCGCCTCCGAAGTTGCGGCGTACTGCCAGGTTCCGTCGCAATTCCCGCCGGCCATGAAGATCGTGGACGCGCCGGCAGCCCCTGTGCCGCCCAAGAAACTGCTCGACTACTGGGACAACGACAGCAGCGTCGTTTGGGAATTCCTGCTCGCCTGCCTCGGGATTCTCTTTCTGTGGTGGGAACACAAGGTGAGTCGTGCGCTCAAGGCCGGCATCAAGCCCACGCTGGCGCCGAACGCTGGAATGTTCCGGCGGATGCGCTTTCGCATCGGCCAGTACTTCGCGCGGTCGAGGGTGCGCAACGCCATCCTTGGAGTGATGGGCGTCTTGGCCTTTCTCACCTACTTCAATTTCGGCTCGTTCCACTTCTCCAGCTTCATCCACGGCCACGATACCTTCCACTACTACATCGGCTCGAAGTACTTCAAAGAGCTGAGCTACGATCGCCTGTACGAGTGCGTGGCCATCGCCGACAGCGAAGAAGAGCCGGGCCTGCGGCGTCGGGTCGAGCTGCGCAAAATGACCAACCTGCGCACCAATGAGGTAGAAACCACTGCTGACATCCTGGCTCACCCCGAACGCTGCAAGTCGCACTTCACCCCGGAACGCTGGCAGTCCTTCAGGAAAGACCTGCGCTACATCCGGCCGCTTGAGAGCGCGCGCCGTTGGGACGACGCCCAGCTGGACCATGGCTACAACGCCACCCCGGTGTGGAACATCCTCGGGTCGATGCTCAGCAACCTGGCCCCGGCCAGCCGGATGCAGATACTGGCTCTGGACAGCATCGACTGTCTGCTGGTGATCTTTCTTTCGCTCCTGATCGGGTGGGCCTTCGGCTGGCGTGTGCTGGCCGTGGCACTGCTTGCGTTTTCCACCAATCATGCCTCGCGCTGGGCTTGGACCGGCGGCTCGCTTCTGCGTTGGGACTGGCTGTTCTGGATGGGTGCGTCGGTGTGTCTGGCCAAGAAGGAACGCTACTTCTACGCCGGCATGTGTCTGGCGTATTCGACCCTGCTGCGCATTTTTCCCATGTTCCTGTTCGTGGCTCCCGTGCTGGCGATGGGCTACCACTACTTCAAGCACCGGCAGCTTGAACGGCGCTTCCTGCGCTTCTTCATGGGCGCTGCACTTGCCGTGGCGATCCTTCTGCCGGTCAGCGTGGTGACCGCTGGCGGTTTCGGTTCCTACTCCGCCTTCATTCACAACACTCTGAAACACCAGGGGACGCCGCTTACCAATTATATGGGTCTGCGCACGGTGGTGGACTACCGCCCCTCCGAGGTCGGGCGGCTTATGCGCAACGACCGCCTTGTGGATCCGTGGAGCCGCTGGAAGGACGCGCGACTCAAGAGCTTCCGCGAGGCGAAGCCGCTCTACTTCGGTATCTTGGTTTGCTACCTCGTGCTGATGGGCCTTGCCGTCAAAGAGGCGGACCCGTGGGAGGCCATCGCCCTATCCGCGACGTTCATAGCCTTTGGAGTCGAGCTCACCAATTACTACTACTCCTTCGTGATCGTGGTCGCCTTGCTCTACGCGAAAAGAGAGGTGGTGGGGCGGTGGCTATTGGCCGCGACCGCCTTCACTCAGTTCATCGGCTGGGCGCCAATCAAGGGGATCCCCAACTGGCTGGGCGCAATCCTACCGGCGTCGATTCGCAACGCTCCTGCCTTGAAGAACCTCGGCATGCCCACAGAGCTCGACGAGCAATACACGTTGATGTCCCTGGCAATACTGATCGCCTTCGCGATGATCGCCTGGGACATGATGGTGGCTCGCCAGACGGTTTTGGCCCCGCTAAGCGCTCCGGCAGACGTCAATCCAACCATCGCTGCCAATCTCAGCGCCGCGACAGTGGTGGATGACGACCACGACAAGCAACCTGCCAAGGATGCCAAGCCGCAAGAGCTGGCTGGGCGTGAGCGCATCGGTCGCCGGGCGAGCGGCGGCAAGCGCCGCAAGCGCCGCTAGCCCGATGTTCACGTAGGCAAATCCCAATGCAGGCCGACGTGAATTTGCATTTTTCCGACGCTTCCGTGTCCATGGGAATCATGCACATGCCAAACCACGGATCTCTGCTGAGTTGCGTCCTTTGCTTTCCTATGGCCTCTTGCGGTGGCTCGACGACGCCTCGAATGGATAGTGGACCGTCCGTGCAAGACGATGGCAGTCAGACAACAAGCACGAGCGACCGCCTTGCCTCCGTGAATCGCGTCCTTGCGCAGGAGCCGTTGTGTCTCAACCTGGGGGCATTCTATTGGGAGATCGGCGACAAGAGCGGCGCGCTCGCTTCCGGCACGGGTGGCACAGGGACGCCGCCGGTCGCCAGCGATGCTATGGCCATTGCCTCGGCGTCAAAACTGATCTTCGGTGTCTACATGATGGAACGCAACGCTGGCTTGCTGACCCCGGACGAAATCAAGTTCCTGACTTTCCAATCGGGCTACACCAACTTCACCAGCTGCGGCGTCCTCCAATCCGTCGACCAATGCCTGGCCGCCGCCGGCCGTAACGGCGGCACGAACGGGGACCTGGTAACCGCGACTGCCGATCATTTCTTCTACAACGGCGGGCACATGCAGCAGCTGGCCTCCTCCATCGGACTTGGCAGTGACCGCGACGCCAAGCTCGCGAGCGATCTCAAGACCGTGCTCGGCGCCTCTCTCTCTTTCACCTATTCGGAGCCGCAGCTAGCGGGCGGGGGACGAACGTCCGCGCAGGACTACGCTGTGCTCTTGCGCCACATCCTCGATGGCACGTATCCGCATGCACTGGCGCTCTTGGGCACCCATGCCGTGTGCACCCATCCCGGCGCGGACTGTCCCACGGCTATTTACAGTCCCGTCAATCAATCGACCGTTCCTGTTCCGCCGGCCACGACACCGAACGACGTGACCGACGAAAAATGGCACTATTCCCTAGGCCACTGGGTCGAGGACGACCCCACTGTCGGCGACGGAGCGTTCAGCAGCCCGGGTGCCTTCGGCTTCTATCCGTGGATCGACGCCGGCAAAACGACCTATGGCCTGCTCGCCCGTGTCGATCTCGCCAACGCCGGCTCGAACGATGCTTCGAAGATCTCGGGCGTCGCGTCTGTGCGCTGCGGGAGACTGATCCGCAAAGCCTGGCTCACGGGACAGTGAAGGGCGAGGAGACCTCGCGAGCCTACGCCTTGCGCCCACGCGAAGCGGCCGACTCGGCGATCTTCTCGATCAGCTGCGTGTAGGGCTGGCCGTCCTCTTCCGCGGCCCATGCTAGATCCTCGCCGTCGGCCAGGTAGGGATTCGGATTGGCCTCGACGATATAGATCTCATCATCGTGGGCCAGGCGCACGTCGATGCGGCCGTAGTCACGCAGGCCGGCGGCCTGGTAGGTGCGGACCGCAACTTCGGCCAGACGATCCTTGAGCTCCTTCGATAGGTTCTTGGCGATGCAGTTCTGGATGCCGCGCGCCTCGCGGTACCTGTGGCTCCACTTGGCCTTGAAGGTGGCGATCCTGCTTTCTTCGGCAGTGTCCTCGCCGAACACCATCTCGATGGGCGGCAGCGCGCGCGGCGGATCGTTGCCGATCACGCCCACGTAGAGCTCGCGACCGGCGATGAATTCCTCGACGATGGCGGCGGTGTTGTGGCGCGTATGGATGAAAACCACCCGCTCAATCAGCGCCGAATCGTCATGCACCACCGACCGCTGCGCGATGCCAACCGAGGCGTCCTCGTCCAGCGGCTTGACGATGAGCGGGAAGCGAACGTCGCTTGGCCGCTGCACTGGCTGGCCACGCGGGCACACGAAAAAGTGCGGGATGCGCAGCCCCTGGTAGGCCAGCACCATCTTGGTGAGTGCCTTGTTGCGTGCCAACATCAACCCCTCGGCCGAGGCGCCGGTGTAGGGCAGATCCAGCATCTCCATCAGCGCGGCCACCCCATAGTCCAGGCCCGACTGGTTGCGGAAGCGTTCGGTCAGGTTGAATACGGCGTCCACCGGCTCGCCGCGCAGACCCGCGACGAGCATGTCGAGATCGTTGCGGAAGCCAAATAGGCGCACCTCGTGGCCCTGGCCCCGAAGCGCGCGGGCCACGTCGAACTCCGCCTCGTCTGCGGATTCGATCTGGCGCGAGTAGTCCTGTCCCGCCGGCGGATCCGCATCGGTGTCGAACAAGATGAGTATGCGTAACTTCTTCATGCCGCGGTTGTGGGCAGCGCGCCCTACCGCCATCTTGTACTATGCCCGTGGCGTGGCCGGAAGAGCGATGTTGCGATCCATGGTTTTGGGAATGGCCGTTCACCGTTTCTTCACCCGCACGACGTGCACACTGCATCTCGCCCTCGCCGTGACCGTGGATGCTACCGACTGCGACCAAGCGCGGCCGCCCTCCGACGGGGCGCCGAGGACGACGAGGTCCACGTTGTTGTGTCGGGCGAACTCGACGATGACGTCCGCGGGGGCGCCGGACTCGACCGCGTGCAGGGAGAACCGCTGGGTGGGCAGGCCCAGGGGGGCGACCCAGTGCCTTAGCCTCACCAGATGTTCGAGCGACGTTGCCGAGGGTGGAATCACGGTGAGGCAGATCAGCCGAAACTCCTTGCTGAGCGCGAGGAACTGCGAAAGCGCGAAGCGGATCGCCGGGTGTCGCTGGTCGTCCAAGTGGGCGGTGTCGACGCCCACCAGGACGATCGGTGTGCGGCTGAGGAGCACTCCGGGCGAGCGAAGGCGGGCACCGTGCTCGGCGCGTGCGCGGAGAAATCGCTGGACGTGTGCGAGGAAGCCCGTGCGCCTCTGCTTCGTCGCGCGTCCGGTGAGCGGGACCTGCTCCGGGTGGCGCAGGTCGAAAGCCACGTGCGCGGCCGACTGATAGCGCAGGTCAGCGCGCGGCTCCAGGCAGCGCAGAATGATCTCCTGCATCCATGACGGAACATTCGGCACCAGTGTCGACGGCGGCGCGGGATCGATCCAGAACCGGTTACGGACATCGGCATCGGGCTCGCCGAAAGGGAATTTGCTCGTCGCCATCTCGTACAGGACGACGCCCAGGGCGAACAGGTCGCTGCGCCGGTCTTCCCGTGTTCCAAGCAGCTGCTCCGGCGATACATAAGCCGCCGAGCCGACGCCAAATCGCGTCTCCTCCGCGAGCAGGTCGGGAAAGCGGGCGTGATGAGCGAAGCCGAAGTCGACGAGCACCGCTGTGCCGTCGCCGCGGAGGACTAGATTCTCCGGTTTCACATCCAGGTGAATGACGTCCTGCTGATGCAGACTATGCAGCGCATCCGCGAGGGCGGCGCCGACCCGAGCCACATCTGCGGGGGCGAGGGGGCCGCCCCCGATCATGTCTTCGATGTTGCGGCCTTCGATCCACTCGGTGACGAGGTACGGTGTCCGCGCCAGATCTCCGACTGCCACGAACGATGGCACGTGGGGTCCCGTAAGCGACGGCAGGATCATCGCCTCGGTCTCGAAACCGATGATGGTCTCACTCGGTTCGTTCGGTCCGACGCGCGGCACCTTCATGACAAGTGGCCGATCGACGCCGGGTTTCGTGACCCGGAAAAGGGTGCTGGTGGCTCCCCCGTGCAAGCGGTCGCCCAGCGTGAAACCGTCTATTTCCGCGCCGGGTTTGAGGTCGTTCACCATAGCTCATTCACCGCGCACGATGCGCTCGGCGAGCATGTCCGGCAGGCGAGCCGCGCGGATGCGGCTGGCCGTCGACAGGTGGTCGTAGGGAATCCGGAAAAACGTCATCGCCTCGGACGCGCCGTCAAACAGCGCGTAGGCGGACGCGGGGTTGCCGTCGCGCGGCTGACCGACCGACCCGACTATTGCCAGCCAGCCAGCGCGCGCCCCCGCCAGGCCGCCGCGCCGCCGCGGGACCGGCACGGGGCTGCCGGGCGTTGGTCGAAACGACGCCGTTTTTCCCGCAGGCGTCTTGAAGTAGAGCGTTTGGTCATGCACGTGTCCGGAGAAAACGTAGGGCGTTCCGGCCGCGTCCATGCTCCGCTGCGCGGCGGCGCCATCCGCGACGTACTCCCATTTCTCGGGTCGGCTCGCCGAGCTGTGCACGAAGCATACGTCCCCTTCTTTGACCATCATCGGCAGCGAGGAGAGGAATTGCCGATGGGCCGCCGATAGAACGTCGCGCGTCCACACGATCACGGCGTAGGCGAGGTCGTTGAGATCGCGCGTTTTCGGCTCCACCTCGATCGCCTCGTCGTGATTGCCCTTGACGACGACGGCGCCGTCGATGGAGGCGATGACGTCAATGACCGCCGCCGGGTCGGGGCCGTAGCCCACCAGATCACCGAGGAAAACGAAGCGCTCGGCGCCACGCGCGCGCGCGTGGTGCAGGCAGGCCTGGAGTGCCGCGAGGTTGCTATGGATGTCGGCGAAGAGAGCGGTGAGCATGCATCGAGCCCGATTCTGTCTGTCGGGATCACGAAGCACAGTCTACCCCAATGTGTCCCTGCCGAGGCCTCGTAGGGAACGGCTAGGGAATGACCGCAGGCAGCTCGGACTTGTCGGGACAGCCGAACAAAACCTGCACGCTCTGGTAGGTGCCGGCCTTGATGCGATCGCAAGTCGGACCATAGAAGGTGACCGCGTTCGGGCTGCTCAGCGTCCATCCATCCGTCGCGCTTTCGCGGACCAGCTGCTTGTCCAGGTAAACGCCGAGGTTGGTCGGATCGGGCGGGGTTGAGGACATGGTGTAGACGCAACTTGCGACTGCGCCGACGATGGCATTGAGCGCAGAGGTCAGCGCTTGCGGACTGAGGGCAGGGTAGAACTTGTTGGTTCCCCCGCTCGACGCCATCGCGTCCAAGTTACCTGCCGACGGCCCGACACCGATGACGTAAACCGCGATGCCAGCCGAATGCGCGGCGGCAATGGCGGCCACAGCTGGTCCGAGATCGCTGGCCGTTGCCACGTCCCCCGTGGCCGGGCAATTGGGCTGACCATCGGTGGCCAGCAAGATGTACTTGGCGCGCCCGTCTTGGATCGTCTGCAGGTAGGCAACCGCAACTTCGATGGCGGCGCGGGTCGGGGTGTTGTAGTTGGGGGAGGTCGACGCAATGCTTGCCGTGATGGCATCGGCGTTGTTGGTGCCGACGGGCACCTCCGCATCGGAGGTGACCACGCAGCCCACTGGCGTCGATCCGGAGCCGCTGGTGAGGCCTGGGGTCGAGAAGAACTTCAATCCCCAGTGGATGCTCGTGGGCGAGGTTGCGAGCACGGTATGCATGGCCGCCATCATGGTGGTCCAGCGCTGGGCGCAGGTGCCGCTGGCTGGGTCGCAAGGGTTGTCGTCGGAAATGCCGTTCGTCATCGAGCCCGAGCGATCGAGCACGAGGAGCAAGTCGGCAGGCAACTGGGTCATGCTGCTGGCGCTGTTGCCGCAGTTCAAGATCGAGGTTGGCGCCAAGGGAGTGCCGCCGTCCAGTTTCACGGTGACCTTGCCACCTGTCCCGTCGGAGAGATTGAGCGAAACGGCACCTCCACTGCCCGCCACGCCGGTCGAATCTCCGACGACGGGTCCCGACGAACATGCGGCGATTCCAACGAGGAAGAGCAGGGCAGGGTGGGTGGCGATAGTCGACAGCGTCTTTGACATGGCTTCCCTAGTCCGCATAGCAGTTGATGATTCCGCCGCAGCCATCCGACAGCGCGCCCGAGACATTGCCGCAGGTGGTGGGTTGGCAGCAGCTACCGTTCCCGAGACAGACCTGCGTGGCTGCGCAGCCCGGGCAGGTTACCTTGTGACCACAACCGTCGTCGATGGTCCCGCACGCGCGCTCCTGGCTTGCACAGGTCTTGGGAATGCAGGCCGTGCAGACGTTCGTATTGCAGGTTTCATTGGTCTGGCAGGTGCCGCAGGTGAGCTTGTTGCCGCAGCCATCGTCGATGGTGCCGCAGTTCCTGCCGGCCGAGGCGCAGGTCTTAGGCGTGCAGGCCGTGCACAGGTTGGAGGAGCAGATCTCGTTGGTTTGGCAAGTACCGCAGGTGAGCTTGTTGCCGCAGCCGTCGTCGAGGGTGCCGCAGTTCTTGCCGGCGGAGGCGCAGGTCTTGGGCGTGCAGGCCGTACAGAGGTTGGAGGAGCAGATCTCATTGGTTTTGCAGGTACCGCAGGTGAGCTTGTTGCCGCAGCCGTCGTCGAGGGTGCCGCAGTTCTTGCCGGCGGAGGCGCAGGTCTTAGGCGTGCAGGCCGTGCACAGGTTGGAGGAGCAGATCTCGTTGGTTTGGCAAGTACCGCAGGTGAGCTTGTTGCCGCAGCCGTCGTCGAGGGTGCCGCAGTTCTTGCCGGCGGAGGCGCAGGTCTTGGGCGTGCAGGCCGTACAGAGGTTGGAGGAACAGATCTCATTGGTTTGGCAGGTACCGCAGGTGAGCTTGTTGCCGCAACCGTCGTCGATGGTGCCGCAGTTCTTGCCAGCCGAGGCGCAAGTCTTGGGCGTGCAGGTCGCGCACTTGTTGTTGGTGCAGACCTTGCCCCCTGTGCAAGAACCACAGTCGTGCGTAACAGCCGCGCTGCATTGGTCAGCAACCTTGCCACACTCGGCACCTGCCGCGACACACTCGCGCGGAACGGGCGTCCCTGTGCTTGCGCAAGGACAGGTGATGAGCCCGCCGCAGCCGTCGGAGAGCGTGCCGCAGGTCGTGGAAGGAAAGCTTGCGCATGCAACTTTCTGGCACGCGCCACAGGTAAAGGCGACGGCATCGCAGACCTGGCCCGTGGGACATGCACCGCACGCTTGCGCGCTTCCGCATCCGTCTGGAATATTGCCGCAGTGGCCGTCGCACGCGATGGGCTTGCACGCTGTGCACTGGTTGTTTTCGCACTTGGTCCCGAAGCTGCACGTTTTACTGCACGCGAAGCCATTCCCGCAGGCGTCGGCGACCATGCCGCATCCGTTGTTGCCCCCGCACGCATCGGATTGCGCGACACAGGTCATGGACGTTGGGCTGCAGAGCTGGCCTTGCGCGCAGGTGCCGCACTGGAGGATGTGCCCGCAACCGTCGCTAGTTTCGCCGCAGGTTTGGCCGAGGCTAGCGCAGGTGTCAGGCGAGCAGAGTGCGTCCGGTACCGGTACTGTGCCGCTATCGACAGTCGCTCCTCCTTTACCGGCAGAGGTGAACGTGGTCGTTCCGCCGGTCGTTGAGCCGCTCGTAGATGTACTTCCACCAGTACCTTGCACAGGTGGAGCTGCATCACCCATGCTGCCCGAAGCACCACCGCTCGACGCTGCGTCCTCTTGCGCGCTTGGCGAAGTCGATCCCGCGCTGTTGCAGGAGCCGACGAGGAGCAGCCATGTGGCAACAACCAGGCTCTTGTGAGTGCAGTTCATTCCATTGCCTCCAGGTGCTGTACGGATGTGGGGGACAGGTGACAGAGTGCGTGTCTTCCAAGGTCGCAGGCGGAAGTGCGTATCTGTATTCTGCTTGAGCAAGAGGTAGGCCAGCTCGGTGGCTTTTCCGTTGGCGAGCCCCACGCAAGGCGCAGGGGAGCGGAATTCAAGGAGAAAAGCGTGGTTCGCGCATCTTCGGCATCGCACCTACCGCCGGGCTCGGATGTGCGCTGTGCGGGCTGTCCATGGGGGAGAGGGACGCCACCTGAGGTCGCCACTCCCCAGAGGGTCGCGGGAAGAACGTCACCTGTTCATGCGTTCGTCGGTTCCCTGATATGCTGACGCGGTGACGCTGGTCTCACCGAAACGCGGGAAGGTGCTGTCCGCGATACTTGTCACTTTGCTGGTGACCGCGCTTTCTCTGTGGGCCTTCTACCTTGGTCACTTGCATCGCTGGCTGGCAAGGGGCGAGCCGACTGGGTGGTGGGGCGCGGCCGGGCATTGTCTGATGGTAGCGAGCGGCCTTGCCATCGGGATAGGAATTCTCACCGTGCCCTTTTCCCTTGCCAGGTCTGGGTGGGTGGGAAGAGCTGCCAGGGCGGCGACAAGCGTGCTGGGAGCCATCCTGCTGATGAGCGCGTACATCGACAATCGATTGTACGGAGTCCTGGGGGTGCATCTGTACGATTCGTCGGTAACCACCTTGCTCGGGCGCGGAGAGGTCAATGCGTCCCTTCACATCACGCTGGCAGAGATCCTGCTTGTTTCGGGAAGTACCCTCGTGTGTGCGCTGGCCCTGTGGCTAGCTGGGTGGACCGGCTCGCGATTCGTCCGCCGAATTGCGCAAAGCGGTTGGATCGTTGGCGTTTCGCTTGGCGTTCTGTTTGTCGTGGGATGGGGCGGAACGCGCGGGATTCACGCACCACTTCCCGGCGCAGCATCGAGTGCACTTCCCCTCTACGACCTTCGTTTTGTCCCGCGCGCGGCGAATTCAACAGGGGAAGCCTGGACGATTCACTACCCAAGGCTCGGTGGACCGCTACCGAAATTGCAGAGGAAGCCGAGTTTTCTTCTCATTCTGGTTGAAACCCTGCGCGGGGACATGCTGAGCCCTGAATACATGCCCGAGCTTTGGGCACTGCAATCGCGTCCGACGTGCGCGCGCTCGGCCAACCACCAGGCCTCCAGTCATTCCACGGATCATTGCGTATTCTCGCTATTGTATGGTCTTCATTCGTACCACTATCAAATACTCGGCAAGCGCAATGTTCCGAATTTCCCGCTCCGCGTTTTCAAGGAGAATGGGTATCACGTGCTCGGCGCATCTTCGGCGCCACTTGCACAATGGGGCGAGCTGTCCTATGTGACCGAACAGTTCCAATCGTTCTTCGAAGCCAAGGGCGCCGATCCCGTCGAACGCGATAGGGATCTGTTGCGCTGGTCGATGGATTTCTTGGCGAGTGATTCCGGCAAGGAGCCGTTCTTCCTGTTTGTATTCTTCGATGCCACGCACCACAAATACTACTATCCACCCGACTTCGAGAAGTTCAGGCCTGCCCTCGCGGAAAGCCATAGCCTCATCAGCGGGGACGAGCAGGATCCGGAGATTCGGGCCAGCTTCATCAATCGCTATCGGAACAGCGTCGGATTCGTGGACAGCAGCGTCGGTACATTGCTTCGGCTATTCATCCGATTGGGTGAGGGCAAGGACTGGATGGCCGCGGTAACCGGGGATCACGGCGAGGAATTCTGGGATCATGGTTTGCTGGGGCATGCTTCGGTCAGCTTCACCAATGATCGAAGCAGAGTTCCACTGGTGTTTTGCAATTCGGACAGTCGCTCGCTGTCCTTGCCGCTGACGAGTCACGTGGACATCATGCCCACCTTCCTCGACTATGCTGGCCTGATCCCGTCTGTCGAGCCAGCGGATTTCAGCAGCGGGGTTTCGCTTTTACGCGCGCAAGACGCCGAGCGCATGGTTTTGGTGTCGTCCATCGACTTTCCAGAGAAGAACCGCCAGATGGCCGTCGTCTCGCCAACGTCGAAGTACCTGGTGTGGAAGGATCCCGAGGGCGCAAAGACCTTCCAAGTCACGTCGACCAGCGACGCCGAGGACCTCCCCGCACAGCGTCCCGAGGCGGATCGCCAAAAGGCGCTGGATTTTCTCAACGACACATACCGAAGATTTTTCGTGCGCGTACGCTAGGACCTTAGAGAGTCCGCATCCCGCGCGTTTGCATGGCCTCGGCCAAGGTCTGGACGGCCACGGGATCGAGGGAGTCGTTCTTGGTCGTCAAGGTGGCGGCCACCGGGATTCTGGCGTGGTTGTTCGGATCGTTGACATAGAGACCAAGCTGGGCCGCCAGAACCGCGGCCGCGCGGCGGTGTTGGTCCTGCTCGGGGTCCGGCGCTGCCAGCAGCTGGGCAACATACGCGTGTTCGAAATCTCGATTCCTCTTTTCGAAGGCGGCGAAGCGATTGGCCTCCTGCAATTCGGCGACGACGTGAAGTTCTTGCGCGATGAGTGCCCCGTAGCGCTTTTCCCAGCCGATGCGCGGCGGCGCCAGCTTGGTCTTGAGCGTGATGTCGGTGATGTCGGCAAGCAACGGTGCAAGGTCATTCTGCTGGGGCTCTTCGACGAACCACGCTGCTCGGGTGTAGCTGGCATCGTTCAAGCGAAAGATGGCAAGCACGGCGCTCTTGCCAGTCAATCCCGGAATGTCGTCGAGGCCGCTTTCGAACCGGCGCCAGACCGCAAGAACGCTCGACGCGGCCTGGGTGCGTTGCTGGCGAGCACGTACGAGCTCAGGCGATTCAGGGGCTGGACCAACCACGGCGCGGTCTCGTCGCGGTTGCGAAGTCTGGGGCGGCAGCAGGCGAAGCAGCGCCGCATGCGCGCTGAGCATGTCGAGGTAGGCTGGGGTCAGCTCGCGATCGAGCTTTCCCATCAGACGGTCGAGCACCAGCACCGGTTCCAGCGGAAAGCCGGCGTTCTCCGCAATGGGCATGGCGGCGAGCACCTGCAAGTCCACCAAGCTTTCCGCATCGCGACCGTAGTGCGTGTCCGGTGCCAGGTAGGGCGCATGCAGAAAGGCCCGGATATAGTGTCGCGCCATGGGGGCCAGCGCGAAGCCACCCGGCGAAAGACGAAGCGCCCGGGCACAGTAGGAAGCGGCGGCATGCTCGTCACGTTTGGATGTGCCCACTTGCCACAGGACAAGTGCCTTCATGGTCAGTACATCAGGGTCGGCGCGGTCGCCCAGCTGTCGTTCGAGGGCCTGCACGCGCTCGACGATTTGAGCGACGCCTTGGTCCGTGGCGAGCAGGGCCGGACGCATGACCAGGTCGCGCAGCAATTCGGCCTTGCCCGACATGGCCTGGTAGTAGGCGCCTTGCTCGGGCATCAGGATTTCCAGCTGCGAAGCGTGAAAACGCACGCGGGAAAAATCGAAACGCGCCAGACTGGCAGTCATTTCTCGACGGTGCATGTTGGCCAAATCCGCCGCCTGGGTGCGGGCCCCGAGCGGCAATCGATCGTAGAGCGCGTAGATGACCAGCACGGCGATCCCTGCGCCAGCGAGCTGGAGTGAAACCGGCCGAGCAAAACCCTTCAAATAGCCGAGCGTGCGCTGGATGCCCCGCTTGTCCGCAACGTGTCTCTGCACACCCGCGAATTCCTTCCACAGCGTTCGTAAGACAAAGATCACGAAGACGAGTAGCCCAATCAGGACGGCGGTCCGCAACGCGGTTTCTTCCAATCCCAGGCGCTGCTTGCTCGCGATCACGTCGACGTTGCCCAGGCGAAGCGCAACATCCTCGTCGAGCTGGCTGATTCGCTGCTCCAGCGCCTGGTCGGCCTGCTGAATCGAATCGGACATGATGTGGCCGAGCTGGGCGCTGCGCTGTTTTAGGATCTGGTCCGCCGTGTGTAGGTTGCGATTCACGGCGCTGTCCAGTTTCTGCACCAACCCATCTGCGGTCGTCTGAACCTGCAGCAGACGCTTTTCCAGGATGTGGTCGACCTTGTCCAGGCTGTCGTCGAGCGCGCCCTTGGTCTCGGAAACGAGCTTGCTGGCCACGCCGCCGGCGTGGTCGACCTGGCGGGTGAGCCGCGTGTCCACATCCGCCACCAGCGTCCCGGCCGCGCGCGAGGCCGTCGCGATGGTCGAGACCAGCGCGGGCTGCAGGGCCTCGACCGCGCCCTCGCCAAGCCCCTGGCCGAGTTTCTTGCCGCCTGATTTGATCGCGTCGCCCACGGCGTTCTCGGCGGATTTGAAGGGATTGAAGGCCCGAGCCGGCGCAGCGGCGAGCGTCGTTAGCAATAGCAATGTGAACCCAACCCGCCGTGAACGAGATGTCAATAGCATGGGGTCACCTCCAGGTGAGCGATGTAGTCGCGGGCGGGCGCGACGCTGTCGTCGTCGAAGGCGCAGCGAAGCGCATCCGCGAAGCTCATGCCCGCGGTTTTGTAGCGTTGAACGGCGGCGGCGGCCCACGACAAGCAAGTCAGCTCTTGCTCCCGCTTGGGCGAGGTCGCCAACTCCTGGCGCAGCAACTGGAAATAACTGTCGTCGTCCAATTCGAGAACCGCCGAGCTCGGGTTGCAGCGATGGTCGCGGCACACGCAACTCCAAAGCGCGCTGACCCGACTGCGTTGGTCGGCCCGGATCTCTTCTTCGTCGCCTGGACCGGTCCAGCGCGAGGCCAGTTGCAGCCGATCGCCGATCTCCAGGGGATGCTCGATGTCGCTGCAATCGCGACCGAGAGAATTGGCTTCGGCGGGGCGAAAAAGCGCGGCGCAGTCCTTGTGGTCGCGCAGCTCGGACATGACCTGCTGGCAGTCCTGCGCCGTGATGGTGGGGGCGCGCGAGCTGCAAGTCATGCCCGGCCGGGACACCACAGGCAGCGTTTGCACGCGCAGGCTGACCGCTCCGTCGGCGGCGGGACCGATGGAGAGCAGGGCCGCCTCTTGCGGCGGATCGATGGTGGAACCGACGACGATCTCGGGTATCTGTCTGCGCCCAATGCAGTGACTGTGCTTCTGCGCCACGTGGGTGTGGGCCGAGACGATCCCCAGCAGGCGGGTGCCGTCGCCATCCAAGGTCGCCATCCAGTCCTTGAGCCGGGTGTTGCTTCCCGGCGAGGTTTCGTCGAGCGGGTGGTGCATGAACACCAGGTAAAGAGGATCCTGGTAGTCGGGGCCGGCACCGACACGAACCGCCTCCGCAGCCCGGCTGGCGGTCTCGGCCTGCTCGCGTGAGAAGGTCCCAAACAGGCCGGCCACGCCCAAATCGAAGGCCAGGCCGTCCGAGGTGTCGATGAAGATGCCGATCACGCCGCGGCGAACCTGATTGTGCCGGGCGGCACCGAGGGGCGTCGCCGTGACCAGGGCGCCGCCGCGTCGGGTAGCCGTGGCCACGGGATTCCATCCGGACACCGGCAACATGCGGCCATGGGCTTCCTCGACGCTCGCTTGCCAGCTTTGTTGCAGCATCTCGTCGGAGAGCTGCTTTTCCAGACGTCCCGAGGGACAGGCGGAATCCCAATACGGGCTCCAGAAGAAGTTACCGGTGAAGGCCTTGTCGTGGTTGCCCGGCGCCGCGCCCGCGAAGGCATGGATGTCGTAGCGCTCGTGCAACAGACTGCTGGCGCGGGCCATCTCGTTCGCACAGGAAAGATCGCCCATGTCTCCAAGATGGGCCCACCACAGTCGGGACTCGGGCGGTCGCTCGGCCGCCAGGGCGTGGTAGACGGTGGCAAAGCGTGACAGCGACGCCGCCGAGAGCACGTCAAGCTCGACCGGCCGCAAGGCCACGGGCACCAGGGCATCGGCGAATTCCATTTGCCCGACGAAGCGCCGCCCGCGCAATTCGTGAAATTGGCTGTCGGACACGATGAACATGGCCACGTCCGGGGCCGGGGCTGGAGGCAAGTGGATGTTGCAATAGTCCACGGGTTCGCCTCGCGTGGGCATGTCCTTGGCGAGGGTTTGGTCGTAGCGATTGCGAGCATAGATGCTGGCGCCCACGAGGAGGCCGAGAAGCGCAAGCACCAGGCCCGGGCCAAGCAACACATCGGTGTGTTGCCCCCACCGCTTCTGAGCCGCGTGCAAGTCATGCAAGCGCGCAACGTCCCCCGTGCCCTTCATGGCGCGTGCCCAGCGCCGGTGCCTCAGGTAGCGAACGGCGTCCGCGACAGCCAGGGCAAGCACGCCGGGCAGAAGCTTGAACCATTGCCTCGGCGCCAGGAGCGCCGTGAATACCATGCCGACGAAGGTCGCGACGTAGAAGATCGGGCGCCTTTTCCAGTACAGGTCGACCGCCACGCTGGCCGAATCGCCGGTGCCGCGAAAGAACAGCCTAACCGCCAGTCCGTTGAGCAAGGGCTCGCCCAAGAAAAGCACGGCCGCGAGCAAGCTCAGCTGTGTGGTCAGATGATCGGCGGCCACGAAGGTCAGAACGATCCACACAGAAAGCACCTCGATGTGGCCGATCTGGCGATTGACGAAGGTCAGGGCCGCGTAGAGCGCGGACACCCAGGGGTTGTCCTCGGAGGGGGAGATCGGCCACAACCACCACGCGACCGCCAGGGCTAGGTTTGCGACGAACACCCACCACCAATAGGAAACCGCAAGCGAGATAGCGATAAGTCCGGCGTATTGCAGGCCTCCGCCCAGCTGTTCGCCAAGCGGCGTGCTGGTCCAGTTCCAGCCGAGGAGCGCGGCGGTGACGACGACGAGTATGCGCACGGGCCAGGGCAGGAGGGTTTCCCCGAGGGTCGGCGGCCTCTGGGGATCGGGTTCGTAGGGGCCGACGACCAAGCATCGCAAAAGACGCTGGATGAGTCCGCTGCCTGCCTCGTTCATGGGCTGTCGCCTCCCTGAGGTTCTGCGGACCATCCTGCCCCACGCTGAACTGCTGGAATGCTGGCTCGGGTCCGCTCGACGGGATCTAGCGAAAACCGAGTACAAGTGCAAGCGGCTTTGGCCTTGTCGCCCCCTGCAACCAAACCGGATCGCCGGCATCCTACTTGCGGCTGCAACAACCTACAGGGGGAAGACTATGGACGCGAGCAGGCCCGATGCCGGTTGGGAGTACAAGGTCGTGAAGCTTGGACCTTCGTCCTCGAATCAAAGTCAATCTCTACTGAATCAGCTGGGTAGCGAAGGATGGGATTTGGTGTCCTTCCAGCCCATGAACGGGCGCGCCTACCCCGGCGAAGGCACCTACACGCTCAAGCGGCCTCGCCATGCGCCTGACGAAAGGAACAATCGTGAACGACGAACGGTTTAGCTCTTATATGGCTCTCGACGGCCTCCACCTGGATGGCCTCATTGGCAGCGCCGGGGTGTGTCGTTTCGACTGGCCTGAAAAGAAGACCTACATCCAACATTTCGAGGGCATCAGCGCCGCTCATAATGTCTCGGTGGCCCACAATGGGCAACTGGCGCTGCTCGGAAACTTCAGCCAGCAGATCGTTCTGCTCGATACTTCCGATCCCAAGAATATGCGCATCGTCGCTCGGCAAGCCACCATGTACTTCGAGGAGTGCGCCTACCGGCTGCGTTCCAACACCCACCATCTGTGGTACCCGGACAATACGCACTTCATCGGCGCCATTGGCGACCACATCTACCGTTTCGACGTGGACCATTTGAAGACTCCCGAGAATCTCGGGCCGCACCGCTTGGAAAACGCACACGAGCTGCGCTGGGATTCGAGCCGTCGCTACATTTTCATCGGCGACCTGGGGCCCGAGCGTTTCGATGTCCGACAAATCTGCGTGTTCGACCTGGAAGAACCTGACCCGAACAAGCGAGCGCGCATCATTCGCGTGCAGAACAACGTGTGGCACAACTGTGTGCATCCGACCAAGCCGCTTGGCTACGCCTTCACCTATTCCTTCATCACCGACAGCGAAGACTACGTGGCCTGGTCGCCGGCCTATGTGCGCGAGTACATCTACGAGGTCGATCTGCCCACGGCCAAGATCGTGCGCACCTGGAGCTGCGGCTCCGAGTTTCCCGCGCACCTGAATTCGGATGTCGAGGCGACGGCCGACAACCATCTTTACATTGCCAGCGGAGGTAGTCACAGCGTGGTCGACATTCCGCTCGACACCTTCGACAAGGCGCGCGTGGTGCGCACCATGCCCTCGTGGTTCCAGCGCTTCATCCAGTGGCCCAAGCGGGGCAAGAATCTGCTCGGTGCCCTCAGCCGAAAGTCGATCCCGAATTCCATGCACTACATCTTGCAGACCTTGCAGGTGACGGGAGGCCGAGTGGCCGACGGCGTGTACTCCACGCGCGTGTCACCGGGCGGTGGCTACGTCGTGGCCGGCAGCCGAGGCTACAACTACATCGCGGTCTTCGAACGCGAGACCATGAAGAAGGTGTACGGCCAGGTCTTGCCTTTCCGGCGCGACGTCTACGGCAAGTCGCCGCACTATCGTTTCGGCTGGCGGGGTCACCACCTCGGCATTCACCACAGCGAAATCGTCGGCCGCTAGGGCCACTGCTAGACATTCTCGAGATCGAAGCCGATGCGCAAACGCAGCTGGTGCCAGGCTTCGTTCATGAGCAGGAAATACCCGAACTGGCCGTACTTGTATTCTGACGGCGGCAGCTTGGGATCGTAGGGCTTGAGCCAGTCGGTCGCGTACATGAGTTGCCCAAGGAAGAGTCCGTCGGCGATTTCCACGATCTCGTCGATGCAGAAGCGGTCGGGAATAATCGTGCGCAGCTTCGGCCAACGGTAGTTGAATTGGTAGATGCGCTTGCCGCGGTTGTTCGGATTGAGCGAGACCCCTTCGTGCCCAATGAAAAAGAAGTTCTTGAGGTCGTAGCCGAGTTGCACGGCTTCTTCTTGCGTGGCCGGCTCGGCCCAGATCTGGGCCAGCTCCATCGCCTTGCCCAGCTCCTTCTCTCGCAGGGTGCGCAGCGACTGCGTGTTCGATCCCCACGCCGTTGGGATGACTCCCTTCTCGAAACCGTCGGTGAGCTCGGCCAGGCGGTCCTGGCTGATGGGATCGAAGCGCTTGCCGGTCCAGGTGGAGTAGCGGGCGGAGTAGCCCCAGGCTTTGTCGAGGGCATTGGTCTTGAACAGATCGAATAGGCCTGCTCCGTGCCACGAAACCAGGGCACCACGGTAGAAGCCGTTCATGTCGTGAACGGGCGCGCCCCGGTTGAAGAGCTCCTGCAGGCGCAAAAAGTAGGGCGACTTGTTGTCGAGCTTGTCCTGCAACTCGTCCGAGTACGACTTGAGGAGGTGAAGAACGGATTCCTGTTTGCGCAGATCATCCTCGACCTGTGCGAACACGGTGTTGTCGCAGATGGCGGGTGCTGGCGTTTCACATTTCAGCGTCGTGAAGGTCGGTCCCGTGCCCACGGCGATGTTCGAGACCAGGCCTGGCGCGGTCACCGGAATCTCCAGGAAGGCGAAAAGACGGCGCGCCTCCGCGTTCCAGCGGTCGTCCCACAGCGCGAAGTATCCCATGTGATCGTAGGCGAAGTCTCCAACAGGACGCTTGGGATCGTATCCCGAGAGCAACCGTCGCGTGGCGAACAGAAGCTGCCCGAGGTAGAGGCCGTCCGCGATCTGCACCAGCTCGTCGACCAGCCACGACAGCGGCGGTCGATTGTGCATGCTCGGCCACCGGTAGTTGAGCGAGAACACCTGGCGCGGCGTTTCGGCGCAGACCGACGGAGCTTGCAGGGCGACGAAGTTACCGCCGTTGCGGTCGTAGGCGTAGGTCTTGCGTTCGGCCTCGGGCGCGTCGTGCAGGTTCAACCAATAGGAGAGGGCGTGGTACGTCACCAGATTGGCGGGGTGCCAATCGAGGCGGTTGAAGTGGTTGATGCCGAGGAAGGCAGGCCGCGCCGGATCGAGAGTCTGCCCGGTCAGGCCTTGAAAGCGTGCGGCCTCCAGGCGTTCGAAACTCTTGCCGACCCAGGGGCTTTCTTCTTCGAGGGTTGCTCCCCACAAAAGGCCGACGATGTTGTCGAGGTGAGCGAGCTCTCGCTTTTCGGGACTGAGGCGCAGGCCGAGGGCCACCCCGTAGAAGTGTCCCTGGACTTCCTTGGGCGTAAGCCCCAGCGAAAAGAGCTTGGCCATCTTGACAAAGGCCGGGGCCAGGTTGTCCGGGCTCTGGCGCAGGCTGCGCATGTAGCCGGCCAGCAGGTCGAGCACGGATGCCCTCGGGGCCAGATCCCTTTCGATGTCCATGAACGTCGGATCGCCCGTGGGAGATTCGAAGCTGAAGCGCGCGAGCGCCTTCGCGGCGCTTTGCTTGCCTAGCTCAGGTGGAAGTTGGTCGCTGCGCAGAATGCCCGCCTCGACCAGCTTGTAGCAAGAGATGGGAACGTCGATGACGACATCCTTTTCGATGTCGCGCAGGTGGGTGCTGCGGGTGGATTTGAGTGTTCGTCCTTTGCCATCCTTGAGGATGATGTAGGCGTCGGGCCGCTCGTGAAAGAACCCGACGCGGGCTTTGGTCGGCACCTCGTAGTGACCGTCGTCGTCGGTCTGCGCGGTCCCGAGCAGATCATCGTGAATCGCATCGGCGTCGTAGGCCTCGACCGTGACGCCTGAAACCGGACGCCCAGTCTCCAATTCTCGAACCTTGCCTGAAATGTGTAGGATCATGTTCTCCCCTCCCTTTGGCGAAAATGGCGAAGCGCCTCGGTTGGCCGACAGGAACTCCAGATTGGCCAATGACGTCGGTTGTCAGCGTGACTCTCGCAGGAACCGCAATTGGATGACCGGATGAGGGGGGAGGGTGCAGTCCGCTTTTTCATTGCACCACAATTGCCTTGCGTCCGATCTTCCTTCACCATTGATCGCCGTGCGCAAACTCCTGGCCATCGTACTGTGGTGTCTCACCTGGGCACAACCGGCGCTTGCGTCGCCACGCGTGGCCGTTCAGCCCTTCGGTGGTCCCGAAACCGACCCCCTGCGCAGACAAGTTGCTGGCATCGTGGGCAGACACGGCTTTCACGTGCTCACCTCGCTGGCGCCGGTCAGTGGCACCAGCCAGTATCCTGGCCTGGCCAAGGACAAGCATCTCTCCGCCTTCGTGGTCGGTGACGTCGTCGAAAAGGGCAAGCGTATCAGCCTGAGCTTCCTCATCTGGCAAGGCATCGACGGCAGCGTGGTCGGACGCTGGGAGGTCGCTGGCTCCAAGAGCAAGATCGGTCACCGGCTGGCCAAGGAATTCTGGAAACGCCTTGGCCCGGTCATCGAAAAGGCCATCGCGCCCCCGAGCGATGTGCTGCCACCAGCGCCGCCCATGCGCATCAACGCCGGCACGCCGATCGCGGATTCGGCAAACAGGTTCTGAGCGACCGCTCTACTTGCGACCGGCTTCGTACTCGCCGAAGAGACGTCCCCAGGTCGTATCTCGCTTCCAGGTCTCGAAGGTCTTCTTGTCCTTCATCGGCCAGCGGTAGTAGTCGTGGTAGCTCTCGCTGCCGAACACGAACATGTGCACGAGCGGCGTGTGGAAGAAAAGCTTCTGAATGGCCTTGAGCGGTCCGAACCACAAGAGGTCGCCGACGTGGCTGGCCAGGTTGTCACCCACCGAGAAGCCCCAGCTCTCGCCCGAGATGTCGTCGCCAACGATCTCGATGTCATGCGGGTCGCCGACCCCAAGCTTGTCCTCGTGTGCGACCGAGATGTATTCCAGCTTCATGGGATCGAAGCCCATCATCTTGGCCGCCACGGCGTCGATGGCAACCTGGTCGGCGCTGGCCAGCATGTAGTCCTTGATGACGGGAATCATGGTGCGCGGGCCGGGACCGTTGCCCGCGGTGGTGCCGTCCATGATGGCAAAGATGCCGGAATGGATCTCCTTTTGGATGGCGAGCAGGTCGACCAAGGTGCGGTGGATCCAGCTGTGCGTGTAGTGGCGACGCGTGCTCAGCAACCCGCCGAAGGCGTTCTTCATGGCGCCCGTGGTGGTGGTGTAGATGTGGCACTTGACCGTGGGCAGGTGGACGATGTTCTTGCCTTGGAAGTAGTCGGGAATCATGATCCCGTCCGGAAAGATCTTGTTCAGCACGTGCATGCGCGCCTTGGGCGTGTACTGGATCCAGCGCATGTCGGTCTCTTTGAAGTTGTAGAGCACCGGGATGTCGTACTTGCGGAACAGCGGCACGTAGTGGTTCAGATCCTCGCCCTTGAAGGCGTTGGTGACCACGGTCTTGTTCTGTACGCACGAGATGTCGCCAAGCCCGGCCCCGCGCAGGGCCTGAATGGTTCCTTCCATCTGCCAGGGCGTGGTGTTCGCCGCCGGGAATGGGTAGTGCCACGAGATGTTGTCCTTCAATATGGTCGTCTTGCCTGGCGCCAACGCGTCCTTCATGCCCGCCAAGTCGCACAGGCGCGCAATGTCGGTCAGGATGGTTTCAGGCTTGCACTTGAGGACAGCAACTCTTGCTTTTGCCATGTCTTGTTCCCTTTCGTAACTGATACCAGGTCACAGTTCGCGCTGCCAGAGCCGCGGGCTCGAATAGTGGTCTGGATCACGCACGACCTACGGCGCCAGATATGAAAAGGGCCTCCTGGCGAAACCAGAAGGCCCTCAGAGCTTGATGCTCTAGGCGATGGACTCGCCTCTTTCGACTGGCTATTTCTTCTCGGCCTTGGGGGCCTTCTCGGCCTTCTCGGCCTTGGCCGGCTTTTCGGCTTTCTCAGCCTTGGCCTTCTCGGCTTTTTCGGCTTTTTCGGCCTTGGCCTTCTCGGCTTTTTCGGCTTTTTCGGCCTTGGCCTTCTCGGCTTTTTCGGCTTTTTCGGCCTTGGCCTTCTCGGCCTTCTCGGCTTTTTCGGCTTTTTCGGCCTTGGCCTTCTCGGCTTTTTCGGCTTTTTCGGCCTTGGCCTTCTCGGCCTTCTCGGCTTTTTCGGCCTTAGCCTTCTCGGCTTTTTCGGCTTTTTCGGCCTTGGCATCCTTGGCCTTTTCGGTCTTTTCGGCCTTTTCGTCGGCCGCGGCCGGTTTCTCGGCCTTCTCAGCGGGCGCGGTCTTGGCCGCCGCTGGTGCCGCCGGGGCTGGCGCTGCAGGCTTGCCTTGCGCGAACGCAAGCCCCGACAGCGGCAATGCAGCTGAAACTGAAAGAACCATGAGTAGTCGCTTCATCGATTGTCCTCCACGAGTGTAACGTTGGACTGCGGGCGCATCATACAGATGTGCGAGAGTATTTCCAGACCTAGTCGCTGAAACTTTCACAACCCGAATATTTCTGAAGCGGTGTGACTATTCGGCACGGTGGTGCGGAAATGCCACGTCTAGGAATTCACGCCCGTCTCGCCGGCCGGCAGGAAATCGCGGGTTCGCAGGTCGATTTGCCAGCGATCTTCGGCTAGCCCGCGCTGGTCCGCGCCTTGCCTTAGCAAGCACGCGAAGGAGACACACCATGAAACGCATGCTTATTTACCTTGTCGCACTCGCCACGCCGCTTGCCGCCTGTATCGTCCGGCCACCCAAGGATTGCCCATCCTGAATGCTCCGTCCTGTCCGACGTCGGCCAGCAACTCGCCACCGCCCAGCACCTATTCCTCGCCGCCACCAGCTCCGACCGGCAGCCAGAGCATTCCCGATGCGCTTGGGCCCCTCCCGTCTGAACGATCTGGCTCGGACGCCTCGCCAGTGGTGCCTCCTTGCAACAGAGACGCGGGCGCGGATCTGCCGTCGCCTCCTCATGAGGCCGATGCAGGTACGGTTGTCGCACGGCCGGATTCGGGGGTGGCTTCACCCTCGGATGGCGGCAATCTCGCGGATCTGGCGGCGCCGTCCTCCTGCACCGATGCCGGCACTTGTGGCAAGCCCGTGGTCCCGCTTTGCACCTGGAATCACGAATGCGGGAATGGTGGACGCTGTGCGGACGCCGAATGCCAACGCTCCTGCACCAGCAACAGCGTTTGTGGAACCGGTGACACGTGCCAGGCCGGCTTCTGCCAGCCAAGTGGCGGTGCAGGCGGGCAGTGCCTCTACGCTTCGGATTGCACCGCCGGATCGCTGTGCATCAACGGTTTCTGTCACGCGGGCTGCAAGGTCGACGGTGACTGTCCCAATCGCGCCGATGCTTGCACCGCCAACGTGTGCCAGCCCGATGGTCGGCCCACCCCGCAATGCCGTTCCAACCGCGACTGCGCGGCCGATCGGGAATGCGTGAACGCCACCTGCCGCACGCTTTGTTCCTCCGACGAAAACTGCGGGGCTGCCTGTTCGGGCACCGTGTGCCGAGAAGGCTACTGCGTTGAAGCGCAGGAGATCGCGCCCCAATGCTCGCGCAGCGCCACGTGCGGCGCGGGACTCGCCTGTGTCGATGCCGTCTGCCTCTAGCACTGGTACCCCGAAACCCAACTAGCCTAGCTTGCCTTGGCCCGAGGCTAACACGCTCGCCTCGGGCCATTGCCTTGTCATCGCTTTGCTTGAGTGCGAGGCCGGCTTCTGCGACCATGGGCGGCGAAAGGTAGGCAGCGTATGCGCAAAGTGAAGATCGTGTGCACCTTGGGCCCCGCCACCGCGGGGGTGCCTCGCTTGGTCGAGCTCATTTTGGCCGGGATGGATGTCGCGCGACTCAATTTTTCGCATGGCGAGTATGAGACCCATCGGGCCATGTACAGCGACGTGCGCGCCGCCGCCAAGCAGGCCGGCCGGGCCATCACTGTCTTCGCGGACCTGTGCGGACCCAAGATTCGCGTGGGCAAGATGCAGGGCGGACAGGTCGTGCTGGAAAAGGGCAAGATCATCACCTTGTGCACCGGCGACATGCTGGGAACCGCCGAGCGCGTCCCCCACACCTACCTTCCCCTCGCGCGCGACGTGAAGCCCGGCGATCCCATTCTTCTCGACGACGGCCTGTTGCAACTTCGGGTCGAGTCGATCAAGGGCGACGAGGTGCTTTGTCGCATCGTCGATGGCGGAGTGCTCAAGGACAAGAAGGGCATGAATCTTCCCGGCTCGGCCTTGTCGGTGCCGGCCCTGACCGAGAAGGACAAGAAGGACATCGTCTTCGGTCGCGAGCTAGGCGTGGACTGGTTCGCTCTGTCGTTCGTGCGCAACCCCGGCGACGTCGACGAAGCCAAGGCGCTATCGGGCGGAATTCCCATCATCGCCAAAATCGAAAAGCCCGAGGCCGTGAACAATCTGGAGGCGATTCTCGACGTCGCCGATGCCGTGATGGTGGCCCGTGGCGACCTGGGCGTAGAGGCCGGGCACGAGAAGGTGCCGCTCATCCAGAAGCGCATCCTGCGCGAGATCAAGTTGCGCGCCAAGCCGGCCATCACAGCCACCCAGATGCTAGATTCCATGATCAAGAATCCGCGCCCGACGCGGGCCGAGGTCTCCGACGTGGCCAACGCGGTGCTCGACGGTACCGACGCCGTCATGCTTTCTGCCGAGACCTCGGTGGGCGACTATCCCGTCGAGGCGGTCCAGACTCTTGGAAAGATTATCGACGAGATCGAGCGCAACGAAAACTACCTCACCGCCGGTCAGGAGCGCCCGGACGTGCGCGAGCGGACATTCTCGAGCTCCATCGCGGATGCCGCGGCCGAGATAGCCGAGGATTTGAGTTTGGCCGCCATCGCGGTCTACACCGAGAGCGGACACAGCGCGAATCTACTGTCGGCGCAGCGACCGCTGGCCAACATCGTGGCCTTCTCGCGCCACGAAAAGATCCTCAATCGCCTTGGTCTACTTTGGGGTGTGCGCCCATTGCTCGGCGAATGGGTTCAAGGCGTGGCTGGCGTCGTCGAACAGACCGAGCGCGAGCTTTTGCGCAATAAGCTGGCCGAGCCGGGGGACAACGTGGTCATCACCTTCGGCATGGTCCTGGGCAATGAACCGTTCCAGACCAACGTGCTCAAACTGTACAAGCTGAAGGGCCGGAAGTAGTGGTAGACGGCACGCGCGCGGCCGACTCGCCTGCACGTCGTGCCTTGCTGCTTTCCGTCGCGGGGTTGGCCGGCGTGCTCGTGCCGGCCTACCTGCGCGTGTTGTTTTTTGGCGAGACCTTCGCGGTTCGCGATCATCTGACGTGGACGCTGCCTTCGCGCGCGTTTCTCGCCGAGAGCCTCCGCCAAGGACATGTACCCGAATGGTGGGACGCACTTCGTTTGGGGCAGCGCTTTGCCGCCGATCCGAACAACGGCGTGACCTATCCGCTGGCCTGGGCGGTCGCGCTCTTGGATCCCTTGCTGGGCGCCGACCTCTTGCTTCTTTTCCACATCCTTCTGGCCGGCGTGGGCGCGCTTATGCTGGCGCGGCGGTTGGGGGCGAGTCCTCTCGGCGCATTCTTCGGTGCGGCGGCTCTGATGACCTCCGGGTACATGACGTCCATGATCGTCAGCGGCACCATCCTTCTGCCGCTGGGCTGGATGCCGCTCGTGGCTTGGGCGGCGCTCGGCGTGGCCCAAGTCGAAGCGCGCCGCGACTACTTGGGGCGAGGGTTGGTCTTGGCCGCTGCGTTTGCCGGGTCGGTGGCGTCCGGCAACCCGGCGAGCGTGAACAACCTAGTGCTTGCCGGAGCCATCGTCGTGCTGGCCGCTCGCCACAGGCGATTCGCCCTCTCGGTTCTGGCCGTTGCGGGTTTACTCGGCGTGCTCATGGGCGCGGCCTCTGTGCTTGTGGCCTTGCAAACCTTGCTCGACAGCCCGCGCGCGACTGGCTTCTCGCTGGCCCAGAGCGGCGCCTGGTCGATGCATCCCCTGCGCTTGTTGGAGCTTGTCTGGCCTCACATTCTCGGACACGGCTTGCGTCCCGAACAGAACCTGGCCGAATTGTGGGCCCACGGTGGCGGCGAGCTGGAGGCGAGCTGGTCCGGCAGCGACTATCTCGGCATCCCGGTGTTGTTCTGTGCGGGGCTGGCCGCCGTGCGTGGCAAGGGCGTTCCCCGACGCTTGGGAATTCTATCCCTGTTTTTTCTGGTTCTTGCCCTGGGGACCTTCACCCCGCTCTACGGCCTCTATCGCGCGGTTTTTCGCTTCGAGCACGTCCTGCGCTATCCGGAAAAGCATCTGGCCGCGGCCTTGGTTTTGTGGTCGGCCCTGGCCGCGATTGGATTCGATCACCTTTGGGGAGCGGCGGAAAGACGCCCACGCCTGCTGCGCGCCAGCGCGGCGCTGGCACTCGTCATGGCCGCGGGCTTGGTCGCGGCGCACTTGTGGCGCGGACGTCTTGCCGACCTGATCCAACGCGCCAGTCTCGCCCGAGGCCGCGGCATGAACGCCGAGGCCGCTCTTTCCGAGGTCCTGGATGGTGGCTTGGCCGCCACCGCCGTTGCCGTTTTTCTGTTTCTGTCGCTGTGGCTGAGTACTCATCCGCGCTTGCGCCGCTTGGCACGGCCAGGCTTTGCGACCGTGGCGCTGGCGCAGTTGATAGCGCACGACTGGTCGATGCAGGTCCTCACATCCCGAGATCTGGTCAGAAGGCTGCCTGCGATTCTTGAACCGCTGCCGAGGCCATCCCCAGGTGAGCTGCCACGCATCCTACGTCGGGCTCACGACGTCACGCCGGTGGCAACCTCGGGCGAGGCCAGGGCTGCATACCTCCACCAACTCGCCATCCCGAACGAAGCCACGCGTTTCGGCTTCGCACAGGTTCCTGGCTACACCATTGCGGGAACCGCGCGATTCGAGACCTTCGTCGCGGCCAGCGGCAGGTCGAATCTTGGACGGATCATGTCCCTGCTCGATATCCGCTATCTCATCATCGAGGCCGACCAGGCCGGCGCCATGGGAATGCCTTTGCGATCGCCAGGAATGCTTGCGGGGCATATCGTTCTCGAGAACCCGGAACGCCGGCCTCGCGCTTTTGTCGCCTACCGCTACGCGCACGGGATGTCGGACGAACAGATCCTCGATCGGCTCTTTTCGCCCAATCGTTCCGACGTGGACTTCGGCGCCATTCGCCTGGCCGATGCGGGGGCTACCAGAATCGATGCCGCCGAAGATCCCAACTCCTGTACCATCGAGCGGCCGATTCCCGAGCATGTGGTTCTGCATTGCCATGCCCTGCACGCCGGGTATGCCGTCCTGCTAGACGAGTGGACCCCCGGCTGGACCGCCACTGTCGATGGGGCATCTGCGCCTTTGCAGCGCGCCGATGTGGTCTTTCGAGCGGTGCCGATCCCAGGGGGCGATCACGTGGTGGAAATGCGCTACCAGACGCCGGGATTACGCGCGGGCGCGATGGTGTCTCTTGGCGGCTGCCTGCTCTACATCGGCTCCGCGCTCGTCTGGCTGCGCTTACGCCGGAGGGGCGGGGGCGGGATCCATCGCGCGACCGCACTACCCCTTGCGGGTTAGGCTGGCAGCCAGAATCTCCATGGCAGATGAATGCCCCGTCGATGTGAGCCTGTAGGCCTGCCGCGGCTGTCCCGTGCGCTTGTCGGCGGGACCGGCGTGGCTTTCGACCAGGCCCGTGCTCACGAGCTCGTGCATCGAGGCCAGGAAACTCTGCTCGTCGAGCTCGATTTTCCCGTCCGTCCAATCGCGAACCTTGCGCATGATCTCGGGTCCATCGCTCTCACCGTTGATGAGCACGCGCAGCAGGGCGCCTTGCGGTGTGATCGATGATCCTTGGCTCATGCAATGCCTTTCTCCGGTCTAGCGCTACTCCTGGTCCTCGTCATCTTCCTTCGACTGACGGCGGAGCAGTTCGTACGTCAGTGTGCTTTCGATAGACGACTGCACGGGCACCGTTAGTTCGTCGTCGACAATCTCTTCCGGCGCGGCTTGCGCGGGAACCTTGCCGTGGACCTTCTCGGGCGGACTGTCGTCCTCGCACGCGGGAAGCTCGCGCGTCTTGTCCGTTGGGTGGGGATGCACGATGATCGGAACGCCATCGGCGGCCAAAGGCACGCGCAAGGTCTTCTTCGAGGTCATGGATTCGCCACCGATTGCGTTAGGGAGGAAAACAACAGCACCATTGTACTACGTCTGTGGCGAAGACGTCGCCAATCCAATCAGCCAATCCAATCAGCCAATCGAACCAAACGAGGGTGCAATGCGCCCGTTCGACTGACCCGGTACCAGGCCGGCGTCGAGAGCGCAAACGACGCGTGCATGCTTGGCGCGGAACGAGTATGAAGGCTTTCATGAGCGAAAAGGATCAGGACTTTGCTTCCATGCTGGCCGAGTTCGAGCAACGCAATCCCGGTGGGGATCGCGCGCAGGCTCGCGTGGGTGATAGCGTTCGTGGATGCCTGACCAGCATCGGACAAGAATCGGCGGTGGTTGAAATCGCCGGCGGTGCTGGCGACGGTATGATCGGCCTCGACGAGCTACGCGACGAGGACGGTAATCTGACCGTCAAGGTAGGGGATGAGATCGAGGCGCGCGTGATCGAAACCATGGGGAAGAAAGGATGCGTGGTTTTGCGCCGAGCCATGGCGCGCGGACCAGAGGCAAGGGCAGAACTGACACAGGCGGCCGAGCTTGGGTTGACCGTGGAAGGCACCGTGACTGCCGTCAACAAGGGCGGAGTCGAGGTGACCGTCGCAGGCGTGCGGGGCTTCTGCCCCATCTCGCAGCTCGATATCCGGCACGTCCCCGATGCCGCCGAGTACGTCGGACACAAATACCAATTCCGTGTCACGCGCTATGATGTCGATCGCCGAGGCGCCAATCTGGTGGTGTCGCGCCGGGCGCTCCTCGAAGAGGAAGCGCGTGGCCGGGCCGAGAAGATGCGCTCCAAGTTGGTCGTGGGCGCGGTCCTTTCCGGCGTGGTCTCGACCATTAAGGACTTCGGTGCTTTCGTGGATCTCGGCGGCGTCGAAGGTATGCTGCACGTCTCCGAGCTTGGCCATTCGCGCACCACCCACCCAGGGGAAGTTCTGGCGGTGGGGCAACGGCTGGATGTGCAGATCCTCCGCATCGAAAAGACCGACGATCCGAAACGGCCCGAGAGGATTTCGCTTTCGCTCAAGTCCATGGCGCGCGATCCCTGGGAAGACGTGCACACGCAATTTCCGGCGGGAACCCAGGTCGCGGGCAAAGTCGTGCGCATCGAACAGTTCGGCGCGTTCGTCGAATTGGTGCCCGGCGTAGAAGGCCTCGTGCACGCGTCCGAGCTTGGCGCGGGCAAGCAAGTTCGGCATCCCCGCGAGGTTTGCAAGGTTGGCGATACCCTGACGGTGACGGTGTTGGCGCTGGAGCACGAACGCCACCGCATTTCGCTGGGAGTTGGCGAGCGAGCGGATGTGGTCAGCCAAGAAGACATGGACCGAGCACGCGCCGCAGCCGGTCCATCCCGGTTCGGAACCTTGGGCGATTTGCTCCGCGCCAAGAAGCAGTAGCCTGTGCTACCAGTGCCCGCAGCTCGACGAGGTGGGCATTTGCCTAGGATGTTGTAGAATTCATAGGTCGCGCCAGCAGTGTCATCTGCTTGTCGCCGGATAGGCCGGAGACGCGGCGCGGAGCGGAGCAGTCAATCATGCTGTCAGGACAAGATCCTCGGCTGGCGACGATCACTGTCGAAGGGCACCTGACGCTTTCCGCCACCATCAACTGGCATCTCTCGGCGCGCAAGATCGACTTGCGCGCGCTTTTGCGGGTGATTCTAGGGCCGGCCAAGGTAGCGGATCAGTCCCCCTTGCTCGAAGCGCTCAACTACTTGCACCACGCTTACGGCGACCGGCGGCGCAAGAATGGTCCGGCGGCAGTGCTCCACTGTCTGCGCATCGCCGCCATGCTGGCGCGGGTGATGCCGTCGCCGACCACGCTCGATCTGCTGGGCGCGTTCCTCCACGACAAGGAAGAAGATCTCACGCGCGAGGAGCTGGGGCCAGCCGAGTGGGATCGCGTGCAAGCCGAATTCGCCCGGGTGCTCGCCAAGATCGATTCCAACCATCGCTGGTTTCTCGGTGAGCGCATCGCCCTCCTGTGGCGGCAGTCCTCGCAATCGTATTACGAATACGTGGGCACGGTGCTGTCAAAGGTTCGTACCATGCCGGACCTTCTGCGCTGCAAGCTGGCCGATCGCCTGGACAACACCCTGGACATCGCGGTTCAGCGCACGCCTACCGAGCAGAACGCGTTCTTCGAGCTGGCCTTCAGCATGCTGTTCTTGCCGGGCTATCAGCCTGCGTCCGAGCGATGGCGTGGTGGTTCCCGACGTCGAGGCGTGCGTGTTGCTCATTTCCCAACTCTTCAAGAACGTGGTGATCATGAGCATGTTGCGCCAGCAGGAGCTCGATCACCTGGACGATACCACCGCCCGGCTCTTTCAGGCTCTCGCCACCACCAGCCGCGAACAAGCGGAGTGGGCGGTTTCGGGATTGCTTTCTGCGCCCGAGCTTGGCTGGCAAGAGCGGCGAAATCTCCTGCGCGAAATGATGGACTACTGCTCGACGGGTGGAATGGCCGCCATTCATCGCAAGGACAAGGGCGGACTGCTCGACGGAAGCTTCCTCGAACACTTCGCCAATCCCGATGATCGAACGCGCAAGAAGCAAATCGAACGACTCTACGACGACAAGCCGCTCTTCATTCGCGTGCTCGTGCTCTACATCGGAATGTTCACCAGCTTCCTCGCCGATCCGCGCTACTACCTGCACGGCATCGACCGTTCCGGCCTGCATCCGGTGGACTAGAGCCCTAACCTAGGCGACGGACAAACTCGGCTTCGTCGATCACTTCGACCCCCAGGCTCTGCGCTTTGGTCAGCTTCGAGCCCGCGTCCGCGCCCGCCACGACGAAGCTGGTCTTTTTCGAAACGCTCGACGTGACCCGAGCGCCCGCGCGTTCGGCGGCTTGGCCGGCCTGGTCGCGCGAAAATCCCGCGAGGGTGCCGGTGATGACGACGATCTTGCCTTGCAGAGGCCTTTCGCCTGCGGGCACCTCCGGGGCGTCGTCTTGCATGCGCAGTCCAGCCTGGCGGAGGCGTTCCACCAACTCCTGATTTTCCGCAGCCTGGAACCAGGCGTGAACGGTTCCTGCGATCTCCGGCCCAACGCCGTCGACGCTTTCCAGCGATTCTTGGCTGGCTGCGGACAAGGCCTCGATCGATCGATAGCGCTTGGCCAGCAGCTGAGCGACGTGCGAGCCCACGCGGTGGATTGATAGACCCACCAGCAGCCTCCAGAGTGGTCGGTCTTTCGACCCCGCGATGGCAAGGGCCAGGTTCTGAGCCGATTTCTCCGCGAAGCCGGGCAGGGTGGACAGGCCCTGAGCGTCCAGTTTGTAGAGATCAGCGGGATCGGTGATCCAGCCTCGCTCCATGAGGGCGGTGACGGTCTGGTAGCCGAGGTGCTCGATGTCCATGGCATCGGGTGAGCCGAAGTAGAAAAGCCAGCGCGCACCTTGCGCCGGACAGCCCTTCTTGTTGGGGCAACGCCAATCCGCTTCGTCGCCCTTGCGCACGAGGCTGGTACCGCACGCGGGACATTGGCCGGGAAACTGCCAGGGCTGGCTTTGCGCTGGACGCTTGTCCACCACAGGGGCCACGATTTCAGGAATGACGTCGCCTGCGCGACGGACGATCACGGTGTCGCCCTCGCGAATGTCCTTGCGCCGAATCTCGCTTTCGTTGTGCAGAGTGGCCGACGAGACCGTCACCCCGCCCACGAGGACCGGTTCCAATTCGACCAAGGGCGTGACCCGCCCGGTGCGGCCGGTGTTGACGGCGATGCGCTTCACGAGGGTGTTCTTCTCCTCGGGCGGGAACTTGTAGGCGACGGCCCATCGAGGCGCGCGGCTGGTGGCGCCGAGGTCGGCTCGCTGGTCGTAGCGGTCGACCTTGATGACAATGCCATCAATCTGGTAGTCGACCTGGTGGCGCTGACGGTGCCATTTCTCGATGAAGGCGCTCACCGCGGCCAGCGAGCTCGCCACCTCGATGGTTGGGTTGACGGGGAGTCCCCACGAGCGCAGGCGAGCCAAATCTTCCGAGTGGCGGGCCGTGCGCTTTCCGTCGACCGACTCACCCGGTGTGCCCATGCCGTAGCACCAAATGGCAAGGCCGCGTGCCGCCGTGACCTGCGCATCCTTTTGGCGGAGGCTGCCCGCCGCGGCGTTGCGCGGATTCACAAGCGGCTTCTCGCCTCGTACGGCGAGATCCCGATTCAGCCTCTCGAATGTGGAGATGGGCAGGTAAACCTCGCCACGCACTTCGAGCACAGGCGGAAACCCTTGCCCTGGCAGGCGCATGGGGATGTCTCGGATGGTGCGCAGATTGGACGAGATGTCCTCGCCGACGCTGCCATCTCCGCGGGTCGCGCCCCGGGCAAACACCCCGCGTTCGTAGACCAGCGACACCGCGAGCCCGTCGATCTTCAGCTCGCAGACGTAGTCGATCGCTCCATCGGCGCCGCGTTCGAGCTTGAGCGCCCAGGTAGACAACTCCTCGGCCGAAAAGACGTTGTCGAGGGAGAGCATGGGCGACGTGTGCTGGACGGGAGCGAACAGCGCGGAAGGCTTGCCGCCAACGCGCTTCGTGGGGCTATCGGCAGTGACGAGGTCGGGGTGTGTGGCCTCGATAGCGCGCAGCTCACCTAGCAAGGCGTCGTACTCGGCATCGCTGACAGATGGCTGGTCGAGCACATAGTAGCGTCGGTCGTGCTCGAGAATGGTTGCGCGCAGCTCTTCAGCGCGCGCGCTGGCCGCGTCGATTGGACTCTTTTCGGCAGACTTCGTCATGGCAATCCGACGGCTATTTTGCCGTAGATCTGTCCCGCGACCCAGTGCCGCGGTCGCCGCCGGAACACGTATTTGACCGACGAGCAACGCAGGGACGCGACGCAAGTGCGCGATTTCACGACGGGAGTCAACCCGTTCGGTGCTCTAGGCTTGGCCTTCGTTGAGGGCGCGTTCGAGATCGGCTTCGACCGATTCCCGATTCGCGGCACGCGCGACGGACAGCTCTTGAATGACCAGACCGCGAGCGGTGTCTAGCATGCGCCGCTCGCCAAAAGAGAGCGACTTTGTCTTCTTTAATCGGTGTAGATCGCGGAACACTTCGGCGACCTCGAACAAAGAGCCGGACTTGATCTTGTCCATGAACGCCCGATAGCGACGGTTCCAGGTGTGGCGTTCGAACTGCACCACTTTTTCGCGCAGGATTTGCAGAACCTCCTCGGCGTCTGCTTTTCCGGCCACCGGGCGCAGCCCGACTTGCTCGGCCTTGTCGATGTGCACGAGAATCTTGAGGTCGCTGGTGGTCAGGCGCAGGACATAGAACTCCTGCACCTTGCCGCCGATCTCCTTCTTCTCGATTTCGACAACCTCGGCGATGCCGCGAGAGGGGTAGACAGCTTTTTGGCCGATCGTCAGCGTGAGTGCCAAGAGCAGGCTCCTTGTTGGGCGGCCTCAAGACCGCTCGATGTGATTCTTCCAAGGCACTGTAGCGCACTCTTTTCCAAACGATCCAAGGGATTCGACATGGGCGCGAGCAAGATCACGGATTGGCTGGAGCGAGACACCACTTGGGTTGGCGCAATGGGTTGCTACCTGCGCAACACGAGACGCTCGCTCGCAGCGATCTGCGTGGATTCGGGAGGCCACCAAGCCTACAATCGAAATGGTGGACCATGACTAGACGCGCAGGCAAGGCAAGGGGTTTCTCTCTGGTGGAACTGATGGTCGTTGTCGTGATCATCGGCATCCTGGCCGCGATCTCGGTGGTCGGGTACCGGAAATACATTGCGCGCGCGCGGCTTTCCGAGGCCACGGCCATGCTGGCCGAGTTTGCCGCCAAAGAGCAGCTCTATTTTCTCGACAATGGACAATACATGGAAGCCCACAACAGCACCGTCGCGGCTTCGTACCCAAGTGCGAGCGAACAGGCATCTGAATTCTGGCCGCAAGACCCCAGCCGCCCTTTCGACTCTGCACGGACGCCGGCGGCGGTGGCACCCCTCCCGCCCTCGTGGGTCGGGCTCGGCATCCGCCCTCGCTGGCAGCAGCTTTTTTGCACGTACATGGTCAATGCCGGCGCGCCTGGCAGCCGCCTTCCAGGTACAGTGGGCCCAACATTGTGGACAGCCAACTTGCCGAACGGACCGAACGTCCCCTGGTTCTATGCCATGGCGGTCTGCAATCTCAGCGGCCAGGCTGGCTGGCCCAACGCGGGGGGGGCGAATTTCGTGACCGTTCTTGTATTGACGCATGACTCCCCGGCCATCCGGACGACTGACGAGAATGAGTAACTGAGGCGGCGCAACGGCTAGGTGGCGTTATGTCTCTATGAGCTATGAGCTTTGGGTGTGCCAATTTAGGTCACTTGAGCTTCAAATCCCTACCGACATTGTCAGGACCTTCCTCGATTCGAACCATGTGCATCGGAGATTGTCCAATAGTTATGTGCTACTAGCCATGTTCCTTCGAGCGGAGTCGAAATGACGGTCGGAAGGCTTTCTGGTTCGTCCGCGTCGGGAACCTGCGCTGCTTCGCCCGGTTTTTGTTTCCAGCCCCTGCATTCGGCCCATGTTTGTCACCCTAGGCGCTGGAGATAACTTCACTAAAACTTTATTTTTTCCATAGAAATCCAATAGATATTAACCGATCTCGGTTCTAATCTCGCAGGTGGCATGGTGGCTGCATTGAACGCGGTCAGGAGGCAACCCAATGATTAGAGCACGCAAGAAGAGCGGAGGTTTCACCCTGGTCGAATTGATGATCGTCGTTGCGATCATCGGCATATTGGCCGCCGTGGCCATCCCGGCTTTCACTCGGTACGTCAAGAAGTCGCGCACTGCTGAAGCCGCCGGCCACCTTAACAAGGAATGGGCTGGATCGCTGACGTACTACGAAACGGATCACGTAGTGGCTGGCGGTGGCATGCTCCCCAAGCAGTTCCCGGGTCCTTCAGCCGCCTGGGCGAATGGCGGTACCGAGTGCGGATGCGCCACGGGCTCGCGCTGCCCCGGCAACGATGTCAAGTGGGGTAGCGACTTGGTGTGGCAGGCTCTGAACTTCGCGCTGCCCGATGCGCACAACTACCTGCCCGGCTACAGCGGAACCGGAACAGGAGCGGCGGCGACCTTCACCGCCTTTGCCAAGGGCGACTTGAACTGCAATTCGACGCTGTCGACCTTCCAACGTATGGGCTCCATCAACAGCAACGGCGACGTGACCGGCAGCTACCAGCCTGTCATCACGAACGAGCTCGAGTAGCGATCGATCTCGCTGACGAAAAGCCCCGGTGGATATCCCGCCGGGGCTTTTTTTGCAAACGCGTGCGGAGCCTGCTGGCTTCGCCAGCAGCGGAGCATCGTGGGAGGGTTTGGCGAGGCCGAGCGCAAGCGAGGGTGTGGCGGGGCGGGTGGCAGGTGCCGAGTGCAGAGCAAACCCTTCGAGGGTTCCCATCACAAACGCGTGCGGAGCCTGCTGGCTTCGCCAGCAGCGGAGCATCGTGGGAGGGTTTGGCGAGGCCGAGCGCAAGCGAGGGTGTGGCGGGGCGGGTGGCAGGTGCCGAGTGCAGAGCAAACCCTTCGAGGGTTCCCATCACAAACGCGTGCGGAGCCTGCTGGCTTCGCCAGCAGCGGAGCATCGTGGGAGGGTTTGGCGAGGCCGAGCGCAAGCGAGGGTGTGGCGGGGCGGGTGGCAGGTGCCGAGTGCAGAGCAAACCCTTCGAGGGTTCCCATCACAAACGCGTGCGGAGCCTGCTGGCTTCGCCAGCAGCGGAGCATCGTGGGAGGGTTTGGCGAGGCCGAGCGCAAGCGAGGGTGTGGCGGGGCGGGTGGCAGGTGCCGAGTGCAGAGCAAACCCTTCGAGGGTTCCCATCACAAACGCGTGCGGAGCCTGCTGGCTTCGCCAGCAGCGGAGCATCGTGGGAGGGTTTGGGAACCCTTCGAGGGTTCCCATCACAATCGACTAGACCGCGGGGCCGTCGCCGCGAGCCAGAATCGTGTCCTTGGCCAGGCGCTGCTCGTGCTCAGGATGGTCCAGATTGTAGTGCAGGCCGCGGCTTTCGGGTCTGCGACGCGCGCTCTGGATGATGAGCTCGGCCACCAAGGCGATGTTGCGTAATTCGAGGAGGTCGCCACCTACCTGGAAATTCCAGTAGTACTCGCGAATCTCCTCGCGAATCATTTGCATGCGCCGGGCAGCGCGCTCAAGTCGCTTGTCCGAGCGAACAATGCCGACGTAGTTCCACATCAGGCGGCGGATTTCGTCCCAGGTGTGGCTGACCACGACCGCTTCGTCGGTCACCGTGGCGTCCCCGGCATACCAGGGTGCAACTTGCATGGGCCGGTTGACTGAGACCTCGCGTACATCATCGGCCGCCCGGGCGGCGTAGACCAGCGCCTCGAGCAGCGAGTTGGATGCCAACCGGCAGGCGCCGTGCAAGCCCGTCATGGACGCTTCCCCGATGGCGTACAGGTTGCGCACGTTGGTGCGACCGTTGCCGTCGACCAAGACGCCGCCGCAACTGTAGTGGGCAGCGGGCACCACGGGGATGGGCGTCGTGCGCATGTCGATGCCGAGCTCCAGACAGCGGCGATGGATGTTGGGGAAGCGCTCGATCAGAAAATCGCTGGGCAGATGGGTCATGTCGAGCACGACGTGATCATCGCCCGTGCGTTTCATCTCGGCGTCGATAGCGCGTGCGACCACATCGCGCGAGGCCAGATCCTTCATTTCGTGGTAGCGCCCCATGAAGGCCGAGCCGTCACGCAAACGCAGAATGCCGCCCTCGCCGCGCAGGGCTTCGCTAATGAGGAATGACTTCGCGGCGGGGTGATACAGGATGGTGGGGTGGAACTGGAAGAACTCCATGTTGGCGACGCGGGCGCCCACCCGGTAGGCCATGGCGACCCCGTCGCCGGTGGCCACATCTGGGTTCGACGTGTAGAGGTAGACCCTGCCAGCTCCTCCTGTCGCGATGATGACCGCTCGAGCCGTGATGGTTTTCACCTCGCCGGTCTTTTGGTCGAAGACATAGGCGCCAAAAACCGCATTGGGGCCGCCGTACTTGGCGGTGGTCAGGAGATCCACAGCCATGTGGTTGGGCAAAAGGGTAATGCTGTCGCTGTAGGCGCGCACCGTGTCCAGCAGAGCGTTGTGGATGGCCGCGCCGGTCATGTCGCGAACGTGCGCGATGCGCCGGGTGTTGTGGCCGCCCTCGCGGCCGAGATTGAAGTCCCCGTTAGCGTCGCGGTCGAAGGCGACGCCGATTTGGTTGGCCAGATAGAGGATGTGCTCGGGCCCCTGGCGCACGCACAGCTCGACAGCCTCCCGCGAACACAGGCCATCGCCGACGCGTAAGGTATCCTCGATGTGCTGCTCGGCTGTATCGTTGGCTCCCAAGACGCCAGCCACGCCGCCTTGGGCCTGTTGGGTGTTGGTGTCGGTCAGTTCGTGTTTCGAAACCATGACCACGCGCCCGTGAGCGCAAGCGCGCAGGGCGAAGTACAAGCCAGCGAGACCAGAACCCAGAACGAGATAGTCGGCTTCCAAGATGCTTGGAATCTAGCACCTCTCTGCCGGATTCTCCCGTCGTCGATGCGACCTGTGCGTGATCGGTCCAGCTTGCTGGCGGATCGAGACAAGGGCTGTGTTACGATCCCACCGAATGATGGCGCGCTTCGTGCTGCCAATGCTCGTCGCAACCCTGCTCGCCTCCGCGGCTTTCGCGAAGGTCTGGAAGCACGCGCGCGCGGACGGAACCATGGAATTCACCAGTGCACCTCGCGAAGGCAAGGGGTGGAACGCGGTTTCCAAGTTCGATCGGATCGGGGCGGCTGACCCGACTCCGGAAGTGATCTCCCTGCCGCGCACGCGCGGGGCCAACGTGGTGTGGACCCGCGAACGCGACGATGGCACGGTCGAATTCACGAACTTGCAGCCGGTGGGCAGGCGCTGGAAGGTGCTCTTTCGACTCGGTCCCGGAAAGGCGTCGGCTGTGCGTGGCTCCTCCGACCTCGTTCCTGCGCGTGACACCTCGGCCGCGCGCTACACGCGCTACGACGACCACATTCGTGACCAGCAGGCCTGCTTTGGCATCCCGCAGGCGCTGGTTCGCGCCGTCATCCGCACCGAGTCGGATTTCGATCCGAATGTTGTTTCCAGCGCCGGCGCGCAGGGGCTGATGCAACTGATGCCGGCCACCGCGCGTGCCATGGGCGTGACCAATGTTTGGGATCCTCGGCAAAACATCATGGGCGGGTCGCGCTATTTGCAACTTCTGGCCAAGCGCTACTGCCACACTCCGGCCGTGGGTGGCTCGGAGGGGCGGACCGCCAGCTTCGTTTGCTCGTTCGATGAGAAGATCAAAGTGCTGGCCGGTTATCACGCCGGACCGGGTGCGGTCGACAAGTACGCCGGCATGCCGCCCTATGAAACAACACGGTCGTACGTGACCGCTGTACTCCAGCGCTTCGAGGAGTATAGAAGACGAGAAGCGGCGTTCTCGGAATGGTCCGAGGCCACGCCGCTCAAAGCGCGGTAAACTGACGTGGCCGAATTGGACAACAAGGATTCCCCATCTCTCGGTTCCCCGTTGGGCGGAAATGCCGCGCTCGCTGAACCTTCGCCAGAGGAGCAAGCCTTGGTGGCGAAGCTTCGCCACACCAGCGAGCTCGTCTCCGCCCAGCGTCTACCGGAAGCCGAGGCCGAGCTCTTGGTCGCCCAGAATCTTTCGCCGCGCGACTTGCGCGTGCTCAAGCTGCTGGCCTTGGTTCGGTTCAAACTGGGCCGCCTGGCCGAATCGCGCCAAGTGTACCGAGAGGCTTCCGAGGTTGCCCCTGACGATCCGACGGTTCGTCTCAACCTTGGGCTGATAGCCCTCAAGCTGGAATCCTTTGCCGAGGCGGCGCTTGAGCTCGAGGCAACGGTTCGCTTGCAGCCCGACGATCGCCGGGCTTGGAGCTACCTGGGTTATGCCTACGCCCGGAATTCGTCGCCGGCCCAAGCCGCGACCGCGTTTCGCCGCGCGGGTCAGCACGAGCTGGCGGCCGAGATGGAGCGTGCCGCGACGCCGCCGTCGCACCCTTCGGACGGCGCAATCGTGGAAGGGGTGCCTCTCGCGACTTCGGCAGATGCCGCCGCCTCGCGCCCACTCTCGCCTGCCAAGGCCACGCCCCGGCCGGCGCGGCGGCTCGATGCCACGCCCATGCCCTCGCCACAATCCAATTCGACTGACCTCGGCACCGAGGAAATGGTCACGCTCGGCAGTTTCACCACGGCTCGCCTGCTGTCATTGCCGCCCCTCTCTCAGCCGCTTGTCTCGCTGGGGCAGGGCGTGCTGCGCTTTTCGGCGGGCGTGGAGACACACGTGCGGCAGTCCGCTCTCCTTGTCGCGCTGGGCGGGCACGGCCTGTCGCTCGCGCACCGCAGAACCCGCGGTCACCTCAGCGATGACACGCTGGCCAGCGACTCGGATCGCTTTTTCCGGGTCGAGGGCGGGGGAGATCTGCTGCTTTCCTCGACGGATTCCGAACGCGGGCTGGTTGCCTTGGCTTTGGAACGTGATGTTCTCTACATCGAAGAGGATCGGGTTGTGGCCTGGGGTGACGAGGTGGTGTGGGAATCGGGCTCCGTTCCGGGCAACGGCAAGGCACTCCTGCAGTTCCGCGGCACGGGCCGGGTGGTGCTCCTGATCGGTGAGAGTGAGCTTGTCGCTGTTCGTATCGCAGAGGGGGATTGCATGGCCGTGCCGATCGCGCGCTTGGCGGGATGGCTTGGGCGAGTGGTCGTGCAGGGCCAGCCGGCCCGGGACGGGAAAGCCGCCGTGTCCGGGCTTCACCATGTCACCTGCGAGGGCGAAGGGGTGCTATTGCTATCAAGGCATGGCGAACATCGGTAGCCAACTCACCAACCTCCCGAACCTCGTGACCATGGGGCGGGTGCTGTTCGTGCCGGGCGTCCTCTACTACATGGACAACTACAGCCCGGTACGCAGCCTCATCGCGGCCATTCTGTACCTGGTCGCATCGCTCGGCGACGGTATCGACGGCTACCTGGCGCGCAGTCGCGGGCAAGTCAGCGTGCTCGGGAAGTTTCTCGATCCCGTGGCCGACAAGCTGATGGTCACCGCGGTCATGGTCTTCATGGTGGCGCTTGGCCGGGTGCCTGCCTGGCTGGTCGTCGTCCTGATTGCACGCGACCTGGCCATCACCGGTCTGCGCAGCATCGCTTCCAGCGAGGGCATCGTCATTGCCGCGAGCAGGGGAGGCAAGATCAAGACCGCCCTTCAGCTGGTGGGGCTGACGCTGCTGCTCGTCCACTTTCGCTATCCCTTGCTCGGCCTCGGCATCAACATCGACTACAACACCGCCGGGCTGGTCGTCCTTTATCTTTCTCTCGGCGCTTCGCTGATTTCCGGTGTCGACTACGTGGTGGTCTTCTTCCGCGCCATCGGCGAGGCCAAGCGCGAGGCACCGCCGCCCGCGTGATCGTTCGTTGCGTTCGCGCTGATCTCGGCGCGTAGGTTGGCGACGGTTGCCAGGGCCTGGGCGTGAATGAGGCCGTTGGAAGCGACGAGACCGCGTGGGTTGTGCAAGTCTGAATTGGTATAGCAAAGGGCGTTGCCGTCGCTGTCCGTCATCTTGCCGCCCGCGGCGGTGAGAATCGCCTCGGGGCCGCAGCTGTCCCAGATCTTGGTTTGACTGCCGGGATAGACATAGAGATCGCGCGTGCCTTCCGACACCAGCGCCACCTTCAGCCCGACGCTGCCCAAGGCGAATCTCGTCGGTGATGCCCAACGCGCGGCGGAATCGTTCGTAGTATTCCGTCCGGTGCGATTTTGACGAAACCAGGCGGATGTCTTTCGGCATCTGCAATCTTGGAGACGTGAATTGCTTCGCGCTTTCCACCCACGCCCTGTTTCCAAGCGCCCATACCCAGGGCGCCCATCCACACGTTCCCGGTCGCGGGTTGGGCGACCACGCCCACCGTCGGGCGGCCCTCGATGCACAAGCCGATCATGACGACGTAGCCGGGCTCGCCACGCAGGAAGTCGCGCGTGCCATCGATGGGATCGATCATCCAGACGCGCGATTTCTCCAGGCGGGAAGGCTCGTCGGGAACTTCCTCCGAGAGGATGGCGTCGTCGGGAAATACCTCGGCAAGGCGGCGCACGATGAGCGCGCTCGATTCGAGATCGGCCAGCGACACCGGTTCGCCACCGGCCTTGTGCTCCACGCCGAGCGGGCGGCCCTTGAAGCTGGCGACGACCGCCGCTGCTTCGAGCGCCACCGTGCGTGCGATTTCCAGTTCTCGTGAATAGTCCTTCGCCATCCGCACCAACCATAGCAGGCGGAATCCGTGCCGCGCGGGCTATGCTTCATTCTTGCCTGCGGCGGCGAGATCGCGGACCAGCGCATGCCGGCCAACAATCAGGAGGATCCCGGAAAGGCCGACCAGGAGTCCAGTCACCAAGACCGGAATGCGCAGGCCGATGACGTCGGAGGCGGCGCCGATCAAGAAGGGCGAGCAGGCGTCGCCGAATAGGTGAATCGTGGTGGTATGCAGTCCCACGCCACGCGCCCGTGCGTTGCCCGGGAGAACATTGACCATGGCCGCGTTGAGCGGGCCGTAGTTGAGAAAGAGGCAGAACAGGGTGGCACCCATGGCCGGCCAGTAGATCGCCGGGCTGGGCGAGAGCACGGCCAATACCGTGAACGGGGTAGCCGCCAGGAGGGTGATGCCGGAGAAGGTGAAGTGGGCGCTGCGGAATCTCTGCGCGAGACGGTCTCCGACGGGGCCGCCGAGCAAGGTCCCGACGAACCCGGTACCGAGCAGGAGGGCGCCAAAGACGGTGCTCGCTTGGGCCACGCCGAGATGGCGTTCGCGGACGAAATAGGTTGGCATCCACACGCCGAGGCCGACCCATGGTGAAGCTGAAGATGGTTTGCGCCGCCACGTTGAAAAAGTAGCTAGGACGCTGACGTAGAACGCGTAGGAACGCGGCCAAGGGAAGTTTTCGCGTGCCATCGGAGGCGCTATCGAAGCGTCCGCGCGGCGGATCGCGAAGAAGGAAAAGGGCAAAGCGCGCACAGCAGCCCTGGCCCGCCCGCGATGAAGAAGGCCGGGCGCCAGCCGTGACGAGCGCCGATTTGCCCCCCCAGCACATAGCCGAGGAAGATGCCGAAGGGCATGGCGGCATAGAAGATGGACAGGGCGCGCGCGCGCCGCGAGGGCGGGTAGTGGTCCGACAGCAGGGATGGCGTGACCACCGTGTACGTGGCTTCGCCAATTCCGACCATGGCACGTGCGAAGAGTAGCCAGCCGAAAGTGGATGCGAGCCCCGAGGCAAAGGTGGCGACGCTCCACAGGGCGACACCGATGGCGGAGATACGAAGGCGGGACATCCGGTCGCCCAGCCAGCCGGCCATGGGGCAGACCAGGGCGTACACGAGAATAAAGGCCGACTGCAACGAACCCGCCTGCCGATCGGTCAGGCCAAGCCCGACGATGATGAGCGGAAGCAGGGGCGACAGGAGAAAGCGGTCAAGATAGTTGAGGGCGTTGAGTCCTGTCAGAACGCCCAGGGTGACCGCCGGCCGGGTCGAATCCGAGTCTTTGTGCAGCGAAGGCACCTCAGCCATGGGTACCACGAAAGCAAGGGTCAGGGTAAAGTGCGTTCCATGAGCACACTAAAAGAAATCTTGTCACGTCCCGGTTCGCGCCCCCAGGTGATTCGCGATTGCGAACAGATTATCAACGAAGAGGTCTCCTCGAAGGGTCTGACCGGTATCCCCATCAAGGCCGCGCACGCGGTGGTCAAGGCCATCAAACCTGGCTTTATTCCCGAGGTTGTCGATGGACTACTCGACGACTTCGCGGACAGGCTCGATCCGTTGTACCAGGCGGCCAAGGCCAAGAACGAGCCTATCACCGCGTATTTCAACGCGCACGCTGGTGAAGCCGCCGAAGCGCTCCTGGGTATCACCGACCAACGCGCGCAGAGAGCGAAGAATCACGTGGTCAAGACCGCCTACGAGAAGCTGCGCCCCATGGCCAAAAAGCACACGGAGGCGGCCATTCCACGGGTGGCCAAGATGATCGCCAAGCACGACGCCGCGCCCATCCCAGCTGCGTAGGCCAAACTACTTGCTAAATTCGGCCGGCGGGGCAACGCCCCGCACGTGCTCCGCGAACTGCCTTGGCGGAAGGAAGAGCAACATGAGGCGACCGAGGGTGATGATTTCGCCGCCTTGGAGCACGTACGGGGTCATCTTGCCGATGTCGATCTCGTTCACCAACGTGCCGTTGGCCGAACCCCAATCGGTGATGCGACAGCCACCCGCGATCGTGGCGACAAAGCAGTGTTTGCGCGAAACCGAATACTCGGGAATAACCACGTCGTTCTCCGAGGTCCGCCCAATGGTGACGGGGCCCTTGGGCGAATCGCGCGTCTTGGTCAGGGGAAACACCCGGCCTGCGATGCGGCCGCGTTCGAGCACGCTGTCGGCGAGATTGATGATGCTGGTGCCTGACCCGCGGCTGTCCTCGATGTCGCCGGCCATACCAAGGGCCACCAGAAATGGCCATGGGTAGAGCCGCTTGAACGATTCTGCCCCCACGTCTCGGTACTGTTCGGCGAATTGCTCTAGGTAGGAAAACACCGCTAAACCAAGGACGAGTAGAAGCCGAGCCAGGTCCTGAGCGTCTGCTGTTCGGCCGCAAAGAGTTTCGCTTCCATGCGATGCAGGCTTCCTTCGGTAGCGCAGTGGACGATGACGCCAAGAACCTCGATGGGGCCTTTGGGAGTGTCCACGCGCAGGCGCACCATGCTGTTCTCTCGCAGCTTGCTCGCGCCGGTGAAGCCTACGCCGTCCTTGGCGAAGTAGAGTGACTCATAGTCCGCGTTGCCGGTGGAGCGCAGGACTTGCAGTTTGTAGCTCGCTTGCTTGGTGGGCTCGCTGAGCATCGAATGGGGGGCCAGCACGCGGCTTCCTACGCGGAATATGCCCGTGTCCTTGCCTGGTGTCGTCTCGTCCAGCGATGCGACCGCCAAGGCGATTTTGGGCAGCACCGACATCATGTATTCGGGTTCACCCGGCAGCAGCAGGCGCAGCGACGCCAGGCTTTCGGCCGTGGGGCTGGGGTCAGAGTCGAGCAGGCCAGCAATGGCATCGCATGTGTTGACGATGTCGATGATGGTCCGATGGTCGCGATCGGATTCAGGGTTGTGATGGGAACTGATCACGCCGATAAGGAGCGGGGGAAGGTTCCACCGCGCGGCCGTGACGAGCCCAAGCTCGACGTGAAATCGCTCCACGCAGGCAGCCCACGCGGCTTCGGGCAGGACGCGGGCATCGCGCGTGCGCGCGATGACTTCTTCGAAACAGGCCGTCGCGACGACCTGGCCGAAGTCGTGGAGCAGCCCGCAGATGAATGCCTCTTCGGGGTTGCTCTTGCGCCAATAGGCAAGCGCGCGGCACAGCATGGCGCTGGTCATCGATATGCGCCAGTAGCGGCGGCGCAGGGACGAAAGACAGCCGGTGACGATGGCGTGCGCGCCCACGCTGGTGGCGATGGCAATCTTGCAAACCTCGTTGGAGCCGATGCGCGTGATGGCCGCTTCCAAGGTAGAGGTGGGCGTGACCCCGCGAAATGCCGCCGAGTTGGCGTAGCGCAAGATGGTCGCCGCCAGGACCGGGTCCCCCCCGATCACGCGCTGCAGGTCGCCCATCCCGAAGTCTTCCTCGCCGACCAGGCGTTGCAGCCGCATGGCCACCACGGGGTAGGGCGGAATGTTGACGTTGTCCCGCTTGATGAGATCGACGACCAGCGTCTCTAGATCCTTAGCGTCCTCCATCAGACACAGTCTATATCCGGAGCACGCACAAGGGTAGCCTTCCCGCACCAAGCAAGTGAATAAGGGCGGTTTGGCAGCCGGTGGCGACGGCGGTAGACAGTTTGCCTCTATAGATCGACCTTGACGAATCCCTTGCTTGGCTTGGCGAAGAGGTAGCCTTGCAGCAGATCTACGCCGAGCTCGATCAAGGTGTCGCGTTCGGCGATGGTCTCCACGCCCTCGGCCACCACGTGCATCTCCATTTCGGCGAAAAGAGCCGTCATGGCCTGGATGACCTTGCGGCGGGTGGGCGAGCTGTCCACGCCGCGCACCAGGGACATGTCGTACTTGACAACCTCGGGTTGCAGCGGCGCGAAGCTGGCGAGGCCGGAGTAGCCGGCTCCAAGGTCATCGAGCGCAATCCGGAATCCCAGCTGGCGCAGTTTGTCAACACGGGTCTCGATGTCGTTCACGGTGGCCAGCGAGGCTCGCTCCGTCACTTCGAGAACCACGCGTTTCGCGACCCGCGAGAGCGGCGAGTCCGGGCTATAGAGATGGTCGTCGACCAAGTCGTGGCTGTGCAGGTTGACGAACACGAACTGGCTAGGGGCTCTTGGCACTTCTTCGGCGACGCGATTGCGTACGATGCGACCAACCTCGGCGACTCGGTCCAGCCGCTCGGCCGCGGACAGCAGGGCGCAGGGATTGGAAAGTTGGGGCTCCGTGCTACGCAAGAGCGCCTCGTAGGCCAGGACACGCTTCCTTTTCCAAGACACCACAGGTTGGAAGGCCATCCAGACCGTCTGCAGGGCGCGTTCGAATATCATGCTGAGGCCGGCGCGATCCTCGGCCGGGCTCCAGGCCTCGCCCGCCGAGGAGATTGCCATGCGGCGAAGCACGGCCAGACGGTGCATTTGCGCGCAGTAGATGACGGTGTCCTGCAACTGCGCGGGCGTCAGTGGCTTGAGCAGGTAGCGGAAGGCGGAGTGCTCGACGGCCGCCACGGCGGTATCAAGCCTGGGCGTGCCGGTAATGAGCACCACAGGCATGTCCGCATCACGCTGATGGGCCGCTTGCAAGACACCAACGCCATCGACGCAGGGGAGGGTGATGTCGGATACTACGGCATCGTACGTTCCCGATAGCAGCATGTTGACCGCGGTCTCGCCGTTGTCGGCGCAATCCACTTCAAAGCCTACGGCTCGCAACGCGCGGGAGTAGGCACGGAGTTGGAGTTGGTCATCTTCGGCGACGAGAACCCTGGAGCCACTTGGCGCCGCTCGCACCTCGGGGGTTGGCGTGTCGGTGATTGCGGGCAGGGGCCCGGCATGAGGAGACATGGTTTCAAGCAACGCAAACCCCGTGCCTGGTCAGGGCTTGGCAAGTATCGGGTGAAAGTCCCATTGTTTGCGCCGGCACGGAGCCTCCCGCGCGCTAGCGACTGCACTCGCTCGTCGCCTTTCCGTCACTCGGTCTTGACGTGCCGTCGGAGAACCGACGCCGGGAAACCGACGTCCGGCTTGCAATTGGACCTGCCCGGCGAATGTCAGCGGATTGTCGATCACCGTCAGCGCGCACCGTTGCCAATGCGACAGTGCGTGCCCGAATCAATGAATTCGCTCGCGATAATTCCGGCCCAGCTCTTGCTGTCAACCAAGGCGGATCTCATGACCGGCTCCGAAAATCGATTGACAGCTGTAGGCGTGGAAGGCGCGAGCGCACGCCGTCTGCGCACGGTCGACGATTTGAGAACGGGCGACCAAGCCTGCTTCATCTATGGCAGCGAGCAAGAATACCAGGCGGTCATGGCTCCCTTCGTGCGTGCGGGACTCGACCAGCGCCAGCGCGTGCTCTACATCCACGACGCGCGTTCGCCCGAGGTCGTGCGCGCCATGCTGCGCGCTGCCGGCGTGGATGTCGATCACGCCGAATTCCGCGAACAGATAGTTTTCGTGTCCGCGAAACAGATATACGCGCGAGGCGCCGGCTATTCTTTCGAACGGGTACTCGATCAGCTGCACGCGCTGACGGCGATGGCGCTGGCCGATGGTTGGAGCGCTCTGCGCGTGACCAGTGAAATGACGTGGCTGCTCCGGCAAACGCAAGGGATCGAGCGTCTGCTTTCGCAGGAGGGCAGGATGGCGGCCTTCTATCGCGAAAGCGCTGCCCTTGGCATGGCCCAGTTCGATCGCGGAAAGTTCCCGGCCGAGTCGCTGCTCGACGTCTTGCTGGCGCATCCTGTGGCCGTACTTGGCACCGAGGCCGTGCACAATTTCTACCACACGCCGCAGGTCGAGGTTTCTGGCGGCTGGCGATCGGAAGCGACACTGTCGAGATGGATATCGAACCTAAAAGAGCGCAAACGCGCCGCCGAGAACATGCGCGAGGCTCTTCAGCTTCATCGCGAGGTCCTCGACAACGTGGGCTCGGGCATCGTCGTCATCGACCGCGATGGCCGGGTGGTGCAGTGCAATCCCTTCGTGGAACGAATTCTGGGCGTCTATGGTTTGGATGTGCAAGGCCGCACGCTGGACGAGTTCTTCCCGGACGTGGGATTGGGCGATTTCGAACACACGCTCGCACGCGTTCTCGATGGCGAGACCGTTCTTTCGCCCGACATGAACGTCCGCCGGCCAGGGGTCACGAATCCATGCTGGGTCATCGCGACGCTGGCTCCGTACCGCAATCCAGATGGTCTCATCATCGGCGCGATTGCCGCCATCAGTGACATCACCAGCCGCAAGGAAATAGAGGCAGCATTGCGCTCCAGCGAGGAGCAACTGCGGGAAACGCAGAAACTCGAGGCCGTGGGGCGCTTGGCGGGCGGTGTTGCCCACGACATGAACAACGCGCTCAATGCCATCATCGCCTTCGCCGATCTGGCTCTACAAGGGGCGGGCGACAACCAAGGCCTGTGCGACGACATCGGCGAGATTCGCCTGGCCGCGGATCGCGCAGCGGGGATCACCCGGCGGCTGCTTGCGTTTTCACGCCGGCAGGTCCTGCAGCCCCAGGTCGTCGAGGTGAACACCATCGTCACCAGCATCGAGGACATGTTGCGCCGTCTCGTCGGGGAGAAAATCGCGCTGTCGCTTCGCCTGGCGCCCGACGCTGGATGGGTGAAGTCCGACCCCGCGCAGATCGAACAGGTCATCATCAATCTGGCGCTCAACGCCCGCGATGCCATGCCCGAAGGTGGCCGTCTGACCATCGAAACCGACGTCGCGCAATTGGCCGAGCAGCAGGCGGGGGAGTTCGACATCATCGCGCCGGGGGACTACGCGGTTCTTCGTATCTTCGATTCCGGCTGCGGCATGTCGTCCGATGTCCTCGAGCACGCCTTCGAGCCCTTCTTCACGACCAAGGATCTCGCCCGTGGCAGCGGACTTGGCCTGCCCGTCGTGTACGGCATCGTCAAGCAAAGCGGTGGACAGATTCGGGTCCACAGCGAGCTCGGCAGGGGGACGCGCGTGGAAATCTTTCTGGCGCACGTGCCCGAGCCCGACTTGCCCGAGGCGGCCTTGGCTGGCGCGCCTGGCGACGAAACCGTACTGCTCGTCGAGGACGAGGAACTCGTGCGCAAGGTGGTGTCGCGCATTCTCGAACGCGCAGGCTATCGCGTGCTCGTCGCGGGTTCGGGGGGCGAGGCCATGGCCCTGTGTGAACGTTCGCCGACCCCCATCGATGCGTTGGTCACCGACGTCGTTATGCCGGGCATGGGTGGAAGAGAACTGGCGGAGCGGATGGTCGATCGCTTTCCGAATCTCAAGGTGCTGTTCATGACCGGCTATACGGATGACGAGGTCTTGCGCCGGGGAATCCTGGACCAAGAGCGAGCTATCATGCTCAAACCTTTTTCACCTAGAGAACTGCTGCGTCGGCTGCGGGAGGTGCTAGGCGGATAGCATCCAGTCATTCGACCCGATTCAAGGTAGTGGCCGACTCTGCCGATCCCAAGTGGGAAGAGGCAATGAAAGACGGCTCATTTCCGGGCAAGTCAGCGCTTGTCGCTGACGACGACGACGTGGTGCGCTCGACCCTTGGGCGACTCCTGCGCCATCTGGACATGAACGTCCTGGATGCCGCGGACGGAGGCGATGCGATTCGCAAGGTCGATGAGCACCCGTTCGACCTCGTCATTTCCGATCTGTCCATGCCCCACGCCGACGGGTTCGCCGTCCTGGCGTCCGTGCGCAAGAAGCAGCCGCACACGCCGGTTGTTATCCTGACCGGGGCGGGCGGTGTTCCGGATTCGGTGCGCGCCATGCGTGAGGGAGCGTTCGATTTCCTAACCAAGCCCTTCCATCCGACGGCCTTGACCGAGGTGGTGCGCGCAGCGCTCACCCAGGGCACAGGCGTCGGGAGCAAATCCCGACTGGTGCCAGTAGGCGGTAGTCCGACTCTTGCCGGCAGCGGTGCCATTCTGCTGGGCAAGTCGGCCATTCTGCAGGATCTCCTTGCGCTTGTGCAGCAGGTTGGCCCGACCGACGCCATGGTTCTCATTTCGGGTGAGACAGGCAGCGGCAAGGAAGTCATTGCTCGTCTTTTGCACGCATCGTCGCCACGCGCAGGCCAACGGCTGGTGGCGGTGAACTGCGCCGCCATTCCCGAGAACTTGATCGAAAGCGAGCTGTTCGGGCACGTCAAAGGCGCGTTCACCAACGCGCACGAGAATCGCATCGGCCGCTTGCGCGAGGCAGACGGTGGAACGGTGTTGCTTGACGAGATCGGGGAGCTGCCGATGCCCATGCAGGCTAGGCTTTTGCGCGTGCTGCAGGATCAGTCGGTGACACCGGTTGGATCGGAGCGGTCGTACCAGATTAGCGTGCGTTTCCTGGCGGCCACCAACCGGGATCTCGAATCCATGGCGAACTCGGGGCGGTTTCGGCAGGATCTCTTCTTCAGGATCAACGTCGTGCCCATCCACGTCCCGCCCTTGCGCGATCGCTTGGATGACGTGCCCACCCTTGCCATCCATTTTCTTGAACAGGCTGCGCGTCGACTCGATCGCTCCATCACCATTTCCGACAAGGCCATGGCTGTGCTTCAGCTCTACGGCTGGCCGGGCAATGTTCGCGAGCTGGAGAATCTGATCGAGCGCATGGCCATTCTGGACCGCGATGGCGTCATCGATACGGACGATATTCCGCCGGCCCTCGGCGGCGAAACCGGCGAGGCGGTGGCACGCACCCTGTGGGATTTGTCCGAAAACGGGGTGGACCTGCCCACCGCGGTTTCGCGTTTCGAACGCGCGCTCATCGGCACGGCCATGCGGCGGTCGAACAGCAACAAATCCAAGGCGGCCATCATGCTCGGGATCGGACGGACCACCCTCATCGACAAGCTACGCAAGCTTGGAATGTGAGCTGGCCGGCGTCCCGCGCGCTGTTATGGAAACCCTGGAAGGGTTTCCATGCCTTCCCGCGATGGTTCGCGGCCAGCAAAGCTGGCCGGCTCCCCACGCGACTAGCTCTTCTTGGCGGTGGCGCCGGGATGCGTGAGCAGGTGCTCTTGCACCAAGTTCTTCAAGGTGGACATGTCGAAGGGCTTTTCCAGACGTTCGTTGCTGACGGTTTCCAGAAAATGGCGCGCCTTCGGGGTGAAGGCGCCGCCGGTCATGAACACGATGTCGGCCGCCCGCTCAGGTGCGAATTCCCGCAGCTCGTTGTAGAAGTCAACGCCGGTCACGTCGGGCATCATCAGGTCGCACAGGATGAGATCGAAGTGTTCTCCGGCGCGCAAGCGGTCGAGGGCCTTGCGCGCGCTGGTTTCCGTAATGACCTCGTTGTCCTTGCCCAAGACGCGCTTGAGGGCGGTGCCAACGATAGGTTCGTCGTCGATAGCCAGGATGCGGGCCGACAGCGAAGCGATGGGGCGTCGGATACGGCTGGTCTTGCGGGCGGCGCTGGTGCCTTCCGATGGCGGCAAGAACACGCGAAAGACGCTTCCCTTGCCGACCTCGCTTTCGACGGTGATCTCGCCACCTAGGGCCTGCACGATGCGGTTGCAGATGGAGAGTCCAAGGCCCGTGCCGACCCCCACCGGTTTGGTGGTGTAGAACGGCGTGAAGAGGTGGCTCAGCACCTCCTGCGACATGCCGCAACCGGTGTCTCGCACTTCGACCGCGATGCGGCCCCGCGCATCGACACACGTGGAAATCGTAATCGTATTCCTGTCGGCGCGGCCTTCTTCCATGGCCTGAACCGCGTTGACGATCAAGTTCAAGAACACCTGCCCAAGCCGCGATTCGTCCCCGTGGACCATGGGCACGGGCTGGAACTGGCGCACGATGCGCGCCCGGTGCTTGAGCTCGTTCCAGGCCATGCGCAGCGAGGATTCGAGAATGCGCTGCATGTCGACGGGGCCCATCGAGGTTTCAGGCGTGCGCGAAAAAATTTTGAGGTCGCGGACGATATCGCGCAGCCGCTCGGAAGCCTCCAAGGCGTCGCGCAGTTCTTCCTCGAGCTCGACCCGATCCTTCTCGCTGCGCTTGTCGACCGTGAGGGTGGAAACACATTCGACGGCCATGTGCAGGTTGGTGAGAACCGCGGCGAGGGGGTTGTTGATCTCGTGCGCCACGCCAGCGGCCAAGATGCCAACCGAGGCCATGCGGTCGGAGACCATCAGTTGTTCTTGCAGGCGGCGGTGCTCGGTAACGTCGAAGATGGTGGCCAGGTGTCCGAAGCAACTGCCATGCTCGTCGACGATGGAATGGAATGCGAGCATGCCCCACAGGGAGGTGCCGTCGTCGCGGCGCAGGCGGCACTGGGCGCGGAAGGTCGCCGTGCCGTCGGTCTTGCCGTGCAGATAGCCGGTGATGGCCTCGACAACCTTGGCCTCGGCCAAGAAGTGCAGCAAGTCCGCGCCGCCCGTGTCGGCTGGAGCAAGTCCCAGCATGTCGCCCATGCGTCGGTTCATGTAGGTCGTGCGGCCGTCCCGATCGAGCATCCAGATACCCTCGTGGGCGGTTTCGACGATGCGGCGGAATTTGATCTCGCTGGCCGCCAGGCTCTCCTCGGCCTTGCGGCGTGCGCGGCGTTCGGCGGCTTCGCGCAGCTCGCGCTCGACTGCGGGCGCGAGTCGCGCCAGGTTGTTCTTGATCAGAACGTCGTGCGCACCCGATTTCAGAACCTCGACCGCGGTTTCTTCGCCCACCGCCCCGGACACCACCAGGAAGGGAATGTCTGGCCCTATCTCCTTGAAGATGTAAATGGCCGCCAGGGCGTTGAGGCCGGGTAGAGAATAGTCGCTGATGACGACGTCCCACGGGCCTGATTTGAGGGCGGTCCGAAAGTCATCGGGCGTGTCCACCCGACGCGATTCGACCGTGAATCCCGCGCGGCCAAGATGCCGGGCCACCAGCAGGACATCGTCCTCCGAGTCCTCGAGAAACAAGACGCGTAGCTGGCGGTTCACGGTCGCCCGCCTTCGGCGACAGGCAGCTGATTCAGCGCCAGCCAGTAGCTGCCAATCAGCTCTACGGCACCGGCAAATTCTACGAAATCCACGGGCTTGCGAATGTAGCTGTTGGCCCCCAGGTCGTAGCTGGCCGCGATGTCCGCCTGCTCGGTGCTGCAGCTCATGACCACGACGGGGATGTGCTGGCCGACGGGGCTTTGGCGCAGTTGGCGCAGAACGTCAAGCCCGCTCACACAGGGCAATTTCAGGTCGAGAAGAATCAGCGCCGGCGGCTGATTGGGATTGCGGCCTGCCCAGTCCCCAAGCCCAAAGACATAGTCGAGCGCTTGCCGCCCGTCGCGCGCACGGACGATTCTACAGTTTACACCGCTGGTGTGGAACGCGCGGAGGGTGAGGTCAGCATCGTCTTCGCTGTCCTCGACCAATAGGATCACTCGTATGTGACGGCTCATTCCGGGTATCCCAGCGCCCTTGCATACCCAGTGTATCCCGACGTGGCTGGCGCCGCTAGTTGGCGGGAATGGTCCGCGAGCGACGCCGCCGCCCGAGTTGTTCCGTCTAGAACTCGATGTTCAGGGTCTTGCCATTCTCGGTCGTCGCAATTTGCGAATTGGGCAGGGTGACGGTTCCGACAGGCGCCACCACCTGCGAGCTGTGGAGCAGCCCAACGCTGGGATGCGCTGTCGAGCTGCAACGCATCTTGAGGTCGGTGGCGTTGCTGGTTTGGCTGGTCGTGTTTTCGATGCGGCAGCTTTCGACGACTTGAACCGATACGAGCACGAGGGCACTGCGACTGCCTGCGCCGGTCGGCCTGGAAAACAAGGCAACGCCGGCCACGGCTAGGAGGCACAGGATAAGCCGCCGTCCCGTTCTGGACTGACCACCAACCTGATTCGCGCGAGAGCATCGATGGAGCACGAAGCAAGGAAGAGCAGATCCCGTGCCCCGAACGATGGTGCGCGCAACTATTTGAATTTCTTTAGTAACATAAGTTACATATTATATATGTGTCGTAATACCGACGAATCGGTCTTCAGGGGCTGTCGGTGACCCGACGGGAGAACCTGGAAGCATCGGTGCAGCACTCGGCGAGGTTCCACACGAACGGGCCGCTGCTCAGATGGCGTGATTCGTAGAGTTAAAAATTTATCGTCACGGTCACGCTGTCCGCATAGGTTCCGGCCGGAACGTCCTGGCCAGCCGTGATGAGGCCGTAGACTGTCAAGGTGACGTAGGTTCGGTTCGGTGGCGTGCTTGGCCCATATCGGTATGGGTTGGGATCCCCCCAGATTTGTGTGTGGTTGGCATCCAGAAATAGGTTGTAGTTCAGGCGGTTGGTTCCACTCGCCATCTGCCGTGGATTGTTGGTCAGGCCATAGAGTCCCTTGTTCAGCCACACCGTGATGTTCTGCGCGTTCCGGCGGCAATAGTAGGTGACGCTTCCGGTTGAAGCGAGGTTGGCAGTGGAAAATACATTGTAGGTTCCGAAGGCAACCGACGTGGTGGTGATGGTGCAGGTCTGTGCCGAAGCCGACCGATCCCCAAGAAGAAGCAAGCCGCCCAAGACTCCAAGCGATACCAACCAGCGCATGCTTCTCATGGTGACTCCTTTCCTGCTACGACACATTGTACTGTTCCCACGTTGACCAGCGCAGTGGCACCAGCCGCAACCAGAAGCGGAAACCGGCACACTCCGGTCGCGTATTGAACCTCGGCTGAATAGGATCCAGGCGGCACGTTTTCCAGGTAGAAGTTGCCTGCTTCGTCGAGTGGCGAATCCACGGACTTTCCCTCCACTTGAACCGTGATCTGCCCATACCCGGGTACGGTCGCGCCGCCGCCCTCCTCGACCACGACGATTCCTGAAACGCTCTGCACGCGCCGGATGGGGAAACTCACTACGGCACCGCCGCGATAGGGGGGCGCGATGGTCATCTCGGTGGCTCCGATGCTGTACTCGATCGGGATATCCTTGTCGTCCACTCCGATGCGGTTGCCATAGTACGAAAGCAGGTTCGGGAGCAGCAGGTTGCCCTTCTCATTCGTCGTTCCGACGACCTGGTTGCTGAGCATTCCGTGAACGCCAGGCAAGCCCGGCACGTTGATGAGGGCGTAGCTGTCCTGGATCGGGCGGGTGAAGAAGATGTCCCGATGGATGAGCACAATCCCACCCATGCCGGTTAGCGTGGCGTGGCCTCTGTCAGTCGCGGTCAAGCCGTCATGGCGATAGTCGGCATCGATGCGTCCGTGCGCGCCTTGGTATTGGGCTGTTGCCTCTTCGACGGCGTTGTCGCCAGCCTCGGCCACGACGCGATATCCGTACCCTGGGCCTATGGGTAGCGAGTGCTGCATATCCACGTGGTTCGTCCCGCTACGGCCGGCGCCGCCGAAACGGTCGCTTCTGGTCGCGCTCGCGGTGGTGCGATCCCCAAACGAGTAGGCAAGGCCGGCAAAGGTGTCGTACTCGACCGGAGATCCGCGCTGGAAGGTGTTGCCCAAGGTGACGAAGGCGTAGAGCTTGCGCGTGAGGGTCCGATTGGCAAGAAGCATGATCCGGTTCGTCCAGCCTTTGTCACGCCAATCGGCGCCTTCATACTGTAGCGACATCAAGGCCACTTTTCCCAAGGCGATGGCCGTGGTCGCAGTCAGATCCAGACGCTGCCGATCGGTTTCCAGCGGCAGGCTGAGGTTGACGTAGCGGTCGCTCTGTACCCGAACGCCCACCTGAAGGTTAAGCGGCCGGCCCACGTAGGAATAGGAGAGCAACGCCGCAACGCCGGAGCCGGCGGGGTAGGTGAGGAGTTCCGTACCTGTCCCAGCATTTCCCGAGTTCGCCGCCGTCGATCGCGCGCGGTTGGTGCCGCTGACTGCCACCACCGCCGCGATCTCACCCACCGGCAGACGCGCCGCTGCGCTCGGGCCGCCACTCGCCACATGCTCCGTCCCCTCGATGCGGCCGCCGAGAGTCAGCCAGTTCGTGACGCCGTAACGATGGCGAAGCAGGAAGGCGGGTGCTCCATAGTTCCAGCTTTCGGCACCAAGGCCATTGCGCTGAAATCCCAGGTTGTAGCTGAAATCCGACAACCCTTTGGCCAAGGTGCCGAGCGCCAGGTAGTAAGGACTGGACATGGTTCGCTCGCCGCCAAAGGCATCGCGGATTACGACGCGCGTGTCGCCGCTTCCCGATGTGAGGGGCACGTTCTGCAAGTTGAACTGGCCAGGCGCAAGCGTGTCCCGGCGCACGAGCTGGCCGTTGACGTAGACATCGACCGTGGATGGGGTCAACACCGTACCGCCAAGCTGGGTGCTCGGGAGCATCATGAAATAGGGATCGAGGGCAAATGTGCGCGTGACGCTTAAACCACCCATCACCAGTCCGCCTCCGAGGACATCGCTGGTTGCGGTCGAGTCCCCGGCGATGATGCGCGTCAGCTTGTCCCTCCAATCGAAGGTCAGGTTGGTCAACATGCGCGCCCACGTTCCATCGGGCAGGTGTTGGGCGCTGCCATAAAGCAGTTGTCCGCGCACGCTGATCCCAGCCTCGCCGTAGCCGTTCCAGCCGAAATCGCTTCGGACTCTGCAGCTCGTAGAGGCTTACGGAGTAGTTGGCGAACATGCTCGGGGAAGTATCGTAAATGATCCCTTCGGGCCGCTTAGGCCGCAGATCGAGGACGCTCGCCCCGAAAAGCGACGGATCCGCCGTGATAGCCAGATTCAGGTTCGCCTCGTCAAAGACGTAGGTGATCTTCGGCGCGAGCGAGCGGAGCGAGACGAAGAGATCCTCGCCGCGCTTCTCCCGCTTGCCGTCCTGCACGTGCACCCCGCCACTCTGCAAATCAACCACCTTGACGAGCACGTCTCTGGGGCGCACGACTACCAATACGTCGCCAATGTTGACCTGGTTGACGGTGCCCTGGAGAAAAGCCGGCTGCCCTTCCTCGGCCTGACTGATGACCTGGGCACGGCCAGATTCCGCGGCTTCCAGTGCGTCTGGCTCGACGCCGGTCTCTGAACCGTCAGGCGGCCTTGGGCCTACGTCGGCAGTTGGAGGGTTCGCGGCCTGACCCGCATCGGCCTCGCGATCGAACTGGTCGGAACCAGCATCAGCGGGACCGTTGGGCTGGGCCAAAACTGGTCTGGCGAGCGTGGTAGCAATCGCAGCGATCACGCCCCAGCTCCATCTTGAAGACCAGGCCAGCACCGCGCCCTGGTCGCTCAGGGGCCGCAGCCCGCTGCGGGCATGTCGAGGCGGCCGTTGAATTTGGTCTCTGCGGCCTGTACCTCGATCGACAACACCTTGGTCTTGGCGCAGACATCTTTCGGGAGATCGACCTCCCAGACCCGCGTTCCGCCTGTGAGAACGTACCAACCCTCAAACTTCTTCTCGAAGAGAGTCGCGCCACCAGCATCCATGGCCTTGGCCAGCACCGATTGCACGAGGAAGTGAACATTGCCAGTATTCTTGACCGTGAAGCCGAGCACGCCCTTGGCTACCGCCATGCCCTCCACCGTGCCGGCCACCGCTGGCTTTGCCGGCTCGATGAAAACCGGAATGCCCATCTTGGTCAGCACCCGCACCTCGGACTTCTCGACCTTGGGCGACTTGAGCGGCGGCATCTCCTCCACGAAGATGCGATAGCTCTTCTCGCTCGCGCCTGGCGGAACCGTCGCGCCGACGCGCAGCTTGCGCTCCTGTTTGGGGCCCAGGGTCAGCAGCGTGGGGTAGACCACGACGTCCTTGGTGTCCTGGAGCTGCATCTCGCCCTTGGGGCTCTGCTTCCACTCCTGGGGATTGATCTTGAACCGTAGTTCCTCGTCGCTCTGGTTCTGCAGGCTGAGCAACGCGCTCTGCTCTCTGCCGGACAAGGAGATCTTGACAGGGTTGACGGTGAAGGAACTGGCCTCAGCCCTGCTGCTCAGACCCAGGAATGCGCCGAGCAGCAGAGCGAACAGAAACTTGAATTTCCCCATGGCCAGTCAGGATACGCCCGTTCGATGAATGCGAAAGTTTCGAGCACGCTCTAGAAGTTGAGCGTGGCCTGAAGGGTGTCACCGTAGCTACCATCGATGGCGGTTATCGTTCCATGCGGAATGGTTCCATACATGGTGACGCTGGCGGCTTGGCCCGTGCCGGCTGCAGTCACACTTGCTCCCCCTGTCAGCGCGGTTCCCCACACGGTAGTCCGGCTATTGGTTGTGTAAATCTGGTAAGGGAGAATGTTTGTTCCATTTGCCATCCCGCGTGCTCCGCTGGCGGCATGACCTCCAGCTGCCAGGTCGATGGTGGCAGTTACGCCATTCGTGCAGGTGAAACTGATGGTTCCGGTTGCCAAATTGTCGTTGGCGTTGAGGGGATCGTATTGGCCGAAAGCAAGTACAGCGTCGCTTATCGTGCACGCCTTCACGACGTTTGCCGAAACGGTGATGGTGCTCGGTGTTGCGCTGGCCCCCTGGGCCGTCTCGGGCCTACCGACAAAGAGTGCGAGAAACATTGCGGAGGTGCTGAGTACGATCTTCGAGGTTCTGTTCATCATGGGCGTTCTCCTTCGTATGCGGTTGGGGGGTTCTCGATCAATCTCAGTAGTTCAGCGTGGCCGTGACTGTATCGGTGTAGCTACCGACGGAAACATCCTGTGCAGAAGGAATCGTGGCGTAGACGGCGAAATTCTGGGCCGCCTTGCTTGGCGCACCCGCGATCGTCTTGGTGACTCCACTCCAAAGGACCGTTCGTCCCGTATCCGAATAGAGCATGTAGTTCAGAAAGTCGGCCGCGCCAGGGCCCTTCATGCGAGGTTGATTGACGTTTGCGTTGGCTCCGAGATTGAGGGCGATGCTGGTACCTGCGCCTTTGGTGCAAGTGACCTGGATGTTGCCAGTGCCGTCGAGGTTTGTAGACGCGTTCGTTCCTACCGGATCGTAAGCCGTCGCAAAGGTCACCGCGGTCGTGGTGATCGTGCAGTTGGCGCTCACGCTCACATTGATCGGCATGGTCGCCGTCGCGGTAGCTGCGGAAAGCAGTCGAGCCGAACCGATCAAAAGCACGCCGCTGATCAGGCTCAGAAGAAGTTTCTTGGTTCTCATGGCTACCTCTCTTGTCCTTTTAGACTTCGGTGGCGAAGATTCTTGTCAGGTACCTGACGTGTTGTTTTTGACAGGATTGGACTGAAGCAACAGCTGGACCAGGCTGCCCGTCAATCCGTGCGCGATTGCGCTGCACAGGATCCATGACATCGCCGCTGGATGGTTCGCGTGTAGCCTGGTCGGCCAGTGGTCCGAAGGCGGCGTTCCCAGGGGCGGTGAAGAGCGAAGGGGATTTCATGTGCGTGAACAATGCCAAGATTCTATGTTCATAAAATGAAATGTGCAATACATTTTTGAGTGATAAACAAAAACGTCAATGGCTTCCACGGCTTAGCGCAGTCGGACAAAGACTTATTTTTTCTCCGAAATGCGCCGATAGCCAACTTTGCACCCTGCCTTTTCGTCGGCATTCCGCCATCAAAAGTCGGTTTCCGGTATCGCTTTCCCGACGATCGAACAGCAAGCGCAACCTCGGAAGAGCGCCAGAAAAGACACGCGAAGGTTTCTAAGGGGAGGGCCGCTGCCCTCCCCTCGTCCGCGAAGTGAATTCGCGGACTTCACCCCACCTGCGGCCGAGCCCTCGGCTCGGCCACTGAAGAACTGTCCAATTTCCGGAGAGTTCCGCAGTCGGTCCGGGCTACTTCTGGTGGGGTCGGCCGGGCTTCTTGCTCAGGCCGTTCTTGTTTCCGGCCTCGCCTCGATGTTCATCGAGGTCGGCGAAAGATTCGGCGTTGTCGACCTTGTAAAGCTCGGCCTCGCGCTCGAAGAAGTCCTTCTCGAGCGGCGAGAAGTTGCCGCTTTTTTGTCTTTGCTCTGGCGTCGCGGCGGGCGGCCGACTGTCACTCGGGCCGGCGGGACTGTCCTTGTCCCCCGCGGACGCTTCGGCGGTAAGGGACGGATCGATTTGGAAGGACGATGAGGTACGCTCCCGCCTGCCGGCATCGCGAGTTGCCTTGCCCGAAGGCGCCACCTTGAGTGATCCGGACACGCGCGCCGAGCTCGGCTCTACCGCGGGAGCGGCGCTCGCTTGCGGCATCGAAGCGCTTGCCTGGTCCTGCTCGGGGGCAAGCATCGCGTCCAACTGGATCGACATTCGTGCCTGCACCGGCATTTGCCGGGCCGTCTTGCGCGAGGGGGTCGCTTGGATTTCGCCGGTAATTCGAGCACCGGAGCTAGGCGCGGACGATTCCGACGAAGGACTCTGGGTACTGGGGGTGGGGATGACGGGACTTTGTGCCATGGGATTTTGAATGATAGGTGCTTGGATCACGGGACCTTGAGGCGCTGGATTTGGAAGCACGGGACTCGATGCGATGCTGGATTCGGGTGGATTGGCAATCTCGATCTGCGCGGTATCCACGACCACCGAGGTACGCTCGGGCACCGCGCGCACGGAGGACCGCGTTCGCCGCTCGCGTAGCTCGATGGTTCCGCTGGCCTGTGTCCCTGGCACGACATTGGGCACAGGTGAGAACAACGAGCGCGCGGGCATCGCAGCGACGGGCGCTGGCTCGGCCTCGGGCGGGCGGCCCGCGGGTGTGATGATCTCCAAGGTCTTCCTGCGCGGGTGACTCTGCTCTTCGCCGGACGCGTTCGCTTCGCCGCGAGTCGCGGGTACGGCCGGTGTCCCTTGCTGGGGCGTCGGAGTCTTGCTCCCGTCGCCGCGCGCTCGGGCCGGGCGTGGAGTCGGCGGTCCCACGATGCGCGCGTTTTCCCAGAATTCCTCGAGCGGCGGACGCGCCGGTCTTACGTCCGAATCGGGCTTGGGATCGTGGCGCACCAGGATTGCGAGCTCCACCAGCCGGCCCACAATCCGCACGGTGTCGAGAACGCGGAAGGGGCTCTCGTCGATGATATCCGAAAGCGTTCGTCGGCCGTCGCACAGTCGAACGACTGGCGTTACCTCGGCGGGTACGGAGCTGCCCGAATGCTGAAGGCGATCCTCGCTCGTCGAATAGACGGTGGCAGGTGGTCCGATGTCCTTCATCGCGTAGGTGAAATCGCGCTGGAACCGATCAAGCTCCTCCAGGAATTCCAGAGCGGACTGGTGCAACTGACCGCGCCGCACGACTGGGCGAAGGTGCAATTTCAGCTCGCCATCGTTCCAGATGAGGACGTGCTGTACTGCCGCCATGCCCTGAAGATGGACGACCTGGGCTGCGGTCAGCTCGCCTTCATGGAAGAGAAGCTCGCCGTGCCGGCCTTTGCGTTCGAGCTGAAGCAGGCCGGAACGCGCCAACCCGCACAGGGTTCGGATCATGCGAGAGGGTGGTTGGCACCGCGATCGGGAGCGAGAAAGACGGCTCCTCGCCCGGCTTCTGCGCTGCGGACGCGCCCGCCTCGACCAGCAACTGGCTCGCGGTCAGGACGTCGCGCACGAAGGCCGGCAGCGGCAGCAAGTCCACATCCCCGTTTTCCTTGAGCGGCTTGCGCAGTTCCTCGGGACCGAGGACCAACAAGGGCAGCGTGCGGAATGATTCCTTGCTGCGGATCTGGCGGATGATCGTGTGCGCCTTGTCGTGGTCCGTCCGCGACACGATGACCACGATCTCAGCGCCCGAGGCCTTGACCAGCAGCGACGCCGTCTCCGGCGTCGGACAGGCTGTGATTCGCCAGTCCGCGCCTTGGAATCCGTAGGTCAAGGCTTCGAGCCCTTTTGGATCGGCGTCGACGATGAGCGCGGCGTGCAGGCTGGTCATGGTGGTGGGCTGCGAGATGGCTGCCAAGGGGAGTATATCGGCGACGCTGATTCGCTGCACGAACGAATCACGTGATGACTAGCGAGATCGGTGTGATCGCCGTGACGGAATCGCACGCGCCGGTTTGGTAGATCTAGGGGAGGCTATGGTTGAGGTGCCGCCCGGATTTGAACCGGGGAATAAGGGTTTTGCAGACCCTTGCCTTACCACTTGGCCACGGCACCGTGCTTGACCCTTTATGTAGCACATCGATCGCGGGGACGGTCAACACTAGATGCGCATTTTGGCCGTGTAGCGAGCCCACGAGCTTTGCTCACGGATTGCAGGACTGCAGATCGTCGCGGGAGGACCAAGGGGTTCCCATGATCGCGTTGGCGTAGCCGGGCCCTCGGGACCTCCCTGCCCGCCACCCTGCCACCTCGGGCTTCGCCCTCACCCTCGCGGCTCCGCCAGAGCGCCAGGGTTTGGCGAGGCCGAGCGCAGCGAGGGGGTGGCAGGGCGGGTCGGCGGGTGCCGAGGGCGAAGCGAACCCTCTTAGGGTTCCCATCTAAATCGTTTCGTCTTTGTCACCCCCCTCTGGGCGCACCGGTGCGCCAGTGCGCAGGTAGCGCGAGGCCATCTCGAATTCGAAGAACGACATCATCCTGGTCTCCACGACCTTGCTCCACAGGGCGTGCGCTTCCTCGCGCTGTCCGTTCGACAGCCGGCGCATGGCCTCGTAGAAGTACGCCTCTGCGCGCTTGCCGCTGGAGTCGGCCTTGGCGAGCAGGGTGGCGTAGTCGATCTGGCCGACCGAGTACCGGGCAAGCTCCGTATACCAGGCGGCGGCGCGGGGCGGTCGCAGCAGGATTTTTCGCCCGGCGATGGTACGCAGGTAGGCCATGGCACCCGCGTCGGGAGCGCTGGCACTGCGCCGAGTGAGGTCGAGAATCCATAGCGAGGCGTAGACCTTCACGTACTCGGAGACCGCACGCGTGGACTTGGCGAGGGCGCGGCGGAAGATGTCCAAGGCGGCCTCGCTTTCCCCTCGCTGCACCAGAAAGGCGATGGAATCGAGGTAGCTTTGATCGCGATCTTCGTCCTGCGCGATGGCTTCGTCAAACTTGCGCAGACCGTCTTCGCGACGACCGAGCAAGTAGTAAAGCCGCCCAACTTCAAACGTGGCCTCGGCGGAATAGGAGAGATTCTTGCGCCGAATCTGCTCCAGCATCAGCCGCTCCCAGCCGCGCGCGGAAACGCTCCACGCCTTGCGCGCGTCTTCCGGGTTGGCCGCGATCTCGTAGGCATTGCCGAGGACAAATGACAGCTTGGCCTGCCCCTCGACGTAGGGGATGGTGTCTTCGGCGGGAGCATTGCGCTCGCGGGAATCCAGGGCCTGGCGCAAGAGCGCGATGGCCTTCTGCGGTTCGCCGCGCTTGATGGACAAGTTGGCAAGTTGCCGGGTGACGTCCACGCTGCCGTCACCGCTGCGGCGAGCCCGCGATAGCAGGGGTGTGGCTTTGTCGATTTGTCCCGCATCGACCATGCTACCCGCGAGAACGTAGTCGATATCGGCGTCGTCGAGCTTGAAATGGGCGGCTCCGTAGCGACCGCGGGCTTCGGCGAACTGGACGCGCAGGCGATCGGCTTCGCGCTCGGACTGGGCGATGCGATCCGGATCCATGTGCATCTTCAGGCGAAGGAATGCCAGCTCCATACGCTCGGCGGCCAGATCTGCCAGCAAGTCCGGGTCGGCCTTGTGCGAGGACGAGGCCGAAACTGCCTCGTCGAGGTAGCGCAGCGACAGCAAGGGCGCCGAGATCATGCGCGCTACCCGCGAGGCCAAGAGCAAGAGGTCGGGGTCGCCTGAATAGACCGCGAGCCCCTCGCGCAAAACTCCCATGGCCGAGAGTGGGTCGATGCGATCCGTGGAGGTTCCGTGCAGGATTTCATTGCGTGGCAGAAATCGCCTGGCCAGCGCCAGGTAGTCAGGGGCCTTGGCCCCCCGCGAGGCCGCCGCGAGCGTGAGCTGACGGAATTCCGGGTCGTCGCCGGGCTTGTCCGCGAAATGCTCCGCCACCTGGTTGCCTTTGGCCAGCTGCCCACAGCGCAAATAGACGGCTGCTGCGGACACCGACATGGCCGAGAGGGATTCCGTGTCGAGGAGCAACTCGCTGAGCAGGCCGCGCGCGCCTTCACCAGAGCCGATGGGCCGGCGCAAAATCCCAGCCACCTTGTCCTGACGAGCGAACGCGAGGCGAGCCAGTCGCTCCACCACCTCGGGCGCCGGCCAAACCGCGGCGGTGCTTTCAAGGATCTCGCTTGTCGAAGCCAGTCGGCGTGGTCCAGGCTGCCCGCCTCCCAGCTGCGCCGCGGAGTCGAGCCACGAGAAGAGCTGATCCAAGCGCGATGCCCATTCGCGATTGGCGCCGTCGACCGATTGGAGCACGAACAAAGCCGTGGCCACGGGAAGCTCGTTGCCACGTGGAGAATAGGCCGCCAGGATGAGCTTCGCAGCCTTTTTCAAGAGCTGGCGTTCGGGGTCGGAGAGTCGCGGCCCGCCAGCAGCCCACAACCCGCTCGGCGGAAACAGATCCAGCGCGTCCCGAAACGAATCCTGCAAGCGATCGAAGTCGTCTTCGCCGCCGAGCAGCGAAGGCTCGCGCCGCAACTGTTCGGCGTCCAGCGCCGCGATAGGCGCGAGCAGATAGGCGAGGAGCTTGCCACGCAGACGGGCGCGCTCGACGGCGCTTTCGGGCAGCGCCTGATAGAGGAGCTTGGCCTCGAAGAAGTCCTCCTCGCTGGTGATGGAGGCGACCGTGTCGGCCTCGCTTGCCAGGGCCCGCGAGGTGGGACTGAGATCGGCGGATTTCGAGGTGAAGCCATGGGCGCAGCCAAGCAAACCGGCAAGGCCGAGAAAAGCAATCAGGCCGGGCCTGCGTGGCAAGTTGGTCGACATGGCTGAAGTCTAGCGCGGAGAGGTTCCCCCGCGCTATAAACCGGAAACCCGATGGCGCCCCAATCGCTCAGACGTCGGCCGTTTTTCCCAGAGAGGGGCGAGGGCCCGCTGCTTTTCGCCCACCGTGGCGCTAGTGCACACGAAACCGAAAACACCTTAACGGCATTCCAGCGCGCCATGGCGGATGGCGCGGACGGCGTCGAGCTTGACGTTCAGCTTTGTGCTTCCGGCGACGTTGTGGTGTTTCACGACGACGATTTGACAAGGCTCGTCGGAAGACCCGAGCGCATCGATGAGCTCGCTCTCTCAGCGCTTCGCGAAGCTCGACTTCTGCCTGGCGGCGAGATTCCGACCCTGGCCGAAGCGTTGGAGACGTGCGGACCCATGGCACTGGTCAATATCGAGATCAAGCACGATGGGCTATTTCCCGGTGGCTGCCGAGCCTTGGTAAGCGCGGTGGCCGAAGTCGTGGCGCGCGCCGATGCGGGCCAGCGCGTGCTTGTCTCGTCCTTCAGTCCAGGCGCGATTTGGTTGTGGCGCAAGCTTCGACCCGACGTGGCCTGCGGACTGCTCTTCGAACGGCCACGCCCCTTTCATCGCCCCTGGCCTTTGCGCACCGATATTTTGCTGCCGCTGCTGCGGCCACTAGCGGTTCATCCCGAACGCACCCTGTGCACGCGCGCTAGCGTGGCGCGCTGGCGAGGGCAGGGCTACTGCGTAAACGCGTGGACCGTCGATGATCCTCACGGCATTGGGGCCTTGGCGGACATAGGGGTGTGTGGCGTCATCACCAATGACCCGGCTAGCGCGCGAGCCGCGTTGGCCTTGACCCGGCGATCCGCGGGTGGCTAACATCCAGTCACCATGAGAACCTTCGTCCTGGCAGGGTTGTTGGTGTGCGTCGTTTGCGCTTGTGAAAGCGCCACCTCCGAGCGGATCGAGGCCTGGAAGGGTACGCAGAAAGGGCCCGACAAGATCGAGGCGGCGCTGCGGGGCGGAAACGTGCCGGCCAACTTGCGCGCCGAGGCCGCGGCCGCGCTGGTCGATATGGGGCGGCCCGAGAAGGTCGACGAGATCATGGCCGGCATGGAGGCTGGCGAGCGCTGGGAGATCCTGAAGACCCTGGTGGAGATCCACATCAAGGGGCTATCCAGCCCGCAATTGCCCAAGGCCCGCGAGGCGAGGGACGGCCTGTTCAGCGTGCGCCAATACGCGCCGCCCGAGGAACAGAAACGGATCGATGGCGTCTTGCTGACATCCATCGAGAAGGATTCTCTCGGAGGGGCGTTTCACCGGCGGTCGGCATTCTCTGGACAAGATGTTGTCGGCCATCGGGCCGGCCTCGGGGCCCATGCTGGTCAAGCTACTCGGCGACCCCAAGTCGCCCTACAAGGGCTTGGCCGAGCTCTTGGTCAAGGTCTGCGACGAGCCAACGCGCGACAAGGGCGGGGCCGCTTTGCTCAGGCGCGTGTCGGCCGGGAAGGATGTTCCCCTCGACATGTGGCTGGCCCTCGGCCTGCTCGGCGGTCCGACGGCCACGGACTACTTGTCCACCAAGATGCAAAAGGGGACGCCCGAGGAGGCGATTTTGGCGGCCAAGGCTCTGCAGCAATCCCGGTTTCCGACGGTGCTGCCCCTGGCTCTCAAGATCGCCGGCGAGGCCAAGGCCAACAAAGAGCTGCGCGGCGAGGCCTTTGGCGTGATCGAGAAGATCGGCGGTCCCGAGGCACAAAAGGGGCTTTTGCGCATCATCGCCGAGGACAAAAACGAGCTGGTTCGCTACCGCGCCCATGAGGCAGCCCTGGAGGTTGGCAAGGCCGACGCCATTGTTCCCGCGCTGCAGGCATTTTCTGGCAAGCTGTCTTTTAAGCGGGAGGACGTGGTCGATTTCCTGGTCAAAGACATTTCCAAGCTGGGCGCGAAGGCCAAACCTCAAGTCCTGGTGGCCTTGGCATCGCCCTCGGCACTGGCCCGCATGACCGCGATTCTGGCGCTGGAGGCCCCCTTGCCGTCCAATCCCAAGGGTCACCTGGGCGGGCCCGAAGATGCCACCGCAGTGCTGAAACTTGCGGATGACAAGGCAACGATCAAAGGATTCACATCAGGCGGGACGGTTGGCGCGGAAGCCAAACGGGTCGCTTCATTGTTGCAAGGCAAGTAGACTAAGGGCTGGCTCTAGGAGAGCAAGGATCAACGATGTCCATGGATCCGAATCGCAAAACGCTCCGTCATTTCTACTGCACCGACGGTATCTGGCAGATCTTCGAGCAGATGTCCGAGGGCATGGACCGCGGGGTCGACGAGCTGGTCAACGAGGCGATGCGGGCCTATGCCGAGCAGAACGGATACCTGGCCGGGCCGGATACGGATGCGCAACCGTCCGGGCTCTATGTTTCCGATCCGTCGCGTCCGCCCGCCATGCCGCCGCCCTTGCCCGCGGCAAGGATGACAGCTCACTTCGCTGGCCGGCCGCCGTTGCCATCGGCGGCCCCGGTGGCCGTGCCTCCACCAACTCCGGGCAGCGGTGCCATGCCGCCGCTCTACCTCATCTTCGGCAATCAGAAATACATCGTCGACAAAGATCAATTCATCATCGGGCGCGGGGCCAAATCTTCGGACCTGCCCATTCGCGATGGAAACATCTCGCGCAAACACGCCGCCGTGGTCAGGCGCGCTGGCGCCTACTACATCAAGGATCTCGGGTCGACCAACGGTATCGATTTCAACGGCGAGCGCATCGAGGCGCGCAAGATCGAAGAGGGTGACGTTTATTCGATCTGCGACTACCAGCTCAAATTTACGTATAGGTAGGCGGTGTCACTCGACGACCCGCTGGAGACGTTGCCGGGCGCCGGCCCTGTTACCGCGGAGCGCATGGCCGCGCGTGGATTGGCCCGCGTGCGCGATCTGATCTTCTTCTTTCCCCGAGCTTACGAGGACTACCGCAGGATCTATCCGCTGGGCGAGCTCGGCGAGCTTGCGACCGGGACCTCGGTGGTGGTGCGCGGGAAGGTTATTCGCGTGCACAAGTTTTTCCGCCGCATGCTCGATGTTCACATCGAAGAGGACGGCAACAGCTTGCGCGCGCGCTGGTTTCGGCCGAGTGAGGGTATGGCCAAGACCTTCGCCAAGGGCGCACGCGTGGCCTTGGCGGGCAAGCTGCGACGGACCGAAAAGGGTGAAGCCGAGCTGATTCATCCCAGGAACGTGACCTCGTTGCTGGTGGAATCGGGTAGGGTGGGCGTCAGGCCACGCTATCCGATCATCGAAAAGGTTCCTGGCCGCACCGTCGAGAAAATCGTCACGGCGGCACTGTTGGCGACCGGCCATCAGGTTCCCGATCTCTTGCCTGAAGCGACGCGCGTTCAGCTCGGCCTGCCCGACGTGGCACAGGCGCTCGCATTCGTGCACCGGCCGCCGGATACCATTTCGGACGACGAGCTCGCGCAACTCCAGGCGGGCACATCGCCGGCCCAGCGCAGGTTCGCGTTCGAGGAGCTGCTCGTGCTGCAATCCGGTCTGGCGCAAGAGCGAGAGCGCGTGAAGAAACTGAGCGCGCCTGCCTGTGTTGTGGATGGCAAACGGATCATGGCTGACGTGCGAGGCGCGTTGCAGTTCGCGCTTACGCACGCGCAGGAGCGCGCGGTCGGCGCCATCTTCGAGTCCATGGCCGCGCCCACGCCCATGCAATGTCTTCTCCAGGGGGATGTGGGCAGCGGCAAAACCGCGGTGGCGTTCGCGGCGAGCGTTCGCGCCGCGCGCGCGGGTGGGCAGACGCTTTTCATGGCGCCGACCGCCGTGCTCGCTGAACAGCACCACCGCACCTTGAGCGCCTGGGGCGCGCGCATAGGTTTGCGGACTGGGCTTCTGCATTCGGGCCTCGATGCGGCCGAGCAGAAACGAGCTCTGGCGTCTGCGGCGTCGGGCGACCTTGATCTGATCGTGGGAACCCACGCCCTGCTCGAAGACCGGTTGCGCTTGTCGCGCCTGGCGCTGGCCATCGTGGACGAACAACATCGCTTCGGCGTCCGCCAGCGGGCTCGGTTTCGTCGCATGAGCCGCATGGACGGCGGAGAAAATGGCTGGAAAACCGGATCACAAAACGGCATGGTCCCGCACCTACTCGTGCTTTCAGCCACACCTATTCCACGTTCCTTGGCCCTGACCCTCTACGGCGACCTCGACCTGGTCACGCTCGACGCCCTGCCGCCGGGAAGAAAGCCGATCCTTTCCCACGTGTGCGTGGGCGAGGGCGAGCGTGCGCGGGCCTACGCGGCGGTGAAGCAGGTCGTGGCCGAAGGCGGGCAGGGGCTCGTCGTGTGTCCCGCTATCGCCGAGGGTGAGGGCCCAGGCCGCACGCCGACCTCCGCGGTGGCTCTGGCGCGAGCGCTGCGGGTGGAGTTCCATCCTGCGCGCGTCGGTGTCCTGCACGGCCACCTCACGTCCGAGCGCCAACGCTCGGCCATCGACGCTATTCGTGAAGGCCGGCTCGACGTCCTCGTGTCGACGACTGTGGTCGAGGTCGGCGTGGACTTGCCACGCGCTCGCATCATGGTCATCGAGGATGCAGAACGCTTCGGCTTGGCTCAGTTGCACCAGTTGCGCGGCCGGGTCGGGCGAGGCCAGGAGCAAGCGCAGTGCTACTTTCTGACCGTGTCGGACGATCCCGAGGCCTTGGACCGGCTGCGCGTCGTGGCTTCGACCCAGGATGGTTTCCGCATCGCCGAGGAGGATCTTCGTCGACGTGGGGTGGGCGATCTGCAGGGCACGCGACAGAGCGGAACGCCTGAGCTGCGCTTCGCGGATCTTGGCACCTACGTCAGCCTGGTCGAGCTGGCGCGCAAGGAAGCGGCCGCGGTGTTGGCCGAGGATCCCGAGCTCGCGCGCCCGGGACATGCGGAGCTCCGCCGGGCCGTGAAGGAGCGCTTCGAGACGGCGCGCCCCGTGGCCGAGGAGGCTGGCTAGTCATGGGCAATGCACGGCGGGCCATCTTCGCAGGATTTTGGGGTGGCCTGCTGGCGGGCGTGCTCGACGCTCTTGCCACGCTTTTCACCTCGTCGGGCATGCTCGGCCTGGTCAATCGATTTCATCTGATTGCCATCGATGGCGGCATGGGGGCGCTCGCCGGCGCGTTGCTGGCGTTGGTGTTCGTGGGCTGGACGCTCGCCTTTCAGCGCGAGCCCGCCAACTCGCGCTGGTTGTCCGCCGCGCACGCGGTGACCTTGGTGCTGGCCTTGCCGGTCGTCGTGTACGACGCCTTTGCCCTGTTTCATGGGATTCAGGCAGCGCGCATTCCCGCGCACAGGCTCTTGTCGATCATCCTGATTGTCGTGGGTGCCGCCGCGATTTGGACTGCCGTCACGCTATGGGGGCGGTTGCTCGCGCGGGCCGAGCCGACGGGCGGGCATCGCGTTCTCTCTGGCCGGCCGAAGGCACTGAATCTCGTCGCCAGCCTCGCGTTGGTGGTCGCCGCGATCCTCTCCGACTGGGCGAATCGCAACGTGCTACCGCGCCTTTACCACTGGTTTCACCTATCGCTGACCCTCTTTTCGCTTTTGGCCTGCGTGCTCGCGGTTCGATTGCTGCTGGGTCTCGGGCGCCGACTCCTCGGCAAGCGCTGGTCATGGTCTCTCGCCGCCATCGCAGCGCTGACTTTCGTGGCCGGGGCATTTCTCGAGCGCCCGATCCTTTCGCGCAGTCAGGGTCTGCGCTACTTCATCTATGAGAAAACCCAGCTGGCCAGCTTGTTCGTGCGGCTTCTGCCCACGCAGAGGCCGCACGTGGGACAGACAACCACGGTTGCGCTCGCCGAGAGCCTGCCACCGCTCACCGGCGGGCCCCATCGTCCGGGCGCGGACATCGTGCTCATCACGGTCGACGCCGTGCGGGCCGACCACCTTGGCTGCTACGGCTATAGGCGCCCGACCACGCCAAACATCGACGCACTCGCCGCGCGCGGGGTGCGCTTCGAGCACGCCTACACGCAAGCGCCGCACACCTCGTTCTCGCTGGCCTCGGTGATGATCGGCAAGTACTACCCGACGCTGGCCCGCCTGGCCTCGTCGGAGACGCACGAGACCCTGGCCTGGATATTTCGCCGCTACGGCTGGAAGACGGCGGCATTCTTTCCGCCCGCGGTATTCTACATCGACGCCCACAAGATGAAGGCCTTCGAGTCGAGCAATTTCGACTTCGAGTACGTGAAGTACGAGTACCTTGGCGCCGAGGGACGCATCGGACAGATCGAGGATTTTCTGCGCGCCGAGCACCCGGACAAGCTCTTCCTGTGGTTGCACCTTTTCGAGCCCCACGAGCCGTATGAAAGGCACGAAGGCTTCGATTTCGGGGGCGGTGACGTGGATCGCTACGACAGCGAGATCGCCTACGCCGATAGGGTGGTGGGCAAGGTTGTGGCGCTGATCGAGCGGCAGCGTCCGGGGGCGGTCGTCATTCTGGCCGCGGATCACGGCGAGGAATTCGGCGAGCACGGCGGTCGCTACCATGGCACAACGCTTTTCGAGGAGCAGGTGCACGTGCCGCTGATCGTGGTCGCGCCTGGCCTCATCCCCCACGTGGTATCCGGGCCGACCCAGCTCATCGACATTCCTGCGACCATTTTCGGCCTGCTCGATCTTCCGCAACCAGCGCGCATGCGTGGCACCGATCTCGGCCCCTGGCTGGCGACGCCACCGGCGCCGGGAGACCGTCTGCCGCCGGCCTTCGCCGAGGTCGAGGACAAGCGCATGGTCGTGGTCGGCTCCGAGAAGCTCATCTGCGACGTGAGCCGAGACTATTGTTCGTACTTCGATCTGCGCGGCGACCCGCGCGAGCAGCACGACTTGGCCGATCAGCGCCCGGATCGCGTCCTGTTTCTGCGCCAGCAACTCGACCGGTGGCTCGGGGAACAAACACGCTACGAAGCGAAGTTGCTGGGCGCGGCGGCCGGCACCGGCGAGCTTGCGCGAGCCATCGAACGTGGACGCCTTGCCGATGCCAGCGCGGCCCTGGCCTTGGCCGAGTCGCTGTCGGGGAGCGCCCCCGTCGGGGCACGGCGAGAGGCCGCGGGCCTCCTTGTCACCACGTTGCCGGCCAGGCCAGAGACGCTGGCCGTCCTGCGCGCCGCCGCCGACAAGGCCGACGACGAAGAGGTGCGCGCCTTTGCCGCGGTGGCGGCCATGCGTTTGGGCGCAAGCGAGATGCAGGATCGCTTGCGCGCGCTCTTGGCCAAGCCGACGACCGAGGCAAGCGAAGGTCTGCACGTCCACGCTGCCCTGGCTCTGGCCGAGAAGTCGGATGGATCGGGAATGCCTGCGCTCGGCGCCGCCCTCGATTCCTGCGGCAGCGACGTGCTTCTGTGCAAGCGGATTCTCGCGGCGCTGGGCAATCTCAAGGATGCGCGGGCTGTGGCGCCCCTGGTCGCGCACCTGGGTTTCGTGCAGACCCGCCGCGAGACCGTGGAAGCGCTGGGGGCCATCGCCGATGCGGCGAGCGCTCCCGCGCTGATTGGCTGCCTCGAAAGGGACGAGTACGTACCCGTGCGTGTGGCCGCGGCGGCGGCGCTGGGGCATCTTGGCGGTGCACGTGCGTTGCAAGCCTTGCAGTCGGCGCTCGGCCATGAGCACGAGGAAACGGTGCTCCTGGCTGTGCGCCAGGCGTTGGGCGCCCACGGGCGGCGCAAGTAGGGCCTGACGAAATTCCACTCGGGGCTCACCTTCGGCCAGGCTTGAGGTAAGATGGCGGCAATTTTCCCGGGAGGATGACGATGCACGGTCCTGTTACTCGCCGAATCCGTTTGAACGTTCTTGCTTCTGTGGCCTTGGGGGCGTTGCTATATGTCGGCACCGCCAGTGCCGGAACCTGGCAGCCCGTGGGCGTGGGCGATTGTCCCGGAAGGGACGTGGCGGGCTCGCGCGGCTCGGTGCCGGAGGCTGGCAAGTGCGACGCGAGCTTCGCCGGATACACGGCGGTGTGCTGGGCGACTGGCTGCACCTACAAGAACGTGGCGACGGCGTCATGCACGGGCGGCGCCAGTCCTGGCCAGATGTACACCTGCGCGGCGACTGCCCCCACGCCAACGCCATCAGGTGGTGGCTGGCAATCCGTGGGCCTTGGCGATTGTCCCGGAAGGGACGTGGCGGGCACCAGCGGGCCGAATCCCGATCCGTCCAAGTGCAACGCGAGCTTCGCCGGCAACACGGCGGTATGCTGGATGACCGGCTGCACGTACAAGAACGTGGCGACTGGCTCGTGTACGGGCGGCGCCAACCCAGGTCAGATGTACACCTGCGGCGCCCGTGCCGCGACCGCGCCCGTGCCCCCACCGCCTCCGCCACCTCCGCCCGCGGGAGGAGGCTGGCAGGCCGTCGGCATCGGGGACTGTCCGGGCCGCGACGTAGCCGGGAGCAGCGGGCCGAGTCCGGATCCCTCGAAGTGCGGCGCGAATTTCGCCGGCAACACGGCAGTGTGCTGGGCGACTGGCTGCACGTACAAGAATGTGGCGACCGGGTCGTGCACGGGCGGCGCGAATCCGGGTCAGATGTTCACTTGCACCGCCACCCCCGCCCCCGCGCCGCCGCCGCCTTCGGGTGGTCGCAACCGCAAGCCCGCTCCGGCGGCACCCGCCGCCAGCGCCTGGCAGTCGGTGGGCATCGGCGACTGCCCGGGTCGAGACGTGGCGGGCAGCGCCGGGCCGACCCCCGATCCGTCCAAGTGCGACAGTAAATTCGCCGGCAATACGGCCGTGTGCTGGGCCAGCGGCTGCACCTACAAGAGCGTGGCGACGCCCGCGTGTACAGGTGGCGCGAATCCGGGCCAGCTTTACACCTGTGCCTCCAATGCCGCTGCGCCACCGCCCGGGCCGCCCAAAGTGCAGGGCAAACGCTACTCCGTCGTCAACTACACGGGCGAGACCCAGAGTCCCCACGATTTCGTCGTCGACTGGAAGGCGTGCAAGGTCGCCGAGCTGAGCAAGGAATTTGAAAGTGGGACCGAGGACATCAGCGTCCTGGTCTGTCGACCCGGCAGCCGCTTGGTCATCAAGACCGACTTCCACGCCACCGGTCATTGGATCCAGTACGACTGGATCATGCTCGACGGCGGCGCCACCATGGCCGGCTCGTACCGCGACCCGACGACCTGCGGACCCTCGGCCGGCAAGCGAGGGAAGTAGGATCCGCTAACCCGAGCGATTGGACGTTGTGGCGCCGGTTTCGGTGTGTGGCCGGCGCCGCAATAGCGACAGCATGTAGCCGACGACCAGCAGGTTCACCAGCAGCGATGCGGTTCGCAGCGCGGTGACCTTCTTGGCGAGCTCGACCACTTCAAACGGAACGTAGATCGCACCGCTGATGGCCGCCAGCCACTCGGCCCAGGCCTTGCCTCGCCAAAGGCCATAGGCTTCGGCAAAGCGCAGCGAAGCGTACAGTAGCGAACCCAAAGCCAAGGCCCACAGCCAGCCATCCGTCACCCTGGCCGTGAGCTCGAGGAAAATGCGCGGATAGCGCGAAGACGGGCTGAGGTGAAAGTGCCGGACCAACTCTTCGCCGGCTTCCTGCACGTCGCGATGGATGAAGCGGAGCAGCCCCAGCCCCGCGAGCAAGACGATGGCACCCTTGGCGGCCTCGTAGCCCGCGATGGTGCGCAGCCCGGTGGACGCCTTGTGTCCTGGTTGCTTCGACGGTGAATTCACCCTCTCAGCCTACAAGACCACGTCGGCATGGCAATGATGGTTCACGGCGTGCGGGTCTCGTCGCGCAGCCAGGCCAAGTAGGGCGCACTTCCTTCCACGAGAGGGAGGGCGATGATTTCCGGGACCTCATACGGGTGCAAGGCAAGCACGCGCTCGCGAACAGCGGCAAAAAGCGCGCGCCTGGTCTTCATCACGCACAGAACTTCCACCTCGTCGCACACCTTGCCTTCCCACGCATAAATGGAACGCAACCCTGGCACGATGTTCACGCAGGCCACCAGCTTCTCGGTGACCAAGGTCTTGGCCAGATTGGCTGCCGCGTCGGCATCCGGCGCGGTGACGAACACGACGACGAACTCGCCGGGCTGGGCGGCATCGAGTGGCGTGGGGGACATGGCCCAATGCTAGCGCGAAGATCGGAGATCAGTCACCCTCGTGCTTGAGTTGTGCCTCTGCGGGGCAACCGCGGATGCACTCGACCTCCGCGCGCTCCACATCTCTGTCGTGAAGATCCTCTTTCGCTACACTACTTCAAATTCGCCGCCGCGAAGTCCCAGTTCACCAGCTTCCAGAAGGCTTCCAGGTAGGCTGGGCGGGCGTTGCGGTAGTCGATGTAGTAGGCGTGCTCCCAGACGTCGACGGTGAGCAGGGGCTTCTTGCCGTCTTTGAGCGGCGTAGCCGCGTTGCTGGTTTGTTCGACGGCCAGCGACCCGTCGGGATTCTTGACCAGCCAGGCCCATCCGGAACCGAACTGGGTGACGGCGGCGGCGGTCAGCTTTTCCTTGAGCGCGGCAAACGAGGTGAAGTTCTTCGCGACGGCATCGGCCAGGGCGCCGCTGGGCTCGCCGCCGCCTTTGGGCGAGAGGCAGTTCCAGTAGAAGGAATGGTTCCACACCTGGGCGGCGTTGTTGAAGATGCCGCCCGATGCCTTCTTGACGATGTCTTCGAGAGACAGCTCGGCGAACTCGGTGCCCGCAATGAGCTTGTTCAGGTTCGCGACGTAGGTGGCGTGATGCTTGCCGTAGTGGTACTCGAGAGTTTCGGCCGAGATGTGCGGGGCCAGGGCGCCTTTGGCATAGGGTAGTTCGGGTAGCTTGTGTTCCACGACGGTCTCCTTGGTTCGATCTTCTAGCTATGCATGAGATGCATCGAGTGGCAGACGCGTTACCACGGCTTCGAGCAATTCGCTCGCGTAGGCGAAGCCGGGCTTTGCCCGGCGGAGCCAAAGCGCAGGGTTTGGGAACCCTTCGAGGGTTCCCATGTCAATCGAGTGGCAGACGCGTTACCACCGCTTCGAGCAATTCGCCCATGCGCGTCGCCCCAGCCGCCGCAGCGGCGGTTACATCTTCGTGAACCAGCGGCGCGCTTTGGATGCCCGCGGCCGGATTGGCCACCATCGACAGTCCCAGAACCGCAAGCCCAGCGTGGCGCGCGGCGATGACCTCGTGGACCGTGGACATGCCGACCAGATCGGCGCCCAGAATGCGTAGCATGCGCACCTCGGCCGGCGTCTCGTAGGATGGGCCAGGCATGGCCACGTACACGCCCTCGCGCAGTGGAGCGCCGAAGCGTTCTTGCGCGACCGATGCCGCCAGACCACGCAGGGCAGGGGCGTAGGGCTCGCCCATGTCGATAAACCTGGGGCCCAGCCTCTCGTCGTTCGGGCCGACCAGTGGCGAAGACCCGGTAAGGTTGATGTGGTCGCGAATGGCGACGATTTCGCCGATGCCGTAGGAGGGGTCGATACCGCCCGAGACGTTGGTGACGATCATGGTCCGCACGCCCAGTGTGGCGGCCACGCGCACGGGGAACGCGATCTCGGACGCGGGATAGCCTTCGTAGGAGTGAACACGACCGCAGAAGATCAGCACCTTCTTGTCGCCCCAGCGGCCGCACAGCATGCGCCCGGGGTGGCCCGCCACCGTGGGCTCGGGAAAACAGGGTAGGGCCGCATAGGCCACCGAACGGGCATCCGTCAAGCGGTCGGCGGCGCTGGCCAGGCCTGAGCCAAGAATCACCGCGATGTCCGCGCCCTGGGCGTCGATTTGGTTCCCAACCGCCCCGGCGGCGGCGAGTACCCGATCATGCAGGCTAGAGTCCAGCTTCATCGTTTTCCTGTCCTCCGAGCTGGACGTGCTTTGCCGGGCTTGTGGCCATGGCTGTTTTCAGGCGTGTCGCGGGCTCCCGCCACCTTCTCGTACTTCGGTTTCTTGGGGTGGCGCTTGTACAGCAGAATGGTGCGGCCGAGGATCTGCACGACATTCACTCCGGCTTCCGCGCCGAATCGCTCGGCCAACTCGAAGCGCGTCTCGGGGCACTCGCTGCCGAGCTTGACCTTGATGAGCTCGTGGTCGAGCAAGGCCTGGTCAACTTGCTTGAAAACAGCCTCCGTGGCGCCCTGCTTGCCGATCTGGACCACGGGATCGAGGGGGTGGCCGAGCCCCCGCAAACGTCGGCGGAGCGACGTCGAGGGCATGAGGGACTTCTTGCGCGGACTGGTCGGGGCGGGCATGCGCTGAAAATGCCACAGGTCCGCTCGTTCGCCCAGCGTGATAACATCCGGATCGACCGCGGCCGTAACCGGCGGGGTCCAGACAATGGAATCGGACTTGGAAAGACCATCAGAAAAGCGAAATCGGGCCACCACGGAAAGCAGCAAGCTGGTTTTGCCGCCGGGTGAGATCATCCCCGGGACGCGCTACCGCATTGTCACGCGCGTTGGGGCCGGGGCCATGGGGGCTGTGTATCAGGCCGAGCACATCGATCTGGAAAAGCGGGTCGCGCTCAAGACCCTGCTCGCCAACTCGGCCCGCGATTCCGCAGTCGTCGAGCGTTTTCGGCAAGAGGCGCGCGCCGCCTCGAAAATCGGCAACCCCTACATCTGCGATGTCACCGATTTCGGCGAGCTGCCCGACGGGCAGGTCTTCTACGTCATGGAGTTCATCGACGGCCCGTCCCTGCGTCGTGTGCTCGAAGTCGATCAACACCTGGGACCCGAACGCGTCATTCCCATTCTGCGCCAGGTGTGCAAGGCGCTGGGCGCGGCCCACGACAAAGGCATCATCCATCTCGACGTCAAGCCCGACAACATCATGCTGACCACCAGCGGTCGCCGCGGCGGCATGGTCAAGGTGGTGGATTTCGGCATTGCCGGCCTCATCAGCGCCGAACCTCCGCCTGAGGGTGCCTCGGGCGAGGATCGCATCGTGGGTACGCCCGACTACTTGTCGCCCGAGCGCATCCGGCGCAAGGGCTACGACAATCGCAGCGACATCTATTCGCTGGGGGCCATGGCGTACGAGATGCTGACCGGATCCTGCCCTTTCTGGCACGAGGATCTGCTGACCACCATCACCAAGCACATCACGGACAAGCCGCAGCCGCTGCGCCAGCGCGCGCCCGAGCTGGATATCCCGGAGAAGCTTGAAACCGTGGTTCTGCAGATGCTGGAGAAGAATCCCGCCGAAAGGCCGCAGAGCATGGCGGTGGTGGAGGCCATGCTGTGCGAGGCGCAGATCGCGGCGGGCATTCAGACCGAATGGGACGATCTGGAGCTGCCCGCCGTCGACGAGGATTGGCAGAAGAAGCTCGCCGAGCGCATGCCTTCGCCGCGCTCGCGGCGCATGCGACGCTATGCGCTGGGTTTGGGCTTGGTGGCGGTGGTCGGCCTCGGCCTGGCGCTGTACTTCGGCTTGCGCCGCCCAAAGGAGATCGTCACCTACACACCGGTCTACGTCGAGGTCACCAAGACCGACGAGCCAGAAAGCGTCGCCCCCTGGCTGCGCAAGGCTGGCGTCGCCGCGGGCGCCGAGAAATTCTTCGAGCCCGCGGCCGATTCGGCGCTGTTCTACATCCAGCAGGCCGAGGCCGAGGCCAAGCGGCTGGGCGCGTCCTCGGGCGGCGCCGCGCTGTTGCGCCGGCTCTACGGCAACCAGTTCCGCAGCCTGGGCAATTCCTTGCTAGAGGCGAAGCTAGGCGATCTGGCGGCGGTGCGTTTCGGGGAAGCGTTGCGCTTTCTGCCCGGCGACGCCGACCTGCGCACCAAGCTTGGTCTCGCCGCCGAGGCGCGCGCGGCCAGCGAAGCCGAACCCGCGACCGGCACCACGCCAGCGGCACGGCGTCCAGTCGACGAAACCGCGCGTGCAGCTGCCGATCTGTTCTCGGCCGCGGCGGCAGGGCGCTTTTCTCAGGCGCGCGTGGCGCTGGCGCACTTGCTCGATACCGACAAGGAAGGACGCCAGAGCGCGCGATTGGCCGACGATTTCAGGCGGCGGGCCCAGATCCTGTGGGACGCGGGCAAGCGCGACGAGGCCAGGCGCTACTATCAACTCGTCGCCGAGCTCGATACCAAGGACTCGGTCTCGCGCGAACGGGCCGACAGCAAGGACGAGCCTGCCCCGATCGTGGCGGCGCCTGTCGAGCCGGCTCCCACTCCAGAGCCCGCCAAACCGGGCAAGAAGAAGGGCGCGAGCGGGGCCGACGCCACGACCTCGACGGCGACCGCAACCGCAGCGCCCGAGGACGACGGCGTACCACGGGATCGCGCCGCCTCGGCCAAGGCCGCAGCGGACGGAGCCGGCGCCTTGTCCCGCGGCGACCTGGTGCGGGCGCAGGTCGCGTTCGATCGCGCCGTGCGCATGGACGCCAGCAATCCCAACGCGGTCGCCGGACTGGCCGAGGTGGCGTTCGAAAACGCCCGCTACACCGAAGCGCTGGACTACGGGCGCCGTGCGGTTCGCTTGCAGCCCAAGGCGTTCAAGTACCACGTGATCGTCGGCGATGCCTTTTTCAAGCTCTTGCGCTACGACGAGGCGCAGGCCGCCTACAAGCGCGCGCAAGCGCTTTCACCGAACGACGAGGGCATCAAGGCCCGCCTGGGCCGCGTGAAGACCCGTCTGGGGGAGTAGCTCAAATCTTTATCAGAACGATCCGGAGACGCCCGCGCTGGCGCCCAGGGTGGTCGTTCCCGGGTGCGGCGCGAGATACAGGAAGACGCCGCCGACAGTCGCAGCCGCCGCGCCCAGGCCGACCATGGTCGCCGCCCACCATTTTGTCGAACGCACGTACGGGCAGTTGCCGTTGACGTCTTGCTGATCGATCGAGCAGGCGATCTGGTGGTTGTCCAAGGTCATTGTCACGATGCCCGTGATAAGCAGGGCAGCACCGCCGGCCAGGCTTCCCCATCCCGCTGCGCGATAGGGAAACTTGGACGGGATGGCCACCAGATCTAGATCCATGGCCTCGTCCACGCCGCTGACCACGGTGAAGGTGCGGGACAGGGAATCGTGGCCCGACAGCACTAGCTGCACGTGGTGCGGACCGCCCGGCAATTCCGCCTCGAGCGGGGTGACTCCGACTTGTTTGCCATCCATGACCACGACCGCGCCGGCCGGGCGCGAACGGATTGCGAAGCGGGACGGCGCGCGCGACACGGCTTCCAGGCGCTCGCGCAAGGCGGATGCGGCCAAGTCCCATTTTCTCGCCCGCTTCCTCGGCGCCGCAGGTCTCGCAGCGCTCGCGATTGCTGGCCAGCACGCCGCCGGTGCGGCCGTTGATGATCTCCATGACCATGGTGTAGGTCTTGTTGCTTTCGGCGACGTGGGCCGTGATGAGGTAGCTGGCGGCCAGGGCGCTCGGCCACGGCCGGGTAGCAGCTTGCGTTTTGACAGGTGGACAGGGCCTGGTTCGGCCCCGTCAGCGTCTGCTGCACGTCGCTGCCACGCAGAACCTCGAAGCGCGCGGCAGACAGACCCTGCACCAAGCGCTGGGCGAAGAGCTCTTGCAGGCCCTCGGGGATCTTGCCCTCGAAATCCAGGCGCGCGATGGCCACGCGCTGTGAACCGACGACTTCGGTCTGGGCGCTGGCCAGGGGCACGGCGGAGATCACGACGCCCAGGCACAAGAGCAAGCGAGATAGATTTGGCATGGCTGCTCATTTTACAAAGGAATCGGCAAGAATTGCGCCCTAACTGCTAGAATTGGAGAACCTGGTGCAGGAGAAATAGCTTGAAAACGGAACGCATTTGCCTGGTCACGACGGGGCTTCTTCTTGGTTTGGTCGCGTTCGGTTGCCAAGAGCGCAACCCGGCCTACATTCAAGCCCAAGCCGACGCTGCCGTAGGCGCCGAAACGTTGCCGGATGCTGTCGAGGTTGCAACCGTTCCGCCGGACACCGCAAGGTCGCACGCTGACGTGCCGAGGGATAGCGCGATCTTGCAAGGTGGCGACAGTGCGGATGACGTTCCGCAACTCGCAAACGACGTCGGAGACTTCTTGGATACGTCGGTGGCGGCCGATACGCGCGATGCCTTGCGGGACACGCGAGACGCACGCCGGTTCGACGAACCAGGGCTGGATTCCGCAGCCGGGCCGGAGGCGCCCATCGATGCGGCCATCGACTCTGTCGATCTGGCGGGCGACGTTCCCATGCTGCCCGACCTCGGCCCGGAGGTCTTCCTTGGAGTGGATGTCACCGTGATGGTCGATCTGCCTCCGCTCTGCAACGAGCTGGACACGCGTGGCTGTTCCTCGCCCGGCAACCCGCTCGTTGGCGCCTGTCACGTGGGTTCGCAAACCTGCACCGGCGGAACCTGGGGGCCATGCGTGGGCGAGACATTGCCCGCGGCGACCGACCAGTGCAAAGGCCTCGACGACGATTGCAACGGCATTACCGACGAGGGTTGCGTCGAAGGCTGCGTGGTCGTGGCTCCCAGCGGCGACGACACCACCGCCGACGGCACTCCGGGCCAGCCTTTTGCGACGATTGAAGCAGCCGTGGTCTTGGCCAATGCACAAGACGGTGGCCCACCCAGACGGGTGTGCGTGGCCGGCGGCGCTACCTGCAACGACAACAACGCCTACGCCATGGACGCGCCATTGGCCATAGCGAGCGGCGGGAGCATCCAGGGCAACTACGCGTTGGCCGATTCGACGCTTTCCTACTGTGCAGCCACCCAGCCGCCCACCACGGCCATGGCGTTCACCGCCTCCGAGCAGGGCGTGGTGTTCGACCAAAGCGTGGTCCTGCACACCGAGCTGAACGGGTTCACCATTCAGCGTTTCAGTCCGGCCAGTGGCTCGCCGGCGGCTGGTCCGATTTCCGCGGTCTTGGTCACGGGGGGCGTGAACATTACGTTGAGCGGAATCTTCGTCACCGACGCGCCCAGCGCCGACACCACCTACGGCGTCGATGTGGAAAGCGGCGGCCAGGTCACCATCGTGGGATCGGCCATCGGGGGCGGGCAGGGGCGCACGTCCGCCATCGGAGTGTACGTGAACGGCGGATCGGTGAACCTGCGCAACAACTGCGATGCGACCGCCAACGGTGTGTGCAATTCTCCCTGTGCCTCGGGGAGCGCGATGCTGGGGATCCGAGGTCGCACTGGGGACGCGATCGTGAATGGTACGACCGATTCGTCGGCGGTGTACGTCACCCAAGAGTCCCCCGCGAAATCTTCAATCGCGGCGAACACCCTGTGCGGAGGGGCGGGCTCCCCCGACAACGGCGTGAAGGGCGCGAATGTGGCCACCCTTCGTTGCGAATCCGGAGCCTGCGCGACTATCGTAGGCAACAGCATCGGAGGTGGCAGCGGACGCCAAACCATCGCGGTGAACCTACTTGGTGGTGCCTCGTTGGTCGATAGCAACCTGATCGTCGCGGCGTGCGGGATCGATGCCTCGACCGGCGTGGTACTGGACGATGCGCCCGCACGGTTGCAGAACAACCGCATTGTCGCCAGTCAGTGCCCCGCCAGCGCCACCGGGACATCCTACGGCGTTCACATCCTGCTGGGGACGTCGCCGGGAGAGCCCGACTTGAACTCGAACGACATCGAGCCCATGGGCGCCGCCGCCGATTGCCAGAGCTTTGGCGTGGCCGTCGACAGGTCGACGGGCAACGCCGAGGTGAAGGGCATCTTGCGCAACAACATCGTTTCGGCCGGGAACTGTCGCAAGCGTGTCGCCGTGGCCGAGCTCTCGAGCTCGTCGGTCCGAATCGTCGAGAACAACGATCTCTATCCCGGTCCAATTTCTACAGCCACCGACTCGCCCGTCCTCTACCGTCGAGGCAGCACGGATGCGCTGACTGCGGCCCAGGTCAACGCCTTCGCAGGCGTGGCCAAGAACATCTCAGCCGACCCGAGGTTTGTGTCGTACCCGACCGACCTGCACCTGACGAGCAATTCGCCCTGCATCGATCGCGGAACCTCCGAGGGCGCGCCCGCGACCGACGGCGACGGCAATCCCCGACCTGTCGGCGCCGGATTCGACATCGGCGCGTACGAGTTCTCTGGACAGTAGCTCGACCCATCCAGGCGCAACATTCTTGAGTCAGTCTGAAGGTAGCCGCCACGCGGATTCGTGCTTGGCCATCCAGGACAGCACGGATTCGAAGGCAGGGCTGGCGCCGAGATCCGCCGCCATCAGACTGGGCGAGACATAGCGAAGGCCGGCGCTCTCCGTCGAACGATGAAAGACGCTGCGGTCGCTCGGCTTGACGAGGACGACGTTTGCAACGCCATCGGCCGGGTGCAGCCTGAACTGAGCAACGGTTTCGGCCACGTCGTCAACGTACAGCACGGCGATATCGGCGGGTGTGCTGGCCGCGAGCCTGGCGAACGCGATCTCGCCAGTCAGGGCGTGCAGGTATCCGCTTTGACCAAGTCGATCCAGAAAATCAGGGATGCCACGCGGACTGTGATGGCGGGCCGCCTCGCCGCGCGACTGCAGGGGCGCATCCAGGGACCAGCGCCTGAGCAGCTCGGTCCAGTCGACCGCTTCGATCTTGCCGCGCAGTTTGCGGCGCACAAGTCCCGCGTCCGCAAGGAAGGCGACCACGCGCGAGGCACAGCTGGTCTCGACGCTGGCCCTTTCAGCGAGGGTTCCGAGCGCGTAAGGCGGCACGACATCGACCAGGGCGCGCGCCACCCGTCCGGCCATCTCGCCGCACAAGGAGCGCGCCGAGCGCTCGCCGCCGCCTGCCGTGCCGGTGCCATCCTGCTCGATGCACAGGTCGACGTCGCCAAGCCCAATCTGGGCGCTGCCCGTCAAATCCCAGTGGCCGATACCGAAACCGCGCAGGCGCTCCCGGACCATGGGAGACAGGTAGCTCGACACCAGCAGCGCCGGGCTGCGCGTACGCGCGGCGCTGGCGGCGATGGCGCCAAGGTCGCGCGACTCGACCCGGCGCCGGGCCAGCACCAAACAGGTGACCTTGCGCTTCTTTGGGTCGCGCACGACAATCCATTCGCCAACTTCGCTACCACGCTTGTTGAGGCCCGACGGGGCAACCGAGTAGCCCTCGGGCAAGAGTTTCGCCAGGACCGCGAGACCATCGCGTAGCAGCGTGTCGGTGGCGCCCGGCATGACGGACAGATCGTAGAGGTGTGGCGGCCCAACCTCAAGCCCAAGTTGTTTTAGAACCAGTAGCCGCCGCCGGCTTGCAGGCCGAAGAGGCCGGAATGGACCTCGACATCGGCCGACTCGCCCGTGGTCGCGCTCTGTACCTTGTTGTTCTGGAAGCCCCACTGGTAGGCGCCACGAAAATCGAGGAAGGCACTCTCGCCCACGGAACAGATCATCCCAAAGCCGGTCTGGAAGAGGAAGCCATGGGCAACGCCTGGGTCGGCATAGACCTTGACCAAGCCGCTAGCGAACAAGAGCGAGTAGCCAGGGGCCGCGAACGCCAGAAGGCGGATTCGGCGGGCCGCGGGAACAGTCACCCCCAGCTGCGGAAGGAAGTCGAGCTCGTGTCCTGTGCCCCCGAAAAGATTGTTGTTCGAAGTCGAGCCGGAAACGGCGTTGTCCCACTTGACGGACGGGAGGTACTGCATTGCGAAGCCGACGTACAGGTAGCGCATCAGATCGAATTGCAGATAGGGCATCACGACCCCGGCCGTGGCGGCGGAGCTTCCCGAGTAGGCAAGAAAGGGCTCAGCGCGAATTTTGAGGTTATACGACAGCGTTCCTTGCGGCATGAAGACGAGAGCCGCACCGATTCGCCACCTGCCGCTCGGTATTCGGGAGGGCGGCGATTCGGCGATGGCCGCTGGCGGGAGACCTGCGACCGGTGGCTGGGCAGAGGCTGGGGGATACGCGGGGTAGGGGGATGCGTAGGGAGAGTAGGTCTGTGGGTAGGGCGGGTAGCCAGGGGCATACGGACTGGGGGGGGGATATCCGGATGCGGGCGGATAGGCATAGCCCGGCGAATACGGATATCCAGGTGGATAGGGATAGCTGGGCTGGGCCCCGGCCCCGTCCGTGGGAGGCGGAAGCGTCGGTGCTGGCGCCGGCTGTTGCGGCCAAGGCGCTGGCGCGGGTGCGCCTGGACTGGTTGGAACGGCCATCGGCACTGTCGCCGGAGGTGCCGCGGCCGGTGCTGCTGGCGGGGTAAACCCGCCTTGCGCGAAGACCGGGCCAGCCCCGAACCACAGCGCGGCGGTTGCGACGACGGCCCTCATGATGGAACGCACGACGTGACTCTAGCAGTAGTGCGTAAAAGTCACTACCGCCCTTACCGGTCGCGTGAGTACCGACGGGCTTCGCCCGACGGTACTCGACGCGGGAGATTGAAAGAACCTTTTCAAGGTTCTTTCATAGGATGGGGTGACAGGCCGGGGTTTGTTAGGCAGGATGAGGGACTCATGAATGACGACGTTCTTCGCATAGGCATGCCCGCGGGGTCGCTGGCCGATCCCAACCGCGGCGGCAATCTCGTTCAGCTACTCGAACAGTCCGGTTTTCGTACTTCGGGCTACCAGTCGGGTGGGCCGAGCAAATTTTCGACGGTCAACTTCCTCTACGGGTGGGATGGCCGGCCGCAGGAGTTCGCCACCCAGCTCGGCATCGGCGAGCTGGACGTGGCCATCGCGGGCGACGACTGGATTCGCGAGCGCGTCCTCGAGCTCAAGTACGAATACGGCCGGGACATCGAGCTGCGCCGGGTGATGTCGCTCAAACGCGGCAGCGTGCGCCTGGTGGGCATCGTGAAGCCGGACAGGGATTTCCCGAACGCGCTCGAATTCTTCAAGGATCTGGCGGGCCGCAAGCCGCTCATTACGGCGGTGGCCGAGATGCCGTACCTGGCGCTGGAATGGATCCGAGGTCGTCTGAAGGACGCTGACGTGGACAAGGCGTTCGGCAAGTTCTCGGTGCAGAAGTACTCGACGCCGCCGAAGATCGAGGCCGGTATCGTCATCTACGAAACCTGGGGCAAGACTGAAGCCAAGGTGAAGAACGGTGGCGCCGATCTGGGCCTGGAAATCACCCAGAGCGGCAGCGCCATCAAGAACTACGGCCTGCGCATCATCGACGAGGTCATGGAATCGGGCACCTCGATCTGGGTGAACCCCAAGATTCGCGACGACAAGCGCAAGTACGAGCTTCTACGCATGTTCCTCATCAATCTGTACGGCGCCATCAACGCCGAGAACAAGGTGCTGCTGCTATTCAATGTTCCGGTCTCGAACGCCGCCGAAGTCGAGGCGTACCTGGTGCGCAACAACCTGTTCGCGGACGAGCCCAGCCGCATCAGCGGCAAGTCGTACACGGAATACAGCATCGAGGTGGACACGGCCGGCACCAAGTTGCCGCTGGCGCAGATCCGCTACGAGCTGGCCGTGATGGGCGCGCGGGGCATCGACACGGTTCCGCTCACGTCGTCCATTCCCGCCATCAGCGTCATCGACGCTTGGTAGGGCTACGGGGAGTGCGGCGGCGGCGGGCAGGCGTTCGGGCCGCCGCAGAGCGAACAGGTATACTGCACGGCGAGCTGACCCGTCTGGGAGCCTACCCAATTGTCGCAGTCCTGTCCCGAAAGCGTGATGCTGGTGCGCTCGGGATTGGCAGACCACCCTCCATTCTGATTGTTACCATCGGCCGGCTGAACCGGGTATCTGTCCCCCATCGAAACCGAGAGATCAGCCCAACTGGGAGGGACGGTTTGGGAGACCATGGTGCAAGCCGCTCTTGCAACAGCCGAGAAGAATTCGTCGAGATTGTTGGCGAGATCCTCGACGGTGTTTGGGGTGTAGAGCGACTGCGTGCTCGGGGGCTGAGCCAATTGCGAGGGGGTCACGCTGATCTTGTGTAGGCACTGCCCCGCAGTGGCCAGGCTGAGCACGATGATGCGTACCGAGGCATTGCCCAGAGCGGTCGCGGCTGTGATCGCGTCGGCGCACACGTTATGGTCCTCAGCCGCGCAGGATGGCTCCGACGACGTTACCAGCAGGACGTAACGATCTCCATTGGTAGAAGAAGGAGCTCCATTGGTAGAAGAAGAAGCCTCGAAGTAGTCGTCGTATACCCTCGCGAGCGCATCGTAGGATGGCGAGTCCGAGCCAGTGGGTTGGCAAGATGGGCCGTGTGGGTAGTAGCTGCACTGGATGCTGTCCGCCATCTCCTGCCCGTTGTTGGTGGAGGGCTGGGGGTATACTTGGCCTGCACAGCAGGTGCCCGGCTGACATTGCGCCGCGAAACCTGCCGGGAACTGCTCGAAGCCGAACTTGATTCTCGCCTGGTATTTCGTGACTGCAGCGACGAGGGCATTCTGCGCAGCATCCTGCCTTGTCATGCCGCCGTTGAAGTCGGACTGCATGGCAGTGGACCGGTCCAAGAGGATCACGACCTGCGCCGATCGTTGCGTATAGGTCAGTTGACGGTACCCCTGATCGCAATAGCCATCAGGCCACCCAAACCAGGCAGCGTCCTTGAAAGCCACAGCGTCCGGGTCCGAAGAACCACTGTCATGCACGTCGTCCAGAACAAGCGTATGGGTGCATCCTGCAACGGCAAGCGCGAAGCCGAGGACAGCGGCGCGCGGGAGCATGCTGTTCACCTTGGATTGGAAACGGTCTCCGCGGTGCGAAGGCGTTCCGCCAACCTTTGTACGTCGAGGCGTCGCTCGCTGGTCGGATGCCGGGCGATGAAGGCATCGGCCTCGGCCAACGCCGCGCGAACGTCGCCCATCTGCGAAAGCGTGTCGACGATCGACAGATCGGTTTCCGTGCGCAAAAGTCCAGCCGGGAATCGGGTGCGATATTTGTCCCATAGTGCAACCGCCTGGCGCGGGCGGTTGAGATTGTAGCGCGTAACCCGAGCAAGCTCATAGGCCGCATTCTCCGCGGCCGGGCCGCTGCCCTGGGCGGCGCGCGTGAGGATATCCACCGCCTTGTTCGTGTCCCCGGATTGCAAGGCGGCCGCCGCCTCTTGCAAGCCACGGCTGGTTGGCATCGTCGGTCTGCCGGCGGGCAGCGGTTGAGGCTTTTCGGACGGCGCCGCGGCGGTCGGGCTCGACTGAGCCTCCTCCGGGTAGAGCGGGCCGTGCCATGAGTCGCCTGCCACCAGTCGGGTAGAGCGAGAACCTCGCCAAACCTCGACCACACCCTCGGTCACTTCGACGCCGACCGAGCGGTTCACAACTCGAACCTCGAACTTGGTGCCCACCACAGTAACCACGTAGGGGCCGGCCGTAACCGAAAAGCGCCAGCCCGGTGGCTGGTGGGGCACGGCCAAGCTCGCACTTCCCTTTTCAATCGCGGGCCGGTGTTGGTCATCCCAGGTGATGGCCGAATTCTCTGCCAGGTCGGCCACGGCACCGCCGCCGAGGGCCACGCGCGCGCGTTCGCCCTTCCGGGTGCTGACGACGTGACCTGGCACCCGCTCGGCTTCGATGATCTCAGCCTGGGCGGGAGGGGTCGTTTCGCTGTCCGATTTCGCCACGATTTCCTGCGGGGAGAGCGGAGCCGAGTTGGTGGGGGCGCCCCTGGCCACTTCATCTGATGGGCTGGCATGCCCGTGCCAGAGGCTCCGCACGTGGGGATAGGCAACCAAGCCGGCGGCAACCAGCAAGACGCCAGCGGCGCCCGCGAACACGAGGCGACCATAGGAACGGGGTTGCGGCCCTTCCATGGCTTCGGAAACATTGGCCCACACTCTGCGGTGGGTGATCTCATCGCCGGTCCGCGTGGCGGCTTCGTCCAAGCCCTCGCGAATCAGGCGTTCTGCTTCATCATGCGGTTCTTCGAGCCACTTCATGGCACCATCCTCCTTGCCGCCTTCACCATTTCGGAGCGAGCGTGATGCAGCCGCGACCACACGGTGTTCTCCGGGCAACCAACAACGTCCGAGATCTCCTTGGCCGAGAGGCCTTCAATCTCAAACAGGACCAAGACGGCCCGCTTTTTTGGGGGCAGCTTGGCCAGCATGCGATCGAGGGTCGCGATTTGCGTCGAGCGCTCTGAGGGATCGACAAGAACGGTCGGTTTCTCTTTCAACATCGTCAGACGCATGGTCTCACGTGTCCTTCGCCGTCGACCGAGGCGAATCGCATGGCGAGCTGCGATTCGGTAGATCCACGTGGAAAGCTGGGCCTCGCCGCGGAAGTGCTTCAGGCTTCGGTAGACGGCGATGAAAATGTCCTGCGCGGCATCTTCCCGTTCATCAGTTGGGACACCGAGGGCGGAGGCGAAGCGGTAAACAAGTGGCGCGTATCGGTCGTAAAGGCTCCGCCAAGCGGTCACGTCCCCAGCACGACAGGACGCCACGAGCTCGGCGTCGGCGAGTGATGATGGCGTTGTCCGAGGTGCCTGGGTCCGCTGATTCTGTCCCATGTTTGCCTTTGAACTATTAGAGCCAGAGTGGCCCTCGCTTCATCATTTCACATCAGAACCAAATGCCAACGCCAAAGGCCAAGGTTAGGTACGCGGGTGGAGCCTCGAAGAGCGCCCTGTTTTCGTCGCTGGACGCCACGATCTTTTGCTGCAAAATGGCAATGCATCCGGCCACATCGGCCCGTGCGAAGAAATGCTGCCGCCAGACGTATTGATAGCTGGTCCGCAATCCCGCCGCCCCGAGAAATCGGATTTCCCGCCTGACCGGGTCATTGGGATCCGCATCCCGCCAATCTAGCCAAATCATTTCGAGGGAGGCCTGGGGCCCTGCGTAAAGCCAGCTGTTCCCGACGGGCCAGCCGAGGAGGAGGGCGAGATCGACCCCCGAGCGCACCGAAGTTGCGTTGCCTGCGGCGTTGCCTGAGTCCCACCTCCGGTTCGCGGCGATGCCAACGAGACCGGCTGAGATGTCTATCCACGGATGCCCGCCTGCCAGCTCCAGGTGGGACACGGCCGCCCCTCCGGTCAGCTTGAGCTCGGTCCCGCCCAGCTCCGTAATGCCGCCTGGGATGCGTCTGCCCCCGGTCGCCGACAGGGCGAATTCCGGTGTCACTGGTTGGGGCAGCGGCAGCTTCGGGTTGGCGGGCGGCGGTGGCGGGGAAGAAGGTGGGGGGGGCGGGGGCGCTGGGGGAGGCTTGCGCTCCGGCAAATTGGGCAGCTCGACTTCCTCGAAATAGCGATCGACGATGAACGCCACCGTGTCCGCAAGCGCGGCGCAGTCGCGAGCCCGATCGCCAGGCGGCGGCGGTAGCACGCGATAGAGTCGCACCAGTCCGGCCTTGTCGACGAGGGAAATACCCATTTCGCCCGTGGCAAAGGTGGGCGACAGAGTCAGGGTGAGTGCGGCGGAATCCTCCGGGCGCGGCGACACCAGCCTAGGAGCGTGCGTCTCGAGCGCTGTCTCGACCTGGGCCGAGGACGGACAATGATCGTCCGTGCTTGGGGCTACCGTGACCAGCGCCGCCCGGACGAGAAAGGCCATGATGCTCGCGTGCACGTCGGACATTGTAACCGCGCTGGCCCCTGGCGCCCAATAGCGCACATGCATGGCTCATTTGTTCTCGCTCACCAGCCGCCCGGCCTCGGCTGTCGCGCGCAGCACGCAGTCCTCGATGGCGAGGCCACCGAAGAAATTGCCGGCGACGTACACGCGCGATCCGGCGATGCCCTGATCGATGTCGCGCACGATGTCCGCGTGTCCAAGTCCGGGGGACGGCAGGGAGGACGCGTGTTCAGAGACGTGAACGAAGGTGCTGCGACTTGCGCCGGTGACCTTGGCGATGCGGTCCAGCCGCTCGTCGAGGGTGAACCCGGTTCGAAAATGGAAGGCAAGAGCACGGAAACGGTCGTCGGGGACGACGTCGCGGCTGACCGCAGAAAAGAAGACATCCTCGATGGGAACCAGCCCGGCGAGGCGAGGGAATGCCAGATCCTTTTTCGCAAACACCACGCCGGTCGAAACGATGGCGGCGGTATGGACCCGCGCCAACGCAGCGGCCGCCGCTGGCAGCAGGGGCGCGAGCAGGCGGGCGGCCACGTCTGGCGGCAGCGCGAGGATCAGATTGCGGACCACCACGGTATTTCCATCCCCCGTCGTGATGGCGTGGCCCTGCTCGGTACGCGTCAGGTTGCGCGCGCTCGCGTTCACACGCAAAGTAACACGGTCGTCGTCGGCCAGCTTGTCGACCAGGGTGGAAATGCCCTGCTTCAAGGTGAAGGTGCGTGGAAAATTCTTGCGGCGGGGACGGCGCTTGAACAGGATCTCGGCCGGAAAATCGTCGGCGCGCTGGCAAGGCACGGAGGAGAGCAGTGGAGCGAAAACGCGCTGCCAGTTGCGCTTGCCGACCAGATGGCCGTAGTAGTCTCCGACCGAGCGGCCGGCCTTCTTCTCGGTGAAGGCCCGCCAGGCTGAGGCGAACAATTCGCCCATGGCAAGTTGGGAGGGAATGGTGCGTACCTTGCCATCGACGAAAAGCCGGTAGGGCGCTTTCTTGCGGTGCTCGATGGCTGCATCGAGTCCCAACGCGACCATGATGTCGAGCAGCGATCCGTAGGAATTGTAGAGCGTGTGCGTCCCGAGCTCATGCCAATAACCATCCGCGGTTCGCACCGTGTGGATGCAACCGCCGGGCTGGGCGCTCTCCTCAAGCACGAGGCAACGCAAACCGGCCCGCGCGCAGTGGTGTGCGGCGCTAAGCCCGCTGACACCAGCGCCAAGGACCGCAACGTCGAAGGTGGAGCTCACGATGACGGGAAGGCTACGGCGTCGGGACCTGGTTTGTCCACGGTATGTGATGATGAAGCCATCTGGCGATGCTATTCTTGCCCTCGCGTGAATCCGCTCCGAGGAGACAGCGAGGATCCCCTGCGCGACACTGCGCCGGGGTCGGCGTGGCCGGGCCTGGTCGCGCATTTTGTCTGCGATGGGGAAGGCGTGGTTCGCGCGTGGAGCCAGGCCGCCGAGAGAGTGCTCGGCGTTGCAACCGCCGAGGCCTTGGGGAAGTCCCTGGGCCAGCTCTTTCCTGGCGACTCGCCCGATTCGGCGCCGAGCGCGTTCGGCGCGACGAGCGAGTTTTCCCCAGTGCGCACCTGGACCTTGCGCGATAGCACGGGCGCGGCCAGGACGTTTCGGCGAACGATCTTGGTCTTGCCGAGCTTGGTCTTGCCGAGCGAGCGCGAGGATCGCTTGTTCCTGCACTTGGTGTGGCCCACGGCAAGACTCACGGCCGAGTCAGCGACGAGGAGCGCCATGGGCGTGGACCCCGCCGCGGCCATCGCCACGCGCATCGCCCACGATTTCAACAGCCTCTTGGCCCCAGTTCTCGGCAACGCTCTCTTGCTCGAAGAGGAGAACGCTTGTGGCGACCACCTGCTTCAGCGTTTGCAGGGCATTCGCCAGGCGACCGAGGCAGCGCGCAGTTTTGCGCAGCGGCTGATGACCATCGATCCCAGGCGCAAGTTCGCCATCGAGCCCGCCGACGTGGGCCAGGTCGTGCGCGCTTGCCTACCAGCCGTGCGCGCGGCCTTGCGCGAGGAGATTGTCATCGAGGACCGCCTCGACGCCGTCGTCGACAGCGTGCGCTTGAACCGCAAGCAGATCGAGCAAGCCCTGTTGCACCTTGCGCTCAACGCTCAAGACGCCATGCCCGCCGGCGGCAAGCTGGAGATCTTCATCGACATGATCGAAGGCGCGGATGGGGGGCTGCCCGCGGGCCGCTGGGTGAGGCTGCGCGTGCGCGACAGCGGTCGCGGCATGGAGCCGTCGCTGCTCGAACATGCTTTCGAGCCTTTCGTGTCCACCAAGGTCCCCGGGTGCGGGGTTGGCCTAGGCCTGGCGGCCGTGTCCGCCATCGTTCGTCAACACGGAGGAGTCATCGACGCCGAATCGCGCCCCGGCAAGGGCTCGACCTTCTCCATCTATTTGCCAAGCGTCGGTTTGCCCGGAACGGAGTCTGAGCGTTCGCCCGCCACCCACGTCGCTGATTCCCGTCGCGCCCCCACGCACCCCGAAGCCACCCTGCTTCTGGTCGAGGACAACGCGATGGTGCGAAGATCCATCGAAAACACCCTGCGCGGCATGGGGTATGGCGTGCTTGCCGTAGAGAGTGGCCAGCGCTGCATCGAGGTTGTGCAGGATCTCTCCCGGCCAGTGGATCTTCTGATCACCGACGTCGTCATGCCGGAAATGAGCGGGAAGGAGCTCAGCGAGCGCGTGCACGCCATCAGGCCGGGGCTGGCAGTGTTGTACATGTCCGGCTACGACAGGTCGACCCTGGCCAGTCGCAAACACCCCGTCGTGGCCGAGCATTTCCTGCAAAAACCCTTCGACTCCGAGGATCTGGCGCAGGCGGTGCAAAAGGCCATCGGGGCCGGAAGCACCTCGCCGGGCCCCGGCAAGACGTGATGGCAGGCCGCCGATGATCTCGCTTTTCGCATGAAGAACTTCGCGCGCATCGTCCTTTGGATCTTGGTCTCGCTGCTCGGTGCGGCCGCCTATGCCGTGATCGCGCTTCGCCGAGGCGAACCGCTCAATGCCGCCTGGGTGATCGTCGCCGCCGTATGCACCTATGCCATCGGCATTCGTTTCTATTCCAAGTGGATCGCGGCCAAGGTGCTGATGCTCGACGATCTGCGCGCCCCGCCCGCCGAGGTTCACGACGACGGTCGCGATTTCGTCAAGACCAACAAGTTCGTTCTGTTTGGCCATCACTTCGCCTCCATCAGCGGACCGGGGCCTCTCGTAGGGCCGGTGCTGGCCGCGCAGTTCGGCTACTTGCCAGGCACGCTGTGGATTCTCATCGGCGCGCTCCTGGGCGGTGCCGTGCAGGACTTCGTCATTCTGTTCGCCTCGGTCCGCCGCGACGGCAAATCCCTGGCCGAGATGGTGCGCGAGGAGGTCGGCAGCCTGGCCGGCACCATCGCTGTGTTCGCCATTCTCGGAATCCTGGTGATTCTGGTCGCCAGCCTGGGACTGGTCGTGGACAACGCCTTGGCGGAAAGCCCGTGGGGCTTGGTGACCACGGCCATGACCATGCCGCTGGCCATGATCATGGGCCTGTACCTGCGCTACCTGCGCGTGGGCAAGGTGATGGAGATGACCGCCATCGGCGTGGTGTTCCTGGCTGGCTCGCTGCTGGCCGGTTTCGCGGTGAACCACCATCCGACCTTGGCGCCCATGTTCACCTTCAGCAAAGAGAAGCTGGCTATCTGTCTCATTGTCTATGGTTTCGCCGCGAGCGTGTTGCCTGTTTGGTTGTTGCTGGCGCCGCGCGATTACCTCGTCACCTTCCTGAAGATCGGCGTGGTGATTCTGCTGGCGGTGGGAATCGTACTGGTCCTGCCACCCATCAAGATGCCGTGGCTGACCCATCCAGGCAGCTTCGCCGGCGGCATGCGGCCCGTGGTCGCGGGCAGCCTGTTTCCCTTCTGTTTCATCACCATCGCTTGCGGCGCCATCAGCGGATTTCATTCGCTGGTGTCGAGCGGCACCACGCCCAAGATGGTGACCCGCGAGCACACCATTCGCCACATCGGCTACGGGGCCATGTGCCTGGAGAGCTTCGTTGCTATCATGGCCATGATCGCCGCGTGTGTTCTGGATCCGGGCGTGTATTTCGCCGTGAACGCGCCAGCCGGCTTGGTAGGCAGCACGCCGGGCGCAGTGGCTCAGGCCGTGTCGGCGTGGGGATTCCCCGTCGGGGCCGACCAGATCAATGCCCTGGCCGCCGCCATCGGCGAGAAGAGCGTGCTGGCCCGTACCGGCGGCGCTCCCACGTTGGCCATCGGTATGGCCAGCATCTTTCGCGCCATCATCGGCGGCGATGCCGCCATGAAGCTCTGGTACCACTTCGCCCTCATGTTCGAGGCGCTCTTCATTTTGACCACCGTCGACGTAGCCACGCGCATCGGCCGCTTTCTCATTCAAGAGCTGGGCGGTCGGATTTGGAAGCGCGCGGGGGATACGAAGTTCTATCCCGCCAACATTGGCGCCAGCCTGCTGTTCGCGTTGGCCTGGGGCTACTTCCTTTATGCAGGCGTCAAGGATCCGCTGGGCGGCGTGAATTCATTGTGGCCGCTTTTCGGAATCGCCAACCAACTGCTGGCCTGCGTGGCGCTTTGCCTGGGCGCCACCATCCTCATCAAGGCAGGCAGGGCGCGCTTGTCCCTGGTGGTTCTGGTGCCCTTGCTCTGCCTCGGCACGGTGACCTTTACCGCTGGCATCGAGAAGATCGTGCATCCCAATCCGCGCATCGGATTCCTGGCCATGGCGGGCAAGCTGTCGGCGGATCTCGCGGCTGGCAGCGTTCCTGCCGCCAAAATCGCGCCGACCAAGGCGCTGGTCTTCAACAGCCGTCTCGACGCCGTGGTGGCCGGGCTCTTTCTTGTGCTGGTGGTGGCCATCTTGGCGGTGTCGGCGCGCGAATGGGTGCTGGTGCTCGCGCGGCGAAAACCGGCGGTGTTGCGCGAAACCGCGCCCGTGTGGTTGCAAAGGACGGTCATCGAATCCGAACAGCGGCGCCGCTGGTGGCAGCTAGGCCCGGCCCTGGTCGTTCTTGGCTCGCTCTTGCGCGAGCTTTCCGGCGAGGCCGCAGCCGCGCGTTCTCACCTGCCGCCGGACCAGGCCCTGGCCCAAACGCTGGCCGACAAGTACGACAACCCGGATCGGCCGAGCCGCTGCTGCTAGTTGCTCCTGCGCACGCAGTGCCCAGGGCCGGTCACCGAGGCGCACGATCCGGCGGGTGATTTGCAGTCGGTGTCATTGTTGCACGGTCTGGGCGCGCAATAGCTCGTTGCCGCGTTCGAGCTGATGAGTTGGTAGCCGAGGTCACCAGGGTTGGGAATCACGCAGGTGAGCAGGGGATCTTGGTCGCAAGCGAAATTCGTGCACGGGCGCAGACAGAGCTTCCTGCCATCGCCGAACAAGGCGCAATCCGAGCCGGGCGGACACGAGGCCTTCTCGCAGCTCGCGCTGCACATACCGTTGGCTCCCAGATCAGCGCACAGACCGCTGGCGCACAGGTCGTTGCGCAGATTGCCTTCATCATCGTGGCAAGGATTTCCCACGTCAGCGGGAAGCGTGGCGAAGCAGCCATGAATCCAGGCACTGCCCAATGGTCCTGGCGGAAGAGTCCGGCAGCTTAGTCCAGCCGAGCAATCCGCGTCCTTCGCGCATCCGCGCAGACACGTTCGGGCCTGCCAGGCCGAGGCCTTGCCGGTCGGCGGCGTGGCTGTAAGCAGACCAGCGCACACTTGCGTATCGTTGCAGATGCCGGACTGACATGCGGCCGCGCACAGTCCGTGCGTGGGGCCGCTGTCGCACGGTACGCTGGTCGGACATAGGCAGAACATACCCTGGTCGCACTGCGGACTCGAATCGCAGGGATCGCCAATAGCGTTGGGCTGCACGACGATGAGCCCAGTGTGAATCTTCGTCACCACGCCACCGCTTGCGCCGGTGGCCACCACCCTGACCGAGTAGACGCCAGGCGTGGCGTAGGCGTGGCCAGGCGCGAGCTCACTGGAGCTGGCGCCGCCAAAATCCCAAAGATATTGGGTTACCGTGGTCGTTGCCAGGGGCACGAAGCGAACCGACAGGGGAGCCTTGCCCGTGCAGGTGAACGCCTGGGCATCGAAGGCGGGACAGTTCTCGACGGAAAAGTCGACGGCGAGCGGGATCTGCGCGTCGCCCACGGGCGACGCCGTGTCGGACGACCCTTGCTCGGCCCCCGCGTCGCGCACGGGAAGGGATGCCTTGCTACAGGCCAGGGCGGCAAACGTGATGACCAGGATGCGGTTCATCCCGAGACGCATGTTACCCGCTTGTGACGAAGACTTGGCAGATTTCCAGATAGCGCGACTCGGGCCAGCCGGGTGGAGTGGGAAAATCGGATGGCAGGCCACCCACCTCCAGCACGGCGCCGTGGCGGCCGGAGAGACGGATGCCTTCTTCGATGTGGCGGAGCACGGAGGGACCGCGCCGGGTATTGGCCGATACCCACAAGATGCCGCCCGCTGGCGGCAAGAGCTTGGTCGCCAGGGCGAGGAGTTGTGGGTAGTCGCGTTTCATCGACCATTGCGAGGCGCGCGCAGCCGATACCGTGGGTGGATCGAGCAAGATGGTATCGTAGAGGTTGCCGCGCTCGACTTCCTTCTGCATGAAGCGTTTGACGTCGGATACCTCGAAACGAAACCGCGCATCGTCGGCAGCGAAACCGGAAAGGCGAAAATTCTCGCGCGCCCAGGCCAGCACGCCCGACGACAGATCCACGCTGGTGACGCTGCCCGCGCCAGCCCGCGCGGCGGCGATGGACAGCGCTCCGGTATAGGCGAAGGTGTTGAGCACACGGCGGCCGGCCACGAAGCGTCCGATTTGCCGTCGCTGTTCGCGCATGTCGGGAAACAACCCGACATTCAGCGATCCGAGCAGGTGAACCTCATAGGGCACGCCGAGCTCGTGGACCACGTACTTTTCCGGCGGTGCTTCGCCAAGGATCTCGTCCTTGTGCGAGCGATCCTGGGGATCCTTGCCGCGTACCTTGATGACGGCTCCGCGCAGGCGCGGCCCGGTTTCCGCCGCCAGCGTCGCTTCGGCCAGAAGGCGCGCGTAGGGCAGCAGCGGTCGGCTGGGCGCGCAGATCACGGCGTAGTCGCCGAAGCGGTCGACGGAGAATCCGGGTAGTCCGTCGCCCTCGGCATTGACCAGTCGATGGGTGGCTTCGACATCCGTGAAGCCAAGCGCACGCCGCAAGCCCAGGCTGCGGGTCAGGCGCTCCGCGAAAAAGTTGGCGTCGAAACTGCGCACGGACTCCAAGGCCATGATCTGGATGACTCCGTTTTCCGGATCCGCAATGCCGCAGGCGACGAGCTCGCCGTGGAGATCCATCAGTTTCACCTGACGCCCGGGCTCGCAGCCACTCGCGCCAGGTATCCCGTCGAGCGGCAGCACAGGCGCCCCCATGCGCAGCCGGGTGTCGACCCCGTCGGGGAGGGTCAGTCCGAAGAAGCTGGACACGTTAGCGCTGCCTGGGAACGGTCATTTTCTAGGGTGAGCGAGGGGTATCGAACCCCCAACCCTCGGATCCACAATCCGATGCTCTACCATTGAGCTACGCCCACCATTTCCCCTTGCGAGGAGGGAAAGGTATGCCGTGAGGGCGGTGTCCGAGTCAAGGGGTCAATGGGAGTCAATCAGGATCCGCACCGCGCCGGCTTTTTCAGGTTGACGAGGCAAGCATCTACCCGTGAACATAGCCCCGCAGTCCAACCAGGCGAGGGAAACATGACTAGATACGCGACCATATTCCTGTTCCTGGCCTTTCTCGCCGTGCCGGTCCTGGCACGCGCCGGAGAGGCCGACGATTTGCAGCGGCAGATCGACTACCTCAAGCAAACCACCAACGATCTCGAACGGCAGGACGACCAGAAGGCCGTATCCAGCGACATCATGATGATGCGTTCATGGCTGGACAACAGTTGGACCCTGCGTTCCCAGGAGAAGTACGACGAGGTCCGCATCATCCTCGATCGGTGCGAAGCCCAGGCCAATATGGTGCGCCAGAGGCTGACGGCCGCCAAGCTGTCGGCCCAGGCCGCCGCCAAGGAGGACGAAGTGAAGCGGGCGCGCGGTCAATTGGCGCGCACCAAGAAGGCCCTTGAAAACGCCAAGATTCAGAAGGCGCGGCTGGAGGGCAAGGTATGAAAACCGCTGTCATGGGGAGATCCGCAATGACCCAAACATTCCGAGCTTCGTTTTTGTTTGTCTTCGTGGCCTCCCTGCTTTCGGTAGGCTGTGCGACGCCGCCCAAGCCGCGCGAGCTCGACGCCCTCGAGAAATTGCGCGCGGATCCGGAAATGCCGGCAGCCCGCAAGAAGGCGCCCGATCTGTGCAAGAAGGCCGACAAGGCGTTCGGCGCCGCCACCGACAAGTGGCACAGCAACGATCTGAACGAGTCGGTCAACAACGCGCTGCTGGGGCAGATCTACTACCGGCACGCCTTGGCCCTGTCCGACCAGGACAAGTCCAATGCCCGCATCGCCGAGGCCGAGGACGCGCTCTCCGCGACGGCGGAAGAGCACGAGAAGGTCCAGAAAGACCTCGACGATACAAACGAAAAGATCGGCCTTCTCCAAAAGACCGTCCACAAGGACGAGGAGATGAAGGCCCTGGAAGCCCAGATGGCAGCCGACAAGAAGGCCAACGAAGAAAAGCTGGGCCAGGAAAAGCTGCGTGCTGAGACCGCGGACAAGGTTTCGGATGCGGAGCTTGCGGTCAAGACCGCCGAGACGGTGAACGCGGCAAAGTATGCGCCCGAGCTCTACAAGTCGGCGGCACAGATCCTCGCCAAGGCCCAGGCCGAGATGCAGGCAGGGCAGATGCAACAAGCCCAGTCCAGCGCCGCAATCGCCAAAAAGACGGCCGACGACGCCGCCGCGGCGGCAAAGCCGAGCTACGCCCGCGACTCGCAGGCCGAGGAAGGTCGCAAGAAGGCGGATGGCCTCTTCGCCGAGGCGAGCAGAATCCCGGGCGTCACCACCCGGCGCGACGTGCGCGGATCGCTCCAGCGCATCATCATCACCGTGCCGGCCGATACGCTGTTCACGAAGAAGCAAACCGTGCTCGCACCGGGCAGGGATTCCGTGCTGAATCCGATCGCCGACCTCATCAAGAAGAAGGACTACCAGGACTTTCCGGTGCAGGTGGTTGGGCACACCGACAGCAAGGGGGGCTCTCAATCCTCCCTGCTTGCGATGTCAGGCGCCCGTGCCCAGTCGGTGTTCAACGCCCTGGTCACCCGTGGTGTCGATGTCCGGCGCATGATGGCCAGCGGGCAGGGTGGCGCCGAGCCCATCGCCGACGGCCGCAGCGCCGCCGGCCGCGCCAGCAACCACCGGGTGGAAATAGTCTTCCTGTACCAGTAGGCGAGAAGAGGACAAAGAGAAGACAGAGGGCGCAGAGCCCGGAAGCAAGGGGGTTCGGATCCAAAGTCCGAGCCCCTTTTGCTATTCGGGTCGGATGATCCAACTCCTTCATCCTTCACCGTCGCTGTGCGCTCAGTATCGCTATCGGGATGCGCTGCCCAAGAGAAAGGGGCCCGGATCCAAGACCCGATCCCCTTTACTCTCTGCCTTGTGTCCGCTATTTCCGGCCTTTGTGTCCGCCGCGCTCTTTGTGGTGAGAATCTCCCCCTCCGCCACTGACCCACTTGAGGTTGGGCGAGATTGTGACCTGCTCCTTGGGCAGCTTGCCAAGAGCGTCCTTGTAGGTCTTGCTCTTGAACTGTTCCTGCTCCCTCTCGGCTGCCTCGCTGGTCTTGGCGCCCATGCCAATGCTCTGAAAGGTAATGGCGGCGTGCGAGGCGATGGTTTCCTGCAAGCGCGAAAGCGCATTGTCGTATTGCTGGCGCGAGATGGAAATCTTGGCCACCGGCTCATCCTTATAGAGACCCACGAAGGTGAATGACTTGAGCTGTTCGGCTTGGCTGAACATGCTCGTCATGTACTCGGCCCATTGGCCCATCACCGTGTTGATCTTGAGGTCCGCGACGTACTCGTCCTTGCCCATATCGAGGAACGGGTGGGTGATTTCCACCGCCTGGTTGCCAGCGTCGAGCTTGTAGGTGGTCTTGTGGGTGAACTTCTCGTCGTAGCGCGCTTGCTTCTTCTTCTCGCCGATATGGCAGGTGTCGTTGAGATCCTCCTGCAGTTCCTGCTCACCGCGCGTGCTGTGGATGAAGCCACGGTCGACCTGCTCGGCGAAGTCGTACTTGACGTTGTTCTCGCACTTGGGCGCGCGGTCGGTCTGCTCGCGGACGATCTTGGCGATGATGTTGCCTTCGTTGCCGGCCTTGGCATCCGACTCGCTGGCGTAGAACCAGCCCTCGAAGTGGATGGGCTCGAACGCCGTTCGCTTCATGACATTGGCGTAGAGCACTTTCATGGGCGCGTACATCTGGTCGCGCTTGACGGCCTGGAGCATGCCGAGCTTCATCATGACCTTCTGCCCGTCGGACGGGCCGGTCACGTCGTCGGCCAGCACGGCGAACTTGGCCACGCCGGGCGGGATGTCGACCTGCCTGCAGCACGGCTTCGGGCCTTCGTCTTTGTTCTCGCAGCTTGCTACCGCGAACGTCGTGGAAAGGATCAGCAAGACGCTACTTGTCTTCGCAGTCATCCCTGTCTTCATGGTGCGGCCTCCGGTTCGGGGAAATGAAGCAGCGGGCAGCATACACATTGGATGGCCGGGCGGGAACCTTGAAAGGGCAGATTCGGCCGGTCTGGCATGGGCTGACCCCGCCGGAAAAAAGCGCTTTTGACACTTGGCTTTCCCGATTCCAGGGGCGTGTTCGGAGCTATAGTCGGGGGCCTGGCAAAAGGCTACCCGACAGGCGCGGAGGCTTGGATTTCCGACATGACCAACGACATTTCCACTGCCCTAAGAACCTTGCGACTTTATCCGGAGGATGCCCAGGCCCTGGAGGCCCTTGCGGGGCTCAAGATTCCCGAGCCTGAATCGGCTGACGCGGAGGAATTGGCCAAGATACTGGCCGCGGAACGGGCGTTCCATGCCGACTCCAACAGTCCCGACCTGGTCATTCGCCTCATCGATCTCGAAATCGCTCTGGCCCGCGCTCCCGCGGCGCGTGCCGGGCTTCTCGTCGACAAGGCGCGCACCTTGTGGGGCGAGCTGTGGCAACTGGAAGCCGCGCGAGCGGCGCTGAAGCAGGCGTTGGAGCTGGCGCCCGATCAGTCCGCCGCGCTGGCCATGCAGCGCGAGCTCGACGTCGAGGATGCATCCTGGCAGGAACAGGCGGAGGCCCTTTCGAAACAGGCGGCGGATGCGGGCGAACGACCGGCGGCTGCGCCCTTATTCGCGGCCGAGGGCGAGCTTTTGCTGCGTCATCGCTCCGTTACCGAGGAGGCCGAGGCCATGATCCGGCGCAGCTTGCAGCTCGATGCGCAGAATCGGCGAGCGGACTTCGCGCTCGAACGCTTGTTGCGGCAAGCGGGGCGCTCCGTCGAGCTCGGCGAGCACCTCGCGCGTCGAATTGCAAACGCGTCCACGCCCGAGGACAAGTGCGCCGCCGAGCTGGCCGCCGGTCATTTGGCCGAGAAGATGGGCGACGCAGGACAGGCACGGGAGCACTACCGGCTGGCGCTGATGGCCGCCCCAGCCGATGAGCGAGCCCACTTCGCCCTGGAGCGTCTTTTCGCGGCCGGCGGCGAAGCAAGCGATCTCATCAAGATCTACGAAGCGGCCTTGCGAGCCGCGAAGCGGGGCCAGTCCGAGGTGCCGGTCGCCCTGGCGCTGGGTGAATTTTACTGGAAACGTCTGAACAAACTCGACGAGGCCGAGCAGAGCTTCCGCCGGGTGAAAAAGGCGCAGCCCTCCCATCCCAAGGTCATCGCCTTTTACCGCGAGTACTACCTGTCGCGCGACGAGATCCCGCAGCTGCTCACGCTGCTCGGCCAGGCCCAGAAGAACGAAACCGATGCCGAGGCGCGCATTCGCATCGGCATCGAGATGGCCACCGTGGCCGAGCGCCGACCCCAGCTGGTGGAAAAGGCCATCGACGCCTGGAAGCTGCTTTTGCGCATTCGCCCGGGCCTGCCCGAGGCGGTCGAGGCCCTGCGCCGTCTGTACTCCAAGGCGGAGAAGTGGAACGCCCTCCTCGAATTGCTGAAGGAGCAGTGCGAGGCTCTGCCCGCCGGTGAGATCGACCAGAAGGTCCTGTGCTACCTCGACATGGTTCCCATCTACCGCGATCGCCTGAAGCTCGAAGTCATGGTGATCAACACCTACGCCGCCATCCTGGCGCTGCGACCCGATCACGCCGAGGCGCTGATCGCGCTGGCCGATCGCTACGAGGCGCAGAGTCGCTGGGGCGATCTGGCTGGGGTGCTTATGCGCCAGGCCCAGGCCGTGTCCGATCCGGCCCAGAAGGTGACGCTTTACCACCGCATCGCCAAACTGTGGATCGAGAAGTTCGGCAACCACCACAACGCCATCGCGGCGCTTGAAAAGATCCTCGAGCTCGACCCGCTGGACGGGCAGGCGCGGATCACCCTGCGCGAGATCTACACGCGAGGGCGTTCGTGGCGCGCGCTCCTGGATCTCCTACGGCGCGAGCTGCTCCTTTCTCGATTCCGATGCGCGGCGCGCGCACTTGGTGGAAATGGCCGTGCTGGCGGCCGAGCGGCTGGCCGATCTGCGCCAGGCCATCGGTCTGTGGAACGAGGTGCTTGAACTGGCGCCCGGCGACCGTGCGGCGGTGACCGCGCTGGCCGGGCTTTACGAGCGCGAAAAGCGCTGGCCGGCCCTGGCCGAGATCCTCGTGCGCCTGGCCGAGTCGGCTGGGGGCGAGGGCAGCCCCGAAGGCTGCACCCTGCTCGAACGACGTGGGCTTATTCTTCTGGAGAAGCTCGGTGCGGGACAGGCGGCGCTTGAAACTTTGCGCCGTGTACACTCGGCCCAGCCCGAGAATCCGCGCGTGCTGCGCGCCTTGCGCGAGGCCTATTCGCAGGCCGGCGAAATCGACGCGCTCGAATCGCTCTATTCCGTGCGCCACGCATGGGACGACCTGTGCGACGTACTTTCGGGACTTGCCGAGCGTACCGCCGACATGCGTCTGCGCACGCGCGCCTTCGAGCGCGTGGCCGACATCGCTCGCAACCGGCTCGGCCAAACCGAGCGCGTGATCAAGGCCTACGAAGGTATCCTGGCCACGGATCCCAGCAATCGCGGCGTGGCTCGCTTGGCCGCGGAGCTGTACGAGAAGACCGAGCGCTGGGGGCGCCTCATCGCCACGCTTCGAGATCCTGCTCGGCCCCGAGTCGGCGCCCGCGCTCTCGCCCGAGGAAAGCCTGCCCATTTTGCAACGGGCGCGCGCCGTGTGCGAAACCAAGTTGCAGGCCAAGAGCCTGGCTTTCAAGTGGTGCGCGCGGGCCTATCGCTCTGGTCCCGACCGACACCCAGGTTCGTGCCGATCTGGAACGCCTGGGCGGCGAGGCCGAGGAATGGGACATGCTGCTCGCGCTCTTGATCGAGCGACAGGGCATGGGCGGAAAGTCCGGTCCCAGCGCCGAGGAGCGGCTGTACCTTCTGCGCCGCTGTCTTGGCTTGCTGGTGTCCCACGTGGACAATCCGGTCGACCTGCAACGCTTCGCCGAGACCATCCTTGCCGAGGTTCCCGGCGATCCCGACGCCGAGCTCGCGCTCATCAAGCTCTTCACCGAAAAGGAGCGCTGGCCAGAGCTGGTGGACTTGCAACAGGCCCGGCAGCGACGCGTGACCGATCCCACGCTCCGGGCCGAGGCCCTGCTGCGCATCGCTCGCCTCGAGGAAGAGAAGCTGGGCGATCGGAAGGCAGCCACGCGCAGTCTGCAGGAAGCGGTGCAGGTCGAGCCCGAGAATCTGCGTGCCCTGCGTGAGCTGGCGCGCCTCTTGGAGGAACAAGGGGATTTTCGCAGCCTGGCCGCGGTGCTCGGGCGACAGGCCGCGCTCAGCAGCGAGAGCGAGCGCGCCGTTGCGCTGCTTCGGCTGGGCAAGGTCTACGAACGCGATCTGGGCGAGCACAGGGAAGCGACCCAGGCCTATCTGCAGGCGCTGGAAATCGACAACATCGCCAGCGGCGCGGTCGAGGGACTCGAGCGCTTGTTCGCCGCCAACGCCATTCGCAACGAAGACATCGCGGCGGTGGCTGGTCGGCTGGCGCCCTACTACGAGCTGACCGAGAACTACGCCAAGTGGGCGGGAACCTTGGAATCACTGGTTCGCGTCGCCAAGGATGAGGCCGAGCGCAAGGGCCATCTCGAAATGCTGGCCGACCTCTATGCCGGTCCGCTCGGCGACGCCACCGCCGCCTACAGCGCCGTCCTGCGCATCTTCGAGATCGAACCGGCCAACCACGCCATGCGCGAACGCCTGGTCCAGTTGGCCGAGCTGGTGGGCAAGTTGCCCGAGATCGCCGAGAGCGCCCGGCGCGTGCTGGCCACGGCCAGCGAGCCGACCCTGCGCCAAGAACTGCTGATGCTGGTGGCGGACGTCGAGGAGCGGCAGCCCGAACGCCTGAGTGACGCCGAAGCGGCGCTGCGCGAGGTGCTCGAGATCGATCCTTTGCACCTGGGTGCCTATCGAACCCTGTGCCGCATCTGCAAGGACGCCGAGCGCTGGAGCGCCTTGCGCGATCTCATCGCCGAGCGCGAGAAGCACCTTCCGGACGTCAAGCAGCGCGTGGAGCTGCTTTGGCAGGTCATCGAGATCGACGAGGGTCTGCTTTACGACCGGCCCAACGCCACGGCCACCCTCGTGCCGCATCATCGAGCTCGATCACGCCGACCTCAAAGCCTACCGGATTCTCGAACGCCACTACACCGAGGCGCAGAAGTGGCGGGAGCTCGACAACCTGCTGCAGACCGAGATCTCCATGGTGGCGCGCAGCGACGTCGCGGATCTCAAGGCGCGACGGGCAGAGTTGGCGCTGACCCGCTTCGACGACGCCGCCGGGGCGCTGCACTTCATCGCCGAGGTCCTCGACCTTTCGCCCACCCATGCGCAGGCCATCCCGCTGCTCGAGCGCGCGCTCAAGGTGCCAAGCGAACGGCATCGCGCCGCGGACATGCTGGATGGGCTCTACGTCGCCAGCGGTAACTGGGCTCGACTGGTCGAAATCCTGGACATCGAGAGGGAGGCGCTAGACGGTACGGCGGCAATTTCCTTGCTCATGCGCAAGGCCGAGCTGCAGGAAAGCAAGCTCGACGCGCAGGCGCAAGCGCTCGACACTTGGCGCGGCGTGCTCGATCTCGACGCCCACGCCGAACGGGCACTTTCGGAGGCCGAGCGCTTGGGAGCGGTGCTTGGCCGGCACGGCGATCTCATCGCCATGTACCAGGCCATGGCGGAAAAGCGCGATCCATCCGACGTGGCCGGCATGGCCGACCTGCTCACACGCGCGGCTCGCCTGTGCGCGGCCCACATTGCCGACCGCAAGGCCGCCATCGCGGCCTGGCGCCGAGTGCTCGATTTGGACCCGAGCAACGCCGACACCGGCGCCGGGGCGGCCGAGGCTCTCGAACTGCTCTACACCGAGGCCGACGACATGGCAGGGCTCGTACACGTGCTCTCCACCCGGGCCAACTGGACGAACGACGCCGGTGCGCGGGGCGGATTCTCTTGCGCGTAGCGGACTTGCAAGAGAATCGCCTGGAGCAGGTCGCGTCGGCCGTGGAAACCTATCGTGGTCTGCTCGACGGCGAGAGCGAGGTCGCCACCCAGGCCTTTGGCAACCTGGACCGCATCTTCCAGAAGACCAAGCAGGCGCGCGAGCGCGTCGAGCTCCTCAAACGGCGCCTCGATCACCTGGACGGCAGCGCACGCCGCACGATGCGCTTCCTCGTCGCCACGATTCTGGAGAAAGAGCTCGCGGATCTGGACGAGGCCGTGGCCGCCATTCGCCCCATCCTCGACGATTTTCCCGAGGATCGCGAGGCGCTCACCACGCTGGCGCGCCTTTACCAAACGGCGGGCGTTTCGGCGGAACATCTGGAAGTGCTCGAACGGCTGCTGGCGGTGGCGAGCAGCGACGTCGAACGCATCGATCTGCTACGCCAGATCGCGGGGCTTTTGCAAGGGTCGCTCAGTCGCCAGGCCGAGGCACTCGACAGGTGGCGCGAAATTCTGCGCCTGGCCCCGAAGGATCCGGCAGCCATGGCCGAAATGGAACGCTTGCTCGCCTGCGACGACGTAAGCCTGCGCTTTGCCGCCGCCGAGACGCTGGAACCGATCTATGCGAAGGCTGGCGATCACGTTCGGTTGGCAGGAATCTTGCGCGTGTTCATCGAGCTGGCCGAGGACGGGAACGCCCGCGCCAGCTATCGCGCGCGCCTGGCCGGCATCGAGGAAGTCCAGCTCGGCGACAAGAAGGCCGCCTTCGAGACCTGGTCCGCGGCCATCAAGGACGCCACCAGCGATCCCGAGCTCGACCGTCTGCTCGATGCCTACGAACGCCTGGCCGGAGCTCTCGGGCCGGACACCATCCTCGACATCGTGGATCTCTACCGCGCCATCGAGCCGGACATCCTGGCCGACACCACGCGCATGCGCGTCCAGCAGACCATCGCCCGGTACGCCATCAAGCTTGGCGACCTTCCCGTGGCGACGGACTACTACAATCGCATCGTCGAGCGCCGACCCGATGACGACAGCGCGCTTGCAGCGCTGGAAACTATCTACGAGGAACGCTCCGAAAACGAGAAGCTGTACGAGGTGGTGTTGCGTCGGGCCGACCTGGCCCAGAACGCGAAGGCCGAACAAGCCCTGCGCCGCCGCGGCGCCGTCTTGGCCCAGAAACTGGGGCGCCACGAGGATGCCATCTCGGCCTGGGAGCGTGTGTGGTCGATGAACAGCGGCAACGCCGAGGCGGTGGCCGCGCTCGACGGTCTGTACACGACGCTGGGGCGCTGGGACGATCTGACCAACCTCATTGAGCGTTGTCTCGAACACGGGGTTCCCGCCGGTGTCGCCATCGATTTGCGCTTCAGACTGGCCGAGATCCAGCGCGTGCAATTGGCCAACCGCCACCGTGCCCTCGAATACCTGGGCATGGTGCTCTCGGGCGAGCCCGATCACGCCAAGGCCATCGAGATTCTGCAAGAGATGCTGTCCGACCCCGAGGTTTGCGTCGACGCGGCCAATCTGCTTGAGCCCGTGTTCATCCGTCGCAACGCCTGGAAGGATCTGGTCGGCATCGACAGCCTACGGCTCAAGTTCAGCGAGGATCCTGCCTTGCGCCTGGCGTGGACGCAAAGGATCGCTCAGATCTACGAGGAGCAAATCGAGGATCTGGACGAGGCCTTCAACTGGTACAGCCGCGTCTTCCAGGAAAGGCCGACGGACACGGCGGCGCAAGAACAGCTCTTGCGGCTGGCGCCCAAACAGAATCGTTGGCGCGATCTGGGCCGGCTGCTCGACGAGTACCTCGACAACGAGCTGGCGAATTCGGACGAGGTTCTGGCCTTGGTTCGTATCGCCATCCGGGTCTATGACCTGGAGCTCGGCGATCACGACAGCGCGCGACGGCACTACCGGCGCAACCTCGAAGCGCTGCCGGGGGACCGTGCGGCGAGCCGGCTTTTCGAGGACGCCCTCGAGCGCTGGGAAGCATGGGGAGAGCTGCGCGACTTGCTCGACGATCAGGCGCGCATCGTCGAAACCGCCAAGGAAAAGGTGGCGCTTCTCCACCGCAGCGCCGCTCTGAGCGACGAAAAGCTGGCCGAGCCATCGGCGGCCATCGACGCCTGGCGATCGATCCTGGAAATAGAACCGGACGACAAGCGAGCGGCCATGGATCTGGATCGCCTGCTCGCACGCGAACAGCGCTGGGAAGACTTGCGCGATCACCTGGTGTGGATGCTTGGGCGCGCCGACGATGTCCACGCCAGGGACACACTGACGCTGGAATTGGCCAAGGTCGAAAGCGAACATCTCGGCAGTGCGTCCATGGCCGTGGATCACTATGGCGAGGTGCTGGCCCGCACGCCGGCCAATCTCGATGCCATCGCCGCGCTGGAGACGCTGCTGGGAGAGAGCGAGCTGCGCGCGCGCGTCGCCGAGCTGCTGGAGCCCGCGTTCCGCACGATTCGCGACCTGCGCAAGCTGTCGGGCATTCTGGAGATCCGGCTGGAGACGCTGGACGATCCCGTGCGGCGGATCGCGGCTTTGCGAGAGATCGCCACCATCGAAATGCACCTCGGCCGTCCCGTCGAGGCCATGGCGGCGCGCGGTCGGGCCTGGCTGGAGGATGTGTCGAACGCCGAGACCCTGGTCGAGGTCGAGGCCCAGGCCGCTGCGCTGGGCGCCTTCGAGCGACTGGTGGAGGTCCTGGACAAAGGCGTGGAACTGACCATGGATCCCGACCTGCGCGGCGACCTGTGCGCCTTCAAGGCCAATATTCTAGACGCGCGCCTGGCCTCGCCCGAGCGGGCCATCGAAGCCTGGCGGCAAGCCCTGGCCGCACGTCCGGATCACCAGGATGCCTTTGTTGCGCTCGAACGCCTGCTGGGCGACGCCAACCGCACCGTCGAGCTCTGCGAGACCCTGGAAAAGCACGCCGAGGTCGTGGTCGAGGCCTCGCGGCGCGAGGCCCTTATCAAGCGCGTGGCCGCTTTGTACGAAACGCCGCTGGGCGATCTGGCCAAGGCCATCGCGGCCTGGCGCTCGGTCCTCGATATGGATCAGGAGAACTTGGAGGCACTGGACGCACTGGCGCGCCTGTACGCCGCCACCTCCGACTGGCAGAACCTGGTAGAGGTTCTCCAGCACAAGATCGATTGCAGCAAAGACACGCAACTCCTGCGTGCCCTGCGCTACCAGGCGGCTGAGTTGCTCGACGCGAGGTTGGGGCAGCTTTCGGACGCTGCCGAGCACCTGCGCCGCATCCTCGAGGTCATGCCCGACGATGCCGACGCCCTCGAGATGTTGGCCAGCATCTTCGTGCGCGAGAAGCAATACGCCGAGCTGGTCGATGTTCTCGACCGGCGCGCTCGCATCGTGAAGGTCGCGCCCGAGCGCGACACACTGCTTTTCCAGGCCGCCCACGTGACCGAGCACGAGCTGCTCGATCTGCCCGAGGCCATCGCGCGCTACTGCCGCATTCTCGAAGGGAACCCCGAACACGCCGAATCCCGTGCGGCACTTTGGACACTGTCGCGCGGCGAGGATAACCGGCTGCTCGCCATCGATGCGCTCGAACCCTTGCTTCGCCTCGGCCAGGAATGGCGACCGCTTTGTGAAATCCTCGAACTGCGGCTCTCGGTCACGGACGTGCCGGCCCAGCGCCTCGACATTCTGGCCGACATCGCGCAGGTGCAGGAGGCTGCACTCGGCGACCCCGCGGCGACATTCGCGACCTGGGCCCGTGCCCTGGCCGACGAGCCGAGCAGCCTCGACGCGCGCGCGGCTCTCGAACGGCTTGCCGAGTCGGGCGCGAACCTGGCCGGACTTGCGCAGGTCTACGAGGAGCGTCTCAAGGCGGTGTACGACAGCGAATTGCAGCGCTGGTTCGGCAGCCGGTTGGCAGAGATCTACGAAACCAAGCTGGGCAATCCCGAGCGCGCCGTGGAGCTGTGGCACGAGATCGAGACCTTGCCGGGCTGCGAAAGCGTGGCGCTGGCCAGGCAGGAGAAGATCCTGCGCAGCTTGGGCAGAATGCAAGACCTAGCCGACGTGCTCGCTCGTGAGGCGGAGCTCTCCACGGATCCCAATGTCCAAGGGGAATTCTGGGCCACCTTGGGCGAGCTGCGTCTGGGCGCGCTCGCCGATCGCGATGGCGCCATCACCGCGTTCCGATCGGCCCTCGACTGCGCCCCCAAACAAAAGCGGGCGATTGCGGCCCTTAGCACCTTGGCTCTCGGCCAAGAGCCGCCGGTGGAAGCGCTCGACATTCTCGAACCCCTGGCAGAAGAGCAGAACCAATTCGCCGAGCTGATGGCCTTGCTCGAAGCGCGCCTCACCATCGTGGACGATGCCAACGACAAGGCGAGTCTGCTGCGGCGGATTGCCGAGATCTGCGAAACCAAGTTGAACAATCTGCCGCGGGCGCTGGACGTCCTTGGGCGCGCCTTGGTTGCCGAGCCCGGTGCGCCGGAAACCGTGGATCACCTCGAACGCGTGGCCGAGCTGGCTGGCTCGCCGGTCGAGGCCGCCAAGCGCATCGCGGGGGTTCTCGACGCCGTCGAACCGCTGCTTTTCGCCGACATGGCGACCCGCGCCGCCCGCCTGTACTTGCGTGGCGGTGAAGCCACGCCGGCCAGCGAAGAGGCCGCGCTGCAACTCTACCTACGCGTTCTGCAGGCCGAGCCCGAGAACACGACGGCCCTCGAAGCCCTGGATGCGCTTTATCGCCAGCGCGGCGACAATCAGCACCTGGCCGAGATCATCGAGAGGCGCGGCGCCGTGGAGCTCGATCCGTCGCACCGGTTGATGCTGTACGCGGAGGCCGCCAGCTTGCACGAGGGCATCGGCAATCTGGCCGCCGCCATCGCAGCCTGGCGCGCGGGCCGGGAAGGCGACGAGACCAACCAGAGCGCGATGGACGAGCTGGCCCGGCTCTACCAAGCGGCCGGGGAGCGCGACAACCAGGTCGAGATTTTGCGCGAGAAGGCCAGGATGCTCGACGACAGTCGGCAGCGCTGCGCCGTGCTCATGGAGGTGGCCGCGATCAAGGCCGGGCCTCTCACCGACGTGGAAGGCGCCGTAGAGGCCGTCAAGGATGCGCTCGATGCGGATCCTCAGGATCTGTCCGCCCTGTCGGCCCTGGTGGGTCTCGAGGAGCAGCGTGGAGACTTCGCGGCCTTGGAAGAGGCTCTGCTGCGCCAGTCCTCGGTGCCTGGTCGGGGCCGAGCTGATTCCGGTTCTGGCCAAGTTGGCCAAGAACGCCGCCGAACGGTTGAACGACTCGGATCGCGCGCTGGTGTACCTGCAGCAGATCCTGGCCACGGATCCAGGGAATCAACAAGCCTTCGACGAGACCGCGCGCCTCCTGACCGGGCTCGAACGTTGGCACGAGCTCATCGAGCTGCTCGAACGCAAGGCCGACGCCGAGGTCCAGCTAGGCAACCGGGCCGCCGAGCTCGGTTACCGGGTGCAAGTGGCCGCCATCTGGGGCGAGAAACTGGGCGCCGAGGACAGCGCGCTCGAGGCGCTGCAGGCGGTGCTGGCCAGCGATCCGAAGCATTTCTCGTCGCTGATGGCGGTGGCGCGCATCCACGAAAACAGGGAGTCTTGGCAGGATGCAAGCCAGGCCCTGGAAAGGGCCGCGGACGTGGCGACCTCGCCGCAGGACCGGGCCGACGTGCTCTGCCGGCGCGCCGCCATCCAGGCCGCGACCGGGGCCAAACCCGATGAGCTCGTGCCGCTGTACGAGGCTGCGCTTGACCAACGACCCCGCGTGTTTGCCAGCCATCACGGCTCTTGAAGGGATCGCGCGCAAGACTGTCAACCACAAGCTGTTGGTCGCGCAGCTTCTGGCCCGGCTCAATCTGGAAAAGGACGAGAGCAAGCAGAAGGCGATCCTGTCCGAGGTGGCGTCGCTGTACCTCGGACCTCTCGGCAAGCCGGGCGAAGCCGTTGCGTCCATCGAGCGCCTGGCCAAGATGTCGCCGGGCGATCTGTCGGTACAGGAAAGCCTAGGGCGCGCCTTGATTGCCTGCGGGCGCGTGGACGAGGGCGAGTTTGCCCTCGGTCAGCTGGTCGAACAACTGGGCAAGGCCAAGCGACAAAAGGACGTGGCACGGCTGCAATGGTTGCTGGGCGGCTTTGCCGAGGGGCGAGGGGATCTGGCCGCAGCCAAACAGCGCTACACGGCGGCCTATCAGATCGACCCGACCCAGGCCGGGGTGTTGGGGGCGCTATCGCGCCTGTCGATTCGGCAGCACGACAGCGAATCCGCCCGCCGCTACCTGCGTACGCTCTTGCTGCAGAGCTTCGACGAAAAGGCCGCGGGTATCACCAAGGCCGAGGTCTACCTGGAGCTCGGCAATTTGCACCGCCAGGCAGGCGAGAACCCGAAAGCGCGCAACATGTTCGAGCGCGGCCTCGAAACCGATCCCAAGAACGAAGCGCTGAAACAAGCGCTGGCTTCGACGCCGAAGTGAGTTGGCGGAAGATCCACCGCAGAGAGCACAGAGACACAGAGACGGATGGGGAGGGAAGGGTTCGGATCCAGGATCCGGAAACCCTTTCCTTCTGGCCTCCTTACCTCTGTGCCCTCTGTGGTGAAAATCCGGATCCCTTCCCTCGGGATTCATCGTTATTTTCCGGCAGGCGCGCGCCGTGTCGCCACGGCTTCGACCCGCTCCAGCACGGCGCGGGCGTTCATGCTGCGGGCGTAGACGTAGAGGGCGGCTGGGGTGTCGTCGGCGAGGACTTCTTCGCTGACGCGCAGATGCTTGCTGACGGCGAAGACCATGGGGTGGGGCAGGCCTGCGCTGGCCATCTCGATGCGTTTCCAGACCGCGGCACGGCTCCAGAAACCGAGCACTTCTAGATAGACTCGCTGGCCAGTCTCGCGATGGACGAACTCCAGGTCGGGCACGCACACGCCGATGCCCGGGAGATCCAGGATGGCGTCTGCAGGCGCTGCTTGCCATGGCGATTCCTGGGCCTGTAGGTCGCCAAGCAGACTGGTCACTTCATCGGGCAACTCGGCGGCGGGAGCGCTGGCGGGCACGACAGAACCGCCGCGCGCGTGGTAGCGCAAGGGGAGGCGATCCCTTCCCCAGCGCAGCTCGGCGTCCACGTCCCAGGCGTCGCAGGCCATGAGTGTGGGCAGGGCCAGGGCGAGCCTGAGTCCGTATTTCGTGGTCTGCTCGAACAGGCTGAAGGGACCGTCGATATGGATGTCATAGCCGGCGCCGCGCTCCAGTTTTTCCATGGTGTAGAGCAGACGGTGGAACTTGAGCTTGCGAAACACTGCCCGGTAGCTGGCCGGGCTCGCGCACAAGACGCGCGCACGCAGGCGCACGGCGCGCAGGAGCACAGCCTGGTGTTGCGCCAGCTCGAAAACGGAAAGCAGCCCATCCGACGAGGGCAGGTCAGCCTTGCGCAAGATATGGGCGGTCGGCAGATCGGCGTAGAGCGCTTCCTCGATGGCGTCCACGTCCACGCCGCGGCCCTGCGCGATCTCTTGTAGCAAGCCTGTGCGGTCGAGCTCGCTCGTGGCGCTTTGGCGTAGGCCAGCCGCTCGCGTGAAGACATCCCGACGCAATTCGACCGGATCGATGGCGGCGCCCTCGTCGAATTCGCAGGTGTCGAGGGCGAGCTTGAACAGGGCGCGGGCCAGACGATTCTCCGCCGGACCCATCGCGACCTGGTCCCAGGCTTCCAGCAAGGCTCCGCGCGGAAGTCCGACGTGTGCGCGCACGATGGCGATGGCGCTGGCCGCAAGCTCGCGGGCGCGCGGACGCTCGGGTTCGGTCAGTGCCACGACGTGCAGGCGATCGCCGCGGCGTCGGACATGGACGAGGTCAGCGGTAAGCAACGTGGTCGCGACGCCTCATGCTGGTCATGGATTCGCTGGTGCCCCCGGTGACCAGCTCGTAGAGCACGGCGCGCTTGCCTTCGCCCTTGCGCAGGATGCGGCCGAGGCGCTGCACGTGCTCGCGCACCGAACCGCTGCCCGACATGACGATGGCCACGTTGGCTTCCGGGATGTCGACACCTTCGTTGAGCACCTTGGACGTGGCGATGGCGGCATAGGCACCCTGGGAAAAGGCCTGCAGGATGGCGCTGCGCTCGCTGACCCGGGTGTGGTGGGTGATGGCCGGAATGAGAAACTTGCGCGACAGCAGATAGACCGTGGCGTTGTCCTGGGTGAAGACGATGGTTCGGTCCGCGCGGTGTTGGTGCAGCAAGCGTTCCACGTAGTCGAGCTTGGCCGGAGCGGTGAACGCGATCTCGCGCTGGCGACGGTAGGCGGCAAACGCGCGCTGTCCCTCGGGCGTGCGCGAGGAGCGGATGATGAAATCGGAGAAGCCACGCGGGCTGGCCATGGAAATGCCATGGTCGGTCAGGAATTGCCGATAGAGGGCGCGCTCGCTGTCGTATTCGGCGCGCTCGTCTGCGGACAGATCCACGGCCACGCGTACGGTTTCGTAGCTCGACAGGTATTCGCCAGCAAGCTCGACGATCTCCTTTCGGTACACGACGGGGCCCACCAGCTCGTCCAGGATGGGGTCGCGGCCATCGGTGCGTTCGGGCGTGGCGGTCAGACCCAGGCGAAACGGCGCGAGACAGAAGCGCGCGCCGAGGGCATAGCTTTCACCCGGCAGGTGATGGCATTCGTCGAACACCACCAGGCCGAAACGACAGCCCAAGTGCTCCATGTGCAGGTAGGCCGAGTCGTAGGTTGTGACCGTCAGCGACTGCACGTCGTAGTCGCCGCCGCCCACGATGCCGATTTTTCTCCCGAAGGTGGCGCGCAGTCCGTCGTGCCACTGGCGAACCAGATCCAGGGTCGGCGTGACGACCAGGGTGCCGCGCCGACGGTCGTCGATGGCCATGTGCGCGACCAAGGTTTTGCCCGCTCCGGTCGGCAGTACCACGACGCCGCGAAATCCGGCGGCTTTCCACGCCGACAGGGCCCCGGTCTGATACGGCCGCGGTTGGCGATGCACCAGCGCCGGGGAGGAGAGAGTATCGTAGCGACGAGCCTCGTCGCGGTAAGTGACTTTCATTCCGCGCAACGCACGCACGACGTCCGCGTAGCGACAGGCCGGTGTGCGCAAGCAAGCGCTGCGCGTGTCCCATAGGCAGTCCGGAGGCAGCCCGACTGTCTGGGCCGGCAGACCGACAATCTCGACGGTGCCGGCGACGAAGCGCAGGACCACACCCGTGCTTGGGGGCTGCGCTGGAATGTCCTCGGTCGTCACGCGCGCGAGTCTGTCACAGCCCGGTGCCTTCGTGCACCCAAGGATGTGTCGCAGCGACTACCTTGCGGGCTATGGCTTGGCCGTGACGTCCGCCTTGCCCGAGATGGTAATCGTGTCATCCACGGCGACAAAGAGCAGGCTCGGCCGTTCGATCTTGTGTGCGGTCAGACTCTCGGGAAATTGAAAACTCGCACGGAAGTGCGTGGCATCCTTGGTCTCCAGCTTGATGTCGATGGGGTGGCTAACCGCCACGCCATGCAATTCCACCGACGCCTGGACGGTGATCGTGGTGGTGCCGCTGGAAGGCAACTTGAAACCAGGCAAGGCCGCGCGCACTGACACCCATGGGTACTTCTCGCCTTCCACGGTTTCCATCATATGGGAATCGCGGTTGGAGTTGTCGCTGTCGAACGTCCCTACTTGCGTCCGCGCCATGACCTTGAGCCCCGAGCCATCCACCGTGCCACGCACAACCATGGCCTTGCTGACGCCAACGAACTTATGGAATTTGTGCACGAGTGAGTATTCCACCGTGCCGTTGCCTGACAGCTGGGTGGTCTGGGCAAAGACCTCACCAGGTGCCATCAGGAAGCACGCCGCCAGTAACAGGAAGTGGATGAATCTTCTGTAGATCATGAATCGGATTCCTTTCGCTTCGGCCAAAAGTTCTCGTGGGCTCATTTTCGCGTCGCCGCCGGTGTCTCCCCTGGAAATCAGTACCCTGCGTCTGGAAGGATCAGGCAGCGTGTGCGCTATGGCGATCCGCATTCTTGCAATAAGATGTCCGAGCGTGCCTCGACGTCTCATGCGAGCTTCCCTCTCGACGCCCAAGATCCCGATTCGGGAGCGCGGATTCCGCATTTATCCATGAAGCGCGCCGTCTGGGTTCTCCCCGTCGTTCTGCTAGTCCTTGCGGTGGCCTGGGATTTCGCGACGGCGACGACTTTTCTTGGCGACGACTATCTTTTTCGTGCTTTTGGTCGCCTGGAGGCAAATCCCCTGCTTGCCTTCGTCGCCGATAAACATGGCGGGGAGTACTACCGGCCGCTGCCCATGCTGGTTTGGTGGTTGTTGGAACGCGTATCAGGCGGTCAAGTGTGGGTCTTCGCGCTGGCCGCGTTTCTTCAGCACGCACTGTGTGCCGTGCTTCTGGCGGTGGTGGGGCGCAAGACCGGATTTGCGGTCAGGACCGCGGTGTTTGCGGGGTGTTTGTTCTTCGCCGCTCCTGCCGAGCGCGAGGCCGCCCTGTGGTTCTCGGCCAGCACGGATCTGCTAGCGGGCATGGCGATACTGGGGACGACCATTTGCTTTCTCTCGAACCGGCGCTGGCTGCGCGCGCTTTCGATTGTGCTCGGTGCCGTGGCCTTCTTGTGCAAGGAGAGCGCGTTGGTGCTGCCCGCGCTGCTGGCCAGTGCTAGCTGGTTCCGCGCCGCGCGCCAGGGCCGTCCGCGCTCTGTCGCGCGATGCCTGACGGCGGTCTTGCCCCACGTGCTCGTCGCTGCCTTGTTCCTCGTGGCGCGTACGCTGGTGCTGCACGGGATTGGCGGAACCAACGACCCGCTGGCGCCGTGGTGGGGCCGAGCCGTGCAACTCGCGGCTGGTCTGTTTCACGCAGTGACGTGCTATGCACCCTTGCCGGAATGGATCGCCTTGCTGGCAGGGGCCTGTCTTCTTGCTTGGGCGGGGGCGGTCACGTTTCGCCAGCGAGACTTGGCCGGGTTCGCCTTCTTCTGGGTTTTCATTGCGCTTGCTCCCTTGCCCGCGGCCGGCTGGGTGGTGGGTGCAAGGTACTTCTACGTGCCGGCGGCTGGGCTCATGCTGCTGCTTGCGCTGGCGCTCGAAAACACGAGCGGCCTCGCTTCGGGCTTTGTGGTTGCAGCCTTTCTGGGGCTCGGCCTTATCTCGGGGCAGCATCGGGCCACGGAAGTGACGCTCTATCGGCAGGCCGTCGCGGCGGCGAGCGCTGGCATTGGCGAGGGCATTTCGCGCGGGCAGCGCGTGTTCTTTGTGAGCGGCGGCGTGAAGGACTTGGACCTCGCCATCAAGCTCGATCGCAAAGCTTCCGTCGCCGTTCGAAGTGCCGTGGTGATTCCGGACGTGCCCGCGTCCTTCGTTTGGGTGCCCCCCGACCTGGCCGGCCGCCTCGATTTTTTGCTGGCGAGGCCGCCCTTGCCACCCTCGGGGGCCTACCGTTTTGGCGACGCCAGACTGGTGGGGCTGGCGCGGCGAGAGGACGCTCCCGACCTCGACGAGGTGCTGACTCGTCTTCCCGAGCTTAGAATCCTGCGCCTTGGGTACAAAGGCGGGGAACTCACAGTCGAGGATCGGACCGAACAGTACCCGCGCGGGCGAGAGTAGATGTTTGCTTCTCGATGGCCGCGGCATCGCGTACCATGAGGCACGGCGGTCACCATGGCAAAAGCGCAAGCAACCCATCTCGAGCTCATCAAGTCGGCGGTCGCACTCGCGTCCAAGCGGAGCTTCGACCATTTGCTGTACGTCGGGGATCTCCTGCTGCCCGAGGACGTCTTTCGCGGCAAGTCGGGCGCGCGCAAGAAGCTGGTCCAGGCCGTGGTTAGCGAAGCCCAGCGCGCTGTCGTCGAGGCTTCGGGGGTGCGGGTCATTCCCCTGCCGCAGTACGATCTTGGCCGCGCCGAGAAACTGAAGCTAGCTTTGGTGAGCGGTATCGCCCGCGGCTTCTACGCCGAGGGCGACGTGGTCGTGGCCTTGCTGTCGGCGCGACCCGTGGGCAAGCCCGATTCGATCCTGGTGGTCAATGTCGGCCCAGACGATGAAGACGTCGGCTTCGGCTTCCTGCGCAGCGAGGGCGTGTCGCCGGAGATCCTCGAAGCGCTCATCGACCTGGCGGTGACCATCGGCGTGGAAGGCTGGGAAGGCCGGCCCGTGGGCTCGCTCTTCGTCATCGGGGATTCGAACAAGGTCATGGAGCAGTCGCGACCGCTCAGCCTGAACCCGTTCCAAGGCTATTCGGAGGACGAGCGCAACATGCTCAACCCCGAGGTCAAGCGGGCGCTGCGCGCCTTCGCGGTGCTGGATGGGGCCTTCGTGTTGCGCGAGGATGGCGTGGTGCTGGCCGCCGGGCGCTACCTCAACTTCGAAGAGAAGGAGGTGCGCATCCCGCTTGGTCTCGGTTCGCGCCATATGGCCGCGGCGGGCATCACCCACGAGACCGATGCCATCGCCGTGGTCATTTCCCAGACCTCCGGCACCGTTCGCGTCTTCCGCCACGGCCGCGCGGTGATGGAGCTGGCCTCGCGGGTGAGGCGATCGTAGGGCAAGTAGACGTTGGTGTCAGTCCATCGCCTGTCGCACGCGCGCTTCCAGATCCTCGACGGTGACTTCCGACTGCTGACGCGTGGTCAGGTCGCGCAGAATGAGCTTGCCCGATAGGAGCTCATTGTCGCCCACGATGAGGGCCAGGCGGGCGCGCAGGGCGTCGGCGCGCTTGAGCTGTGCCTTGAGACCGGCATCGCGGTGCTCGATCTCGGTGCGGATTCCTGCCAGCCGCAACTTATGCGCGACGGGCAGGGCAAAGGCGCGCGCCTTGTCGCCAAGGGCCGCGACGTAGAGTGTAAGGCCAGGATCGAAGCTCTCGGCGGGCGCGGTCATGGCGAGCAAGAGTCGCTCGACACCCAGCCCGAATCCCATGGCCGGCACTTCTGGCCCGCCCAGCGACGAGACCAGCCGATCGTAGCGCCCGCCGCCGCACACGGTGTTCTGAGCACCGAGGTCGCCGATCTTGGCTTTGATTTCGAAAATCGTGCCGGTGTAGTAGTCGAGCCCACGCACCAGACGAGGATCCAGACTGCTCTCGACGCCCAGCGAGGAGAGGTGGCCGCGCACGGCCTCGAAGTGCTGCTTGGAGGCGTCGCCAAGTACGTCGAGCAGAATCGGAGCACCCACGGCCAGGGCCTGCACGTCGGGATCCTTCGAATCGAGAATGCGCAAGGGGTTCGTGTCGAGCCTCTTGCGCGAGAATTCGTCCAGCTTGTCGGCATGGGCGGCGAAAAAGGTGCGCAAGGTCTCTCTGTAGGCGGTGCGCTCGTCGGGCGAGCCCAGGCTGTTGACCGCTACCTCGATGTCGCCCGTCTTGATGCCGAGGTCGGCGAGCAGGGCGACCAGCATGGCGATCATCTCGGCGTCGATGGCCGGGCCGGGCAGGCCGAAGACCTCGGCGCCGATCTGGTGGAACTGGCGCAGGCGCCCGCGCTGGGCGCGCTCGTGCCGGAACATGGGGCCCATGTAGTACCAGCGCGTGACCGGCTCGCGGTTCCACTGCGAACGCGAGATGTAGGCGCGCACCGCCGAGGCCGTGCCCTCGGGGCGCATGCTGACGCTGCTGCCGTCTCGGTCGTCGAAGGTGTACATCTGCTTTTCCACCACCTCGGTGGACTCTCCGACCGAGCGGGTGAAAAGCGGCGTGTACTCCAGGATGGGCGTGCGCAGCTCGCGGTATGCGAAGGCATCGAGAATGGTTCTCGCCTTCTCCTCGACGAATTGCCACTTCGCCACGTCCGGCGGCAAGACGTCGTTCATTCCTTTGACGTTTTGGGGTAGCTCGTTCACGGCAGGCTTTATAGCATTTTGACACAGAGGACACAGAGGACACAGAGGCTGTGGGAAAACGGGTTCCAGATCCTCTGTGTTTTCTGTGTCCTCTGTGTGAATTCCGTCACTCGACGCGGACCACGGCGGGGCCCAGGCCGGCGGCGACTTGGTCGCAGGCGCGCGCAACGGTGGCTTCGTCGCGGCCGTCGAGGGTGATGAGGACTTTGTGGTCGATGGTATCCACGTGCGGATAGGAGCCGATGGCGACGCTGGGGAAGTCGGCCGCGGCCCGGTCGAGGATGTGGGCGATGGCACCTTCGCCGTCGCGCGAATAGATGGCCCGACTGAAGAAGGGCGGGGCGGCGAAGCGATCGCGAATCATGGTGAACTTGCGCTGCATGATCGACGGCACGCCGGGTAGAACGTAGACGTTGCGATAGGCAACCACGGGCCAGCGCGAATGCGCCGCGCCCTCCCCGTAGATCAGGTTGGCGCCCTCGGGCACGTCGGCCATGCGCAGGTCGCGCTCGAAGAATCGATCCCCGCTGAACGCGCGAATCGTCGCTGCCACGTCCGGATCGCGCACCACGGGCACCCCGAAGGCCGCGGCGATGGAGGCGATGGTCACGTCGTCGTGGGTGGGCCCGATCCCGCCCGTGGTGAAAACCAGGTCGCAGGTCGCGGACGCGGAGCGCACGGCGGCCGCGATGTCCTCGGGAACGTCGGGAATGATCTCGATGCGCCGCACGGCCACGCCCAGCTTGCGCAGCTCGCGTACCAGGAAGCGTGCGTTCTGCTCTTCGACCTTGCCGGAAAGAACCTCGTCGCCAATCACGATGATGGCGGCGGTGGGGGCTCGTGTGCTTTCACCCATGGCGTCCGGGCAACCATACCGGGCTTTGCGCCAGGTTCAAAACACCTCGGACCAAGAAAAGCGGGTGAAGGCGCCAGTGCCCCCGTTCGGTGGGACGGCTCGTCCGGCCGTGACCGAATCCGGGGCGAGATTGGTGATCTCGATGGCGCCGCTGGAGCCGAACAGATAGATGCGCCCGCCGAGAATCACGGGAGAGGTGACGGGTTCGCTGGCCACGTTCGCGCCCAGGCGCTGCGCGACGGTTCCGGTGGCCGCCATCTGGTGGATGGTGAAGTAGGTCTGCCCACGCGTGCAGCCGTCCGCCGCGGGCACGTACCACATGGTCATGACCTGGAATCCGGAGGCGTCCGCCATGAGGATTCCGAGCGGGGTCGAGGTTGGCCGCGCGGTGATGGGCATGGAGGTCTTGCAGGTCACATGGCCGTTCGAGTCGGCTTGCGTGACCCCGCAGATTTCGTTGTCGTTTCCCACCGTGAGCGTGATCTGTCCGCCATTGCCCCATGTCGTGTCTTTGACGATGCCGGTGAAGTTGCCCTGCGTGTCGGCTTGGGCATTCTCTTTCCAGAAGACCATCTTGGACGGTGGCAATGCAGTGGTGTCCAGGTCGAGGTTGGAGTTGGTCACCAGCACGGGGAAGATTTCATGCCCGAACGCAGTGGTCGTCGCATCGCGATCGAGCTGAACCACGGTGGGTGAGAAATGCAGGGGATGGTCGCAGGTTAAGGCTTGGTCGAGGGTGAGGCCGGCGCCAAACACGTAGCGGAATAGCTGGCCCGAGGTGTCGCCGAAATAGCCGGCCACGAGCTTGTCGTCCTGACCCTTGGCGAAGTCGCGCGCGGTGGCGACATCGGTGAGCGCTGTGTACTCCTGAGTACAGGCGGCGGCGGGGGCGACCGTATCGGTCGTCAAAATGTTGCCCGTGGCTGCCGAGGCGGTGACAAGAGCTCGGCCCTGCGTCGTGCTGCCGGTTGTCACCGGATAGCCGGATGCAAAGGCGACTCGGTAGTCATCCATGCTGGCGGTACGGTTTAAGAAGTAGGCCGGTAGCGAGATGGTGTTGCCGAGCACGTTGCCGTAGGCCGAGGCGCTGGCGCCGTATGCCGTGTGCCATTGCACGGTGACGGGAGGATCCGCGATGTCGGTGGCCGCGAAGGGGGCGGTCACGTCAAGCATGAAGGTGTTACCGCCACCATAGCCCTCGGGCATGATGAGCAAGGTCTTCCACGCCGCCGTGGCTGCATCGCTGCAGTTGCTCACGCATAAGGTCTTTGCCTTGGGCGAGTCCGCGAGCCCAAAAATGTGACTGTACGGGTCGGGTTTCTGCCCACCTTGCGAGTACTGCTGGCGCACGATGGGCATCATGTCGGGCGGCAGGAAAGCGAAGGCCTCGCTGCCTGCTTGATGCAATGTCGACCCGAGGACCGTGTCTTCCAGGAAGAAGGCATGCAAGAGTCCGTCCGACGAGCCCACATAGATGAGGTGGGGGCGATTCTGGTACTTCAGGAAGAACTCGTGCCCTCCCGGCTCAGGGACATCGCCTGGGCTTGCGATGTCGATGGGGGTCGAGTTGATGATGGCCCCTAGGATGGATGGATTCTTGTAGGTGGGATCGCCAAGCAACCAACGTGCGACGGATTCGGCTTCGGTGGCCGAGGCGCCGAGCCCCATCGCGGACAGAGCGTTCTTATTGGTCACGGCGTGGGATGTGGGATCGACGGCGATTTGCACCATGTTCGTGCCATCCCACGTGTAGATACGGCGCTGCCACCAGTTCGCTGCGGCGAGCTTTTGGTAGGCGTCCCAGGAAAGGGCTGGGGAGGCGCCGCTCAGATTGTAGGCCAGGAGATGGCCTTTCCATTCTGGGAAGTCCATGCGCGAATCAAGGGCGTATTTGCCTTCTGCAACGGTGGTTGCCTGCTGCGTGCCCGCCGAGGTGCTGGTGGGCGCGGTCGAGTAGCTGCCCCTGACCGCGTTGTAAATCACCATCTGCAAGGCCGTGTTCAGCTCGTCTTCGTTGCTCGCCAAGTACGCAAATGGTGCAACGCCGTCGCCGTCGGCATCGGTGCCACCCGCGCGCGCGATGTTGTCGTTGATGGTCTTCGGCGGGCCTGCGTTGACGTCGCCAGAGAATCCCACCACGAAGGTCTTGACGCCCAGGTTCTGGCGTAGGTTGTACGCCGCGAGAACGGACTTGCACGTGCAGCCTGAGCTAACCGGATTGGCCGCGGCGCAGGCAGCAGCGTCGCAGCTGGTGTCGCCCGGGCCGTTGGCTGCGCCGTCGGTGATGAGCAGAACGTAGTTGTCGCGACAGGCAAGGTGATCTTGGGGAATTCCCGCAATGGAATTGCCATTCTTCACGGAGCTCATGTAGTCGTAGGCACTGGTATTGATGGTCTTGGAGACATCGTTCTGCAACGTGCAGCCAGTGGGTGTGCCCCAATAGAATATCAAGCCGCCAGCGGCAGCTGGTGCCATGGCTTGCGTAATGGCAGTGGCCGCGGTCTGTGAGATCGTCGCATCGTCCGTCGTGCTCAGGAAGGGTGCGAGTTGTGTGTCCCAGCGAGCACCACAGGTGGAGCTGCACGTCGAGCCGCAGTTCGAAAAATCGAGCGGGGGCGCAGTGCCACCGTTGTAGTAGTTGTTGAGCGGTTGGTAGTAGCTGTAGCTCTTTCCACCCACCGTAATGTCATGCCCGCTGTAGGTCGACTGCGTGATCATGGTGGTCGAGTTGCCGCCGGTGCTGCCAGTGTACTGGTAGTAGGCACCTTCGAAGTTGCCAAGTCCCAGGGCGCCTGGCATGTCGCATGTTTGGCCGCACCAGTCGTTGTCCATCTCGATCCAGGTCTGCCAGTCCGATCGCACCCGATAGCGGCTGTTGGGGGAATCTCGAAGGGTCATGGCGACACCATTGATCGTGCACGTTTGGGCGGGGCCTGAATGGCTGTCCCAGCAGCGGGAGGAGGCGAGCTTGTCCACGGTCTCAAAGAGCGTCATGACCCCGGTCGAGCCCGATGTGTTCAAGTAGTAGGGAAAATACCCGGACTGGTAGAAGGTCATGAGCCCGAAATTGAGCAGCTTGTAATTGTTGTTCACCACGGCAGTGACAGCGCGCTTGGCAACGACCGCGCGTGAGGTGGCAGGGCCGCAGACGTCGCCAGCGGTCGCGCAGTCCGAGTCAATCTTGCACACCGTCTGCGCGATGAGACACATGCGGATCGGCCCCGGCGATCCATTGGTGCTGGGGATGCAGGTGTCCGTGCTGCTTACGGGTTGGATGCAGTTGTTCGCTGGCGGAATCGTGCAGGTGTTCGCGGGTGCGCCACAGGTGTTCGCTACCGCCGCACAGGTGTTGTCGGTTTTGTTTACACAGGTGTCCTGTGGCTGGTTGCAGACATTGTCGGTGCCATTGCAGGTCTGGGCCGTGAAGACACAGGTCTGTTGACCGGAGCACTTCATGTAGCTGTTGTTGCACTTGTTGCCGTTGCTAGAGCACGTGCCGTAGGACGGGGTCGGGCAGTCGGTATCGACGCGGCAGGTATCGTTCGTGGCGCTGCATGTCTTGTAGCTTGGGCAATCGGTGTTTCCGGCGCAGCCGTTCTTCGGCGTGCCGCCCTGACTGCAGGTGCCGGCGGTCGATGTGGGCGGGCAATCTGAGGCCGTCACACAGGTTGTCGAGGTCGAGTGGGCGCACACGTTCGCGGTGGCGCAGTTCCCGCCAGGGTTGTTGCACGTGGTGTTGGTATATTTGCACTTTCCCACAGTGTTGCAGGGCGTGCTGTCGCCGCAGGGAACGCCAGTGGCCGAGCAGAAGCTGTTTTGCGCGGGACAATCGGAATCCTGCGCGCAGTTCCCGGTCGTATACGAGCAAACCGTGTCGACTGCTGTTTGGGTAGCGGTTCCGGTCTGGGTGCTAGTCGCAGTCTGGGTGCCGGTCGCGGTCTGGGTGCCGGTCGCGGTCTGGGTGCCGGTGCCGGTTTGCGTGCCAGTACCGGTCTGGGTGCCAGTTGATGTCAGTGTGTTGCTCGCGGTCTGGGTGGCGGTTGTTGTTTGGGTGTTGGTCGCAGTCTGCGTGCTGGTCGCCGTTTTGGTTCCGGTCGCGGTCAGGGTGCCGGTTGCTGTCTGCGTGCCCGTCGCCGTCTTGGTGTTGGTGTTGGTCTGGGTGCTAGTTCCGGTCTGGGTACCTGTTGCTGTCAGAGTGTTGCTCGCGGTCTGGGTGCCAGTCGCGGTCTGGGAGGATGTCGCGGTTTGGGTGCCGGTTGCGGTTTGAGTGGCGGTCGTGGTCTGGGTGCCAGTCGCAGTTTGAGTACCGGTAGCAGTCTGCGTACCGGTCGTGGTCGTCGTGTTCGAGAAGGTCCAGGTTTCGGTCTGGGTTCCCGTGACCGTTCCTGACGCGGTCACGGTGGCGCCAATGAGGCCCGATCCCGTGCCTATGGAGATCTGGGAGACCGTGGTGGTCTTGGCGCTGGCGTCCATGAAGACCAGCGCAGTTCCGGTGGAAAGGACATTGCCGGCGACCGTTCCAGTCACAGTGAACACTTGCATGACCGTGCCCGTGTACGTGGCGGTCACGGTGTTGGTGGCGATTGAGGTCACCCATCCCAGAGCATAGTCCGTTGTGGAATAGGTCAAATCCCAGATCCAGGTATAAGACCTGCTATACGACGCCGTGTTGGTGGCCGTGACGGTGCCAAAGAGTGTCACGGTTGCCGTGGCCGTCGACGTTTGTGTCTTCGAGTTCGTCACCGTGTTCGTGCTGGTTCCGGAATTGGTGTTGGTTCCGGTGTTCGTGTTGGTCGTGGTCTTGGTGTTGGTTCCGGTGTTCGTGCACGTTGAAAAATTCGTGTTGGTCCCTGTTTTCGTAGTGGTTCCGGTGTTGGTGTTGGTTGCGGTGTTGGTGTTGGTCGCGGTCTGCGTACTGCTCGCCGTGTTGGTGTTGGTTCCGGAGCTCGTGTTGGTCGTGGTGTTGGTGTTGGTTCCGGAGCTCGTGTTGGTCGTGGTGTTGGTGTTGGTCTTGGAATTGGTGTTGGTCGCGGTGTTGGTGTTGGTCGCGGAATTGGTGCTGGTCACGGTATTGGTGCTGGTCGCGGAGCTCGTGTTGGTCGTGGTCTTGGTACTGGTTGCGGAATTCGTGTTGGTCGCGGAATTCGTGTTGGTCGCGGTCTGGGTGATGGTCACGGTCTGCGTCTTGGTAGCGGTCTGGAGGCAGTTCCAAATGGGCACGGAGCAGACTCCGGGATCTTGCGCACAATCGCTGATGGTCGTGCACAGGCTGCTACCGTCCTTCTGGCAGTAGCCATGCCGACAGTCGTCATCCGATTGACAGGTTCTGCCCCACGCTTTGCACACGCCAAGTACCCCACCGTTTCGGCAGTTCACACCGTTGTCGCAGTCCACGCCAACCTCGCTCGAGTTGGCAAACTGGCCGCCCGGCACGCCGGTCATCGAGCCGGAGGTGTCGAGCACGATGAGCATGTTGGCCTTGTGCAGCTGCCGCTCGATCACCACCAGCGGGTTGACGCGGGCATGGGACGGCGCTACCGCGAAGCAGGACCAACCCACCATCGCCACGACCATGGCTGTAGCCGATAGGCGAGGCCGGCGTGCCCTACGCAATGTGCGCCTGCCAGCCGTCGTGCATTGGAACCGCTTCACCTCTGGTTTCATCGACCGAAACCCGCTTCCCATTGATGTCTTCGCCCGCCAGGTCAGCTACTTCTTGCAACCCGTGATGACTATTTTACACAATAAAATGAGTAAGTAAGATTACATTTAAATAGAAACGTAAAAACTCGTCACGGGAAATCGATGCCTTGGCCATTCGGTGCCCAGCCCGCGCTTGGCACCAGCGATCTACAAAGCAACCTTCGCGCCAATCGCGGCGCGCGGTGGGCTACGCCTTGCGTGGCTTGGCTTCGAGCGAGGTCTCGACCAGGCGAATCTCGATCATGAGATCGCTGGCCAGGCGTTCGAGGGCGGCGCGTAGGGTAGAGAGGTCGGCGTTGCTCGGCAGGCGCACGCGTGCCTTGGCCTGGAAGAGCATTTCACCCGACATCGGCGCGCTTGTGCGGTCGGTGGCCAGCTCCTCCACATTGGCCCCGCTGTTGGCCAGCAGCTGCGAGATCTCGCGCACGATGCCCGGCCGGTCGAGCCCCACAAGCTCGAGATCGAGGGTGCGTCCGGACGTCGCTTCACCAACCCCACCGCTCGGCTCGCCGACAACTTTGAGACCGCGGGCATCGAGATCCGCGAGGGCAGCCTGAAGCGCCGCCGCTTTGTCGCCTGGGACTTCGATGCGCAGAATGCCGGCGAACTTGCCCGCCAGACGAGCCATGCGGCTTTCCAGCCAGTTGCCTCCGTGCGAAGCGACAACGGCGGCCACCGCCTCCACCAGGCCGGGACGATCGGGGCCGATCAGGGTCAGAACCAGGTCAGTCATGGCGATGGCTTCAGACGCGCAGGTGAAGGGGATAGCTTTTTTCGATGGACTCGCTGCAGGCGTCGGTGACGAGCTGCCAGATGTTGCGCATTTGCGCCTCGATGACGCTGCCCTCGTCGATTTCCTCGGCGTCTTCTTCCTCGTCTTCTTCCTCGTCCTTGAATTCTTCGTCCTCGATGGCCAGTTCTTCTTTCATTTCTTCCAGTATCTCCTGCAAGGCATAGGCGGACGCCACCCGGAACTCGCCCACCGTCAGCGGGCCTTCAAATTCCAGCGGCAGGTAGATGTCTGCGGCGACGTCATGGGCGTCGAGCCTGTCGAGGAACTCCGTCATGGCTTCCTCGCTGAGGCGTTTGGCGAAGGTGTGCGTGGTGTGGTCGTCCTGGGCTGGCAGTTTCGCACCAGCTTGTTCCAGCAGCCGCCCGAGCGACTTCATTTCTTCTTCGTCCAGGCGATCCGAGAGAGGGGCGAGTTCGATTGCCGACATGACCAATACGGTGCCGCAGCCAGAGCGCGCCGTCAACGTCGCGAGCGGTCTTTTTGTTCTCGCTCGCCAGCCCTTCCGCCGTTCACACAAAAGCAACGTGGCCGTCGGATTCGACATCTCATACTTGACCAGGTATGGATGCCCTAGCGGATATGACATCGAGCTTTGGGCCAGATGCGGCTTGGATAACGTCACACATACAGTCGGCTCGCGACGCGGCTAGGCGTGGTCTCGATGAGGGCAAGTCCGGGCTCGACATCGTGAATGCCCTGACTGCGGCGGTCGAGGCTTCGATCCGCGAGGTGCTTTCCTACCATTTTGCCCAAGCCAACATCGGTTCGTCATCTGGCATTGCGGTTCTGGCGACCGGAAGTTTCGGGCGCCGCGAGCTTGCGCCCTATTCGGATTTGGACCTGCTCTTCTTGTGCGAGAAGAACCCCGACAGCAAGATCGAAGCCTTGGCGCGGTCGATCCTGCTGCCGCTCTGGGATGCCAAGGTCGATGCCGGGCACGCCGTGCGCTCCGTGGCCGATGGACTGGGCTTGCCCGACAAGGATTTGGCGGCGGCGACGGCTTTGCTCGACGCCCGCTTCTTGGTCGGTGACGAGCGCTTGGCCTCGGACTTTCTGGCCCGATACCAGGCCCGGGTGGCGGGAGCCAGGCCAGACGGCTTGGTGGCGCGCCTGCGCGAGGAGCAGGAGGGGCGGCACTCGCGCTTCGGCGACACCATCTTCATGCTCGAACCCGATCTCAAGAACGGGCCAGGAGGCGTTCGCGACCTGTGCGTCGGCCGGTGGGCCGCGCAGGCGCGATTTCACGCCTCGACCCCGGCGCGCTTGGAGCAGCTGGGCGAGATGTCGGCCCGTCAGGCCGAGGCCTGGGCACGAGCGATCGACTTCACCCTGAAGCTGCGCTTGGCTTTGCACCTCATCGCGGCTCGGCGACAGGACCAACTGCGCTTCGACCTGCAAGAACGGATAGCACCGCTTTTCCATGCCGAGGGCACTTGGGCCGACGACGAAAGTCGGCCCGCGGTCACCCCGGCGGTCGAGGCCCTGATGCACGACTTTCAGACCCACGCGCGCACCATCGCGCGCACCACCGAACGCCTCATGCAGCGGGTGTGCGCGCCGCTCCGCGATGATCGTTCGGCGACCCGGCCCGTGGTTGTTTCGGCGGGCACGCCGGGCGACCCGAGCTTTGTCCAGCGCAAGGGTAAACTTGAAGTGAAGGATAGCTTGATATTTGAAAAGCATCCTTCAGAAATGATTAGGATATTCTGCGTCTCTCAAGACGTTGATTCCGGCATTGGGCTGACCACCCTGGACATGATTTCCGAGCAGGCGGCAAGCCACGCTCAGGCTCTGCGCGACGATCCCAAGTCGGCCAAGTATTTCCTCGATGTGCTCACCAACGTGAAGGACGCTGGTACCCCGTCGCGCCTGGAGCAGATGCACGACCATGGACTCGTTTCCGCGCTGCTGCCCGAGTGGGGGCCGGTGTCGGGACGCGTGCAGCACGACATCTACCACGTGTACACCGTGGACCAGCACTCGCTCTATGCCGTGGCTACCCTGAAGGCCGTCGCGCGTGGCGAGCTTCGCAAGGACTACCCGGAGGTGTGCGACGCCTATCCCGATGTGGTTCGGACCCAGGCTCTGTTCGTCGGCTTGCTCCTTCACGACGTGGGCAAGCCCCTGGGCTCGAACCACGCCGAGAAGGGGGCGGTCATGTCCGAGCGAATCGCCGGCCGGTTGGGGCTCTCGCCCGAGAACATCGGTCTGGTGGAATTCCTGGTCCGGGCGCACCTGGAAATGGGGCACAACTCGCAGCGGCGCGATTTGCAGGATCCGAGCTTGCTCGACTTCTTTGCCCGTACCTGCGGCGACGAAGAGCGACTCCGCCAGCTCTTCATCCTGACCTTTTGCGACCTGACCTCGACCGGGCCCAAGACCATGACCCGGTGGAAATACGAGCTTCTATACGAGCTCTTCGACCGCACGCTCAAGTACATGCGCCGCGGGCCCGACTTGCTGGCCGCCGAGCGTGCCGAGCTGGTGGAGGAGCGCCAGCGCCAGGCGGCGGCGCTTCTCGACGAAGATTCGCACTCGGCGTCTGCTGTGGTGGCCTTCACCGGGTTGCCCGATCGCTACTTCGCCGAGCAAGAGGCCGAAAAAATCGCCGACCACGTGCGCCTGATGCGCGGCACGAAATTCCCCCTGTGCCTTGGCGGTTACCCATTCCGAGCGAGGAACCTTCTCGGAATTGGTCCTGGCCGCCGACGATGTGCCGGGGCTTCTGGCCAAGGTCGCGGGCGTGCTCCACGCCAACCGCATCGACATCTTGGACGCGGCCATCTACTCGCGCGAGCCGGTTTTTCCCCTGCGCAAGCAGGGCGAGGCGCTCGACGTCTTCCGCATTCGCAAGGAGCCGGACGGCGCCGTGACCGACCAGAATCGCATCGAGGCCATCCGACGCGATTTGGAGGATGTTCTGTCAGGGCGGGTCACGGTGGAGTCGCTGGTGGCTAGGCGCCCACCTCCTTCATCGCTCTACCAGCGGGCCAAGCCCAAGGTTCCGCCCACCCAGGTCAACGTCGACAACGATTCCAGCCGCACCTTCACGGTCGTGGAGGTCTTCACCGAGGACAAGCCCGGCGTGCTCTACACCATCACCCACACCCTGGCCGAGCAGGGGCTGGACATTCACCGCTCGCGCGTCGGGGTGGCCGCCGATCGCGTGGCCGACATCTTCTACGTTCGCGACACGGCCTCGGGCGACAAGATCGAGGACGACGAGCGCATCGCAGCGCTCTCCGACGCGCTCAAAGTGGCGCTGAAAGGGAGTTGATCACCGCAGAGACACGGAGAGCACAGAGGCCGGAAAGGAAGGCTTTTTCGGATCTTGGATCTGAACTTGTCCCATTTTCCGTCCTCCGCATCTCTGTGCTCACTGTGGTTCAATTCTTTCGCAGTTCGCCGAACGGTTGAGCTTGACGGGGCGAGCAGGTCCGTCGGAACCTCAGGGCATGCTGGCAATACAAGGGATCTCCCAAATTGTTCTCGCTCTTCTTCTGGCCGCGGGTCCAGGTCCGGGCGGTGCCGCCAAGGGCGGCGCGGCCGAGCTGGAGCGCGGGGAGAAGCTCTTCAAGGCCGGCGATCTCGCGGGCGCCTTGCAGGCCTTCGACAACGCGGGCAAGGCCGATGCCAAGGATCCGCGCGCGCCCTACCTGCGTGGCGTGGTGCTCGAGAAGAAGAACGACGGGGCGGGCGCCGAAAAGGCCTATCGCGAGGCCATCAGCCGCGACGGGCAATTCGGTCCAGCCCACAACAACCTGGGCGCTATTCTGCTCGGCAGGAACGACCTGCCGGCCGCCGAGAAGGAGCTTCTGGCGGCGACGGCCAGCGATCCCAAGAACGCCAGCGCCGCCTTCAACCTGGGACTTCTGCGCGAGGCGCAGAAGCAGCCCCGCGAAGCCGCGGCCGCCTATCGCAAGGCCCTGCAGGTCAATCCCAGCGATGGCACCTGCCACGCCAACCTGTGCTCCGTTCTGCGCAAGGTCGGCGATTTGGATGGCGCCATCGCCGAGTGTCGCCAGGCGGTTCGCCTCATGCCGGAAAGCGCGGTGGTGCTGACCAACCTTGGGCTGCTGCTTTCCGACAAGAAGCAGTTCGACGAGGCGCGGGAGCAATTGCGTCTGGCGACCCAGAAGGACGCCAAGTTCGCCCCGGCGTGGACCGGGCTTGGCCGAGTCGAGCTGCGGCGCAAACAGGCCGCAGCGGCGGTGGAGGCACTGGCCAAGGCGGCCAAGCTCGAAGCCAAGGACAGCGGCGTGGCCGCCGACTATTGCCGGGCCTTGGTCGAGAAGGACATGCGCGCCAAGGCGGCCGAGGAGGAATGCCGGCGGGCCGTCGCACTCGACGGAAAGAACGCGTTGGCTCACTACGAGCTGGTGAAGATCCTGGTGGCGCGCGGCGACTGCACTGGCGCCAAGGCCGAGGTCGGCAAGCTTGGGACGATCGAGGCCGCAGCCGCCAAGGCCAAGGCCCAGGCCGAGGAGATCGTCAAGACCTGCGTGCCTGGCAAAGTCGTGAAGCCCACCGCCGATGCCAAGGGCAGCGACCGATCGAAGAAGAATTGAACCACAGAGGCACAGAGAGTGAAGAGGGTACAGAATGGGCAGTAGTTCGGACGCAGAATCCGACCAACCATTTCTTTCCGGCCTCGGTGCTCTCCGTGCCTCTGTGGTGAAAACAGTTCTTGTCGCCGCCGTGCCAGTTCTCGTCGTGGTATCGATTTCGGGCTGCAAGCGGCCGGCGCCGGTCAAGCAGCCCATGTCGCTAAGCCACAAGCGGCACATGGAAGCGGACATGAAGTGCCTTACTTGCCATCCCGGCGCCGAGGAGCAGGCACTGGCCCAGTTCCCAACCGTAGCGGACTGCATGGACTGTCACGGCAAGGCGCGCGGAAATCACCCCGATGAACCCAAGGTGCGAGATTATGCCCAGCGCGGCCAGGAGATCCCGTGGGTGCGTGTCGACAAACTGCCTGGTCACGTCTACTTCTCCCACGCCACGCACGTCACCCTGGCCAAGATGAAGTGCGAGGACTGCCATGCGGGCATCTTGACTGCCACGCAGGCGCTGACCTTGCCCGACGTTCATCAGACCATGGAAGATTGCATGCGCTGCCACAGAGAGCGCAATGCCAGCAACCAGTGCAAGACTTGTCACAAGTGACCCATGCCTGACTTCGGACGACGTGGATTTCTGGGCAGCGCCGGCCTCCTGGCCGGGTTGGCGGCAGGTTGTCGGCCGCGCCAGGATCCCTACACAGCCCAGAAACCGCCCGTGCCGGTCGAGCGTGGACTACGCCCAGGCAGCGAGAAATTCGTTTTCACGACGTGTGGGCTGTGCCAGGCCGGCTGTGGCCTGCGCGTGCGGGTCGTCGACGGGCGCGCGGTCAAGGTCGAGGGCAACGTGGATTCGCCGGTCAATCGCGGCGGCCTGTGCGTGCGCGGGCAAGCTGGGCTGGAGCTGCTCTACCATCCCGAGCGCATCCGTGGACCCAGGCGCAGGGTAGGGGCGCGCGGGGAAAATCGCTGGCAGTCGATTTCCTGGGACGAGGCCGTCGCGCAACTGGCGACCGAGCTGTCCAAGCTGCGCGCCGCGGGCGAGCCGCAATCTCTGGTGGTACTGGACGGGGAGCGCTCGGGCACGACGCACGCCTTGTGGGCGCGCTTTCTCCAGGTCTTCGGCAGCCCCAACCACATCGGTCACGGCGCCACGGGATTTTCGGCCATGGCCCACGCCGTGCGCCGTCTGACACGCAAGACATGCCTGCCGGCCTACGATTTCGAGCGTTCGCGATGCGTGTTGATGGTGGGAACCGGCGCGCTCGAATCCTCGCCCCATTTCATCCATCTGGCACGAGCGCTGGCGGGCGAGGCTCGCCCGCGCCTGCTCTGCGCTTCGCCGCGCTTGCCGCCCATGGCGAGCTGGGTGGACGAGTGGCTTTCCTTGGCGCCCGGCGCGTCCGCGCCGCTGCTCTTCGGAGTGCTGCACGTTCTCTTGCGCGAGCAACTGGGTGACGAATCGGTCCTCGAAGTGGCCAGTGGCTTTGCTCCCTGGGCTGACCGCGCCGGCACCCGACAGCCCGGTCTGCGCGAACAAGTCATGTCCGAGTTCACGCCCGACAAGGTCGAATCGTGGACCGGGATTGCCGCTGCGCGAATCGCCAATCTCGCCCGAGAGCTGGTCGCCATCCGGCCATCGGTGGTCGTGGTTGATGAGGGCATGTGCGAGCAGGCGACGGCCTTCGCGGCCCTGCTGGTCAACGCCCTCCTGGGCAGCATCGACGTGCCCGGTGGCATGTTGCTCGATTCCGCCGTTCCCCTGGCCGACTTCGACTCGGCCAATCTCGACGACGTGGCCCGGACCGGCCTGCGTGCGCCGCCCGTCGATGGTCGCGAGGGCCGCCAGCCGGGTCAGGGCGATTTCCAGGCGTCACGGATTCTCGGGCTGCCCGACGCGATTTTGTCGGGCAAGCCCTACGCGACCAAGGTCTTGCTGTTGAGCACTTCCAATCCCGCATACTCGAAGCCCGGCCAGCAGCGCTGGTGCGAGGCCATTGCCAAGGTTCCCCTCGTCGTCTCCTTTTCGCCTGTCCTCGACGAATCCGTCTTCTCAGCCGACCTGCTGTTGCCCGATCACACTTTTTTCGAGCGCTGGGACGTGGTTGCGCCTGAAGGCTGCACAGGTGCGCTCTCGTTTCGCCAGCCCGTGGTGCGTCCACTCGCGGACGCTCTGCAAACCGGCGAGGTCATCCTTCGGCTGGCGCGCTGCCTCGGGCCGAGCATGGGCAGCGCTTTCCCGTGGCCCGACTACCGGGGCGCCGTGCTGGCAGGACTTGGAAAAGCAGACGGTGGCGGCGAGGCCGTGATGGGGGCGCTCGAATCCACGGGCCTGTGGCGTCTTCCCCAGGGAAGCGCTCGATCTCGGATTCCGACGACGAGCAGCCGGCGACGCGACTCTTCGATGTGCGGGAGACACTGTCGTCCGCACCGGCGCCGACCGTGGGCGATCCGGTGCGGTTTCCATTCGTGCTGGTGCCCTTTCGCGGTCCCGGCTACGCCGAGGGTGGAATGCGGTACCTGGCGTGGTTGTGCGAGCTGCCCATGTGCACTGGAGATCCGTGGCGGGAGCGCGTGGAGATTTCGCAGGAGGATGCGCGGAGACTCGACATCGAGGATGGCGACGCAGTCATCGTGCAATCACCGGTGGCCCAGATCGAGATGCGGGCGGAGGTTCGCGCCGACATCAGGCCGGGCGTGCTGGGCGTGCCTTTGGGGGCCGGGCCCGGACCATCCCATCCTGCCTTGCCGAGTCCTGCCAGCTTGCTCGTCAGCGTCGCCGACCCGACTTCGGGGCATTGGTTTGCGTGTGCCACGCGCGCGCAGGTGAGGAAGGGCGCGTGAGCAAGAACGGCCGCAAAGTCACCACTCGTCGCGAGGTCTTGACCTTGGCGGCGGCCTCCACGGCGGGTGTGGCTTTGACCCGTGCGGTGAGGGCCGCGGGCGGCGCACCCAGCCTTGCGGCAACGCCAGCAAACGAGCGACACCGCTTCGGCATGGCTATCGATCTCGACCGGTGCACGCGTTGCCAGGCCTGCGTGGTGGCCTGCGCGGCGGAGAACAACGTGCCCCCGCTCGGAGCGCAGCGCTCGGCGTTCACGCGACCCATTCACTGGATGGACATGCTGATTCCCGAGGTCGGCGGCGCGGCTTCGGAGCTGGGCCATGGCCCAGCTCCCATTCCGTGCATGCATTGCCAGCGGCCAGAGTGCGTGAAGGTTTGTCCCGTGGGCGCGACCTACCAGGCGGACGACGGCGTGGTGGCCCAAATCTGGGATCGCTGCATCGGTTGCCGCTACTGCATGGCTGCATGTCCCTACGGTCGTCGCTACTACAACTGGACCGAGCCCGCGTGGCCTGGCGGCGACCTCAGCAGCGCGAATCCCGACGTCGCGCTTCGTCCCCTTGGCGTGGTGGAAAAGTGCACCCTGTGCCAGCACAGGATCCGGGCGGTTTTTGAACATGCGCGCATCGACGACGAACCCGTGGCCGATGAGGCGCTCCAGCGGCTCCCCGCTTGCGCCGCCACGTGTCCCGCGCGCGCGATCACTTTCGGCGACCTGGCCGATCCGGACTCCGCGCTGTCGAGGCTGGCCAAGGATCCGCGCGCCGTGCAACTTCTGGCGCGGCTCGGAACCGGTCCCAAGGTTTTCTACCTGCGAGGCAGACGATGAGACTTCGTCCGGGGGCCATGTTCATCGCGCTCATGGCGCTGCTTTTGGGACTGCTGGGGCTCGGCGGGTATGCGTTCCTTCAGCAAGTCGCGCGCGGCGATGTGGTCACGGGGATGCGCACGGTGGGCGCGGGCGGCGCGGTGTGGGGTCTCTACGTGGTGATGGACGGATTCTTCTTGGGCGCCGGGGTGGCCGTCATGGCCTGTGCGTGCGTCGCCCGCTTCTCCCGCGACCACGCCATGGAGGCCGTCGCGCGCATCGCCATGCCCGTGGCCATCGCGTGCTTCCTGGGCGCTGCGTTTTGCGTGCTGGCCGATCAGGGCCGGCCGATGGCCGCGCTGCGCAGCCTCTCGCTCTTCGCGCGGCCACAATCGCCCATGTTCGTGACTTTCAGCTCGGTCGGTGCTGTCTGTTTGTTCGCCAGCCTGGTCCACTGCGTGCTCTCGCGTCGTGCCGATCTAGCCGAATACGCGAAACGCCAGTCCGCATGGCAACCCCTGCAACGCCTGCTTGCCGCCGGGTACCGTGGCAGCACGGCCGAGCGCTACCGACGGCAAAAGGCAGGGTTCTGGATGTCGTTGCTCATGTTGCCCGCGCTTCTAGCTCCGCTTACCGCCCTGGCCATCATCTTCGTCGTGAGGCCGGCGCGACCGCTTGCCCTGACCTTGCTCGAAGTGGCCGCCTTCATCCTCCTCGCGGGCGCGGGCGGAATGGGTGTATTGCTTGCCGCCGCCGCGCTGGTCGGGCGCTTGGCGGGCCGCTCGGCTGGACTCGATCCGCGCGGCTTCGCCCGGCTCGGGAAGGCCTTGTTGCTCGTGCTCGCGCTGTCGCTTCCGTGCGTCGTGGCGACCGAAATCGCCGGGCTCTTCTCCCACGAGTCTGCGGTGTCGGGCTATGCGCGGGCCTTGCTTGCCGACGCCTACGGTTCACTTTTCTGGTGCGAGCTCGCCTGTCTATTCATCGCGGCTACGCTTCTGTGGCGCGGAGCTCGGCGCAGGAAGCTTGGCGTCCGACTGGCCGTTGGCGCTGGAGTGCTGGTGCAGCCGGCGTCCTTTCTGCACCACTACCTTCTGCTCGTGGCCTGGCAAACCCATGGACTTGCCTTGCCCTACCATCCGGGCGTCTATGCCCCGACCTGGATCGAGTGCGCCGTGGTCCTTGGCATCGTCGCCCTTTGTCTGCTCCTGCTTCTGCCTTCGATTCGTCTCATCCCGTTCGCACCGCTCGCGTTCGCGGGCAAACCAGCGCAGGGCAGGGTTGTCGATCGCCGACGCTCGCTGCTGACTGCGCTGTGGTTTTCGGGCGGGCTGGCGATTGCCGGAGTGGGATTCGCGCTGTCGGCACGGATGGGAACGGAAGCGTTTCTGGATCCCATTGTCGCTGGCAGCCCGGTCGTGTTCATCGTCGGATTGGTCGTGCTGGCCACGACCGGGGCGGTCTACGAGCTCTTGCCCGAGAGCAAGTAGCGAGAGGTCGCGCTACTCGCTGCCGAGACTACGTTCTTTTCCTCAGGCTGTCTTTTCTGCGCGGGCGCCGCCGTAGCAGGGCCGCGCCGAGAAGGAGGAATGGAGCGGACCAACCCAGGCTGCCCGTTTGGCGCGAACGTCCGAGCTCGCAGTCGCATCCCGAGCGGTGGAGTCGCGCCTCGGTGATGGCATTGCTGCCTCCGTCGTCGACGGGAGTCTTTCCCGCGCTGCCGCCCCTGGCGCTGCCGCCATCGGGCTTGCCGCCTGTGCCACCCACTCCCATGGAGCCGCCCGAGCCGATGATTGAGCCGCCCGAGCCACTGCGACCGCCCGAGCCGAAGATGGTGTAGTAGCCGCCGCTGCCGCCGTAGCCAGTGTAGTAGCCGCCGCCGCTGCCGCCGCGGCTGGTGGTGTAGTAGCCGCCGCTGCCGCCGAAGCTGGTGGAGTAGCCGCCGCCGGTGCCGCCGTAGCCAGTGTAGTAGCCGCCGCCACTGCCGCCACGGACAGGGGGATAGCCGCCGACACCGCCATAGCTGGTGGTGTAGTAGCCACCGCTGCCGCCGCGGCCGGTGGGGTAGCCGCCGGTGCCACCGTAGGATCCGCCATATCCGCCGCCGGTGCCGCCCGTGTAGGCGCAGTATGGATCGTACATCGAGCACGAGCCGTAGCCGTCGCAGGTCGTGCAAGAGGCGCACGGAACCGTGGCTTGCGGGATCGCGCAGTTGCCCACGCCGTCGCAGGCGGATTTGCAGACGCCGGTGCCCTTGCCGCATTCGTTCTGCGGATCCGAGCCCGCCAGGTAGGGGCTGCACTTGCCGGTCTGGCCGGGCAGGTTGCAGGACGGCACAGGTTCCGCTGCAGGCGCTGTCGCAGCACACGCCGTCCGCGCAGAAACCGGAGGCGCAGGTCGAAACATCGCTGCACGGTTGCCCATTGCTGCTCTTGCAGTTACCGCTGCCGTCGCAGGCTTTCCCGTTAGAGCAACTACCAGCGACTTCGGTTCCGGCCTTGGCCAGAACACAGGTTCCTTCGGAGCCGGTAACGTTGCACGATTTGCACGCGCCCTGTGCAAGTCGCGGATTCGCAGCAGACGCCGTCGACGCAGTTGCCGGAGGCGCAGGACGACGCGAACGCGGCGGTGCATCCTTCGCCATTGCTCCAACCGGTGACTTTGTATTCCCAGGTTTCGTCGCTGTACCCGTTGCCGGCACTGCCACCGAAGAGAACCACAACGCCACGCGCGCTGTCGAAGGCCATGGTGGCGCTGGCGCGCGAGGGCGGCGTGGTCGACAACGGACGCACGTAGAAGGTCGGGCCCTTGGCATCGATTTCCCATGTCTCGTTGTAGCCAGTGGCGTTGTCGTAGGCGTCGGTGAGCAGGACCTCGCGCTTGCGGACAGAATCGTAGGCGACGTAGATGGAGCTTCCGTAGTCGAGGGAGTCGCCTGAATCGCGCAACGCCCAACCCGTCGAGATAGGATCCCATTCCCAAAAGGTGCTGAGGGTGGCCGGGTAGCTTGAGGCGTAGTTGGGGCCGTCGTAGAGGAACATCTTTTGTCGACCTTCATCGTAGGCAAGGATCGGGTACTGACCTGGCCATCGGCGTCGCGCTGGAGGCGGCGGGCGTTCGGTTGGTCCAGGTGATCTTGCCGCCGTCCCACTCCCAGATCTCGTTGCGGATCGGATTCATGTAGGGCGGCGGAACGGGACCCGGGCCGTAAAGGTAGTAGCTGGTCATGCCGCCGAAGAGCAGGATCTTGTTGCGAATGGTGTCGGTCACCATGCCGTGCGTGTACAGCGGATCCGGGCTTGCCGCGGGCTGAAGCTGCGCCCACTTTCTCGATGTGCTGTTCCATTCCCAGGTATCGCCGTAGACGGTCTGTCCGTAGCTGCCGGTTCCGCCGAACAGAATGAGCGACTTTCTTTGCGGATCGTACGCGATGGCGGCGTCCGCGCGGGCGGGTGGGCGAACATCCGCGGCCACTTGCGCCCAGACCTTGCCGTCCCACTCCCACATGTCGTCGAGCGTCTGCCCCATCATGTCGCTACCGCCGTAGATGTAGGTCTTGCCCGTCGCCGGGTTGTAGGCCATGCAGTGGCCGGTGCGGGCCGTTGGCACGTCGAGCGGCGCCGAACGATCGGTGAACGCAGGCGTCACTGGGTCGAGCTCCCAGACCTCGTTGGAAGCCGTCGAACCGTAGTAGCCGGTCCCGGGGAAGTAGGGTGATCCGCCTGCACCACCCTGGCCGTAGGGACTGTAGATCGTCGATCCGGCGACGATCTTCGAGTCGCCCGCGTGCATCGTCGGACACCATGGACGCGTACATGCGCGGGCTGGGCAGGTTGGCTTCGGCTCCGGTCAGGCGTTCGGTCCAGGCGCCCCGGTCGTCGGGATCCCAATCCCAAACATCGTTCAAGCTGCCGCCCGTGCTCATGTTCCAGCCGCCGAAAACGACAACCTTGCCACGGCTGCCGTCGAAGGCCATGGCGTGGGCGTAGCGCTCGCTGGGCTTGTTCCCGGTCGCGGTTCGCTCGGTCCAGGTGGCGGTCGCCGGATCCCATTCCCAGGTGTCGCGCTTGGGAACGCCACCGGCGCCCGCGATGTCGATCTGCATGCCGCCGAAAAGCACCGCCACGTTGCGGGCGGAATCCCAGACCAGGCCGAAGATCATGGCGAGCGCTGGGGCCGGCCGCCGGCGTTCAATGCCGTCCAAGCGTGTGTCGTCGGATCGAGCTCCCATGTATCCCCGAGCGAGACGGTCATGCCGGTGCCGTCGTAGGATGACGGGTCGCTGCGCCCGCCGCCGAAAAGGAGGATCTTGCCCGTCGACTTTTCGTAGACCATGCCGTGCTGAGCGCGCGCCGAGGGGTGGCTGCCGGCGGTCGTCATGTCGGTCCAGACGCCAGTCGCAGGATCCCACTCCCAGGTGTCTTCGTAGTCGTAGTTGCTGCCGGCGCGACCGCCGAAAAGTACGAACTTGGCGCGGGCAGAGTCGTACACCATGGCGGCGCCTGAACGCGCGTCCGGAGAGGCCCCGCTGCCGGTTCGGTTGGTCCACTTGCCGGTGGTCGGGCTCCACTCCCAAGTTTCTTGAGACGGGCCACCCGTGCCCATGCTCGAGTTGAAGAGCATGCCGCCGAACATGACGAAGACCTTGCGGGTTTCATCGAACGCGGCGGCCTGCAGGTAGCGGCCATCCGGGATGTAGCTGGAGCCGACCTTCTGCCAGGTAGCGACCTCGGAGGCAGGCAGTTTGCCCAATGCCAGGTGGGCAGATTCGATGGTGGGTGAGACTGGCGCTTGGTTTTCCTCGTTGCAGGTAGCGAGCAAAAGCAGAGCTATGACTGCGCCGTGTCTGGGCTTCATCGTTTGCCTCCTTAGGATATTGAACGAACGCGCGATGGATACTGACACGAGTGGAAATTGCTGGGAAGTGCGTGCCATCACTGCGTGACCAAGGAACAGTGCCGCAAAGCACGGATTCCTTACACACGTTGCGCTTGTCGGATAAGCAATACGCACGCCACATGGGACCGACAGCAATGGGGCGCAAACCCGCCCAGTACTAGGCAAAAAAGGGGCGCTAGCCTGATACCGGTGTCGCGCTCGTGTCGTCGCCGGCGGCATCGCGATCGAGGAACCACAGCAGGCGCGAGTCTGGAACCGGAACGACGCCAACGACCGGCAAGGTGTGGAAATCCAAGGGGCGTTGCGCCGCCTGCCTCAGCGCCCGTTGCTTGCTCACACCCGTCACCAGCAGGGCAATCAGATGCGCGCCGCTGAGTAGCGGGTAGGTCATGGTCATGCGCGGACGCGGTGGCGTCACGCGATCGCCGTCGTTCCAGGTCACCCAGCGTTCGCATTCGTCGAGTGCCGCAGATCCGTGAAAGAGGCTGGCGGTGTGGCCATCCGGGCCCATGCCCAAAACCACCGCATCGAGGCGCCTATCGCTGCTCGGCCGCGCGGCCAAGGCCGCTCGCAGCTCGGCTTCGTAACGGTCGGCGCCGTCAGGTTGCAGCACCGGCATGGGATGAAGATTGGCCGTGGGCAGTGGGATGCGCGCAATGACAGCCTCGCGAATCAGGTTGGCATTCAGCCTGGGATCGTCGGAGCCGACACAACGTTCGTCCACCATCCACACGTGGATGCGCGACCACTCCGAAGCGGACAGGGGGACAAGCTCGGCCAAAGCGGCCCCGAGCAAGGTGGCTGATGAGCCACCCGAAAGCGCGAGGTGCGCAGATGAAACCACGGCCAAGCGCTGCTTGAGATGGTCGGCGAGCCGGGCCGCCAAGAGGCGAGCAGCAGCGTCGGCGGACACGCTCACGATGTGCTCGCCCGGCAAACCGCGGACCGATTCGGATCCGCCCATCGGTTAGGTTCCACTCTCGGGAACGTCAGCGTCGTTCGTGCGCGATGGCTCTGCCCGCGAGCCGTCGGTTTCGGGATTGCGCCACTTGCCGAACGGCTTGATGAGCGCGTCCGCCGCAGGCGGACCCCAGCTTCCCGAGGCATATTGTTCAAGTCCTGCTTGCGGATGGTCGCGCCAGTAGTCGAGCACGGGCATGACGATGCGCCAGGCGGCCTCGACTTCGTGCCGATCTTTGAAGTGCTCCTGATCGCCCCGAACGGCCTCGAGCAAGAGCATGGCGTAGGCCTCGAAGGGAACCGACTTGAACTGGTCTTGGTAGTCGAAGTCGAGCAGGGCCGACTCGAGATGAAGGCCTTGACCGGGCACCTTGCCCTCGAAGCGCAGGCTGATGCCCTCGTCAGGCTGCACGTTCACGACCAGTTGGTTGTGGCGAGGCCGCACGTGCCCGTTGCCGAGATTGCGGAACAGGTGGGGGGCGGGTTTGAAGTTGATCACGAACTGGGTCAGCTTGCGGCGCATGCGCTTGCCCGTGCGCAGGAAGAAGGGCACGCCTTCCCAGCGCCAATTGTCGATGGACAGCTTGAGGGCGCTGAAGGTGTCGCAGTCCGAGCCGGGCCGAACGCCGGGCTCTTCACGGTAGGCGGCAAGGGATTTGCCGGCGACATCGCCCCGTCCGTATTGCCCGCGCACGGCGACCAGGGGTACTTCCTCGTAGGCGATGGGGCGCACGGCCTCCAGCACCTGGCGCTGTTCGCTGCGCAGGTCCGAGGCGCGAAAAGAGCTGGGCGGCTCCATGGCGACAACAGCCATCAATTGGAGCAGATGGCTTTGAATCATGTCGCGCGTGGCTCCGACGCCGTCGTAGTAGCCGGCCCGACCTTCGAGCCCGACGGTCTCGGCCGCCGTAATCTGAACATTGTCGACGTAGCGACGGTTCCACAGAGGCTCGAAGAGCAGATTGGCGAAGCGAAAGACCAGCAAGTTCTGCACGGTCTCCTTGCCCAAGTAGTGGTCGATGCGAAAGACATCCTCGTCGTCGAAAACGCGTCCGAGCGCGCGGTTGAGCTCCTCGGCGGATGCCAGGTCCGAGCCGAAGGGTTTTTCCACGATGATGCGCTGGCGTGGCGTGGCCGCCGTCGGAGCTTGGCACCACAGCTTTCCGCCCTTGACCAAGCCCGATGCGCCGAGGTTGGCGATGATGGGCTGGTAGAGCTCGGGCGCGACAGAAAGATAGAACAGGGTGTTGCCGCCGGTTCCGTAGCGCTCGCACCCTGCTTGCAGGGCTTGCACGACTGCCGGCCATTCGGACGCGCTTGCGACATCCGCGGCGTGGTAGTGCAGGCGCTGCGAGAAATGGCCCCAAGCCTCGTCGGTGAATCCCCGTTTGCCGGCGCAGCCAGCCTTCACCCGCTGGCGAAACCCATCATCTCCCAAACGGCTTCGGCTGATGCCCAGGACACCCAGCCCCTTGGGCAAGATGTCTGCGAGGAACAGCTCGAACAACGCAGGGACGAGCTTGCGTTGGGTGAGATCGCCGGAGGCGCCGAAAATGACGAGCAAACAAGGGAGATCCTGGTCGGTCATGCGGTCAGCATAGCGCGCTCGGCGGGCGAGGAAAGGATCTAACCACAGAAGAACGGTCCGGAAATTGGACAGCTCTTCTGGCTAAAAAAACGACTAGAACAGTCGGGAATTGCGAAACCTCGTCCCGCAGATCGATGAAACCTTGTAGGACTGAGGACTACGGGCCACCGGGCCACCAGCCGACAGGAATATCGGCAGGTGCGCGACTCAAAGAGAGACGAAACCCGCCGTACTCTCATCCTAAGAAGAAGAGCGCACATTGCCGAGGGGGGCAGATGGAAGATTCTAGACTCGTGACAGGCCTGGTGGAGCTTGGGCGGACTGAACCGCGGGCAACGCATGCGCCATCGCAGGCAGCTCTGGACGGTTGGGTGGCGCGTGGCAGGTATGTTGCGTTCGGGGTGTCCTGGGAGGTGCGCGCCGACGACGTCTCGGCCTACCATCTCTTGCTCGACCGTCTACCCCCTGTCGCCTCACCGACCAGTAGCAAGAGCACGATGCGCTCCTATGCCTTCCGCACCTTGCCCTCTAAAGTCTCCGAAGGCGAAGTGAGCTATCTGCTGACGGCCGATGGCCGGCCGCTGGTGCGCTCTTCCGAGCCGACCGACATCGCCGAAGCGTTCGAGGACGACCTCAAGTGGTTCGTGGCTGAGCGTTCGCCGCGCAAGGTGTTCCTGAACGCAGGGGTCGTGGGCTGGCGCGATCGCGCGATCCTGATTCCAGGCGGCCCGCGTTCGGGCAAGAGCAGCCTCGTGCGCGCCCTGGTCGGATGTGGTGCGACCTACTTCTCCGATGAGTACGCGGTGCTAGAGGGCAACATGGTCCACCCTTTCCCGGCCAGACTGCCCAATTGGTCGGCGCCCGGTACTTCGCTCTCCTACTGGCTGGACGAGTTCAACAGCGCCCGCACCCCCGCGCCGGTGCCGGTCGGTCTTGTGCTGTTTGCCCCCCACCAGGCGGGCGCCGTGTTCAAGCCGCGACTGCTTTCGCGAGGCAAGTCCTTGCTTGGCATGTTCAAGCACGCGGTAGCGGCGCAGCGCCATCCCGAGCGAGTCTTGAAAACACTGGAAACCGTCACCCGTCGCTGCAACGCTCTCGACGGTGTGCGCGGAGACGCCCAAGCTGCCGCGACCTATCTGCTCGAACGGTTGGTCTAGACAAGGAGACACACTTCAAGAGCGACAAAGAACGCAGAGAAAGAGCAAATAGCACTCCTCCCCGGTCCCATTCCCCATCTTTCTCTGCGTTCTCTGTCGGATTTGATTTGTGAAAAGGACCCTGGGAGGGTCCTTTTTCTTGTCTCGTCTAGAGTCGGAGCTTCTCGCCGGGGCTGGGGGCGGTGACAGTCGGGAATCCAAGCTCTGCCAGTTTGCCCATGAGCGTGGCCTGAGCCGGGGGTTCGCCATGGACCAGGACAACCTGGCGCAACTTGCCCTGGTCGCGCACGGCTTCGGCGAATTCGAGCAGATCCTTCTGGTCGGCGTGGGCTGAAAAGCCGTTGAGCACGACCACTTCCGCGGCCAGTCGACGCATGACCCCGAAGACCTTGACCTCACGCTGCCGTTCCAAGATGCGGCGGCCAAGCGTGTGCTGAGCCTGGAAGCCCACGATGAGGATGGTGTTGCGCTGATCTTCAACGCCTTCACGCAGGTGGTGCAGGATGCGGCCTGCTTCGCACATACCGCTGGCGGCGATGATGATGCACGGACCGGGCTGGGCGGCGATGGCCTTCGACTCTTCCTTGTCCGAAACATAGTGAAGGCCGTCGAACTCGAAGGGCGGATCGCCGCCGACCAAGCGGGCATAGGTTTGCTTGTCGTAGCACTCGGGGTGCATCTTGAAGACGTCGGTCAGCTTCACCGTGAGGGGCGAATCCACGTACACCGGAATCGTCGGTACCTTCTGGGCGGCCCGCAGCCGCTTGAGCGCATAGACCACCTCCTGCGCGCGTTCGAGCGCGAAGGCCGGAATGAGGATCTTGCCACCGCGGCGAACCGTGCGATTGACGGCCTCGGCCAGGGCGCTGTCGACTTCCTCGATGGGCGAGTGTCTGCGGTCGCCATAGGTGCTTTCCGTGACGAGGCAGTTGATGCCGGTCGGGATCTCGGGTTCGCGCAGGATGGGCAGTCCTTTGCGTCCCAGATCCACCGCGACGGCCACGCGCACGTGCGCGCCATCGTCCTCCACGTCGAGCACGACGATGGAACTGCCAAGCACGTGGCCGGCGTCCAGGAGCTTGAGCACGACGCCTGGGGCGATGATGTGGGCGCGACGATAGGGCAGGCCCACGATCTGCCCGAGCAGGCCAACGACGTCGTCGTGGTTGTAGAGCGGCTCCACCGGCTCCATATCGAGCTGGTCGCGTTCGATGAGTTTCTGGATGTGGTGTGCGTCCGCCTCTTGGATCATGGCCGCGTCGAGCAGCATGGGCGTGCACAGGTCGCGCGTGGCCGGCGTGCAGTAGACCGGCCCGCGGTAGCCGCGCTTGTGCAAGAGCGGCAGCAGCCCCGCGTGATCGATGTGGGCGTGCGAAAGCACGACGGCGTCGATCTCGTCCACGGGGACCTGCAACGCGCGGTTGCGCTCGTTCGATTCCTTGCGGCGGCCCTGGAACATCCCGCAGTCGAGCAAGACCGCGGCTTTCGAGGTGCGCAGGATGTGTTTCGAGCCCGTGACGCCGCGGGCGGCTCCGATGAATTCCAGTTCTATCAATCGCCGCTCCTTTGGTAGAGGTATGTGGATCCGTGCTGTGCAGTGCGGGTCTTTGCGAAGGCCGGCGTGGCGGTCTGCATTTCGGGCGCGATGCCCCGCTTGAGCGTTTCCAGCGCCTCGGCGGGTGTGCTGGCGAAGCTGAACAGGTCGAGATCGTCCTTACCGATCATGCCGTGCTTGACCAGGGCATCGAAGTTGATGATCTCGTTCCAGTACTGCTTGCCGTACAAGATGACCGTCATCTTGCCTTCGAGCTTGCGCGTCTGCGACAAGGTCAGGATCTCCGACATTTCGTCGATGGTGCCGAACCCGCCCGGGAAAACCACCACCGCGCGCGCCATGTGCGCGAACCACAACTTGCGCATGAAGAAGTAGTGGAACTCGAACGACAGGTCGGGCGTGATGTATGGGTTCGCGCTTTGTTCTTCGGGCAGGCTGATGTTGAGCCCAATGGTGCGGCCGCCAGCCTCGGCGGCGCCGCGATTGGCTGCCTCCATGATGCCGTGACCGCCACCCGAGCAAATGAGAAAACGCGGAGAGCTGGGCGGCAGGGCGTTCGTCCAGGTGGTGTACAGCCTCGCGAGCTCGCGGGCTCCGGCGTAGTACTGGGCGAGTGGCCCATTCTCGGCCAGTCGGGCCGAACCGAAGAAGACCACGGTGCCGGGCACTTTCTGCTGTTCGAAGCGATAGAGGGGTTCAAGGTACTCGGCCAGGATTCGCAAGGTGCGAGCCTCGTCGCTGTCGAGGAACTCTTCGTTTTTGTAGGCGAGAGGGTGGTGGGCTGTAGGTTTCGGTTTGGATTCGCTCATCGGTTACTCCATCGCATCAAAAGAGATATCGGTCGACCAGCCACGACAGGACCGTGCCCGTCGCGGCCCCCACCACATCCCACGTGAAATCGCGCAGGGACGCGTCCCCGCCCGCGTACCTATCGTACACTTCCTTGGCGGCGCCTGCCGCCAGCGCGAGTCCGGCACCCGTGCTCAAACGGGCGCTTTCGCGCTTGGTGAACACCGACGCCCCCGCATAGCCGTCGCCGGCAAACATGAAACAAGCGGAAAAGTGCAGGGCCTTGTCTTGCCCCCACCACGGATCTCCGTCTGCGGCACGGCACGGCGCGGACAGCAGGCACAGGGAAAGAAATGCGAGCGCGATCGTTCCAAATCTTCCTGGTTCCACGGCTTCGCGCACTACCCGTTCATGATAGCCGGCTTTTCGTATCTTCGCCTATTCCTGCGTGGAAATGGCATCCCGGCGAGCTGGAAGGTCGATTTTGCTCATAAACTTGGCGCTACGCGGAATTGACCCGTTTTGCCCTCCATGTTATCGAAGAGAGACACTGGGTAATGATGGGCAAGCGCATCCTGGTCGCTGACGACAGTCGTACGATCCAACGGGCATTCGCCATGGTGATGGATGGGGCGGGCTATGAGCTCTCCTTCGCCAAGTCGGTCGATGAGGCGCTGGCCATGGCCAAGCGGGATGGCAAACCCGACCTCGTCCTGTCGGATGTCGCCCTTGGCAGCGGCAACGGCTACGATCTTTGCGCAGGCATCAAGGCCGACGCGGCTTTGCGGGAAGTGCCAGTCTATATGCTGGCCTCCAGCCACAATCCCTACGACGATGCCCGTGGACGCAAAGTGGGCGCCGACGGACACCTGGCGAAACCCTTTGAAAGCCAGGCACTGCTCGACGCCGTTGCTTCGGTCTTGGCCACACCGGCCGCGCCGGTGTCGGCGGTGATGCCGCAGTTCTCGGCTGATTTCAACGACAACACCGCGCGCATTGCCGCGAAGGATCTTCCGGTCGAAGACGACGACAGCTACGGCGAGATCACGATCGAGCGCGGCGCTCCGCCGCCTGCCGCTGCCCAGCCGGCGTGGGCCGCGAAACCACCGACTCGGCCATCGGCAGCTCGCCCCGTCGTTTCGGCGGGGGCTGCGCCGGCCCCGGCGCCCTCGCCATCTCCTCGGCCATCCTTGATTCCAGGTGTGCGCCCATCGGCCGCCATGCCCGTCGCCCGTACGGGGATGATGCCACAGCCAACTGTTCCCCCCCCCGCACCCGGCGCTGGTCGCACTCCTCTCAATCGAACCATGATGGGCTTCCCCTCGGTCAAGCCGCCGGTTGTAGGCAAGCCGGCCGCACCCGCGACACCCAATGCGCCGGCAGTACCGACGCCGGCACGGGCCGCGCCGCTTGCCACGCCACCGGCCCCCGCGGCGGCTGTTCCGTCGCGCCCGCTCGTGATTTCGACGCCACCCGCGCCCGCGGCGCCCATCGCCAACAAGCCTATTCTTCCGCCACCGCCAAGCGCAAGTCCGGCCGTGGCTTCGTCGCTCCGCCCGCCGGTTCCACGTCTTTCGCTGCCACCACCTACGGCTGACGTGCCGGTTGCGTTCCCGGACGCCCCTGTCACGCGCAAGGTGACCACGCCCGTGCCGCCCGCCGCGGTTCCGTCGCCGATCGCCCCGGCGCCCTCATCAAGAATTGCCGTGGCGGTGTCCGCAGCGATGGATCAAGTGGATCAGAAGGTCGCGGCACTGGCCGCGCGCGGTCCCGAATACGAAGCCATCGCCAAGCTGTCCCGCGAAATCATCGAGCAGGTTGTGTGGGAAGTCGTACCCGAGCTCGCCGAGACGATCATCCGACAGGAAATCGATCGTCTGGCGAGCGCAAAGAAGTAGTTTTCTCGTTCCTCTCTCCCACTTTGCCCCGACAGGTTTCGTCATGACCGAGCTCGCTAAGAATTACGATCCCGCAACGATTGAATCGCGCTGGTACCAAGAGTGGCTGAACTGCCGATACTTTCACGCTGACGCCGCCACGCCCAAGGCGCCTTTTTGCATCGTCATCCCTCCGCCCAACGTAACCGGGGCGCTGCACATGGGGCACGCGTTGACCTGCACGATCCAGGACGTGCTCACGCGCTGGCGCCGCATGGCCGCGTACAACGCCATGTGGTTGCCGGGCACCGATCACGCCGGCATCGCCACGCAAATGGTGGTCGAACGCGAGCTGCGCGCCACCGAGAAGAAATCCCGCCACGATCTCGGACGCGAGGAATTCGTCAAGCGCATCTGGCAATGGCGCGAACAGTACGGCAATCGCATCCTCGAACAGCTCAAGGTGATGGGCTGCTCCCTCGACTGGGAGCGCCTGAAATTCACCATGGAGCCCGAGTACTCGCGCGCCGTCATCGAGGCTTTCGTGCGGCTGCACGAAGAGGGCCTGATCTACCGAGACCGGCGCCTCATCAACTGGTGTGTGTCGTGCCGGACAGCGCTTTCCGATCTCGAAGTCGAGCACGACGAAGGCGCGCAGGGCGAGCTGTACGACTTTGCCTATCCGCTCGCCGACGGATCAGGCGAAATCGTGGTATCGACGACGCGGCCGGAAACCATGCTGGGCGATACGGCGGTGGCAGTGCACCCTGATGATCCGCGCCACCAGGCCAAGATCGGCAAGACCATCAAGCACCCGTTTACCGGGCGCGAGTTCAAGGTGATCGCCGATCCCGTGCTGGTCGATCCCAAGTTCGGCACCGGCGCGGTCAAGGTCACGCCCGCACACGATCCCAATGACTTCGACTGCGGCAAGCGCAACAACCTGCCGTTCATCTCCATCTTCGACGAGAAGGGCCTGGTCACTGCCGAGGGCGGCCCATACGTCGGGATCGATCGTTTCAAGGCGCGCAAGAAGGTGAAGGAAGACCTCGCGGCACTGGGCCTCGAACGCGGTAGCAAGAAACACGTGCACAGTGTTGGCCATTGTCAGCGTTGCCGCACGGTGGTCGAGCCCATGATGTCGACCCAGTGGTTCGTCAAGATGGAACCCCTCGCGAAGCCGGCCATCGAGGCAGTCGAGCAGGGCAAGACCCGCTTCGTTCCCGAGACCTGGAGCAAAACCTTCTTCCACTGGATGAACAACATCCGCGACTGGTGCATCTCGCGCCAGCTGTGGTGGGGGCATCGCATTCCGGCCTGGTACTGCGCCGCCTGCAAGGCACCGACGGTGGCGCGCGAGACGCCCACCCAGTGCGTTCATTGCGGCGGCAAGGAGCTGACCCAGGACGAGGACGTGCTCGACACCTGGTTTTCGTCGTGGCTTTGGCCGTTCGCCACGCTCGGCTGGCCGGAGCAGACGCGCGAGCTGCGCACGTTCTACCCGACGACGGTCATGGAAACCGGCTACGACATCCTGTTTTTCTGGGTGGCCCGCATGCTGATGGCCGGGCTGCACTTCATGAAGAAGGTTCCCTTTCGCACGGTGTACCTGCACACCATGGTCACCGACGAAAAGGGCGAGAAGATGTCCAAGGTCAAGGGCAACACCATCGACCCCGTCGAGGTCGTGCAGAAACACGGCGCGGATGCCTTGCGCTTCGCCTTGGCTTGGCTGACCAACCAGGCCGCGCAAGGCAAGAACATCAAGTTCGCGTGGAGCAACGTCGAGGACGCGCGGCGCTTTGCCAACAAGATCTGGAACGCCACCCGCTTCGTGCTCATGAACCTGACCGATTACGATCCGGACCAGTTCGCGGATCGCACGGCCGAGGGACCGGACAGCGCGGAATTCGATCTGCCCGAGCGCTGGATCCTTTCGCGCACCCAGCGCGCCACCGAGGAAATCAACACAGCGCTAGAGGATTATCGCTTCGCCGAGGCGGCGCAGGCAGCGTACCACTTCATCTGGGACGAGATCTGCGACTGGTACATCGAGCTGGCCAAGGTGCGGCTGCAGGATCCGGCGCGGACGGCCGAACGCTGGAAGATCCAGGGTACGCTGGTTACTGCGCTGGACGCGGCCATGCGCCTGCTTCATCCCTTCATGCCCTTCATCACCGAGGAGCTTTGGCAAAAGCTGCCCAAACCCCAGGGCGCTCCCCAGAGCATCATGATCACCCTCTATCCCATCTCCGACCCGCGCTATCTGGATGACGCCACGGAGGCTTCCATGGCGCTGGTGCAGAAGGTGGTCACGGTCGTGCGTTCGCTACGCACCGAGAACAACGTGCCGTCTTCGGCGCGGCCCAAGGTCATCCTCAACGTCAGCGACGACTACAAGAAGACCATCCTCGACGGCTATCGCAGCCTGGTGTCGGAGCAAGCCCGTCTGGGCGAGCTGGTGGTCCGCCGCTCGGGCGATGCGCCCGAAGGCTCGGTGATGACCGCCATGGCGGGCGATGTGGAGGTGCTACTGGTGGCGGAGGTCAAGGCAGCCGACGCCAGCGCCGAGCGCGCGAAGTTGGAAAAGGATCGCGCGACCTTCATCAAGGATCGCGACCACCTGGCCAAGAAGCTCGCCAACCCCCAATTCGTCGAGAAGGCACCGCAGGCCGTGCTCGACAAGGATCGCTCGCGCCTCGCCGAGATCGAAGCGGCGCTGGCGAAAATCGATGCAGCCCTGGCCAGGCTGAAGCCGTAGTCGCTGAGCCTAGAAACCTATTCATCAAACAGAACTTGGTCGCTCACGTCGGCGGCGGCCTCGTTACGGGCGCCGGCTAGGTCGGCGTTGGTCTTGCGTAGGCGCTGACCCAGAACTTGTACGAAGCTCCAGAGCAGCTTGACCGACATGCGCGGGAAGTTGCGGATGAGATCGTTGAAGTCGCGCCGGCGCAGCACCAATGCGCGCGAAGGTTCTTCCGCCGTGGCGCTGACCGAGCGCGGCCCGTTGTCGACGAGCGACATTTCCCCAAGGTGCGCCCCTTGTCCGACGTAGGTGACCAGTGCGCCTTCTTTGTGCAAGCGCACCTTGCCGGACAGAATGATGAACAGCTCGCTGCCCGGCTCGTCCTCGGTGATGATCTCGTCGCCGACCTTGTAGTCGCGTACTTCGGTGAGGGCCAATACGCGCAGGATTTCCTTGTACGTCAGGTGCCGGAACAGCGGCATCTGCTTGAGCACCTCGACCTTGCGATTCAGCTCTTGCGAACGCGCGTCGGAGGTCGCGGTGGCGTCCGTGTGGACGCGCAACACGACGGCGGTGATGTTGTCGTGCCCGCCGCCTGCGTTGGCGTGGTCGATGAGCTTGCCCGGAATGGCGGTGATGCTCTCCTCGGTGAGCTGGCGCGAGATTTCCTTCTCGTCGAGGTACGAGTGCAGCCCGTCCGAGCAAAGCAGAAACTGATCGCCGGGCAGGACTTCCAGGTCGATGGTGTCGACCTGCACCGTTTCGTACACGCCGAGGGCGCGCGTGACCGCGTTCTTGTACGAGGCATAGGGCGACTTGGCCAGCGTCTCGCGCGTCACCTTGCCGTGGCGGATGAGCTCGTTGATGAGCGAGTGATCCTCGGTGAGCTGCACCGTCTGACCGCCGCGCACCATGTAGACCCGGCTGTCGCCGACGTGGGCGATGAAGCCGCGCTCGCCGATGAGCAGGAAGGCCGAAATCGTGGTGCCCATGCCGCGCTTCTCGGGCTCTTTTTGGCCGCGTTCGAAAATGGCCAGGCCCGCGGTCTGCACCGCGTATTCGAGCACGCCCAGGACGTCGTGCGTGGTCACGCCCGTGTCGTGACGCCCATAGGCGTCGATGATGTCGCGCCGGCTGTCGACCGCGCCGCGGAATTCGTTGACCGCCATCTGTGACGCAATTTCACCCGAGGCGTGACCACCCATGCCGTCCGCCACCACGAACAGGGACAGCTTTTGGTCAACCAGGAAGTTGTCCTCGTTGTGGGTTCGCTTGCGCCCGATGTCCGTTGCAGCCCAGAAGCTCAGATCCATAATTACTCACCGCGCGGCCTGCCGGCCGCTTGCTCGTTGCCTAACCTACACTGATTCGGAGTTCGGGCAAGATAGCCATTTTTCGGGGGAATGCACGCAGTCCTTGACAGCACCGCGCACGTTGCTACAAATGTCATCCGCGGCGGGGACAGCCCGCCGAAAACATATTCGGGGATCGTCTAACGGCAGGACGCCAGACTCTGGATCTGGCTATTAAGGTTCGAATCCTTATCCCCGAACCAGCTTCCAGGAGTTGCACTCGGCAACGGCCCCATGGTCTAGCGGTTAGGACGGCGCCCTCTCACGGCGTAATCTCGGGTTCAAGTCCCGATGGGGTCACTCGAAACGAATCGCGCCTACGCCAGGCCGGCCGCGCGGGAGAGAATCTGTTCGTCGAAGTCGGCGGAGATGCTGCCCGAAGCCTTGAGCGGTCGGATGCCTGGAAGTCCGGCGGCTCCGTTCGTGGGGGCTAGCTCGCGCAGGAACGAGGCAAGCTGCCGGTCGGCGTTGCGCACGTGGTACTCGACCCAGTCTTCCAGCATGAAGTAGATGGCGGATCTGGTCTCCTCGGCGGTTTCCTTGCGCGACACGTTCGCGGCGATGGTTCTGGCTTCGCGTCGCACATGATCGTGGAAGGCGGTGTGGAAGCGGCGGCTTTCATAGCCTTGTTCGAGCATGGCGAGCTCTTCTGCGGCAAAGTGGTACTCGAGATAGGAAACCAGAAAGGTCACCGCTCGACGGAACTGCTCTGGGCTTCGTGTAAGCTCCTCCGAATACAGAACCTCGTTGGTCATGGTGAACAACGTGCGAAGTTGACCATCGATATCCGTGTTTCCTGTCTCTAGTTCCGGCGTAGTCTCGAATCGGTGCATGGAATCCTCCGACAACAAAACAGCCAGGAATCGCGGAAGGCAGCAGACGCATGATTCCAAGCCTGCCTTCCCTTTCGGCAGATGGGTGACATGCCTTAAGCGCTTGGCGCAGAATTTACGAAGAATCGTATTGCGCGTCCGGTCTCAAGGTGCCGCGCAGTGCCAATCGATGGAATAGCCAGTGCTTTTCCCTTCTCGACTGCGGCCTTTGCCGCATTTCATGCTAGTTTGGCCCCCTCGGTTTCGCTGGGGGTGGGCTATCGCCGCTGGTTTCCAGCAACGCGGTTCACCTTGCCATTGACGAGAGCGCCCAAAACAACTACGAAAGGCGCTGCATCTCCGACTGAGGAACCTGCCCTGATTGACACGTGAGGAAGGGCGTACGCCATGAAGACCATTACCGAATTCTCCGGAATCCTGCTGCAGCGGGCGGCAGAGGCCCAGCGGGCCTACCGGGCAGAGCACCCGCAGGTTGCCGCTCCTGAGGCCGAGGTTGTCCCACCGGCGCCTGCCGCCGCAGAAGGCACGGGCACGGACGAAGGGGCGCCTGAGTCTGCTGCCGCGGGCGAGGTCGCCGTCGCCGAGGCGGCTTTGGACGGAGCTGCGGCGAGCTCCGAAGCCATACCGAGCGAAGGTGGCGGGAGCGAAGCGGTTTCCGAAGCGCCGCCAGAGTCGGCCGCTGCACCGGATTTGGGCAGCGGTCCCGAGGCTGAAGCCGTCGGCGCCGCGCTCCAGGTTCAGGGCGACAGGCTCAGCCGTTTGATGGAGGCGCTCGACGTGGTGGGCAGGCGCGTGGCCCAGGTTCGCCTGGTGCGCGTGATCCAAGGCGAGTCCGCGCCGGCGGGCGCGCAGAAGCGTGGCGAGTTTTTCTACCTTGTCGACCTGACGCCAAGGCCGCAGAGCATGCAGCGCGATTCGTTCGATTCGCGCGATGGCGATCGTCGTCGCGGTCCAGGCGGACGTGACCGTGGCGGTCCCGGCGGCAGTCGGGGATCTGGCGGTCCGCGTGGCGGTGGCGGACCTGGTGGTCCCGGCGGATCCCGCGGCGCAGGCGGACCTGGGGGACCCGGATCACGAGGCAAGTTCAGCAACGATCGTCCGGGGCGCGATGGCGACAGCCGCGAAGCTCGCGGGGAAACGCCACGTGCTGGTGCTGGCTGGATGCTTTCTCGCCCGTCGGACAACGGCCGCGTGTATGCCGAAGATGCCAACGCGGCCCGCAGCGATCATCGCCCGCCGGGTGATCGTCGCCCGCCGGGAGATCGCCGCCCACCTGGAGATCGTCGCCCACCGCGGGATCCACGCTTCGACAACCGCGGCCCACGCCCACCCATGGGCTCGGCAGGAGAGCGTCCGCCGCATGGCCCGCGCCCGCAAAATGCGGAGGGCGGTTCGGGCGCGCCGCGAGGCGAGGGCAGGGGAGACAGGCCGTCCTTTGGACCTCGTCCGACAGATGGCGGTGCGAGGCCAGGGCCGCGCAATCCTGGCAACGGCGGACGCGGGTTCACTCCACGGCGGCCCGACGGTGGCAACGGTCGCCCCGATGGTGGTGCCGGTCGAGGGCGTGATGATCGCAATTGGTCCGGACGTCGGCGTGGCGGCTGGGACGAGCCAACCGTGCCGGAAGTCGCGGATGTCTCGGCTACCTCGGCTGCGCCTGTCGCTCCTGCGGTACCATCGGTGGTCGACACGCCCGCAGCACCAGCGCCCGAGCCCGTGGAAAACATGCGGGTCGAGGGCAGCACCGAATCGTCGTCGAACAGCGAATCCTAGCGAGTTCCCGGATCGAAGCGCTAACGCGCGTGCTCGTGAGCGTGCTCGCGGAATCGATGGCTCGCGGAGCGCTTGGCGGCTTGGAATGGCACTGTGCCGATGGGCGGCAGCAAGGTGGGCTCGCACGTGTAGAGCAGGACTTGCCGCCCACCGCCCGCGGTCAGGTTGAGCACGGACACCAAGTCCACGGGAGCAGCGTTGCCGGTGGCGTAATCCGTCCCTGCAGCAGAGCCAGCCGCAGGACGATGATCTGAGGCTGGAGCTTCCATGTCTCTGGAGCGAAGCGCGACAAGGTGAGTCTCGGCCGGCGTCTGTGTGACCGCGCTTCGACCGAAGTAGATGAGCGCCAGGGCCGTCTTGTCGTCGGTGTGCGGTTTGCGAGTCTCGGCGCCGCGTCCGTTCGGGTGCATGATGGCGGCCGGGTTGTCGCTGTGGCCAAGCCCGAGCACGTGGCCGAGCTCGTGGGTCATGACCGCTTGCAAGTCGTAGCGGCCGGCGGCGCCTTCATCAGGCGCGGTGAAATCGTGGTCGCACTCGTTCAGCTCGACTGTCGCCGCGGTGACCACGCCGTCGCGCAGGCTGGCCGTGAATTCCGACTTGCCGAGGTCGATAGTGTCGCCTTGCCACCTGTCGCGACAGAACTTGATGGTGACATCGGCGCTCGGGCCCAAGGCCATGCTCAGACGCGGCTGACCCGAGTAAACCGCGTTCCAGGTTTCCATCGCCCGCTGCACGGCCCGCGCGACGCCTTCCGGTGCGATGGTCTTGCTGGTGGCGGCAGGCGCAAGACCCACGGAGATCTCCGCTTCCGTCCAGTGCACCAGCGAGCCCGATTGGGTCTTGAGTAACTCGGTTTTCGCCGCAGCGACGCTGGCGCATAGGAGCACCCCAGACAGACAGATACAACCCAACGCTCGACGCATGCCTACTGCATTCCATCGGCAGATTTCCCTGGCATCTGAAGGGCTTGCGGTCGCCCACGTCTCACTGCTCACCAGCCGCGGATCCGGCCCATGCGAAAACTACGGGACTTTCTTGCACAGGCGATCTACGAAAGAGCCGTGACAAAGCCAACGAGTAGGTGGAAAACGTCCCAGGCCATGGCGGCGGGCGCGCTTTGCTACGCCATGGGGATCGCCTGGACGGCGCACGCCCAGGCCAAGGCGAAGTCCGGCGACGAGCAGCGGGTCGCGCAGGCCGTCGAGAACGCCTTGCAGAAACACGGTGTGGACGTGCACCGTTGCTTCGAAAAGGTGCTGGCCGACCGTCTGGACGCGGCTGGCATGGTCGAGGTCACGGTCGATGTGGGCAAGGCCGGCAAAGTCACCTCTGCCAAGGTGAAGAAGATGGACAAGGGCGCTGGCCCGGCGCTCGCGACTTGCGTCGAGAAGGCCGCCTTGGGCTGGTCGCTCGACGGAATCGAGGCCGGCGCCAGTGTGGTGCTGCCGTTTTCCTTCAAGGCGCAAAGCAACCAATTCGTGGTCAACGCCGCAGACGTTCCCGAACGCGCGCTCGGCGCTCCGACGACCAGCAAGGCCAAGGTCGGCCCCAGGCGTGACGTTCCCTTCACGGTGAAGGTTCTGGCCGACGAGACCAACGTGAAGGCGGAAGGCATTTCCGTGACCTTGCTCAACGTGGGGCCGGCCAGCCGCGTGGCCATGCACCGCCATCCCCATAGCGCAAAGATTCTTTACCTCGTGAAGGGCCACGCCCGTCTGCTGGGCCCGGAAGGCGCCACGCCGGTCAAGCTCGACGAAGGCGCGGCGGTGTTCATTCCTGCCGGGTATCCACACGTGATCGAAAACATGGGCCGGCAGTCGACGGCCGTGTTCCTGCAGGCCTTCTCGCCGCCCGGTCCCGAGCGCGTGTATCGCGACCCGACCGATCCGCGCGGCCGCGCCGAGTTCGAAGTGATCCGCGACCCGGCCTCGGCCAAGGCGCCGTCCGAGCAAGCGGGCAAGGTGGTGGTGGCCACCGCCGCTGAGGCCAAGTCGGTTGCGCTGCCGCGTGGAATGGGCAGCATCAAGAATCTCATCGAACCCGCCAGTGGCCAGACCATGTGGCTGGCCCAGCTCGATCTCGTCGACGGCGCCGAGCTGCAGAGCAAGGGCGATGCCTCCGCCGCCCAGGTGCTGTACTTGGTTTCCGGCACGGGCAGCCTCAAAGTGGCAGGCGAGACGCTGCCGCTGGCCGCCGAATCGCTGGTCTACCTGCCCCACGGAACCCCTTACGCGATCAAGGTCGCCCTCGCCGAAAAAACGGACAAGATCATGGTGGTGCAGTTCAAGGTGACCCATTCGGGAAAGCCCCGCGGCAACCCAAGCGGAAGCGAACGATGAATTTCGAGCTGAGCCAGGAACAGAAGATCCTTCAGAAGACCGTGCGAGATTTCTGCGCCCGGGAAATCATTCCCAAGGCGGCAGCCTGGAATGAAGCCGGCCAATTCCCCCACGAGATCGTCGCGCCGCTCGCGAGTCTGGGCGTTCTCGGCATTCAGATTCCCGAACGCTACGGCGGCACGGGCATGGGCATGCTCGACCTTTCGGTGGCCGTCGAGGAGATTGCACGGGCCGACGCCTCCGTGGGCCTAACCGTGGCTTCGCACAACCTTCTGTGCATGGACCACATCTACTTGGCCGGAAGTGAAGAGCAGCGGCACAAGTACCTGCCTCGCCTGTCGAGTGGCAAGTCGCTGGGGGCGTGGTGCCTGACCGAGCCCGATTCGGGATCGGATGCGGGTGCGGCGCGCACGCGCGCCATCCGGCGCGAAGGCCCAAGCGGTGCCGAGTGGGTCTTGAACGGCGGCAAGAGCTTCATCACCCAGGGCTCGGTGGCCGAGATCTACGTCGTGCTCGCTTCGACCACCCCGGCGCGTAAACAGAAGGGCCTGACCGCGTTCATCCTGGAAAAGGGGATGCCCGGTCTGCGCCCTGGCAGGCTGGTCCAGAAGATGGGCCTCTGGGCCTCGGACACCGCCGACGTCGTGATCGAGGAAGTGGTGGTTTCCGATGCCCAGCGTTTGGGTCAGCTCGACAGCGGCTTCTTCGACACGGGCAAGGTGCTCGACCGTGGACGCATCGGCATCGGTGCCTGGGCCGTGGGCATCGGCCGCGCCGCTTTCGAGGCCGCGCGCACCTATGCCATGCAGCGGATCCAATTCGGCAAGCCCATCGCGGAATTCCAGGCCATCCGAACCATGCTGGCCGACATGGCGACCGAGCTGGACGCGGCACGGCTCCTGGTCTGGCGTGCGGCCATCATGCAGGACAACGGCCAGCGCACCACGCGCGAATCGTCGGTGGCGAAGTACTACGCCTCGCAGGCTGCGGTGCGGGCCTGCGACTCGGCCGTGCAGATCCACGGCGGCTACGGCTATCTGCGCGAGTTTCCCGTCGAGCGCTACCTGCGCGACGTGAAGCTGGCCGAGATCGGCGAGGGCACGACCGAGATCCAGAAGCTGGTGATCGCCCGCGAAGTGCTGAAGGCCGCGGGGGCGTAGGCGCGCGGGACCGGGCCACGGCCACGGCCACGGTTCGGGGCTCTTCTAGCGAAGCCGCGGATCGGGTGCATAATGGATTCAATGGGCGCCCGTCGGCGGGACGGCCGAGGACAAAATCGATCCGGGTTGATTGCAGGCCGTTTTCGGCTGCAAGATGTCGTTGCGTCCGGGGGCATGGGCGAGGTCTATCGCGCGCGCGACGTGGTTTCGCATCTGCAAGTCTGCGTGAAGCTTCTGCGCACGGACGAAGATCGCGAAGGTGAACGCTTCGCCCAGGAGGCGACGATCCTGTCCGCGCTTCAGCACCCTTCCATCGTGCGCTACCTGGCCCACGGCACGGTGGGTGGGGATCGCTACCTGGTCATGGAGTGGCTGGAGGGCGAGGATCTGGCCCGCCGCCTGGAGCGCGAACCACCGAATCTGGTCGACACCGTGATCCTGCTCAAACAAGCAGCCGAGGCGCTGGCCTACGCCCACGCCCACGAGGTCATCCATCGCGACATCAAGCCGCACAACCTGTTTCTCCTTGAACGCAAGATCTCCCAACTCAAGGTGCTCGACTTCGGCATCGCCCGGCTGGCCAACGCCGGACGGCGGCTCACGCGCACGGGAAATTTGGTGGGAACGCCCGGCTACCTGGCGCCGGAAACCATCGACGGCGCGGGAACGGTGGATGGGCGCGCCGACGTCTTCTCGCTGGGCTGCGTGGCGCACGAATGCTTGACCGGCAAGCCCACCTTCCGCGGTCACGAGCCGGGCGTGCTGCTGGCCAAGCTCATGCTCGAAGATCCGCCCCATCTTTCCGAGGTGGTTCCGGATGTGCCGCGTGTGGTGGGCGATCTCGTCGCGCGCATGCTGGCCAAGAACCCCGAGCGTCGGCCCACCGCCGCGCAGGTGCTGCGCACATTGGCCGCCCTGGGCGATCTCTCCGATGGCGAGGTCTCCAGTCAACTGCGCTTGCACGAGACCCAGCTCACCGTGGTCGAGCAACGGGTGAGCTGTATCGTGATGGCGACCGTGGGGCCTACCCATTCCGGCGAGGCGCCGTCGCCGGGCGCTGACCGGACCACGCCCGTCCTGTCTTCACCCGCACAACCACCGACCCTGGCCGAGCTGGAGGCTCGGCTCGCCTTGCGTTTCACGGCCAAGACCTACCTTCTGCCCGGCGGAAAAATGGTCGTGACCCTGCCCGAGGGCACCGTGGCCTCGGATCAGGCCGTGCTTGCCGCTCGCTGCGCGCTCCTCGTGCACCAACACATGCCCGACGCCGCGGTCGTGGTGGCGCTGGGCATTGCTCGTCTCTCGCACCGATCCGCCGTGGGCAGCGTGATCGAAGAAGCCGCGGAGCTTCTGCGCACCACCTCGGCGGGCCGCGTTCGCGTCGAAGAAGGCGTCACGCCGCTCTTGGGCGCGCGCTTCGAGCTGGCCCACGACGACACCGGCGTGTACTTGCTTGCTCCGCGCGAGACCTTGGAGGTCAAGCGCAGCTTGCTCGGCCGTCCCGCGACCTTCCTTGGCCGCGGGCAGGAGTTGTCGTTTCTGGCCGGTCTGCTCACCGACTCGGCGCTCGAACGTCAAGCCAAGGCCGTGCTGGTCTCGGGGCCGGCGGGAATTGGCAAGTCGCGCTTGCTGCAGGAATTCATGGCTTGGCTTCGTGCCCGATCGGAGTCGGCGTTGGTCTTGTTCGGCGCTGGAGACTCTCTGGCCGCGGGCTCGCCCTACGCTTTGCTGGGGCGGGCGGTGCGCGGTCTGGCCGGCATCGCCGAGAACGACAGTGCCGACGAACGCCGGCGAAAACTTGCGGAGTGCGTGGGCAAGCACTTGCCCGCGGGAACCGGCGCCGGCGTAACCGCGTTCATCGGCGAAGTCGCGGGTGTCAGCTTTCCGGAGACCGATCACGAGTCCCTGCGTGGCGCGCGCCAGAACCCGGTGCTCATGGCCGACGCCACTCGGCGCGCATTCGAGGACTGGATGCGCGCCGAGTGCGAAGTCAATCCCGTGCTCGTCGTGCTCGAAGACATGCAGTGGGGCGACGCGGGGACGGTGGGACTGCTCGACGGCGCGATCCGGGGTCTGCGCGATCAACCTTTCATGGTGCTGGCGCTGGCGCGGCCGGACTTGCAAACCGTGTTTCCCAACCTGTGGGCCGAGCGTCAGGTTCACGTTATTCAATTGCCGCCCCTGTCCCGGCGAGCGAGCGAGCGCCTGGTGCGCGAAGCCCTGGGCGCGCCGGCCAGCGACGAGGTGGTGGCGCAGATCGTCCGCCGCGGCGACGGCAATCCGTTCTTTCTCGAGGAATTGATTCGCGCCGCGCATGCCGGACGCTCGGGCGAGATTCCCGAACCCATCCTGGGCATCGTGCAAGCACGACTGGAAGCCGAGGGACCGGAAGGCAGGCGCGTGTTGCGCGCGGCCTCGGTGTTCGGCGAAACTTTCTCGCGCGACGGCGTGGCCGCGTTGCTTGGCGGCGAGCGCCCGGGCGTGGGCGAGGCCCTCGAGCGGCTGAGCGATCGCGAGCTCGTGAATATGGCGGCATCCTCCATCGCCTCGGACGGCAGCCCGGCCTTCACCTTCGCCCACGCCCTGATTCGCGAGGCGGCCTACGCCATGCTCACCGACGAAGATCGTTCGCTTGGGCATCGCTTGGCGGCCAAGTGGTTGCTCGAACACAGCGCCCCCGAGCCCTTCGTGCTGGCCGAACATTTTCGCCGCGGCGGGGATGCGCGCAGCGCCGCCTTTTGGTACCGGCGCGCGGCCGAGCAGGCCTTCAAGGCCAATGACCTCGACGGGGCCATCTCCCGCGCCGGGCTGGGCCTGGTCGCGCTGGGCGCGGAGGGGCAAGTCGCGCAAGGTGCACAAGGTGCAACAGACGCCCAGGCAGGCGAAATCCGCGGCGCGCTCTCGCTGGTCCAGGCCGAGGCCTTGCGCTGGCGAGGCGAGCTTTCGCGAGCCGAATCGGCCGGCGAGGCCGCGCTGGCGCTGCTGGTGCCTGGCTCGCCCATGTGGTTCCGCGCTGCTGGCCAGACCATCGTGGCCCTGGGCAGCCAAGGCAAGGTGAAGGAGCTCGGCGCGCTCATCGCCAACGTGCGGGCCGTGGAGCCGCAACTGGAGGCGCGCGACGCCTTCCTGGTTTGCCTCAGCGAGGGCGCCACCCACCTCATCAGGGCGGGATACCTGGCCGCCGCCGACGCCTTGTTGGACGAAGCCGATCGTTTGGCCGGCTACTTCTCGGACATCGAGCCGCAAGCTTGGGGCTCGGTTCACAAGGCGCGCGCCGCCCGCGCGGCCGCACGGGGTGAAACCACGCTTTGCCTGGAAGAACTGGAAATCGCGTGGGCTCTGTTCGAGCAGGCTGGCGACCAGCGCAACGCCTGCGCGGTTCGTTCCGGCATCGCCTCGGTCTACGCGGATCTCGGCGACACCGGGCGCGCCGTCGAGCTTTTGCGCGAGGTCGTTGCCCATGCCGATCGCCTGGGCTTGCCCGAGATCGCGGCCATCGGGCGGCGCGATCTTTCCCGCGTGCTGGGCTGGCGGCGCGAGAGCGCGGAGGCGGAACGGCTGGCCAGGCAGGCGGTTGCCACCTTGGGCGCGCGCGGGGAATCGCGCGAGCAGGGGTTGGCCACATGCTATTTGGCCGAGATCATGCTGTCCGTGGGCCGCTTCGAGGAGGCTGCCACGCAAGCCGAGCGGGCCGCGGCCGGTCTTTCGACGGCGCCGGCCGAGCGGGGCTTGGCGCTGGCCATGCTGGCGCGTGCGCGACTTGGGCGGGGCAAGGTTCACGAGGCCAGGGTGGCCGCGCACGAGGCCTACTACGGCGCGCTGGAGTCGCTCGGCACCATGGGCGAGTGCGAGACCGTGGTGCGCCTGGCCTACGCCGAGTGCCTGCTTGCCGCGGGCGACATAGAGGCCGCGCACACGGTGCTCTTGCGCGCGCGCGAGCGACTGCACCTGCGCGCCGCGGGCCTGGGACCGCGCTGCGACCGCAATGCTTTCTCGGCCAATGTGCCCTACAACTACGAAACCCTGCGCCTGGCCGAAACCAACCTCGGGCCCGTGCGCGGCGCCGTCAGCGAGGGACAGAGCCGCGCGAAATAGCGAAAGGCCCACTTCCCGAAGGAGGTGGGCCTTTGCCAGGACTTTCCGTGGCTGTGCGGGGGTGCTAGCAGCCTGGTAGAGGACTGCCGGTCGAGTCACGGAAGTCGGTGCAGGTGCGGCACTCCATGTCTACCTTGGTGCCAGCGGGGAGCTGCTGGCCATACTGCGCGATGTCCGCCGCGCTTCGGGCAATCTGGACCAATTGACCGTTGGCCGGGCACTTCTGCGTGTCCTGGGCCAGATACCAGCAGTTATCCGAGACGTTTGTTGTTTGCCCCGTGGCACACTCTGGCATTCCGACTGGGTCTTCAACATTGGGTTGAGTGGGATCGGGGTTTGGCCGACTGTAGGCCACGCGGCAGCTATGCATTCCGTTGGGATCTGTCCACAGCTTGTAGTTGACACACAGGTTCTGCAGGTGCTTGGCAATGGCGTTGCCGATGCCGCTCATGGCGTCCGTGAAGTCGGGCTGGCAGATGCTGTACTTGAGACCATTGGCGCCGAACTCGTCGATGAACGCCGACATGCGCAGACCTGGCGTGGCACCCCAGCCAGCCGCGACCGGGTCGAACCCGGTGGTCTTGTCCGTGGTCGCAGCCGCTGGCTGGTGGTTCGGATCGTAGCAAACCGGCCAGGTATCCCAGATCGTGGGATGGGTCGTATCGGCGGCGTTCGGGTTGGGGGTCAGGTCGACCTTGTACGTGGCCTTTGTCGTATCACCGTCGAGTGGCCACCCAAAGATACCTGCCACGAGTAGCTGATTGTCGGGGTCGCCCTTGAGGCCCTTGATATTGGCGGCCATGTCCTTGTAGTCCGTGAGTGGATTGCAGGCGGTCGGCTTCGAGACGTCTACTGGCGGCAGCGAGGGGTCTACGTTGCAATCATCGTCATGCCCCACGCGCGCCGAACAATTGCTCATGGCGGTCGAGAAGGCCGCGCTGGTCGGATAGCCAGGGGGTGGATTGGAGGTGTTGTTTCCGTTGCACGTGTACGCCCGCGTGTAGCAGCGGATGCTGGCAGATTCATGGGAGAGATCGGAGTTGGTAGCCCCAAACATCCCATCGTTCCCCACAGCCGAGCAGTCGTCTTCGTCGCTCAGGAAGACCAAGCCGAGGTAGGCGTTGGTACGCAGGAAATTAGCGCGCTGAGCGACGGAGCTGGCAATGTTCGAGACGAGAAACGCAAACTCGAAGGTTTGCAACTGGTGTTCTTCACCGCAGCCAATGGTGCCGAGGTTGCCGGCCAGGCAGGTGAAGACCTTATTGATGTCCCCGTTGAAATTGAGGCCCGTGTTGCCCTGGGTCTCAAGATACGTGGCATCGGGCTTGGTCACGCCACAAGCCGTGGCGCCTATCATCTGGAACTGGCCCATATCGCCGTAATCGGACACGGTTCCGTCTGGCAAAGTCTTGGGTCCGCAAGAGCCGGACTGATACGCGCCGCCGGTGCCGAGATCGCTGTCGATGATGGCCACGCGCAAGTCGGGCAGGGTGTTGGTCTGGGGATCATTGAGCGCCGCGATCAGCTTGGGAAACTGATCCTGCAGCTTCTGCTGCTTGGGCGCCATGGACGGCGAGTTGTCGATCATGAACACCAGATCGAGCAAACGCTTGGGCGACACCGAAATGTAGATGTCGGTCTCCTGCACGGGAGCGGGCGTTGGCTGCGTAAGGGGGTGCGAGGTGCATGCCCACCAGACAAGCGGCAAAGTAGGAAGTGCGATCGCCCAGCGGAGGGTTCGCCAGCTTACAAGGCGAATGCTGCGCTTTGAATTACCAATCATGAGAGTCCTCCTCGTAGAGCAGCCAAGGTGCTGTTTTGTCTCAGGGCTACCTTACAGCAAGATACAGGCCGAAGGAAACACTAGAAAAGATTTGGTATCTTCTGGGGTTGGTGGCGCCGTTGGCCAATCGGGTTGGCGTCGTCGGCAACTAAGTTGCCAGTCTGTTGTCACTCCCGCTTGGCGTGAAGCTTTGCTCACTCGCTTTGCGCCTGGCGTGTATTCTGGCCGCCATGAGACGAGATCGCCAGCGCAAAGGCGAATCCAGACAGCGCGCACAAGCGGCCGAGGCGGCCGAGGCGGCAGCGAAGACCAACGCCAAGAAGTGGGATCGCCACGCCGTGGTGGCCATCGTCATTGCCGTGCTTGTGGCCTATTTCCCGGCCCTGGGCGCGGGGTTCACCAACTGGGACGACGACCGCTTCATCGTGGACAATCCCCTGTTTCACGGTCCCATCTCGGGCTACGTGGTGGCGGCGCTGACGCGCGTGCAGTTCCAGGCCTATCATCCCCTGCACCTGCTTTCGTATTTGCCCGACCGGCTGCTGTGGCCCGGCAACGCGGCCGGGTTTCATGCCTTGAATCTGGGCCTGTTCGCGTTGGCCTTGGCGCTTGGCTACTTCCTCTTGCGACGGATCGCAGGCGTGTTGCCGGCCCTGATGGCGATGTTGTTCGTGGGGCTGCACCCGCTGGCCGTGGAGTCCGTTGCTTGGATCGTGGGGCGCAAGGATGTGCTCGCTCTCTTGCTGGTGTTCGCGACCTTGCTGGTTGCCGATCGAGAGGAGCAAACGACCCGTTCGAAGGTCGCCGCCTGCATCCTGGCCACGCTCGCGTGCTTGGCCAAGACCTCGGCGGTGGTGCTGCCGATTCTCCTTTTCGCGTGGCTGCGCTTCGCACGCGATATCTCGCTGCGCCTGGCGTTGCGCCGCTGTCTGCCCTTCGCGGTCATCGCGTTCTTGTTTGCCGTGCCCGTGCCTTTCATCTGGAAGCACAACCAGATGATTCCGTCGAGCCGGCCACTGCCCTTCGTGCTGGACGTACTGGGCACGCTGGGCGTCTACGCTGGCCGCGTGATCGCGCCGGTCGATTTGTCGCCGGTGTACCCGGCCCTGATTCAGGGACAGGTGTTCGCCGGGCTTGCCGTGGCGGCGGCGCTGCTTGCCCTGATAGGGTCGTGGCGCCGCCTGCCCGCCGGCGCGAAATTCGCGCTGATCGGCTTTGTTGGCTGCCTCTTGCCGGTGGGCAACATCACGCCGCTTTACTATCGCTTCGCCGACCGCTATGCGCTGCTTGCCCTGGGCGCGCTGGCCTGGCCCGTAGCCGAGCTGCTGGCCTGGCAGCGCGCGCGCAAGATTGTCGCGGTTTGCGTGACGCTGGTCATCGGTTTCGAGCTGGCGGCCACCATGCAGCTCGTGCCGTCCTGGCACGATTCGCTCTCGCTGTGGCAGCACGCGACCGCGGCGCAACCGCGGGCCATCTACGCGCACCTCAAGCTCGGCGAGACCTATCGCGCGCAGAAGCGCTTTCACGAGGCAGCGTCGAGCTACGTGCGTGCGGGCGACGTCGATCCCCGCAGCATCAAGGGCCCCGCCGGGCTTTTGCGCACCGTGGGCGAACGGGAAGAGGCCGCGGGGCGAATTCCGGCCGGCACCTGCGATACGTGGGAAGCGGTCATCGCCAAGCCCGGGTTCAATGCCGACAAGATGCAGGCGCTCATCGCGGTGCTGGACAAGTCGGAGTGTCGATCGTGCGCGGAGGCCATGCTGTGGCTAGCCCTGCGCATGTTCCCCCAGTCCGATACCAGCCTGGTGAGCTTCGCGCGCAAGGAAATCGATCGCGGCCGCGCCGATCTCGCCATGGTGTACTTGAGCGAAGTACACGACCCCAATACCCCAGGGCTGGACGAAGTCGCGAAGCGCGTGCGCGAGCCGAGCGGGACTCAGTAATCAAATCCCGTTGCCGTCGTGCAGGCCACCGTCTGGGGCTGACGGACCGAGGATGGTTTCGGGGGAGGGTGGACCTTGCGGTGCGGTCGACGGACCGTGCTTGGGTTTGTGGGTGACGATCCAGTCCGCCACGCGCGCCACGTCGCCGAAGCGAGTGAGATCGCCCTCGGTGCCCAGGAACGCCATGCCGTAGTTGTGGCCGTCGATCTTGGCGGCGATGACCAGGCAGTAGCGCGCGCTATCGTTGTAGCCGGTCTTGCCGCCCAGCACTTGCAGGTTGCCGCGCGCTGCCGGCTTGTGCGTGCTGTTGTAGTGGATGGGCGGTTTGGAAACCGGGTGCGCGTCATACTCGGGCCGTCTCACGATCGGACCAATCACGGGGTGGGCCATGGCGGCCTTGAGCAACTCGATCACTTCACGAGGGGTGGATTGATTGTCGGCGGAGAGTCCAGTGGGCTCGCGGAAGCGGGTGAAACGCAAGCCCAGGGAAGCCACCTTGTGGTTCATGGCCGTAGTGAATTGCGCGGTGCCGAGGCCCACGGCGCGGCCAAGGGCAGACACCGCGCGGTTGTCCGAGCCGAGCAGGGCCGCGTGCAAGAGGTCACGATTCGACAGGGTCATGCCTTCGAGCAAACGCGATTTGGCCCCGCCGCGGGCCACGTCAGCGTCGAGTTTCTTGATGGTCGTCAGCCCGTCGAGGTCGAGGTTGTGGTCCATCACGGTCAGGGTGGCGGCGAGCTTCGAAATCGAGGCGATCGGGCGCGGGTTGTCGGGCCGGCGCGCGAACAGCTCGTGGCCGGTGTCGAGATCGATGACCAGGGCGCCGAGCGACTGGACGTTGGGCTGGTTGCCTTTCATGGCAGCCACGTGCTGTTCCGAGTGGTGGTGTCTGGCTGGGCTCGACTTGGCGGTCTTCTTTCCGCTCTTGCCGTGCTTCTTGCTGTCCTTCTTGCCGGTTGCCTTGACGGATTTCTTGTCTTGCTTCTTGTCTTGTTTCTTGGCCGCGTTCTTCGCCTGGGGCGCGGCCGTGCTGGTGATCCCCGCGGGCGCAAGCGCGAGCAGGGCCGCGATGGCGGCGGGGACTACGAAGAAGTGCGGGCTCCTGCGTCGGATGGCGGGGGAAGACTGCGTCATCAAATGCATCGATCAGAGTTGCGAAGTGACTTGCTGGTGAATTGCCTTCGTATCACGCCAGGCGCGTCGAGTGAAAGCGTGCGCGCAACCAATCGACAATCGGCCGGCCGTAGCGCGTCTTGGCCAGCGAGAGGCCCAGCATGGCCAAAGTGAGAAGGACGACGAGACCTGCGGCGCTGGGAATAGTGAACCGGCCACGCAGGGTGTAGACCAGACTGCCGTAGCAGAGCTCGATGTGAACCCAGTAGATCAGCAACGAGGTCCGGCCGAGCTGGCGCAAGATAGAGAAGCGCCTGCGCAGAAACTGGCACCACACGAAACCGGCCCCGGCGAGAAGGCCGATGAGCCCCAGTCGGTGGAAGAAGATGCCGGGCCCCATCTGCATGATGAGCTCGGAGGGGTAGCGAATGATGGTCGGGTCGATGGCGCGGAGGACGATGACCACGGCGGTCGACGCGGCACCGGCCACGAAGGTGAGGGTGAAGGCGCGTCTTTGCAGGCGAGGGTCGCGGCTTGCGATGGCCCACAGGTGCCCTACGCCGACGCCGATCAAGGCCCAGGCGCCCCAGGGAAAAAGGGGAAACCAGGCCATGGGCCTCTGTCCGCCGATGTACGAGGTCAGCGGGCGGGGCAGCCAAGCGGGAAAGTGGGCTGGCCCGACGAGGGTGCCGAAGCCGAGGAAGATCCCGGCCAACACCAGCGAGGGCAGGATCTCCCGGCGGCCATTGCGCGGAGTCGAGACCAGCGCCAGCATCACCATCGACACGCCGATGGCATTCAGGATGTCGATGCGAACCAGCGCTTCCCAGCCGCCGTAGCGGTACGAGAGCAGCCATTCCTGCAAGCGAAAGAGGTAGGCCAGGGCGAGCACTTGCAATCCGCGCTTGGCCAGCCGCCCGCGCATGGTGGTGGTCGGCAGCCCCTTGGCCAGGCCGGACTCGAATTGAATCGCCGCCGACACTCCGACGAGAAACAGAAACAGCCGGGCCGGAAGTCCGCTGCCCACCTTGATGACCGCGTAGATTGCCCCGGTCTTCGCCGCGGGCAGAAGCCACGCGTCCATCCCGTGCGCCATGATCATCAGCACCACCGCCACCCCGCGCAGCCAGTCGACCGCCTCAATGCGGGAGGTCTTGCTTGCCGGAGGGGGATCTGAAGCCATCGCCTCCGCACACTACCAGCCACGCGACGGAAAAAGGTAGAGTGGCCCGGTGGAAATTTCGCTGGCTTACTCGGTCGACGCTGACGATGCGTTCATGTTTCATGCCCTGGCCACAGGTGCGGTCGATGCGCGGGGTCTGACGTTTTCCCCTCGTCGCGGGGACACGGCGTGGCTGAACGGTTTGGCCGAGGCTGGCTCGACCGACGTGGTCGCCATTTCGGCGGGCGCCTATCCGCGGGTCGCGAACAAATACCTGCTCTTGCCCCATGGCGCGTCGGTGGGGCGAGGCTTCGGCCCGGTGGTGGTAGCGAAGCGAGCGATGACGCTGGCCGAGCTTGCGGGTCGCCGCGTGGCCATTCCGGGGCTGTCCACGACGGCATTTCTGGTGCTGCGCCTGATGCAGCCGGCGGTGGTGCCCGTGGTGGTGCCCATCGCGCCCTTTTCGCGGGTGTTCGAAGCCCTGGATCGCGGCGAGGTGGATGCGGCTTTGCTGATTCACGAGGGGCGCTTGCTTTTCGAAAGTCGCGGTTGCGTGGCCGTGGCCGAGCTGGGCGAATGGTGGCTGCGCGAAACCGGGCTGCCGCTGCCACTCGGGGTCAACGTCATCCGGCGCGACCTCGGTGAGCAAACCATCGCGCTGGTCTCGGACGTCCTGCGCAAGGCCATCGTCTACGCTCTCGACCATCGCGAGGAGGTGATACGGGCCATCGCCGGCGAGAAGCGCGGCGACGCTGCCCTATCCGAAAGCGCGCTGCTGGACCGCTACCTTGGCATGTACGCCAACGACGATACTCGCACCATGGCCCCCGATGTCCGTCAGGCCATCGATGTACTGTTCGACCGCGCGGCGACGGCCGGCTTGCTTCCCGCGGGATGCCGAGTCACGTGGGCACCGTAGCCAGCGCCGCGCACACGGCCTGACATGCGCTTTGTGCCGCGCTCTTCGCGTGCCTCTCCCATTCGCGGTGCCCGCTTGGTCCGACGTGGTTCGCGATGCCGAGGATCGCCGCAAAGGGAACCTTGGCTAGCGCGGCGGCACGGGCCACGGCGAAGGCCTCCAGGTTTTCCAGGACGCAGCCAGATAGCTTGGCCGCCGCTGACGCTGCCGCGGCCGTCGCGGTGATGCCGAGAGGACATGCGACGTCGGCGGTGGGCAGCTCCGCGGCCTTGCGCAGGGCTCGCACGAGGGCAGGGGTGGACCTCGCCTCGGTTGGGACGACGGCGGGAAGATAGGCGTGCTTGCCGGGAAGGATTTGGGGCAGCAGGCGAATGCGCCCGGCGATGGCGGCCATGTCGAGCTCCAGTTCGGCTGGCTGTCGAGGGTAGACGCCCGCGGTACCGACCAGCAGCACGGCGCTGGGGTGGTGTTTGTCGATGAGCCGCGCAGTCGCGATGGCAGCTTCGACCAGGCCCACGCCGACGCTGGCCAGGGTTGCCCGCTCTTGCACACGCTTGGGCAGATCGGGCAGGCTGGCGCGAAGGTGCAAAAGCTCCGGCGGCCATGCCGCGAGGACAAGCCAGCCACCAAGGCTCGTCGTGGCCGTGTGAGTCGTTGCTTTGCTCATGATGGCCCCCAGACCCGCGGCGGCTGGAGGCAACCAATGTCGGACCCGGATGCGTCTACCGTCACCGCCACAGCCACGAGCTCGTGTGGCCGTCGCGGGAGCGCGACCGTCCGCAAGTATTGCGTTTCACCTGGTGCTGGTATATTGCCCATTTCCTGGTCGAGCGCGTCCATGTCCAAACGGATTATCGTCATACCCGCTTACAACGAAGAACGCACGATAGCCGATGTCGTGCGCGAGGCAGTGAAGTTTGCCGAGCAGGTGGTGGTGGTGGACGACGGTTCGCGCGACCACTCGGGCGAGCTGGCCAAGCAAGCCGGCGCCCTGGTGGTACGGCACGCGGTCAATCGCGGCGTGGGCGCGGCGCTGGGCACGGGAATCGAGGCGGCCATTCGCCTCGGCGCCGACGCGGTCGTCACCATGGATGCCGACGGCCAGCACCTCGCCGTCGACGCCGGCAAGGTCTTCGATCGCCTCGCCCAGGGCGACGTCGATTTCGTCATTGGCTCGCGCATGAAGAAGAGCGACGATTCCGGCCACATGCCGGCCCACCGCGTTCTCTTCAACACCATCGGTAACATCCTGACCTATTTGCTTTTCGGGGTGTGGGTGACCGACAGCCAGAGCGGGTTGCGCGGACTTTCGTACAAGGCCGCGCGGACCATCGAGCTGCGCACGAGCGGCATGGAGTCATTGTCCGAGTTCCTCAAGGAGATGAAGGACAAGCACTGGCGCATGGCCGAGGTTCCCATCAAGGCTATCTACACCGACTATTCCATGTCCAAGGGACAGAATTTCTTCGTCGGCGTGAAGGTGGCACTCAAGCTCATTTTCAGGCGCTTCATCGGATAGTCATGCACGCCATCCAGATCGTCCTCATTTGTTTTGCCGTCTTCGCCGTGTCGCGCGTGATGATTCGCTATCGCCGCGGCAACATGCGCACGGTGGATCTCGGGTTGTGGCTGCTGTTTTGGGTGGCGGTCATCGTGGTGGCGTGGCTCCCCGACACAACCAATCTCCTGGCCCGATGGCTGGGGGTCGGCCGCGGTGTCGACACCGCCATGTATCTGTCGCTGCTGGTGATCTTCTATTTGCTCTTCCGCTCGTTCGCGAAAATTGAGGATCTGGATCGCCAGATCACGCGCATCGTGCGCGCCAACGCGCTTCGCGAGATGGAAGAGGATCTGCGCCTCTCCGCGGTCGAGCACTCCAAGGCCGCTGACAAAACCTAGCGCAACAGCGCTTGCCCGTCGGCAAGCAGGGTGTCCGCCGCGAGCTTGAACCAGCCCAAGGTGCGCTCGCTGCGTGCGAAGAGCGGCGGCTTGGCGCCTTCGGCGGCACTGGCCACGCTCTCGGCCTTGCCGATCTCGATGAATCCCAGCCGGCGTCCACGCAGGCTGTACTCGACGCGCAGCTCGACTTGCGGCGAGCCTTCGACGGGGACTTCGTCCTTGCCCAGGACCTCGACGGGCCAGGTGGCGAAGACGCGATCGTGCCAGGTCTTGAATGAAGAATCGGGCTTGTCGGGCGCGCCGGCCGGGGCGATGCGCACGCCTTCTTCGCCGCGCGAGATCAGGAACTCGCGCCGGGTGGAGCCGAGTGCTACCGCGAGGCGGTCCGCCTCCTCGAGACGGAAGGCGTGGACGTGGCGCTCGACCAAGAGCGAGGCTGCGGTCTGGAAATCAGACAAGAACGAACGTGCGACCAGGAAGATCTGCCCGCTCTGTTCGTCGCGCAAGTAGGGCTCGCTGCCGCCAGCGGGCGCAGGAACGATGGCAAAACTGCGCCGGCCATTGCGCAGCACAAGGGTGATGCGTTTCTTGGGGTTGTCGAGGCCCAGATCCTTCAGCTTCTCGGCGCTCAGGATGCCCAGGCCGCGGCTGGCCCGCAAGGGAGCGAAGTTGGCGAAGAGCTTCTCGGCTGCATCGCTGCCACGCACCAGTCGCTCGGGCGTCTTCTTGGTCTCGGCCTTGGCCCCCGACCCTGGTGGCTTGGCCGCCGCCGGTTGATCTTGCGGTCCCAGGCGCACCGAGATGAACGACCCGGATTCATCAGAGGATCGTCCGAGCTCGACCCACGTGGACTTTTCCTGGTCGTCGAAGCGGGCGCTGACCACATCGTTCTTGCCGACGTCGAACACGAACACCTCGTCGGTCGCCAGCTCGGGGCCACGTTGCCAGGTGAAATAGGCCAGGACCAACGCGCCCAGCGCCAATCCGCCTTGCACCGCGACGGGACGGAGATTCATCGCTTCACCTCCCGCTTGCGCCGTTTCCGGGTCGCGATCCAGCCCGCACAAAGGACCAGGGCCGGCGCGAGAAATACCGACGAGTAAAACCAGAAAACGTCCTGCTTGCGTGTGTGGCGCACGGGAACGTCCGCTTCATTGCTGACCGGTCCTGCGGCTTCGGGTTCGCCGAGCAACCAACGAACGGCGTCGAAGGCCAACAAGGCGTTGGCGCGATTCCTGATGAGCAGATCCGAAAAGACATCGGAATCGCCAACCACGAAGGCCCGGCCGTCTTGCGAGGCTTCCTTCGAACCGGTGGGCTTGCGCAAGGTGACCGCGGCGGCCACCGGGTAGCTCTTGCGCTCCTCGCTTGCGCTGTCGAATTCCAGATTCTTGTTCTTGTCTTCCCAGGTGCTGGGTTCGGTGCGGATGATGAAGTCGACGGTGGGGGCCGGATCGGCAGCGAGGGTGCTCTTGCCGAGGGCGCCCGCCCCAAGCAGCACGACGGGCATTTGCGTGCCATACGGGGCTTGCGAGGCGAGGGCGGAGTGGCTGGAATAGTTGGTGGGAACGATGCCGACACGGTCGGCTTTCTGGTGGGTGCGGGCCCAGAAAATGCGATCGTTGGCTAGGGTCGCATTCGAGATTTGCAGGGAAAGCGCGGCCAGGATGGGTGAAGCAGCGGGTGCATTTTCTGGATCCACGGTCACGAGTAGCCGCCCGCCACGACGGAAGTAGCGCGCCAGCGCCGCCGATTCCTCGCCCAGCATGGCCCGCTGGGGACCCACCAGCATGACCATCGCCGCGTCCGTTGGTACCTCGTTGCCGAGACCCTGCGCCAGACCAAGCTCGCGCACATCGAGATTCTGACCCTGTAGGAGCTCGCGCAGCAAGCTGAGCGTGCCGGTAGGCTCGTCGTCGTGAGGCGCGGCAAAGGATCGCTCCTCGTGCCCTTGCACGAGGTAGGCCGTGCGCTTGCCGCGGGCCATGCTCAGGATGCGCTTGTGGACGTCTTGATCGAGGACGCGCAGCTTGGAACGCGCGCCTTCCAGTTTGACCGGGATCTGGAGCTGCTCGTGTTGGGCGCCGCGCGCGAACGCCACGGCGCCATTGCTGGTGACCCCAAGCGCCTTGGCCTTGGCCGGATCCACGGCCTGGTCGACGCGCACCACGGTCAACTTGCTTGATGCCCGGACGAGATCCGCGAAATACCCGGCCAGCTCCTCGGCCACCTCGTTGCCCGGCGGATAGAACAGGGTGACGTCGATGGGTTGGTCGAGCGCGGCCACGAGTTGTTTGGTGACGGCGCTGGCGCGCGCGGTGCGGAAGAAGGAAAGGTCGGCCTTGATGTTTCGTTCCGCGGCGACGTAGGCGACGGCAAAGCAGAACACCAGCGCGAAGGCCATGCCAAGTCCGGACAGCATGGCGGCGCGCACGCGTTTTCCGTCGACGAGGGGCGAGCGGGCCATGCCCGCCAGCGCGAATTCCACCAGCAGCACCGGCAGGGTGCCGACGAGCAGGATGGCTGGCCACAGCACGGCGAGGGCGCCGTCGAGCTTGGGCATGCTCACGTCGAGGGCGCGGCGACCGAGCAGGGCGGGCAGATCGCCGCGTGAAAAGTGCAAGACGAGCGCGATGAGGCCGAGCCCATACAACGCCGGCAACACGCGTCCGGCCGGTCGTGCCTTGCCTCGGCGAAGGCCGAGAATCATAGCCGTCACGACGGCCGCCAGGCCGAGCAGCATGGCTAGGGTGCTGGTGCGGCCCGGTCCGAGCACGCGCTCGCCGAGATACACCGACGCCAATCCAGCCGCGTAGACGACGGAAGCTGTCTTCTTGTGTGCTAGCGCCATCGCCGGGCCTCCAGCACGCGAATGGAGACGAACAGGGCGAAGTAGGTGACCGCCAAGTAGTAGACGACGTCGCGCAGGTTGATGATGCCGGCCTGGAAGGGGGGAAAGTGCTTGTGCCAAATGCCAAGGCCGAACAGGACATCGCTTAGCGGTCGCTCGGTCAAACTGCCCAGCGGATACAAGAGGATCATGCCTACCACCATGCCGCCCGAAATCATGGCGGCCACCAGCTGCGAACGGGCGAGGGTCGAACCGAGCGTTCCCAAGGCCAGCGATGCGCTGCCGAGCAGGAACAGGCCGAGGTAGCCGGCGGCCACATGGCCGACGGACAGCTTGCCGTTCACCAGGATGAGCATGGGCATGAACACGCCCGCCAGGGTCATGAGGGCCAGGAAGAGAAGCGCCGAAAGGAATTTTCCGAGAACGATGTCGCGCTCGTGCACCGGCGACGAGGCGAGCAGGACCATGGTTCCCATCTGCCTTTCCTCCGCCAGCAAACGCATCGAAAGGAAGACGGAGGCGGTCATGATGGTGCCGCTGCACAGATAGAAGAACTGACTGAGCACCTCGGTCGACAGGCGGCTGTGCTCGGCGCCGAGGGCGAAGGCGTTGAAGAGGATGCCGTTCACGAACAAGACCGCCGCGGCGATGACGTACCCGCCCATGGTGCGCAGGTATGCGGCCAGTTCTCGCCGTGCAATGAGCAAGGTCGCGGTCATTGCAGAGCTCCAGTTGGGCCTTGGGTGAGGTTCATGAAAATGGATTCCAGTCGGGATTCGCTGCGTTCCAGGCGCAAAAGGTCGCAGCCGGCGCCCACCAGCAAGCGCGCCACCTCGGCGCGCACGTCGGCGCTGGCCACGATCTCGAAGACCGTTGTGTCGTCGGTGGTGGAGCGCGCCTTGGCCTTGCCGACAGCGGGAATTTCCGCCAGCCGCTCGGCCAGGCCCGCTGGCTTTCCTCGGACCTCGACCTCGATGGCGCCACCGCCCTGGCCCATGGCGGAGGCCAGCTCGCCCTCGCTGCCTTGCCCCACCAGCTGGCCATTGTGAATGACGAGCAAGCGGTCGCAGGTCTGGCTGATCTCGGCAAGGAAGTGGCTGGAAATGAGCACGGTGTGCTCGCCGCGCAGGCCGCGCAGGAGGCTGCGCATCTCCACGATCTGCGCCGGATCCAGCCCGGCCGACGGCTCGTCGAGAATAAGCAAGGCGGGTTTGTGCACGATGGCCTGGGCCAGGCCCACGCGCTGGCGATAGCCATGCGACAGCTCGCCGATGACCTCGCCGTGCATGTCGCGCAACGCGGTCTTGTCCTCGGCCTCGGCCACCCGCGCCGCGGTTTCGCGGGCGGGCACCTGGCGCAGACGCGCAGCAAAGCCTAGGTAGGCCCCCACCGTCATCTCGGGATAGAGCGGTGGAACGTCGGGCAGAAAGCCGATCCGGCCCCGGATTTCGTAGGGGTTCTGGGTTACCTCTAGACCATCCACGCGCACGGTTCCGGAGGTTGGCAGCAGCAGACAGCCTAGAATCCGCAGGGTCGTGGTCTTTCCGGCCCCGTTGAGCCCGAGAAATCCCACGACTTCGCCCTTGGCGATGGAGAAGGCGAGATCGCGGATGGCTGCCCGCTCGCCGAAATACTTGGAGAGCTTGTCCACTTCGATCATGACAGGGGAGTAGAAGTACACAGCTTCGGGCCGGCAAGCAAGGGGCGGAAATGCGAGCGAAAACCCGGTACACTCCCTATGTGGCCCGCGATATGCGATGGACGCTCGTGGCTTTCCTGATAGCAGGTGGTGGTGCGTGCGCCGATGTGGACGATTTCGTCGGCGCGGACGCCGCCGTGGATGCCGTCGTGGCCCCCGTCGACAGCGATCCGGCCAGTGCGTTCCAATGCAACACGAAGGGGACGGACCCGCCGACGTTTCAGCCAGCGGACGTGCTGATCCTGCTTGATCGCTCGGGCTCCATGGACATGGCGTATGGGGCTGGTACTCGCTACCAGGCGGTGGCAACGGCGTTGTCCGGTGTGGTGACCGCCTATTCGTCACACGTGCGATTTGGCTTCCAGGAGATGCCTGGCCGGCAGGGCTGCGGCGATGTGCTTTCTGGGACCTGCTGTGCCTCGCCGCCGCTCGTGGGCATTGCGGACCGCAATCAGCAGGCGGTGACGGCGGCGATTGCATCGGCCCTGCCCATGGACGGCAGCACGCCGACCGCCGCATCCCTGCGCTTGGCGCTCGACTACTATCAAACCCTCGCCGATGGCATCGACAACCGCTACGTTTTGCTGGCCACCGACGGAGCCCCCAATTGCCCCCTGGTAGACGCCGAGTCGAGCGGGGACGCGCTCGGTGCCGCGAGCGCGGCGTGCGCCGACGCCCTCGCCGAGGTGAACGCTATGGTGGCACTGGGAGTCCGGGTCATCGTGCTGGGTGTGGGAACCGGGCTCTCGGACGATCCCAGCGGGGAAGCCACCTGTCTCGATGCCCTGGCGCATGCAGGTGGGGTCGCGGCTTCCCCTGGCTACCCAGGCTTTTTCACCCTGAGCGACTCACAGCAACTGAACATGGTCATCGAGGAGCTTTTCGGCGGCATCGTGCGCCCGCCGTGCTCGGTGTACCTTCCCTACAAGGTCACGCTCCCCTTGAACATGGCGGTGTATTTCGACGGCAAACAGATTCCGCGCAGTCAGGCCGACGGGTGGCAAGTCGATTCGCCGACACATCCGCAGGCGGTGATCATCACCGGCGCGTACTGCGACCAGATCCAGGATTTCCAGGTCACCCATGTTGAGGTTGGCTACGACTGTACGCTCTGCCTGGAAGGCCAGAAGTGCGACTAGAGCCGGGCTAGACCAGGAATGCCTGGAGATCGGCGGAGGCCTTTTCCCAGTCGGACATGTGTTTCGCGAGGAGGGTATCGAGCTCGCGCTCTTTGTCGGCGAGCTCGTGTAGCTTCTGCCAATTGCCGCCGTGATCCTCGCTGAGCTGGGCCCGCAGGGCGGCGAGGTCGCTCTCGACGCGGGCGATCTCTTCTTCTAGCGAGGTCACCAGGCGTTCCAGCCGTCGTTGTTGCCTCTCGCGATCCTTCTTCGAGTTGCGGCTGCTCTCGGCCGGCGGTTGCGGGAGGCGCTGGGGCGGCGCTTTCTCTGCGGGCGGCGGGACCGCCGCGGCTTGCTTGCGCCGGTATTCACGCCAGTCCGAGTAGTTGCCGATGTGGCTTTCGAGGCCGTCGTCGGTGAAGACGTAGAGGCGCTTGCAGATGCGGTCGAGAAAATAGCGGTCGTGGCTGATGACCACGAGCGTGCCCTCGAAACCGTCGAGTGCATGCTCAAGCGTTTCGCGCGCCGGAATGTCGAGGTGGTTGGTGGGTTCGTCCATCACCAGCACATTGCGCGGAAAAAGCAGCATCTTGGCCAGGGCCAGGCGGCTGCGCTCGCCGCCGGAAAATCCACGCACGGTGCGGAAGGGGTCGTCGCCGAAGAAGCGGAACTTGGCCAGGTACTGGCGCACGACTTCGGGCGAGAGATCGTCGCGCACGGATTGGATTTCCTCGATGGCGGTGCGCTCTTCCGAGAGCGAGCTCAGCTTCTGATCGAAGTAGCCCAAGCGGACCGAGGAGCCGCGCTCGACGGTGCCAGCCAGAGGCGGCAGCTCGCCCACCAAGGTTTTGACGAGCGTGCTCTTGCCGCAACCGTTGGGGCCGACGATGCCAACCCGGTCGCCGCGGTAGATATTAACCGCAACGTCTTTCAGGATTGGCTTGTCGGGATAGCCGACGGTGATCTTGGGCGCGCGGACGATTTCCTTTCCGCCCAGATCGCCGCCCGAGGAAAAGCGCAGCGCGATCTTGCCCGCCAGCTGCCAGTTGTCCTCGGGCCGTTCCAGGCGTTCGAGCTTTTCCAGCATGCGCCGCCGGCTCTGCGCCTGCTTGGTGTTTTGCCCGGCGAGGTTCTTGCGGATGAAGTTCTCGGTTTTCTCGACGTGCTCTTTCTGGCGTTCGTACTCGACGCGAGCGCGTTCCAGGCGGGCATCGCGCTCGACCACGTATTGGTCGTACGGGTAGGCGTAGCGGACAAACTCGCCGTCTTCGAGCTCGACGATCTCTCGGCAGGTTCGTTGGATGAAGGCGCGGTCGTGGGAAACCACGAGAAACGCGCCGGGGTAGTCGGCAAGATGGGCTTCCAGCCGCTCGATGGCGGCCAGATCCAGGTGGTTGGTCGGCTCGTCGAGCAGTAACAGGTCCGGCTGTCGCGCCAGCACCTTGGCTAGCTCCAGCCGGCCGCGCTCGCCGCCCGAAAGCGTGGTCACCGAACGCGTGAGATCCGTCGCGGCCAGTCCGACCTCCTCGGTGAGAGCGCGGACGCGGCTTTCGATGTCGTAGCCGCCCTCGACGCGATAGCGCTCCTGCAATTCACCGTAGCGCTTGAGATCCGCCGGCTCGGCGGCGCCCAGGCGCGCCTCAAGGAGGGCCATCTCGTCGTGCATGGCGCGCAGGTGCGCGAAAGGTTCGAGCAGAGCATCGAGTACCGAGCCATCGCCACTCTGCTGTTGCGACTGCTGCAGGTACGCCACGCTGGCGCGCCCGAGCATACGCACGTCGCCCGCATCCGCCGAAAGCTCACCCGCCAGCAACTTGAGCACCGTAGACTTGCCGGTTCCGTTTGGCCCCAGCAAGGCGATGCGATCGCCGGGGCGGATGAGCAACGACGCGCCGGTAAGTATGTCCTTGCCAGGAAACGCGAAATGCGCATCAGCGAACTGGGCGAGAGACACCGCCTAGCCGTTCTTTTGCGCGAATTCCTTCATGTGGGTCGCGAGCAACTGACAACCCCCGACGGGCATGCCGTTGTAGATCGAAGCGCGGATGCCGCCCACGGTGCGGTAGCCCTTGAGCGCCACCATGTCCTTGGCCGACGCTTCCTTGATGAACTTGTCGGTGAGCTCGTCGCTGGGCAGCTTGAAGGTGACGTTCATGTGGCTGCGTGCTGCCTTGTCGGACACGGTGCCCTTGTAGAAGCCGCCCGACTCGTCGATGGCGTCGTAGATGGCCTTGGCCTTTTCACCGTTGCGCTTCTCGATGGCAGCAAGCCCGCCCTGGCGCTCCATCCAGCGGAAGGTCTCGAGCAGCACGTAGATGCCGAAGGTCGGCGGCGTGTTGAGGCAGCTCTTGGCGTCGGCGTGTGCCTTGTAGCTCAGGATCTTGGGCACGCTCTTGGGGATGCGGTCGTAGAGATCCTTGCGCACGATCATCAGCACCACCCCCGCGGGGCCGAGGTTCTTCTGAGCGCCGGCGTAGATGATGCCGGTGCGCGCGACCGGGTGGGGGCGCGACATGATCTCCGAGCTGGCGTCCACGACCAAGGTGCCATGCGACGGCCAGTCGACGAAACGGTTGCCGTGCACCGTCTCGTTCGAGCAGATGTGCAGATACGCCGCCTGGGGATCGGGCGAGACGGGCGCGGGCAGGCGGTCGAATTGTGTCGCCTCGCTACTGGCGATCACGCGAATTTTGTCGCCGCCTATGCCCTTGGCGACGTCCGCTGCCTTCTTTGACCACTCGCCGCTGACCACGTAGTCGGCCGGCCCCGAGAGGAAATTCATGGGGATGACGGCGAACTGCTGGGTGGCGCCGCCTTGTAGGAAGAGGACGTCGTGGCTGTCAGGGATACCGAGTAGGGTCCGACAGCGTGCGATGGTCTCGTCGAGAACCCCATCGAATTCCTTGCCTCGGTGGCTGCATTCTGCGATTCCAAAGCCCTTGCCTTGGAAATCCAATAGGGCCGCAGCGGAGGCTTCAAGAACCTCGTAGGGGAGCGTGGCGGGACCGGCAGCAAAGTTGTAGACGCGCTTTTTCATGCAGGCAGGATAGTCGAAGCGGCTCGGCCTTGCTAGCCCTGGCAGCGTGTGGCGGTTTTTTGGTGGCGGGTGGTCGTTCGACACACTGACGGGTCATCATGCGGAACATCATACGCATTTGACAGCGAGTCCCTTGTGTACGTAAATTGGCAGCGAATTTCCCATGGGGGTGCGCAGCGGCACACTCCCGTCTCATCCAAGCAAGGAGATCTCAATGACCCGTACACTCAAGGCGCTGTCAGCTCTGGTTCTCGGTGGAATGCTCCTCGTCAGCACGGCTTGCGAGGACAAGGAGTGCAAAGAGGCTCTTGCCAAGTCGACGACCGCTGCTGAGGCTGCGGCCAAGGCTCAGGCCGCCACGGTGGCCGATCTGAATGCCACCAAGGCCAAGCTCGCGGCCAAGGACGCTGAGCTTGCTCAGGCCAAGAGGGATCTGGATGCCGCCAAGGCCGCCCCGAAGGCGGAAGAAGCCGCTCCGGCCACCCCGGCCAAGAAGGGCAAGAAGGGCAAGAAGAAGTAGTCGAGTCGGACGCTCCTTCGCGGAGCAGCACAAGAAAAGGGGCCTCGCCGCAAGGTGAGAGCCCCTTTTGATTGAAGAACCCTGGGAGGGTTCTTCAAAGCCACCGCGACGAGAGCCGTCGGGCAAAGCGCGCCTGCTCTCACGCGTTTTGAAAGAAGAACACCTCGCCCCGCGGCGCGGGCAAGGGCGCGGCGAAGCCGCGGGGGAAGGGGTAGGGCGGGCAGGTCCCGAAGTGCCATCAGGCTGAGAGGTCGCCCCGCGCAGCGATACGGGTGAGGGGCTGGCTACTTCCTAGCGGCCATAACCCGCCGTCGCAGCGACTCGTTCTGCTGCCAAAGCTCCTCGGGCATGCGCGTGCCGAAGGTCTCGAAGAACTGCCCGACAGCGTCGATCTCGGCCAGCCAGTCCTTGGGATGGATGGCGAGGAGTTGGGTCATGGTTTCGGCCGGCAGATCGAGGCCGGTCATGTCGATGTCCTTGGGATTGGGCACGATACCGATGGGAGTTTCGACGCCGCCGACATCGTTGCGATAGCGGGCCAGGATCCACTCGAGGATGCGCAGGTTCTCGCCGAAGCCGGGCCAAAGGAATTTGCCCTTCTCGTCGGTGCGGAACCAGTTGACGTGGAAGATCTTGGGCGGGCGCGAGATGCGCGTGCCCATGTCCAGCCAGTGCCCGAAGTAGTCGGCCATGTTGTAGCCACAAAAAGGCAACATGGCCATGGGATCGCGGCGCACTTCTCCCACGGCACCAAACTGGGCGGCGGTGCGCTCGCTGGCCATGCTGGCCCCCATGTACACGCCGTGCTCCCAGTTGAGGGCTTCATAGACCAGGGGGGCCAGGGTGGCCCGGCGCCCACCGAAGATGATGGCCGAGATGGGCACACCGTGATGATGCTCGAAGCGGAACGAGTGGGTCGGGCAGTTGGTGAACGGGGCAGTGAACCGGCTGTTGGGATGGGCAGCCATCACCGGCTTTCCGTCCTTGCCCACCGTTTTGGGATTCCAAGCCTTGCCTTGCCAGTCGAGCGCCTCCGCAGGCGGCGGATCGTCGTGGCCTTCCCACCACACAGTACCATCGGGCTTGAGCGCCACATTGGTGTAGATGGTGTCGTGTTTGATGGTTTCCATGGCGTTGTAGTTGGTCTTCGAGTTCGTGCCCGGCACCACGCCGAAGTAGCCCATCTCGGGATTGACCGCCCACAGCCGACCGTCGGTGTCGACCTTCATCCAGGCGATGTCGTCGCCCACGGTCCAGATGCGGTAGCCCTTCATCTTCAGGCCCTCGGGCGGAAGCAGCATGGCCAGGTTGGTCTTGCCGCAGGCGCTGGGGAAGGCCGCCGCAATGTACTGGACCCTGCCCACAGGTTCTTCGATGCCGAGAATCAGCATGTGCTCGGCCAGCCATTTTTCGCGCTGGGCTTGCACCGAGGCGATGCGCAGGGCGAGGCATTTCTTTCCAAGCAGCACGTTGCCGCCGTAGCCCGAGCCCACCGACCAGATGGCGTTGTCCTCGGGGAAGTGGAGAATCAAGCGGCGGTTCACATCCAGGTCGGCCTTGCTGTGCAGGCACTGGGTGAACTCGCCGTTCGGGCCCAGGGCGTCGAGCACGGCCTCGCCCATGCGGGTCATGATGCGCATGTTGAGCACCACGTAGATGCTGTCGGTGAGCTCGATGCCAATCTTTGAAAACGGCGAGCCGATGGGCCCCATGGCGAAGGGGATCACGTACATCGTGCGGCCCCTCATGGCGCCCGAGAAATACTCGCGCGCCTTGCGGTAGCCCTCGCGTGGGCTCATCCAATTGTTGGTGGGTCCGGCGTCGCCCTGGAAGCTGGTGCAGATGTACGTCAGGTGCTCGGTGCGGGCCACGTCGTTGGCTGCGGTCCGGTGCAGGTAGCAGCCGGGCAGCACGGTCTGATTCAACTCCATGATTTCGCCAGACTTGAGCGCCTCGGCGGTCAGTCTACGTTTCTCCTCTTCGGAGCCATCGCACCAGTAGACGCTGTCGGGCTGGCACATGGCCGCCATGCGATCAACCCACTCTTGAACATGCGCGTACTTGATCATCGTCGAGATTTCTTGCACGCCCATCGCGCCTGGTCAACCGGCGGATAGCGGATAGATCGCGTCAGCGTTCAGCGCCGGTCGCGGCAGTTCGCCTCGGCGGCGGCTGGGACGGAAACCGCTTCGTCCTTGCTGGCGGCAGCCCGGTGCAAGGCTACCGCGCCTTGTCCGGGATCGCAGACCACCCCCAGCGCATCGACGGCGATTCGCTGCACCGAGGGCCGCGTGTCGGAAAGAAGACCGACCAAGGCCGAAATGGCTGCGGCGGTGCGAATGTTGGCCAAGGCCATCGCCGAATCGGCGATGACGGCCTCCAGTGAAAGATCGGCCTGGGATTCGGTCTGCAGGCGCGTGAGTACCTCGGAAAGCCCCGGCACGGTCCTGGGATCCTTGCGCTCGCCGAGCAGGCGCGCGGCGAGCGAGCGCATGTCGGCGCTCTCGGCCAAGCGGCCAAGGGTGTGCAGGAGCGTGCCCGTGGCCTTGACCTGGTAGCAATGGGCGATGCCGACCAAGGCCGCCTGCCGCACTTCTTCGACGTCGCGCTGAAACGCGCGCACGAGAAGATCGTTTCCTTCCGCCACGCACAGCTCGCCCAGCGCCGCGATTTCGGCCCTGCGCACCTGCGGCCACGGTTCTTGTTTCGCACCCTCGATGATAGCCTTGGCCGCCGACATGTCTTTCTTGCGGCCAAGACTTTCGGCGGCGGTCTCGCGCACCCGGGGATCGGCATCGTCGAGGGCCGCCCGCAGGGCGGGCAAAACCGTGGCGTCCTCGGCGCTGGCCAACTCTCCGACCGCGAGGCTGCGCAGCACCCCCTCCGCGCTGTGAGTACGGACATCAATGAGCTCCTCGTTCGCCGCGGGGGCGCGAAGCATGCCGAGTCCCTGGATAGCGCGGACCTGCTCTTCGAATGAAGCGGCATTGTGCAGGGGCACGCGCAGGGCAGCGAGGACGGCGGGCCGCAACTCTGTCTCGCCCTTCGCCAGACCTGCGGCGATCAGCAACAGGTCGGCACGCCGTCCGGTCTCTCCGACGGGCGTTGCATCCAGCGCGGCGAGGGCTGCGGCTAGCGCAGGGCTCTTGAGGCCAGAAGCAACCGCGCGCAGGGCCTTGCGTAGGGATGGGCTGCCGTGCCCGATGGCAGCGAAGAGCTTCGCGCGCGCCTCGGCCTGGCCCAAGGTTGCCAGCACGCGGGCGGCCCGGGAGCGGTCTTGGTCGGGCCGCTTGTCGTCGGCGAGGATGGCCGCGACGGCTTCGACGGGTGCTTCGGCCAATCCGGGCAGCAACTTGAAGATGGGCTTCTCTTCCTCCTCGGTAGAACGGGCCAGGGCCGCGACCAGGGCGGCGGCTGCGTCCGGCGTTAGGGCCGTTCCCGCGGCCACGAGCGCTGCCAGTGCACCGACCAAGCATTCACGTCCGATACCCGGGCTGGCGTGCACGATGGCCGCGGCCACCTTGGCGAGGGCAGGCGCTCCCAGACGCACGAGCAAGGGCTGGCGCGCCACGCAGGACGTGCCTTGCGCCAGGTCGGTCACCAATCGATCCACGGCTTGCGGTCCGTCGAGCACCGTCATCACGTCGAGATCCGCAATCGACAGCGGGCTCTTTTCCGATGTGGACTCGCGAATCATCACGGTCACGCACGTCGAGGCTACGGGCTTGGGCAGGGCGACCCAGTAGGGTTCGCGGAAGCGCCCGGCGCCGCCGTCTGCGTCTTCCACCAGGTCGACGTCGACGTTCTGGGCGGCGTCGCGGCCGAAAATCAGACTTAGCCGGCGCGGTTTCGCGCTTGCGCGGAAGGACTTCTCGCTGCTTGTGTCGCCGGTCAGTACGCGCAGTCCGATGATGGGAAAGCCACCGCTCGAGCGGGCGGTAAGGAGTTGGCCGCGGCCGTCGCCGTCGCTTGTCCACACGGTGGCGGGATTGCTGTCATTGAGCGCCACCGGCGGCTTCAGCTTGGCGGCATCGCCGCTGCCTCCGGAAGAACTAGAGGCCGCACTGAAGAAGAACCCGCTCAAGGGCTTTCCTACCGGGGCGCCGCCCCTGTGCGCCTGCAGCGTGGTGGTCGCACGCGGCGGAAGCTCGGGCGGAGCGGCGCGGAAGGTGCGGGTGGCGAAGTCCCAGATCTGTCTGAAGAGCGGTACAGGGGCGCCGTCACATCGGGACAGGCGCGCGGCGGTTTGGTATTCCTCGACCCCCCGGTCCGAGGCCGTCACGACGAGGGACGTCTCGCCATCGGCATCGCGTGCCCCGGCCAGATTCCACCAAATCACCTTGGCACCCGCCGGGCTTCGTTCGGCAATCCACACCTCCTCGCGCTTGGCGCCTTCGGCGAGCACGGGAATGCGAACATCCATCAGTGTGTGGCCCGATGCCGTAACCGTGCGCAGGGTCGCCGGGCCACGCTGGGCCTTGGCGGTTTTGGGCGCGAAACTGGCCACGGTCTTCTCGCCGTCCTTGAGAACGATGTTTCCGTCGGCCTCGCTAACTAGGGTGGGCTCGCCAGCGCGAGACGGCGATACATTCGCCAAGACGGCCCCAAGGACCGCAACCATGTAGATCAATCGCGTGGGGAGCCCACGCTTGCGCGTGGCGAACCATCGCGCGAGGCCGCGCGCAGCGCGGGGGAGGCGGGGCGGGTGGTAGGTGCCGAGGGATTGGGGACCCTTCGAGGGTCCCCATGTCAAAGCTGACGGGCGCACGATGTCTCTCGATACTGCCACCGGCGTCGGGGCGTCAAGGTCAGAACGCGCGCCCCAAGTACAGAAGGAGGTCGGCTTGGGTGGGGTGGGCGTCGTGGCCGCCGGCCAAGCGCAGGGAAAAATATTCGACCCGCGCGAGCAGCGTCATCGTCAGGTGTCGGCTTACCAGGTAGTCGGCGCCCAACCCTAGCTGCCCACCCAGGCGCCAACTTGTGGCCAGCCCGCCGCCGCGAATGTCGGCGACCGCCATGCCCATGTCCGCGAATGGCACCAGGTTGAGCACATCGGCCGACCAAGTCAGGCCGACCGACTGTGCCGTGACATGGGCGGCTTGGGTCGCGCCGTCGGTCGGATACCAGGCGGTCTGTACGCCCAGTCGCGCGGCCCAAGAATCGCTTATCCCGCGCAACAGCCGGACGTCGGCCTGGGCACCGACGTGGGTCTGCGACTGAAAAGCCAGGGCCAGGCCAAGCCCGCCAGACAGCGAGGCTTCGCCCTGACCGACCGCGAGGGCCGAGGTCGGCATCCCAAAAACCAGAAGAAGAGCCAGCCCAAAGCGCATGCGGCGGACGCACTCTACGCGAAATGCGCTGACTCTCCCAGCGCCCATGACGGGGGCGCACGTGACGGGAGCATTGACCCGCGGGGGTGCCTCTGTTATCTCCACTGTCCGTGGCAAAAGCACTTTCCAAGGAACTCAAGCAGCCTGACGAATTCGTCAGCTTTTGGACACACTTTGGGGCCAAGCTGTCCCAGCACCGTCGCAAGGTCATCGCGGCCTTGGTCACGGCCGCTGTGGGGCTTGCTGCTGGGTGGGGCGCAGTCAGCTATCGCAACGCCCGGGCCGCGAAGGCCACGGTGGCCTTTGCGCGTATCGACCGCATCGCCGCCGCGGATTTGCTTCCCGAAAAGGCGCCCGAGAATGCCAAGGAGGCCAAGCCGGAGCAAATCGAAGAAGACGCCGTGCCGCGATTCAAGACCGAGCAAGAGCGTCTTGATGCCGCGATCAAGGAAGCCGACGCCTTCGTGGCCAGCTTTGGCAGCGACGGCCTCGGCCGCAAGGTGCTCTTCGGCAAGGCCAGCCGTTTGCTCGTGCTCGGCAAGACCGCCGACGCCGCCACGATCTACGACACCCTCGCCGCCAATGAGCCCAATCCCGAGCTGCGGGCAATGGAACGAGAGGGCTCGGCGGCCGCCAGCGAGGCCGCGGGCAAGCTCGACGACGCTTTGCGATCCTATTCGGCTCTCGCCGATGAGGTCCAGCGCAGCGGCACCTTCTATCTGGACCACGCGCTCTTCGCCAAGGCTCGCATCCTGGAAAAGCAAGGCAAGGGCAAGGACGCCGAGCAGGTTCTGCGCGATATCCTGACCAAGGTGCCGAAAACCTCGTTGCGCCCGCAGATCGACGATCGCTTGGCCGTCCTCGGCGAGAAGTAGCCCGTGGTTGTGTGCTTGGCAATGGGGAAGAGGGCAATGCTGCTCGCGGGCGTTGCGTCCGCGCTCTTGTTGTCGGCTTGTTCCACGGCCACGGTCAGGCGCGATGCGACTGAGCATCACGAGTATCCGGCCGGCGTGGCGCAGATGCGCTGGCACACGCAAGTCCACGCTTATTCGCTTGCCGAGGGGCACTCCGAGGAGTGCGCGACGGGGGCGCTGGTCGGTTCGCGGCTCGTGCTCGGGTCGCGCGGCGGCTCGGTCGTGGGCGTGGATGTCGGATCGGGCGCGGTTACCTGGTCGACCCCCATCTCGGGCGGCATCGACGGCGACGCTCGCTACGACAAGGAGCGCGGGCAGGTCTATGTGGGTAGCGACGACGGCTACCTGTACGCCATCGACCCTTCCAAAGGCGCGATTCGCTGGTCGAGCAAGTTCAAGGGCGCCATCGATCACGGGCCGGCGATCGGCAGCTCCGGGCTGTTCGTGGCCACCGCCGCCGATCGCGTGTTCGCCGTGGATCCCAGCGATGGAAAGATGCGCTGGCAGTACGAGCGCGAGACGCCCGAGGGGTTCACCATCCACGGCAATGCGGTTCCGCTCCAGCATGGCTCGACGGTGTACGCCGGGTTCAGCGACGGATACCTGGCTGCTCTGCAGGCGGAGACAGGCGACTTGCTCTGGTCGCGCTCCCTGGCCGCCGCGTCCGAACAGTTCGTCGATGTGGATGCGAGCCCCATCGTCTTCGGCGACAGGCTCTTCGCGGCTTCGTTCTCCGGCGGCATCTACGCTTTGCGGCCGAAAGACGGCGAAGTGCTGTGGCACCTCCTCATCGACGGCACGAGCGCCCTCGTCATGGGCGCAGGCAACCTTTACGCAGTGTCATCGCACGACGGCTTGGCCGCGGTGAGCTTGCAGGGCAACATCCTCTGGCGCCAAGGCCTGCCCGACGCTGGCGACCTGACGGTGCCGGTGGAGGTCGGCCCCTACCTCGTGTTCAGCGGCAGCCGCCTGGGCCTCTTCATCGTCGAGCGCAGCACCGGGAAGCTGCTTCAGGTGTTCGATCCAGCGCGCGGGATGTGCGCGGCGCCCACCGTCGATCGTGAGGGCAGGGCCCTCTACGTGCTCGCCAACAGCGGTACGCTCTACGCCCTGGACTTGCTCTGGTAGGGAAGAACAGAAGTCTGTCCGCGGCTATCGCGATTGGATTCGTGGTGGCGAAAATGGGGCGACAGGGTTTGGTTCTTGTGCCAGAACAGGGCAACCCATGCTTGAGGGATCTATGAGTGCTGAATCCTTGGTTGAGGTAACCAACCAGTCCCACGCTCCGATTCTGGCCCCCGCAAACCGGCCGCCGGTGGCGCCAGAAGCTCTTTCCCATCGCGACCTGCGTAGCGGCCCTTTCTGGCAACGCCTCCACGCCTACGCCAGCGTTTCGGAGGCTGAGTTTCTCGACCATCAGTGGCAGGCCAAGCATTCCATCACCAACATGTCCAAGCTGCTGGCGGCGCTTGAGGGATTGGTTTCGCCCGAGTTCGTTCGCGACGCCGAGAACGGTTTTCACCACGCGCCTATGCCGGTGCGCGTGTCGCCGTATCTGCTTTCGCTCATCGACTGGTCGAATCCCTACGAGGATCCCATTCGCATTCAGTTCATCCCGCTGCTTTCGCGCAGGTTTCCCGACCACCCCAAGGTGGATCTGGATCCCTTGCACGAACGGCAAGACATGCCGGTGCCGGGACTTTCCCATCGCTACCCGGACAAGGTTCTCTTCTTGCCGGTGGCGACCTGCCCGGTGTACTGCCGCTTCTGTACGCGCAGCTACGCCGTCGGCCTTGACACCGAGGAAGTCCACAAGCTTCAGTTCAGCGTCGATCTCGACCGCTGGCGTGCCGCCATCGCTTACGTGGAGTCGCGCCCCGAGGTCGAGGACGTGCTCATCTCGGGCGGGGACGCTTCGCAGTTGCGCGCCGATCAAATCACCTTCCTGGGCGAGGCTTTCCTGGCCATTGATCACGTGCGGCGGATTCGCTTCGCGACCAAGGGGCCGGCGGTCATGCCGCAAAAGATCCTCAGCGACCATGCCTGGATCGATGCCGTCACTCGCATCGTGGAAAAGGGGCGCAAGTCGCACGTCGACGTGATGATTCACACCCACTTCAACCATCCGAGCGAGATCACCTGGATCACGCAAGCCGCGGCCAACAAGCTCCACGAGCGCGGAATCATGGTGCGCAACCAGACCGTGCTCATGCGCGGCGTGAACGACTCGGTGGCCACCATGGGCGCGCTCATCAAGCGTCTGTCCTATATCAACATCCATCCCTATTACGTCTACGTGCACGACATGGTGAAGGGGGTCGAGGACCTGCGCACCACCGTCGCCACCGGCGCGCACATCGAAAAACAAATCCGCGGATTGGTCGGTGGCTTCAACATGCCCACCTTCGTGGTGGATACGCCCGGGGGCGGCAAGCGCGGCGTCCATTCCTACGAGCACTACGACCCGGTCACCGGTGTCAGCGTGTATGTTTCCCCGGTGGTACATCCGGGGGACTATTTCTGCTACTTCGATCCCATCCACCTGCTACCGGCCGAGGGCCAGGCTCGTTGGGCCAAGCCGGAAGAGCACGACAAGATCATCGCCGAAGCGGTCGCCATCGCGAGGAGCAAGGCGTGAGCGACGCGAGCCCGAGTCTCGACAAGGCCTGGCGGTATTTGGACGAAGGCGACTTCGCCGGGGCGCGCCGGCTGGCCGAGCGCGAGATGCGCGACGACCCCGATAATCCCGAAGCCTTGCTCCTGCTGGCGGTTTGTTCGCGCGGGGAGGGCGATCCGGAGAAAGCCCTCGGCCTGCTCGAACAGGCCTCCGCCGTGGCCGAGGATTGGTCTGCGCCGGCGCAGTGGATGGCCGAAATCCTGACCGAGGATCTGGGGCGGCCCGCCGATGCGCTCAAGTACGCCGAGGTGGCGCTCGACAGAGCCGATGAAGAGAATGAGTTCCTGGACGCGGTCGTTCTCAAGGCCGGACTCGAAATCCAGCTGGGCAAGGTCAAGGCCGCGCAAGCCACGCTGTCCGAATTGCCGCCCGCCAGCGAGGTTCAGCTTCCCGCGGAGATCTCCCTGGACCTGGCCTACTTGTTTCTAGAGGCCGATGTCATGCCGGAGGCGGAGCAGAGATTCCGTGCCTTGGCGGGCTCCGATGCGGACGACGTCGAGGCCTGGTATGGCATCGGCCTGTGTGCCGAAACCAAGGGGGACGAAGCTGGCAAGCGCGAGGCATGGTTGCGCGTGCTTGCACTGGACACAAAGGCGCCTTTGCAGGATCCCCACATGAGCGAGGCCGAGATGGCCGAGGTGGCGGATCAGGCTTTGCGCGAGCTTCCCGAGTCGGCACATACACTCATCGCCAACGTGCCTATCTTGATTGTCGATTTGCCTGCTCGCGACGAAATAGAGCAGGGGATGGATCCTCGCCTCCTCGGCATGTTCGAGGGAACGTCCTATTCCGACTCGGGAACGATGGGAGGCCAGCCCCAGGTGACGCGAATTCTGCTCTTTCGCAAAAACCTGGAGCGCATGGCCATCGACTCGGAAGACCTGCGCGAGCAGATCCGCATCACGCTGCTGCACGAGACCGGACACTTCTTCGGCATGTCCGAGCAGGATCTGGCCAGCGTCGGGTTGGAGTAGCCAGCAAGAGAACACAGCTTGTGTTCTCCTCTGTGCCAAGCAAATCAGTGAGGCTGGGGCGCGATGTAGCCGGCTGAGGTCAGGCGGCGGACCAGCTCTTTGATACGGCGGCCACCGCCCGCGTCGCGAGCCCGCCACTCGATACCGAAGACGTTTTCCTCGCCGGTCTTTCCCGTCCAAGCCACGCGGCCGATGAACGCCATGGGCACCTCGGCCCCCGGAGGCGCGATTTCCAGCACGACCTGCGACCCGTGTGGCACGCTGGCCGTGGAGAGCACGAAGGCGCCGCCGCGGCCCACGTCGCGCAGCTTGCCCTGCAAGCCCTCGTTGTTGCCGAGGGGGCGCCAGGTGATGGTCAAATCCACGGGAATGCGTTCGTGCCGGCGGCGACTGCGCACGCTCGCCCCCGAGCGCGCCATATCGAGCAGGTATTCGCACTTGGCCTGCTCGCCGGGCAGGAACTCGACCCCGATGCCGGCGCGGATCTTGAGTAGGTGTTTTCCCGGGCGGCGCCAGGCCACGCGACCGTAGATCATCATGGGCGGCTGGCGTCGACCGAGACGTACCTTCACCGCAACCGGATCGCCGACCTGCAACTTGCTTCGCGTCGGACAAAACACGCCGCCGTTGCCGCTCGACGGCTGGTATCCGGCGTGGAATTCCCGCACATTCCTGACCACGAATTCAGTCGGCGTATCGGCCAGCCCGGACGTGTTGCTGCTTTGCTTGCGAGGGCTTGCTTTTGTGTTGGCAGAAGGCATGCTGACCAGAGGGAGTGGAAAGTTCCTGCTGACTGACGATTTCGACTATGAGCTGCCCGATGGGCTGATCGCCACGCAACCAGCCTTACATCGGGATGCGTCGCGACTGCTCATTCTTAGCAAAGATGACGGCGAGCGCAATCACTGCTTTTTCCGTGACCTGCCCAAATACCTGCGCAGCCGATCGCTTGTCGTCTTGAACGACACGCGCGTGATCCCGGCGCGGCTTTCGGCCCACAAGCCGACCGGCGGACGCGTGGAGGTGTTCCTGGTCGAGCAGGTGGCCAAGACCGACGAGGGGACAACGAGGGAACCAGCGAGGGGCCGGCCCAGACGCGCGAGCTCTGCACCTGGGTGGAAAACTGGCGCGTGCTCGTGCGTGGCCTCGGGCACTGTCCGGTCGGGACGCGACTCACCTTCGATGGTTCGTTCGCGGCCGAGGTGCGCGAGCGCGGCGAGCGCGGCGCCGCGATTCTGCATTTCGCCGGAACGGGGCAGGGCGGGTTGCTTTCCGTGGCCGAACCGGTCGGCGAGATTCCGCTTCCTCCGTACATCGAGGCGGCGCGACGGCGGGCTCGCATGCAGCCGAGCGTGGACGATCGCGTTCGCTACCAAACCGTTTACGCCCGTCGGCCGGGCGCTGTGGCGGCACCGACCGCGGGTCTGCACTTCACGGACGAGCTGCTGGCCCGCATCGAGGCCGACGGCCATGAGGTCGCTCGCCTCACGTTGCACGTCGGCCCGGGTACCTTCAAGCCCGTAACCGCCAGCGATCCATCCCAGCACAAGCTGGATGCCGAGCGCTTCGAGGTCAGCGCCCTTGCCGCGGCCAGCATCAGACGCGCATGCGACGAGGGCCGGCCCATCGTGGCGGTCGGGACGACGGTGGTGCGAACGCTGGAAACCCTGGCCAGGCGAGGCCGCGTAGAGGCCGCAACCGGCACTACCGATCTCCTGATTCTGCCCGGCGATCGGTTTGGCCTGGTCACCGATCTCATCACCAATTTCCACCTTCCGAAGTCGTCGCTGCTGATGCTGGTGTCGGCCTTTGCCGGCCGCGAGCGAGCCCTTGCCGCCTATCGCGATGCCATCGAGCGCGGCTACCGCTTCTACAGTTACGGCGATGCCATGTTCATTCGCCCGGGGATGCTTCCGTCATGAGCGAGCACTTCGAGGTTCTGGCCACCTGTGGGCCAGCACGCGCGGGCGTTCTGCGCACGGCCCACGGCTTGGTCGAGACGCCGGTCTTCATGCCGGTCGGTACCCAGGCCACGGTCAAGTCGCTGTCGTCGGGCGATCTGGAAGACTTGGGTGCTCCCATCATTCTCGGCAACACCTGCCATTTGGCCATGCGCCCTGGGCACGAGCTGATTGGGCGCATGGGCGGCTTGCACAAGTTCATGGCTTGGCCACGCGCCATCCTGACCGATTCGGGGGGATTCCAGGTCTTCAGCCAGAGCGGCCGGCGCACCATCGACGAGGACGGTGTGACCTTCCAGTCCCACGTGGACGGCAGCACCCAGCGCCTTACACCGGAGTCAGCCATGGCCATTCAGGCCGCCCTGGGCAGCGACGTGGCCATGGCCTTCGACGAATGTCCGCCTTCGGACGCGGACGGTGACGTCGTTCGCAAGGCGATGGAGCGGACCACGCGCTGGGCGCGGCGCTGTCTGGAAGCCGAGCCCTTGCCGGGACAGCTGCGCTTCGGCATCGTGCAAGGCGGGACGGATGTAGACTTGCGCCTTTGCCACCTGGCCGAAATCGCCGCCATGCCATTCGATGGCGTGGCCCTGGGCGGGCTCTCCGTGGGCGAGCCGCCCGAGGTGATGCACGCGGTGGTGGGGCAAGTGGCGCCGAAGCTGCCGGCCGAAAGGCCGCGCTATCTCATGGGCGTGGGGCGACCGCAGGATCTGCTGGCTGGCATCGCTGCTGGCATCGACATGTTCGACTGCGTGATGCCCACGCGCAACGCTCGCAACGGGCACCTGTTCGTACCGGCTGGGCATCTCAACATCGCCAACACCGGCTTACCGAGACGACCCCGAGCCGATCGACGAATCATGCCCTTGCGAGGCGTGCAGGCGCTACAGCCTGGGCTATCTGTCGCATCTGTTTAGATCAAAGGAAATCCTTTATTACCGTCTAGCTACGCTCCATAACCTCCAGTATTACTTGAATCTTGTGCGAGGCGCCCGGCGGGCCATCCTCGAAGGCCGACTGGCCACCTTCGTCGCCGAGCAACTGGCGGGGATGGAATCGGTCTAGTTGGCAGTACGAGGGTTTTTCTGGTAGCGGTGTCTCTATGGCAACGCGAGTTGGAGTGGTTCTTTCAGGCTGCGGCAATGCTGACGGCTCCGAGATCAACGAGGCCGTGCTCGCCCTGTACTGGATCGAGCGAGCCGGGGGGCGGGCCATCTGCATGGCCCCCGACGCCACCCAAGCGCGCGTGGTCGACCACCTGACCCGGTCGCCGGATCTCTCGGGCCCGCGGCGGGTGATGTCCGAGGCAGCGCGCATCGCGCGCGGACAAGTGCGCGACATCGCCAGCGTGCAAGACAACGAACTTGATGCGCTGGTCTTTCCCGGAGGCAACGGCGTGGTCACCGTGCTGTCGAACTACGCCGAGAAGGGGGTGATCTGCGAGGTGCATCCCGAGGTCACCCGGTTGCTCAAGGCCATGCTCTTGCGCCGGCGTCCCATGGGCTTCATCTGCGTGGCGCCCATCCTGGCGGCGCGCGTGCTGGGCCCCGCGGCGGGGGTCCGCATCACCTTCGGGTCCAAGGCGTGCGAGGAAGCTAAGCATGCGGCCGTGATGGGCGCGGACGTGCGACCTTGTCCCGAACGCGAGATCCTGGTCGACCCAAAGAACCGCGTGGTTTGCACGCCGGCCTATATGTACGACGAGGCCCGCCTGTCGGACGTGGGCATGTCCATCGAGCGCCTAGTTCGTCAGGTCATCTCCCTGGCCCGAGATCGCCAACCGCGGCCTCAGCCCGGGCCTGGCCAGCCGAGGGACGTGAGAGCAACATCGGCGCCGCGAGCACCCGAGGGTGGGGTCGTGGTTCGCCGCCCAGGAAACCGGGACAGTCGGCATCCCGCTTAGGCACGGCCGGAGGCGGTGCTGGAACCGATTCCGGAACCAGTGGCCGGATTCGGAATCGGCGACCGGCGGGCGGTTCCGGATCCGGACGCCGGTCTATTCATCCAGGCGGCGGTTCTTCTTGATTTGGTCGAGCGCCTTTTGGTACTCGACCTCCCAAGTCGCCGTTCCCTCTTCCAGGTTCTTGATGCGGCGGCGAACCTCGGCATCAATCTCGTCGTCGATCTGCATGTGCTTCTTGAGGATGTCGGTCATCTTCTTGCGCAGGGTTGCGTCGTCGGCGAAGACTTCCTCGACATGGGGCGACTGCATGAACGATTCGATCATTTGGGTGGTCATCCAGTCGAGGCCTTCGTCGCCCAACCCGAATGCCTTCTCGGCCGCGATCTGGCGCTTGATCTTGCCGAAGTGCTCGTAGGGCAGGTTGCGCTTCTGCAGAAGAATCCTTGGCCTTTTCGGTGCATTCCCGTTCGAGGCGCAGGTACTCCTTGAGCACGGCCTGGACGTCCAGCTCGGCTTCGCCGCGGTCGAGGACCGATAGCTCGTCGCCATCGACTAAGGCCTTGACGATCTCGGCCGCAATGACTGGGATCTTGCCAGCGTATAAGCGCATTCTTCTCCGCGGCTTCTATCGGAGGGCAGGCAGTGCAGTCAAGGACGACGGCGCAACTTCGTGCTTGTCGCTTTGTCGCGAACGGATCTTGACAGGCGGCTCGCGGCAAGCAAAATCGCCCGGCGCTTTCGGCGGTCCTCTTGGGATCGATCAAGGCGCACCCATGGCGGGTTAGCTCAGCTGGTTAGAGCAGGCGTTTCATACGCGCCGGGTCCTCGGTTCGAGTCCGAGATCCGCCACCATGCAGGGTCCGCAGCGGTCCACGCAAGTCCATGCGACCAAGCGAAATCAGCAACTTAGCGCTGTTTTGGCTCCGCTTGCGTCCGGTTGCGTTCGTTGACAGCCGGTCGAACCTAGGGGTATCGTTGGGGGTAACTCGCGGGACAGAAATCGAGTTACCCCCACGGACGTGGGTTCGGTTCCTGGGTCGAAAGGATCCCCAATGCTAACCGACACCGCTTGCAAGAAAGCCAAGCCGACGGGGAAGCGGACGCGCCTTTACGACACTGGCGGGATGTATCTGGAGATCGCGCCGGCCGGTGGCAAGTGGTGGCGGCTGAAGTACCGCTTCGCCGAGAAGGAGAAGCTGCTTTCTCTCGGCGTGTATCCCGAAGTGACCCTCGCCGAGGCGCGCACGAAGCGGGACGTGGCACGCAAGTTACTTCACGATGGGATCGACCCAGCGCGCATCGGAAGGTGCTCAAGGCATCACGTGCCGACTCGGCGAACAACACCGTCAAGGCTCTCGCCCAAGAGTGGCTGGCCAAGTTCGAGGGCACTTGGGCGCCTTCGCACACGAGGGGCGTCAAGCGGCGTCTTGAGAATGACGTCTATCCATGGATCGGCTCGCGCCCTATCGCGGAGGTGACCCCTCCCGAGGTCTTGGCCGTGCTTCGTCGCATCGAAGGGCGAGGGCGGCTCGAAACTGCCCATCGCGTCCGGATCCATCTGTCGATGGTATTCCGCTACGCCATTGCAACCGGGCGCGCGGGGCGAGACCCCACGGTAGACCTTCGTGGTGCATTGCCGGCTGCGACTCCTAAGCACATGGCCGCCGTGACCGAGCCCGCGAAGCTGGCGGACTTGCTGCGCACTATCTGGGGCTATCAAGAGGGGACGCCCATCGTCTCGGCGGCGCTCAAACTGGCCCCCTTGCTGTTCGTGCGCCCTGGCGAGCTACGCACGGCCAGGTGGGCCGATATCGACCTGGCCAAGGCAGAATGGCGCTTCGCCGCCAGCAAGACCAAGCAGCCGCACATTGTGCCCCTGGCAAAGCAAGCAGTCGCCATCTTGCGCGACCTGCGCCCGCTGACCGGCTTGTGCCCCTTTGTGTTCCCGTCCCAACGTAGCCGGGATCGGCCGATGTCCGACGCTGCGGTCAACGCCGCCCTTCGCCGCCTGGACATCGCCAGCGCGACAGCGAGTGGCCACGGCTTCCGCGCGACCGCCCGAACCCTTCTTGACGAGATCCTCGGCTACCGCGTCGACCTGATCGAGGCGCAGCTAGCTCACGCGGTCCGCGACCCGAACGGCCGCGCCTACAATCGAACCGCCTTCCTGCCCGAGCGCAAGGCGATGATGCAGCGGTGGGCCGACTACCTCGGCACGCTCGCCGCAGGCGATTCCCAGACTGTCCAGCAACCGCTCCCAGGGGCGGGGGCGAAGTGAGCCGCAGCCGGATGCCCCCGCGAGGCGAGAACGTAGCGGAGGCACGCAGCGGAGCGATCGACGACGGGAAGGCCGAGGCCGAGGACGAGGACGATGACAAGTACAACTGGAACGATTTGCCAGGGTCCTTTGTCGGGAGGCGGTTGAAGGTCTTGGTGGAGCGTCCTACGCTGCCCGGCGCCCGCGAAACAGCTGGGGGCACCGAGGTTCCCGGTTCCCACGATGGCGGGGTGGCACTGGCGCGTGCTGCTGCGAACCTCATGAATGACGTTCGATGGCTCGTCGGTTCCGACGCCAGGTGGGCCAATGCACGTGCCAAGGCCGAGTTTCAGGACTTGGCGCGAGCCCTGTTGCTCACCGAAGACTTGTGGCGGACGGTACGACTCGGATTTGCTGCTGCGAACGCGGAAGAGCCTTCACCCTGGCAGAAGGACACCCTTCGCCAGTCGGCCAAGATTGCACGGATGGCACTCCGAGAACTCAATAGGGCGCGGCCTGAATTCGGGAGGCTATGGCAGAAGCTGCCCGAGGCCCACGGAGTCGCGGACTGCGTAGCGGCGTGGCGGGAGGCACTGCCGCTCATCGAAGCGGCCACGAAGGCGCGGCGACGTGTCAGCACTAAGAACGTGGTTAGGGGCATTCTTGACGGTCGGCCGGACCTTGGCGCGCGCGTGCGGTTGGACGAGGCGATTGCGAATGCTCGCCAGCGAGACGTGTTCGACATCATCCGCTCGGCATGGGGGAAGGGTGAAAGCGGCACCCACAAGGCACCGCGAGAGGTGGCCTTCGAGCTGACCCGCTGGGCTTGTGGATTGGCGAGTGCCAAGGCTGTTCAACACGCCTATGACTTCGACAAGGGGGCACGCAAAATCGACGTTTGACCCTGGGAAACAAGGGGTGAACGCGAGCCCAAAGAAAACGGCAAAAACAATGGGCGGTCCGCGAACGCGTGGGTGAGCAAAAACTCACGACATGCCTCGAACTCAATCAGGACTCATCGCCCCGCCGCCTTCGGTGGCATCGGCTGTCCGCCGTCTCTACGCGCGTGAGGGACTGGCACGCACCTGCCAGTTACTCCGCGTTTCGCGCGCGACCGTGGACCGTCTGCGCGGTGGCGTCCCGGTGCACGTCGGCACGTTACTCGTCGTTCGCGCGGCGCTGGTCCCCATCGACCCGGCGGTGCGGCCATGACCGAACAGCTCGCAGCAGCCACGCCGCTGTGCTTGCTGCGCCTGCCGCAAGTGATCGGCCGCGTGGGGTTGAAACGAACCGCGATCTACGACGGCATCAAGCTCGGCACATTTCCTCAACCAATTAGGCTCGGCCGGCGCTGCGTCGCCTGGCCTTCCGACGTGATCGATGAATGGGTTCGCGCGTGCATCGCCGAGACACGGCCCATCGACCGGGCGACAGTGCCGGCGCTAGCGAATGCCGCACGAGTTGGACGATGAGCGCCAAGCTCTCGGCAATGCTCGCCTATGCCCTGGTGTATGCGGAGCGCGGCTATTGCCTCTTTCCTTGCCGTCCACGGGAGAAAAAACCGCTCACCAAAAACGGCTTTCTCGACGCCACGACGGACCCGGCGACGATCAAGCGATGGTGGACCGAGAACCCGGACGCAAACATCGCCATTGCGTGCGCGAGGTCGAAGATCGTGGTTATCGACGTAGACCATCCCTCGGAGTTTCACAAACTCGATGTCTCCGGCGAGGTCACGCTGGCCGCACTTGTCGCCAAGCTGGGCAAGCTGCCCGAGACGGTGGAGGCGGTGACGGGCGGAGGTGGCCGGCATTTGGTTTTCGCCGCGCCTGCTAACGTACAGTTCAAGGCCGAGATCGGGACCGGATTGGAAATCAAGCACAACGGTTACATCCTGGTCGAGAACTCCATCCATCCTGACACGGGGCGCCCCTACCGCTGGGTAGTCTCGCCATTCGCTAGAATGCCGGCGGATCTGACAGACGCGTGGCTCGCCGCCATGGTCAAGCCCGCGCCGCCGAAGGTGGCCACGCATGCGCCAGTGGTGCGCACCACGACGGGCTGCACGCCCTACGGCCGGAAGGCCGTCGTGGACGAACTGGAGAAAGTGCGGACGACGCCAGAAGGTGGCCGCGACACTGAGCTAAACAAATCTGCTTTCGCGTGCGCACAGCTTTGTGCCGGCGGCGAAATTGAGGATGTTCGAGAGGAACTGGTAGCCGCAGGGCTGGCCGCGGGTTTGGAAGAAACAGAAACGCGAAAGACCGTCGAGAGCGGCTGGCGCAAAGGACTGGAGACGCCGCGGAAGGCGCCACCGAGAGAGGGAAGGCCTATGTCTAGCCTTGCGGCAAAAACCGCGAAAACCGCAATAACCGCCACCGCAACCGGTACCACCGAAAAGTGGGCAGACCTGCAATCGTTGGTGGTCGACGTGGCACGAAAACCCTACCCGGTCGATGCCCTCCCGCCTGTTTTCCAGCCCGCCGTTGTCGAGGTTCAAAGATTCGTGCAAGCGCCGGTAGCGATGGTGGCCATGTCCGCGATGGGAGCGGCATCGCTTGCAGTGCAGGCACTCGTCAATGTGACGCGCGCGGAAGGTCTTGAGAGTCCGGGAGGGCTGTTCCTGCTAGTGCTCGCGCCAAGCGGGGAGCGGAAATCCACCATCGACAACAATTTCGGCAAACCGATCCGTGACTACGAGCTGGACGAAGCCGAAAAGGGGGAGCCCCTGGTTTCCGCATTCAAGGCGGAACTCTCCGCATGGGAATCCAAGAAGCGGGGCCTGGAATCGAAGATCGAAAAGGCCAGCAAGGAAGGCAAGTCGTCCGATAACGACGAGGATAGGTTGCGGAAGCTGACCCAGTCCGAGCCCAAGGCTCCGAGGGTGCCGCGGCTCCTTTACAACGATGCCACCATGGAAGCGTTGGCCTATGGACTCGCCAAAAATTGGCCGTCAGCGGGGATTGTATCCAGCGAAGCCGGGAGCGTCTTCGGTGCGCACAGCATGAACAAGGAAACCATCATGCGCACCTTGTCGCTCTACAACGTGTCTTGGGATGGTGGATCAATTCGGATTGATAGGCGATCAGTGGGTGGCAGCTATTGGGTCAGGAATGCCCGCTTGACGATGAGCTTGCAGGTGCAGCCCGGCACCTTCCTGGAGTTTCTGAAAACAGATCGTGGGCTGGCGCGGGATAGTGGCTTCCTCGCTCGAATCCTGATTGCCTGCCCGGAATCGACTCAAGGATCGCGTCTGTTCAGGGAACCGCCGCAAAATAGGCCGGCACTGGCAAGGTTCAACAAACGCATCGCCGAGATCCTAAAGGAGCCAGTCAACATCGACGAGAACGGCGGGTTGACCCCGGTGGTGCTGACCCTTACCTCGGAGGCGAAGGCTGCCTGGATCCAATTCCACGATCGAATCGAGGCCGAGTTGGCAATTGGTGGAAGCCTCTGCGACGTGCGAGACGTGGCCAGCAAGATCGCCGATAACGCATGCCGAATCGCCGCGATCTTCCAGGTTTTCGAGCACGGCTTGGGCGCGATAGGTCTTCCGCTGTTTGAATCCGCCGCGCGCATAGCCGAGTGGCACCTAAACGAAGCTCGCCGTTTCTTCGGTGAATTCGCGATGCCGGAAGAGAACGCGGAGGCTGCCGCCCTGGATAGTTGGCTCCTCGAATACTGCCGAACGTGGGGCGTTTCTTCGGTGCCGGTTTCCATGATTCAGAAGTCTGGCCCGTCCAAATTGCGTGGAAAGGTGGCGCTGGAGTCCACCCTCCTGACACTCGAAGAACTTGGCCGAGCTCGACTCGCCAAAGGGCAGGGAAAAGCCAGGCTCGTCGAAATCAATCCTGCACTACTTGCTACTGCGGTTATTGCGGTTCATGCGGTTATGGCGCAGCCCGCAAAGAAGGCCGTCATATGAACGCCTTGGCGATTCTGACGGATGCACGCGACCACGGCGTCAAGGTTACGGTCGACGGCGATAAGCTCATCCTTGAAGGCGACATCACGCCCGAGATGGTGGCCAGCTTCAAGGCGAACAAGCCCGCGATCCTACGCCTGCTAGCGGCGGTTTCGGATACCGAGAAGCCCGCGGCCACGTCCACCACCATGGCCTTCGACGACCCTATGAACGACGCCCTCGGCGTGCTCTGTGATGACTGTGGTCGGCTGACGGTCGTTGCCCTGGTGACGAGCTACGGCGGGCGATTTTGCAGGGCATGCGTCTTTCCGGACGCCACGCACAGCAAGCCGACCAAGGTGTCCAAGGTGCCGGCCGACGCGCAGGGGGAGATGGTGCAATGAGCGAGCGAGACTGTTCTGGGAAAGAGTACTGCTGCGCATGCGTAAGTGATCAATACCGTGAGGCTGTCTTCTCCATGGGGCGACTCTTCTGTTCGGCTTGCTGGCGCCTCGTGGCTCGAAGCCGACGCCAGACCCTACCCGCACAGCAAACGCTTCGCCTTGACGAGCTGGCATATCGGGAAGGGGTGCAGCGTGGCTGACCTCGAACCGCCCGATCTGCGCGTGGTCCCGCCGTCCGATAGTGGCCAGAAACCAAACGAAACCGAGGAGGCTCCGGAAGAGCTTTCAGCCCGTGAAACCCGCTTCTCCGATGAACTTGCCAGTGGTACTTCGCTTGCCGATGCGGCCAGCGCGGTAGGTATCTCGCCACGCAGTGCGCGACGGTGGAGAAAGAAGCCCGAGATCGCCGAGGCCGTGAGGGCGCGCCTGTCCGAGAACGTATCCATGGCCAGGGCCATCCTGAGCGCTGGCGCCTCGAAGGCCGCTATCGGCCTGGTGGACATGGCCAGCGGCACGGCGCCCGCAGAATCTGCCCGCGTGAGTGCCGCGCGCGGCGTGCTGGAAAGCACGATGAAGCTCACCGAGCTGGAAGACGTGATCGAACGCCTTGCCGCGCTCGAAGCGCAGCTGGCCAACCATCCCGGCAACGCCAACCGCTCTGGAAAGGGAAGGTGAGCATGGTTTCCATTTCGAGTCTCAAAGCCCGAATCGACGCCGCAGCCGCGAAGGTGCCACCGCCACGCGGAAAAGGCCCCGTGTTCGTCTTTGCATCCAAGCTCCCAGTCGAACCGGGCGAGGAGCGGAAGGACACAGAGACTTACAAGTATTGGCACTATCGCGACCTTGCCGAGCTTCAAGGACTTCGAGAGCGATTTGACCGCGAGTTTGGGCCAGCCACGCGCGGCCCGAACGATCTGCCGTGCCTGTTCTTCAGGGTGATTTCGGCAGAAGAGGTTTTCGAGGAGCAGTACAAGGGCGGCCCCTACGAGCATCTTTGGACGGGCGGCCCCGTAGCCGACGAGGCGGTGCCGTCGTGAGGTCGCTTGCCGGGATTCGAGCCCGACTCGACGAATTGCTGTCAGAACGACACTCCTCGAATGGACCGCCCTCGTGTGTGATTTTGCTGCCCGAGAACCATCGAGGCCCGGACTACGACGGCCTGTGGCCCTACGTCCGGCGCATGGGCGCGTGCGCGACGATCATCTACAAAGTCGAGGACGGCAAACTCAGTTCCGAAGTCATCCGCCAGCTTGTCGACGGGACGGTGCAACCGTGAGGGCGTTCTCGACGATTCGGGGAAGGATTGACAAGCTGGCGGCGTCGCTGCCACCGGGGGAAGCCGATCAAGGCTGGCAGTGGACTTCCGAACAGGCGATCCAACAGGTCGCGCAGATAGTTGCGGACGATGACGAGCGCGAGGCAGCCTTGGCTGCGCTTCCCATCGAGGAACAAGCGCCGGCCCGCGCGGAGGCTCGGCTTGAGTTTTTGCGCGGGCTCGAAAAGGGCACGGCCGAAGACCGAACCGAGTGGGCACGCATGCACGGGGAAGCCGTCCGCGTCTTGGCTGACCCCGCCCACGCCCGGATGGTTCCTGTCCTCCGGCGCTTCGCCGAGGGAATTGCACGTAACCCGCCCGCCGCCGACGCCGAAAGAGCGTTGCTCGCACAGGAGAGAGCGCAACCATGAGGCTCGAATCACTCCGGGCAAGGCTGGCCATGGTTGCGCGCGAAATGCCGGCGGTCACTTCGAGCGAGGGCGCGACCGCACGCCATGCTGAACACCTTGCGCGAATCGAATCCGAGAAACCGGGACCGCGGCGCGATCTGACCGTCAGGCTGGCCGTAAACCACTGCCGTCTTGTTGACGAGCCCGCCGAGTATGCCGAGTTTCTCGCGGCGGTTGGGAGGGGCGCTGGAACGGCCAAACTTGACGCGGCGAAGAACCGCGCGAGGATGCGACGATGCCAACGGCCGCTCAGGAACCAAAACCAACAGCCGATCCGCTCGCTGGGTTCAAGCAGGCATTCGCGAACTACCAGAAGTGCCAGGCCGAATTCGTGGATCTTGAAAAGCGCATTTCCAGTGGGAGAGGGGGAGGCAGCGTATATCCCGGTGGCCCACTTTGGAAGGACAAGGATTTCGCGCGAAGGATCGCATCGGAAGGGTTGTGGGTAAGCGGCTTGGCGGGTTTCTTCAATCTCTTGGAGGTTTAACTACAAGGCGCAAGAACGCCTCGTAGCAGAGCAACTCAAACTCGCCCAAAAGAGTTCGGAAGCCGCAGACAAGGTTGCATGGTGGACGAAGGCGCTCGTGGTTGTAACTGTGTTTCTGATACTGACGACTGCCTTCGTTGGTCTGTTTGGGCCACTCTTTGCCAGGGCACCAGCGCCTACCGAGGTGCGCTTGGCGGAGGAGCCAAGGCTATCTGCCCAGCCGCAGGCGCCGACAGATCCACAATCTCCCCAATCTCCCACACGTGATCAGTGACTCCCGCTGCCATCGCTGGCGTCACCTGACAGACGAAGGGGCTGCTATTTCGCAGTCGGTGGCAGGATATCCCGCGGTGGAACCTTGAAAGCCTTGGCCAGCTTCCACATGGTCCGCAGTGTGATCGATCGGCCCGCTTCGATTCGCTGGTAGTGCCGGAGGCTGAATCCGAGATCCATCATGTCCTCTTGGGTGAGGGCGCGGGCTTCCCGTAGGGTGCGCACATGGCGCCCGAACACGCGGCAGAAGCCTGAGAAGTCTGTAGCCACCAAAACGCGACGCTACGGGCGGGCGGCCGTCCTGACCACGGCTCAAAATGTCGTGGCGGTTGCGGAAAATCCCGAATGGAGCGACCATGGTCGGCATGGTCGCCAGGCTGCGTGCCGTCCTATTTGCAGTGGCTGTTCTCACCCTCACGCGCATGGCTTTCGCGGTCGACATCAACATCACGATTCCGGCCGACGAGTTACAGGATATGCGGCAATACCGCCGAGGGCGCGAGGCCGACGAGATGGTCCGCAAGGGCTACAAGTGCTTTCGTCTGCCCAGCGGCGTGTGTTCCTGGGAGAAGCTGGAGGACTTTGGGTTCGTCACGGAAGCCCGCTGGGGAAAGTGCAAGCAATCGCTCGGCACTCTGAAGGGTCGGATGTGCGAGCGCAGGACGCCCAATAGTGCTGGGTTCTGGTACTACGACTTTGAACGCCCGTTGGTTCTCTTGCAAGAGAAGCTCAACGACGCCCAAGGATCTTCTCCTGACGACGACCTGGCGGGAATAGAAGACGAACTACCACGCGGCCTCGTGAAGGCACGACTGGTCCTGCTGGGGATACGACAGAACACCATGGCTCGCGACCTTGGCATCGAGGTTACGCGCTTCAATAAGATCATCGGCGGGTGGGAGTTGGCAACGGCCGACGAGACAAGGAAGATCACGCGCTATGTCCGGGGTGCCGTCATCAAGCTCCAAATGGTATCCCTGGAAAGGGCTCGGGACATCTTCGAGCGGCTGACCAACGAACAGCAGGTCAAGATACGCGAAGACTTCGGACACACGATTGATCGAGCTTTGCTTCTGGGGCAGGCGACCTACGAAGAGCGGCAATCACTAGAGGGGAACTCTAGGGCGGTGCGCGAGCAAACTTGGCATAACATTGCCAAAAGAGTAGCGGGCGAAGAGGAACGGCGTGAACAGGCGGCAGCCCAGGCCACGCAAGCAACGGAGGCGAAGTCGGCTCCGACCCCAGATGCCAAGCCGGGGGCGGTCGAGGATCTGTCAAACGCGTCTCCTTTTGATCCGTGAGCTGGCATTGCGGCGTTACCGTCGTCATCGAAGGCAATGACAGATCGTAGAAGGGTGCTGGTCGTGATTGACCAAGTGGCGCGTCGGCGCGACGCTTGAGCTCAGGAGGATCCACATGATTAGATGGCCCACACTGCTTTTCTCTTCGCTGCTGCTCGCAACCTTGGTCTTGCTGGAAGGTGGCGCGTCCTTGGCCCAGGCATATGGGGCAAGACAGACTGACGCGAGCGACTGGTACATGATCGCACTCGCCATCGGTGCCGTGGTCGGCATCATCATGTTGTTCGCTCAGGTGAAGCTGTTTTCGATAGCTTCGTCCCTGAAGGAAATCCTCAAAGAGCTGCGCCCCGGCACCGAGCAACGGAACGACATCAATTCCATTGATTCGTCCTTGAAGGAAATCCTCAAGGAGCTGCGCAAGAGAGATGGAGCGCAGCCGAAGGAGTAGTGGGCGAGGCCGCCTCACCGCATGCCAGCCTATCGGCAACCCCGCGCCAAAGTTACTCGCCTGGTTTCCGCGGTCGGCGATGTCGCCCCATTTGAGGGCGGCCCTGCGCGACCGCAAGCATCCTTTGCGGCAAAACCTGGTACACTTGGGCTCGTGACTCTGTCCATCGAGATACCAGAGGCGACCCTTCGGGCGCTGGGGCCTTCTTCTTCCGAGGCAGAGGACAGGGTGCGCCTTGCGGCGGCCATGAAGCTTCACGAGCTGGGGCAGTTGTCGTCAGGCGCCGCGGCTGACCTGGCGGGCATCACCAGGGTCGAGTTTCTGCACAGGCTGGCGGACTTCGGCGTCGATGCGTTCCGCATGACGCCAGAGGAATTCGACCGAGACCTGGCTACACTGCGCCGGTCGCTTGGCTGACCACATCGTCGACACCTCGCCGCTTTACTACCTGCACCGCGCGGGTATTCTGCACGTGCTGCCCGCCATCTTCGGTCGTGTGATCGTTCCCGGCCAGGTGGTGGCCGAGCTGAGCGCCGGCCGTGCGGACGGCCACGATCTTCCTGACCCGATCTTCCTGCCCTGGGCAGACGTGCGAACGGTGCTGCCTCTGTCACCCGAGTTGGAGTCGTTTGGCCGTCTCGATGCAGGTGAGCGCGCGGTGCTGACACTGGCGCTGGCGATCCCTGGCTCGGTGGCCATCCTCGACGATTTGCCCGCCAGAAGGGTGGCGGAGAGCTTCGGCGTGAATGTCACTGGTACCCTGAGCGTGATTCTGGATGCCAAACGGCTTGGCCACGTGCCGTCGGTGCGGCCGCTTCTAGATTGCCTGCAAGAATTGCGATTTCGCATGTCCGCAGATCTCCGCAAGCACGTCCTGACTTTGGCGAACGAGGGGTAGATACGGCACCCGTAGGCAGGGCCAAGGGGCCAGTGTCTGGGGGTAACTGTGGGGGTACCTGGCCAGAAGCCGTGGAAGAAAATCTAGTTATTTCATCTGGTTACGCCTTCAGTTCGATGGCGAGATCCGCCACCATCACTTCTTGGCAAGCTTGCCACAGAGCTCGTCCCAGTCGGAGCCGGCCGTGGTAACCAGGATGCCTGCGCGGGCGGTGAAGCGCGGATCGACGTTCTCGCTGGTGTTGCAGTGGACGATGATGCCCGAGACCTTGATGTTCTGGGGTGGGTTTTCGAGCTGAACGGTGACGTGGATGCGGGTCCCAACCGGTCGGGCGTCGGGCATGACCAAGAGCATGCCGCGGCTGCTGGCGTTGACGATGCGCGAGTGCGTCCCCGGTCCGCGCAGGTCCAAATGGATGAGAGCGGTAGCGTCGAGCGCCATCCGCGGACCATCCCAGCGTCGGTCGATCTCAGTCAGGAAAACTTCTCCGGCGGCTGATTCTCTAGTTCTTCTTGGCGTTCGGCGCAGGCTTGGGGCCACCGCGCGAGGCCGCGTCCGCTGCAGCGGCAGCCGCCGCTGCGTCCGGATCCGCAGGTGCCGCTGCCGGCGCCGCTGCCGTCCCGGCTCCACTCTCTTGCGCGACCGGCGCCTCGGAACCGCCTTCGGGATTGCGTTCCCACTTGTCCACGCGGCCGGAGCCCGTGGTGTCATAGCCAACGCGATCCAAGCGTCCGCCTTCGTAGTACTGCCACTCGTCGATCTTGCCGTTGCCGGTGCGGTCGCGTTCCACCCGCACCAGCTTGCCGCCCTCGTAGAACTCGAAGTAGTCGGGCTTGCCGTCGAAGTTCATGTCCTTTTCGGCCCGGACCTTCTTGCCATCCTGATAGAAAGTCCTGCCGTTGAACTTCCCGCTGTAGTCCATGGAGTATTCGTCCATGAACAGCTCTCCGCCCGGTCCGTAGTACTGGACGAGATCGATCTTGCCGTCGAAGTCCAGGTCGGTCTGTTTGCAGACCAGCTGCTGGACCGTGTGCCCGTCTTGCGATACGGAGAGAAAGAGCTTGATGACGTCGGGCTTGCCGTCGCCGTTCGCATCCAGAGACACGACTTGTTTGCCCTTGTCGTCGCAGCGCGAGCGGTCGAACTTGGCCCCGAAATCATCCTGGGAAACCTTCAGGTCCAGGCTGGAATTCGCGCCTGGCTTTTGCGGGCCGCCGCAGCTTGGGACGAAGGCCAAGGCACAAAGCCCGAAGAACAGGATACGCGCGAGGTTCGTACTGGCCAGGCTAGGAAGAGCTTGCAGAGGATCCATGAACGGTAGGCTAGGCCAAGTGAGCGATTGCGGCAAGTGCCAGTCGCTTTTTGGTCCGCGATGACTCGAACCGCACCGTCGTCCGATTTTCCTGTTGCGTCGTGCGCGCCGTGGCCGAAACCGCATTGACTATGGACATATGGTCATGCATGGTCCTGCCATGGCACGGAACAAGATTTCGACCACCGTGTACATCACCGCGGAACAGAACGAGCAGCTCAAGCTCCTGCACCACAAGACAAAGGTGCCGGTGGCGGAATACATTCGCCAAGGAATCGATTTGGTGTTGGAGAGGGAAAAGGGGCATCTTCCCGGGCAACTCACTCTCGATGTCATCCGCAAGTAGCCACGGAAGTAGCCACGCAAGCAGGCAAGCAAGAGCCTAAGAAGGTTTTCGAAGTGCCGACCCCGACCAACCTGATCCGCAATTTTTCTGTCATCGCCCACATCGACCACGGCAAATCCACCCTGGCCGACCGTCTGATCGAATTCACCGGCGCGCTCACCCAGCGCGAGCAGAAGGACCAGTTCCTCGACAGCATGGACCTGGAGCGCGAGCGCGGCATCACCATCAAGGCGGCCACCGTCCGGCTTTCCTACAACGCGAAGGATGGAAAAACCTACCTGCTGAACCTCATCGATACGCCGGGGCACGTGGACTTCCACTACGAGGTGTCGCGTTCGCTGGCCGCGTGCGAAGGCGCGCTGCTCGTGGTCGATGCCTCGCAGGGCGTGGAGGCGCAAACCCTGGCCAACGTGTACCTGGCCACCGCGAACAACCTGGCCATTGTTCCCGTTATCAACAAGATCGACTTGCCATCGGCGGATCCCGAGAACGCCAAGCGCCAGATCGAGGAAGTCATCGGCATCGACGCGTCAGGGGCCGTGCTGGCCTCGGCCAAGACCGGCCAAGGCATCGAGGAGATCCTGGAGGCCGTGGTGGCGCGCATCCCGCCTCCGGTCGGGGACCCGCAAAGACCCCTCAAAGTGCTTCTGCTCGACAGCTGGTACGACAGCTATCGCGGCGTCGTGCTGCTGGTGCGCGTGGTCGACGGAACCCTGCGCGCGAAACAGAAGATTCGGCTGCTCGCCGCCGGCCGCGACTATGAAATCGTCGGGCTGGGTGCCTTCGCGCCCTTCCCGAAGGAAATCGACGAGCTGGGACCGGGCGAGGTCGGCTTCATCACCGCGGCCATCAAGGACGTGGCCGATGCGCGCGTGGGCGACACCATCACCGAGGCCAGCAAACCGTGCGAAACGCCGTTGCCCGGTTTCCAGCCGGCCAAGCCCATGGTGTTCGCGGGAATTTTCCCGACCGATCCCGCCCGCTACGTGGATCTGCGCGACGCCCTCGACAAATTGCGCCTCAACGATGCTTCGTTCAGTCGCGAGCCCGAGGTGTCGGCCGCGCTTGGCTTCGGCTTTCGCTGCGGCTTTCTTGGCCTTCTGCACATGGAAATCGTGCAGGAGCGCCTGGAGCGCGAATACGATCTCGACCTCATCACCACGGCGCCCACGGTGCGCTTCCAGATCGTCCGGCGCGACGGCAGCGTGGTCGAGCTCGACAACCCGGCCAAGTTTCCCTCCGAGGGCGACATCGAGCGCATCGAAGAGCCCATCATCGGCGCCACCATCCACACGCCGCCCGAATTCGTGGGCGGGCTCATCAAGCTGTGCGAAGAGCGGCGCGGAACCCAGACGGGCTTGAGCTACGCAGGCGAACGGCGGGTCATCATTCGCTACGATGTACCGCTGACCGAGGTGGTCTTTGGCTTTTACGACCGCATGAAGTCCATTTCGCGCGGCTACGCCTCGCTGGACTACGAGCCCAAGGGCTATCGCGCTGCCGATCTTTGCCGCCTGGATCTGTTGGTCAACGGCGACCGCGTCGACTCGCTATCGGCCATCGTCCACCGCGATACTTCGTACATCAAGGGCCGCGACCTGTGCATCAAGATGAAAGAGCTCATCCCCATGCAACAGTTCGAGGTCGCCATCCAGGCCTCCATCGGCTCGCGCGTGATTGCAAAGACAGTGGTCAAGGCCTTGCGCAAGAACGTGACCGCGAAGTGCTATGGTGGCGACATCTCGCGCAAACGCAAACTTCTCGAGCGTCAGAAAGAGGGCAAGAAGCGCATGAAACAGGTTGGGAATGTGGAAATCCCGCAAGAGGCGTTTCTCGCCATTTTGAAGGTCGACTGAGCATGTTGATGAGCATTTGGGCATCCTGGCGCAACTACCGGCAGTGGAGTCGCGCCAGCGCGGAAGCCAAGCAACTGGTGGGGGAGGCCAAGCGCATTTTGAAGAAGAAACGCTACCGTATTCCCGAATCGGTGGCCGCGACCATGACGGCCGCCGTCGCCGAGGTCGAGGCGGCCCGCAAGGAAAAGAATCTGGAACGGTTGCGCCAGTCCCTCACCGATATCGACGGCAAGATGGACGAGCACTTGGCCTTCGCGCGCAAGTCGGCGACCCGCCAGTATGCCGAGTCCATCGGTCTGGCGCTCGGCGTGGCGCTACTTCTGCGCGCCTTCGTGGTCGAGGCCTTTCAGATCCCCTCGGGCTCCATGATTCCGACGCTGGAGGTGGGCGACCACATCTTCGTGTCCAAGTTCGCCTACGCCGTCGGCATTCCGTTCACCAATGCCAAGATCGCCGTGCTGGGCAAGCCCAAGCGCGGCGACATCATCGTGTTCAAGTACCCGCCCGACCAGAGTATCGACTACATCAAACGGGTGATGGGGTTGCCTGGCGAAACCCTGCAGGTTCGCCACAACGAGGTCTTCATCGACGGCCGCCCCCTGGCGCGCGAGCAGCTGCGCGAGCCCTGCGTGGCGGATGATGGCAAAGATCTCGGCAAGGACTTTGGCAAGGATTTCGACGGCGACGACGACCGCCACGGCTGTGAGGTGTGGCTTGAGCACCTGGAGACCAAATCGCACGTGACCCATCAGGAGCCCATGCGATCGACGTCGTCGGATTTCGGGCCGGTGACGATCCCGCCGGGGCACTACTTCGCCATGGGCGACAACCGCGACAACTCGAAGGACTCGCGCGTGTGGGGCTTCGTGCCCTTCGAGCTCATCAAGGGACGCGCCCTGGTCATCTGGTGGTCGCGCGATCCCGCACGCGGCGGGCTCAGCCCCTCGGGCATCGCCGACTGGTTTTCGTCCATCCGCTGGCGCCGCTTCTTCCAGCGCGTCGAGTAGCAGGGGAAAGACACAGAGAACGCAGAGGACACAGAGAATGGAAGAATTCGGATCCGAATCCCTCTGTCCTCCGTGTCCTTTGTGTCCTCTGTGTTGATCTTCCTATGCGGTTTTGATGCTGGCTGCGGTTTGCAGCTTGAGCTCGTCGACGGCGATCTCGCGCATCTTGTACTTCTGGATCTTGCCGGTGACGGTCATGGGGAAGGCGTCCACGAACTTCCAGTAGCGCGGGATCTTGTAGGTGGCGATCTTGCCCTTGCAGAAGACGTGTAGGTCGTCGCCAGTCAGGCTGGCGCCTGGCCGAAGCTTGATCCACGCCATCACCTCTTCGCCGTACTTGGCGTCGGGCACGCCGATGACCTGGACGTCGGCGATCTCGGGCTTGGTGTACAAGAACTCCTCGACCTCGCGCGGGTAGATGTTCTCGCCACCGCGCATGACCATGTCTTTGATGCGGCCAACGATGTTGACGTAGCCGTCATCGTCCATCGTGGCCAAGTCGCCCGAGTGCATCCATCGTGCGGCGTCGATGGCTTGCCGGGTCGAATGCAAGTCGTCCCAGTAGCCCAGCATGACCGAGTATCCGCGGGTGCACAGCTCTCCGACGGTGCCGCGAGGAACGACGTGGCTGGTGGACGGATCCACAATCTTGATTTCCAGGTTCGGGTGCACGCAGCCCACGGTGGCGACGCGCTTGTCGAGCGGATCGTCGACCTTGCTTTGCGTGGATACCGGCGAGGTCTCGGTCATACCGTAGCAAATGGTGATCTCCGGCATGTGCATGTCCTTCTGCACGCGCTTCATCACCTCGATGGGGCAGGGCGAGCCGGCCATGATGCCGGTGCGCAAGCTGGCGAAATCGGTCTTACCGAAATTCGCGTGCTCGGTCTCGGCGATGAACATGGTGGGCACGCCGTAGAGCGAGGTGCAGTGTTCTTTCTCGACGGTGGCCAGCACCGCGGCAGGGTCGAAGGCCTCGCCCGGATAGATCATGCACGCGCCATGGCTGGTGGCGGCCAGGTTGCCCATCACTTGCCCGAAGCAGTGGTAGAGCGGCACCGGGATGCAGATGCGATCCTTCTCGCTGTATTTCAGCGTGCGGCCGACGAAGTAGCCATTGTTCAGAATATTGTGGTGGGACAGGGTGGCGCCCTTGGGGAAGCCGGTGGTGCCGCTGGTGTACTGGATGTCGATGGGATCGTCAGGATCCAGGGTTTGCTCGCGCAGGTGGAGCTCTTCCTCGGAAACATGCTTGGCGTCTTCCCTGAGATCGCCCCATTCGTCGTCGATGACGATGGCCTTGATGTGCTCGGGCAGGCGTCCCTCGACGTCGCGGAACATGGACACGTAGTCGGTCTGGCGGAACCCGCGTGCGAGGATCAGGAGGGCGCAGCCCGACTGCTTGAGCACGTGTTCGAGCTCATGGCTTCGGTAGGCCGGGTTGATATTGACCATGATGGCGCCGATGCGCGAGGTGGCGTACTGGGTGACCGCCCACTCGAAGCGGTTGGGCGACCACAGTCCCACGCGATCGCCCTTCTTCACCCCGCGCGCCATCAGGGCGCGGCCGATCACGGATGTTTGGTCCCAGAACTCGCGGTAGGTGGCGCGATAGTTCTGGTGGCACGACACCAGCGCCTCGCGCTTGCCGAACCTCTCGACGGTGCGCCGCAGGTTCTCGCCAATGGTGTCGCCCAGCAGGGGCACAGTCGTAATCCCGTGGGAATAAGAGGGCTGCTGCATAGGCGATATGGTAGTGCCGGACGGCGTCCTCTATCAAGCATTCAAGCATTGCGGGGCTTCTACTGGTGGAATTGGGGAGAGCGGACGCTCGGCTTCTGCGGGCTTGCTTCGGGGACGACCCCTCGGCGGCCGCATGCCAACGGCCGCGCTACGCGCGTCCATGGCACGCTCGGCAGCCGGGTCCTTACGCGACCGGCAGACCGGTCGCTGGCCCCTGTCCCGACTCGCTGGCAACCTCGCGCGGACGCTCGGTGCGCGATTCTACGCCGCCGAGGAGTCGTCCCCGCCCGCCCGCGCGCCGAGCTTGCCCTGTGGACCAGATTCTGGTCGTCTGCAGATTCGCAGGTTCAATGCCAGCGCGAGAGACTCAGCAAAGAGGAAAACCTGTAGGCAATAGAATCTGGCGCCCGTACAATCTCGCTTCGCGGTCGGTCAACGATGCGTGATTCGAGAGCCTACACCGATGTTCCCGACGACATGTCTCTTTCGCGGGCCTGTCGTTCCATGAGTCTTTCTCTGAGAGACTTCGGATATTCCGAGGCAAGAGGCGTTTGCGAGCGAACGAAATACTCTGCGGTTGTCGACGGAACGCGCTCCCTTTGCACCTATTCATGGGAAGAATACCTGGAAATCCTCGACCGTTACGAAGAAACCGGCGATGCTGAAATTCACTCTCATTGGCATTCCCGCTGGACCCTGAAGAAGGGTGTCGATGTCGACGTGCAGGTTAGTCTGAAGCGTAACCCACCTGTTCTAGTCATTACCGTGGGGTCGAGCGATGACGCTGTTGTGGACTCCCTCCATGAACGCCTCCGGGAGTGTTTTCGTGCGACGGTGCCATTTCAAATCTCTCCCGCAAACGCCCCAAAGCGGAAACCAAAGAAGACGGTGTTTCTTGCTCACCGCTTTGATGCCCACGGAAAGGCGGCAGCGGCGGCTATCCGAAAACTCCTGTCGGCTTGTAGCTTCTCCGTAGTTGAGGGCGTTGGCTACGAGGCCCGAAGCATTCCGGCCAAGGTCGAAGAACGAATCGACGGTCAGGATATTTTGCTTGCTGTTGTCACCCCCGGGGATTCCACCTGGATCGCTACGGAAGCTGCATATGCCCACGGCCGCAACAAGTACGTTGTCTTCCTTGTCGAGGAGGGAACTGAGGTGAAGAAGGGCATTCTCGGCTCGGACTATGAACATCTGCCCTTCCCACCGGGAAATATCGAGAAAGCGTTCACAGACCTTCTCTCCGCGCTGTCCTGAGGTGTTCGCTCAAAGACCAGAATCGAGATGGGTGAGCCCGAATACGAGACATTCCTGGCCCCGAACCACTTCCACCTCGTTCCCCGTGCCTCCCTGCTCTCTGTGGTGAGTTTCTTTCCCAGTGGGTAAGCAAAAGGCACGGTCAGGCTTCCCTGCCGTGCCCTCTGTGTCTCTGTGTCTCTGTGGTGAACTTCTAGCCGAAGATTTCTTTGCCGTGTCCCGCGGAGCCGAGCACGTTCTTGTTCTTCTCGATGATGAGGGTCTTGAGCTCGTCGCGGGCGGGGCCGAGGTATTTGCGCGGGTCGAACTCTTTCGGGTTCTCGGCGAAGGCCTTGCGGATGGCGGCGGTCATGGCCAGGCGGCCGTCGGAGTCGATGTTGATCTTGCAGACGGCGGAGGTGGCGGCGCGGCGCAGTTGGGCCTCGGGGATGCCGACGGCGTTGTCGAGCTTGCCGCCGAACTGGTTGATCATGTCGACGTACTTGAGCACGACCGACGAGGCGCCGTGGAGCACGATGGGGAAGCCGGGGATGCGCTTCTCGATCTCTTCGAGGATGTCGAAGCGGAGGGGCGGGGGCTCGAGGACGCCATCCTTGTTGCGCGTGCACTGCGCGGGCTTGAACTTGTAGGCGCCGTGCGAGGTGCCGATGGAGATGGCCAGCGAATCCACGCCGGTCTTCTTCACGAAGTCTTCCACCTGGTCGGGGTGCGTGTAGACCGACTTGGCGGCTACCACGTCGTCCTCGATGCCGGCCAGCACGCCCAGCTCGCCCTCGACCGTGACGTCGTACTTGTGGGCGTACTCGACGACCTTGCGGGTCTCCTCGATGTTCTTCTCGTAGGGGTGGTGCGAGCCGTCGATCATGACCGACGAGAAGCCGGTCTCGATGCACGACTTGCACAGCTCGAAGGTGTCGCCGTGGTCGAGGTGCAGGGCGAACTTGAGCGGCGTGCCCGCGGCCTTGATCATCTCGACCGCGCCCTGGGCCATGTAGCGCAGGAGGGTCTGGTCGGCGTACTTGCGCGCGCCCGAGCTGACTTGCAGGATGAAGGGCGAGTCCGAGGCCACGCAGCCGAGCACGATGGCCTGCAGCTGCTCCATGTTGTTGAAGTTGTAGGCCGGCACGGCGAACTTGCCCGCCATGGCCGCCTTGAACATGGATTTGGTATTGACGAGCCCAATTTCCTTATAGAGAGCATTCTCTGACATAGCGTTTCGCTCCTTGGTCCAGTGTTTACTTCTTGTTCAGGATCTTCGCGACCTGCGGGGCCTGGAAGCGGTCCTGGGTCGGCATCTCGCCCGCGAGCGGGCGGCAGTACTTGAGGAAGGCCTCGGTGACGTTGTTGCCTTCGGCATTGATGAAGGCTTCGTCCATGTGGCGGGTCTTGGCGGCTACGGCTTCGAGCGGGATCAAGTCATAGGTAACGGCATAATCGCCCGTTCTCTTGATGGCCACCGATCCGGCCGTGCCGTGGATGGCGGCGAATTGCACGGCGCGTTGGCCGACCGCGCGCGCCTCTTCGGCGTCGCTCTTGCTGATGCAGCCCAGGAACGAGCGCTGCAGGTAGCCGAGGGTGTCGGCGCGCACGCGCTTGATCTTGGTCTTGGCCTTGATGAGGTCGGCGAGCAGAGTCGCCGAGGGCGCCGGTGCCCGAGAGCTGCACGTTGCCGTGCGAGTCCTTCTCCGAGCCCTTGAGCGAGGTGATGATGGGTGCGCCCGACTTGTCGCTGACGCCCTCGGAGACCGCGATGATGCAGCGGCCGTACTTGTCGTAAACCTTCTGCACGTCGGCCACGAACTTGTCGGCGTCGAACACGCGCTCGGGCATGTAGATGAGGTGGGGACCGTCGTCCTCGAACTTGCGGCCGAGCGCCGAGGCTGCCGTGAGGAAGCCCGCGTGGCGGCCCATGATCACGGCGATGTACACGCCGGGCAGGGCGCGATTGTCCATGTTGGCGCCGGCGAAGGCCTGGCCCACGAACTTGGCCGCCGAGCCGAAGCCCGGGCAGTGATCGGTGCCGCCGGCCAGATCGTTGTCGATGGTCTTGGGCACGTGCACGCAGCACGAGGTCGTAGCCGGTGGACTTGGCCTGCTCGTTGACGATGCGGCAGGTGTCGGAGGAGTCGTTGCCGCCGCAGTAGAAGAAGTAGCGGATGTCGTGCGCCTGCATGACCTTGAACATCTTCAGGCAGTAGTCGACGTCGGGCTTGTCGCGGGTCGAGCCGAGACCGGAAGCGGGCGTGATGGCCACGTCTTCCAGGTTCTGCAAGGTGGCCTCGGAGAGATCGAGGAAGTCTTCCTTGAGCACGCCGCTCACGCCGTGGCGGGCGCCGTACACGTGGGTGATTTGCGGGAACCTGCGTGCTTCGAGGACAACGCCTACGACGCTTTGGTTGATGACCGCGGTCGGGCCACCGCCCTGCGCGACAAGAGCTTTGCCGATCAACTTAGCCATGGATCATTTTCTCCGTTTTTGTGGAACCGTTCGGTGCGAGACAATAGTCGCCAGCGGCGTGGTTGACTACCTGAAATTTAGTGCCCGAGAACACCCATCCGCGCGGAATTCACGGCATGGAAACCTGCGCGCCGGTAGGAAGACCGGTGACGCAAATGCGCGCAGTCGACACTCGGGCGAGCGCGCTATTCCTTGACTGGCCAGGGCGCGCGCGCGGGCGGTTCGCCGGGGGCAGGTTTCGCGCCAGCGGGAGGGCTCTTGGCCGGCTTCGGGGTCGGCGCGGGCTCGGGCGGCGCAACCATCGGCGTGCCCGCACAGATTTCGTCGCGGCTCGGTAGCCACACCGTCTTCGCTTCCGAGCACGCGCGGTGGTAGCGCTCGACCAGGCGCTTGGCTTGCTTCGAGTCGGCACTCAGCTTGGTCGGAGGGCACTTGCGCGTGGGATCGCAAGAGTAGGCGCCCCAGCCGTCGGAATCCCCGATGCCGATGGCAAAAACCGTGACTGGCCCGATGTCCGCCATGGGGATCCCTAGCACGTATGCTTGCCCAAGATTGGGGAAGCCCTTGGCGATCGCCGAGGAAGCGCACTGCTGCGTTTCCTCGGCGCCGACGTCTTTGGCTGTTGCTTCGAGACCGCCGCGGTCGATGCACGGCTGCACGCCGCGCGTGGGCCAGGTCTCGAGGCCCAGTGCCTTGTTGAGCGTGACGATGGCCTCGGTCATTTCCTTCCCGACCGATGTATCGAGTTTGGCCGAAGGTTCACCGGCCAAGAGCAAGGTCCAAACGAGTGTCGCCAGCATGCCGGAATCATAGCCTGATTCTCGCCTTGGAGTGCTAGTCTCCAATTCCTATTGGTGGAAACCAGGAACATTCCAGTCGGCCAACGAACATGCGAATACCCACGACCGTTGCCTTGCTTCTTGCGCTTGTCAGCCAACCTGCCTTTGCCGAAACGCCGAGCACCGTGGCCATCGCGGTCGACACCAGCAGCCTCGGCCCGAAGCTCGCCGCAGAGGTGCAGGATGGCGCGGTCACCCATGTCGTGACCGGGCTTGGCCAGGTGCTCTCCACGTTTGCCGCAACGGATATCGCCCTCAAGCCTGTTTCCGACCCGATAGCGCTGCAGCAGGTCTTGGAATGCGAAAGCATCGAGTGTCTGCAAGATCTCGCACAATCCGCCAAGGTCGACTTGGTTGTCCAGGTTCGGGTGCGCGCCCGGCCGGCGGCGAAGAAGGCCACCAAGAGGTTGAAGTCGGACTATCTCGTCTCCATGATCGTGGTGCGTTCCACGCCGGAGCGCGATAGCTGGGTCGAGAAGACCGACTGCTCGGCCTGCGAGGGCAGCGAAATCAAGCATACCGCTTCTCTGCTCGCGTCGACGATCGCCGAGCGCATCAAGGTCAGAAAGACGCCTCCAACTTCGGTGGCCGAGGTCGCGCCGGCGCCAATCCCCGATACGATGCCGCCGCCGCCAGCGCCCCAGCCCGCGCTTGCAGTCAACCCGCCGTTGGTCGCGCCGGCGTCCGAGTGGTACGTCCCGACGTATCTGTCGCTGACCGCGCTGGCAGGTGGGGCAGTGCTCATTGGGTCCGGGATCTACTTGATTCACATCAACGGCCGAGGAACCTGCGATCTGACGGCACCCAAGGATCTCTGCGCGCGACGATTCAAGACGGAGACGGCTGGAATTGGAATGGTGGTTGGGGGCGGGGTGGCTGCGCTGGCCGGACTCATAGGGTTGATCGCATTCTCGCCCAGTGCCGGGCCCTCGCACATGGCACTGAACCTCACCGCATCCTCAATCTCCTTGTCGGGAGGATTCTGATGTCGATACCAATGGCAAAGCTGGTGGCGGTGTTTCTGCTTGGGGGCGCAGTACTTTGGGGCTGCACGGAGGCAACCCCGAACTATTGTCAGAAGCCCGGCGACTGCACGAGCGGGCGTGTCTGCGATGTGGCCCGGGGCGTTTGCGTCTCGCCCGATGGGGCCACCGGGCCGATGGACGGACCGGCCGCCGCGCTCGATGTGGCGACACTCGACGCCGTCGACGCACCTAGGGGCGACGAGGTGCATGTGGCAGTCGACGTTCCGTCGATCATCGACGCCATCCTCACCGTCGATGCGCCAGTTCTGGACGAGGCCTTGGAAACGGGGGCGCACGAGGATGCTGGTGTCGTCGATGTCGCGGAGCCCGATGTCTACGTTCCAGATGGCGCAGGGACCTGTGGCGCCAGCAGCGACTGTCCGGATCCGACGAAGGCCTTCTGCGTGGCGGGCCTGTGTGTTGGCTGCCAGACCGGCCTGGACGGCGGCGCAAACGCTTGCGTGGCGCCAACGGCTGTCTGTGATTCCCTTTCAGGCAGATGCGTCGCCTGCACCGCCGACAGTCACTGCACGTCGAGCAAGAGTCCCATCTGCAACAAGAGCAACAACACCTGCGCCGCGTGCACGGTCTCTATCCAGTGCGCGGGTCTCGGCGATCCCAACCGCGCCGCGTGCTCCAGCGCGGGCACTTGCGTTCAGTGCACGGCCAACACCGACTGCTCTGGCACGACCCCCGTTTGCGACACCACCAGCAACAAATGCGTCCAGTGCGTCGCGCACGCACAGTGCTCGGGTACCACCCCCATCTGTTCCGCGAGCAAGACCTGTGCGGGCTGCACGGCCACGAGCCCGTGCGCGGCTCTTGCCGACCCCAACCGCGCGGTGTGCGTGAACAGCGGGGCCTGCGTCCAATGCACGAGCAACACCCAGTGCAGCGGCAGCACCCCAGTCTGCAACACGACGACCAACGCCTGCGTCCAGTGTACAACCAACGCCAACTGCAGCGGCGCCACGCCCATCTGCGACAGCGGCAACAAGTGTCAGGCGTGCAAGAGCAGCGGCGAGTGTCAGGCCTTGGCCGATCCGAACCGCGCCGTGTGCGCAACCAGCGGTACCGCCAGTGGGGCCTGCGTCCAGTGTGCCGCCAGCAGCGACTGCATGGCAGCGACCCACCCGATCTGCAGCAGCGCGAACACATGCGTGACCTGCAAGGCGGATGCAGAGTGCGTGGCGAAGCTGGGCACGACCGGGAATCCGGGCGTGTGCATGGCCAACATCGACGGGCACTGCGCGACCGATGCCGAGACGGTGTATGTGCAGAACAAGACGGGGTGTGCGGATAGCAACCCCGGATTCCGCCGCGGCGCCGGTCTGTAGCGCTCAAGCCGGGGTCACCACCGCCAAGTCGAACTCGAAGGCTTTGGTTGTCATCATCGGGGCATTGGCTCCCGGCTCTGCGACCATCGCTGCCACCGCGCCCCTAACCATCGTGGGAAAGAGCAGTGCCAAACTCACGCCCACAACAACTGGCAGCGATGGCGTCACTATCACCTCGGGAGACATCTACTTGCGCGGGGTTGCTGTTCAGGGGGGTACGTTGACTGGCATGGGTATCAACGCATCGCCGACCAGCGGTAGCTCCGTTTCCCTCCACGTGGATACCTGCACCGTGATTAACAACCCTGGTGGCGGCATCCTACTCAATGGTGCGGCCTTCGACATCGAGAATACGAGCATCACAGGCAACGGACCTGGACAAACAACGGGTGGTACTTTCTGGGGTGGTATTCGCGTCGATAGTTTGCCCACCAGTGGACCAACAACACTTAACCTGGTCACCGTGGAAAACAACAACCCGGTCGGAATATCCTGTTCCGGAAGCATTACAGGAACCGGTGTTCTGGTAACGGGAAACACAAGTGCACAAATCGCCAATTCGTGCGGGCTCAGTTCCTGCTCCCCCACGCCCGATGGCGGTGCGGGCTGCGGGGCGCAGTAGGATTGGGCGGCGTCGCTGATCCTTGTACCAGCTGTTAGAGCTGGTATTTCGTTGACCTTCAGCAAACGCACGGAGGGATGGTGCCGACATCCTTTGACGGGATTGTCGCGTCGAGTTCTGCCTTCAAGCGCCCCAATGCGTCGCTGGTCATCATTCGTCCAACTCGCCCGGCTTCATTGGCCAAGGCTCAGATGCATACCTGGTAGTCGGTCTGCAACCCAGGCAGGGTTTGTGTCTGTCGCCGTCTACTGGCAGGGCGAGATCTTCTTCTCGATCAACTTGACGCCCGTCAAGGCGAGCTTGTTCTCGGGCTCGATCTCGACGGCAGCGCGGTAGTGATTGAGGGCGTCCTGGTAGCGATGCATGCTGTGGTAGTACTCGCCCAACGCCAGATGGGCGCGAACTCCGCCGCCCGCATGGACGGCCTGGAGGGCAAGCGTGACGGCTTCGACACGCCTGCCGGCGCCGAAGGCCGCATCAGCCGCGTGAAGCAAGTGCTCGGCGGACGACGACTCCGACTCGCGCTTGGCCGGGCGACTGTCTGACATGTTCGGCGGAGCTTTTCGGCTGGCGGAGGCAGTTGAGGGATCGTTCGGAGCGACGGGTGCGGGCGCCGCCAAGGCAGGTGTAGGCGACGCCGGTGGTGCGTTTGCAGGCGGCAGAGCCTGCTCCAGTACGAGCTTGGGCATGTCGACATGCATGGCTTCCGAATGGGCCTGGGTGGGCCGGCGATGCGACATCATCAAGACGCCCCCGACGATCAGCGCAACCGCCGCTGTGGTGCCGCCGAACACGGACACGCGCCTGCCGACAGGGCGCACGCGCGCGGGGGCAAGCAACGGGGTGGCGCTGGCAAGCAACCTCGCTTCTTCCTCGGCTTCCTCGTCGAACTCATCGAGAAAGACATCTCTTATCCACTCTGCCACCCTTCGTCGATGGGCGGCGGAAGGCACACAATCGTGCAAGAACGCGCGCACGGCGGCCGTGGCCTCGACCGGCGAGACGTTGTCCTCAAGCAGGCGAGGCACTAGCTTGGTCAGCTCCTTGGGAAACATTTCGAAGGGCAGGTTAAATAGCACACTGGCGACGGGCTTCAGATCCCTGGCCACATGCACGTCAACGCCTGCGAGGACGGTAGATCCAGGTCGATAGCCGGCGACCTTTACGTCGCCCGAGTAGCCGACCAGGATGGTGCGCGGCGAGATGTTGCCGTGGACTCGGACTGCTGCCTCGAAAGTGTGGAAGGCCTCGGCCGCCGCGAAAACGTCGTGTGCCACGACCAATCCGAGCTCGGGAGGCAGCAACAGCGCATATTCCTCGGCGCGCTCGCAAACCGCCGCCAGCGATTGGCCACGGATGTATTCCATAACGAAGCCACCGTTGCTCTCGACTTCCGGGGACGCACGCACCGCCGCCAGATGCGCGGAATGCATGTGGGCCAGTTTCTTGGTCTCCGCTTTCAGCAAGCCGATATCGACGGCGTCTTGTCCCTGCAACGGCAAGGTCTTGATCGCCCAAGGCTTCGTCGCGCCACTCAAGGCCGCAAGGTAAACCGGCCCGTCTCCCTGGGTTGAGAGGACCTTCAAGAACGCGTAGGACCCGTGGTTGACGGGGAATGTTCCTGGAGTCTGTGGCACGTGACGCCAAAGCTATACCTCGCCCACCACGAGGATCAAGGGCCCGTGGAATCGAAATTAACCTACGAAAACCCTGGCGTTGCGGAAAAGGCGCATCCAGGGCGAATCGTCGCCGGCGTCGTCGGGGTGCCACGAGAGCTGCGACGCTGCGGAAGACGCGCTCGGGGTGGGGCATGATGATGGTGGCTCGGCCATCGGGCGTGGTGATGGCGGTGATCCCTTGCGGCGAGCCGTTGGGGTTTTCGGGATAGTGCTCGGTCGGGACGCCGCGATGGTCGACGAAGCGGGCGGCGACGAGACCAGAGCTGATCCAGGGACGTGCGCGCGTCCGCCGACGCGAATTCGGCGCGGCCTTCGCCATGGGCGACAGCGATGGGCACAAGCGATCCCGCCATGCCGGCCAGGAGCACCGACGGGCTCTGCTCGATTCGCACCAGGGCCAGGCGGGCCTCGAATTGCTCGCTGCGGTTGCGCACGAAGCGCGGCCAATGGTCGGCGCCGGGAATGATCTCCTTCAAATTGGAAACCATCTGGCAGCCGTTGCACACGCCGAGCGTGAAGGTGTCTTGGCGGGCAAAGAAGCGTTCGAATTCGGCGCGCGCTCGCGGGCTGTACAGGATGGACTTGGCCCAACCTTCGCCGGCGCCCAGGACGTCGCCGTAGGAAAACCCGCCGCAGGCCGCGACGCCGCGGAATCCAGCGAGCTCGATGCGGCCGGCGAGGATGTCGCTCATGTGGACGTCGACCGGCTCGAAGCCTGCCCGGTGGAAGGCGGCGGCCATTTCGATTTGACCGTTCACGCCTTGCTCGCGCAGGATGGCCACGCGCGGCCGCGCCCCGCGCGCGATGAAGGGCAGCGGCGACGTCGGCCTGGGCATCGAAGCTTGGCTGCATGACCAGGCCCGGATCGGCGGCGTCGCAGCGGCTACCTTGTTCCTCGGCCGCGCAGGTCGGATCGTCGCGCAGGGCCTGCATGGCGAAGGTGGTTTCGGACCAAAGGCCCCGCAAGACCGAGCGCTTCTCCGAGAAGAGGACCTGGCCGTTCTTTGCGAATGGCGATCTCGTTGGCGGCGATCGCGCTGGCCGCAATCGCGAATGACCTGCGCCGAGGCCGTGGCGCGCGAAGCAGGCGCGGGCTTCCGGACCATCGGATTTTCGGATTTGCACGACCGCGCCCAGCTCTTCGCTGAAGAGCTGGGCAAGCCCATCCTCGTTGCCGGGCGGCAGATCGATGTTCATCCCCATGCTGCCAGCAAATGCCATTTCGAGCAGCGTGACGAAAAGTCCGCCATCCGAGCGATCGTGGTAGGCGAGGAGTTTTCCGGCGCTGGCCAGTTCCTGAATCGCCGCGAAGAAGCCCTTCAGCCGCGCCGGGTCGTCGAGATCCGGCGGCACGTCGCCGATCTGTCCAAAGACCTGCGCCAGGGCCGACCCACCCAGGCGATTCTTGCCCACGCCCAGATCGACCAGGAGCAGCTCGGTTTCGCCCACGTCGGTTCGAAGTTGCGGCGTGAGCGCGCGGCGAATGTCGGTGGCCGGCGCGAATGCGCTGACGATGAGCGAGAGCGGCGCGGTCACGCGCTTTTCCTGGCCGTTTTCCCTCCACACCGTGCTCATGGACATGGAGTCCTTGCCCACCGGAATGGCGATGCCGAGGGCAGGGGCCAGCTCTTCGCCAACGGTGCGGACGGCGTCGTAGAGGCGGGCGTCCTCGCCGGGATGACCGGCGGGCGCCATCCAGTTGGCCGACAGCTTGACCTTGCCGATGTCGCCGATGGGCGCGCTGGCGATGTTGGTGATGGCCTCGCCGACCGCCAAGCGGACCGAGGCCGAGGCGTCGAGCAGCGCGACCGGCGTGCGTTCGCCCATGGCCATGGCCTCGCCGGTGAAGGTGTCGTAGCTGGTGGCGGTCACCGCGGCGTCGGCCACCGGCACTTGCCACGGCCCGACCATCTGGTCGCGCGAGATGAGTCCCGTGACCGTGCGGTCGCCGATGGTGATGAGGAAGGTCTTGTCCGCCACCGCGGGCAGGCGCAACACGCGCGTGATGGCCTCGCGCAGATCGATACCCGCGGTGGAGAACGCCTGCTGCGCGACTCGTGCGCGCTTGACGTCGCGAACCATCTTGGGCGGCTTGCCCAGGAGCACCGACAGCGGCATGTCGATGGGTTGGTTGCCGAAGTGCGAATCCGTGACCGCTAGGTTGCCCTCGGCGGTGGCGTTGCCCAGCACGGCGAAGGGACAGCGTTCACGCCGGCACAAGGCCTCGAATTCGTCGAGCTTGTCGGCGGCGACGGCCAGAACGTAGCGCTCTTGCGCTTCGTTGCACCAGATGGCTAGCGGCGACATGCCGGGTTCGTCGTTGGGGATTTTGCGCAGCTCGAAACGGGCGCCGCGCCGGCTGTCGTTCACGAGCTCCGGCAAGGCGTTGGAAAGCCCGCCCGCGCCGACATCGTGAATGGACACGATGGGGCTCTGCTCGCCGAGCGCGCAGCAGCGGTCGATGACTTCCTGGCAGCGCCGCTGCATCTCGGCGTTGTCGCGCTGGACCGATGCGAAATCCGAGATCCTCCTCGGACGCGCCCGAGGCCATGGACGAAGCCGCGCCGCCGCCGAGACCGATGAGCATGGCCGGGCCACCGAGGACGATGATGGCCGCGCCAGGTGGGACTTCACCCTTCTTGACCAGGGCCCGCCGGATGTTGCCGAAGCCGCCGGCAATCATGATGGGCTTGTGGTAGCCGCGCATCTCGCGGCCGGTTGGCCCCGGCACTTCCATCTCAAACGTCCGGAAGTAGCCAGCGATGTTGGGCCGGCCGAATTCGTTGTTGAAGGCGGCGCCGCCGATGGGCCCTTCGAGCATGATGTCCAATGCCGAGGCGATGCGACTGGGCTTGCCGAAATCCTTTTCCCACGGGCGAACGGCGTCGGGCAGGCGCAGGTTGGAAACCGAGAACCCGGTCAGACCGGCCTTGGGTTTGGAACCGCGGCCGGTCGCGCCTTCGTCGCGGATCTCGCCGCCCGAGCCAGTCGCGGCGCCGGGGTAGGGCGAGATGGCGGTGGGGTGATTGTGGGTCTCGACCTTCATCAGGATTCCCACGGGCTCGCGGTGGAAGTCGTAGACGCCGGTTCTTGGATCCGGGAAGAACAACCCGGCCTCGGGGCCTTCCATGACGGCGGCGTTGTCGCTGTACGCGGACAGAACGCCGACGGAACTAGCCTCGGTGCTGCGCCGGATCATCTTGAACAGCGACTTTTCCTGCCTCTGGCCGTCGACGATGAAGTCGGCGTTGAAGATCTTGTGCCGGCAGTGCTCGCTGTTCGCTTGCGCGAACATCATCAGCTCGACGTCCGTCGGGTTTCGGCCGAGAACGCGGAAGTTGTCGACGAGATAATCGATTTCGTCCGCCGCCAGAGCCAAACCCATGGACGCGTTGGCCGCTTCGATGGCGGCGCGACCCTGGCCCAGCACGTCCACGGTGGTGAGCGGCTGCGGCTCGGCGTGGCGGAAGAGTCGCGTAGCGTCTTCTTCGCGCTCCAGGACCGACTCGGTCATGCGATCGTGGATGGCGGCGCGTAGGGCAAGGTCATCCGTGATTGTCCCGGCCACCGTGTACCAGATGCCGCGCTCGACGCGTTTGACCTTGTGGAGGCCGCAGTTGTGGGCGACGTCCGTGGCCTTGGAGGACCAGGGCGAAATGGTTCCGATGCGGGGCACGACCAGCAGGCGTTGCCCGTCCAGCTTGTGCGCTTCGACGCGCGGGCCATAGCGCAGCAGTCGGTCAAGTACATGCCTCTCGCGGTCCGAAAGCGGTTCGGCGATCTCCGCGAAGTGGACGAATTCGGCTGCTGCGTCGCGAATCGAGGGATTCTGTTTTCGAATCTTTCCTAGGCGCTTGGCCAGCCGTGCCGGGGTGAATGCTGGTGCGCCACGAAGTACGAGCATCGTCATCTTGAAGTTGCCGTGAAGAGTTGCGCTTCCGGCCTTGGAATGCAACCCGGAAGCGCGCTTCTTGCACGAGGTAGACATTCACACCCGCTCGGTGCTACGTGTTGAGTCGCCGTGGACACCAAACACATCACGCAATCAGCCCAATTGGGGTGGGGCGCGCCACTCCTTCTCTGCCTGCTTTCCGCTTGCATCATGCCGGGCCAGACGCCGGCCATTGGCAATGCCGGGGAAAGCCTGGCCTCGTGCGGTGCCGACGGGCTCATCGACGACGGCGAGGACGGCAACAACCAAACCAAGGTTGTAGGCGGACGCGGCGGGTACTGGTACACCTTCACGGAGGGTCACGGCACGACCGTCGTGCCCGAAGCGGGCGAGGCGGGTGGCACGTTTGCCATGTCGCCGGGCGGGGCGAATGGGTCGAAGTACGCGGCGAATGCCCATGGCCGAGTTACCAGCGGTCACGTCGTCTTTGGCGCCTTGGGCATGAACTTCGTGGATCCGATGGCTCTGTACGACGCCTCCCAGTACAAAGGGATTGCGTTCTGGGCCAAGAAAGGGCCCGGCAGTTACGAAAAGGTCAGGCTCAAGGTTCCCGACGTCAGCACCCACGAGGCCGGCGGGGTCTGCAAGGAGTGCTTCAACGACTTCGGCGCCGATCTCGAGCTTGACCGAATCTTGGCAGCATTTCGTGTTTCCGTGGCGGAAGCTGAAACAACTTCCTGACTGGGGCACGCCCAGGCCGCACGCGATCAAGCCTGCCAAGCTGTTCGGCATTCAATGGCAAGTCAATCAGCCCGGCGCTGATTTCGACATCTGGATCGACGACGTGGAGTTCATCGGATGCGAGTAGGCGCATCGTCTCTGGTCGCGCTGGCCCTGGCTCGGCGTCGCTTGCATTCCCACGCTCGAAGAGCAGCAGTCGAAACCCAAGCCCGCACGCAAGCGGGCGCCGGGCTCGCCCAACTCGTCCGCGGCGAAAAAGCCGATGGGCCCGGTCGAGGTCGCCGACTTTCCCAAGCCCGCGCCGTTTGCGGCCTCCGCCTATACCGACAAGACGGGCAACGAGTACTCGGATCGTTTCATCGCCATGTGGAACGACATGCACGCGGCCAAGAACGGCTACTTCAGCCCCGAAGGCGTTCCCTACCACGCGGTCGAAACCCTGTTGGTCGAGGCGCCCGACTACGGCCATGAAACCACCTCCGAGGCGTTCAGCTACTGGATGTGGCTGGAAGCGGCCTACGGCAAGTTCACCAAGGACTGGAAGCCTCTCGGCAAGGCCTGGGAAAGCACCGAAGCCTATCTGATTCCGACGCCGGAGGATCAGCCCACGGCGGGCTCGTACACGGACACGCACCCCGCCGTGTTCGCCGGCGAGCAAGATCAGCCGAGCGGCTATCCCGTGCCACTTCAGGCCGGCGCGCCAAGCGGTCGCGACCCCTTGTTCAAAGAGCTGCAGGAGACCTATCGCACGCCCTACATCTACGGCATGCACTGGATCATCGACGTCGACAACTGGTACGGATTCGGTCGACGCGGCGACCACGTGTCGAGGCCCGCCTACATCAACACCTTCCAGCGCGGCGAAGAAGAATCGGTGTGGGAAGCCATTCCGCAACCGTGTTGGGAGGACTTCCAGTTCGGCGGGAACAACGGCTACCTCGACCTGTTCGTGAAACAGGACGGCGGCTACGTGCGGCAGTGGAAGTACACCACAGCCCCCGACGCCGACGCACGCGCGGTGCAGGCCATGTACTGGGCCAAGATCTGGGCCGACGAACAGGGCTCGGGCGGAGCCGTCGAGCCGCTGGTAAAGAAGACCTCGAAGCTCGGCGACTACCTTCGCTATGCCCTGTTCGACAAGTACTTCAAGACCATGGGCTGCCAGACTCCGGAATGTCCGGCGGCCGAGGGCTAAGGCAGCGCGCACTTCCTGCTCGCCTGGTACTACGCCTGGGGCGGTTCGCTCTCGAAGGCGGGCGGGTGGTCCTGGCGTATCGGCGCCAGCACGGCCCACAGCGGGTACCAGAATCCCTTCGCGGCCTGGGTGCTGGCGCAGGACAAGGCGTTCAAACCGCTGTCCAAGAACGGCGCCAGCGACTGGGCCAAGAGCCTCGGCCGACAACTCGAAATGTACCGCTGGCTGCAATCAGCCGAGGGCGGCATCGCGGGCGGCGCCACCAACAGCTGGCGTGGCCGCTACGACAAGTTCCCGTCGGGCGTCCCGACTTTCTACAAGCTGGCCTACGTCGAGGCACCGGTGTACGTGGATCCGCCGAGCAACAACTGGTTCGGGTTTCAAGCCTGGAGCCTCGACCGCGTGGCGCAGCTCTATTACGTCACCGGCAACGAGCACGCCAAGGTCATTCTCGACCATTGGGTCAAGTGGGTTTTGGCCAACACGCACCTGACCAAGAACGGCAGCTTCGAGATTCCCTCGGACCTGACTTGGTCGGGGCAGCCGCAGCTCAACTGGGACGAGAAGACCCAACACTGGAATCCCAAGGACGCTGCCTTCAACAAGACCCTGCACGTAAAGGTGAAGAGCTACGGAACCGACGTGGGCGTGGCTGGCGCGCTGGCGCGAACCCTGCTGTTCTACGCCGCCAAGTCGCACGATGTGGCTGCGGCCAAGCTGGCCAAGGAACTGCTGGACCGCATGTGGAAGAAGTTCCGCGACGACAAGGGCGTGGCCGCGCCCGAGACCCGCACGGACTTCAAGCGCTTTGGAGACAAGGTCTACATCCCCGCGGGTTGGAAGGGCGAGATGCCAAACGGCGATCCAATGGATTCGAGCTCGACCTTCGCCAGCATTCGCACGAGCTACACGAAGGATCCCGAGTGGTCCAAGGTCGAGGCCTATCTGCGTGGCGGACCGGCGCCGACCTTCACCTACCACCGCTTCTGGGCGCAGACCGATATCGCCCTGGCCAACGCCACCTTTGCCATTCTGTATCCGGACGGCATCAAGGCCGTCGCCGTCGCCGCCGATTCCAAGGCCGCGGGCAAGGGCAAGACGACCAAGACGGCAAAGAAGGCCAAAGGCAAGAGCGGCAAGAAGTAGGGGGCGCACCGGCCGAGCGCGTTGCCGCAGGGGCCTATCCAGATGCAACCAGCCCTGGCTCCGCCCGACATGGCCTATACTTCTTCCCCTCCATGGATTTCTTTCAGGAGCTCAAGGATCTCAGCATCGCCCTCGATGCGGGCGCGGTGGACTATGCGTTGTGCGGTGGCGTGGCCCTGGCAATCCACGGCGTACCGCGCGCGACCCAAGACATCGATCTCCTGGTTCGGCCAGAAGATCTGTCGCGCTTTCGGGAGGTAGCTCGCGCGTGTGGCTTCGTCCTCGAATCCTTTCCCATGGATTTTGCCAGCGGCATCACCATTCAGCGATTCACCAAGCTCGTCGACGGCCATGCACTCATGCTCGATGCGCTGCTGGTCGCGGGTCCTCTCGATCATGCGTGGGAGGGGCGCCAGACCGCGGAAATGGAGGGTGGACGAGTTTGCGTGGTTTCACGCGAAGGCCTCATCGCGCTCAAACTGGCGGCGGGGCGGCCTCAAGACTTGGTGGATGTGCAGCGGCTGCATGAGGTTCACCGTGGTTGACATGAGCCGAGAGGCTATCGACGCGCGCCTGCGAGCCATGGCCCGACTGCTCGACGAGCGCGGCTTCACGAGCAAGGGCGTCGATATGTCCCGCACCGCCGTCACGCTTCGGCTGCAAAGCATGGCCGCCCTCTCGACCATGTGTCTACGTCTGGGCAAAGCAACGATCACCAGCACCGTGGCCACAAGCAGGGGCGCAAGCGAGCAGGGGCGCAAGAAGGAAGGATAGGCGGGTCCCATGAAGGACGAAATCCCCGCATTCGAGACTATTTCTCCGCGCCCTCTGGCCGGCGCAGCAGCATGAGGTAGGGCGGGGTTGCTTTGGTCAGCTCGTATTTCTCGTAAAGATAGTGGTCAAGCAGTTCCACGCCAAGATAGCTTGAGGCATTGTCCTCGAAGCTCCTGCAGCACATGGAGAGAATGGCAACCTTGGGACGGCTCTGCTCGAGATCCGCGATCATCTCTCGTTGGAACTTTACGATGGTCACCACATTGGGGTCGAACTGCAATCGTCGGACCCCGCCGCGGCGGTCGGCCAGGAAGTAGAGATCCATCTCGTTGGCCAGGACATGGCGATGGTCGACTCCTCCCACGAAGATGGGGTCTTCCGGGGTGGTGTTTTTTGCGATGAAGTCCAGAACCTCGGCACGTGCCGCGGGTGCCACCATGGGCAACGGTCTGGCGGTGAGAATCGGGTTGGTCTCGCCAGAGGGATCGCCGGTGGTGGGCTGCCGCAGGGGATCGATGGCAGCCGTAACAAGCCATGCAGCCGGCAGCATGGCGAGTAAAGCCGCGCGGGCGGAGACCTGAGCCGCCGCCTTGTCCACGAGGCCGCAGGCCAGGATCAACGCGGGGGCAACGCCGAAAGCCACGTGGTGGTCATCGCAGCGCCCAACGCTGTGGACGATCACCACCGACGCCAGGCAGCCAAGCAGGATGGCGGGCCAGCGTGTCGCCGGGACGCGCATCCACAGCGCAGCGGCCACCGCAAGAAAGGGGCCAGCCAGAATCAGGCAGAGTGATGCCGGATAGGATTGGTAGAGACTCTCGGGTAGGAGACTCGGAAACGGAAGCACGCGAGCAGGCAGAACGTAGCGCACTTGATCGAAGTACAGATCGTTGGCCACGGCGCGAAAACCAGCTTGTATGAAGGTCGGTACCCATGTGATCTCGAGAGGGATTGTGAGCGCGAGCCCGAACCAGGCCATCCGTCGCTTGCCGGCGGCATCGGGCAGCGATCGCCGCCTGACCACGTCCACGGCGGCGACCAGTCCGAGGGCGAGGCTGAACAGGATGAAGACATCGTGACGGAAGGCAGAGACCAGGCCCAGCAGAAATCCTGCGGCAACCAGACGCACCGTCGACGGCTGTTCACGGGTGCTCAGCCAGAGCTCAACGGCCGCCAGTGCCAGAATGACGGCCATCACGTAGGCATAGGGTCCTAGCCCCAGCACGACCGTGTTGCACAGAACCACTGCACTAGCGAGGGGAACGAATCGGCGGCCCGACACGCGGCCGGCGAGTCTCCCGGCCAGCGCGGCCAGCGCCATGTGCATGGCCAGCCCCAGGTAGCGCAGCACGATCGCCTTGACCCCGGTCAGCTCCCACAAAGCGGCGAGCAGAACGAAGATCCCGGGTGGATAGTTGGTGTAGAAGTCGCGGTAGGGAACCGCCCCTCTTGAAACCATGCGCGCCCCTGTCAGCAGCAGTCCCTCGTCGTAGAAGTTGATGATGTCCCAAAGGTGCGTCGCCGTGACATACGTCGCGAGGGCGAACAGGACGAGTCCCACGAGGTCGAGGATCAGGCGAGCTGGCGGGTGGGTGAATGGCGATGTCTTCATCCGTCGCGACTTGCCAGGAGGGAAAGTAGTGAGGGTGGCCGGAACCGTTGCGCGGCCTGCCTGATGTTCTCGTGACCTGGGCCAGGACCCAGGATGGCGCACGCAGCTTCGAGCCCCGAGTAGAGCGCCGTGCCCGTGGTGGCCACCGACGGGAACGTGCAGAAGTTGCCGGCGAAATACAGATTCCGAAAGCGGGAGCTGCGTTGGCCGGGATTGCGGTAGCCCCGGAAGAAGACGGGCGAGTACCTGGGAATTCGATTGACCTGAATCCACCGCGCCTGCAGGCGGTCGCCGAATATTTCGAGGTGGTCGTCAGCGTAGCGCGAGCAGAGCTCTGCTTCGGACAATTGGCTGAAGAAAGGCATCTTGCGGGAACGGGTGTGGGTCACGAAGTTCAGATAGGACTCATTCGGCAGACCGATGGACGGGTTGAGCGAGTCGAGCATGAACAGCCCGCTGGCTGTCCAATCCGGCGACAGCAGATTCATCCAATAGAAATTCGGCACGCGTCGCTTCGGCACAGCACAAATCACCGAAGAGAGCGCCGTGTACTCCACCTGCCGAATGCCGGGCGAGTCCTCTTCCGGCAGCAACGTGGTCAGAATCTCGGTGGGAATCGCGCTGACGAAGTGGTCGCCACCCACCCAGTCGCCCGACGCGGTCTGTACCTCGCGGATCGAACCTTCGTCCCTACGCAAGACCGCAACCGGGGCATCGGTGAGCACGTGGACCCCGATGCTGCGCAGGCGGCCTGCCAGACCCTCGCACAGCACTTCCGTCCAGTTGGCGCCGGGGATGTAGCCCAGGGGGGCCGTACCTTCGCGATAGTGCAGCCGCGCCCCGAGCCAAGCGCCGCTGACCTCGGCGCAGGAAAGACCGAACTTGATGCGTGTCAGTGGCTCGAACAACGTGCGCCGCACACCTGGCGCTGCCCATTGGTCCGCCAGCTCCTCTGCGCTGCGCCCGTTCCAGTCGGTCCAATCGCGTTTGCGAAAGGCGCGCAACATCAAGCGGGCGAAGCGTGCCTTGTCGGCCAAGTCCATGGGAAACCGCAAAAAATCGGGAACCCGCGACAGATCGTAGGAGCGTCCGCCCGTGCGGAAGAGCATGTGGATGCGGCGCCAGCGAACCGAGTCCAGAACGCCGATGACATCCAGAAAGTACAGAAGGGGGCGGTCTCGATCCAAGATGTGGTGGTAGCCGAGCGGGAACGCTCGTCCGTCGCGGTGAAAGCTGCCCGCCAGTCCTCCCAGGCATGGGCCGGATTCCAGCAAGGTGACCTTGCAGCCGCTCATGGCGAGGGAGTACGCCGCGGCCATGCCGGCCACGCCTCCTCCCAGAACCACGATGCTTGCGGTCGCCATGTGCCTTCCCTTACCGTGCTGCCCGGATTGGCCAGGGGCGAGACAGTGTCCGCCATTGCGGCCCATACACGGGATGTGCGGCAGCGGCATCCCATGCAAGGCCAGCGTACCGCCACGCCCAGAAGCGGTAGTACATCTTGGCCCCGAGCAGGGGCAACCGGAACAGCGGCGTGTTGAATACCAGGCGCTTGAACGAAGATCGGCGCAGGGCTGTCTCAAGGCTGGAAACCGCGTTGTGGCGCGCCGGTGCGAATGGCGAGAGCGCGGGCAGCGTCTCCGATTGCCGCACCTCGATGGCGCCAAGGTCGTTGGTTCCAATGCCTCGGGCTGCACAAAGCCCCAGGTGGAGGATGGCCGCGGGATCGAGCCCCATGATTTGGGCCTGGACGGTGTCGAGCGCAACCGGATCGGCCGAGCACAGGATGCGATCGGCGACTCGCGGATGGCCCGATTTGGGCCCGTTGCCTTCGAGTCCGATGGTGGCATCCATGAGGGACAGGTGCGGGCGCACGACGCTGTTCAGATCGGCCAGGGCATCGTCCAGCACGAGGTGGTACTCGTGGCGCATCTTGCTCAGGCAGCCCCATTGGTTCTTCAGCGCGCCGGTGAGGCCGGTCTTGGCGTGTGTCTTCATCACAGGAACGGTGATGAGAAGGGTGTCGCGAAGCACCCAGGGTACGTCGATGCGCCTAAGTACCACGTTGTCCGGCCTGTCGACCGGCACGGTCCGCTCATTCGAAAGATTCAGCCACGTGGCGCCGGTCCGTCTGCAAACCTCGGCCATGCCGCATGAATGGAAGGCTCGCTCGACGTTTTCCAGCACCTGATCGGCTTCGACGACATAGATCTTGCCGACACGCGCACGAATGGTTTCGATGAGGGCTTCCACCACCAGCGGCGAGGTGATGGCGCCCGGGATGAAGATGTCCCAGCCCAGGTTGACCTTGAGAGAGACGTCGGCGCCCGCGGGAATCGCGTGGGTCCAGTTCGCGGCCTCCAGTGCGCGTCGTACGGCCTGGCGCACATCGCGTCCGGAATACTCCACCGCCACCACGGCTTTGGGTGTCTGCTGGGCACCGGAGTCAGGTTGTGCGGGCGATTCCATGGGCGAAAGCCGTGCGACCCGTGAAGCCAGCCGCATGACACCAGTCCAAGCGTACTCTGAAACCGTACCCTCTGAAAACCCTTCATCGCTTTCGACGCGAGATCTGCCGGCACTTTTGTGGTATCGATGTCCGTTCTTTGGCTCAATCGGAGATGACCTTCATGATTCGCATTGCACTGCTCGGAACCATTCTTCTGTCCCTGTTCGCTCGGCCCCTGCGCGCCGAGGAAGTCAAGCTCGGCTACGTGGATTTGCGGCGCGCGCTCTACGAAACCGAGGACGGCCGCAAGGCGCGCGCAACCCTCAAGAAGGACTTCGACAAGAAGCAGAAAGAGCTCGACGAGCAGCAGGAAGAGGTCAAGAAGGCCATCGAGGACTTGAACAAGAAGCGCACCCTGCTGCCCGCCGAGACGGTTCGCCAGAAAGAGGCTGAGCTGCAAGAGCGGGTCGGCAAGGTTCAGCAGACGTACATGCGCCACCAGCAGGATCTGGCGGGCAAGGAAGAGGAGGCCACCCAGCCCATCGTGGAGCGCTTGCAACGGATCATCGGCAAGATCGCGGCGGCCGAAAACTTCACCATGGTGCTCGACAAGAGCGCTGGCGTGGTGTTCGCCAAGCCACACCTCGACCTGACCAACGAGGTCATCCGCCGCTTCAACGCCGGCGAGGAGAAGGCCGCGGCTTCGGCTAAGAAGCCAGCCGATCCCAAGACGAAGTAGCGTAGGCCAGGGGAGCGCCATCGCCGTGGCTACCATGGACATCACAGCCATTCATGCGCTGCTTCCCCATCGATATCCCTTCCTCTTGGTCGACCGGGTGGATGATTCGGGTCCCGACCGAATCGTTGCGCGCAAGATGGTCAGCGCGAACGAGCCTTTTTTCGAGGGGCATTTCCCTGGCCATCCCGTGATGCCGGGCGTGCTGATTGTCGAAGCTCTGGCGCAAGCGGGGGCGCTTCTGGCGGCGCCGCAGGTTGGATTCGATCCCGCTCGCCAGGCGATTTATTTTTTGGCTATCGACAAGGTCAAGTTTCGCAAGCCCGTGATTCCAGGCGACGCGCTGATTCTGGAGGTGGTTCCTCTACGCAAGGGTGGAGCGGTGTGGAAGATGCGAGGCGAGGCGAGGGTGGACGGCACGGTTGTCGCCGAAGCCGAGTTCGTGGCCGTCATCAAGAACATCTCCGCTGGTTAGGAATTGATCTCCATGCATCATGAAAGGCTGGCAAAGCCGATGCGACGGACGAGGCTGCTTGGTGCACGGTGGTCCCAGGCGTCCTTGCTGCTGGCTTTGGCTCTTTGCGTGGGGGCGTGCCGGCGCAGCCGCTTTCCCTCGCGCGGGGATGCCGCCGCGGTCGTGGTCGTCGTTCCGCGCAATGATGCGGCCGGTCCGCCGCGGGTGCTGGAGCAAGAACCCAACGACAGCCCAGAGCAGGCCCAGATGCTGGCCATCAACCTAGATTGGCCAGTGCTTACCGTCGAGGGCACGCTTTCTGGGCCAGGAGAAGGCAAGGGCAGGGATGTCGACGTTTTCAAGCTGATGGTGCCGGGCCACCGCCTGGACCAGGCTCTACCGGTGGCGGCGCAGGATTCCGCACAGCCGGACGACGCGCGTCTTGCGGCTCGCAAGTTGTCTTGTGAAATCGTATCGAGCGCGGGCTCGGGCGTATCGCTGCAACTTCTCGACGACGGCCTCAAGTCTCTGGAAACCATTTCGGCCGATCCCGGCGATGCCGCCGGCATGCCCAACATGGCTGCGCTGGCAGGCCGCATGTACTATTTTCGCGTGAAGGCGCAGGCCAAGCCAGGCAAGAGCACGGATCTTCAGGCGACCAGCAGCAGCTACAAGCTGACCATCCAGCTTGGGGATTTCGAGGTCGCGGAGGAGCGCGAACCCAACGACGGTTTGGAGACGGCGCAGCCTTTGACCCTGGTTGGGACTGCGGATTTCGCGGGCCTCTTTGGCTGGCAACACGATCAGGACTTCTACCGAATACCGGCGCCCGAAATCGCGTCAGCCGTGGATATCGAGCTGGACGCGGTCGAGGGTGTAGCCGCTGGCCTTCAGGTCCTGGATGGTGGCGGCACGAGAATCGCGGCCGGCAAGGGCCGAAAGGGCGACCGCCTCGCCCTGCACAACGTGACTGTCCCTGCCGCCGCCGTCGATGCGGGCGCCGCGAGCCGTTTTTTCTACCTCGTCGTTCGCGCCGAATCCGGTCACAACCGCGCCCAGCGCTACGTCCTGCACCTCACCCTGGGCAGCCTCAAGCAAGACGCGGAAATCGAGCCCAACGATACTCCAGCGAAAGCGACCGCTGTACGTGACGGTACGATTTCGGGCTTCCTGCCGGTCGGCGATGTCGACTACTTCCGCTACACCGGCGACGGGCAGCGTGAAGTCAGCTTCGAAGTTTCCTGTCCGACCCGCGTGCGTGGCAAGCTGGAGGTCATACGGCCAAGCGATGGCCAGGTGCTTGGGTCGGCCGAAGCCAAGAAAGCCCGGCAGACCGTGGTGTTGGCCAAGATCCTCAGCCTCGGCGAACCCCTGCTCGTGCGCCTGTCGCAAGGCAAGGGAGACGGCAATCCCAATGAACCCTATTCGCTCAGGATCGGCAGCGCACCGGTGCCGATTCAGAAAATCGGTGCCACAAATTCGCCTTCGACCCTAAACCCGGACTAGAAAATGGCCGATTGATCAGTGGAGGCTTTGGGCAACGCGCGCGGGGCCTGGGCATCCAAAGGTTAGATCATGGTGGCCAAACGAGACAGACTCTCATCTGCAGCGAGGACATCTCGGAAAACTTTGCGGGGACTGGACGTGGCACCGCGACAGTTCTGTCGCGAATTCTTTTGCTCGACCGCCGCGCAAGCAGTGAATAACTGGGCCGGCAAGTGCGCCCAAACATGGAAAGAAGCAAAGTTCGAGCCCAACGTGGGTGTGCGGCTTGACTGCCAGGCCGCGATGTTGCAAGCCATAAGCATAGGCAGAGGTTTTCCAATGCTGGAGCCATGGATCATCGACGAAATCCGGCGTCGCGAAGAAGAGCGTCGGCGGGGCGAACGTCCGCAGCTCGAACTTCCTCTGCCCGAGCGCGAGTGGCGGAAAGAGGATGATTTCGGGGATGCTCAGGAGCGGCAAGGCGACCGCGCCCCCGAACGCGGGGTCGTCATCATCGGCATGTAGCCCGCGGCAAAGCCATCTGCGCCATAGCGCATGGCATTGCAAACTGATCGAGTTTTTGGCTCTCTGGCGAAAACCACCTTATCAAGGGGTATGACGCTGGAGCGATTGGATGAGAAGCGGAGCTTCCGAGTTCACAGACTGATCGGCCGAGAAGCGGAGCAGCGCAGTCTAGATGCCGCTCTCGACCGGACCCTGCGCTTCGAAGCCCCTCAATTCGTAACCCTCATCGGCGGCTCGGGCATGGGCAAGTCGCGCTTGCTTGCCGAGTGGCTCAAGGATGTGGGCGAGCGCAAGGGCTTCCGCACCGTGTTCGTGTCCGCCTTGGGCGGCAACGCGGGGGCCACCGCGCCGGGCGGAGTCATTGGGCACCTCCTGCGGGCCCGCATCGGCATCACCGACGACATGGACAAGAAGTCGACCCGGGCCATGTTTCGTGAGGAATTGCAGGGCGTGTTTGGCGATCGGCGGGTGTCGGAGATTGCCGGTCTGCTCGGCGCGTTTCTCGGTTTGTCGCCATCGGGAAGCCCTCTCGTGCAGTCGCTGGCCATGCGGCCCGAGCAGCAGGCCGAGCTGTCGCGCGCGGTGCTGTGCCGTTTCCTCGAAGAGGATGCGCGCCAGCATCCCATGCTCTACGTCATCGACGATGGCCATCTCGCAGATGACGATTCGCTGGATCTGCTGACGCGTCTGCGCGCCGATCTCGGGGAAACCACCATGGTCGTCGTGGTGGCGGCACGGCCAGAATTGCTGGTTCGCCGGCCGAACTGGAGTCGGGTGGAGGGCAGCCATGCGCGCATGGACCTTGCGGGCTTGGCGCCGCTTGAGATGGATGTCTTCATCAAGTGCGCGCTGGGCGCCGAGGAGCTCGCGCCCGGCTTGGCCGAGCGCGCCGCCGTGGAATCGGGTGGCAACCCGTCCCTGCTCAGCGAACTGCTATGCGCTTATCACGAACACGGCATCTTGGCGTGCGACACGAACGACGCTTGGCTGTTCGACGACGATCGGGCCGAACGCGAGAGTCCGTTGCTGTCCACCGAGGTCGAAGCCTGCGCGCGCGTATCCCAGCTCAGCCCCAGCGAGCGCGAGCTGCTTGCGCGGGCCGCGGCCATGGGCGGCATTTTCTGGACGGGAGGACTGACTGCCTTGGGCCGGCTGGGGGCCGAGCCTTGGGATCCGACCCTTGTATTCGCGCCCGATCCGTCCATCGAGGAGACCAAGCGCATGGTGCGTACCCTCGTCGAGCGTGGCTATCTTAGGAAGGCCGAATCCAGCTACATGGGCGACGAAATTGCCTGGTGCTTCGCCGACCCGGATGAACGCATGCTGATCGAGTCCACCGTCGATCCGGAGATCACCCGGCGGCGCAAACGCTTTGCCGCGCAGTGGATCGAAGCGCGCGCTGGCAAATCCATGTCCGCCGACCAGCTTGAGAACATCGCCGTCCTCTACCAGGAAGGCGGAGACACTCGCCGCGCCAGCCTTCGCTTCATCGCCGCGGCGGACGAGGCTGGCCGCGGACACAACGACGAGCGAGCACGCTCGCTCTATGCTCGCGGGCTGGTGCTGCTCGACAGCGACGATTCGCTGCTCAAGATCGAGGTCCTGCACAAGCTCGGCGACATCTCGGCCCGTCTCGGGCACAGCCACGAGGCGCTGGCCCATTTTGGCGACATGCTCAAGGCGGCTTGGTGCTTGGACATGCCCGGCAAGGGAGGCGCCGCGCATTCCCGCATCGGCCGCATCTACCGGGCGCTCGGGGACTACCGCATGGCGGTTCAGCACCTGGACATGGCGCACCTGCTTTTCGACCTGGGCGGCGACCGGCCCGGCGTGGCCGCCAGCCTCGACGATATCGGCAGGGTCTACTACCTCGTCGGCAAGCCCGACGAGGCCTTGCGCTGTCACAAGGCTGCGCTGGCGATTCGGGTCGAGCTCAAGGACGAGCGAGGCACGGCCTTGACGCTGGCTTGGCTCGGGCTGGTCGAGGCGCAGATGGGGCACCTGGGACTGGCGCAGCAGAGCTTCGAGCGCGCCCTGGCCATCAGCCAGGCCACCCGCGATCCGCACGGCATCGTGTTCACCCTTCTCGATCTCGGCGCCCTGACCCGCGAGGCTGGACATCCCAAGCTGGCGCACAAGCTGCTCGCGCAGGCGAGGGGGATTGCAAGCACGATGGGCGACCGTTTGACCGAGTGCCATCTGGCCCTACAAATCGGCGACTGTTTGCTGGCCCAGGGCGAGCAAGCGGCGGCCGAGAAGGAAATGCGAGCCGCCAAGGAGATCGCGCAGAAATTCGGTGCGCGTCGCCTGGTCGCCGAGGCCGATCGAGGCCTGGCCGAGATCCACCTTTCGCTCGGCGACAACCTGGCGGCCCGGGATCACGCATCCTGGGCCGTGGGCGAGGCGGAAAAGATGGGAGCCGCGCCGCTGGTTGGGACTGCGCTGCGCGTGCTCGGGACGGCGCTGGCAGCCGGGGCGCCGGGCGATTGCGACCGGGGCGGCCCGCGCGAGGTCTTCGACCGCGCCATCGAATTGCTCGGTTCCTCGGGTGCGGAGCTGGAGCTAGGCCGAGCCTTCTCCGCCTACGCCGATTTCGAGGAGAGAATCGGACGCCAGGAGGCGGCAGAGAAGCTTCGCGATCGCGCCTTCGCCATCCGCCGCGATGCCGGTTTGCAAGCGCCCGAGCGAGAAATCGTGGTTACCGGCGAAGCGGTGCTACTGCAGTAATAGCAGGAGACCACAGAGGAGGAGGAGGGCACAGAGACCGGAAAAGAGGGGATTCCGGGATCGCGGATCCGATCCCCGTCCGTCTCTGCGTTCTCTCCTCCCTCCGTGTCCTCTCCTACTTCTTCTTGAGATCGTCGAGCTTCACCAGCACCCGGTCGAGCCCCCACTTGGGTACAATGAAGATGTCAGGCTGGCCGTTGGCCTGAACGTAGAAGTTGCCCTTGCTCGCTGGTTTCGCTGCCAACCTTGAGCACGCAGGCGTGACCCTTGACGCTCGATTTCGCGGCGATGGTCGCCGACGGCTTGGCCAGCCCCGTGGCCTTGGGCGAGTTGTCCTCGGCGAATCCCTGACCCTTCCAATCGGTGAAGGCGCCGGTGATGGGCGATACCTTTGAATCGTCGGCGGTGAAGTTGGCGGGCTTGGTGGCCTTCCAGGTGCTGCCCTGCTTGGCCAGGGTGAAAGAGTCCTTGTCGTGGGCTACCGCGACCTCAGTCAGCTCGTCGCTCTTGAGGTTGCACATGGTCTTGTCGCGAAAATCAATGGGACGCTTGTTCAAGCGCTCGATGTTGAACTTCTTGACCAGGAAGACTTGCGGGCTGTCTGCCAGCTTGACGTACCACTCGTCTTCGCCCTTTTTCTTGCCCACAAGAGCAGTTTGCTGCTTGCCGTTTTTCAGGCTCACCGTGACGGTGAGCTCAGGGGTATCGAGGCCAGTCGCCTCGGGTTTTGCGTCGTCGGCGAAGTCGTTGGCCTTCCAGGTGCCGAGCAGAGAGGCCATGCCGCTGGCTACGCTCTTGTCGAAGGGCTCGACCTTCACCGAGGATTCCACGACTTGCCATTCCGGGGCCGGTCCAGCGTCGCGCGGTGCCGGCTTGGAAAGCACGATCTTGGCGCCGCTCTTGGTGGTAACCTGGAGCTTCTCCGCGTCTTTCTCGTCGAAGCTGGTGATGGTCTTGTCCCGCCAGGCGGTGGTGTCCTTGTCGAACTGGTACTTGAAGAGGCCGGAGGTCGCCCACACCTCATCCTTGCCCTCGAGGCGAATCATGGTCATCTGATTCGAGGTCTTGCCCATGCGCAGGTCGGCCAGAACGGTTTCGCCCTTCTTGACCGTGAGGCGCAGGCCGTCCTCGCCCAGCTCGAACTCGCCTTGTCGGCTCTTCTGGTCCGAGACGATGCTGCCGAATTCCATCTTGGTCAGCGACTCGAAGGCCAGTTTCGCTCCGTCCTTGTCGGCGGGGAAGGCCATGGGCTTCACGATCTTGTAGGCGTCGCCCTCCTTCTTGATCACCGTGGTGGTCTTGCCTTTGGTCACTTCCAGGGTGTCGAAGCCGCCGTCAACGAGTTTTGCAATGGGCCGCGGGGTGCTTTCGGCGGTGCGGTTCCCCTTTTCGGGCGAGCGCAGCAGAAGCACGGTGGCCAGGATGAGGCCGGCGAAGACAAGGCCGGCAATCAGGGTCTTGCGATTCATCGTGTACCTCGAATGATTAGAGCCGTTGATTCATGCGGTTGGACTTGCGCAGGCGCCAGCGGCCGACGCCGTACAGACAGAACACCATCGGCAGGCCGAGAATGTTGGCCCACTGGATAGCGCTGGCCTTGGCATCGGACACCGCCGGGATTTGCCGGCTGTCCATGGTCTTGGAGCGCAAGGGAATGAGGGCTTCGTCCTCGACCGTCCAGCCGATGGCGTTGTAGAGCAACTGCGCCCCCGCCGCGTAGACCGGCAGGAAGCGCGCAAGCTGCGTCCATTCGTCGTTGGCGAAGGCCGCATTGCCGATGACCACCAGGCGCACGGGCTTCTGGGATTCGGAGAGGGGCATCTTGTCCGTCGCGGACACTGAAGCGGGTGGCGCAGTCACGTAGGCGCTCTTGAGCGGACCTTGGTAGGCGTAGCCGAAGGCGTACGAGGCGAATTCCTTGCCGGGCTCGAACTTCATCTCGGGGCTGACGATGGCAAAACCCGAGTGTTTGTAGCTCGAAGTCGACGAGGCGGCCAGGCGCCAGACTTTTCCGCCCGCAGGCACATTTCCGCCCGCCAGCGGCCCGGTCAGGTCGACGGGGCTGGCGTAGGGGAAGATCACACCGCGAACGCCCTCGAGCACCGAGAGCCCCTGCGCCTTGTCCGTCGCGGCGGCCACGAAGGCCGGCAAGGTCAGGAGGGCGCGGCGGCCGTTGCCCACGTCCATCACGCCCGGCGCGGCGCTCTGGGGATCGATGACGATGTCTTGGCCGATCTTGAAGCCGTAGGCCTCGAGGATCTTGCCCATGCCGTGGTCGTTGCCCTGGAGCATCTTCATGCTCTCCATGCCGCGCGCGCCGGCCGCGCCGGCGGCCATGCCGGGCGCAAGAAGGATGGCGCCCTTGCCGGTCATGAGGAATCGGTCGATCTCGCGCAGGCCCTTCTCGTCGATGCTCTGATGGGGACCGGCAACGACCAATGCATCGACATCGGCCCCGATTTCGGCCGACGACGGGTTGACCGTGGTGACGTCGTACTCTTGCTCGACGTCCTGCTTGATCGCCTGCAAGCCCTGGCTGAGGTCGCTTTCGCCATGTCCGGTGGTGAAGGCGATCTTCTTCTTCTTCACCGTCATCTTCTTGATGAGCGACGAGAGCTGGTACTCGAGGCCGGCGTCGTTCACGATCTGCGGGATGGCCTCGGTCTTGTCGCCGTACTGCAAGCACAGGCCGAGATAGTAGGCGCCCAGCTCGAACTTCGAGTTGCTGACCTTCTGGATCTGGACCTTCTGCACCTTGCAGCGCGAGGCTTCTTCCTCGAACTTCTTGTCCGTCGCCGGGTCGATGGCTTCCCAGCGGAAACGGCCTTTCGAGCTCGACTTGTAGTCATCGAGCTTGTCGCGCACGTCGCGCGACAGGCGCTTGATCTCGGGCGGCAGATCCTTGGAGATGTAGGCCTTGACCGAAAGGTAGTCGGGCAGGGCCTTGACCAGATCCTTCGAAGCCTGCGAGAGCGTGTAGATGCGCTTCTCGGTCAGGTCCAGCCTGCCGAAAAGGCGCGTGCCAATGAGGTTGACCAGGACCACCGCGCCTGCGACGAAGATCGAGTACAGGACGACGTTCGAGGCGAAGCTTTTCTTCTTGCTGGAAATCGACATGACGTGCCTTCTCCGTTACTTCCACTTGCGGGATTGCAGCGAAGCCGTGGCGATGACCAGGGCGACCACCATCACGGACATATAGTAGAGGACGTCGCGGGAATCGATGACCCCGCGGCTGAGCGACTCGAAATGGTTGCCCATGCTCAGGAAGGACAACACGGGGGAGATCCAATCCGGCGAGTACTGCGCGATTTGGCCGAAGATGAAGAGCGCGAACGAGATGGCGAAGGCCAGGATGAAGGCCACGATCTGGTTGCGCGTCAGCGACGAGGCCATGACCCCGATGGCGACGTAGGCGCCGCCCATGAGCAGAAGTCCCACGTACCCGGTGATGACCGGACCTTTGTCCACGGGACCGAGCAGGGTCAGGCTGATGGCGTAAAAGCAGGTCATGCCTACGATGGCCGCCAGCATGGCCATGCCGGCCAGGAACTTCCCCAGCACGACTTCCCAGTCGCGCACCGGCATGGTGATGAGCATCTCCAATGTGCCGCTGCCTTTCTCTTCCGCCAGAAGGCGCATGGTGATGGCTGGGATAATGAAGGTGAAGATGAGCGGCGTGAGCGTGAAGTAGGCGCGCAGCTCGGCCTGCTTCTCGAGGAAGAGCTGGCTCCAGTACAGGTAGCCCGCGATGAGCATGAACACCGTGACCACGATGTAGGCCACGGGCGAATTGAAGTAGGTCTTGATTTCGCGTTTGGCGACGGTGACAGCGGCACTCATGATCGGCTCTCTTCCCCGGTGGTAAGGTTGCGGAATACGTCTTCCAGGCTGGCGGCCTGGCGTGTCAGCTCGAGCAACGTCCACTTGTTGTCCACGGCCGCGCGGAAGAGCAGCTTGCGCAGGTCGTTCTTGGCTTGGCCGTCGATGGCAAAGGTGTAGGCGCCATCCTCGCCAGCGATCTTCTGGCACTGGACCACGCCTGCAACACCGGCGACCTTGTCCCTGACCGCGTCCGGCGCGGCGCCGTTGGCCTCTAGGACCAGGCGGTAGCGCGTGGCCTTCTCACGGGCGCGCAATTCGTCCGGCGTACCGTCGGCAACCAGCTTGCCGCCGCTGATGATGAGCATGCGGCTGCAGGTGGCCTGCACCTCGGGCAGGATGTGGGTCGACAGAATGACCGTCTTTTCCTTGCCGACCTCCTTGATGAGGGCGCGGATCTCGGCAATCTGGTTGGGGTCGAGGCCGCTGGTCGGTTCGTCCAGGATGAGGATGTCGGGGTCGTGCAACATGGCCTGGGCCAGGCCGACGCGCTGCCGGTAGCCCTTGGACAGCTCGCCCACCAACTTCCCGGCCACGTCGGAAAGGCCGCAGCGGCCGCCGATCTCCTTGATGCGCGAGTGCACCCGGTCGCCGGTCATGCCGTGCATGTTGGCGGCGAACTCGAGGTGCTCGAGCACGCTCATGTCCTTGTAAAGCGGCGTGTCCTCCGGGAGGTATCCCACGTGCTGTCGCACATCCAGGGATTGGTCGAACACGTCGAAGCCCGCGACCTGAGCGCTACCCGAGGTGGGCGCCAAGAAGCAGGTCAGGATCTTCATGGTGGTGGACTTGCCTGCGCCGTTCGGGCCAAGGAAGCCGAGCACCTCGCCCTTGCGCACGTTGAAGGACACTTGGTCCACGGCGCGGTTCGGTCCGTATTCCTTGCTCAAATTCTCGACCTTGATCATCACGTCTGCCATTGCTACCTCGCTCGATTAACCGGCGCATTAACCCGTGGGCGCGCCGGCTTATTCCCGAAGGGTTGCGGTTTCTTGAGGGGTTCTCAGGTACAGCAATATGCTAGGAAATGTCAAGGCATGGGCGCGCGCGCTTGCCTAGGGCCTTGGATGGCCCAGGATCGGGCCGAGCGGACAGAGGCTCGCAATCCAGCGTGCTGCGACCTCGCGGCTGGGCCCTTCCAGGGTCGATGAACGGCTCGATTGTCGAAGGATCTCGGTCGCTTGAAGTGAAGCGCCGGCCAAGAGTTCTCTGTCTGAGTTAAAGTTTAACTTGAACTTTTCAAGGGCCCCGCGTGGGAGCACGGTCAGGGGGGCCGGCTGATCACCAAGGAGCTTCGCCACCAACACCGTTCGTGCGAGTACGCCGGTATCAATGCTGGTTGGGTCGATGCTCACGTTTGTGCCGCCAGAAGGCTCCGACTTGGTCAGCGCCTCTAACGCCTCCGGCACAAGTTGCTGTGGCCGAACTCCCAGCCCAGTCACCATCTCCACCGCTGCTGCGGCTCGTCCGACCGCAAGGGTGGCCGTGGCAAGATCCGCAAGGCTCCCGAAGGGGCGTTCGCCGGGGGCAGGCGGGGCATCCAGGCTTCTCGGGAAGGCGGGTCTAGCGCGCGACAGGCAGGTCAGGATCTCGCCATCCTCGGGCTCGAAGATGTCGATGGTCGGCCGAAGCACGGCAAAGGGATTCTTGCCCACCAAGGCGGTCGCCAATCGGCGCAGCTTCCCAATCAGGCTCACCCCCAGCCGGTGCAGCTTGATGAGCGGCACGGTGCGCACCGCCGCGCTCTCTCGATCGGCATCCCCGCGGGCCAGGAACTCGACCGCGATATCCAGGGTGGCGGAAAGGCGTTCGAGCGAAGAGCGAATGCCGTCCTCATCGCTGGGGTTGGTGCGATCTGCGGCCAGGACGCGGTTGCACAGGGCGACCAGCGCGAAGTGCAGGTCGGCTGTTTCCTCGCGCGTCTGCAGACCACCCACCGCGCGCGCGAAAGGCGTCTTGCCCGACAGCCTCTCGGTCACGACCAGAGGCAGGCGCAAATGGATGTCGTCGATGGGCTCGCCGCGCGGCCGCAGGCTAGGGGCGGGACTTGCTTCGATGCGTACCGAGGTCGGATCCAGCTCTTGGTACGCGATCAGGGCCTCGTAGAAGTCGACGAAGCCGAGATCCGCCATGCGGCCCGAACGCCAGCGGTAGGCCGTCTCTTCCAGCTCGGCGTCGTCCTCGGCGCGCATGCCCACCAACAACCGACGCATCATGACCGGCGAGTAGCGATAGAGGCTGTCGACCAGGTGCTGAGTGACCCGAACCTGCTCTGGTTCGCCGATGAGCTCCAGGGTGAATAGGCGATCCGGCGAATCCCACAGCACGCCTTCGGGATTGTCTGGCGCGTCCTCCAGAGAGACGTCGTAGATGCGCGCGCGCTTGCGCAGGAGCAACGCTAGAAGCTCGACATCGATACCCTGGGCCCATTTCCCTAGGACCTCGGGCGGGGCCTCGACCAAGGCGGCCAACCATTCGTCGGACTTTTCCAGGGCCACGCGGTCGCGATCCCAGACCGAGAAATCAAGGACGGTCTGCACCTGCTCGGCCGTGCCCTGCACCAGAATCTCCATCGCCTCCGGAAAACCGAGCTCGTGGATGACGTAGTAGAACTCGTCCGGCGGCAGGGCGCGAATGGCGGCTTGCGGATCTGGGGCGTCGAAAAGCTCGTCGGCCCGGCGCGCGCGCTGTCCCCGCGCGAGGCGGGCACGATACTGCGAGAGGGCCACCAGGTTCTCCTTGGGTTCGTTCTTGCTGGATTCGGTCACGGCCCCACTATGCCACGGCCCAAGCATCATTCCCGATTTCGGCGTGGCTCTGGCATTGACATGCCTGGGTAGTTCGGCGATACAGCCCACCAAGATGCGACTTCTGCCCAGGGAAGAATCTTTCTTCGACGACTTCGAGAAACACGCGCAAAAAACCGTCGAAGGCTGCCGGGCATTCGTCGAGATGGCCCAAGGCAAGGTTTCTGCCGCGGAAGCCTGCCCCAAGATCAAGGCCATCGAAAACGAGTGCGATCACATCACCCACCACGTGGTGGAGCGCCTGCACAAGGTCTTCATCACACCCATCGACCGCAACGACATCTTCCGCCTGATTTCGAAGATGGACGACGTCATGGACTTCGTCGAGGCGGCATCCCAGCGCGTGGCGCTCTACGAGGTTGACGGCCACAACAACGAGCTTTGGGCTTTGGGGCGCGTGTTGCAGTCGGGCTCCGAGCGCATCAGCGAAGCCGTGGCCGGGATGCGGAACTTGAAGCATCCCGAGTTGATTCTCGAGAAGTGCGTGGAGATCAACCGGCTGGAGAACGAGGCCGATGTCCTGCTTCGCGTGGCCATCGCGAAGCTTTTCAAGGAAGAGAAGGATCCCATGGCCGTCATCAAGTGGAAGGAGATCTTCGAGCTGATGGAGACGGCCACGGATCGCTGCGAGGACGTGGCCAACATCATCGAGGGCGTGGTCCTCGAGAACTCCTAGGGGCCCGGTGGATCACAAGCTCGTTCTGGTCATCGCGGTAGTCGCTGCCGCATTCATTTTCGACTACATCAACGGCTTCCACGACGCGGCCAATTCCATCGCCACCGTGGTTTCGACACGGGTTCTGACTCCGTTCCAGGCCGTGCTGTGGGCGGCCTTCTTCAATTTCGTCGCCTTTGCCGTGTTCGAGCTTCACGTGGCTGGCACCATCGGCAAGGGCATCATCGATCCGAATATCGTCGACATGTCGGTAATCATCGGGGCGCTGAGCGGTGCCATCGCCTGGAACCTGTTGACGTGGTGGTGGGGGCTGCCTTCCAGCTCGTCGCACGCCCTGGTGGGCGGCCTCATCGGCGCAGGCGTGTCCAAGGCGGGCTTCGGCATCTTGGGCTGGCAGAAGATCAGCATCACGGCGCTGTTCATTATCGTTTCACCAGTGGTCGGCTACATCGGTTCGGCGCTGATGACGGTGGGATGTTCGTGGCTTTTGCGCAGAATGAATCCGGGCAAGGTCGACCGCTGGTTCAGGCGGTTGCAACTCGTGTCGGCCGCGGCCTTCAGCCTCAACCACGGCGGCAACGACGCCCAGAAGACCATGGGCATCATCGTGGTGCTCCTCTATTCCCAAGGATACCTCGGCAGTCACTTTCCCGGGGGCCACGAAATACCAAAATGGATCGTCTTCGGCTGCTATCTGGCCATGGGGCTTGGCACCATGTCGGGAGGCTGGCGCATCGTCAAGACCATGGGCATGCGGCTGACCAAGCTGCGTCCGTTTGGCGGTTTCTGCGCCGAAACCGGTGGTTCGATCGCCATCTTCCTGGCCACCATGATGGGGATCCCGGTTTCCACAACCCACACCATTACTGGGGCCATCGTCGGCGTGGGCTCGACCTCCAGCCCTGGCAAGGTCCGCTGGGGGGTCGCAGGGCGAATCGTGTGGGCCTGGATCTTCACCATCCCGGCATCGGCCGCCATCAGCGCCGTAGCCTATTTCATCGCGCGCGCCTTGGGTGCCTAGCCGTTGCCAATGCGAAACCCTCAAAGGGTTCCGCGCCTCCCGCGAGGGGGATGGTTGAGCAAAGCTCAACCATCCCCACGCGCCCCGAGCGGCTGCTAGGATCCCGTGGTGCTTTCTCGCATCCTTGCCACGATTCGCGAACGAAGTCTGGTGATCAAGGGGGATCGCTTGCTGGTCGCTGTGTCGGGCGGTCCTGATTCGACCGCACTTCTGCACGGGCTGGCCAAGATCGCCCCACGCCTCGGCATCAGCCTGGCGGCGGCCTGTGTGGATCACCGCTTGCGACCCGAATCGACCGCGGAGGCGCGTGAGGTCCGGCGGCGGTGTCAGGAAATGGGGATTGCGTGCGAAGTGTTGGAAGTGGATGTGGGCCGTGCTCGCAAGGCCCACATCTCGGGGCAAGAGGCCGCGCGGAATGTGCGCCTGGCCGCGCTGGAGAACGCCGCCAGCCAGCTCGGTTGCACGAAGATCGCCCTTGGCCACACCGCCGACGACCAGGCCGAGACGGTGCTTTTCCGTATTGTGCGCGGGACAGGCGTGGCCGGGCTGGCCGGAATTCCGTATCGGCGCGGATTGTTCATTCGACCCTTGCTCGACGTCAGGCGCGCGCAAATTCTGGCTTACTTGGCCAAGCGCAAGCTGGCATTCGTGGAGGATCCCTCCAACGCCAACCGCCGCTACGCCCGCTCGCGTATTCGTCATGACGTCTTACCCATGCTAGCCCGGGAGAATCCACGCGTCGTCGAGGCGCTCTTGGCCCTGGCTCGCGAGGCGAGGGACAAGGATGCGGGGCTCTGGCGGCGAGCATTGCCCCCGGAACTTTACTTGTCTAGACCGGCCGTTCACACTGTGGATCGCTGGATGCGTGACGGACACGGAACGCGGACCATGACAGTCCCCAATGGCGAGCTCTCGGTTCGTTACGGGAAGGTCTCGTGGCTGTCGCGAAAGCTCGGCACAGCCAGGGCAGGGGAAGAGAGTCTCGTGCTTGGGCCAGGGCTTTATCGAGTCTTCGCGTCTCCGTCCCCCGGTTTGGAGATCGTGCCCGCGTGCACGGGTGTGGCGCCAGGTGGAAACGCAGCCTGTTTCGACACCGCGAAGGTGAGATGGCCGCTGCGCGTGCGCTCCCTGCGTGCCGGCGATCGCATGGCGCCGCGGGGTGGCTGCGGCACGCGCAAGCTCTCCGATTTGCTCATCGACGCCAAGATTCCCAGGCAGGACAGGGCACTTCTTCCCGTGCTTTGCGATGCTTCGGGGGCCATTTTGTACGTTCCTGGTCTGCGGCCGTCGCAATTGGGACGTCCCGACGAGACGACGCAAGACTGGATCCATGTCCATGTGTTGCGTTGACGGATCCCCTTTTGGTGTCAATATCTTGAGTACAACCTCCGCGTAAGGAAACTTGGTGCGCAACAGCCACAAAACCGTACTGGTCTGGGTGATGATGATCTTCGCCTTCATCGTCGTCTGGCAGCTCATCAACCCACGGCAAGTCGAGCAACCCTTGACCTTCTCGGAGTTCATCCAGAAGGTCGAGAAGTCGCCGGGCGACTTCAAGCCAGCGCCGCCGCTGGAGATCCGCATGAACGGCAACCACGCCGAATTTCGCGGGGCCTTGAAGAAGAACGACGAGCCATTCGTCACCACGGGCTTCATCGGGGAACAGATCCTCGAGAAGCTGAACAAGGCCGGTATCACGTACAAGATCGTGCGTGAGAGCGAGGGTGGTTTCTGGCAGCAGATCCTCATCACCTGGCTGCCGATTCTTGTGGTTGCGGTCGTGTTCTTGCTCTTCATGCGCCAACTGCAGGTCGGCGGCGGCAAGGCCATGAGCTTCGGCAAGTCGAAGGCCAAGCTCTTGTCCGAGAACCAGAAGAAGGTGACCTTCGCCGACGTGGCCGGCATCGAGGAGGCCAAGGACGAGGTCGAGGAGATCATCGCCTTCCTCAAGGATCCGAAGAAGTTCACGCGCCTCGGCGGTCGCATCCCCAAGGGCGTGCTCATGATGGGCCCGCCTGGGACGGGCAAGACGTTGCTTGCGCGCGCCATCGCTGGTGAGGCCGGGGTGCCTTTCTACTCCATTTCGGGTTCGGACTTCGTCGAGATGTTCGTGGGCGTCGGCGCCAGCCGCGTGCGCGATCTGTTCGAGCAAGGCAAGAAAAACGCACCTTGCATCATCTTCATCGACGAGATCGATGCCGTCGGCCGCCACCGCGGCGCCGGCCTTGGCGGCGGTCATGACGAACGCGAGCAGACACTGAACCAGCTCCTGGTCGAGATGGACGGCTTCGAATCCAACGATGGCGTCATCTTGATCGCGGCCACCAATCGGCCCGATGTTCTCGACCCGGCGCTCCTGCGGCCCGGCCGCTTCGATCGTCGCATTGTGGTGCCCCAGCCCGACGTGAAGGGGCGTACGGGAATCCTCAAGGTTCACACCAAGAAGACCCCCATGGCGGCCAACGTGGACCTCGAGCTGGTGGCTCGCGGAACCCCGGGCTTCTCCGGCGCGGATCTGGAAAACCTAGTCAACGAGGCCGCTTTGCTGGCTGCCCGCAACGACAAGGATTCGCTCGATCGGCACGATTTCGAGCAAGCCAAGGACAAAGTCCTCATGGGTCCCGAGCGCCGATCGCTCATCATCAGCGACAAGGACAAGCGCGTGACGGCCTTCCACGAGGGCGGCCACGCCCTGGTGGGCAAGATGATGAAGGGCTCGGACCCCATCCACAAGGTCACCATCATTCCGCGCGGTCGCGCCCTGGGGCTAACCCAGCAGCTGCCCGTCGAGGATCGCCTGAACGTGTCGAAGGATCTGGCCAACGATCAGATCGCCGTGGCCATGGGCGGCCGGGTCGCCGAGGAGATCATCTTCGGGCAAATCACCACCGGCGCCTCGAACGACATCCACACCGCCACCGATCTGGCGCGCAAGATGGTTTGCGAGTGGGGCATGTCGGAAAAGATGGGGCCGCTCAATTTTTCGCGCAACGACGAGATGGTTTTTCTGGGCCGTGACTTCGCCCAGCATAAGGAATACAGCGAGCAGACCGCGCTCGAGATCGACAGCGAGATCAAGCGCATCGTGATGGAGAACTACGAGCGCGCCAAGAAGGTCGTGATGTCAAACCTCGACAAGCTCAAGGTCCTGGCCGAGGCGCTCTTGGAGCGCGAAACCCTGGACGCCGCTGACATCGACGTATTGTTCGCGGGCGGAAAGCTCGACAACACGCCGCCGGTGGCCACCTTTCCGAGCCTGTCCAAGAGCTCGGAGCAGCTCAAGGCGCAGCGTGCTGAAGGCTCGGGCACCTCGTCGACCAACTACCCGATTGTTCCACCCACGCCTGAAAAGGCGTAGCCGCGGTCGCGGCGCCATGCCGGTCGTCATCGCCGGAATCCTCAACCTCACACCTGACTCGTTTTCCGACGGGGGACGCTTTGCCTCGGTTGAAAGCGCAGTCGCGGCCGGGCTGGCCATGGCCCTTGCCGGGGCCGACTGGATTGACGTTGGCGGCGAATCCACGCGGCCTCACGCCGCCTCCGTGCCCGAGGGCGAAGAGATCCGCCGGGTGGTTCCGGTCATTGAGCACCTGGCGAGCAAGCTCGGCGAGCGCGCACGGATTTCCATCGACACCTACAAGGCAGGGACGGCTCGCGCCGCGCTTGCCGCCGGGGCCAGCCTCGTCAACGACGTTTCGGGTGGCTTGCTCGAACCCGCTATCCTCGAAGTGGCGGCCCGGGCCAAGGCCGGCGTCGTCGTCGGGCACTTGCGCGGCCACCCCGCCACCATGATGGAAGACGTGCATTTCGACGACGTGGTAGCCGAGGTGACGGCGGAGCTTGGCTTGCGCATCGCTGCTGCACGGACATCGGGTTGCACCGAGATCTGGGCCGATCCTGGCATCGGTTTCGGCAAGACACTGAACCACAACCTCACCTTGCTCGCCCATCTTCCCTCGCTGCGCGACCGCCTTGGCGTCCCCCTCATGGTCGGGGTGTCGCGCAAGCGGTTCATCGGCGATTTGACCGGGCGGCCGGTGGCAGATCGGGCGTTTGGCACGGCCGCGGCCGTGACCGCGGCGATTCTTGGCGGGGCTGCCGTGGTCAGGGTTCACGATGTGCATGAGATGCGTGACGTGGTCAAAGTGGCCGAAGCTATTTCAAGCGCTCGCCTCGCCAGCTACAATGGCCAGCCAAATGGCTGAGCCTAGTTCCGTACGAAGACTCTTCGGCACCGATGGCATTCGCGGTGTCGCCAACCAACACCCCATGACCGCCGAAATGGCCTTGGCGCTCGGCCGCTCCGTCGCCGAGCACTTTCGCCAGCGCGGCAAGCGTTGTCGGATCGTGATCGGCAAGGACACTCGCCTGTCCGGCTACATGTTCGAAAGCGCCCTCGAAGCGGGCATCGTCTCGGCCGGCGCGGACGTCATGCTGGTCGGGCCGCTGCCGACCCCGGCCATTGCTTTCATCACCTCCAGCATGCGCGCCGACGCTGGCGTGGTCATCAGCGCGTCCCACAACCCGTTTCAGGACAATGGCATCAAAATATTCGGCCCGGACGGCTTCAAGCTGGCAGACGACATCGAGCTCGAAATCGAGCGGCGCATCGTCAACCCCGAACCCTTGACGCCCGGGCCAGAGCCGCGCATCGGCAAGGCGGTTCGCCTCGACGACGCCGAAGGCCGCTACGTGCAGTTCATCAAGCACACCTTTCCCAAGGATCGCACCCTCGACGGCATGCGCATCGTGGTGGATTGCGCGAACGGCGCCGCCTATCGAGCCGCGCCGCAGGTGTTCGAAGAACTGGGCGCGGAGGTTAGCGCCTTGGCGGTCGAGCCCGACGGGCGCAACATCAACGACGACTGCGGCGCTCTCCATCCCGAAAAGGCCGCCGTTGAAGTCAGGCGGACCAAGGCGGCCATCGGCATCGCTCTCGATGGCGACGCCGACCGCGTGATCCTGACCGACGAGCGCGGCGAGATCGTCGACGGCGACTCGATCTTGGCCATCCTCGGTACACGTTTCATCGCGCAGGGCAAGCTTCGCGGCAACACCGTGGTGTCGACCGTGATGTCCAACCTGGGCCTCGAACGCGCGTTGGCCGCCAAACAGGGCAAGCTGTTGCGTGCGGCGGTCGGCGACCGCTACGTCGTCGAGGCCATGCGCGAAGGTGGCTACGTGTTCGGTGGCGAGCAGTCGGGCCACATCGTCTTTCTGGAAGAATCCACCACCGGGGATGGTTTGCTGGCGGCGCTGCAGGTGCTGTCCGTGATGGTGCAAGAGGGGCGCAGCCTTTCCGATTTGGCGAAGCTGATGACCCGCTATCCCCAGGTCCTGCTCAACTTTCCGGTGGCGCGCAAGCTACCCATCGACAGCCTGCCCGCCGTGCAGGCCGCCATTGCGAAAGTCGAAAAGACGCTGGGGCATGAAGGGCGGGTGCTGGTCCGTTACTCGGGCACGGAGGCCAAGGCGCGGGTCATGATCGAAGGCACGGACGAACCCACCATCCGCGCCTTCGCCGAGGATATCGCCGAGTGTTTGCGCAAGGCCTTGGCGCAAGCCTAGTGCCAGCCGTCTTTGAGGAAGCTCACATGGTCCGTCTTTTCATCAATGTTGACCACGTTGCGACCCTGCGCCAGCAGCGCGACACCATTTACCCCGATCCCGTCACGGCCGCCAGCATCTGCGAGCTCTGTGGCGTGGACGGCATTGCCGTACACCTGCGCGAGGATCGCCGGCACATTCAAGAACGCGATGTGCGTATTCTGCGCCAGACCGTGAGCGGTGACCTGAACCTGGAGATGGCCGTGGTGCCGTCGATTATCGACATCGCGCTGCAGGTGGGGCCCGACATGTGCACGCTGGTGCCCGAAAAGCGCGAAGAGCGCACCACCGAGGGCGGCCTCGACCTGCGCGGGCGCGCCACAGAGATTGGCATGGCCGTGCGCAGGCTGCGCGACGCCAACATCGGGGTCAGCTTGTTCATCGATCCCGAGGAGGACATGGCACGTGCTTGCGTGGATCTGGGCGCGACCCAGGCTGAGCTGCACACCGGGGACTACTGCCACGCCAAGGTCGGAACATCCGAGGCAAGCCGCGAGCTGGCGCGCCTGGAGAAGGCTGGACGAATCGTGGTGGATACGGGGCTGCGTCTGGCAGCCGGCCACGGGCTGGACTACGCCAACGTGGGCCCGGTTGCAGGCCTTGCGAATCTCGAGGAAATGAGCATCGGGCACGCGGTGGTCGCGCGTGCGGTCATGGTAGGCATGGAGCGCGCGGTGCTCGATATGCGCAAGGCCATCGACGAAGGTGTGCGCGGAGCACATCGCGGGTAAGATCGCCGCTATGGCACTCCTGCTTGCAACGGCCCAGATGCGGGCCATAGATCGCGCCGTGATCGAAAAGCTGGGCCTGCCCGGTCTGGTGCTGATGGAAAATGCGGGTCGTGGCGTGGCAGACATCATCGCGCGAGAAAGACCGCGGCTTGTGGGATTGAATGTGCGCATCGTGTGCGGGGCTGGACAGAATGGCGGCGACGGGTTGGTGATTGCAAGGCACCTCCTGCGCCGGGGAGCGAATGTGCGTGTCTTGCTGGCCCTGCCACGCGAGAAGGTGACCGGCGATGCCGCCGTCTTTGCCAAGGTCTTGGGCGCACTCAGCGCGGACTGCATCCAGGATCTGTCATCGGAGAGCAGGGCTGAGGTTTGGCAGTCGCGCCTGGCCGGCGCCGCGGTGGTGGTCGATGCGCTCTTCGGCACGGGATTGCGCTCGCAAATCACGGGTGCGCCTGCGGCCGCCATCGCTGGCATGAACGCCACGGACGCCTTGCGCGTGTCGGTGGACATTCCATCCGGGCTCGATGCGGACACGGCAGCGGTGCATGGCTGTGTCGTGCAGGCGCATATCACCGCTACCATGGCGTGCAGGAAGCTTGGGCTCGTTCTTGACGCCAATGCCCCGGTGGGCGCGATCCACGTCGTGGACTTGGGGGTAGCGCCCGAGAGCGTCCTCTCTGCAGCTCTCGAACAGGGCCCGCTCTGTCACTGGCTGGAGCGAGAGGACATCGCCCGCCTGCTTCCGGTTCGCAGTCCGACGGGGCACAAGGGCACTGCGGGGCATTTGCTGGTCGTCGCCGGCTCGGTCGGCAAGACCGGGGCGGCCTTGCTCGTGGCGCGCTCGGCCCTGCGCACCGGGGTCGGGCTCGTCACCATCGCGACCACCGGCTCGGCGCAAGCAGCGCTCGATGCCAAGGTGGTGTCCGAGATGACCTCTTGCTACTCCCAAGGCGAGGCTGCAGATGCAAACAGCCTTGCCACGCTCGTGGCGCAGGCGGCGCGCATGAAAGCCGCGGTCCTCGGCCCCGGCATCCCCACGGGCCCCGGTATGGCGGAGCTCGTGCGCAAGCTGGTGGCCGAGTTGAGCATCCCGATGGTCGTCGACGCCGATGCCCTCAATCTCCTAGGCACGGAGGCCGCGGCTGTTTTTGCGAGCGCGGCTGGCCCACGCATTCTCACGCCCCATCCGGGCGAGATGGCACGGCTTTGCGGCATGACAATTGCCGAGGTGGCGAAAGACCGGCTCGGGCTTGCCCGTCGGCTGGCAGCTCAGTCGCGGGCCGTGGTCGTCCTCAAGGGGGCGCGGACCATCGTTGCGGTTCCCGACGGTACGGCCTATGTGAACCCGACGGCCAATGCGTCGCTCGGCACGGCAGGCAGCGGGGATGTCCTTTCTGGAACCATCGGCGCCTGGCTGGCGCAGGGGTTGACCGCCGTCGACGCGGCCTGCGCTGGGGTTTTTTTGCACGGTGCGTCGGCCGAAGAGGCTTCGCGCGAGCTAGGGTCGGGCAACCTCATCGCGAGCGATTTGCCGGATGCGATCGCCCGTGCATGCGAAGCGCTGCGGCCGGTGTAGACTGCGCCCATGACGAAGGAAACACTCCTCTACGCCCTGGGAGCCGAAGGACTGAAAGTTGCGAGCGACGCCGTTGCTATCCCTGACGATCGGGACGCGTCGTTCCTCGTTTCGGGTCCAGGAGAGACGATTCAGGTGGGCAAGGTCGTCAAGATCGAGCTGCGCGACAGTGCCCTCTGCCTAGAAACCACCAAGGCCGAGCGCTTTTGGTTCACCTATGATCTCCTGCTCGGCCTGCGCATAAGAGCCGCCCAAGACACCAAAGACCACGGCGCCGGCTTCAGCCGCTGACCATAGAGAGCCCGCAGGGCGGGGAGGGCACAGCGACCGGAGACAAGCTCCGTGACCTCTCCCCTCGTCTCTGCGAACTCTATCTAAACGACATCGACCAGCTGGCGATCGTGTTCTTGCCCTTGTACTGGGGGAAACCGAAGGACTGCATCTGGTTCAAGATGCAAACTGGCATGGAACCCGAGCGCTGGCCGTTGACTTGAACCGCCCTCACGCGGCCGGTCGGCTGCACGACGAAGTCGATCTCGACGGTGCGAGCACCGCTTTGCATCGCACAGGGAACGATCTTGCGGTAGTTGGAGCGCATCACGCGGTCGATGGTGCCCTCGTCGAGGATGGCGTCGCCGCCGTCTTTGCTGACATCGCCATAGTCCATGGCGTTGTTGAAGTCCTCGGCGCGGCCGGAGATACCCCCGCCTGAACGTCGCTTGCCACCGCCGCCGACGTGCTTGGGCTGGGCGAATTCGACCTTGACGCCGCTTAGGAACTTGTCGACGTCGGCTTCGCTCACGCGCGAGGCGAGGACATCGCTCTCTTGTGCCTTGCGGTTCCTCAAGAAGAGGGTCATGCCACCGGCAACTCCGAGAACGGCGAGACCAATAATGAGGATGGTCCAACGCCCCTTGCGGCGTTCAGTGTGCTCGTGAACGGCCTCGGCGCGGGTGCGCCGTTGCGCCTCGAGCTTACGCTCGACCACGCGCGCGAACTCGGCCAGCTGGGGATGCTCTTTGATCTTCTGCCTGTCGCCCGAATCGGCGTCGACGATGAAGTTGTCCGCCGAGAAAACCCCTTTCTCCATTTGCGCCATGACCTGGGCCAGGGAGAACGGACCGAAATCGAGATTGTCCTTCTGAATCAGCCAGCGCTCGTACTCCTCGGAAATCCGGACGGCATCGGAAACGCTAAACGACTTGCCCAGGGTCAGGCGTGGCGTTGCCAGAGCCGGATCTTTCTTGGGCGCGGCGTGGTTGGAGAGGAGAGTGCCTACTTCGGCGATGAGTTGCGAGGGACGGGCAAAGCGGGTCTCAGGCAAGGACGCCAATCCGCGGTCGATGATCTTGTCGATGCCTTTGGGCAGCTCGCTATTGACCTGGCTCGCGGGCCAATTCGGCGCGGTCGGCGCGTGGCCGGTGACGAGCTCATAGAGAACCGCCGTCAGCGAGAAAACATCGGCGGCCGGGGAGGGCGCGGCGCCGGCCACCACCTCTGGCGCGAGGTAGGGACTGGCGGCGGAGCCTTCGGGCATGTCGGTATGGGCGAGCGCGGGCAGGGCGCGGGTGAGGCCCAGATTGGCAACCTTGACCCGTCCGGAGCTGCCCAAACGGATAGCGCCCGGATGGACGCCACCATGACAGACCTGCGGGTAGGCGGCCTCGATTCCGTTGGCGGCGTGGCCGAGCAGCACGTGGGCATGATCGAGCCCGACTACCTTATTCTGGGTTTTTCGTGAATCGACGATTTGCCGCAGCGTCGCCCCGTCCGGCGGCTCGGTGGCCAGGTAGACGCGATTGCCCTCATAACCCCAGGCCAGCAGCGCGCAAAGGTTCTTGTGCGTGATGCCCGCGGCATGGGTGAGGTCGCTCTCGAGCATGGTCCGAGCGGAGGCCGGGCACTGGAACAGCCTCAACAGGGCCGGCGCCTTGTCGCGCGTGTCAAGGGCTTGGTAGAGTTCCGTTCCAGCCTCTGCGCAAACAAAGGACTGGATCTGGAATCGACCACCAATGACGGTTTCGAGCGGCAGTGGCTCGGCCATCCCTTTTGCATCGAGTGATAATGCGTCGTTCATCTGAAGGGGACCGGATTATAGTCCGCGCCCATGCGGACTTGGCCAGTAAAAATCTACGAGAGCTTGAAACGACGAACCAATTCGCGCAAGCGGCGAGAACCGCCGCCCTCGCGAAACATGAATTTGACCCCGGTTTGGCTGGGTCCCGCGTGATAAAGGACGCGACCGGAAATGGACATGGGGGCGACCCCGCCAGGTGGAACGATGTCGACGATGACGTCGGTGCCGATGGCGGGCTGGATGCGGGTCGCGAAAAGGCAGCCGCTGACACTGATCTCGCGCAACTCGCCCTCAACGGCGTCGGGGTCGTTGCCGATGCGCACCCTGACCGCCAATCCGACTGGGATGCGCGTGTGCCTTCGCTTTCGTGGGGCCGGGCGCGCGCCCATCAATGTTTGCACGATGAAGTCGCGCTTTGCGGCTTCATCGGCCGCGAAGCGGACGAGTGCCCCGGCCCGGATGCGTAGGCGGGGCAGCGCGGGCCGCCACGACATCACCACGCCGCGAAGCAAGACCTTGTTGGGCAGACCTTTGCACGCAAGCTCGACCACCACCTTGGCCTCCACTGGAACCTCGGTCGTGGTCGGGCAGAAAATGACTCCGTCGGGATGATCGGTGTTGTAGAGGCTGCGAAAGTCTTCCGCGCTTCGACATCGAACCCGGAGAATATTCAAAGTCTCCCTCTCTCCCGACGTAACGGCACTGTGGCTTACCTGCCTTCTCTATACTAGCTTCGTCCGACCCGAGTCCCATGTCAATTCGTGTCTACATAGACGGCCAGCCGCGAGAACCGGAAGCGGCCTTGGTTTCCGTATTCGACCGAGGCTTTCTCTTTGGCGATAGCGTGTACGAGACCATCGCACTCATCGATCGCCGCCTGCTCTTTCTATCCGAGCACCTGGATCGACTGGAGCGCTCGGCGGGCCGCCTCTATCTGACGCCGCCGCCGCGCGCGCAGGTGGAAAAGGCCATTCGCGAAACCATCGCGGCGGCCGACGAGAAGGACGCGCGCATTCGGGTGATGGTCACGCGCGGCGCGGGCAGTATCGACCTGGATCCCGCGACAGCGGGCGCGCCCCAGCTCATCGTGATCGTGCAGCCGCTCGGGGCTCCCACCGTCGAAATGCTTGAGACCGGCGTGGCCGTGGCATTGGTGAAAGCCACGCGCACAGCGCCTTCGGGTGTGGCCCCGACCGTGAAATCGGGAAACTACTTGGGCAGCGTCCTGGCCATCGCGGAGGCCAGGAGACGCTGGCCCGGCGTGAACGAAGCCATCCTGTGCGCAGGCAATGGCAGCGTTGCGGAGGGTGCCACCAGCAACGTCTTCGTGGTCAGAAGCGGCTCCATCGAGACCCCGGCCATCGACGTCGGCATCTTGGATGGCGTCACCCGCGGAAAGGTGCTTGAGCTTGCGCGAGGCGCCGGCATCGAAGTGCGCGAGGTTTCCTTCCTGGCGCCGCAAAGCATGCAGGATGCCGACGAGGTCTTCCTTACCAGTGCGGTTCGTGGGATCTTGCCGGTGACCACGGTGGATGGGACGGCGGTCGGAGACGGCCGACCGGGCCCGGTCACTCGACAACTTTGGACCCTCTACCAGCGCCTGGCGAGAGAGGCACGATGAACAACATAGCGGCGTACGGACACAAGTTCTTTGTCATCGCTGGGGCGATCCTGATCGCGACCGCGGTTTTGCAGTGGCTGACAAGGCCGCGCGCGAAAGCTGGGAATCGTGCCTTGCGCCTCCTTGACGCGACCACGATCAAGGTCGTCATCTTCGTGGTGTTTGGAATTCTGACCATTCTGGTGGGAACGGGCACCATCCCCATGGCCGGCGGCCGATGAGACCCGCGCAAGGCATTGAATAGGGTCGGCACTTCCGCTAGAACCACGCCTTCCGCATTTGGTCCTGCGCCGAGCAAACCGGAACGCGGAGCCCGAAAACAGGATCGACGACATGATCGACAGATATACGCGCCCCGTTTTGGCCACCATTTGGTCCGATGGCCGCCGCTACGAAACCTGGCTGAAGGTCGAGTTGGCTGCGTGCCAGGCCATGGAGGCCGCCGGGCTGGTGCCGGCTGGAACCGCGGCCGAGGTAGGGTCGAAGGCCAGTGGAAAGCTGGACGCCAAGCGCATCCTGGAGCACGAGGAGCGCACCCGTCATGACGTCATCGCCTTTCTGACCCACGTGGAAGAGCTGGCTGGCGTAAGTGCGCGCTGGCTGCACCTGGGCATGACGTCGTCGGATGTTCTCGATGCCGCGTTCGCCATCCTGATGCGGGAAGCGGCGGACGAAATTCTGGCTGGTGTGGATCAGCTGCGCGCGGCCCTAGCGCGCAAGGCTGACGAACACCGCGAGACAGTCATGATTGGGCGTTCGCACGGCATTCACGCCGAGCCCATCGTCGCGGGCCTGGTGTTCGCCGGCTTCTTTGCCGAGGTGGGCCGAGCGCGGAAGGCTTTCATTGCGGCACGCGATGAGGTTTCGGTGGGCAAGATCGCCGGGGCGGTTGGCACCTACGCGAATTTGAGCCCGGAGATCGAGACCCGCGCCCTGGCCTCGCTGGGCCTGCGGCCGGAAGTGGTTCCGACCCAGATCGTCGCGCGCGACCGTCACGCCGGCTATTTCCAGGCCCTGGCGCGACTCGGAACAGCGGTCGAGCGCCTCGCGCTGACCGTTCGTCACTGGCAACGCACCGAGGTGGGCGAGGCGAGCGAGGCTTTTGGCAAGGGCCAGAAGGGATCGTCGGCCATGCCCCACAAGAAGAACCCGATTCTCTCCGAGAACCTGTGTGGACTTGCGCGCCTGCTGCGCTCCTACGGCGATGCGGCCGTAGAAAACGTGGCGCTGTGGCACGAGCGCGACATTTCGCACTCGTCGGTCGAGCGGGTCATCGGTCCCGATGCGACGGGCATCGCGGATTTCATGGTTCGCCGAGCGGCGGGGCTTGTCGAGGGCTTGGTGGTGAATGCCGAGCGCATGCGCAAGAACCTCGATCACACGGGCGGCCTGTATTTCAGCGAAGGCGTCATGCTGGCCCTGGTGCGCACCGGTCTGCCGCGCCAGACGGCCTACGAGATGGTGCAGAAGCACGCCCTGGCCGCGGCGGCCGAGCTGGGCACGGGGGCGCCGCCGAGTTTCCGGGCCCGCCTGGGTGCCGATCCGGAAATCGCTGGGCGGCTAACGCCAAGCGATCTCGATCAGGCATTCGATTTGCGGCATCACCTGCGCTGGAGTGGCACGATCATTGACCGTGCGCTTCGCGACCAAGAACCGTGAGTACGAGGGAGACGTAGCATCATGATTTCAGACGATCTCATCAAAGCCCAGCTTGCCAAGACCCTGGAAACCACCGATTTTCCGGTGCTCGGGAAGAAATACGCCGGCAAGGTCCGGGATTGCTACATCAAGGACAACCGGCGCATCATCGTAGTGACCGACCGGATCAGCGCCTTCGATGTCGTGCTGGGAACCATTCCGTTCAAGGGCCAGGTCTTGAATCAGATCGCGGCGTACTGGTTCGAGGTCACCAAGCATCTGGCCTCGAACCACGTGCTCGAGGTTCCCGACCCGACGGTGATGATCGCCACCGAGTGCGAAATCATCCCGGTCGAGTTCGTCATGCGGTCCTATGTGACGGGCGTGACCACCACGTCGATCTGGTATCACTACTCGCACGGCGCACGTCGCTTCTGTGGGCACGATTTGCCCGAAGGCATGCGCAAGAATCAGAAGCTGGATCGTCCAATCCTTACGCCTTCGACCAAGGCCGAGAAAGGCGGACACGACCAGTCGGTTTCGCGCGACGAGGTGCTGGCCAGTGGCGCGCTGATGCTGGCGGAATTCGACCGCGCGGCCGAGATGTGCGCACGCGTGTTCGCCTTCGGCCAAAGCCTGGCATCGCAGCGCGGGCTGATCCTGGTCGACACCAAGTACGAAATCGGCCGCCGCCGTGACGGCAGTCTGTGCTTCGTCGACGAGGTTCACACCCCGGACAGCTCGCGCTACTGGTACGCCGACGACTACCAAGCGCGCTTCGACCGCGGCGAGGAGCCGCGCGGCCTCGACAAGGAATACGTTCGTCACGCGCTGGCCAACCAAGGCTACACCGGCGATGGACCGCCGCCGCCGCTCACCGACGAGGTTCGCTGCGAGGCGTCCCGCCGCTACATGGCGCTTTTCGAGCTCGTGACCGGACGTGAATTCGTGCCCAACTTTGACGAGCCACTGGCGCGCATTCGAAAGAACCTGAAGTTCTAGTCGAGCGCATCCAGCGCCAGGAACTCGCAATCGACGAGGTATCCGGGAGAGCGGCGCTCGGCCGTTGCGGGCTAATGCCGGGGACGCCCCCTCGGCGGCCGCATGCCAACGGCCGCGCTTCGCGCGTCCATGGCACGCTCGGCAGCCGGGTCCTTACGCGACCGGAGGACCGGTCGCGGGCCCCTGTCCCGGCTCGCTTGCACCCGAGCGAAAACGCTCGGGGCGCTCGCCTACGCCGCCGCGGAGTCGTCCCCGCCCGCCCGCGCGCCGAGCTTGACTACGGTGCTTGTCTCGCCAGGTCACAGATAAGCTAGCGAAAGCGGATGTGGTAATCCTGATGGTGAGCATTGATTTTCTCAACTCTGACTACTGCTACAAGGAGGAAATGCAGGAGGCTGTCGCGAGACACAACCGCGGCGAAGCGCGAGTCATTCCAATCATCGTACGGCCATGTCAATGGGGACGCGCACCGTTTGCAAAGCTTCAACTGCTGCCGAAGAAGGATCAAAAAGTACTGCCGGTAGTGCTGCTTCCACACGAAGAAGAAGCCTACGACCATATCGCAGCGGCTCTTCGAGCAATCGTAGAGGAGAAGACTGGGTAGGCCGTTTGGCACTGGATCACGAAGGTCGTCGGTACGTGCGTTCGATGGGAGCCCGATGCAAGCTCGGCGTGCGGGCGGCCGGGGGTGCTTCGAGGCGGCGTAGACGAGCGCACCGAGCGTCCGCGCTCGGTTGCCAGCGAGTCGGGACAGGGCCCGCGACCGGTCCTCCGGTCGCTTAGGGACCCGGCTGCCGAGCGTGCCATGGACGCGTCCGCGCGGCCGTTGGCATGCGGCCGCCGAGGGGCAGCCCCGGCGCTAGCCCGCAGAAGCCGAGCGCCGCTCTCCCGGATGGCGGTTTCACCTCTGTGCTGGAGAGATCGTCGTGCTGGTCGATGGTCGATAGAGCGGGTATTCTCAAAGCACCTTGCATTCACTTCCAAGCATCCGATTTCGTCGGCTGCGCCCTGCGGCTGTTCTTCCGCGCTACATGACCGAAGGCGCGGCGGGGATGGATTTGGCGTCGGCCGCGGACGGGCCGATTACCGTCGCGCCCGGCCAGCGCCTTGGCGTGCCCACCGGGTGGTCGATGGAGCTTCCACATGGCTACGAAGCGCAGGTGCGGCCGCGGTCGGGTATGGCCTTGCGCCACGGCGTGACGGTGGTGAACGCGCCGGGAACCATCGACAGCGACTACCGCGGCGAGATCATCGTTTTGCTGGTCAACCTGGGCCAGGAGGCGCACACCATCGCGCCGGGTGATCGCGTCGCGCAGATGGTGATTGCGCCTGTGGTCCAGGCCAAGGTCGAGGAAGTTGCGGAATTGTCGCAAACCAACCGCGGCGAAGGTGGATTTGGCCACACGGGGTGATTGATCTTGCGGCTGCCTGTGTGACAAGTTCCGCGCATGAGTGACGTTTCAAATCGCGTGGGGAGCCCGCCAGCTACGCTGGCGGCGGACCATCGCGGGAGGGAATGGAAACCCTCCCAGGGTTCCCATCAAGAATTGCGCGCAGGCATCGTTGGCGTCTCCGGCTATTCGGGGATGGAGCTGGCGCGCATCTTGGCCGTGCATCCCTCGTTCACCCTGTCCCTGGTGACGACGGACAAGTGGCAGGGCAAGCGCCTTGGCCAGTTCGTGGCGGTGAGCGGGGCTGCGGCGGATCTGACCTGCCTGTCGCACGCGGCGGGGCAGGAGAGCTTCAAGACCCTCGACGTGGTTTTCTTCTGCACGCCGGCCGAAGCGTCGATTGGCCTGGCGCCGGTGGCTCTGGCGGCGGGAACGCGCGTCGTCGATTTGTCCGGCGCCTTTCGACTGGCCGCCGACGAGTATCCCTTGTGGTACGGCTTCGAGCACGGGCAACCGGATCTGCTTCGGGAGGCGGTCTACTCTATGCCCGAGGCTGCTGACATGCCCGCGCGGCTGCGGGGCGCCAAGCTGGTTTCCAATCCCGGCTGCTATCCGACGGCGTCAGCGCTGTCGGTGCTGCCGCTCTTGCGCGCTGGTTTGATCGAGCCCGACCCCATCTTCATCGACGCAAAAAGCGGTACGACCGGCGCTGGCCGCAAGGCTTCCGAGGACTACTCGTTTTCGGAGCTCGCGGATGATTTTCGCGCCTACCGGGTGCTGCGCCACCAGCACCAGCCCGAGATCGAACGCATGCTTGCCCTGGGCGGCGCTCCGGGCGCCAAGGTGACTTTTACGCCGCACCTTCTGCCGATTCGGCGAGGAATCCTGGCTACCGCCTACTGCCGCTTGCGCGCCGGCGCGGGTGGTTCCGATCCAGCGCAGGCGGTGAAGCAGGCCATCGCCAGCTTCGCCGAAGGCAAGCCGTTCATTCACGTCGTGACGCCCGACGAGGTTCGCCTGCGCGCCGTGGTCGGCACCAATCGTGTTTTGATGGGCGCCAGCGCCGACGCCAAACGCGGCGTTGTGGTTTCCATCGCGGCCATCGACAACCTGGTCAAGGGCGCGGCCGGGCAGGCGGTGCAAAACGCCAACATGATGTTCGGGTTGCCCGAGACCACCGGACTTCTTGCCCTCGCGGGACACCTGCCATGACCAACGCCGAAACCTCGCCCACGGAATCTCTTGCTCTTCGCCGCGATATGCTGGTCGAGGCGCTGAAATACATCCAGAAGTTTTCGGGCACCCGGGCGGTCATCAAGTATGGCGGCGCCGCCATGGTGCAGCCCGAGCTCAAGCGCAGCTTCGCTCTCGACGTCGTGCTTTTGCAGGCCGCGGGTCTGCGACCGGTCATCGTTCATGGCGGCGGCCCGGAGATCACGCGCACACTGGAGCGCCTGGGACAAAAGAGCGAGTTCATCGATGGCCAGCGCGTGACAGGTGCGGCGGAAATGGGTGTGGTGGAAATGGTCCTCACCGGCAAGGTGAACACCGAGATCGTCGGGCTCATCAACACCCTGGGCGGCTCGGCCATGGGCATGTCGGGCAAGGATGCACACCTTATTCGCGCGCGAAAGCAGATCCCGCGGCCGGGCAAACCCGATTTGGGTTTGGTCGGCGAGGTCGAATCTATCAACGCCGAGGTGCTCGACATGCTCCTCGACAAGCAATACATCCCGGTGATTTCACCGGTGGGGTTGGGCGCCGACGGCACCAGCTACAACATCAACGCCGACCACGTGGCGGCCGAAATCGCGGTGGCCGCGAAAGCCAAGAAGCTCATCTTCCTAACCGATGTTGCCGGTATCCTCGACGAGAACGGTCAGCTTTTGAGCGAGCTCGCCACCGCGGATCTGCGCGGCCGCTTGCAGGAAGGCAAGGCCGTGAAGGGCGGCATGGCGGTGAAGTCAAAGGCCGTCCTGCGCGCGCTTGAGGGCGGCGTCGAAGCCGTGCACGTGGTCGACGGCCGCGAGCCACACAGCGTGGTGGTCGAGCTTTTCACCGACAAGGGCGTCGGCACGTTGGTCAAGCCGTAGCCTTACTTCAAGGTCTCTCAGCGTTTGCATAAGGCCCGGTCTGCATAAGGCCTGGTCGTGGTCGCGTGTGACGGACCCATTGCCCGTTGTCTTCAGAATGCGCCTGGGGAGATCCAGGGTGACGGCGTGAAGGAGAAACCACTGAGGATTCCGCGATGGGCCGAGCTGGTGGCGTCGGCGGCCGTGTTGGCGGTGCCGCTCTCGTCCAGCCTCCAGTATCCTTGCAGATCAGATGTGATCGGAGAAATGGAGCTTCTCAAGTTGGCAGCGATCTCCTTCTCGGTTCGCTGCACCCTCCAGAGGCGAACCTCGTCGACGTCACCCGAGAAGAACACGATGGGGCCCCACGGTCCAATGTGACCCTTGCCGAGCTGGAACTGCATATCATCTTGGAACGCCGATCGCGTGACAGTGGCGGCAGTCGCCACGAGCTGTCCGTCCAGGTAAAGGTTCTGTCCATCGACGCCGAGAGTGCCGGCCGCGTGATGCCAGCGCCCATCGTTCCAAGTCTTGTTGCTTGTGCATAGCTCGGAGTAGTTGGGCGTGTAGACGTAGAAGCAGACGGTACCGTCCTTGAGATAGGTCGACCGATCCGCGCCTCCGCCCGGGGTGTAGACCTCGAACAGCATGCCCGTGAGCGCGGTCGTCCGGAACCAAAGCTCGGAGGAGAAGCTGTCTTCATTGGCGCCGCCGGTGTCCGCGGGAAGGGTTACGACGTCATCCACGCCATCGAAGTGAAGTGCTCCCTGCGCGGTAGCGCCTCCAGCGCCAGAGGTGACTGCACCGCCGGCACCGCCGTTCATCAAGCCACCACCCACGTCCCCCTTGCCGGTGGAACCTCCAGTCGCCAAGGTTCCCCCCGCTCCGCCTGTCGCGGTCGCTCCGCCGGCTCCGCCGCTTCCGCCGCTTCCGCCGCTTCCGTCGCTTCCCGCCGAGCCTCCTACCTGGCTCGTGCTGCCACCTCCGCTGTTCAACGTCAGTGAAGGACTTGAACCTCCTCCACTCGCCTGGGAGCCGCCCGTGCCCACACCCCACGGTGTACTTCCTGTCACTGTGTTGTGGCTGAGCAGATCCGTGCGGCCACAAGCAACCGTTGCCAGCAGAACAAGCGGCACCATTTTGAAGCAAAAACAAGCCAACTTCTTTCGCATCTCCGTCATGGTGCCACGAGCTGGTGACTTGCGCTTAGCTCGTTCGCAAGGGATCCCTTGGCGTGTGAGAACCCTCACATCGCTGGCTGAGATCGCTGTCTCGGGATTCGCCTTCGCCCTCCGTGCACTCTATCGGGCGAAGCCGGCGCGGTGGTTGTTTAGGGTTCCCCAACTTGCCTCGTGCCACTGCGCGCGGTGGGCGAGGTAGATGCCGGCGAGGTCGCGGAAGTAGCGCAGGGCGAGCGGGCGCTTGCTGTTGATTTCCGTCTTTTCCGACGGATCCGCGGCGGTGTCGTAGAGCGATTCGTTACCGCCGTAGTCGACCACATAGTGCAAGGAGCGCGCACGGAGCGAGTAGCTGCGTCCGTACTCCGATGGCACTACGCGCGGGATCCACGGGCCTTGGCGCAGGATCATGGGCAGCAGGCTTTCGCCCTGTATCCGTGCATCGGGCTCGACGCCGAGCACGTCCATGATCGTCGGCACCACGTCCGCGTGGCTGACCACGGTCGGGATCTTCTGGCCTTTGCCAAGACCAGGCAGGAAGAACACCAGCGGCACGTTGGTCAGCTCGGCGTAGTTACCGTAGGCGTGTCCCAAGCTTCCGTGTTCGAGAAAGCCTTCGCCGTGATCCGCAAGCAGGACGAGGTCGGTGTTGTCGCCGAGGCCGCGCGAATTCAGCCCCTCGGTGAGGGTGCCGAAACACTCGTCGAGGTGTTCGACCTCGCCGTCGTAGAGTCCTTTGAGCTGTCCCCAGCGCTCGGGAGTCATCTTCAGTCTGCCGCCTACGATGGCGGTCAGAATGATTCCGTCGGGGTGGGTGCCGATGGCGGGATCCATGGGGCCCTCGTAGTAGTGCTCGGTCGTGCCCTGATGATAGATGTAGGGCGTGTGGGCCTCGAAGGCCACGGCCGAGACGAAGAAGCGTTTGCCCGCCTGCTTGTCGGCGAAGGCAAGAATCTGTTTGACCACGGCCGAGCAGTCGCCACCTTTGCCCTCCGCATTGGGCATGTGAAATTCGTTCCAGGTCGAAACTGGTTTCAAGCGGTTCATGGCGAATGCGGCGTCGCCCACGAAGTCGGTGGCGATGCCAGCCTTGGCCAGGATGGCGCTGACCATGGGCGTGCCCGGATTGACCTTGCTCTTGTCGCCCAGGATGCCGTTCACACGCGGCATGCAGCCGCTCTGGATGCTGGCGTGGGAGGGCGGCGACGAGGGCGACGCGGCCTGGGTCGAAATGAAGGTCACGCCCGACGCTTGCGCGGCCTTGGCGATATTGGGTGTGCGCACGCGCGAGTCGGCGTACATGGGCAATTTGTCGGCGCGCAGGGCATCAGCCACCAGCATCACCAGATTGCGCGCGGGCTGCGGGCGTGGGTTCACGGTGGCCTTGGGCAGCAGGATGCGCGGCGCGACCCAGGCTGCATCGGATGGGCGACCGTCGCGAATCGACAACTCAAGTGCGACGAGCTTGCCGGAAAATTCCGCCAGGGCCAGTCGCCGTTCTCGCGAGCTTTCGGGCTCTTGCCTATCGTCGAGCAGGATCTTGGCCGGCTGACCCTCCGCCGTCACCGAGACCTGGAAATGCGCCATCCCCGTGGTGGCGGTGGTTGTGACAACCAGCCATCCATCCTGTGGAACTTCGATGGGCATCATCAGTCTCGAAAAGCCGGTCAGACAGTCGCGTTCCTGTCCCGCTATTTTCACCTTGGCCACCGGGGAAGCCGCGGGCCAGGTCGCCTCTTGTGTCTCCTGCGGCTTGCCCACGTCGATTTCCACGGAATGGAAGACCGCGCCTTTCTTGCCGGTGGCCAACACCAGCGTGTTCTCGCCGCTCGTCAGCACGTGAGAGGGGACAGGCAAGACCAGTTGCTGCCAGCCAGAATCGAGGATCGCGTTCTTGATGGGCTTGCCGCCCAGCCGCACGGACAGTTTCTTGCCCGCGGATCCGCCGTGCACTCGAACGACGATGCTTGCCTCGCCCGTGTCCGCATTCCAGGGAAAGTGGAGCGTGGCGGCCGTCGAACCCAGCGTTCGCCCTACGCGCTCGTCGAGCTTGGCCGTGCCACGCCATGGATTGGTGTATTCCTGGCTGTACTTGCGGAATCCCTCGCTTGCGAACGAAATGACCAGCCCTTGCCCGTATTGGTGCCAGAGCGCGCTCGACGTCAACAGGTTCAGCGAGGGGCCGTCCTCATCCAGCGCGGGCATAGCGGGCTCGCCTTCGGAGCGGGCAGGCGACAAAGGCGACGCTGACGGTGCATTCTCGGCACTGTGCGCGCCCTTTCCGCTGCAGGCGAAAAACAGGGCTGTCGCGATCAGGGCGCATGCACCCACGTGGACAACGAGCTTCGACATGCGCGGGTTTTACTCTTTTCGTCCGTCCACCGCGAGCCTGGCAGGTGGGGTGAAGTCCGCGAATTCACTTCGCGGACGAGGGGCGGGCCGCGGCCCGCCCCTTTAAGATTTCAAGACGGGTCCATTTATGGACACGTCTTGAGCGATTCCTGCTGGGGCCCATCTCGACTATGATGGGGGTCAGCAAGGGCTTTCATGTTTTCCCGTTTCGCGCGTGCACAAGATGCCTCTTCCCGCACCCTCAGATCCGCCCTGATCGGCGGCACCCTGCTCGTGGTATGGACGCTGTGGTTCTTTCTCGCGCGGGTATCGCTCTACGAAACCAGCCGGCAGGCCAGGATCGAGGTCGAATCGGCGCCCCATGACGTGGACGCCCCGGTGGACGGCCGCTTGCTGCGCACCAACCTCGTGCTCGACAAGCTGGTGAGTGCCGGAGATGTGCTCATCGAAATGGACAGCGAGGCTTGGCAGCTGGAACGGCAGGCCGAGGAAAGCAAGATGCTCGCGGTCGAGCCTCAGATCGCTGCGCTCGAGCGTGAGCTTTTGTCCGACGAGGATGCCCTGCGCGGCGAGGATCGCGCGCTGTGGGCCGAGGTCAGCGAGGCTCGGGCGCGCCAACGCGCGACCGACGCGGTGGCGCACCTCAAGGCCTCGGAGCGTGAACAGGTGGAATCCCTGCACAAACAACACGTGGTCGCCGATGTCGAGCGCCAGCGCACGCAGGCCGACTACGAAAGACAGACAGCCGAATCCCAGGCGGCTCGTGCGCAGGTCGGTCGTTTGGGCACCGAGGGTGTGGTGCGAAAGAGCGACCGGCGGGCCAAAATCGCCCGCCTGGAAGCCGAGATTGCCCGCTTGCAAAGCGTGCGCGCCGAGGCCGAGTCGCGCATGCGCATCCTCGACCAGCGTGTCGAGTTGTTCACGGTTCGCGCGCCCGTCTCGGGACGCATCGGATACACGGTCAATCTGCAGGCGGGCGCGGTGGTGGCCGCCGGCACGCGCCTATGCACCATCGTTCCCTCGGGCAACCTGCGCGCGGTGGCCTTTTTCGATGCGTCCACCGCCGCGGGCCGGGTCAAGCCAGATCAGCCCGCGCGCATGCGTCTTTTCGGTTTTCCCTGGACCAAGTTCGGCGTGCTCAAGGCCCACGTGGAGCGCGTGGGTACCGAGCCAAGAGACGGGCTGATTCGCGTCGAGCTCGAGCTCGATGTGGCACAGAAATCGCGCATTCCCGTCGAGCACGGGCTGCAAGGCAGCGCCGAGGTCGAGGTGGAACAGGTTGCGCCGGTTGCGCTGGTTCTGGACGCCGCCGGACGCTATTTGACGAATTCCGGAAACAGTGCCGCCCAGGCAGCACCTGCCGCAACGCCGGTTACACCCCGATGAGCGAGCGCGAACCACGGCAAGAAGGCGCAGGGACGACACGCCGGTTCCTCGTACCCGAGGCGATTCAAACCTCAGGTATGGATTGTGGCCCGGCGACCCTCAAGTCGATGCTGTCGGGCTTCGGCATCAAGGCGAGCTACGGCCGTCTGCGCGAAGCCTGTCACACCAGCGTCGACGGGACATCCATCGACACGCTGGAGGATTTGACCAACGCCCTCGGCCTCCAGGCGGACCAAGAGATGATGCCGGTGGAGCAGGTTCTGTCGCCCAATGCGGACTGCCTGCCCGCCCTCGTGGTTACGCGGTTGCCGTCGGGGCTGACCCACTTCGTGGTGGTGTGGCGCATCGTGGGTGACTGGGTTCAGGTCATGGATCCCGGGCGCGGGCGGCGCTGGATGAGGCGCGACGCCCTCGAACGCGATCTTTACGTTCACGAAAACGAGGTCGCGGCCAGCGATGTCGCCGAGTGGTTGACGTCGCCCGCGTTCGTCAAGCCCTTGCGTCTGCGCATGCAGCGGACGCTCGGCCGAGGCGTGGCCAATCGGATTCTCGATGCCGCCGCTAGCGGGGGCTGGCAGAAGCTGGCGGCCATCGACGCCGCCTTGCGCGCCACGGCCCGCATGGTCGAGCAAAGGGCCATGCGACCGGGGCGAGCCGCGGATGTGTTCCAGCTTCTTTGGGCCTCGACGGAAGGGCCCAGTCCATACGCGCTGATTCCGCCGACGCTGTGGACGGTCCGCCAGAGCGACTCGGAGGACGCCGCAGGCGACAACCTCGTGGTACGTGGTGCGGTCGTTCTCAAGGTCACGGGCAAGGGCGAAGCTTCGACCGATCTGCCTGCCGAGCTCTCGGCGGCGATGCGTGCCGAAGAAGTTGGACCGGGGCGCCGACTGCTCCAACTCTTGCGCGAGGACGGGCTGTGGCGCGCGCTGCCCCTCTTGACCGGGCTCGCCATCGCCGGGCTGGGTAGTGTGGTCGAGGTCTTGCTCTTCCGCGGTGCCTTCGACGTCGGCCAGCGCTTGGCTGTCTTTGAACAGCGTCTTTTTGCCGCCCTGGCGTTGCTCGTGCTTCTGACCGCGCTCTCGCTCGTCGAATGGCCCGTGGCGCGCGGCCTGTGGGACGCGGGTCGGCGGCTTGAGGTTCGCCTTCGCCGCGCCTTCTTGCACAAGTTGCCCCGTCTCGGCGATCGCTATTTCCAAAGCCGGCCTATTTCCAACATGGCGGAAAGTTCGCACCTTTTGCACTGGGTGCGCCTCCTGCCGGGCCATGGCGGGCAAATCGTGCGCTGTCTGTGCGAGCTTGTCGCGACCCTGACTGGGGTTATCTGGTTGCATCCGTCCTCGGCGCCATTGATCTTGGTGCTCGCTGGCGTGGTGGTGATCCTGCCGATCCTCGGTCAGCCTTTCTTGCTGGAGAAGGATATGCGCATGCGTGGCCACGCGGGTGGGCTGGCACGCTTCTATCTCGATGCCTTGCTGGGATTGTCCGCCATTCGGGCCCACACGGCCGAGGGCGCGGTGGCGGCCGAACACGGCAGCCGGCTACGCGAATGGGCTCGCGCCGCGCGCGACGTGGCGCGCACGCAGATTCTCGTGGAGACCTTGCTAGGTCTCGTGAGTTTTGGGCTGGCCGCCGCCGTAGTATTTCACTACCTGATGGCGGCCGAGGGCTCGGGCTGGGCCATCCTGTTCGTCTACTGGGTGCTTATGCTTCCCTCGCTGGGCCTCGAGCTGTCGTTTCTCATTCAGCAATACCCGCAGCACCGCAACGTCACCTTGCGCCTGCTTGAACCACTGGGGGCCGAGGAGGGCGCGTCCGACGAGGACACGGAAAGTGCTGAGGCTTCTGAAAAGAACGAAGCGCCCGCGCCCGCGCCGGCTATCTTCTTTGAAAACGTCAGCGTGCAACAGGCGGGCAACCAGGTCTTGTCCGTGGAGTCGCTGTCCATTTCCGCAGGCGCGCACGTCGCCATCGTGGGCGTGTCGGGCGCCGGAAAATCGAGCCTGGTCGGACTCTTGCTCGGTTGGTATCAGCCGAGTAGCGGCGCCGTGTTGGTCGACGGCAAGCCCCTGTCCGGCCACGTTCTTGCGCATCTGCGTCGGCGTACGACCTGGGTCGATCCGATGGTGCAATTGTGGAATCGTTCGTTGCTGGACAACCTGCGCTATGGCCAGGAGGGCGAGCGACGCCCTGTGGGTGAAGCCGTGGAAGCCGCGGAGCTGGATGAAGTGCTGGCGCGTCTGCCGATGGGCCTGCAAACGTCCGTGGGTGCCGGCGGTGCCTTGCTATCGGGCGGGGAAGGGCAGCGGGTTCGTCTCGGGCGCGGCATCTGCCGTGGAACCCCCAGCCTCGTGATCCTGGACGAAGCCTTCTGCGGCTTGGAACGAACCCGCCGCAGCGCCATGCTGAGCGCAGCTCGCGTGCGCTGGAAGGATGCGACCCTGCTTTGCATCACCCACGACATCGGCCAGACGCAAAGCTTCGATCGCGTTCTCGTGATCGAGAGTGGCCGCATTGTCGAGGACGACTCGCCGACCCTACTGGCCGGGCGGCTCGATTCGCGCTACGCACGCCTGCTGCGCGCCGAGGAGCACGCGCTCGCGCGCCTGGCGGGACCGGAATGGCGCCATCTGCGCGTCGATGGTGGCCACGTCACCCATGGGGCGCAAGCCTCGCCCGAGGTGGGTTCATGAAGGCGCGCCAGGTGGATCACCCGTTGGATCACCTGTTAGGGCTCGAATCATTCGCATGGCCGGCGGACACGCTTAGCCAAGCCATGGAGGCCATCGCAGAGCGCGTGCTCCCCAAGCGGCGTCCACGGCGGCTTTCCACCGCGCCCCAAGGCATCGGCGAGGCCAGCGCTCTCGACCTGTCGCGCTGGTTGGAAGACGCCGGCGCTCGCCTCGGCGTGATCGTCGAGCCCAAGGAGCGGACGCTGCTTTCGGTCGAAGCGCTGCTGGCCGAAGGCGGCCCCGTGTTGGTGGTGACGCCCACCGGGCACGGGCGCCGCTTTTACATCTTGCTTGGGTTGCGTGCGCGCGGTCGCCAGGTCGACTTGCTCGCACCCAACCAGGGCGTGGTTCGTGTTTCCACCACCGAGGTCGACACCGTTCTCGCGGGCGTGTTGGCAGTGCCAGAGCGGATCGTCGTCTTCTGCGCTCAGGCTGGTCTTTCCAAAGAGGGAACGCAAGCGGCGGAACGCATCTTGAACCAGGGAACCGGCACGGGCGAGCTCTGTTCCGGCTTCTCGTTCGCGCCGGCAGAGACAGGTTTTTTCGCGAGGTTCGTCGAGGCTGGCAGCGTGAGCGTCCTAGTGACTTCCGTCGTGTTCTATGGGCTCACATTCGGAATCTTCATTGCTTCGTGGTGGCTGATCGGCTCGGCGGCTATGGAGGGACATCTTTCGCGTGGTTGGCTTCTGGCTTGGGCCATCATGCTGCTCACCTTCGTGGTTTGCCGAGGCGCCGCGCTCTGGGGAGCGGGGCGCCTCGCAGTTCACGTCGGCGGGATAACCCGCGAGCGGCTGTTGGCCGGGATTCTGCGCCTGTCGACCGACACCGTGCGCGCGCGCGGTGTGGGCAGCCTGCTGGGCGTCGTTCTGGACGCGGATGCTCTCGATGCGCTGGCCCGCACGGGCGGTCCAACATTGCTCGCCGACGTGGCCCAGTGTCTGTGCGGCGTGCTTGTCTTGATGGCCGGCGCCGCGCCGATCACGCACGCCGTGCTTTTGCTGCTCTGGCTGTTCATTGCGGCTTTCCTGGTGCGTCGGCTCCACCGCCGCGTTCTCGCCTGGGCCGATGCTCGCCTGGCACTGACGGACGATCTGGTCGAAACCATGGTCGGCTACCGAACCATGGTGGCGCAGGTCCCGCCCGAGAAGCGCCACCTCGGGGAAGATCGCGTGGTCGATGACTACGCGAGGAAAGAAGCAGCCATGGATCGCGAGATGGCGCGCCTCGCGGTGCTGCTCCCGCGCGGCTGGCTAGTCGTCTCCATCGCGGCATTGGCTCCAAGGTTCGCGGCCACGCGCGGCGGAACACCCCTGGTGGCCGTCAGCCTAGGCGGCATTTTGCTCGTCTATCTAGCCCTCCGGCGCGTCGCGCTCGAGACCGGACCTGGCCTGGCCGCGGCGTTCGTGGCTTGGCGAGGCACGCGACCCATCACGGCCGCGGCGGCAGTTCCCGACGGGCCCGCCGAGCAAGTCGCCGTGCTTCCAACCGAGATCGACGACGCGACCGAGGGGCGACGCGCACTGCTGGTCGGGCGCGACGTGAGCTATCGCTATCCCGGGCGCCTTGAACCGGTCTTGCGTGGAGCGGATTTCGAGGTGTGGCGCGGAGATCGCGTGCTTGTCGAAGGGGCTTCGGGCTCTGGCAAGTCCACGCTGGGCGCGCTGCTGTGCGGGGTACGTCAGCCCTCGGGCGGATTGCTCTTGCTGGGTGGCTTCGATCACCACAGCCTGCGTCCCGAACGCTGGCGCCAGCGCGTGGCCAGTGTGCCCCAATCCCACGAAAATCACATCCTGTCGGCGCCCTTGCTTTTCAATATTGCCATGGCCCGACGCTGGCCGCCGAACAACGACGATGTCACGGAATTCGAAAAGATCTGTGCCGAGCTTGGGCTGTCGGGACTTCTCGCGCGGATGCCCGCCGGCATCCAACAAATGGTGGGTGACAGCGGCTGGCAGCTCTCGCAGGGCGAGAGAGCGCGGGTGTGCATCGCGCGCGCCCTGGCACAGCAAGCGGATGTGCGGGTGCTGGACGAGAGTTTCGCGACGCTCGATCCCGAAACCTTGGATCTCGTTCTCAAGTGCATATTACGGCGGAGTGAGACGTTGCTCGTGGTGTCGCACGCATGAAAACAGGACTGGCGAAGCGATGGTTGACTATGGACGCCAGATGTAGGACATTAGGGCCTCAAAAACGTTGAAAAAATCGATGGAAATGAGAGTGACCGAATGGGTCTAGCCGTAGTCAAGAAAGCAGAAGTCGTTAAGAAGTTCGCCCGCAGCGAGGCCGACACGGGCTCGCCTGAGGTTCAGATTGCCCTCTTGTCGGAACGTATTTCGTACCTGACGGAGCACTTCAGGGTTCATGCCAAGGATCATCACTCGCGTCGTGGTCTGCTGATGCTGGTCAGCCAGAGGCGGCGCTTGCTCGATTACCTGAAGAAGAAAGACGTCAAGCGCTACCGGACGTTGATCCAGACGCTTGGCATTCGCAAGTAAAGGCGTTTCGAGAAGGCGGGCGGCCAGGTGTGCCGCCCGTCATTGACTGGCGGAGGCCCCGGTGCCTGCGTTCATCCTTTTTCCCGCCGATTCGGCTAGCGCGTGCGCGTGCGCGCGCCTTCGGATCCGCGAGACAAGGGACGAAGCCACGGGGGCTGAGGCGAAAAAGAAGGAGCTGAAGACATGTTCGTTCGTGAAGGTGTACCCCTTGGTGGCAAGGAACTGAGTATTGAATTTGGCCGCATGGCCAAGCAGGCCGACGGATCCGTGGTTGTCCGCTACGGCGATTCCATGGTGCTGGTGACGGCCGTCGCATCGGCGGGTGTTCGTCCTGGCATCGATTTCATGCCGCTCACCGTGGACTATCTCGAGAAGACGTCCGCGGCAGGCAAGATCCCGGGCGGCTATTTCAAGCGGGAAGGGCGCATGACCGAGGTCGAGGTGCTGACCTCGCGGCTCATCGACCGACCTTGCCGACCGCTCTTTCCCAAGGGCTGGCGCTTCGACACCCAGGTCATCGCCATGGTGCTGTCGACGGATCGAGAGAACCTCACCGACGTGCTGGCCATGACCGGCGCCTCGGCGGCGTTGCACCTGTCGGACATTCCCTGGGCGGGCCCGTTCGCGGGCGTGCGCGTGGGGCGCGTGAACGGCGAGTTCATCGTGAATCCAACCTCGGCCCAGCGTGATATCTCCGAGTTGGACTTGATCGTTGGGGCCAGCCGCGATGCCATCGTCATGGTCGAGGGTGGCGCGCAGCAGGTGTCCGAGGAAGTGATCGTCGACGCGCTGATGTTCGCGCACAAGGCGGCCCAGCCGCTCATCGATCTGCAAGAGAAACTGCGCGCGGCGGTGGGCAAGACCAAGCGCGAGTTTGTGCCCCCGACTGTCGACCCGGCCATCGAAGCGCGCGTGTCGGAAATCGCGAAGGGAAAGATCGAGGCCGCCATGGCCATTCGAGAGAAGCTCGATCGCTACGCCGCCCTCGACAAGGCGGAGGGCGAGACGCTGGAAACGCTCAAGGTCGAGTTCCCCGAGCGCGACGCCGAGATCAAGGAAGTCTTCGGCAAGGCCAAGAAGAAGAACCTACGCGAGTTGGTGCTGACCACCGGCCGCCGCATCGACGGCCGCGCCACCGACGAGATTCGTGCCATCACGTCCGAGGTCAGCCTCTTGCCGCGAACGCACGGCTCGGCGCTGTTCACGCGCGGCGAAACCCAGTCGCTGGTGAGCGCTACCCTTGGCACCAAGCAGGATGCGCAGCACATTGAAGGACTTGGCGAGGAATTCGAGAAGACCTTCATGCTTCACTACAACTTCCCGCCGTTCTCGACCGGCGAGACCAAGCCGCTGCGTGGTGCCAGCCGCCGCGAGACCGGCCACGGCCACCTGGCCGAGCGCGCCTTGAAGGTGGTTCTTCCCGACGAGAAGACCTTCCCGTACACCATCCGCGTGGTGTCGGAAATCCTCGAGTCGAACGGCAGCTCGTCCATGGCTTCGGTGTGCGGCGGCGCGCTGGCCCTGATGGACGCGGGCGTTCCCATCAAGACGCCCGTCGGTGGCATCGCCATGGGCCTCATCAAGGAAGGCGACCGCGTGGCCGTGCTGTCCGACATCCTTGGCGACGAGGATCACCTGGGCGACATGGACTTCAAGATCTGCGGAACCAAGACCGGCATCACCGCGGTCCAAATGGACATCAAGATCCAGGGCCTGACGCGCGCCATTCTCGAACAGGCACTGCAGCAGGCGCAACGTGGCCGCTTCCACATCCTTGGCAAGATGGCCGAGGCGCTGGCGGCTCCCCGCGAAGAGCTAAACAAGTACGCCCCGCGCATCTTCACCATCAACATCAAGCCCGACAAGATCCGCGACATCATCGGCCCAGGGGGCAAGACCATCCGGGGCATCACCGCGCAAACCGGCGTGGCCATCGATGTCGAGGACGACGGCACGGTTCACATCGCTTCGCCCGATGGGCTCTTGGCCCAAAAGGCCATCGACATCATCAAGGGCCTCACCGCCGAGGCCGAGGTGGGCGAGTTCTACATGGGGCAGGTCAAGCGTCTGGCGGACTTCGGCTGCTTCGTCGAGATTCTTCCGGGCACTGACGGGCTCGTTCACATCAGTGAGCTCGACGAGAAGCGCGTGCGCCAAGTGGATGACATTTGCAAAGAGGGCGACGAGATGCTGGTGAAGGTCATCGGCGTCGACCGCGCCACGGGCAAGATCCGTCTGTCGCGACGTGAGGCGCTGGGCAAGACTCCAGACGTCGTGCACAACTTCCGTACGCCTTCGGCGTAAAGAGAACACAGAGAAGGCAGAGAGCACAGAGGCTGGAGGGGAAGGGCTCGGGTCTTGGATCCGGGCTCTTTTCGTTTCTGGTCCTATTTCCCTCTTCGCTGAGGTGGGCTTTGGTCTACAGCTTCAATCCGTCCAGGGCGTCGCCGGTCGTTTTTGCCTTGGCTTTCTTGATCTTCGCCTGACGTTGTTCTTCGGCGACTACGGCTTCGTTCAAGCGCTCGCGCCACTTGGGGGCGTCTTTGTGGTTGGGGAATCGGTTGAGGAGATCGCGGTAGGCAGCCGCGGCGGCGTTCCAGTCTTGGCTTGCATACAATCGCTCGGCCTTGCGCACACTCTCGTCCAGCGTGGGGCCGGGCTTGCTCTCGCCCTTGGGCGCCTTGTCCTTAGCGAGGGACTTGCTGTCCTCTTGCTCGGATCCTTCGAGCATCTCCTCGGCTTTTTTCTCTCCTCGGTGCCGCGCGACTGGTGGAGGAGCGGAAGGCGCGGTCTCGGCAACCGGTGCGGCGGGATAGTCGCGAACGGTCCTTGCGGTGGGTGCGGGCGCGGGAGCGTAGGACGAGGACGCCGTCAGGGCGGGTGCTCCCGCGGCTCGAGTGACGGAGTGGACAGTGGTTTTGGCCATTTCGGCCGCGGGCTCGGGCCGAGGCGCCTTCTTGACCGGCGCGGATGCGGCTGCAGATGGCCCGTCAAACGCATCCTCGTGATCGCTGACGATCCGGTCCGCCTTGCCACCAGCGGGGGCGCTCGCAGGCTGCGCGCGACGCTGGGTGCGCTCCTTTTCCCCGAAGTCGCCGAGCAGATTGTCGAGGGATTTGTTGCCGGATTTGGCGGCCGCCGGTCGCGGCGGTGGCGGCTCGGCGAAGCGACCCTGTCCACCTGAGCTCGATGGCCCTCCTTCCAACTTCAGCCCGGACAGCGGATCCTCCGAGACGGCCTTCTTGCTTTTTTTGATGGGAACCGTTGGAATATCGTCGGGTGCCGCAGCTCCGCTGGTGGCCCGCTTGCCCGCGCTGCGGGCTGACCCAGACGCCTTGCCGTGGTCGCTCTCGGCCTTTGCCTTGACCTCGGCCGCGGGGATCGCGGCTGGATGTGCGGCGATCCTTGCTTCAGGGGGCGCGACCGGCTCCGGGGTGGCGAGCGCGCGCTCTTCGATGGAATGCGGGCGTTGGCCAGGCAGCACTTCGGGGTTCTTGAGCACGCGCACCAGGAACACCACGGTTGCCACCGAGGCCGCGCCAAAGGCGGGCAGGAACCACGGCGTGCGCCAGAGTCGCGCGAAGAAACCAAGCTCGTCGCGGGGCCCGGGCGGTCTTGCCTTGATCGCGGTTGCTTGCTTGGACGCGGCTTTTGCGGCCTCGACCGCCGCGAGGTGGACGCGCGCGGGCGGCTCCTGGTTGAGGGGGCCACCCAGGGCAACCCGGGCGCTGCCGAGGGTTTGCTGGTAGCTCGCGACCTCGGCCTTGCACGCGGCACACCCGTTCAGATGCTCGGTGAACGACCCTCGCGTCTCCGGCGGCAGCTCGTCGTAGAGGAAATCGATCAGCCGCTCCTTGACCTGGGCGCAGTTCATGGCGCACTCCCCGCGGCCGAGCTGCCGCTGTCATCGCGAAGTTCTTCCAGGGCGCCGCGCAGCCGCTCCAGGGCATAGCGCATGCGGCTCTTCACCGTGGGCTCGCTGGTCTTGGTGGCCGTTGCGATTTCCGCAAACGACATGTCCATCACCTCGCGCATGAGGAAGACTTCCCGCTGCTCGATCGGCAGGCGCGATACGGCCTGGTCGACCCGGGTCGCGATTTCGCGATTCATGGCTGCCTTTTCTGCGTTGCCGTCGTGCGCGGCGACTTTGTCGATGCGGTGGGGGCCCGATTCGTCGCGGCTGGCACCCGGCGTCTGGTCGAGCGAGTCGGCCTTGCGAAAGGCCCCGCGCCGGGCGTTGTCGGTGCATAGATTGCGCGCGATGGTGTAGAGCCAGGTGGTGAACTTGGCCGAGGGCTGCCATTCGGCCGCGTTCCGTACTACGCGCAAGAAGATCTCCTGCAAGAGATCTTCCGCGGTCGCCGAATCCGCCACGAACCGCCGCACGAAGTTCCACAACCGCTTTTCATGGCGTGCGACTAGCTCGGCGAATGCTGCGACGTCGCCTTGTTGATAGAGGGCCATGAGTGCCTCATCCGTCATCGTGTGGCCGACAGTCTACAGTCGACTGTCGGCCGGGGACAATGAGTTGCCAGTGGATTGCCGACTAGTAGCGCTGCCAGCCCGCGGGGGGCGAGGCATATCGGCGCGGGGAAACCGGGAATGGATCGGCTGTGCGACGCAGCTCGGTGTCGCCCGGCCAGGGGTAGACACCGTCTACGTTAACACCCATGGCAACCAAACCGTCGTGGTCGTTGTAACGCACGCCCAAGACGACCGTGGGCACCGAAGCGTTCGCGCGCACGAATTCGACCTCTTGGATGTGCGACGCAACCACTTCGCCGAACTCGGTGCCCAGACCGGGGCGCTCGCGACGGCTAGGCGCATAGTCGGCGGAGGCCGAAGCGGCTGACTTGCCTTTCGCCGCGCCCGAGTCGTAGCCTTTGGCGCTCTCTTGTGCCAGTCCACCCGTGGGCGCGGATGCCGCGGGCGCCGGGGCGCTGCGCTTGCTCCCCGACGGCTGCCCGCGGTAGCCGAGCTCATTGTCGCGGTAGCCATCGAAACAGCAGGGCGGCGTGACCGGTCGGGGGCGCGGGCGATAGACGCGTTCGGGGAAGACCGCCACGCCAATCACGCCGACCTCGCGTGCGTTGCCCGTGCGCGCGGCGTATGAATCCGCCACCGACGAGAAGCGGAAGGCCGCGGCCTGGGATTGCGACAGCCGCCAGCCGTCGATGTCGACTTGGCCCCAGGCCGGCACCAGGTAGCCGCGCTTGTGCTCAAAATCACCGGCCTTGCCGTCGATGGCATCGCGCCCATCGACCGTCACCACCGCCTCGATGCGACGGCTGGAATGGTTGCTGCACGCGGATCACGTAGCGCTCGCCGGTGTGGCCCATGACGTAGTTTTCGCCGTCGTGCCAGAAGGTCGGCGCGGGCGAACCGTCGACCAGCACCTCGACCTCGTAGCCAGAGGCGCTGGCGCGCAAGGGGCGGCTCTCGGCGTTGCGGGCCGGCGCGGCGCAGGCAACCAATCCGGCGACCACAATGGCGAATCGGGAAAGACGCGGCAGCGCGATCCCTGACTGGGTGATGTTCTTCGTTGTCTTCTTCTCCATGGCAACCTCCTGATAGGTTGAACGCGGGAAGAAGCAAAAGGATCTGACGCGGTCGCGCGTATGGCCTGTGCTATACAAGCCCGCCAGTGTCAGACCCAACAAAGAAGACAGAAATGGCCACGGAAGGCGCCCTTGCGGTGGCCGGAACCGTCGCCATTTTGGGCCGCCCCAACGTGGGCAAGTCCACCCTGCTCAATGCCATCGTGGGCGAGAAGCTCGCCATCGTGACGCCCAAGCCGCAGACTACGCGCAACCGCATCGTGGGGGTATGGAACGGCACCGCGACCACCGCCCTGGATGATCCGCGCGGATCGGGCCGTGCGGCCAGCGGGCAGATCGTCTTCGTGGATACGCCGGGCGTGCACGTGGCGCGCTCGCAACTCAATCGCTTCATGGTGCGCGAGGCGATGGGGATGATCGATGGCGTGGATGCGGTTTTGATGGTCGTCGAGGCTCACGAGAACGCCTCGGCGTTGTCGCCGGCAGCCAAGCTGCCCGAGGCCGAATCGTGGATTCTCGAACGCCTGGCCGCCACCGGCAAACCCGCCGTGCTGTGCCTGAACAAGGTCGACAAGGTGAAGGACAAGGGGCAGATCTTGCCGCTCATCGAATGGTGGGGCAGGGCGGGCAAGTTTTCCGCGGTGGTGCCCACCTGCGCGACCCGCAAGAAGGGCCTGGAAGGCGTGGTCAAGGAGCTGCTCCGCCTGCTGCCTGAGGGGCCGCCGCTCTACGGGCCGGATGTGCTCACCGATCGCACCGAGCGCTTTCTTGCCGGTGAGCTTGTACGCGAACAGCTTTTCCTACGCCTGAAACAGGAGCTGCCCTACGCCACTGCGGTGATGGTGGAGAACTGGGAAGAGCGCGAAAAGGGCGACGTGGTGATCGACGCCAGCATCGTCGTGGATCGGGAAAGCCAAAAAGCCATCGTGGTGGGCAAAGGCGGCACGATGATTCGCGACGTGGGCATGGCCGCGCGCAAGGAAATCACTGAGCTCGTCGGCCGTCCCGTGCACCTGCGGCTGAATGTCCGGGTCGAGGAAGGCTGGACCACCTCGCCGCAGGGACTGGCAGAGCTCGGATACAGCGAGGAGGAGCGCTAATGCAGCGGCGCGGATCCCGCGAGGAGATGCTCGCGGAGGGGCTGCCCGTGCTTTCGCTCTTGGGCCGGCCCAACGTAGGCAAGTCGTCCCTGTTCAATCGCTTGGTCGGCGGTCGTCCGGCCCTGGTCGAGGACATGCCTGGCGTGACCCGCGATCGCCGCTATGGTTTGTGCACGTGGGGCGCGGCGCGCTTTCGCGTGGTCGACACGGGCGGCTTGGATCCGAACGCGGTGGGCATTCTGGCGGCCATGCGGTCGCAAACCCTGCGCGCAGTCGACGAAGCCACTGTGCTGGTGATGGTCCTGGACGCGGCGGAGGGCGTAACCGCGGTCGACGAGGACGTCGCGCATCTCCTGCGACGCACCGGCAAGCCGGTTCTGGTCGCGGTCAACAAGGTGGATTCCTCGCTGCGCGATTCGGCTCTGGCCGAGGGATACGCACTGGGATTCGAGCAGGTTTACGGCGTGTCGGCCACCCACGGGCGCGGCATCGGCGAGTTGCTAGATGCGGCCGTGGCTGCCATGGGCGGCGAACCCAAGGCGGACGGGGATTCGCCTGATGCTGGGGCCGCGCCGGCTCCGGTAGCCGAAGCGCCGATTCGCCTCGCCTTCGTGGGCAAGCCCAACGCGGGCAAGTCCTCGCTGGTCAATCGACTGCTTGGCGAAGAGCGCGTGCTCGTGCACGACCAGCCGGGCACGACCCGCGATCCCATCGACACACCTTTTCAAGCCGGCGGGCAGCGAGTTCGTTCTGGTCGACACCGCGGGCTTGCGCCGCCGCCGCGCCATCGACACCCAGACCGAGGCAGTGGCGGCCAAGATGGCGCGCGATCAGCTGGCGCGCGCCGATGTGGTGGCCCTGGTCATCGATGCCGGCCTGGGCGCCACCGCCGAAGACGCCAAGCTGGCCAGCTTCATCGAGGAATCGGGACGTGCGGCCATCGTCATTCTCAACAAGATGGATCTGGTTCGCCGCGCCGAAAGCGACAAGCGCATCGAGGCCGCGCGCGAGGTTTTGGATTTCGTTGCCTACGCGCCCTTCTTGACCATGTCGGCCATCACCGGTCGCGGGGTGGGCGCGATTCCGGAAGTGGCCGCTCGCGTGTTCGCGGAGTGGTCGAGAAGGGTTCCGACGGCCGGGCTGAACAAAAATTTCGAGGAAATCGTGGCTCGTCGTCTGCCGCCGTCGGGACCGGCGGGCAAACACCTCAAGCTGTACTTCATCACCCAGGCAGACATCCGGCCGCCCACCTTCTTCGTCAGCACCAACCTGCCCAAGGCGGTCGGCCACCCCTATCGTCGCTATCTGGTGAATCAGCTGCGCCAGATCTACGGCTTCGAGGGGGCGCCGCTGCGACTGGCCCTGCGCGCAAACCGCAGCAAGCGCAAGTCGCATCCCAAACCCAAGGAATAGTCCGCTAGATTTTTTGCCCAAGTTCGAGTGAAGATAGAAGCCAACAGAACCTAGAGGAGACCGACATGCGCAAGTTCCTAGTGGCCGTCACCCTCAGCACCATGTTCTTGATCCCCGCCGCCGCGCGCGCGGGATTTCTCGTCGAAGCCTCGCTTGGCCAGGGCTATATGGCTTCGCCCACCCCACGCGAATGGGAGCGGCTCAATCTGGAAGTCGCCCCAGGGTACGCGCCTTCGCTGCCCGTGCTGTCCATGTTCCGCCTTCAACTCGGCATCGTGACCGACTTCGGCAACAAGGCCGGCACCAAGACCGACATGGAGCTGCGGCCCATGCTTTCGGTCGTTCCACCCCTCTTTCCCCTCTACGGTCGCGTGATCTTCGTGGTGAACAACCTCCTGGAGCAGGGGGGAACCAAGCGTGACGTCCAGTACGGCGCCGCTCTCGGGGCGCGCATCGGCTTGCCCTCGATTGGGATCATCCCCTCCATGGGCGTTTTCGCCGAAGTAGGCGCCTTGCCTGGCAAGCGCGACTTCGTTGATAGCACCACGCTCACCACCAGCTCGAAGACCGCGTGGGTCCTCGAAGGCCGCGTCGGCGCGTACCTCGACTTCTAGGCCCAGGCCGGGCCTTGCCGGTTCACATGATCGCGTAGGCGTAGCCGGGCTTTGCCACCGACTTCGTCGGTGCTTCGGGACCTGCACCTGCCCGCCCACGCCCGCGCGTCCTTCGGACGCGCCCCTCGCGGCTCCGCCAGAGCGCGCGAGGCCGCGCGAAGCGCGGGGGTGGCAGGGCGGGAGGTGGGTGCCGAGGGTTTGGGAACCCTCTCAGGGTTCCCATCAAAATCAATGCGCTAGGCGCGAAATGCGCACGGTGGCGTTGGCGTCGTTTTGGAACTCGATCATCGGAGTGCGCGCCCGCTCGGGCCAGATTTCGAACTGAGGCATGGGCTTGCCCGTGGTCAGATCGATCTGCTGGATCAGGTAGGTGTCGTAGAACAGGTGGCGGTCGTGGGATCCAATAAGGCTCGGGTCGTTCTTCGCGGTGTCGAAGTCCATCGCGCCGTAGTTCATGATGGTGTACAGACCCGGTCGGTCGGTGACGATGAGGATGCGGTTTTCATGCAGGCTTTCGAAGAAACGCCACGTGGTGGCGGCTTCGCGGGTGAGGGTTAGCTCATTCAAGATTCGGTATTCGGACGCGACCGGAAGGTAGATGGCGAAGATCCCAGCGGCAATCAGAGGTACCAAGAAGGCTCTGAAGCGCTTGAGCATGACCGTCAGAATCCACGCCGCCGGGAAGGAAAAGAAAGTATCGATGGCGATCACCAAGCGGGAAGCGGCGGGGTGCTGCGCCCGGCCCCACACGTACGAGAACACGATCAGAAACTGCAGCGCCATCCAGCCCGTGACCATGGCTGCAAACTTGAAGTTCGGCGCCTGCCAATCACGCGACAGTAGCCGTCGGTCCAGCCAGCGCAACCAGAGAATACCGCCCACGACGCCCAGGCCGATGACCACGGTTGCGTGCGGCGGGTGGTAGTCGAAGGGATTGAAGCTGGGCTTGAAATAGTCGCGAACGTTCTCGATGAAATGCGTGAAGCTGAAGGCAACCGCGCCCGGATCCTGTTCCGGCACGTTGCCGCGCAGGACGGCTTGCCAGATGCGCGGCAGGAGGAATCCGGGCGAAAGCGCGTAGATGAGCAGGTACGGGCGAATGTAGGACCACTTCGCCAAGCGAAAGATCAGCAGCGACAGCACCACCGGCGCCAGGAACAGACCAGTCTCGTACCTGATTTCGGCGAACATACACAGGTTCATCCACAACACCGCCAAGGTTCCGACCGAGGGCTCCCGGCTGTGATCGAGAAAGTTCTTGATGATGAGCACCGAGAAGAATGCCGCCACAAAATCGAAGCCACCAGAGCGCATGGAGATGAGCGTGATGGGGTGAGCAACAACTAGAATCGCGGCGGCGATCCCCACGCCTTCGCCACCGAGAGACTTGGCCAGCCGGTACGAGACCAGGACGAAAAGGGGCAGCACCAGCAGGTTGAGCAGGAAAACATTGGTGTACGAGTAGCCACGCAGGACGTGAACCAAGCTGACCAGGAACGGGAAGAGCGATGGCCGACGGTCGATCACCACGCCCGCATCCCAGAAGTTGTCGTAGTAGTACTTGCCCGTGGTGGTGAACGTGGCGGTCTTGCTGAAGAAGAGATTCTTCGAGGTCCCGAGCAGGTTCGCCTCGTCCGAGAGGACGCGCAGGGCGGGATGGATGGCCAGGGCGGAGATCACCGTGACGATGAGTGCGATGATGATGCCGCTCTTGTTTTCCTTCACCCAGCCCCAAACGTCGCTCTTGCTCAAGTCACGCGAGACGTGAAGGTAAGTGCCCACCCAACACACCACCAAGACCAGTAGGAAGTAGTAGGTTGCGTGGATGAAGAGCCCTTCAGCGTATTCGCGATGCGCGATGCTGACACCGAGCAGGATCAGCAGCAGGGCAAGCAGAACACTCGATACAATGTTCTTCGGCGTCCAGATGGTTTCGTCGGTCGAAGGGGATTCCTGGGACATGAAAAAATCCTATCACGACAGCCGAGAAAACCACCAAAAGCAGGCCAGGCACGCCCCTGGTCACCGGAACACCCTCGCTAGGACCACGCGTACGCCGTCTGCGAGACTCTGCGCCACGATGGTGCTACGCTTACCGGGCCATGAAGCGATCTACGCTCGCCGCAGCCATGTTGTTTGTTCCTCTGGCCCTGGCAGCCCGCCCGACACAGGCCCAGGTCACCATCACCCCTGGCCCCGATGCAGCGGCTTTTGCCAGCAGCCTTGGGATGACCACGGACCAGCTCACCAACCTGATCACCAATCAGGTGGACGGGCTATTTCAGGTCACCAACGTGAATTCCTTCCTGCGCGATTTTCAGAATGCTCAGAGCTTTTCGAGCAAGGGCTTGGGCGTCGACTATGCCTCCGAGGCGACGCTGGCCGAGGTCGGTGCCACCTTCAGTCTGGCCAGCAACATCGATAAGGCATACAAGCCCTCTGGCTCCTACACCGATCCGCCCATCCAGGGCGGCGGGTTGAATTTTTCGCTCATGGGCGGCCTGGGGCTCGGCCTCTTCGGTCTCGATCCCGTGATGATCTTTGCCAACTGGTTCAAGGGCAGCGCCACCCTGGGCCAGATCGATGGCAAGTACCAGAACTGGGGACTGCATGGCCAGCTTCGCCTCCTCGGTCCCTCGCGTGGCATGTCGGCGACCAAGTTTCTCATCCGCTGGGGTGGCATCGCGGTTACCAGCGGTGTCGACTACGCGCACGTCGGGCTGAGCACCAGCGGCAAGATCGCGTCGAAGTTTGACGTCGCCCAAGGCGCCTCTGTCGCGGTGACCAGCGCCGATAATCTCAGCTTTACCTTGGATCAAACCACCTGGAGCGTTCCGCTCGAAGTCACCACCAGTCTTCGCCTTTTGTCCCTGATCACGGTGTATGGCGGGCTTGGCTTCGATTGGCAGCTCGGCGGCGACTGCAACATGCACATCTTCATGGACGGGGCCAGCCTGACCAGCAAGGTGCAGGGCACGACCTACAATCTCGGCACGGCGACCGTCCAGGCCGACGGCCACGTCAGCCCAAGCCCGGCCAGGATGCGCGAGATTTTCGGGGTTCAGCTCGGCATCTTTGATGTGGTCCGCATCTTTGCCCAGGTCAACACCACCGCCAGCTCGCCGGTGCTGACCAGCCTGGCGATGGGCCTGCGTCTGGGCTTCTAGCCCATCCAGGTTTCGCGGCGCGATCCCGTTAATGGTAAAATCAGCCATTCTCGGGTTTGAATCGCAATGAAGTTACCAACCTGGTTCGTCAACCTGACCCTCCGCAAAGCCGCAACGGCAACCTTGTTCCTGGTCGGGGCTGCGTGGGTGGTCACGCGGTTTTGCGGCCTCGGCGTGAGTCCTCCTGGATTCTTCATGGACGAATCGGCGCCCGCGATTCACGCCATGTGTTTGGCCCAAACTGGCAGAGACGCAGATGGCGTGCCTTGGCCGCTATATTCCAGCGCGGCGGGCGGTGGACACCATCCCATCACCCTCATGGCCTTCGACATCGTCTGGATGAAGGTCTTTGGAACTTCGCGGGCCGCCTTCCGCGCGGTTTCGGCGTTTTGGATTCTGCTGACGGCGGCCGGGTTGTTTTTCATCGCACGGGACATCACGGCCTTGATGCCGGCTGAGCCAACCGAGGAGGCCGGCCGTTCGGCGCGACGAAGCTTTCCCTGGCTGGTGCTCCTGGCCGCCCTGGTTTCACCGTGGAGCTTTCAGTTTTCCCGCGTCGGATGGGAGGCCCCCCTGGCGCCCGCCTACATGGTTCTCTCGATTCTCGGCCTGCTGCGCTGCCATCGTGGCGGTAGGCTGGCGACGGTCTGGGGGCTGTTCGCCGGTTTTTGCGCTGCCGCGTCCATGTCCAGCTACCCGCCCTTGCGCGCAGTCGTGCCGCTCGTCTGTCTGACCGTCGTCGCTTTGCTCTTGGCGCTGCCAAAGGAATGGGGAGTGCGCTGGCACTACATCAAGCGCGTCGTTGCCGCGGGCATTGTCGCCGCGGCCTGTTTCGCGCCCACGCTGCGCATGCTCGAGGACGGCAAGATCAACGCTCGAATGAACAACGTCGCAATCTGGAACGAGCGATGGGTTAAGGACAATGCCGGAGATCTCAGCCGGTGGACCTACCTCATCAAGTCCTTTCTCGACAACCTGGCTTTGCACCTGCGCCCTTCGTTTCTCTTCATCGACGGCGACAGCAGCCTACGGCATAACCCGCATCTCTCGGGGCAGCTTTCGCCCGTCGACGCCCTGGCGTTGCTGCTCGTGCTTTGGATGGTGGTTCACTTCGTCGTTCGCTTGGTACGCGGTCGCACGCCCCTTCCAGAAGTACCGGGGCTGATCCTGACGCCGACCAGCCGCTGGTTCATGGCTGTCGCTTTTTGCGCCATCGTGTGTGGGCTCTTTGGCCTGGGGTCGGCGGCGCTCACCTTCGAGGCGATCCCACACGCCATGCGGTCGATTGGAGCCTGGCCTTTTGTTGCCCTGTTCACCGGCGTGGTCTTGACGCTGGCTTGGACCCATCGCAAATGGGTTCCGCCGACCTTGGCCATCGTGGCGCTCGCCCACACTCTCTATTTTCTTCCCGCGTATTTCCACGTGTACGACAAGGTGCCGAACCATTGGTTCATGCGCGACATGACCGATGTCCTTGAGAAAGAACACCGCGAGAACCCTGCCAAGTCAGCCAAGGATATCATCTTGGATCACCTCGCCTATGCCTACTCCTACGATGATGTGCCACGGTACTACCTCATGACCGAGGCCAAAATGACCTGCGACGAAGCCATCGAGGCGTTGCGTGCTTACCGGACGGCGGAGAAAGGGCAGTAGCCGGCCATGCTGCCTGCCTTGCCCCCAAAGTGAAGCTGCTCATGCGAATCGGTCGAAGGTTCACTTATCCTCTTCTGCTCACCGCCGCCATTGCTTGCACGTTCCCCCTGTGGTTGGGCGAGTGGTTCCAGTCCCACGAAGGGCAAAACTATCCGATTCGAGCTGCGGAAGTGGCTTCGGAGATTCGCCGAACTTGGTTCTATCCGAGTTGGGCGCCGGACTTTCACGGCGGCTACGGTTCGCCCTTCTTCATTTTCTACGCTCCGCTTGCCTTCTTGATTGCCGGATATCTTGGGGCGTTTGTGATGACCCCCACCGCCGGACTGAAGGTCGTGGTGACATTCGCCGCTTGCGCCGCGGCGATCGGCGTGTACGAGTTCATTCGCAACTTCACCGACAAGGACGAGGCGGCCATCTTGGCGAGTGTTCTCTTTTTGTTCGCTCCCTACCGTATACAGGATCTCACTGTGCGCGGGGACATCGCCGAGCAATTGGCGCTTGGATTGCTGCCCGTTGCGCTGGCGTTTTACCAACGGGCATTTCAAGAACTGTCGCGTTCCCGGCTGGTGCTATGGGGGGGGCTGGCCGCGCTGGCTCACGCCGGGGTCCTACTCGCCCATACGTTGACCGGCATTTGGGGTACGGGGCTCATCGCCATCCTCTTTGCAATGCAGGTGCGGAAGCGTTGGTTCTGGCGGACAACTCAGTTTGCGGTCGGCTCGGCGGCGTTCGCAACCTCCTTCGGGGTTGCGGCTTTCTATCTTCTGCCGGCCTTCTTCGAGAAGGGACAGGTCAGCACGCATGTCATGATCTGGGGCGCGTTCGACCCTGTGAACAATTGGACGCCCATGAAGGCACTGGTTACGGGAGAGCTTTTTGGCGACATACGACTGGCGTTTCTATGTTCGCTAACACTCATCTTGGTCACTTACCTGCGCGCGGGTCGCGGGCTGAGAGACGCATGGGGCTGGTTCGCGGTGGCATGTGGCCTGGTTTTCCTCGTCCTACCGGTCGCGTCGCCCATTTGGGCAAGCAGGTACCTTCCCTTTGGGAGCTACATCCAGTTTCCTTGGCGGTTGCTCGGGCATGCATCCCTTGCGTTTAGCCTCGCCGCGGGCATTGCGGCGGCCCGCTTGCCGTCTGGCTACCGAGCGGATAGTGCGGTCTGGATCGCCGCCGCGATTGCAGCCCTCTGGGGCGGGGCCCATCTCGCCGTGACTCCAGACGTGGCCATGAACCCCGGGCCGGCAGAAATTCGGCGGCTCAATACCGAAACAACCTATCTCAACGAGTACCTGCCCCAAGGAGCAACTGCGACGGGACTGCGCCCGGGATTGATCGCAGAGGCACCGTCGATGGTCATTCATGGCGCCGGCGGTTTCGGGACCAAGCAGCGGTTGAAATTCACCGCGGTCAAGCCGGCGACGATCGTGCTCTCGCTCTATGATTATCCAGGCTGGACGATTGTTCGCCAAGAAGGGCCGGCTCAAGTCGCTTTGGGGAGTACGGCTGCCAAACTGGTTACCGTGAAGGTTACGCAACCGGGAACCTATTCGGTTCAGCTCGATTTCGACGCCGGTCCTTTGCGGCTTTTCGGTCTGCTGGTTACCATTTTGAGTCTTCTCATGCTTTGGCCCCTCTTGCACCAACTGGCGCATCAAGAGAGCCTTGTCGCTGGGATTGGGCGCCGGAGGCCGCTGGCGGCTGACCGGCAGAATGGGTGATGGCGACTGTGGAGCCAACAACGAAGATCGGACTCGAAGAGTGTTGCCAGCGAAGCCGGGCGGCTCTACGGGCGGTCGAGCGTCTCTTTGCCGAGGACTTCATGGAGGAAGCGACGCTTCTCGCCTCGAACAGCATCGATTCACTCCTTGCCGCTCTTTCGATCCAGGCGGCCGCAGGGGGAAGCGAATCGACGCCACCACAATACGCGGGGCTCCCACCGGGAGGACTCGATGGTCTGCGCCAAGTTGGAATAGAGTTGAAGCAGGCCATCGCCTGCGGTTCTGGAGTATCGCAAATCGAGCGGGCCGCTTTGTTGACAGCCGCCGTTAGCGAATCCAGGCGAATCCTTTCCCTGCTCGAAAAGGACACCGGTCGAAAGCCTGGACGGCGCCTTCTTTGGACGATCGTTGCTACCGCGTTCCTGGTGATCCTAGCGGCATCCGTCTGGCACTCGCCGGCGACTTCCCCACAAGTTTTTGCATCGGGCAGCTTCGCGAAGGAATACGGCGCGGAACAGGCGGTCGATGGATCCGCCTTCACCGAATGGTTGCTGCCCGACGCGCGACCGGGATGGCTCGATATTGAGTTTTCGCGCCCACGGTCGGTTCGCCGCGTGATGATTCAGAACTCGAAGAACCGCCCGTTCTTGGATCGCGCCACCAAGGATTTCGAGTTGGTCGCCTACTGGGGGGACGAAGTCAGATTCACCAAGCAGGGAAGCTTCGAGGCGATTACGACAGTCAACGATGTTCAGACTGTGCAGCTCGGAGACATCGAGATCACGCATATACGGATTAGCGTGCTTTCCTATTACGGAGCCGGTGGCGGCCTTGCCGAGGTCACCATTAAGTGACCTCGTTCTCTTCGTTGTGGAAGGGCAAGAGACTGGCGGTCCATGGGATTGGAACCATTTGCTTCGGACTCTTTATCCCTTGCTTTTTTGTTCTGGTCCGCTGGACCTACCCCGAAGTGGGGCATGACTATCGATTCTTCTTTGCCGAATTGCTGGAGGGCAATTGGCAATTCCACCACTTCGGCATTGCCATTCCGCGCTATGCGGTGCACCTGTGCGGCGGAAGCGTATTGTACGGCAATCCGCAGGATATGTTCTATTCGCCCACGCAGCTCTTCGCCTTGCTTCTGGATCCCTGGCGCGCGATCCAGCTCACCTTCCTGATTTGTTTGGTGGTGGGCTACGTAGGCTGGTATCGCCTTGGGCGGGATCTGTTGGGAATGCGCCACGAGTGGTCCCACATTCTGGCCCTCATCGTCCTGGCGAATGGCTTCTACTTTAGCCACCTAGCCGCTGGGCACGTAACCTACCATGCCTTTTCGCTTCTTGGATGGTTCCTTCTGCTGTTGTTCGATCGGCGGGAGCCCAGGGATCGCGCGACAGCGGTGGGACAGGCGGCGACATTCGCTTTGCTCAGCGCCTATGTGCTCTACTCAGGTGGCTGGTTCGTTCTCTTCTTTCTGGGGATTGGCTTTCTTCTGGTGCTTCCGTTGGAGATCTTCCTGGTGGATCATCCCGGAAAGCGCTTGCTGCAAATCATGCGCAGGATCTCGCTGTTCGGTGTCGCTGCCCTGGCAATCATGGTCAGCAAACTGGTGGCGATCCATAGCTTCATGCGCTTCTACCCTCGGGAGCGTCCTCTCATTAGCCAGGACCCGTCACGATCCACACTCGGCTTTATTGCCGATGCCTTGTGGGGCCTTCCGCAGAATGGACAGCGGCTCGGGGACCTTCCAGGTTGGCCGCACGAAAAAAGCATGCTGATTGCCCCCATCACACTCATTGGCCTGGTGCTGGGGCTGGTTCTTCTTCGGTTGAGCATTTCCCGGAAGACCGGCTTGGCGAAATTGCGTCTCGTCGTTTTCTCGCTTTGCTACGGAGGCATTCTGCTGGCCTCGATGATTCAACTGGTGCGAGGGTACGGATGGATTGCCGAGGCGATTCATCGCCTTCCCATTGGGTCGTCGCAATACGTTTCCTCTCGCTACCTCTATCTCTTCTCGCTATTGCTCTCGGTCGCCGGAGTCTGGTCGCTGGGCAAGATGATGGGGTACCTTGACGATCGCTGGAACACCCTCGCGATGGCATTTGCCGGCGTGACGACAGTGTCGGCTTTTGTTTTCGCCTATGTAGGCATGCTTCCCGAGGTTGGCATGTGGACCAACGTTAAGGATTATCGGGAACTGTGGACGCGGTTCAATGTGTCCAGCCCTGTTACGCGAGTGGTTGCCGACACTGACTTCCCTTCAGGAACGGGGAGGCTCTGCTACGAACCGATTCTCAATTCTGCCGACAACCCCTCCTCGGTATTGCACGTGGGCCCGATTTCCGATGTCGAGAATGGCTATTTCAACTTGATGAACCCATCCTGTTACCAATACCCGCTCGAGAATCATTGCAAGCCCGGGGATCGTATTTCAGTGACAGATGGGGACAATCTTTCTCGCTTTGCGCACGGGTTGCCCGTGACCTGGAAAGTGTCCCGGGCGCAAAGATGGGCTGATGGGGTAAGCGGCGTTTCGTTGCTCTGTTTGCTCGCGCTATTTCGGTACTCGCCGCTTCTACTTTGGCGACGCTTCCGTCACTCGCGCCAGCGGACTTCGAGTTGAAATGGCCGGGGGACACCGGGATGCACAGGGCAGCTTCACCGACGGTGAGTGTCGGCACCCAGGGATCAGCGATCCCAACGAAATGAACCCCGCTAGTACGCAGATAGGACCTCAGATAGGACCCGCCCGATCTATCGTGAACCTAAGAAGGACCGGGTTCACGACAGTCCGCACCGATGCGCCGCGAGTCGGTAGTCTTCATGGCGTTGGAGGTGTGGTCTCGCCAGAGGTGTTATCGCCCCAGCAGGCGATGGTGCCGTTGGTTCTCACCCCACAGGCAAATCCATTGCCCGCACTGACGGATGCGAAGGTGCCTGCCGGCGGCGTAGCCGCGCCAGGGTAGGGGTAGGGGGTGCCCCAGCAGGCGACGGTGCCGTTGGTTTTCACCCCGCAGGCAAATTCACCGCCCGCACTGACGGATGCGAAAGTGCCTGCCGGCGGTGTAGCCTGGCCAGAGTCGTTGCTGCCCCAGCAGGCGACGGTACCGTCGGTTTTCACCCCGCACGCAAAAAGGGTGCCCGCACTGACGGATGCGAAAGTGCCTGCCGGCGGCGTAGCCTCGCCCTGCCCGTTGAAGCCCCAGCAGGCGACGGTGCCGTCGGTTCTCACCCCGCAGGCAAAAACAGTGTTCGGACTGACGGATGCGAAGGTGCCTGCCGGCGGCGAAGACTCGCCATAGACGTCGGTGCCCCAGCAGGTGACGGTGCCGTCGGTCCTCACCCCGCAGGCTAAAGTACCAGACTGGCTCGCACTGACGGATGCGAAGGTACCCGCTGGTGGCGAAGTCGCGCCAGCGAAGTCGTCGCCCCAGCAGGCAACGGTGCCGTCGCTTCTTACCCCGCAAGCAAAAAGGTTGCCCGCACTGACGGATGCGAAGGCGCCTGCCGGCGGCGTGGACTCGCCATAGTAGTTGTCGCCCCAGCAGGCGACGGTGCCGTCGTTTCTCAACCCGCAAGCAAATTCATTGCCCACACTGACGGATACGAAGGCTATCGCTGAGGGCTTGCCGTCAGTCGCGAGATCGCGTCGGAGGTCCGGCGCGAGGTCAGGCATGAGGGTGGACCGCAGGTCGAGGGCGAGATCGGGCCGGAGGTCGGGCGCGAGGTCGGCCTCCCCACCTCCCAGATTCGGAGCATCGGGGCGATCAACGCCACTATCGGGCGTCGGAGTGGTTGCATCTCCGAGCGGAGTGCGAAAGCACCCCACGCCAGCCGCGTTCACGACAAGCAACGCAAGGCTGAGACAGCTTGTTCTCTGCAGTCTGGTGATCTCCATTCTCGGCATGGCCCGCGAGTATCGGCACCTCGACCAGACCCGTCAACAGATCCCGGTTACTCACTTCTTTCGACACCAGATTCGGGCCTCGCCGGGTGGTTCATGGTCCAAACCCGCACTCCTCGAGCTGATTCCGAAGTGCCGGGGACGGGACTCGAACCCGTACGCCGCTTTCGCGACAGCGGATTTTAAGTGTCGAGAGAGGCTTGCCACCACGCGCACCCATCGCATTCCGCACCCGTCGGTGAGTATCGAACGCATAGAACACATTGAATTGCACGGCGTAGAGGCCCAGATGAGGCCCAGGCCGAGATGGCGAGATGAGCACGGCCCCATGCTCTACTTCTGCGCCTTGCGGTTCTCGAAAGCGTCCATCCACTGGCGGCACTTCTTCTGTATTTCCGATAACTGCCCGCGTGGGAGTTCGGCGCCTATCGAGTCTCGCATCTTGGCGTAGGAGTCGTCCTTCGCCCTCTTGTTTAGGGCGGCGGCGAGATTCGCCCGAAAGTAAGCCTCTGCATGGTCCTGCGGCACGCCCAGACCTTCGTCGTAGGCGATTCCGAGCGCGAAAAGCGCGCTGGCGTCTCCTTGGTCAGCGGCCTTCTTCCACCAGCGAGTCGCCTCTGTGTACTCTTGTGGCACTCCCGTTCCCTGGAAGTACGCGTGGCCGAGGGCTGCCTGTGCGCCGGCGTACCCTTGGTCAGCGGCCTTCCGCAACCAACGGATCGCTTCTGAGTAGTCTTGTGGCTCTCCCTTGCTGAGGAGGTAGGAGCCGAGGGCCGTCTGCGCGTTTGCCTCCCCCTGGTCCGCGGCCTTCCGCCACCAGCGGATCGCCTCTGCGGACTTTTGTGGCACGCCGTAGCCCGATCCATAGGCGACGCCGAGATTCGTCTGCGCGTTCGCGTATCCTTGGTCAGCAGCTTTCCGCCACCAACGCGCGGCCTCGGCTTGGTCCTGTGGCACGCCCCGCCCGTCGTAGTAGGCCAGGCCTAGGTTGTACTGCGCCTTCGCGTTCCCCTGGTCAGCGGCTTTCCGCCACCAACGCGCGGCCTCGAATTGGTCTTGGGGCACCCCCTGGCCATTGTCGTAGTCCTGGCCTAGGTTGAATTGCGCCTCGTCGTCCCCTTGGTCTGCGGCCTTTCTGTACCAGCGCACGGCCTCTGCTTGATCTTGGGGCACGCCTTGGCCCGAGTGGTAGGCACACCCGAGGTTGTACTGCGCCTTCGCATTTCCCTGATCAGCAGCCTTCTTGTCCCAACGTGCGGCCTCCGCGTAGCTTCTGGGGACACCTTTGCCGAGGAAGTAGGCAATACCGAGATTGGCCTGCGCCTCGGCGTTTCCCTGGTCGGCTGCCTTCCTCCACCAATGGATCCCTTCCGCGTAGTTCTTGGGTACACCGTGGCCGTTGTAATAGGCACTACCGAGGTTCGTCTGCGCCTCGGCGTTTCCCTGGCGCGCGGCCTTCCCGTACCAGCGCACAGCCTCTGCTTGGTCTTGGGGCACGCCTCGCCCGAAAAAGCACGCGGACCCAAATTGAAACTGCGCATCGGCATCTCCCTTCCGAGCCGCCTCCCTCAGCGCGGACTCGTCTTGAGCTTGAACCGGCGGTTCGGCATGATCGAACGGATCACCCGAGCCGGTGCGGAGGACTTCATCAACCCGAGTGGCGGTCTCTTCCTTCACCTTCACCGGAACATTGGGTTGCGTGTCCGCGGCAATTACCAAGGAAGAAACGAGAAGTGCAACGCTGAACCCCATTCGGCGATCTTGCGGCCATCGGTGCTTTTGTACAAGCCACTGGCCTCTGAGGGCAGGAAATGACGTCTCGTCCTCTTGCGCTCGGGCGAACGCATGCGTAGCCTAGAATGCATGGGCGCCGCTTCCGCACCTGAGAACAGGACTGCTGAGGGGCGATTCTCCACCGGTGTCAGTGGAAACCCTGGCGGGCGCCCGAAATCCCTTGCCGCTCTGGAGTCGGAAATCCGAGAACTCCACGGGCCGCAGGCAATCGAAGTTCTCGAAAAGCTTCGCGGGCTGGCCTTGGCAGGGAACGTGCCTGCGGCCAAAGTTTACCTTGAGCGAGTGCTTGGCCCGGCGCGAGCCATTCGGGAACCTCTTCCCAGCGTTCCGACGCCGCCGGAGGGGTTGAGCGGAAGCCTGAATCCCATCGACCAGGACGAACTAGACGTCACCAAGCGAATCCTGCGCGTGATCGCTGGTCAGGTCGCAGCGCTTGAGGCCAAGGCCTCTGACGTGGGGTTGATGCCGGATGAATCGGCTGCGCTGGCGGCGCATCTGGGCGCCGTTTCTGGGATCGGGAAATGGCACCTTCGCAAGCTATCCGAATTCGAGGAGCAAATGGCCGCGCTGCCAGCGGACCAAGCCAAAGCCGCCGCCGAGCGCATGTTCTGTCAGGAGTTGGGAATCACCGTCGAACAACTCCAAGAACTCCGGGCCAGCCGACCGGCGTAGCCTCCATGGTCATGCGCTGCCATTGCTGGTAGCTTGGAAGAGAAGCGCCCGCGCGGTCTGACCACCGGCGGGCGCGAGACGGAATGATGGAGGTTCCGCCCATGGCCAAGGTACGTGATCCGAAACGCAGAGGCAACACGGCAACAACCGCGCCGATGGGGCAACTTGGACAGGACGCAAAGAAAGCCTCTCAGAAACGAGGAGAGCGGCTACCCAAGGGGAAAAGGCCCCCCTCCGACAGGGCAGGATCCCTCCCGGTTCGAGCTCTTGCCGAGGTAAGAAAGAAGATGAAGCGGTCCACTCTGGCGACGGCCGACCGCGAAGTGGCCGAGATGCAGGTCAATCGTGCGCTCTACAATGGCGAGTATTTTGCTCCCGAACCGTATCAGACGGAAACCGGGCCAACGCTGCTCAAGACGTTGGCGTATCACGCCTACATGGTGGCCAGCACGGTTGACGGCGTGCCGTCACGAAATATGGATCTGCTTCGCCGGCTCATGGCCGAGGCGGACGCGCTCAATCAGCGGCTCACCGGCCATTCGCGGATCGCATTGCAGGCCGCGGACCCGGTGGACCTTTCCCGACTGGAACCGAAGGTCTCGTTTCCTGAGGCCCCGAAGCAAGGTGAGCAGCCGGGCGCAAAGCCGGCGGAGCCTTTGCACCCGAAGGCGGAAGAAAGCAAACCTCTTGCCGCAGAGAAGCCTTTGGGAGCACGGGAGCGGACGAACCTACTGGTCATCATCGCAGCGCTTGCTGAACAGGCGAGTCTTGACCTCAAAGAGTCGTGGAAGACCGCTGAGGCGATTGAAGCGATGACGGACAGGCTAGGGGCACGCGTGTCTGCGAGAACTATTTCGGAGAAGCTGAAGGCGATTCCAGATGCCTTGGAGCGAGTTGGCAGGGTCGATCAGTCGAACGAGTGACTTTCGCCGCAATTGCGGCTGATGTCGCCGCAGTTGCGGCGCCGGGATGAGTGCCTGCGCGAGAGTCGCGGGCATCATGAAGCAAATAGAGGACCCATCCCAGAGACGGAAACTTCCTGCCCACGTTGCCCGTGCAATAGCCGTAGCGGCGCAGGCTGACCCTCGGACAGTCGAACGCGTGGTATCCGGCCTCCCCACGCGAGCGTCGACACGCGACCGCATTCTGCGGGCGCTGCATGACCGAGAACGAGCGGAAGGCCTGGCTGCGCGATTGGAGCGACAACCATGAGAGGGCGGCTCGCCGCGGTTCACGATACCGGGTTACAGCCGGCCGGTGGACTGCTATCCGCAACTCAAGTGGCAGATCGGCTCGCTGTCTCGCGCTCGATGATCTACAAACTGCTGCGCACCGGTGAGTTGCCGGCCGTGTACGTCGGCCGTCTGCCAAGGTTTGCCGAGCCTGACATTGTGGAATTCATCGCCAGCCGGCGGCGGAAACGTGAGGTGTCCCCATGACCGCGGGCTTGTCCGCGCTGCTGCGTGCCCTCCAGCCTCACAAGTTGCGCAAGTCTGGCAACGGCTGGGCCGCGTGCTGTCCTGCCCATGAGGACAAGCGGCCGTCCCTCGCGATTACCAAAGCACCGAATGGCAACGTGCTTTTGAAGTGCCACGCAGGATGCTCTACGGAAGATGTACTTGCCGCACTGGACCTGACGATGTCGGTTCTGTTTGCCGACCACGGGGAGCCGATGGCGACGCGGCCTAGACCCAGCATCGCCACGGGTGAACCCGAGATCACCTACGACTACCGAGACGAATCCGCGCGTCTTTCCTTTCAAGTGGTGAGACTACCCGGCAAGAACTTCCGCCAGCGCCGCCCCGACGGCAAAGGGGGATGGATCTGGAATCTAGATGGAGTGGAGCGCGTTCTGTACCGCCTGCCTGAGTTGTTGGAGTCCGGTTCCGACCGGATCGTCTACGTCGTGGAAGGAGAGAAAGACGTCGAAACGCTTCGCGGGCTTGGTGAGGTAGCCACGACCAACCCCGGCGGCGCGGGCAAGTGGCGGCCGGAATACACCGCTGCGCTTCGGGGGCGGCACGTTGTGATCCTTCCTGATAACGACGACATCGGCATGAAGCACGGTGCCGACGTGGCGGGCGCACTGGCAGGCGTGGCAGCGTCGGTCAAGATCGTGAATCTTCCAGGCCTTCCCAAGAAAGGCGACATTTCGGACTGGATCGCCGCAGGTGGAACCGTCGCAGGACTGGGATCGCTGGTAGTGGCCGCCAGCGTCCACGGCGAGAAGGCGGAGCGTGCAAGCGCTCCAGAAGTGCAGTCCAAAGCTCGCAGAGTCGAGGAGGCGCCTTGGCCTGCTCCGCCGGCAAGGGAGGCTTTCCACGGCCTCATAGGCAGCATCGTGGACGCAATCGAGCCGCATACCGAATCGGACCCTGTGGCCATCCTGGTTCAACTGCTAGCGGCGGTGGGCAACTGCATCGGCCGGGGACCGCACTTCCTTGTGGAGCAAACGCGACATCATCCGGTGATCTTTGCTGTCCTGGTCGGAACGTCCGCCAAGGCGCGCAAAGGAACGTCTTGGGACCGCGTGAAGCGCCTATTGCGGGAAGCGGATCTGGAATGGGCAGACACCAGGATCGTGACCGGGCTTTCCAGCGGCGAGGGCGTGATCTGGGCTATTCGTGAACCCGTGGAAGCGATCAAGCCCGACAAGGACAACAAGGGCGCGATGGTCCGCGTGCAAGTCGATGAGGGCGTTAAAGACAAGCGGCTCATGGTCGTGGAACCAGAGTTTGCTTCGGTCCTCAAGGTGGCGAGCAGGGACGGCAACACGCTGACGGGCGTTCTGCGCCAGGCGTGGGACGGCGGGAACCTCAAGACGCTCACCAAGAACAACTCGTGTGAGGCACGGAATCCCCACGTGTCCGTGATCGGGCATACGACGCGCGACGATCTGTTGCGGTACCTGGACCGCACCGACGCCGCGAACGGGTTTGGCAATCGCTTCCTGTGGCTCTGCGTAAAGCGATCCAAGCTGCTACCCGAAGGGGGCGCAGTTGATCCCGCTGCCCTTGCGCCCCTAGTTTCCGAACTTGGCGCGGCCGTCCGGTTCGCTCGCCACCTCGGCGAAGCGCCCCTGGCGCGTGACCGTGAAACGGTAGAAATCTGGCGCAACGTCTATGGCGAGCTTTCAGAGGGGAAGCCAGGCTTGTGTGGGGCGATGCTGGGCAGGGCCGATGCACAAGTGGTGCGACTGGCCTTGATCTACGCACTCATGGACCGATCCTCCGAGATCCGGCGCGCGCACCTCGAAGCCGCGCTGGCGCTCTGGGAGTACGCAGAAGCGTCGGGGCGTTTCATTTTTGGCGCGGGACTTGGCGACCATGTAGCCGACACAATCTTGCGGCTGCTGAATTCTGCACCGGCTGGACTGACGCGAACCGAGATCAGCCAGTCATTGGGCGGACACAGGGCGGCTGCGGACTTGGCCAGGGCCTTCGGCTTGCTCGAACGGCATGGGCTGGCGCATGCCCTGACAGAGAAGACGGCGGGCCGTCCCGGTGAACGCTGGTTCGCAGGACCAGGCGAAAAAGGCGGTGAAAGCGAACAAAGCCCGCCTTTTCCCGCTTCTTTAGCTTCTTTCGCCGGGGGCGGTGGATAGGTGGGACGGTATCTCGACATCGCGAAAACTACGGGCAAGACCGCGCCAGCGCAAGCAGCGGCCTCCTCTGCACCTTCTCCCAGCTTGGGTCAACCGCCGGCACTCGTGGCCATTGATGCCAAGCCAGACAGGCTGGCCGAAGTCAGGGCCGCATTCCGCGAGGCCATGACCAGGTTGTCTTTGCTGTACCCTGCTGGGATTGTCAGTGCATGGGGCCAGATCGCGGCTTGGCCCGAGTGGGTGCGGGACATCGAGATCGCGGAGGTTGCGGTGGACCGGGAGGCCTTGGCCTACCAGCGCGGCTCCACCACGAAGCCCTTCGCATTCTTGGCTGCCCTCGGAATCTGGGAGCAATCTTGGGTGGACGCACTGACCGCCACGGTCTGCGCGCCGAATGCCTGCCACGACTGCGGACGGACGGACGCAACGGTGATGGTTACCACGGAGACCGGCCGCTACTGTCGACAGTGTCTTCGAGACGGCGGCCGGGCTATTGTAAGGGGAAGCACGCCATGAACTCTCGAAAGGCCAGCAGGACCGCCGACAGACGGCAGACGAAACCCAAGGGCGGCCCTCGAACCCACGGCCGCTTCCAGCAGGCGCTAGACGACGCTGCTAGGCGTGAGATTGAGGCTGCGCTCAAAGAGACAGGCGGGAACGTCAGCGAGGCCGCCAGGGTGCTCGGCATAGGGCGGCCGAGGTTGTGGGCTCGCATGCGGGCACTGGCAATCCCCTCCGGTCGCTAATTTCGCCGTCCGCTCGATCTGGCCTTGGACTCCGACGTGACGAAGGTGTACTGTTAACAGAACAAGTGAGGGATTGATGATGATCGAATCCAGCCCAAACAAGCAGGTGCGAAGGCGGGCAGGCCGCCGGGACTTTGGGACGATCAAATCGGAGGGCACCGCCACACAGCCATGCTTTTCGGTTCGCTGGTACGAGGGCGGGCGACAGAGGCGGAAGCGCGGTTTCAAGGGACGGACTGAGGCCGAGGCTTTTCTTGCACGCATTCGGACGGCGCTTTCGGATGGCGTTCTTGAGGCCCACAGGCGCGGCGAGGTGATGTTGGGGACCATCGCGGACGAATGGCTGCGCACGCATTCGGCCGTCAAGCTACGCTCGCATGATGACAACGTGGAACGGTGGAAGCGGCTCGGCGAGTTCTTTGGGAAGGAGCTGGCAGTCTCCGACGTCACGCCCTCGCGGATCCTCGAACTCCGAAAGCCACCTGCGATCCGAAGGCCTCGCACCTGCCACAGTGAACCGATATCTGGCCCTTCTTCGCAGCCTGCTCAACTACGCCGTCACCGCCGGCTACTTGCAGGTATCACCGATCCGCCGCTTCGCCCGAGGCAGCTTCTTGCTGGCCGAACCCCATCCCAAGCGAACGCCCCCGCTGGCCTCGAACGCCGAGGCAGGGCGCTTGCTGGAAGTAATCCGGGACGGCTGGCGGGAATGGTTCGGGTTCTTCGCGTTCTTGCTTCTGACAGGCGCCCGCCGAGGTGAGGCCGCCGGGCTACGCTGGGAGGACGTGGATCTCTCCCGTCGGCTGGTCACGCTTCGCAGGAGCTACGAGGCGGTACCCAAGAGCGGCCGGGCGCGAACCGTTCCGATCTCCTCGGAACTGGCGAGCATCCTCACCGAGCACCGCGCCCGCGATTCGTGGGCCGGGGAACTGGTATTCCCCGATCCGAAGACGGGCGGGATGCTTTCGCCAAACGAACGCCTGGCCAACGTCCTTGATCCTGCGTGCAAGGCCGCAGGTGTGGCCCGCATGCGTGTCCACGACCTCCGCCACGCCCACGCGAGTCTCTGGCTCATGGCTGGCGGCTCACTGGCGGACGTACAGCGGAACCTTGGGCACTCCTCGCCTGTGCTCACCAGCGAGACCTACGGCCACATCGGCGAGGACCACAGGATCCGCGAGGTTGACGAACGGCTGGCGCTTGGCATCGGACGACCTGGACCGAAGGCCGTGCCAGTCGAGCCGCAGGCGAGCGCTCTCGCGTCCGGTACTGTCGCCAAGGGCGCGTGAGCATGGATGGGCCGGCCGAGCATCGCGCAAAAGGCCCATTTGAGGCCCACGCACGTGGACAATTCGAGGCTTGCACACTGTCGAACGCGGCCGAATCGCCAATGATTCCAGAGTGCCGGGGACGGGACTCGAACCCGTACGCCGCTTTCGCGACAGCGGATTTTAAGTCCGCGGCGTCTACCATTTCGCCACCCCGGCGGGCGAGCCAATTCTACACCGACTAGATGCTTCGCAAATGGGCGTCAGCTAACCCAGACGGTGGCTCGACCCGTACTCGCCGTCCCTCCACGCTGACTTGGCCGCTGGCCACGGCGCGAACCACAGCCGGCAGCAACCGATGCTCTTCAGCCAAGATGCGCTTGCCCAGGCTGTCTTCGTCGTCGCCGGGCAGCACCGGCACCGCGGCTTGGGAGATGATGGGGCCGGTGTCGGTGCCTTTGTCCACGAAGTGGACAGTGCAGCCGGCGAGCTTCACGCCGTAGTCGAGGGCCTGCTTCTGCGCGTGCACACCGGGAAACGCGGGCAAGAGGGCAGGGTGGATGTTGATCACGCGCAGGGGGAAAGCGTCGAGAAACGCACCCGTGAGCACGCGCATGAAACCGGCCAGCACCACCAACTCGACGTCGCGGCTGCGCAACTCGGCGACCAAGGCGCGATCGAAATCCTCGCGTGTGGCGAACACCTTGTGCGAAAGCACGAAGGTTTCGATGCCAGCCTTGCGCGCTCGATCGAGAGCGCCGCAGCCTGCGATATTGACACCGACCACGACCAGCTCAGCGGGCGCCAGCGTTATGCCCTTCCAGGCATCGATGAGCGCTTGCAGATTGGTCCCGCTGCCCGAGGCCAGGACGCCGGTTTTCATGCGATGAATTCCACCGGTGTGTCCACTTCGTCCGAGCTCTGGACCGAGCCGATGGTGAAGACCTTTTCGCCCTCGAGCTCGAGAATGGACTGGGCGGCGTCGGCCGCGCCGGCGGGTACGGCGACGATCATGCCGATGCCCATGTTGAAGGTGCGCCGCATTTCCTCGGGCGCGACCCGGCCCAGGCGCGCCAGCATGGCGAACACGGGCGGGGGTTGCCACGTGCGCATGTCGATTTGCAGTTTTAGCTTGGCCCCGGCGGCAAACATGCGCGTGGGATTGTCGACCAGGCCCCCGCCGGTGATGTGGGCCGCGCCCTTCATCAGGCCCGAGGCGGCCAGGCGGCGCAAGGCCCTGACGTAAATGCGGGTCGGGCAGAGCAATGCCTCGCCGAGTGTGCTGTTGAGATCGGTCGGTTTGCTGGCCAGATCCAGGCCGGCCTCGTCGAGGAAGACCTTGCGCACCAGCGAATAGCCGTTGGAGTGAAAACCCGTCGAGCCGAGCCCCAGCAAGACGTCGCCGGGTTCGAGCGAGCTGCCATTGATGACCTTGTCCTTGTCGACCACGCCCACGCAGAAACCGGCTAGGTCGTACTCGCCTTCGGTGTAGAAGCCGGGCAACTCGGCGGTCTCGCCGCCGATGAGGGCGCAGCCGGCCTGCTTGCAGCCATCGGCAATGCCCGAGATGACCTGTTCGGCGACGCCGACTTCCAGGCGGCCAGCGGCGAAATAGTCGAGAAAGAGCAGGGGCTCGGCGCCGCACACGACCAGGTCGTTGGCGTTCATCGCCACCAGGTCGATGCCCACGGTGTCGTGCTTGTTCAGCATGAACGCCAGCTTGAGCTTGGTGCCCACGCCGTCGGTGCACGCGACCAAGAGCGGATTCTTGTAGCCCTTGGGTAGCCCGCACAGGCCGGCGAAACCGCCCAGGTTGGTCAGCACCTCGGGGCGCATGGTGCGTTTGACGTGGCCCTTGATGCGTTCGACAAGGGCGTCGCCCGCGTCGATGTCCACGCCGGCGTCGCGGTAGGTAAGACCCTTCTTTGGCTTGTCAGACTCGCTCGACATGGCTCACTCCTTCCCCATGAGGGTTGCGACCACGGTTCGGCTGCCGCCGTCGTCGCGATGCTCTCCTAGATACACGCCTTGCCAGGTGCCGAGGAGCAGGCGTCCATCGCGGACCGGAATGGTCTGCGACGTACCATAGATACCGGACTTGAGGTGCGCGGGCATGTCGTCCGCTCCCTCCAGGGTGTGCACGAAGTAACTCGCGCCATCGGGAATCGCGTGGTTGCTCCAGTGTTCGAAGTCCCGGCGCACGTCCGGGTCGGCGTTTTCGTTCAGGAAGAGCGAGGCCGAGGTGTGCTGCAGGAACAGGTGCAGGATGCCCGTGCCCACCTTCGAGATTTCAGGGATCGCGGCCAGGATTTCGCTGGTCACGAGATGAAACCCGCGCGGGCGCGACTTGAGTCTGACGATGGCTTGATGGAAGAGCACGGTCGCTCGACTTTTCGCGCGTCCGTGGTCACTTTGTAAAGAGAGGAGTTTGCGGGAAGAAATCGGGCCGCAGGGTGGTTTTACGCATACGATGACTTTGCCGTGCCTCCTGCGTGGCGCGGCAACCAGAGGGATGACCGAAAGGATGACGACCATGCGCAAGACGACGGTGCTTTTTTCCATGGGACTAGGCCTTGTCGGTTTGGCCGCTGGCCTCGGCATTGGCCTGCGAGCGACGCCCAGGGCCGAGGCGCAGCCCCAGGCGGCCATCACGCCCAAAACCCAGGTGCCGCCCGAGGCGCGCTCGCTATCTCAGGCTTTTGCCAGCACGGCGCGGGCCCTGCGACCCAGCGTGGTCCGACTGGACATCGAAATGGAGGCCGCCAAGGTGGGCGGTGGCAGGCGCCTTCGCCGCGACGACGTACCCCCCGAGATGGAGCGTTTTTTCGAGCATTTCTTTGGCGGCCCCGGTGACGGTTTCCCGATGCCCTCGACGCCCGGGCCGGGGCACGGGGTCGGGTGTGGTCATCGACGGCAAGGGCAACATCATCACCAACAGCCACGTGGCCGAGCACGCGGCCAAGGTCACCGTGATCTTCGCCGACGGGCGTGAATTTCCGGCCAAGGTCGTGGGCGCCGATCCCAAGACCGACATCGCGGTGGTGCGCATCGAGAACCCGCCGTCGGGTTTGGTCGCGGCTCGCCTCGGGGATTCGAGCAATCTTGAGGTCGGCGAATGGGTGCTGGCCATCGGCAGCCCGCTCGGGCTCGATCAAAGCGTCACTGCCGGCATCATCAGTGGCAAGGGCAAGGTCACGCGCAACGTGCACATGTCGGGCGAGCGCATGCGCGAGTACATCCAGACCGACGCCAAGATCAACCCCGGCAACTCGGGTGGACCTCTCGTCAACCTGCAGGGCGAGGTCATCGGCATCAACACCCTGATCAACGTCGGGCCGGGCGGCGCCTACGGTTTCGCCATTCCCATCAACCAGGCGCGCCAGATGGCCAAGTCCATTATCACCGATGGCCGCGTTCACCACGCGTGGATGGGGGTGGGTATCGGCGACATCAAGAACGGGGTGAGGCTGGGCGACGACGGCGAGCCCGAACAGAAGCAGGAGAAGGCCAGCAAGGGCCTGCCTGCCAAGGGCGCCTGGGTCAGCCGCGTGATGCCGAACAGCCCCGCCGACAAGGCGGGCGTCCACGTGGGCGACGTCATCACCCAGATCGACGGACAGAAGATCGAGGACGCGGCCGATGTGGTCGACTACGTGGCCGGGCAGAAGGTTGGCGCGAAGCTGACGGTTGCCTTGCTCCGCGACGGCAAGGCATCGAAGTCGCAGGTGATTCTAGCCGAGCTTCCCGCCAACCCGTACGCCATGGCCGAGCCCCAGGTCAAAAAGGAGAAGATTGGCGTCCAGCTGCAAACCCTGACGCCCGAAATGGCAAGCGCGCTCGGCCTCGCCCCTGACGCCAAGGGCGCGGTCGTCACCGACGTGGAGGCGAACAGCGTCGCGGCCAAGGCGGGACTTCAGCCCGAGGATCTCATCGTCGAGGTGGATCGGAAACAGGTCGCCGGAGCCGACGAAGCCGCGGCGGCGCTACACGCGAGCGGCAAGGCCACGCACCTGCTCAAGGTGCTTCGCGCAGGGGCCTTCCTGTTCGTGACCGTGGCAGCGCAGTAGCGTGCGGGGGCCGGTGGGAAAGACCGCCGGCCCGCGCTACTGCCGCCTGGATGGTCGCTCTTCCGATTGCAGCGAGGACGAGTCCCTGTCTTCCGGTTTCATGGAAGACGCCGACTTGGGCAGGTCGAGCGTGAAGATCACGCGTGCATCGGCCCAAGTCGAGATGCCGAGCGTGCCCCCCATCATGCGCACGATCTCGCGGGCCGGCCACAACTGGACCGCCAACCGCTCGTAGTCGGATTCGCCCGAGGGGCCGTAGGCCAGCGAGCGCACGCGTTCGCCGCTGTCGGAGAGAGAGGGGGCGTGAGGCAGCATGAATTCCAGGCGGACGCGCGCGAACTGCAGCAAGTCGTCGAGGCGCAGGCGGACGCGCGCATCGTAACCTTGTTCGCGCGCGGTTCGGATGAGCGAATAGAACAGCCGGGTGAGGCGCAGGCGATCCCAGGTGCCGATGATGCGCGCGGAGCCTTCGAGGGCCACCTCGACCTGGTCGCTTGGAGGATCCTCGCGCAGCTCGGCGATGGCAGCGCGAGCCACTTCGACGAGGTCGAGCTCCTCGGGGCGCAAGACGACCTGCAGTTGAAGAAAGCTGGCGATTTCGTCCAGGCCGCGCGACAGCCTTGTCACCGCGGCGAGCTGTTCGTCGCAGGCTTCCAGCTCGGTCTGGCACTGCTGGAAGCGCGGATCTTTCGCGAGATCCTGGAGGTTGGAGCACATGGCCGGCATGGGCCGAGAGAGCCAGCGTGCGGTGGTGATGAGGAGCCGGTCGCGAGCCTCGATCGCGCGGGTCAGGGCCGCGATCTGCCGCCGGTGCTCGGCATCGCGCATGTCCGAGCGCGAGCTTTCCACGATCAAGGCCGCGCTCTCGGCTTCCAGCAAGTCGCGGGCCGTGGCGGTTTCGAGGATCATGGCGGCCATCCACGCAGCTCGCTCAGGGCCGAAGGGTCGTCCCGAATCCTGGCTTGGGTTCTTGAAGTAGGGGTTTTCGCAGAGTCGTCCCTCGATAATCACGGCTTCGTGGGTTGCCAGCGCAACCTCCAGCAAGGCCGAATCGTTCGCGCTCTGGTCGAAAGCGCACAGGCAGGTCGCGTGCAGGTCGTCGCAGATCTGGGAAACGGCGTTTTCGAGCAAAGCGAGTCGTTCGGGATCGATCATCGACCTGGTCTTGGCGTCGGGATCGCTGGCCACGCGCAGGCCGGTGTAGCCTTCGGCGCGAGCCGACGCGGCGGCCTCCCGCATGGACGCGACATGCGCGCTGGCGTGGAATCCACTCGTGGGGACCTTCGCCACGTCGGCAAAGACCAGCGTTCCGCGGTCGCGAAGAGACGAAACCTGAACGCCCATGGTTTCAAGGTGAGGGGAGAGGGCTGAGAAATCCGCTGCCTGTCCCCAGTAGACACAGCGTTCGCCGCGCAAGAGTCCATCGCGGATGAACCCGGCGATGATGCCGTGTTTTTCCACCGCAAGTGCGTAGGGCAAACAAACGTGGCCTCCTGGCTTCAATGACGGGAAGTCACTTGGCACTCCACTCATCCTCACTCCCATGTTCCGCGCATGGCGCAAACACCCAATCTAGCTGCCGCGATAAGTCAGAGAGGCAAAATATTTGCTACCTTTGCAAATTATCGCTGAATGTTGGGATCCCGGTCAATAGAGGACTGGGGCCGACTTGAATACGGCGCCGCTATTTCACGGAACCGGTTGGGTCGTTGACTTGGTTGACAGGCGGCGACCGGCGTGAGTCGCCTATGGCCTTGGAGGCCGACGACACGTCGATGAGGGTTAGTCGTTCGAGCCATGCGCCGCCCGATTGTTCGCTTTGTGCGAGGGCATCCATGAAGTATCGAATGGCGCGGTCGGGACGAACAAGGTCGATGTCGCGACCTGGAAGTGCCATGGCTACCGAGCTGGCGCCGATCCCTTGTAGGGCTTGCAGGCTGCAATCCATGGTCGAACGGAATGCGTCCTCGTCGAAGGCGGTGCTCATGCCCACGCCAACGGCAAGCACTCGCCGCCAAGGAATTCGGCTCGTGACGAGAAGAAGCTTTTCGCGCGGGGTGCCCGTCACGCGGCCCTCGCGAATCATCTGCGACAGTCGGCCGCACAGTCGCCAATCGAGCAAACCGGCTGCCCCGCGCAGGGGACGAACGTCGCTCCACACATGCACCACCAGGGCATCGCCGCCAGGACCGCGGTCCCAGCGGGACAAGTCGATGGGCAAAAAATCGATGGGCGGCGTCTGACCCGGCATGGGCGCGTTCTTTGCGAAGCCTAGGGATGTTGGCCGAGGAGCTCCAGCGCGGAATCGAGCAGGCCGTTGACGAAGGCGGGCGCCTCTTCGGCGCCGAAGCGCTTGGCCAGCTCGATGGCTTCGCTCAAGGCGACGCGCGCCGGGGTTTCCTTGCGGTGGCCGAGCTCGTAGATCCCCATGCGCAGGATGGTACGATCCACCCGGGCCAGGCGTTCGACGCGCCACTTGCGCGAGAGCTTGGTCAGCATTTCGTCGATCTCGGTCCGATGAACGCACACGCCGCGAATGAGATCGATGGTTAGCTCTTCGTCGAAGGGCGCGATAGGGGCGGCGTCGTTCCCGATGGCGGCGTAGCTCGAAACCGGCTCAGGCGTCAGGTCGGTCTCCTCTTCCGGCACGCCGAACTGATGCAGGTGCGATGCCAGGGCTGCGGCCGGATCGAGCACGTCGCTGCCATCCAGGGCATACAGCACCTGCAAGGCGACGCATCGGGAGCGGCGGCGTGGGGTCATTTCCTTCTGGTCTTCGCCGCAACCGGCGCTTCGCCCTTGCCGTCGCCAGCGAGCGCGGAATAGAGGTTCGCCATCTCGATGGCCGCCATGGTCGCATCCGATCCGCGATTGCCGCCCTTGCTGCCCGAACGCTCGATGGCTTGTTCGATGCTGTCGCAGGTGAGAACGCCGAATCCGACGGCCAGCTTGGCCTCGGCTGCGATGCCTGCGATGCCGCGTGTGACCTGATTGACGATGACATCGAAGTGAGGAGTTGCGCCGCGGATGACCACACCCAGGCACACCAGGGCGTCGAACTTGCCCGAGTCGGCGACCTTGCGTGAGAGCCCGGTGAGCTCGAAGGCGCCGGGGCAGCGGAAGACCTCGATGTCGTTGTCAGCGGCTCCGGTCTTTGCCAGGGCATCCAGCGCGCCTTCGATGAGCTTGTCCGCGATGAACTCGTTCCAGCGCGAAGCGATGATGGCAAAACGCCTGCCCTTGGCGCTCCAGGTACCTTGATGAATGTGCGGCATTATTTGGCCTCTCTTTCGTGGAGCGAAACCACCTCGGCGGGTGGGCCGCTTGGGACGCATTCGACAACGTGTATACCGTAACCCTCGATCCCCGCCAGCCTTCGCGGGTTATTGGTGAGCAGACGGATCGATTGGATGCCCATCTGGACCAGAACCTGCGAGCCGAGTCCAATGTCGCGCAGGGGCGCCCCTGCCGGCCCTGTCTCGACGGACACGGCGCCCAGCTCGGATGCGAACGAGTGGCCGCCACGGGGCAAAATGTAGAGCATCACGCCTCGCCCCTCGCGCTCGATTCGTTTCAGCCAGTCGGTGGCCGGCACGGTGTCTCCGGGATGGGTGAAGGAAAAGAGATCGCGCAGAAGGCTGGCAACCTGTACGCGCACCAGAACCGGATCGCCCGCCGTCACTTCGCCCAGCGACAGCGCCAGGTATTCGGCGTCGTCGACCTCGCTGGCGAAGAGGGTGGCCTTGTACGTCGCTTGAAGTCCGTGTCCATGCGGCTTGATCTCGGTTTCGACCACACGGCGCACGAGCACCTCTTGCGCCAACCGGTACTGGATAAGAGCCGCGATCTGCACGATGCCAAGTCCGTGGCGAAGGGCGAAAGCTTCGAGATCCGCCACGCGCGCCATCTCGCCATCTTCGCGCATGATCTCGCAGATGACGCCGGCCGCGGTTCGGCCAGCCAGGCGAGCCAGATCCACCGCGCCCTCGGTGTGTCCCGAGCGCACGAGCACGCCGCCGCGCTTGGCCCGCAGCGGGAAGATGTGTCCGGGCGTGACCAGGTCCTCTGGCTTGGCCTCGGGCGAGACGGTTACGCGGATGGTGTGCGCGCGCTCGCGGGCCGAGATGCCCGTGCTGATTCCGGCCTTGGCGTCGATGCTGACCGTGAACGCCGTGCCGTGGGGCGAGCGATTGTCGTGGGTCATCATGGGCAGCCGCAGCTCTTCGACCCGATCCTCGGTGAGCGCTAGGCAGATGAGTCCGCGGCCCTGGCTGGCCATGAAATTGATGGCCTCGGGCGTGACCAGATCCGCGGCCATGGTCAAATCGCCTTCGTTTTCCCGATCCTGGTCGTCGACGACGATAACCAACTTGCCGGCGCGGATGTTTTCGATGGCCTGGGCCACGGAGATGTGGGGGCTAGCGGGCATGGATCCTTTCGACGAAGCGGGCGACTTGCTTGGCGATCATGTCGGCTTCGAGGTTGACACGGCTGCCGGCACGAAGCTCGCCGAGGAGAGTGACTTCCAGGGTATGAGGAATGAGTAGAACTTCGAAGGAAGTTCCCGCGACTTGGTTGATGGTCAGACTTACGCCATCAATGGCGATGGAGCCTTTCTTGAAAAGATAGGTCGCAAGCTCCTCGGGCGCGGTCACGCGCAAGGCGAGCGTGCTCGCTTGCTTGCGCGCGCTCTCGACGCAACCGGTGCCATCGACGTGGCCGCTCACCATATGGCCGCCGAGAGAATCGCCTAGACGCAGCGCCGGTTCGAGGTGCACGCGGCTGCCTGGACCCAGGCTACCCAGGGTCGTGCAGGCAAGGGTTTCCGGCCCGACGTCGGCTTGGAACGTCGACGGTCGCCCCGCCCGGCGTGCGACGATGGTCAGGCACGCGCCGTTGACCGCCAGGCTGGCGCCGATGGGCAGCTTGCCAACCTCTAAGCTTGTCTTCACCGTCAGACGGCGCGTGCCGCCCACGCTCGCCCGCAAGGACTCGACCTTGCCCTATGCCTTCAACGATGCCGGTAAACACGATGTCACGACCTGGTTTTGTTCGCTGCTGTTGCTACGGGTGACGCCGCTGTCCTCGGGTGACGACGTCGGCAGTTAGCAGAAGATCCTCGCCCAGCGCCCGGACCGAGATGGGGCCGAGCGTGGCTGGCTTGCGCCAGTCAAGACCCCGGCCTTCTACGACGGGGACGCCGGATCCCACAAGGCGCGGCGCAAGAAAGATGCGCCACCGAATCCACCAGGCCCGCGGCGATGAATGCGCCGTGGATGCTGGCTGCCGCCTTCGACCAGCAAGGACTGCACTTCACGCAGCGCCAGTTGCCGCAGCAACGAGGACAGCAGCAGCTCGGCCGTCGCGGGAGGCGGGGGCGAACCAGACTATCGCGCCAGCGGCTTCGAGTTTCCGTTGCCTGGCGAGCAGTCCGCGATCGAGCCTGCGCGGCTTGGCCCCGATGATCAGCGGCGCCCCGGCCTTCGCTTCGCCGAGCAATGCTGCCGTCGGTGGCGTGCGCAGGTGGCTGTCGAGCACGATGCGCAGCGGTCCTTTGCCTTTCCTTGCGGCATCGCCGGGCCGTCGAACCGTGAGGCGCGGATCGTCGGCAAGGATGGTTCCCACGCCGACGAGGACGGCGTCGTGCTTGGCCCGCAGCTCATGGGCGGCCGCGCGGGCAGCGCTGCCCGTGATCCAGCGCTCGGTGCCAGCACGCTGCTTTTCCTGACGATCGCCGATGCACCCGTCGAGGGTGGTCGCGACCTTCAGGGTGACCCACGGGCGCTTGTAGCGGATCCAGGAAAAGAAGGCGCGATTCTGCCGCCTGGCATTCATCCTTTAGGCAGCCGGCATCGACGATCAAACCCGCCCGGCGCAGGATCGCAATGCCCCGCCCGCTAACCAGCGGATTCTCGTCGCAGCAGCCGACGACCAGCGCGACGGATCCCGGATTGCAAGATGGTTTCGGTGCACGGGCCCGTGCGGCCGCGATGGCAGCATGGCTCCAGCGTCACGTACAGCGTGGACGCCTGGCGCGCGCATGCCCATCTGGGCGAGGGCTTCGATTTCCGCGTGCGGAAGGCCGGCCCGGCGGTGAAAGCCGCGGGCGAGCACCTTGCCGCCCTTGACCAAGACCGCGCCGACTACCGGATTGGGGCGGGTCGCTCCGCGCGCCCAGCTCGGCCAGGCGCATGGCCTGGCCCATGAAGCGACAGTCGGCCTCGCTGAATGCGCTCTTTCACGAGCCCTCCGTCTTGGAGCGGATGAGCCGCTGCACCTCGTGCATGATCTCGCCCGCATCCTTGAAGGGCAGGTAGACCGAGGCGAATCGCAAGTAGGCGACGTCGTCGATGTCACGCAGTCGCGACAGCACGGCGTCGCCGATTTGCGAAGACGGGATTTCCTTGTCGCCGAGCTCGCGCAAGCTGCGCTCAATCTCGTCCGCGACCTGTTCGATGCGCGACGGCGGAGACCGGCCGTTTGTCGCAGGCCTTGTGCAGGCCGCTCAGGACCTTGCGCCGATCGTAGGGCTCGCGTCGCGAATCCTTCTTCACGACCATGGGCAAGGCTTCTTCCACGCGCTCGTAGGTCGTGAATCGGCGGCCGCAGCCGATGCACTCGCGCCGACGTCTGATCATTTGCTCGTCTTCGGACGGTCGTGTGTCGACGACCTTGTCTTCGGTTGCTGAGCAGAAGGGACAGCGCATGGCGATGGTTCCGCTGGCTTTCTATCACCAAGATTCGCGAACCGCGCGCCGCTTGTCGGGCGCAATGTTCCAATCAGAGCGAATTTGCAGTCGCAAACTGCACCAATTGTTTTCGTTTTCGCGATTACAAACGACACATTCGCTGATGTGTGATCTCCGTCGCACACGACGAAGTACGACCCGATTTGATGCGTTATTCTCTGGCGGTTGGCCGCATATTCGTCGCCGTTGCTGCAATGCCTGCGACGCTTGACAGAGAGCTGAAGAAACGTACTCTGACCGTTGGGCGCCTTAGACAATTCCGTTGAGGCGCGGCGTAATCAGGAAGGACAGTTAGAGCAGGAGGTAGTGCATGGCAACTGGCAAGGTGAAGTGGTTCAGTGACGCCAAGGGGTATGGCTTCATTGCGCGGGATGGGGAAGATGACGTCTTCGTCCACTACTCGGCCATCGAGGCCGAAGGGTACCGGTCTCTGAGCCAGGGGCAGACAGTGGAGTTCGAGATCACGAAGGGGCCGAAGGGACTTCAAGCGACCAGCGTGAAGCGGCAGGAAGCCCAGCCCAGCTGAGATTGAGAAGCCCAATCAGCGGCTCTCGAAGCGCGTGCACCGGTGGTTTTGCCAACGGTGCACGACGCGCGAGACTCAGAGAAACGGCCGGCGCCTCGCGGGCGACCGGCCGTTGTGCTATTGACCCCGGATGGGTCTACCTGTCCTCGGCCTGCCAGGACATCTGGATGTCTGCGCCGAGCTCGGGAGACCTTCTCGCGGAACTGTGTTCTTGAGCTTCTCGGCGATCTGGCCCATGCGCTGTTTCGATACGCCGAAGCGCTCGCCGAGCGCGGCCAGCGCAACCGGTTCGGCGGCGGAGGTGGCGCAGGTGCTCGCGCCAAATGGCCCGCTCGCGATCGTCCGACAGCCCGTTTTCGAAATCGGTCCATGAGCCCGCGAACCGCCTCGGCCAGCTCGCTGCGCGCGGCCTGATCCTCGGGTGAAGGCTCGTGGCGCGAGATGCGTTCGGCCAGGGAAACACCCTCGTCGTCGGGACGAGGTTCAAGCGATACCTCGCGCGAGGCCAGGTGGCTCGATACTTCGATGAGGTCGGCTTCGTCGACGTCCAGCTTGGCGGCGAGCAGCTTGGGCGTGGGGTCGAAGCCTGCGGCAGAGCAGCTTCTGGCGCTCCTTTTCCAGACGGAAGAAGAGCTTGCGGCCCGCGCGCGTATTGCCCACGTGGATGAGGCGCGCGTTGGTCATGAGGAAGCGCAAAACGTAGGCGCGAATCCAGTAGGCGGCGTAGGAGCCGAAGCGCGTGCCGACCTCGGGATCCCAGCGCCGAACAGCCTCCATCAAGCCGACCGAGCCTTCCTGGAACAGATCCAGCACGTTCAGCCATGCCTGCCGGTATTGGTAGGCGATGGCGACCACCAGGCGCAGGTTGTGCACCACCAGCCTTCGGGCGGCGTCGAGGTCGCCGCGGTCGCGTGCCGCGTGTCCGAGTTCGCGTTCTTCGTCTCTCGTCGAGGCGGGCGTGGCGGCGGGCTTCCTCGACGAAGCGCCGGACCGGATCGCGAATCGTGACGAGATGCTTTTCCGACTCGGGCAGGATACGTTCGAGAGCGGCTTCCTCGACGGGCGGTGTTTCGGCGGCGTCGGCCAGGATGTCTGCTTCGCCAGGCTCGTCATCATCCAGCGGGCGCGCAGGCTCCTCGGCGCTCGGGGGTGGCGCTGGGGCCGTTGCCTTCTTGCCGCGAGGTCGCTTCATGGCGCCTAGCTGGACAACGCCGCAAGAAGGGCGTCGTTCTGTTCCGCCGTGCCGATGGTGATACGCAATTTGTCGTCGAGGCCTGGCTTGTCGAAGAAGCGCACCAGAATGCCGTGTGCTTTGAGCAAGCTGTAGATCTCGGCGGCCTTTCCGCCGCCAGGGCAGCGGGCAAATACGAAATTGGCCTGTGACGGGATGACAGAGTAGCCGCGCTTGTCAAGCTCGCTCGACAGTCGGGCGCGCTCGGCGCGAACGGCTTGCCACGACCGGCGGGCATAGTCCTGATCCGCGAGCGCGGCGGTGGCGGCCAGAATAGAAACCGCGTCACAGTTGTAGCTGTCCTTGACCTTCATCATTTCGGCCACGGCTGCCGGGGCGGCGATGGCGTAGCCGAAGCGCAGGCCAGCCAGTGAATAGCCCTTGCTGAAGGTTCGGCACAAAATGACGTTGGGCAACTCGCGCACAAGATCCAGGCAGGATTCGTCCGCGAAATCAACATAGGCCTCGTCGACGAGCAGCAGCCCATCGAAAGCCAGGGCAAGGGCGCGCACGCGCGACTTCCTGACCAAGGTTCCGGTGGGCGCATTGGGATTGGCGAAGAAGATGGCGCGCGCGCCGGTGGCAAGCAACGCGTCGACAGGCAGCTCCCAGTTGGCCTCCCAGGCGACGGTGCGGACGCGGTTTTCCCCTTCTTCGGCCAGCACAGGATAGAGCGAATACGTGGGGTCTGGGTAGGCGATGGTATCGCCCGGACCCAGGTAAGTGCGCATGACGATGGCCAGGATCTCGTCGCTGCCGTTGCCGGCGATGATCATGTCGTCCGAAACCCCGTGCACGCGCGCGGCCATGGCGCGGAAGGCGTCGGCCTTGGGGCTTGGGTAGCGGCGCAGATGCTCGGGATCCAGGGTGCGAATGGCTTCCAGCACGCGCGGGCTTGGCGGGAAGGGGTTCTCGTTGGTGTTGAGCTTGATGACTTTCTCACCGGGGCCAGGCTGCTCGCCAGGCACGTAGGGCGCCATCTTGGCTACATTGGAACGGGGAATGGGCAGGTTGGGCTTGTCGGACATGGAATAGGCAGTATTTCGCACATCGGTTGCCTCGCTGCCAGGTCCACGGCGATCCGCCCATTTCGACACAGAGGACACAAAGGACACAGAGAAAGAAGGACCTCGGAGGCAGAATCCGAAGAACCCCTTTCTTCTGTGTCCTCTGTGTTTACTTGACGAGCGAGGGGTCGAGGAACGCGACCAGCATGGCGGTGATGCGGTCTTGGGCCGAGCGCGCGGCGATTGGCGACGGGACCTCGTTCATCAGGATGGAGAAAATGAGCGGCTTGTTCCCCGGCGCACCGACGATGCCGGACAGGCAACTGACGTTGGCCAGCGTGCCGGTCTTGGCGCGCACATAGCGCTCCGAGGCGGATCCAGCCATGCGGTGGGCCAGGGTGCCGTCGGCGCCGCCCACGGCCAGCGAGGCCAGGAACTCGCTGGCGATGCGAAAGTCGCGCATGGCCGCGCGCAGGACCAGCGCGATTTGCTCGGCCGAGAATCGGTTGGAGTCGTAGAGTCCCGATCCGTTCTTCATGACGTAGGTCGTGCGCGGAATGCCGGCGCCTTCGAGGTAGCGAGCGACGGCGTCGAGTCCCTTTTGCCAGGTTCCCGGCCGGCCCAGCGTTTCGGCGCCGAGGGTGCGCAGAAGCTGCTCGGCAGCGAAGTTGCTCGAACGCTTGCCCAGCTCGTGCACCACCACGGCCAGGGTCGGCGATTCGTGCGTGGCCAGCACACGCATGCCGTCCTTGGGCGCGCTGTCTATGCGCACGGGCTTGTCGATGGTGATGCCCCGTTTGGCGAGGACCTGTTTGAAGGTCTGGGCGAAGTAGGTTTCAGGCGCGACCACACGGCGCTGGAACATCGCGCGGTTCGGAACCAAGAAGAATGCGGCCAGCGACTGTGACTCGAGTCTGTCCACTGCCGGCATCGCCGGTTTCGACCTCGAGCCACGGCAGGACCCTTGGTCGCGGTGGTCACGCTTCCGCTCAGGGTCACGGCCGCGGACGCCGGTTCGAGCACAACCCGTGCGGGCGCGCCCGCCGCCGCCGCGGGCGTGATGGTCACGGTCGACGACGTTGCCATTCAGCGAGGCGGCGGAAGAGGGCGCGCGAAAGGCGGCGGAGTCGTCCTTCTGCTCGAAGGCCGGGGCCAGGGTGGTGCTGTCGAAGGCGCTGGTGTCGATGACCAGACCGCCGCGTACTTTGCGCAAGCCCGCTGCGGCCAGACTGGCGGCCAGCCCATTCAAGTCCTGCGTCGATAGCGTCGGGTCGCCCGAAGTCTTCACGTAGAGGTCGCCGCGCAGCTCGCCGGCGGTCACTGCCTTGCCCCCCTCGGGTGGGACGGCGCCGAGCACCGTGGTCTTCCAGCGAAACTCCGGTCCGAGTAGCGCCAGTGCCGGCGGCCTCGGTGACGATCTTCACGTTCGAGGCGGCGTTGAGGCCGGTCTTCTCGTTCTTAGCGTAGAGGAGCTTGCCACTTTCGGGATCCATCACGGCGACCGACACCTTGGCGCGGGCCACGGCTGGGCCAGCAAGGATCTCGTCGATGCGCGCCTTGAGCCACGTGCGCCGCGCTTCGGGATCTTTGGGTGGCGCAGGGATCGGCGCCGCGGTGACCTGGGATCCACCGTCGACGGACTGGGCGACCGCCAATCGCGGGGTCGCGAAAAGGAAAAGCATTGCCCAGGGAAGGTGAGGGAAGCGCATGTCAAGGCAGCGTCCATCGGACGAGGCCGGACGTCAAATACGTTGCGGTCGAAAACGCCGAGACCCTCTGCGAACTCCCCATTCTCTGCGCTCTCTCTGGTCCATAATGGGTGTCGTGGATCTCTTCGCACGCGCGGCCGACAAAGACAGGCGAGGGCAGCCCTTGGCCGAACGGATGCGCCCGACCAGCTTGGCCGAATACGTTGGTCAGGAACACTTGCTTGGACCCGGGCGCTGGCTGCGGCGGGCGATCGATGGCCAAGCCATGACGTCGCTCATCTTGTGGGGGCCGCCGGGCACGGGGAAGACCACGCTCGGCCGCCTTCTGGCCGCGGAAACCAAGGCTGGTTTCGTCGCGCTGTCCGCAGTGATGTCAGGCGTGAAAGAGGTGCGCGAAGCAGTGGCCGAGGCGGCACAGCGGCGCAACCTGCGCGGCGAGCGCACGCTGCTTTTCATCGACGAGATCCACCGCTTCAACAAGGCACAGCAGGACGCGCTTTTGCCCCACGTCGAGGCGGGCACGGTCATCCTCGTCGGGGCGACCACCGAGAACCCATCGTTCGAGGTCAACGCTCCGCTGCTTTCGCGAGCCAAGGTTCTTGTGCTGAGGCCGCTCGCCGAAGACAGCCTGCGTGCCATCATCGATCGTGCACTGGCCGATGTGCATCGCGGGCTTGGCCTTCTTCCCATCGATTGCCCCGACCGCATTCGCGATCAGTTGGCCAACGAAGCCAGGGGCGATGCGCGGCGGGCCTTGTCGGCGCTGGAATCGGCGGCGGACATCGCGCTGCCCGGTGACGACGGCCGCCGGCTCATCGACGAGAAGACGCTGGAAGAGGCCTTGCAGCGCAAGACCTTGATGTACGACAAGGCCGGCGACGAGCACTTCATGGTGGTCAGCGCCTTCATCAAGAGCATGCGCGGCAGCGACCCGGACGCGGCGGTGTACTGGATGGCGCGCATGCTGGAAGCGGGCGAGGAGCCACTCTTCATTTTGCGCCGGATGGTCATCTTCGCGGCCGAGGACATCGGCAACGCCGATCCCAACGCCTTGCGCGTGGCCATGTCCGCCACCGACGCCGTCCGCTTCGTCGGCCTGCCCGAGGGCTACCTGCCCATGAGCCAGGCGGCCATCTATCTCGCGGTAGCGCCCAAGAGCAACAGCGCGCTCACCACCTACGCCGCGGCCAAGCGCGACGTGGAGGAATTCGGTGCCTTGCCCGTGCCCATGCACCTACGCAACCCCAGTTCGGCGCTGGGCAAGTCGCTTGGGTTCGGCCAAGGCTACCAATACCCGCACAACTTCGAGGGCCACTACGTTGTCGAGGACTACTTGCCCGAAGAGCTGCGCGGCCGGCGCTACTACGAGCCGTCGAAGTCAGGCCGCGAGCGCGACATCGGTGATTATCTGGCCAAGCTGCGCGAGCGCGGGAAGTAGATCCGAATTTTTTCACCACAGAGAGCGCAGAGGGCACAGAGGACGGAAAGAAGAAAGGGTTCGGATTTTCTAGGTCCGAACCCTTCTTGCTTCTTCCGACTCTGGGCTCTCTGCGCCCTCTGTGGTGAACTCTTCCTCAGTCGTAGTACTCGGCGCCGAGGTGGGTGATGAGCTCTTCACCGTGCAGGTAGCGCAGGGTGTTCTTGAGCTTCATGAGCTGGATAAAGGTGTCGTGCTCGGGATACACGTTGGGCGGCGTCATGGGGCTCTTCCAGTAGAAGGACAACCATTCTTGTACGCCCGACAGGCCCGAACGTTGCGCGAGATCCATGAAGAGGGCCAGATCGAGGACAATCGGCGCCGCCAGGATGGAATCGCGGCACAGGAAGTTGATCTTGATCTGCATCGGGTAGCCCATCCACCCGAAGATGTCGATGTTGTCCCAGCCTTCCTTATTGTCGCCGCGAGGCGGGTAGTAGTTGATGCGCACCACGTGGCACATTTTGCCGTAGAGGTCGGGGTACAACGAGGGCTGCATGATGTGCTCGAGAGCGCCGAGCTTGGACATTTCCTTGGTCTTGTGCGACTCGGGATCGTCAAGGACCTCACCGTCGCGGTTGCCCAGGATGTTGGTCGAGTACCAGCCGTCGATGCCGAGCAAGCGGGCCTTGAGCCCTGGCGAGATGATGGTCTTCATGAAGGTCTGGCCGGTCTTGAAGTCCTTGCCCGCGAGGGGGATTTCGTTCTTCTTGGCCAGCTCCAGCAGGGCTGGGGTGTCGACGGTCAGGTTGGGTGCGCCGTTGGCGTAGGGCACGTGGCACTTGAGAGCGGCGTAGGCGTAGATCTGCGAGGGCGCGATTTCCGGGTCGCTCTCGCGCAAGCCCTTCTCGAAACTTGCCAGGGTGGCGTGCACGGGCGCGGTCTCGCGGTAGGCCTCGGTCGAGCCACACCACACCATGACCAGGCGGTCGAGCTTCTGGGTGGTGCGGAAGTTTTCGATGTCGGCGATGACCTGCTCGGCCAAATCCATCTTCGATTTGCCCTTCTTGGCGTGCGTGGCGGTCAGCCGCTTGACGTAGGACTGCTCGAACACCGAAGTCATGGGCTTGATGCTGGAGAGAAACTCCTTGCTTTGCGCCAGGTGCTCCTTGGTGAGCACACCGGCCTTGCTCGCGGCTTGGTAGGCGTCGTCGGGAAACAGATCCCAGCCGCCGAAGACGATGTCGTCGAGCTTGGCGAGGGGAATGAAATCCTTGATGAGCGGCGACCGGTTCTCGGTGCGCTTGCCGAGACGGATGGTGCCCATCTGGGTTAGCGAGCCGATGGGCTTGGCGAATCCTCTCCTGACGGCGTCAACACCGGCCATGAAGGTGGTAGCGACCGCCCCCATTCCTGGCGTGAGGATTCCAAGTCTCCCCGTTGCGGGCTTGATTTCGACTGGCTTCGTAAGTGGCATCGTTCGGCTCCTTCCTTTTCGGAGGCATCGAATAGCAAGTCGCGGGCCACGGGTCCATGCCTAATGAAATCGCCCGATTGTGCTTTCGCGGTTGGTGAAATGTGGTAAGAACCTGACTCCCTTCAACACCACACGCTGACCGAGAAGGCCGCGCGTGCCGGGCGAATCATCGACCGGTTTCGGCCTTCGCAGACGGCAGCGGAGGAAAAAAACGCGAAAGGAAGACATGGAAACGAATGAGACTGGCCTTCCGGCCACCGCAGCTCCTGCCGCAACTCCGACCGAGAACCCCGTAGCGGCAAATCCGATGGCGAACCCCATGGCGGCGATCGACACGCCCCTCACCATGCGCGACATGATGGAGGCCGGCGTTCACTTCGGCCACCAGACCACGCGCTGGAATCCGAAGATGAAGCCGTTCATCTTCGGCGCCCGCAACGGCATCCACATCATCGACCTTCAGCACTCGGTGAAGGCGTTCAAGCGTGCCTTCGACTTTCTGGTGCGCACCGTCGCCGAGGGCAAGCCGGTGCTTTTCGTGGGCACGAAGAAGCAGGCCCAGGACGTGGTTCGCGAGGAATCCACGCGCAGTGGTCAGTTCTACGTGACCAACCGCTGGCTCGGTGGAACGCTCACCAACTTCCACACCGTCAAGCTGTCCATCGAACGTTTGCAGTCCATCGAGAAGATGTCCACAGACGGCACCTTCGAGCGGTTGACCAAGAAGGAAGTCATCCGCATCACGCGCGAGCAGGAAAAACTCGAGAAGGCACTCGGTGGTATCAAGGCCATGGGCGAGTTGCCCGGCGCGGTCTTCATCGTCGACGTGGTCAAGGAGCACATCGCGGTCAGCGAGGCGCGCAAGCTGGAGATCCCCATCGTCGCCATCGTGGACACCAACTGCGATCCCGACCTTATCAACTACGCCATTCCGGGCAACGACGACGCCATTCGCGCCATTCGTTTGTTCGCCAACAAGGTGGCCGATGCTTGCATCATCGGACAGAAGGTTTCGCGTGAACGCGCGGCCACGGCGCGCGCCTCGGCCGAGGGCGAGGGCGAGGCGGTGCAGACCATCCGGGTTTCCTCGGGTGGCGAGGGCCCCAAGGTTGAAGTGGTTTCTCGTCGACGCGGCGAAATGCCTGCGCCAGAGGCAGCGGCGACACCAGAAGACGCGAGCGAGTAGTTCTTTCGGATTTTCGATTTCTCAGGAGACGCTAGCTATGGCCGAAGTTACGACACAAATGATCAAGGATTTGCGTGAGCGCACGCAGGCTGGGATGTCCGACTGCAAGAAGGCGCTTACCGAGTGCGACGCCGACATGGAGAAGGCGATCGAGTACCTGCGCAAGAAGGGCATCGCCCAAGCCGCCAAGAAGGCCACGCGCATCGCCTCGGAAGGCATCATCGCCAACTACATGCATGGTTCGCGCATCGGCGTCATGGTCGAGGTGAACTGCGAGACCGACTTCGTTTCGCGCAACCCGGATTTCCAGGTTTTCGCCCGCGAAGTCTGCATGCAGGTAGCGGCCATGAGCCCGCAGTACCTGTCGCCGGAGGAGATCCCTGCGCAGGTGCTCGAGCAGGAAAAGGCCATCCGCATGGAGCAGGCCAAGCTGCAGAAGAAGCCCGAGCCGGTGTTGCAGAAGATCGTCGACGGCCAAATGGCCAAGTGGTGCAAGGAGGTCTGCCTGATGGAGCAGACCTGGATCAAGGATCCCGACGGCAAGAAGGACATCAAGGGCTTGCTGACCGATCTGATTGGCAAGATCGGCGAGAACATCAAGGTTCGCCGCTTCGTCCGCTACGAGGTGGGTGAGGGCCTGGCCAAGCGCGCTGACGATTTCGTCGAGGAAGTGAAGCGCCAGGCCGGCCAAGGCTAGTCTGCGAGCGCAACGACCGTGGCAACCGGCAAGCGCAAAGAGGATTCTCCCAAGCCCCGCCGGGCTTCGCCGGGCGGGACTCATCGCGGGAGCTCGAACGACCCCTCCGCGGATCTCTCAGACGATCCCGTGCCGGTCGCCGAGGCGCTACTCGACGTCGGCGTTCGTGCAGTGGCCGCCACTGCAAGGCCTGGATTGGCGCCATACCCTCGGGCCCCCTTGGCCCCAGGGGTGAAGTACCGGCGCATCCTGCTCAAGTTGTCGGGCGAGGCCCTGATGGGCGACAAGGGGTTCGGCATCGACCCCGCGGTGCTGGCCCAGATCGCCGAAGAAGTCATCGACGTGCACAGTTTGGGCGTGGAAATCGCCCTGGTCATTGGCGGGGGCAACATATTTCGCGGCATCGCGGGCAGCACCACGGGCATGGATCGCGCCAGTGCGGACTACATGGGCATGCTGGCCACCGTGATCAATTCGTTGGCGTTGCAGGATGCCCTGGAAGCACGCGGTGCCAAGACGCGGGTGATGAGCGCCATCGAAATCGCTCGCCTGGCCGAGCCGTACATTCGCCGCCGGGCGATCCGACACCTGGAAAAGGGCCGGCTCGTCATTTTCGGGGCGGGCACGGGCAATCCGTTTTTCACGACCGATACCGCGGCCTCGCTGCGAGCCATGGAAATCGGCGCCGATATCGTCATGAAGGCGACGCGCGTGGATGGCGTCTATGACAAGGATCCCAAGAAGTTCAAGGACGCGCGCATGTACCAGCGCCTATCCTATATGGACGTACTCAATCGCCATCTGGCGGTGATGGATGCGACGGCCATCTCGCTTTGTCACGACAACAAGTTGCCGATTCTGGTTTTCAACATGACCAAGCCGGGTAACATACGGCGTGTGGTGCTGGGTGAACGACTGGGAACGCTGGTCGTCGACGAGCGGCGCGAGCCGCGCGAGGTCGGCGAGGCCGGCGAGGTCGCACCCACAACCGAGGAGCGGAACCATGGTAAATGACGTGATCAAGGAACTGCAGGCGAGCCTGGACAAGGGCATCGAGGCACTCAAGAAGGACTTGGGCAAGGTGCGGACCGGCCGCGCCAGCGTGTCGATTCTCGGACGGAATCCGCGTTGACTACTACGGCACGCCGACGCCGCTGCACCAGGTGGCATCTCTCAACGTGCCCGACCCGCGCCTCATCACCATCAAGCCCTGGGAAAAATCCCTGATTCCCGAAATCGAGAAGACCATCCGTTCGGCCCAGCTCGGGCTCAATCCATCTTCCGACGGCGAGATCGTTCGCCTGCCCATGCCGCCGCTCACCGAAGAGCGCCGCAAGGAGCTGGTCAAGATGGTCAAGAAGATGGCCGAGGAAGCCAAGGTCGCCTTGCGCAGCGCTCGCCGCGACGCCAACGAGATGCTCAAGGAATTCCAGAAGGACAAAGAGATCACCGAGGACGAGGAAAAGCAGGGCCTCAAGAAGGTGCAGGACACCACCGACGCTGCCGTGGTCAAGGTCGAAGAGATCGTCGCCAAGAAGGAAAAAGAAATCCTCGAGGTCTGATCAGGAAGTCAACACAGAGGACACAGAGACCAAAAGCGAAAGGCTTCCGGCTCTGTATCCGGACCATCTTTTTTCTCGTCCGCTCTGTGTGTCCTCTGTGTCCTCTGTGTTTCATTTCCTACGGCGCGATGCCGGTTTCGCTGTTGCCGTCGTAGGTCACGCGTGCCACGTCGACCTGGTTGATGGCAAAGCGGATGGTCGTGCCGCGGCCCTTGAGCAACCCCTCGCGTTGGAACAGGTAGTAGGTTCGCATGCCTTCGCGGACGGGCGGCTCGCCTTGGGCTTGTTTGCCCGGGATACCGCTCAGGATGAGGATTTTCTCGCCCGGCTGCAGCACGAAGCCCGGATCGATCTGCCCCATGACCGAGCCGCGCTTGCCCGGCCGACTGACGATGACTTGCAGCCCGGCGGTGCTGACCGCGGAGGCGCCTTGGTTGGCCAAGACGAAGTACTCTTCGTTGACCTTTTTCTTGTCTGGGGCGGCGTGCGCTTCTTCGAAAACGAGTGGCATGGGCCTGCTTATAGACCGAGGAGGCGAGGGGCGACAATGGCGATGTGATCGGCGACATGCCGGGTCGATTCTCCGAGTCGCATGCTCCTGTTTTTCTGAAACTCCGTGCTAGAATGCGAGCCGATGAACAAGCTGGAAGTCGATATCGCCCACCGTCTGAGCCGTGATGAAGCCCGTTTGCGCATTGATCGCGTGACCGAGAAACTGGCGCGCGACTTCAGCGCCGAGTGCAACTGGGACGGGGGAAGCCGCTTGGTCGTCAGGCGCAAGGGGTTGCAAGCGTACCTGGACATAGCCGATGACCGGGTGCACGTCGACATGGAGCTCGGCCTTTTTATGCGCCCCTTCGCGGGCACGATTCGGGCCGGAATCGCCAAGCAGTTGGCCGACATTCTCGCCTAGTTTTCCCAGACTCTTGCACGAGGCGTGCGAGGACGCTTTACCCTCGATCTGCGCACTGCTATAAAGGCACTCGTTCGTGCTACGCAGTGCGAGCACAGGCTTTCTCTGCCCCCTACCCGACGGAGCAAAACATGAATGCCCGACAAACCGCGATTGGCCTGACCCTGCTGGCTCTAACCACCGCCGCCGGTGCCCCGGCGCAAGCGCAGGTGCCCAACGGGCAGATTGGCAGCGCGCCTATCGATCTTCAGGTGTTTCGGCCCGCCGCCGACACCAAGGGGTATATCACCCTGAACGGCGCGCAGATCCTGGCGCCACTCGACGTCTCGTTTGGGATGGTGACTACCGGTGGCTGGCGCCCGCTGAATCTGGATGCTGGGAGAACCGTCAACACCGGTGGCCAGACGCAAGAGTCGTTGATGAGAATGAATTTCGTTCTCACGACGACCCTGCAGGGGGCCATCGGACTCTTGTCCACCGATCATCTTGGTCTGCAGTTCGGCATCGCCTTGCCCATCGGGATTACCAGCGGCGAGGCAACCCCGTACGACCCCGGCGCGGCCAACGGAGTTCTCTACAACAACCGCCAAACCAATGGCACCAACGACGACATCCACTTTCAAACCAGCTACCAGGGTGTTGGCGATCTGGCCCTGTTGCCCAAATTACGCATCCTCAATCCCAGCCGCTTGCCCGTCGGTATAGCCATCATTCCTGGCCTCATCCTGCCGACCGGCGACAAGACCAAGTTCCTTGGCGAGGGAAAGACCATCTTCCAGCCGCAAGCCATCGTGGAAGTGAACTGGAGCCGCGCCGGCGTTTTCCGAACCGCGCTCAACGTTGGCATGCGCATCCGCGGTAGCAAGTCCGAATTCGTGGACAACGCGGCCAATTTCCCCCGTAACGTGAGGACCCTGGACGGAAGTGGCGCCCCGCAAGCGGGCACTTCAGTTGGCGGCGAGAACACCAACATGGGCCTCAGCGTGGGCAACGAGCTTCTCGCTGGCCTCGGCGCCTCGTGGGGCATCGTACCCTTCGTGTTCGATATGGTGGGCGAGCTCTACACCTTCACTGGGCTTGACTCGAAAAAGAATCAACGCCGACAACACCCAGTCGAACATGGGGCCTGGGGGCGAGGCGGTGCTGGGTTTCAAGGCCTACCTGGCACCCAACTCGTTCTTCGAGTTTGGCGGCGGTTACGGTGTCATACCCACCGCCTACGGGACCACCCGAGGCCGCTTCTTCGCCGGTATCGTGTTCGAGCCAGGCGCGGGCGACCGCGACGGAGATGGTCTCAAGGACGACGTCGACAAGTGCCCCGACGATCCCGAAGACTTCGACAATTTCGAGGACGAGGATGGCTGTCCTGACTTGGACAACGACCAGGACGGCATTCCCGACGTGCTCGACAAGTGCCCCAACGAACCCGGCCCGCGCGAAAACGACGGCTGTCCGTTCAAGAAGGTCAATGACCGCGACGGCGACGGCATCCCTGACGATGTCGACAAGTGCCCGGACGAGCCCGAGGACTTCGACAATTTCGAGGACGAAGACGGCTGCCCGGATCTCGACAACGACAAGGATGGCATCCCCGACAAGCTCGACCTGTGCCCGAACGATCCCGAGGACAAGGACGGCTTCGAGGACGAGGACGGCTGCCCAGACCCTGACAACGACCACGACCGCATCCTGGACGTGAACGACAAGTGCCCGAACGAACCCGAAACCTACAACGGCTTCGAGGACGAGGACGGCTGCCCGGACAAGGGCATGGTCATCGTTCAACGCGGCAAGCTGGAGATCCTCGACAAGATCTATTTCGAGACCGACAAGGATATCATCATGGATAAGTCCTTCCCGCTGGTCGACGCCATCGCCGCGACCATCAAGGGCCATCCCGAGATCGCGCTCATCGAGATCCAAGGGCACGCCGACGAACGCGGCGACGATGAGCACAACCTGGATCTGACCGATCGGCGCGCTCACTCCGTGATGCGCGCCCTGGAAGACCGCGGTGTCGAGCTCGGCCGGCTCAAGGCACGCGGCTATGGCGAAACCAAGCCGATCTGCACGCAACACAACGAGGAATGCTGGAGCAAGAACCGACGCGTGGAGTTCATCATCCTCAAGCGCGTCGACGAGGCCGTTCTTCAGAACGACTCGGGTCAATAGAGCCGAGAACTCGGCGGGCGTGGCCGAGTGCGGGGCGGATTCCTCTTTTTCGCCCCGCAAGCTTGGCCAGTGCAGGTTCTCAAGATGTTGTAATTGCAGGGTAAAGTTACTGTCGCGCGAAACTGCCCGGGCGCACGAAGGTTCTACTTGACTCGGTCTCCCTGTGAGTTATTAACAACCACCCATTTTTTGTTGGGCGCGGGTTTCATTTGCCTTTGTTGCCACGCGAGAAAATTGACGACGTCCGCGATCGTACGAATATCGTCGACGTCGTAAGGCGATACGTTGAACTCAAGCGAGCTGGCACCGGAAGCTTCAAAGGACTTTGCCCATTTCACGCGGAGAAGACTCCGTCGTTCCATGTCCATGAGCAGCGCCAGTTCTTTCATTGCTTCGGGTGCGGCGAAAAGGGGGATGTTTTTTCCTTCCTCGTCAAGATCGAGCAACGCTCGTTCATGGAAGTTCTGCGTGAGCTGGCCCACCAGGCCGGGGTGGACCTACCCGAGCAAACGCTTACCCCGGCCGAACGCAAGGCCGCCGAAGAAAACGAATCGGAGCGCGAGCGGATGCTGCGGGCCATGGAAGAGGCCACGCGCTTTTTCGAGGCGCAGCTTGCCGGGCCAGCCGGAGCTGCCGCGCGTGCCTACCTGGAGAAGCGCGGCATTTCGAAGGCCACGGCCGAGCGATTCCGCGTGGGCTATGCGCCGGCGGGTTGGGATGCCATGCAGAAGCATCTCGCGTCCCGGCAGGTGGGGGGCGAGTTGGCCGAGCGCCTTGGCTTGGTCGGCAGCAACGAGCGTGGTCGCTATGATTTTTTCCGGGATCGCGTCATGCTGCCCGTGCTCGACCGGCAGAAGCGCCCCATCGGCTACTCCTCGCGTCTGCTCGATCCCGACGCCAAGGATCGCAAGTATGTCAACTCGCCCGACTCGCCGCTCTTTCACAAGAAGGAAAACCTGTACGGGCTGCACGCCGCCGTGGACGCCATCCGCCGCGGGGGAACGGCCATTCTCGTTGAGGGCAACTTCGACGTGTTGACCCTGCACGAGGCTGGCATCGAGGAAGCGGTGGCGCCCATGGGCACCGCCCTGACGGTCGAGCAAATCAAACTGCTGGCTAGAATGGCGAAGCGCATCGTGGTGGTGTTCGACGGCGATAGTGCGGGATCGCGCGCCGCCGAGAAGGCCGTGCCGTTGGCCGTGGATGCTGGGTTGTTTTTCGCCGAGGCAGATTCGGACGGGCGAGTGGCCGAAATGCCCGCCGGTGTCGACCCCGACGAATTCGTTCGCGCGCAGGGGGCCGAGGCCTTCCGCGCCCTGGTTGCGCAGGCGCGGCCCATGCTTGACCACCTTATCCAGCGCGCCGCCGACGATGCCACCATCCCAGGCAAGGCCAGCACGGCCAAGCGTGTGGCCGACGTGCTGGCCAAGGTCAGGAATCCACTCGTACGCGACCTCTACGTGCGCGACCTGGCGGCCAAGCTGGCGGTGCCGGTCGCGCAGATCATGCGCATGGTGCGCGAGGCGGCGTCGCACTGCACCTCGGAACGAGGTTGCCCCGTCAGTAGCGACCGCCGAAACCGATCCGATTCGCCGGGTGCCTCAAGCGGACGAGCTTGATGCCCTGGCGTTGCTGGTCGCGCAGCCCAAGTTGGCGGCCCGCGAAGAGGCGCAGCAGATCTACGAGCTTCTGCGGGATCCCGGCATTCGTGAAATCTACGGGACCGCGCTCGAAACGCTTCGCGCTGGCGGCCGGCCAGATGTTCCAGCTTGGCTCGACAGCGGACCGGTGGATATCCGCGACCATGTGAGCGCGGCCTTGATGGACGGGCGCTGGGCTTCGATCGAGGCCGTCGACGATGCCATGCGCGCCACGCGCGCGCTCATTCTCAAATTGGAGCGTCTGCGCGTTGATGCAGAGCTGGCACTGGCACAACGCCAGTACCGCGAAGCCCTTGCGAGCGGAAACGAGGAAGAGGCACGGGCCATCTCCATGCGGGAGATGGAATTGATAAGGACCAAGTTAGGGTTAGCCAACCAGAGCAAAGGCATGACGACATGATCGAGGATGCCGAAGACCGTATGAGCGACGACAATCAGGACGACGACGAACTTGAAGAAGTGAGCAAGCAGCTCGCGGCCAAGAAGGGCTCGGCCAACAAGGAGAGCGAGCGCAAGAAGCGCGAGCTCATCACGATGGGCAAAGCCAAGGGATTCTTGACCTATGACGAGGTCAACGATCACATGCCGGAGAGCATCGTCTCGTCGGACCAGATCGACGACTGGTTGTCGACCTTGGGTGGCGAAGGCATCGAAATTGTCGACGCTTCGACGCAGGTCAAGGTCGAGGACAAGACGCCGCCCGCGGCGGAGGCGGAGGCCGAGGAAGAGGCGGAAGCCGAGCCGGCGCCACGCCCCGCCGAAGCCGAGGAAGAGGAGGAGGACGACGGCTACTCGAAGACCAACGATCCCGTGCGCATGTACCTGCGCAAGATGGGATCGGTATCGCTGCTCACCCGCGAAGGCGAGGTCGAGATCGCGAAGCGCATCGAGGACGGCGAGCGGCGGGTGCTGCAAGTCGTGCTCGACTCGCCGGTGGCCATCGAGGAGATCCTCGATTTGGGCGACAAGCTGCGCAAGCAGAAGGTGCGCGTCAAGGAGGTCGTCAAGGACGCCGACGATGACGACGAGGAGTTCGACGAGGCTTTCCACGTCGAGCGCGTGTGCAAGATCATCGACAAGGTCCGCAAGGTCTACAAGGATCTGGAGAAGTTCGACGAAAAGACGGCCAAGCGTGGCCAGTCCGAGAGCAGCAAGCGCAAGGCGAAGACGCAGATCGCCGGCCTTAAGCAGGATCTGCTGGATGCTCTGCAGGAACTGCGGCTGAACAAGAAGCAGATCGATCGCATCGTGGCTCGTCTCAAGGGCCTGGTGTCGCGCATCGAGTCGGCCAGGCGCGAGATCGGCGAGGTCGAGAGCCGGGTTGGCATGAGCGAGCGCGAGCTCAAGAAGACCTTGCGCGAGGCGCGCGGGTCGACCTTGCGCCAGAGAACGGTCACCAAGCGCTTGGGCTTGCGCGTGGAGGAGCTTGAGGAGACCTCCGAGAACATCGCCAACGCCCGCAAGAAGGTGAAGAAGATCGAGGAGGAGGCCGGTCTCGACGAGGCCAGCCTGCGCAATACGGTGCGCGAGATTGAGGACGGCGAACGGCAGGCCGAGCAGGCCAAGGCCGAGCTGGTCGAGGCCAACCTACGCCTTGTCGTCTCCATCGCCAAGAAGTACACCAACCGCGGCTTGCAATTCCTGGATCTCATTCAGGAGGGCAACATCGGCCTCATGAAGGCGGTGGACAAGTTCGAATATCGTCGCGGCTACAAGTTCTCGACCTACGCCACGTGGTGGATCCGCCAGGCCATCACTCGCGCTATCGCCGATCAAGCGCGCACCATCCGCATTCCGGTGCACATGATCGAGACCATCAACAAGCTAATCCGCACCAGCCGCTACCTGGTGCAGGAGCTTGGGCGCGAGGCGACGCCGGAAGAAATCGCCGAGAAGATGGAGCTGCCGCTCGACAAGGTCCGCAAGGTCCTCAAGATCGCCAAGGAGCCCATTTCGCTCGAAACTCCGATTGGCGAGGAGGAAGACTCACACCTCGGCGATTTCATCGAGGACAAGAGCATCGTCTCGCCCGCGGATGCGGTGATTTCGATGAACTTGGCCGAGCAAACGCGCAAGGTGCTGGCCACCTTGACCCCGCGTGAGGAGAAGGTCCTGCGCATGCGTTTCGGCATCGGCGAGAAGTCGGATCACACCTTGGAAGAGGTGGGGCAGGACTTCGAAGTCACGCGCGAGCGCATCCGCCAGATCGAGGCCAAGGCCCTGCGCAAGCTGCGTCATCCGTCGCGCAGCAAACGCCTCAAGAGCTTCATGGAAAGTTAGAGAGCGCGGAGGCAGAGGAGGGCGCAGAGGAAGAACTTCTTCCACTGTCGCCCCACCGCTTCATGCTCCTAGACTGACAACGTCTGGGCCAGGAGGTCGGCGAGATGGTCGACCTCCTCGGGGCCGAGGTCGTTGCTCGGCAAGCGAGGCAACTGGAGCATGGGCAGGCCGGGATTGCTGGCCAACCCACCGATGATGCGGTCGGCGTCACGGCGGCGCGCCGCAAGGACAGTCACACCAGCCAGAATCCCAGCCAATTCCGGGGAGGGCGAGTTATCGGCATTCGCTGCCAGCACTTTGTCCAGAATAGGATCCGTCGCTTCCGCTGGGGGCATGGCATTGACCACCAAAGGGCCAAGCGGCATGTGCAGGTCGCGAATATCGCGAGCCAGCGTCGAGGTCTCGCGTGCCGGAAGCTCCTCGGGCAAAGTCACGAGTACGACCGAGGTCTGCTTCTCGTCGGAAAGCAGGGCTCGGGCCAGAGCAGCGTCGCGCGCGAGCGGCCCCTTGGGCATAGCGCTCTTGACAGCGTCGGGGATGCGCAGCATGGCGGTGGCGTGGCCCGATGCCGGTCCATCGAGCAAGATTAGGTCGTATTTCGCGCGCCCGTTTTCTTGTTCGGTGGTGTGCCACCAAGTCTTGCCCAGCATGGTCCAGTAGTCGAGGCCCGGGAACGCGCGGAGAAAACTGCGCATGGGCTTGTTCTCGAACACCGCCCGATACAGGGGCTCGTATCTGAGCAGCATGACCCCGTATTCGTGCAGCGACTGTTTGGGGGTCATGTTGACCGCTGAGAGCCGCTCGTCGACGGTCGTGACCACCGAGCCGATGGTGGACTTGCATCCCAAGAGACGGCCAAGGCGCTCGGGGGCATTGGTTTGCGCCAGCAGAACCCGCTTGCCAAGCCGGGTGGCCACGCGCGCGAGCGCGGCGGCCACGGTGGTGCGGCCAACGCCGCCTTTGCCCGCGAGCACGAGGAATCGCCGGTCGAGCAGGTGTTTCATGCCGACCACGTGGTCCGACGGAGAAAAGCCGTGAAGGCACTTGCGAGCAACATCGAGGACGGGGTCTATAATGCGTCGATGTCCCGCAAACGAGCAACGTCCACGAGCAGCACCACGTCCGATTCTCACCTCGGACGTAGTCGCGCAGGCGTAGCCGGGCTCAGCCCGCCGACTTCGTCGGCACTAGGGACCACACCCACCCCACCCAACCCTCGCGGCCTTCGGCCGCGACCCGTCGCGCCTCCGCCAGAGCGCGTGCGGCCGAGCGAAGCGAGCGGTGGGCAGGAGGGCGGGCAGGGGCCGCAGGCATGGGAACCCTCCCAGGGTTCCCATATCAGTCGCGTAGGCGTAGCCGGGCTCAGCCCGGCGGAGCCAGAGCGCGGGAAGGCATGGGAACCCTCCCAGGGTTCCCATATCAGTCGCGTAGGCGTAGCCGGGCTCAGCCCGGCGGAGCCAGAGCGCGGGAAGGCATGGGAACCCTCCCAGGGTTCCCATATCAGCGTGGCGCGCGACTCGGTCGCCAAAGTCGTGCTGCGACGAGGGCGTGCTCGGCCTCTATGGTTTGGCCACCCCTGGGTGTACGCCAACGCCGTCGATCGCGTCGAGGGCCAGGTCGAGCCAGGTTGCGTCGTGTCGCTGCTCGACCACGACGGCCGTTTCATCGGACGTGGCATCTACAACTCGCGTTCGCAGATCCCGGTGCGACTGCTTACCCGGGCGGACGAACCGGTCGATGCCGCATTTTTCGTGCGTCGGTTGCGTGCGGCCCAGGCCTTGCGCGCGGCGCTGGCGCTTCCGAGCTCCGAAACCACGGCCTACCGCTTGGTGAACAGTGAGGGCGATCAATTGCCTGGTCTGGTCGTCGACGTTTTTGGCGACGCCGCCGCGTTTCAGATCAGCACGCTGGGAATGGCCCTTTGGCGTGATGAGATCGCCACGGCCATCGAAGAGATACTTGCGCCTAGGGCAATTTATGAAGTCGCGGCGGGCAGCTTCGCCGAGGTCGAAGGCTTCGTGGCCGAAACGCGCGTGCTGTGTGGCGAGTCGCGCGCGCAGGTGCCATGTCTCGAAGATGGCATTCGCCTGGAAGCCGAGCCCTTGCAGGGGCAAAAGACCGGCCTATTTCTTGACCAGCGGCCTAGCCGCACGCGGGTGGGGCAGATCGTGCGGGGCATGCCCAAGAAATTCGCTCGCGTGCTCGACTGCTACGCGTATGCCGGTGGCTTCGGGCTACAGGCCGCGCGCGCCGGGGCAGGGGAGATCACGGCGGTGGATAGCTCGGCACGGGCGGTGGCGCGCATCGAGGCCCACGCCCAAAGCAACGGCGCCCATATTCGCGCTATCGAGTCGGATACCTTTCGCTTCCTTGAGACAGCCACGCCGCGTTCCTATGACTTGGTGGTCGTGGATCCGCCGAAGTTCGCGCGGGCACGAAAAGACCTCGAGGCCGCCATCAAGGGCTACGAACGCCTGAACTCGCTAGCTCTTACGGCGTGCGCGCCGGGCGCGGTGCTCGTCACCTGCTCGTGTTCGCAGAACGTGGGTCTGGTCGAGTTCGAGCGCATCCTTGCCGCGGGGGCTCGGCAAGCCAACCGCGAGGTGAGCATCATCGATCATCTCGGCCCTGGCCCGGACCATCCCCTGCCACCAGGCTTTGGCGAAGGCCAATACCTCAAGGTCCTCTTCGTGCATGTGGCATGAGGTCGCTGGTCCTACTTGCCTGGGACAACGCCTATCGGTGAGGTTTGCAGGACCACGATGTAGTAGACCAGCATGGCCACGATCATTGCGAGCGAGACCCACTCCCAGGGGACGCGGCCGAAGAGCAGCGCGCGCTTGCTGAAGAAGCGACCGCGAGAGCGGCGGTTGATTTGTCCTTGGACGTTCTCGAGAAAGCTGATGGGCGCTGTTCGCTTGAGCGTGCCCAATCGTCCCACGGTGCGACGGAACCGCTCCAGCGACACTCGGCACTGCATGCACGTCGCCAGGTGTTCGTCCAAATGGGCGCGTTCGGCGGGGCCAAGATCGCCCTCGACATAGGCAGAAAAGGCTTCGCAGGCTCGCTGGTGGCTGTCGGGCGCGGTCACTTGAGTTTCCCTTCGAGCAGATCCTTGAGCGCCATGCGTGCGCGGTGCAGGCGCGATTTTACGGTGCCTTCCGGCAGTCCGGTGATCTCCACGATCTCGTCGTAGGAAAGTTCCTCGACGTCGCGTAGGACCACGAGCAGGCGCTGCTCTTCATCCAGGTTGGCGATGGCTTCTTGCATGATCTTCTCGGTTTCGGCGGCCTCGAGGACCACGTCCGGGGCGTCGAAGTGCGCTTGTACGGGCGCCTTGCCCTCATCGGCCATTTCCGTGGCGTCGGTTCCGTCGCGCAGTTCCTGCCCGCTGGTGCGTCGGCGGGCGAGATACTTGATGCGATTCTTGGAGTGGTTGGCGGCGATGCGCAGAATCCACGTCGAGAGCTTGGCTTCGCCGCGGTAGCTCTCGATGCTCTTGAACACGGTGACGAAGACCTCCTGGGCGATGTCTTCAGCCTCGCTGGGCGAGCCCACCAAGCGCAGAATCAGGTTGTAGACGCGGTCGCTGTAGCTGCGCACGACCTCGCTAAAGGCCTCTTCATCCCGCCGGACCAGACGGCCGAGCAGAAGGCGTTCGCCGATACTCATCTGATAGGCCTGCCGCTCGCGAAATCTACGCAGGGGGTGAGCGCGGCCAGGTTCTTCGACGATGCCCGCTGCGGCTGCTTTTGGCAGGGAAGCCTCCACGATTCTACAGACACCGCGGCGCCTAAATAGTTCCTAGTGAATGGCAAGCTGAAGGAGTTTAGCCCGATTACATGCTGGGAACGAAGAGGCGTGCGCTGACGCCCACGATCGTGGCTTTCTTCGCGCCCGACGCGTCCTGGCGCAGCCCGACATCAAGCGCGCCGATGTCCGCGGACAGAAGCGAGAATCCCGCCGACACGTATCCGTTCCTGGTGAGCCCATCGCGCCCGCCCCCGGCCCGAAGCGCGGCCGAGGCGGCAAAGGAGATTTCGCCACCGCCCATATAGTAAATGACCTGGTCACGCCCACTGTTGTCGTAGACCTTTTCAAGGACCGAGTCGAATACCAGGATCAACATAGGCATGGGCAGCACCGCAATGCCGCCGCCCACGGCCCGGGGCGCCCACGGTGTGTTGCGATCGAGAAGGTTGTAACCAACGGCTCCAATCGACAACTGGGGGATCGGCCGCACCGTAAGCCCAGCATCGAAGGTGAATCCCGCATGGGTCGTGCTCGTGGCATCCGTGAAGTGAACGTACTTCGCGCTGCCGCCGAGAAAGATCTTGTCCAGTAGCGGAAACGAAAGTGACCCGCCGAAGAGATGGCCGATTTGGGTCACGCCATCGCTTGGGGAATCGCGATGGTAGGTGTAGTAGAGCGCGCCGCCGAGATTGAATCCCGAGGTGGAATCTACAGCGGAAATGCGTGCGTCCTGCGATTTGGCGGCGCTGCCGTACTGGTAACTGCCTTCAAGCAGGTAGGCGCGCAGGAGCGAGATTCCAGAGGGGTTGAGTTGCGGCCCTGCATCGCCCGTGGCGATGGCGCGCATGGCTCCCCCCGTTCCCAAAGGGCGCGGGCTGGGAAATGCGATGCCGTCCGCGGCCGCTGGCCTGGCAAAGGCCAGAGCGCAGGTCACACAGGCTAGGAGCGGGGCAAGAATTCTAGAAATCATGGGCTGATAATAGGGCGTAGGTGATCGCAAGCCAAAAAGCTCTCACGTCGCCACGGCTTTCGCACGGGGAATCAGCACCAGCCCCGGCTGGCCAGGCTGACGAACCCGTCGCTGGCGACCACCACATGGTCGAGCACGGTGATGCCGCAAAGCTCGCCGACCTGCCTGAGTCGGGCGGTTAGCTCAAGATCCTGGCGTGACGGCGTTGGATCCCCGGAAGGGTGGTTGTGGCAGAAGATGACCGAAGCAGCGGCGCCGCGAATCAGGGTGCGGAAGACGTCGCGTGGGTGGACTTCGACCCCGGTCAGCGAGCCGCGCGCGACGCACGATTCGAGCAAGACCCGATGGCGGACGTCGAGGGCCAGCATCCAGAATTCCTCGACCGGCGAGGCCGCCAAGCGAGCCCGGTAGTGCGTCCAGACATCGGCGGCATTGCCCAGAAACCGGCCGCGCTCTGGCCGAGACACCGGTCACTCGACGGCCGAGCTCGATGGCTGCCTGGATGACCGCTGCGCGCGCCGGCCCCACCCCTGGCAGGGCGCACAGCTCGGCTTCGGCGCTCTCGGCAACGCCGCGCAAGTCACCAGCGTGGGCAAGCAAATCATGAGCGATTTCCACGACATTTTGCCCCTGACGACCAGAACCAAGGAGAATAGCGAGGAGCTCGGCGTCGGAAAGACTGGCAGCACCACGAGAAAGGAGGCGTTCGCGAGGGCGATCTTCGGGAGCGAGGGCGAGTAGGGCAGGCATACCCCCAAGCAAAGCACGCGTCATGCCACACCCTCGAATCCTTGTGTTTTGTACAAAGGTCGTGCTACGTTAGGGATGCGTTTTCGCCAGGCGAGCTTGGTTCTTGCCCGAACGCGGTTGGGTAGATGGCCACGTTGGCCAGCCCCAAGGTAGCTGCGGCATAGGTCGGTTTCGGGCAAGCGAAGACCTGGACCCAAAACGCGATCAATTCACGCTGAGAGAGTCTGGAGAGGAGTCGAGACTGAGTACCCCATTAGATGGCAAGCAGGCTGAGGAAGCCGCTGCCGACGAGTCTTCCCGCGCGGGCGCTGACGAGGGCGGCAAGGAACCCGAGACCGAGAACGGTGACTCCGAGCCTACGCTCGTGATTCACCTTTCCGACGACGAAGGTGCCCCCGATCTGACCGCTCGACCGGTCACCAAGCCGCCCGCGTATACGTCGGTGTTGGCGCCCGCCACGGCCGAGCCCGTGCGCGAGTATTCGCCGGCACTGCGCGAGGCGCTTGCCCGCGCCCGCGCGATTCTACACATCCGCGACCTGCGGCCGGGTCAGGCCGAGGTCATCGAATCGGTGTTGGCCGGCCGCGACACCCTCGCCGTCATGCCCACCGGCAGCGGCAAGTCGCTCACCTATCAACTTCCCTCGCTGTGGCTGCCGGGCCCGACTTTGGTGGTTTCGCCCCTGCTGGCTCTGATCGAGGATCAAGTCGGTAAGATGAAGGCCGCTGGGGTGCCCGTGGCGCGCATCGATTCCACCCGCACCGCCAAGGAGCGCGCCGCCGATCTGGAGGCGGTTCGCGAGGGCAAGATCAAGCTTGTCCTCATCACGCCCGAGTCGGTTTGCTCGCCAGCCGTGCAGGAATCGCTGGCAGGGGTGAAGTTTTCTCTCTTCTGCGTCGACGAAGCCCACTGTGTGTCGCAGTGGGGCCACGATTTCCGGCCATCGTACTTGGGCCTGCGGCGCGCGGCCGAGGTGCTTGGTCGGCCACCCATCCTGGGCCTGACCGCCACCGCGACACCGGCCATCGCCGAGGACGTTCTCGTCCAGCTGGGCATGAAGGATTCGCACGTCTGCCGCGTCTCCTTCCACCGGCCGAATCTGGCCTTCGACGTGCGCAAGGTCGCCGGCGAGGCCGACAAGCTGCGCGTCCTAGGCAAGCTCATCCAGCGCCTGCGCCGTCCCGGCATCGTGTATTGCGCGACGGTGCGCGCGGTCGATGACCTGTACGTGGCCTTGCGCCACGGCAAGATCCCGGTCGAGCGCTACAACGGCAAGATGACCGGCGACGAGCGCGAAAAGTCGCAAGCCTCATTCATGTCGTCGGGACGCAAGGTGGTCATGATCGCCACCAACGCGTTTGGTCTGGGCGTCGACAAGCCTGACATCCGCTACATCATCCACTACCAGATGCCGGGCTCGCCCGAGTCGTACGTGCAAGAGGCTGGCCGCGCCGGCCGCGACGGCAAGCCCGCGCGCTGCGTGCTGCTTTTCCAGCCCGACGACATCGCGATTCAAGAGCACTTCCTCAAGGAAGCGCACCCAACCAAGACCCAGGCCCGCGCGGTCGCGGAAGGTCTCTACGCCTGGAGCGACGAGGGCAAGGAAGTTTCGGTGCGCGACCTGGCGCTTTCGATGGCCTTGCCCGAGCGCCGCGTGCGCGTGGTTCTTTCGGTTCTCGAGGCGATGGGCGTGGCCAAGGAAGTGCGGGCCGCGCGCTGGTCAGGCGTCGAGCCTCGCCCCACACGCCAGGAGATCGACAAGGCGTCCATGGTGTTCGAGTCACGGCGAATCTCCGATCGGCGCCGCTTGGCCGAGCTGCTCAAGTACATGAATCTGCAGAGCTGCCGCGTGCAGATGTTGCGCACGTACTTCGGCGAGGATCCGGGGCCCAAGTGCGGGCTGTGCGATTCCTGCGCTGGGCTGGACAGCGAGGTCTTCGATCCCGGTGATGCGGACGAGCGCCACGGCTTGCACGCGGCCACGGATTTCCACGGACGGGCTCGCCGCCGACGGCGTCGAGGTGCGGACAAGCCGATTGCGCCTGGCAAAGCGGCTGCGCAGGTGGAAAGGCAGCGGCCCATGTTCGCCACCGCGATTCCCGAGGTCATGCCGGCCACCGTGCCGCCGCCCTGGGTCTCGCCGCCTGAGAGCGATGCGGTTATCGACCCAACCGTTTGGGAAGGTGACCCGATCGCGGGCGCGCCAGCGGCGGGGGAGATCGTCCTCGAGCCGGGCGAGAGCGATGCCTGGCTTGGGGAAACGCCGGTCTCGGCCGACGATGGTTCGGGCCCAGAATCCTTCCTCACTGGCTGGGCGACCGTGCGCGACGCCAACATTCGTCCCTTCGTGGAATGGATCGTGCCGCCAGCGGTGTCGTTGCCGGTCATTCAGACGAGCCGCAACGGCGGCGCTCAGCCGCGACCCAATCAAGGCGGCAACCACCACCACGCCCAGCCACAGCAGCAAGGCGGGCAGCACGGCGGCGAAGGCAACCGGAAGCGCAAGCGGCGCCGTCGCCGTGGACACCAGCGGGGTGAGTCGAACGAAGTCAATCGCAATCGCGGCCCCAGGCTGCCCGGCGTCTACAACCCCGGCGGGGACTAGGGCACTAGAAACTATTTCGGGCCGAAGATACGGCGGAAGAGCGACTTCTTGGGTGACGGCGCCGGCTTCTTCTTCAACGCGACCCTGACGGTCTGGTTGGCCCTACCGGTCGCGGTGAATCGCTTGGTTGTGGGTAGGTAGCCCTTCTTCACGAAGGTCAGCTCGAAGGTCATGCCGGGGCGGAAGCGCAGGTTCATCGGGACGCGCCCGAATACGCGTCTGCCCAGACTCACCACCGCCCCCTCGGGGATCGACACCAAGTGCACCGAAACCGAGGCTAGATTTGACTCGCTGGAGATCTTGGAGGTCTGCTTCTGCGCGCCCTTGACGCCCTCCTCCTCACCGAGGACCCGTTCATGATCGTCGGGTTCGGCATTCTTGAGCAGGTTCTCTTCTTCCTCTTCGTTCTCCGCGGGCGCCGCTTTTGGGCTGGTGGGCAGAACCGACTTGGGCAACTCCGCGCTGACTTTCACGCCCGCATCGATGGTGGCAACCGGCGCGAGCTTGCCCTCGGTTTTCGCGTCCGCCTTGCCCCCCGTCGGGGCGGGTTTGGCAGCAGGCTCGTGGCCCTGTTTCGCAGGGGCTCTGCTGCTGCCCGGAATGGCCAGCCATGCGCCCAGGGCGAGGGCCGCGATGATCAGGGCAAGAACGAGGAAGCGCATGGGAATGCGGCTCGGCTGCGACACGGTAGGAATGTCGGTCTTGGTTTCCCTCTCTGGGCTAGGCCCAGAGGACGACAGACGTTCGGGAGAGGCGGCAATGGTGGGCTGCATTCCGCTCAGAACATCCTCGATGTGGATCACGTTCGACTCGTCGTCGAAGATGAGATCCGCGCCTTCCCCGAGGTCGATTGCTTCGTCCTCGGGCACACTCGACTGCGCCGCGGTTGCGTGCGAGATGGTCGGGCAGTGATCGCGCTGCTGAAGCTCGGCCAGCCAGCGTTTGAGCTCGGTTTGCCCGGCTGGTTTGTAGGCCGTGCGCTGCACGCTCTCGATGTCGAGCAGCATCTCGTCCGCACTCTGGTAGCGATTGACGGGCAAGGCCTGCATGGCGCGGTGGATGATCTTGACCAACGCGGGGTTGAGATTGGGCTTGACCACTTCGGGCGGCGTGAATTTGCACTCGCGCACGCGCATGATGGATTCGAGGTCGGTCGGCGCCTCGAAGGGGCGCCGGTCGGTGAAGAACAGATACAGCATGGTGCCGAGGGCGAAGAGATCCGAGCGATTGTCGAGCACCCAACCCGAGGCCTGCTCGGGCGACATGAAGGCGAGCTTGCCCTTGATCACCCCTTGGTTGGTGTGCTCGCGCCGGCCCATGGCCTTGGCGATGCCGAAGTCGGTCAGCTTGACCTCGCCTTGTTCGCTGACCAGCACGTTCTGCGGGCTCACGTCGCGGTGGACGATGGCTAGCGGCTGGCCGTCCCGCGTACGCGCGTGGGCATAGGCCAGGGCGCGGCAGATCTCGGCGGCGATGTAGAGGACGATCTCTGGCGGCAGGGGGAACTGTGCGCTGGCTGCGCGCGCCAGGATCTGGCTCAGGTCCCAGCCGTCCACCAATTCCATGACCAGGAAGTAGCGGCCGCGCACATGTCCGAGGTCGAGCACCTGGACGATATTGCTGTGGTTGAGGCCCATGGCGACGTGGGCTTCGTCGATGAGCATGTTGCGGAACTGCGGATCCGCCACCAGTGGCGCCAGGATGCGCTTGAGCACGACCGGGCGCTCGAAGCCCTCCATGCCATGCTGGGTGCCGACGAAAATCTCGGCCATGCCACCGTCGGCAATCTTGCGCGCGATATGGTATTTGCCGGCCTTCGGCATACGGCTGCTATCTTACTTCTCGAACAGGGTGCTTGCGGAAACGATCTTGAGGCGGGATGGCGAAACCGGCAGGGGATAGGCCTCGATGATCTTGTCTTCCTTGACGACTTCCGCGGGTGTTTCCTTGGTGTCGTAGACCATGGGCGTGGTTCTGCCCGCGGAAAGGGACTCGGCCAGTTCCTTGACCTTGTCGCCCACCACCACCACCGCCAGGTTCGCGGTGGAGAGGTGCTTGCGTACGGCCCGGTCCACATCGTCCTTGGTCATCTTGGGCAGACGCGCCTTGAGCTCGGCGATGACGTCCTTGCCGTAGATGACAGCGTCGATGGCGTAGCCGAGTCGGCGCGAGCCGTCCTGCGCCCATAGGTTGACGTAATTGAGCAGGAACGCCCGCGTGGCCTCGAACCCCTTGGCCGGGATGCCGTCGCGAATGAGCTTGTCGGTTTCGTAGATGGCTTCGCGGATGGCGAAGCCCGCGCTGGCGGGAGGAACCGGGCGCAGCCAAATCTCGAAGCCTTGCTGGCGGCGTGGATTGTTGGGGCGCGGGAAGGTGGACCAGCCGTCCTGGATGAAGTTCTCGACGTAGGCGTAGTCGCCGTAGTTGAGCCCGCGCTTCTGGCGCATGTTGAGCATCAGGATGCCATTGAAGGTTCGATGCTCGCCGAGGTACGACGCCGCGAGGGCGAGGGGATAGAAATCGTCGTCGGCGCGGGTGACGTCGATCGTGTGCCCCATGGAGATGGCGTTGCCGTGAGCCGCCTTCTCCACGAGCAGGAGTTCCATACCCTGGCGCGAAGGCGGCGGTGGCAGCTCGGCGCGTGGCTTGCCGCTGGCGGGTAGGGCGGCGAATTGCGCCGCGTAGGCGTCTGGAAAAGACTCGGGATAGCCGCCCGCAACGCCAAGAATCAGCCGCTCGCGCGTGAAGTGCTGGGCGTAAAAGCGTTTCACGTCATCGAGGGTGATGGTGGCAAGGCCTGCCACGGTACCGGGCGTGGGGTAACCGTAGGGATGTTGGCGATAGAGAACGGTCGCCAGGGCCTGCTTGCCAAGGTCCTCGTCGTCGTTGCCGCGCAGGGTTTTGCTGATGGTGTCCAGGGCGTCTTGCCTAAGACGCGTGAAATCCTCGACGGAAAAGCGCGGCGTCAGGATCTGTTCGGCGAGCAGCGAGGCGAAGGTTGCTAGGTTGTCGCGGTGGACGGTGCCGGTGAACACGAAGGCGTCTTTGTCCCCGTAGTATTGGATGTCGGCGGCCATGGGATAGAGAGCATCCAGAACCTCGGACCACGTTCGCTTGAGGGTTCCACCTTCGCCCAACATCGAAGCCGTGAGGTCAGCTAGGCCTTCCTTGCCGGGATCGTCATCGGCCGCCCCGACCTGGAAGACCAGGCGAATCGTCACCAGGGGGCTCGACGGCGACGGCAGACGGACGACGCGGAGCGGAGATGCGCCGTGGCTTTGATCGGCACGAGCCGAAGAAGATGCGGTAGCGAGAGCAGCGGGAAGCAGCATGGGCAAGAACCTCCGAAGGGTCGCGGGCCATTGCAAAGGGTGGCTCCCGGGGCTCATGGCTCCCCGGGCTTCAGGACGACGACGGTTCGGTTTTGTGGGGTGAAATATCTGCCGGCGACGCGCTTCACGTCGGCCACGGTCACCTGGCTTAGCAGGGCGAAGGTGTCGTCGATGGTGGACAGCTTGCCGGTGAGTGCGAGGAATTCAGAGCCAACCAGGGCAACTTTGTCGGCGGTGGAAAGATGCCCAGCGAAGGCATAGCGCGTGCGCGAGACCACCTCGGCCAGGGTCTTGTCGTCGGTTCCCTGCGCGGCGACGCGGGCGATCTCGTCGTAGATGGTCTTTTCCACATAGGGGACGTCTTTGCTTTCCTTGACCCGGGCCAGGACGGTGAAGAGGTTGGGATCGACATGGCGTTCGACCGAGCCGTCGATGTGCTCGACCTTCTGCTCCTCGAGCACCAGGCGACGAAAGAGCGGCGAGCGCTCGGCGAAAATGAGCTCGGCCAGGACTTCGAGTGCCACGCTGTCGATGTTCGTCGTCGAGAAGGCGGGCGCATGAAAGCCGATGAGCAACATGGGCAGGCTGGCGCCTTTCCATGGCACGGTCGTGCGCTGCTCGCGTGGCTGGGGCGGCTCGGTGGGGATGGCCGGCCTGACCGGCCCCGCGCTCCAGGCGCCGTAGTGCTGTTCGATGAGCGGCATGACCTTGTCGGCCGTCACGTCGCCGACCACCAGCAGGATGACATTGTCGGGGCGATAGTAGCGGTCGAAAAACTGGCGCGAGTGCGCGAACTGGTTCGGCATGTCCTCGATGTCGCGCAGAAAGCCGATGGTCGTGTGCTTGTAGGTGTGCGCGCTGAACGCGTGGTCGTACAGCGCCTCGACCATGGGCTGCAAGGGATCGGACGCGCCTTTGTTGTATTCGCCCAGCACCGCGCGGGCTTCTTTCTGGAATTCCGCCTCGGCGTACTCCAAGTGTTGAAATCGATCCGCCTCGATGGTGACGATGGTGGGCAGCGCCGTCGCGCCGGCCAGGATGTGGTACACGGTCATGTCGTCGGAGGTGAAGGCGTTCGAGTCCGCGCCCATGGCCTTGATCGCGGCGTTGTACTTTTCGGTCGAGAACTGGGCCGTTCCGCGGAACATCATGTGCTCGAAGAAATGGGCGAAGCCCGACTTGCCCGGCTCGATCTCGTTGCGGCTACCGGTGCGCACGACGGAGTAATAGGCGACCAGCCCCGGAGAATCGTATTCGACGACGAACACACGCAGCCCGTTCGGCAGCGTCCTCTCGGTGGTTGGGAACGGAAAGGCCTTGGCTTGGGCAGTCACGGGGGCACCTCTCGAAATGGGCTTGGACGCGGCGCACGCCTGCACGGCCAGGACGAGGGCGCACGTTACAATTGTAAGTCTGTGTCTCATGTCACGCGACAAGGCATGCAATAGCATGCTCGCGGGGATTTTGCGGTATCTTCATGGTCAAATGTTGTCGCGAATTGGAAGCGTTGGTTCGGCCATTTGTCTTCTTCTCTGGGCGGGGTGCGAGGGCGGAACGTCGATGCGGGTCTCGCGCGATGGAGGCGCGGTCCAGACCCACGGTGATTCGGGCCTCACGGCTGGTGCCCAGGCCGCGCAGTGCCCAGCCGGAACGACCCCGCGTGTGGTCGCCACGGACACGCCCGTGAAGCTCGACCTGCTGTTCATGATCGACGATTCGCCGTCCATGTCGGAAGAGCAGGCCAACTTGGCCCGCAATTTCCCCCGCTTGATCGACGCGCTCAAGAAACTGCCCGCTGGATTTCCGGATCTCCATCTCGGCGTGGTGTCTTCGGACATGGGGGCAGGTGCGGCGACCCTCGCCGGTGCGTGTGGCAACTCGCTTGGGGATCGCGGAGTGTTGCAGGTTCGCGGCGGCTGTGGTCTGGATCCGAGCAAGGGACGGTATCTGATTTCCCAGAACGGCGGCACGCAGAACAACTTCGACGGAGACATCGCGGACGTCTTCGCGTGCCTTGCCGAGCTCGGAACGAACGGCTGCGGCTTCGAACACCAGCTCCAGTCCGTGCGCATGGCCCTTTCGGGCTTCGTTGCCGACAACTCGGGCTTCCTGCGCAGCGATGCCCACTTGGCGGTAGTCTACATCACCGACGAGGATGACTGCTCGGCCCCGGCCGACACCACCCTGTTCGAGGACTTCTCCGACCACAGCCAGGACAGCAGCCTGCGTTGCTCGCTGGCCGGACATATCTGCAACGGCAAGGCGCCGCCGGCCCAGGTCTTCTCGGCCCCGCTGGCCAACTGCAGCGCGGCCCCCGACGGCGGCGGAAAGCTGATCCCCGTCTCGACCTTCATCAACGAGATGAAACAACTCCACACGCAGAGCGTGAGCGTATCGGTCATCGGTGGCTGGCCGGCCGATGTCTCCAGCGCCGACTACGCCATCGGATACGACTCCTCGTCGTCGTACCCGGACCTGCTCACCTCCCTGCCCATTTGCCAGTCGGCCAACGGCAAGGCGGTGGTGGAGCTTCGCATGAAGCAGTTCGTGGACGCCTTCGGTGCCGCCGGCCAGATCGTGAGCATCTGCCAAGACGACTTCAGCAACGCCATGGCGCAGATCGGGGATCTGATCAACACCACGGTCGAGTGCCAGTAGGCAGCAGTGGTCGTAGCCGAGTGTCAGTAGGCCGTGGCCGTGGCCGGACTAGATCTTGCTCGGCCAGGACGGCGAAGACGCCTCTACGGCCACGTGGACGACCACGACTGCGACCACCTTCCGTTGCTATGATACGGTTCGTTCCGAGCCGACCGTGCTTCTGACCGATGGTTGCCGGTTCTTCTTCTTCTTCTTCAGCAACAAAAGAACAGAGCCGCCTCATATCCATGTGGAGCGTGGCGACGGCTATGCCAAATTTTGGTTGGAGCCGGTCGAGTTGGTCGACGCGGTGGGCCTGGGGACTGTGGAACTACGACGTGCTAGACTTTTGGTGATTCAGCATCGCATCGATTTCAGGGAGAAGTGGCGTGAGTATTTCGGCACCCGATCAACCCAGAGCCCTCCGAGTGGAGATCCTCGAAGACGAGCTTGTCGTCTATCTCGAAGATGGCCGAACGGTTTACGTGCCGCTTGAGTGGTTCCCGAGGCTGCGCGACGCCAGCGCAGAGGACCTCGGCGATTGGCGGTTAGTTGGCCGCGGTGTTGGGATCCACTGGCCGACGCTGAACGAAGATTTGTCCGTGCGCGCTCTTCTGGTGCCCGAATCGGTCCACCAGCGCCAGCAGAACATGTAGGACCGCGCCGCGAGATGCGTGGCTAGGCCGCAGCGTGGGTGTGGGTGTGGTCGTGAATGATGCAGACTACGGGACGCCCTGGATCGTCGAGTTCGTGATGGTGATGCTCTTGGCGTTGGTGCCGACGGCGCTGCCGGCGTTGGTGACGCTGCCGCCGGCGACTACTGTCCAATGCCCGCCCGTGTTTCCTGTCATCGTCGTGTCAGCGATGGAGAGCGTCCCGCCCATGTCGTTGCTGGTGAAGAAGAGCCCGCCGCCGAATGCGTTCTTGCCGGCGCTGTTGTTCAAGATCGCGTCCCCGCACAGGGTGATGTTGACCGACTGGCCGTCGCTGCAGAGCGCGCCTCCGTTGCCGCCCGATCCGATTTCATTCTGGCCGTTGTTGATGACGGAACATTGGCTCGCGTCGTCGTTGTTCGCATCGTGGCCAATCGCCGCATTGTTGGTGAACAGGCTGTTGTAGACGTCCAGCTCGGCGAATAGGCAGCCGACAGCGCCGGCGTTACTGGCCGAGTTGTTGGTGAAGGTGCTGCCTACGATGAGCACGCCATTCTTGCTGCCCTCGATGTAGATGGCGCCGCCGCCCGTGTCCGGCCCGAGAGGAGCGGCCTGATTGTTTGTGAAGATCGAATCAATCACCGTGAGGTTGCCATCGTTGATGAAGACGGCACCTCCTTGGCCGTCGTCCCATCCTTGGGAACAAGGCGCGGGCGCGGTGGGGATGGCTTTGGTGGGCGTGGTCTTGCCATTGATGAGGGTGATGTGTTGGAGGGTCAGCCCCATCGCATTTTTTCGAAAATCCGTACCGTTGAAGCTCAGGATCTGCACGGCATTGCCACCGTCGAGGGTGATCTTGTTGCCGCCGTCGATGACGGTGTTCTTGGTCGTCGGCAGATTGAGCGTGGCGGTGACCGGAATGGTGACCGGGCAGCTGCCACAATTGAAGGTGATGATACCGCCGAGGGTCGCCGCGGCCTGGAGTTGGCTGAAGGTGCAACTCGCCGGAGTGCCGGTTCCCACCACCGTTGTCGGCGTGGAGGTGTCGACAGGCTGGCCTCTGGAGGGAACGCCGGTGGTGCATGAACCGTTGGGGTTCCCGGCGCTCTTCGCGGTTCCGCCGTCTATCTCGTCGCAGGTGCCGACTGCGCCGCCAGTGCCGCTCGTGCCCCCGGTGTCGCTGCCGGCGGCACCGCCAGTGGCCTTGCCGCCCGAGCCGACCACGGTGCTGCCCGCCCCACCATCCGTGGACTTGCCGCCGGTACCGACTGAAGTGCTGCCCGCCGCGCCACCCGTGGCCTTGCCGCCCGTGCCGACGAGGGTGCTGCCGGCTGCGCCATCTGTGGCCGCGCCGCCCGCACCGACGAGGGTGCTGCCGGCCGCGCCACCTGTGGCCTTGCCGCCCGTGCCGACGAGGGTGCTGCCGGCCGCGCCGCCCGTGGCCGCGCCGCCAGTTCCTGCGCCTCCGCCCGAGCCAAGGTTGCCACCAGTCGCGCGTGTGCCGCCACCGCCGCCAGAGATGCTGCCCATCGAGGTTGTTCCACCCGCGCCGAAGCTGCCACCACTATCCGGGCTCGATCTTCCGCCTGTGTCGGATGCCCCTCCTGTGCCCCCGCTGCCGGACTTCGTTCCACCGCAGTCCACCGCAAACAGAACGACTAGTACCATGCATCGTTTTGCGCGCATCCCTAAATCGTACCACGGCGGTCGCCAAGGGGCTTTGCGGGGATGTCGCCAGTCACGGGCGGTAGGTTTGAAGCTACGGGCCGGGCTCCAGCATTTCCCGAACACGAACCGTCAGCTCGTGGGTTGTGCTCTGCGCGGCCTCGGCGGCGCTGATAAGGGCGAGTCGACGAATCTCGATGGCGCGACCGGCGCTCACATCGAAGGTCAAGCGGCCCGGGGCGAAGACGCGATCGGTCCCGGCGATGCGAAGAACTGCGATGGGCGCGCAAAGGTGCTTGGCGAGATAGAACGCGCCTTTCTTGAAGGGCGCTAGCCGGCCGTCGCGGCTGCGCGTTCCTTCGGGAAAGATGAGCAGATTGCCGCCACGGCGCAGGTGCCGCGCGACACGATCGATCCAGGGGCGCCCCTCGCTGAAAAGATCGGGACCCAGAAATCCAGCGCCGCGCAGAAGCCAGCCGAAGATCGGCACGCGGAAGAAATCAGGCCGAACGATGGTAATCAGGCGGGGCAGGTACGCCAGCATGAGCAGGGGGTCGAGAAAGGAGAGGTGATTGCACACCACGACCGTGCCACGGGTGTCGCGCAGCTCGCACCGCTCGGGCACGTCCAGGCGTAATCGCGGAATGGCCAGCTTGACCACGGCGATGAACACCCGCGTGTAGCTGCGCAGCGCCCAGCCCAGGCCAGTGCGGCCGCGCAGGATGCCGGCGAAAAGAAAGACCACCCAGTAGCCGGCCACAAAGGCGCCCGTGAAGTAAGTCCAGAGCAAGATCGTGACGGAGATGGAGCGAATGCGCGTCGAGCTCACGAGGGTACTCTCGATGACGCAAGGGACACGCAGCGAAGCCCGCGGCGCGCGGCTTCTTCGAGGATGCCAGGTAGCGCAGTCACGCCCGCGGGCGTTCGCTCTCCACGCTCGGCAGCATCGTGGAGCAGAACGATGGCGCCTGGTTCTAGGCCAGCAATCACCCGACGGAGAACGGTCCTGGTGGTGGTGCCGGCGAGTCCGTCGCGGGCGCGTACGCTCCATCCCACCAGCGTCAGTCCCAGTCGGCGCGCGGCGACCGCTGTTCTCGGGCTTACGTGCCCGAGGGGCGGACGAAAGAGCGATGGCCGCTGGCCAATGATTTTCGCGACGGCATCCTGCGCGCGTTCGATGTCGGCCACGATGCGGTTCGGATGACGAAAGGAAAACAGCCGGTCGTGCGTGTCGCCGTGGATTCCGATGGCGTGTCCGGCATTCGCGATCTCGCGCAAGACATCGGGCGCGGCGCGAACCTTTTCGCCAAGCACGAAGAACGTGGCATGGGCATCGAAACGGGCAAGGGTCGCCAGGACCTCGCGGGTCGATGCCGGGCAGGGGCCGTCGTCGAAGGTCAGGGCGACCTCGCCCCGAGCGCCTTCCATGCGCAGGAGCGCGGGCGCGAACATGGTCAGTCGAGGGAGCATCACGCCCACCAGGAGCAGTGCAAGGTAGCCACAAAGCAGCGCCGCTCCGACTCCGGTCATTTTCGCACTGAGGAACGGCAACATGACGGCGGTGGCCGCCAACAGCAGCGTCGAAGCGAAGAAGAGTAGCCGTCCGGCGGACATGCTCGTTCAGCCCGCCTACGCGAGACGGTGGAAGATAAGGCAGGTGTTGGTGCCGCCAAAGCCGAAGGCGTTTTTGAGCACGTAGTCCTGGCTCGGGTGATGCCGCGTTTCGGTGACGACGTCGAGGTTGATGTCGGGATCGCGGGTGAAGTTGATGGTGGGCAACAAGACCCCGTCGCGCATGCCTTCGACGGTCAGCAACGATTCGAGAACGCTAGCGGCGCCCATGGCATGGCCGAACTGCGACTTGTTGGCGCTGACGGGTGGAACCTTGTCGCTGAAGACATCGTGCAGGGCCTCGTCCTCGACCTTGTCGCCCACACGGGTCGACGACGCGTGCGCGTTCACGGCGGCAATGGCGTCGGGGCGAATCCCCGCAGCGGCAATGGCTTCGGCCATGCAGCGTGCGATGGTTGGACGGTGGGGCGCAACGGGATGGTGGGCATCCGAGGTCAGGGACCAACCGCAGAGCTCGAACTCCGGGTGCAGCCCGTGCGCCTTGGCGAATTCCGCGCTGGCCAGGATCACGCTGCCCGCGCCCTCGGAGATGACGAAACCTCGCCGGTCGATGGAAAAGGGTCGGCTGGCCTTTTCGGGGCGCTGAATGTCTTCGTCGGTCTTGGGCTTGAACGAGCCGTTCATGGTGGAGAAGCCCGCCACGATGGGTTCGACAAGCGGAAAGTCCACGGCCCCGGCGATGACCACGTCGGCGCGGCCGGTCTCGATAAGCAATGCGCCCATGGCCATCGAAGTGCTGCCGGTGGCGCAGGCGGTGACCGTGGTGATGCAGGGGCCGGTGGCGCCGGAAAGAATGGAAATTTTTCCCGCGATCATGTTCACGCAGGAATTGGGATTCATGTAGGGCAGGGGCAGGGCGCCGCCCGCGACCAACGCACGATCGGCGTCCACCACGGCATCGAGTCCGCCGATGGCGGTGCTGAAGGTGACGGCCACGCGCGGGGCCAGCTCGGGCGTGATGGTGATGCCCGACTTGGCCAGCGCCCGGTGCACCACCAGCATGCTGTAGCGAAAGACCGGGGACTTCCAGTGCGCCATCTCGCGCGGACGCAGGCAGGGCGGGCACGGATCGATGGCTGCCGGGATCAAGGTTGACCTGGCCCGCGATGCGCACCGGCGAATCCGGCCGCAGCGGGAAGCGCGTGAGCGGTCCAATGCCGCTTTCGCCGGCGCGGGCACGGCGCCATTGCTCGCTCCACTCAATGCCCATCGAGGAAACCCCGTCCCATGCGAGCAGCACCGGTCGCGACTTGGTCATGGCCGGCCTTGGGCTACCACGGAATGAAATCGGTACAGTTTGGCGAACATCTCGTACACCTCGATCCAGTTTTGCAGATCCTGGGCGGTGCGGATGTGGTCGCGCTTGTTGACCATGACCCAGCTCATGTGGGCGGCGCCGTCCTTGCACGTGGCGCAGTCGCGGGTCGCCGAGGTGCAGCAGCGGTGGGTGGTGTAGAGATCGGCGGCCCAGCGGCGGAAGCGAATCAGGCGGCGCGGCTGCGGCTGGCGCGTGTCGTGCGTCTCGGACACCGAGGGGCATTCCTGCCAGCCGAAGCGGCGGCCGAGCATGGTTCCGGTGGTCAGCACTTGGTGGTAGTAGCGAGAGGAAATGACGGTCTCGGGATAACGGTCGAGCAGGTCGTCCATCTCGCTGCGCACGTCGGTGAGCTGTTCGGGTGACCAGGAAAATCCGTCGGCGCCCTCGTCGTTGGAGAGCAGCTGGAAGTGCACTTTGACGCCGATGTCGCGGATGCGGCGGACCATGGTCTCGACGTGGCCGAGCTCCTGCGAGGTAATGGTGTAGAGGTAGTAGGTGAAGGCATCTCCAGCGTAGTTCTTGGCCGAGATGGCGAAGACATCGCGTCCGCGCAGCGCTTTCTCAGTCCCCGCATCGCCCCACAGGGAAATGCCCACCATCATGTCGGGAAAGCGATCGCGCGGCACCTTGACGATGCCGTTGGTGGCGCAGAACGACGGCACGCGCTTGTAGAAGGCCTCGACGCGATCGAGGTGCAGGGTGGGTTCACCGCCGATGAGGATGGCGAGATTCACGCCGCGCCGCTTTTCCGCGTCGATGAAGGCCTCCCAGGCCGACAGATCCTTGTTTTCGCCGATCAGATGCTCGTCCGACGAGAAGAAGAAACAACCCTTGCAACGCAGATTGCAGGCGTTGGTGACGTCGTAGATCGAGCTACGGATGTTGAGATTGCAGATTTTCTCGTAGCGGCCGTACCAGGCATCGTCGAGCAGCGAGCGGACGGTGATCATGGGACGGTTCCTTGCGCTGGCGCGGCAGGGTCATGTGCCTGCATGGCCAGCGCGGGTGAAACGGGAACCGCGCACAGGTTGGGGCTCTTCCTATAGCCCTGAACCCACACCGCGAGATAGGTGTCGACATAGTCGAGCCAGCAGCGGAATTGGTCGGGGCTTCCTATGTGGCGGTTCATGCGCGCGGTGACGATGGCGCTGCCCGCGGCGTAGTGGCGGCAGTCCGCGCAGTCGGTGTCGGGCACGCAGCACGAGGCCTCGCGCACCCAGGTCAAATCGGAACGGTACTGGCGGAAAGTCCGGCCCAGGCCGAACTGCCCCGGGTTTTGCCGAGGGTAGGGGCATGAGAACAGATCGTGCAGGGATCGTGCGTCGGTGTGCACGGTGGCGCTGTAGGGCGAGAAGAGAACTTGCTCCGGGAAATCGGCCAGAAGTTGCAACATGGCGTGGCGGGTTTCCAGGAGCGTCCCCGGCGTGTGGGTGAGCGCCCCCTGATAACCGACGGCGGCTGAGAACATATTGAAGGTGACTTTGCAGCCGTGCTTGGCCAGGGTTTCGACCACTGACCGCGACTCGGCCAGGTTCTCGCGCGTGAAGGTGTAGACGAAAACCGCGCGCGCATCGCCAGCGTAGATCTCCATCTGGCGTTCGAGCATGCGCCTCGCCTTGCGCACGCGCTCGGAGGTGACATCGTTGCCCCACACCGAGACGTGGATACGGTAGCCGACGGATTCCGGAACGCGAACCAGCCCGTTGGTAGCAATGGCCCCAAGCGGGATTTCGGCATAGCAGGCTTCGAGTAGGTCGGGTACCAGCGCGGGCTCGGCACCGGCCAGCACCACAAAGGTGATGCCACGGGCCTTCTCGGCGCGAAATAGGTCGCGCCAGGCCCCGACCTCCACGTTGTCCTGGGCATGCTGCTTGTCGCCTTCGTAGTAGTAGCAGCCGTCGCAGCGCACGTTGCACCGGCTGGTCATGTCGTAGGTCGATTCGCGCAGAAAGAAGTAGCGGCGAACCTGCTGAAAGCGCTCGGAGATGTCCGGAATCTTCAGGATTTCGGCGAAGGTTGCGGGCACCGCCGTGAGGGGCTTCGCTGAGGCGGCGGCTAGAACATCGAGGTCCATGACCGTCTCAGCCAATCCCGTTTACCCCTGTGTGCAACTAGCTGGCTGTGCCTTGAAGCTGTCGGATCTGATCTGCGATGGCGCGAACCGTGGTCATGGAGGCGTAGCTGTCCTCGTCGAACGTGACCTTGTATTCGCCTTGCAGCACCAGCACGACGGTGGTCATGTCCATGCTATCGATGCCCAGCTCCTTGACCAGATCGGTTGCCACGTCGAAGGTGTCGGCCGTGACGTTTTCGAGCTTCAGCTCGTGGATCAGAATCTCGGCAATGCGTCGTTCCATCAAGCCATTCTGCGTCTGCGGCATCTGATTTGGACCACTCTGAAAAACCAGCCCGCCGTTTAGCATGCCCTTTCGTCGACAGTCAAGGCGTGCACCGGCAACAGAGCCGCGATGAGCTTGCGCTTCCTTGAGGGCGCGGGCAGACTGCCTCGCGTTCGGCGAGCAAAGCAGCATGTCGCATTCAACGCCTCTCGTTGCCGTGGCCAGCGGCCCACTCGGGCTGCGCGTGGGAGGGTGGGGCGCGTGATGCAAGCACACCGCTCGGCCACCGTACGCTTCTCCATTCCGTTTTGCGACGTGGATGCTATGCAGGTGGTGTGGCACGGCAACTACTACAAGTACTTCGATATCGCTCGTGACCGGCTGCTCAGCGAAGCCGGGATCGATCTGTACCGCGCCGCTGTGGAATCGAGCGTGGTCTTTCCCATCACGCGCACGCAGACCAAGCACATCTTGCCGCTTCGCTTTCGCGACGAGGTCGATTGCAAGGCCACGCTGGTCGAGGCCGAATGTCGATTGGTCTTCGATTTCGAGCTGCGCCTCGTAGGAGGCGGAAAGTTATGCGCCAAAGGTCGCACCGAGCAAGCCGCGGTCCGCATCGAGGGTTGGACGCTCGACCTGCGCTTGCCAGAATTTGTTCGGCGGGCACTGGGTCCCACTCCTGGCGATGACGACTGAGCTCGGGCGGGAACGTGGTGACTTGCGCACGGCGCTGGCCGCTGGCGGCGCGTGCACGGCGGCTTGGGCCGAGGTTCTCGACCGCATCAACGTATTTCCAGTTCCCGACGGAGACACGGGACGCAACCTGGTGCTGAGCTTGTCGCCCCTGCGCGACCAAGCTGCCAGCGACGCCACCATCGCCCAGCGTCTACTCCTGTCGGCGCGCGGGAACTCGGGCAACATCGCGTGCGCCTTTGCGCGAGCCTTGCTCGCTGGAGTCGCGGGAGAATGTCTTGCGGCCCGCTGCGTGCGGGGTGCCGCGCAGGCGCGCACGGCGGTCGCGGTCCCGCAGCCAGGGACGATGCTGACCGTGCTCGATGCCCTGGCGGAAGCCGCGGCAGATGGCCTGCCAGTCGAGTCCGTGCCGGCGCTACTGGCACAGCTAACGCAGGTCGTGTGCGAAACCACCTCGGCCCAAGAGTCCCTGCGCAGATCCAACGTGGTGGACAGTGGCGCGCTGGGAATGCTGGTGTTTCTCCATGGCATGTTGCGCACCTACCACGGCCTCGACGAGGCCGCGGGCGCGCTGGCCGAGTCTTTTCGAGCGCTGGTTCGATTCGATCGCCCGGCAGTGGCTGAACATGCGCGGCACGACGAGGGCTTCTGCGTGGACGCCGTTTTGCGCGTTCCTGCTGGCCAGCGCCCACCGGACGAAACGCTGGCTCGCCTTGGCAGCGAGGTCGTGGCTCTGCGCGAGGGCGACCTGTGGAAGATCCACCTGCACGCGCCCGACGCGTCCGCGGCGCGGGCGGCACTGGGCGGCCTGGGCGAAGTCGTGGGCTGGTCATGGGACGATCTTGGCGAGCAGATCTCGGCCAGCCCGACCGTGGCTGGCGAAGGCGACGTTCACATCGTGACCGACGGCGCGGCCTCGCTCTCCCGGCGCGAAGCTGAAGCCCTGGGCGTGACCTTGCTCGACAACCACATCGACTTCGACGATGGCTCGCTGCCCGAAACCCGCCTCGATCCCGACGACGTGTACCGCGCCATACGGCGAGGCGTGCGCGTGACAACCGCGCAGGCCTCGACCTACGAGCGCCACATGCACTACGAGCGCTTGGCTGCGCAGTGGAAGAACGTTCTCTACCTTTGCGTGGGTTCGGTCTACACTGGCAACCACGCCGTGGCTTCCGCATGGCGTGTCTCGCACGCGGCGGGCGAGCGCATGACCGTGCTCGACAGCGGCGCGGCCTCGGGGCGGCTGGCGGTGGTCGTGCGTCAGGCGGCGTTGGCTGCTCGCGGTGGCTCGGATCTGAGCACCCTGGCTGCGTTCGCCGCCTCGGCCTTGCAGCGGGCCGAGGAGTACATTTTCCCCGAGCGCCTGGAATACCTGGCGCGCGGCGGACGCCTTTCCAAGACCTCGGCGTGGTTTGGCGATGCGATCGGCCTGGCGCCCGTGGTGTCGCCCATGCTCGACGGCGCGCGCAAGGTGGCTATGCTACGCAAACCCGAAGACCGGTTGGCCTTTGCCTGCGCGCGAGCGAGGCACGCGCTGTCGCCGAGCTCCGGGCGCGGGTATCTGCTCGTCGAGTACACCGACAACCGCGCCTGGGTGGAAGGCGTCTTGCTGCCGCGCTTGCGCCAAGCCGCGCCCGAGGCCGAAATCGCCCTCGGGCCGCTCTCGCTGACCACCGGCGCGCACACCGGTCCCGGCACCTGGGCTATTGCCATGCTTCCGGATCCGTCCGCGCAAGGCGCGTGACAGGAGCACCTGTCCCCTGGCATTCTGGGCGCGCCGATGGGTAGTACCAATGAGCAGTAGAGGAAACCGCGTCGCAGTCACGGGAATGGGTTTGCGCTCGCCGCTAGGGCACACGCCCGAGGCGTTGCGCGACGGGCTGTTGGCCGGTCGCAGCGGGATTCGCACCATGGCCGATTGGGGAGGGCTCGATGGTCTGCGGACGCGCGTGGGCGCCCCTTGCGATGGGATCGACGCCAGCGAAATCCCGCGCAAGTACAGCCGGACCATGGGCAGGGTGGCCGTGCTTTCCGCGCTGTCGGTGCGTGACGCTATCGCCGACGCCGGGTTGCCCGGCGACGTCATCGCGTCCCCCTCCTGCGGCGTGGCTTTCGGCTCCACGGTGGGCAGTACGGCCGCGCAGGAGGATTTCCTGCGCCCGATTCTCAACGAGGGCTCCATTCGCGGCATTCTGGCCTCGACCTATCTGCAGTTCATGAGCCACACCTGCGCCGCCAACATCGCCATGATGTTCGGCTGCAAGGGGCCGGTCATCGCCTCGTGCACGGCTTGCACCTCCGGGTCGCAGGGGGTGGGCATCGCCTACGAGCAGGTGCGCTTTGGCCGGGTTCCCATTTGCCTGGGTGGTGGCGCGGAGGAATTGCACATCCTGCACGCGGGCATCTTCGACATCATGCGCGCCACGTCGGCGGGCTACAACGAGACGCCCGATCGTACGCCGCGACCCTTTGATCGGCAGCGCGACGGGCTGGTGGTCGGTGAGGGCGCGGCTTGCCTCGTGCTGGAAGAGTACGAGCACGCGCGGCGCCGCGGCGCCACCATCCACGCCGAGATCATCGGCTTCGGTCAGGGCTGCAATGGCACCCACCCGACCAATTCCGACCCCGACGGAATCTGCATCGCCATCAGGCGCGGCCCTGCGCGACGCCGAGCTGGCGCCGTCGGACATCGATCACATCAATGCGCACGCCACCGGAACCGACGTGGGCGACGCCGCCGAGGCGGTGGCGGTTCATCGCATCTTTGGCGCGAAAGTGCCGGTCAGCGCGCTCAAGGGCTATTTGAGCCACACCCTCGGGGCGAGCGGCGCCATCGAATCCGTCGCCAGCATCGTGATGATGAAGGACGGTTTCATGGCGGTGTCAAAAAACCTCGACGAGCCAGATCCAGCGCTGCCGCCACTCGATCACGTGCTCGGCAGCGCTCGCCTGACGCCGATCAAGATCGCCATGAACAACAACTTTGCGTTCGGCGGGATCAACACCTCGCTGATCTTCCGCACGCCATCGTAATGGACGAACCGGCCCCGTCGTGGATGGCCCTGCGCGCCCGCTTCGGCAACGGCGGTGTTGCCTTCGTGATTCCGGTCTACAACCACGCTCGCAATGTCGGCCAGGTCGTGCAGGCAGCCCTGGACAGCGGCTTGCCTGTGGTGGTTGTCGACGATGGTTCCACGGATGGTTCGGGCGATGCGGCGGCGCGGATCGCCGGCGCGACGGTGCTACGACACGAAAGGAATCTGGGCAAGGGCGCAGCGATTCTTACGGGATTGGCGGCGCTTGCGGCGCCTCCGCTTGGCGCGCGTTTCGCGGTGACCGTCGACGCCGACGGGCAACACAATCCAGACGACGCAAGGGTATTGCTGGCTGCGGTCTGGCCTGACGGTGAGCGCGGCAGCGCGTCTGGTGCTGGGAGCTCGGACCGGCATGCAGGGCAGGGCGGTGCCGTGGTCGAGCCGGGCGGGACGCGGCTTCTCCGGGTTTTGGGTCTGGGCCTCGGGCGGTCCAGCGCTCTCGGACTCGCAGTCGGGCTTTCGCGTGTATCCGGTGGCCGAAACCCTGGCCTTGCCTACGCGCGCGCGACGCTTCGAGTTCGAGGTCGAGGTGCTGGTGCAGGCGCGCCGGGCGGGCATGGCCATCCTCGAAGTGCCCGTGCCGGTGACCTACCAGCCGCCGGGCGGCCGCGTGTCGCATTTTCGTCCCTGGCGGGATTTCGGCCGCAACGCTGCCACCTTCACGCGCTTGATTGCCACCCGATTCGTGCCCAGGCGAACGCGCAAGGGTTCTTTTCATGAAGCGTGAATCGACCATTCGCTGGCGCGTGCTACTGATTGCCTGCGTGGCGAGCGGCATTTTGGCCTGGGACGGCCAGCGTCGGCTGCGCATCGACACGGACATCACCTCGGCGGTGCCCACGGGCAGCGTGGCCTTCGAGAGCGCCCGCCAGGTTCTGGCCCGCCACACCTCGCTCGACCGCGTGGTGATCAATCTGTCCATGCGCGACGGGCGCGCCCAGCCGGATGCGCTCATCGTCGCCGGTGACGTTATCGTGTCCGAGCTGGAGCGCTCGGGGCTCTTCACCATGGTGGGCACGGCCGCGGCGGCGCGCGGGATCACCGCCATCTACGCCGATCTGCCGTCGCAGCTGCCAAGCCTGTTTTCGCGCGAAGAGCTGGAGCACTTGGTAGCGCCGCGACTCCAACCAACCGCGCTGTCAGAGCGCCTCGGCAACTTGGCTGCCGAGGCCTCGGATCTTTCGGGCATCGGCGCGGCGGCACGGGTGGCGGAGGATCCGCTTGGCCTTGGCGAAGTCGTGCTGGCGCGGCTTGGCGGATCTGGTGCCCAGCCAGCAGGGGCGCATCGAGCGCGGACACATCCTCGACATGGACGGAAAGAATCTTCTCGTCGCCGCGGTTCCGCGCGAAATCACGCGCGACACGCGCGCCTCCCACGCCATCGACGACGCCATCCGGGCCTTGGCCGAGCGCTTCGATCGGGCGAAAGCAGGAGAGGCGGGCGAGGGCGTCGTGGTCACTCCGGTGGGCGGCTACCGCGCCTCCATCGACAACGAAACTCTGATCGCGCGGGATGCAAATCTGGCCATGCTGGTGTCGACCATCGGCATCGCCCTGTTGCTGCTGGCTTGTTTTCCGCGTCCGTGGCTGGGCGTCTTCGCGCTCTTGCCTGCGCTGGTGGGCGGGTGTCTGGCGCTTTGGGCCTACAGTCTCATGGAACCCGACATCTCGGCTCTGGCCCTCGGATTCGGCGGGGCGCTGATCTCCATCACCGTCGACCAGGGCGCGGTGTATCTACTTTTCGTCGATCGCAAGACCAAGACGGCAGGCCATCGCGCCGCACACGAGGTTTTCTCCATCGGTTCGCTGTCGACCGTCATCAACATCGGTTCGTTTCTTTCGCTGCGCCTGACCGGGTTTCGCGTGCTCGGGCAGATCGGGCTCTTCGCTGCGCTTGGCATCCTGTTCTCCTACCTCTTCGTCCACCTGGTGTTTCCCCACATCTTTCCCACCGTGCCCGCGGCCTCGCGCTCGGCATGGGTGCCTGTCGACAAGTGGCTCGCGCGCATCACCGTGGGGCGGGGCTTTCGCGCCCTGGCTGTCGCGGTTGCGCTGTTCGCGGTCGCACTGGTCTTCTCCCGTCCGAGGTTCGTCGTGGATCTTGCGGCGGCGAATACCGTGCGCCCCGAAACCGCGCGCGACGAGGCGAAGGTCAAGGCGGTGTGGGGCGACATCTTTCAGCGGGTGTACTTGCTCATCGACGCCAAGAACGACGCGGATTTCAGACGGAAGTCCGATGCTTGGCTGACGTTGCTGGAGAGGCAGAAGGCCGCTTCGATCATCGAGCACGCCTTCTCGCCGTCCATGCTAAGCCCCGGGCCGGCGATCGCTGCCCAGCACCAGGCGGCGTGGCGCGAGTTCTGGAACAAGGATCGTGTGGCCGCGCTTGCGGCGGCGCTGCGCGAGGCGGGCAACAAGGTCGGATTCGCGCCCGAGGCCTTTGCGCCTTTCTTGGGGCGCTTGTCCGCGCAAAGCGCAACCCCTTCCACGTCGGCGTCATCCGCTCTCGCGCCTGGCGTGCAAGCGCTCTATGGCATCGGGCCCGGGCGCGACGGCCAGGGGGTCGTGTGGCTGGGCAGTGTGGCGCCTGGTCCGAGATACGATCCCGCAGTCTTCGCCGAGCAGGCCAAGCAAGCGGGATTCTACGTCTTCGACGGCGAGAATTTCGCGCACACCCTGGCGGACTTCCTCGCCCATTCGTTCCGCTCCATGTTCGTGGTGGTGGTGTGCTTCGTGGCCGGGGCCGTGCTGCTCTTCTTCCTCGATCTGCGCGTGGCCGCGTTGGCGCTGGCCCCCATGACCTTCTCCTTCGTGCTGACCCTGGCGACCTTGCACCTCGTGGGCCGGCCCATCGATCTCGTGGGGCTGATCTTGTCGGTGCTTATCTTCGGCATGGGGGTCGACTATTCGTTCTCGTTCCTGCGCGTGTACCAGCGCTGCCTCGACGAGCACCACCCATCGCATGGTCCCGTGCGCACGAGCATCTTCCTCTCTTCCAGCGCGACTTTGATCGGGATGGGCACCATGACCACCGCCGACCATGCGGTCACGCGCAGCGCCGGCATCATGGCCACGCTGGCCATTGGTTACTGCGCCCTGGGCGCGTACGTGATTCTGCCTCCGCTGCTGCGGCGCCTGTACACCATGAAGCCACTTCTGCCGGCCGATCGCGCAAGGCCCGAACGCTGGGTGATGCGACGCTTTCGCAGGCTCAGCGGCTTTCCGCGCATGTTCGCGTGGTTCAAGATGCGCCTGGATCCGATGTTCCCGCGCCTGGGTGATTTTCTGCCCGAGGAAGGCGCGGTGCTGGACATCGGCTGCGGCTTCGGCGTGGCGGCGGCGTGGATGCTGGCCCGCTCGGACAAGCTGCGCGTGGTCGCCATCGACCCCGACGAAGATCGGGTCGATCACCGCGCGCTTCGTGCTCGGCAGTCGCGGAGCCGTCCACGAAGGCTGCGCGCCGGACGATCTTCCGACGGTGACTGTTTCGGCCGTCCTGTGCCTGGACGTCATCCATCATCTCGACGACGCTGCTTTGGCGGCCACGTTGGCCCATGTGCGCACGTGCCTGGTTTCGGGGGGAAAACTGGTGCTGCGAGCGACGGTGCCCGCGGCCGGGCGCGTGCCCTATTTCCGCTGGTTCGAAATCCGGCGCCTACGCTGGGCGCGGCTTTCGCCACACTACCGGAGTCTCGATGCCGTCGTGTCGGCCATGGTCGCGGCCGGATTGCGCGTCGTCCTGGTCGAGCCGACCGCGCCGGGCCGCGAGGAGACCTGGTTTATCGCCGAAGCCGTCGCGAAAGGATCCTGAGCGTGCTTCTCTACCGAGCCATGGCGCGGGTGACCCGGGTATCCGGACTTTGGCTGCTCAGGGGCATTGCGGCCGTGGTGGCGGCGGGATACTTCTTGTTCCTGCCGAGGCGGCTTGCCCACAGCGTTCGCTTCTACCGCGCCGTTTTTCCCGAGCGATCCACGCTGCATGCGGTTCACTGCGCCTGGCGGCAGTACCAGGACTTCGCCAGCGTCTACAGTGAACGCCTGGAAATGGAGCGCAGGTCGGACATTGCCTTCGAATGCGAGGGCGAGGAATACCTCGCCGAGGCTCGCAAGGCCGGTCGCGGCGCTGTCTTGCTCATGTCCCACTTCGGAAGATGGGAGATCGGTGCGCGCCTGCTGGCACGCCGTCAGCAGGGCGTGACGCTGGTGATGGGCGGGCAGAAAGATGGTGGTGCTCGTGCGGGCGTGGACAAGGATCTCCGGGTTGCCGGGGTTGGCGTCGTGACCATTCCCGAGGGGCAGGGGCAAGCCTCGGACATTTTGCAGGCCGTACGAAGGCTGCGCGAAGGCGGCATGGTTTCGCTCGCCGCGGATCGCGCCTTTGGTGATGCCCGCAAGTTGCGCGTGCCATTCCTGGGGCACATCGTTGAGATCGCGGCTGCGCCCTTCGCCCTGGCCCTGACCAGCGGCGCGCCTTTGCTGACCGTGTTCTCCGTCCGTTTGGGGCCACTCCGCTATCGATTCACCAGCGATCCTCCCATCACCCTCGTCGCCAAGAATCGAGACGAACGCCAAGCGGTCATGGAACGATCCGCCGCGGCCTACCTGCAGCGCCTGCACGACATGGTCAAGGCCCACCCGGAACAATGGCACAACTTCGGCCAGTTTTTCGTCGAGTGAGTTGCGCTCCAATACTTCGGGATGGGGCAATCAGCCGTGATCGATCGGGGCCGGAGAGTTTCCCACCGAATCGATGCCAGCGGGAAGGACGCGCCTCGACCAAGCCCAGCGCGCTCGCAGAACCGCAACCACGGTGGTGACCGCGAAAGCGGAGACGATCCAGCACAGCGAAAGATAGGTCTTTGCCTTTGGGAACTCGAACAGCGTTTGATAACAGCGACGCCAGATCTCATGGCTCGGCCAGATGGCAGGATCTCCCGCACCGACGATGGCAAAGATAACGAGGCCAGGCAGGACCGAAAGCCAAAGCGCCATCCGCAGCGATCTGGGGAAAGCATCGTACGAAAGGCCGAGCGCCAGCCCGAACACCGGAAGAATCGCACTCAAGTAGCGCGGTCCCGGAGACACGCCGCCATGCCACCCGCCAAAGGATGCATTCATCAGAAACAGAACAGCAAAACCGCCAAGCGCCAGTGGGAAGGCCGTTCGGGCCTCGATGGCTATGTGCCTTTTCTCCCACCACCGCGACTGCCAGGCCAATAGAAGTAGGAGCGTCGCCAGGAGCAAGATCCACGGCTGTGTCACGAGCAGTCCACGCCGGATGCCAAACAAGAGCTCATAAGCCGCATGAGAATTGGGAAAGAAGTCGATGACTCCCCAAAGCGCCCGGCTGCCCTTTTCGACAAAGACAGGATTCATGAATTTGTTGGGCAAGACTAGCGGGCCGCCGAAGCAAAGGGTGTGGTACGCGGCGAAGACAACAAACGGCGCCAGTCCACCAAGCGCAAAACGTAGAACGCTTCTAAACTTCGGCTTCCAGCCCGTCTCGGCCGTCATACAGACTAGAACCACAAGAATGGGAAGAAACAGCGCCGTGCCATAGTCCGAAAGCACGTCGAGACCAAACAAGAGGCCGACCAAGGCATTGCGCCGCTTGGGCAAGGCCAGCGCGATGCCGAGGGTGAGCACGGCAGCCACGCCGTGCCCAAAGTAGGTATTCATGAACATCGAAGCCGTGTTCCCGAATAGCATGGCAATCGTGCTGATCTCGATAGCTGCGCGGCTTACCCTGCGGGCGGCCAGCATCTCCGCAGAGACCATCACCAAGAGAGCGAATGGGATCGCCTGCAAAGCAAGCGAAAGGAAATCGAGCAGACTTTCGCGCGCGTCCATCCTCCGCGCATCGCGTGTCGTACGATCCTTCGAGTGTGAAACAATTAGCGCGTCCAAGGGCAGATAGAGCGGCAAGGCCAGTAGTGTCGGACCTGGCGCTTTGTTGGAATAGAAGTGGCCATCCGCAGTCCGCGACCAGTCGCAGGTCGTGCTCCGATAGGCGTCGATGGCAAGTCCATGATCTTCCGCGATGGACATGAGCAAGGCATGGCGGGAGTGGGGATTGTCGTTGTTGTACGTGTCGATCGTCGCCGCAAGAACGAGAAAAAGCAGGCACCAGTGTGCGGCCGGGTTCTGTCGCACTCGGTTCCACAGCCGCATGAGCTTCCTAAGCCACACGACGGTTGCCTCGCAATCCGCAGGCGCGGCCACGGTGCAAGTCGCCTGACCGTACCGGCGAATTCTCCGTCGCTGCACGAATTTTTGGAGAGACAAAAATCACGGCGTTCTTATACCAGTTCTTGTCTCCGTCGGAAATCTGGCCTGGGCCCCTCCTCGGCCAAAACCGACGACCATGCCTCGACCCGTTGTGGCTGTCGTTCAAGTCTTGAGCGGCACTCCGACCGCGCGGCCGAAGCGCGTGCGCGAAAGCTCGCGGGGGCGGGGCGCGAAGGTGCCGTCGGCCATCTCCTTGCCGACGACCTTTTGCAGCAACTTGTACATTTTGTGCGTCTGGGGTTCGTCGCGATAGAAGCTATCCCAGGCGTAGCGGTAGAGTTCCAGCAGGCGGTCTGGGCTCATGTGGCGCGGCTGGAACACGACCTTGTCCGCGGTGTAGAGATCCCAGTCCGAGGTCAGGATGCGACCTTCCTTGACCAGGTCGTCGCGCGAGCGCGTGTGCGGGAAAGGCGTCAGCACAGTGAACTCGGCGAGGTCGAGCCCGACTTCGAGCAAGAAGTCTACCAGGCGTTTGATGTCGTCCTCGGTCTGCTCGTCGAGCCCGAGCAGGATGGTGCCTTCGACCGCGATGCCGTGGGCGTGGTAGCGCTCGATGCGGCGGCGGATGAAATCCGAGGTATCGAAGATGGCCTGGTACACGTACCAGGCGCCGGCCTGCGCCGCGAGATCCAGCACCTCGTCGTCGTCCTCGATGGGGTGGGAACACCACTTCTTCTTGAGCGGGATCATCTCGCGGAATAGATCGAGCTCCCACGGCTTGCTCTGGGCCAGGGAGTTGTCCACGACGAACAGTCGGTTGTTGTCGATGCCCGACAATTCTTCCACCACGCGGTCAAGCGGGCGCGGTCGGAAGCGTCGTCCGCCGAGGTAGCTGACGGCGCACGGGTAGCAGTCGAAGCGGCAGCCGCGCGAGGCGTGAAATAGGTCCACCATGCGCACGCCCTTATAGGTGTAGAGCTCTGCGCCGCAGGATCGATCGGCGCGCCGGCCCCACGCTTTCGATGGGTGAAGGCGAGTGCAGGTAGTCGTAGACGGACCTGAGCTTGCTTGCGCGAAAATCGGACAGCACCTCGTCCATGCGCCCCTCGGCCTCGCCCAGAAACACGGAATCGGCGTGGGACTGGGTCTCTTGCGCATGCAGCATGGTCGAGATGCCGCCGAAGATGACTTTGACCCCGCGTCGCCGATACTCGTCGGCGATGGCCCAGCCGCGCTTGACCTGGCTGGTAAGCATCATGGAGATGCCGACGAAGTCGGCGGGGGTGTCGAAGTCGAGGCTTTCGACGTTCTCGTCGACGAATTCCATGTCCACATCCGGCGGAAGCGTGGCGGCGAAGACCACCGGACCGTGCGGAGGCAAATGGAATTCGGTCTGCCCGGTCAGCTTGGGCCACTTGGGATAGATGAGGCGAAACTTCACGTTCGAGACCTGCCATAGAACGCTAGCACGGTGAATGGGGCAGGTCATTCCCGGTCCAGTCAGAGGCGTGTGTCGCGTCGGTACAGTCGTCGTTGCGTGGGATCGTTCAAGGGCACTTTCCCAATCGGGTTCGCCGGGTTGTGATCCCTGTGTCCATATGCCCACATACCGGGCCGAGATCCCATCTGGCATAATGATATCGGTCTCTATTTCCTCCGCACGATTCCACATTTCGAGTAGCACCCAGCGGCGCGCGATGTCATCCGTCTCGTCATGAGGTTGGCAGGCAAGCGCACCCCGGGTCAGTAGGAGCAGTTCATGCGCAGTACCCTCACGATCGCTTCATTGCTTGGTGTCTTGGCGGCGGCGTGCACCCCAAGCTCCCAGCTGGACGGAGGTCGTGGCACGGGGGGCAAGTCGAGCAGCGGTGGTGCGACCGGAAATGGCGGTGCGACTGGCAGTGGCGGTGCCAGCAGCAATGGTGGTACGACCGGCAAGGGTGGCACGAACGGGAGTGGCGGCGGGACAGGCCAAGGTGGTGCGAGCAGTGCCGGGGGGGCGAGCAACAACGGCGGTGCGAGCAGCAGCGGTGGTGCGAGCAGCAACGGTGGCGCGAGCAACACTGGCGGCAAGGTCAGCACGGGGGGCGCTACTTCAACGGGTGGCGCGGGCGGTGGCGGCGGAGCGAGCGGGGGAACGAGCAACGCCGGTGGAACGAGCAACACCGGTGTTTCGGCCGGCAGCGGTGGCTCCAGCAGCACAGGTGGTTCCGGTGGCGCAGGTGGTGCGAGCGGCAGCGGCGGCTCCAGCAGCACGGGTGGCTCAGCGATGTGCGCGTCGGCTTTTTTTTCCTCGGACGCGGCCAGCCGAAAGGCAGCCGAATACTCCGCCTGGAAGACGGCCTTCGTTCAGGAGTGCACGAGCAACGGCAGCGCCGTGGTGAAAAACGGCGGCGGCGTGTATTCCGAGGGCATCGGCTACGGGATGCTGCTTGCGGTGAACAACGACGACCAAGCCCTCTTCGACAAGCTGTGGAAATTCTACACCGACCACTACGACACGAACGGTTTGATGAACTGGTCCATGGATGCCTGCGCGGCTCCGGGTAACAACAACGCCAACGCCGCCACCGACGGAGACTTGGACTCGGCCATGGGGCTCGTGCTGGCGGACAGAAAGTGGGGCGGCTACACCAGCAAGGCGCTGGATCTCATCGGCAAGATCAAGAAGTTCGAGACCGACTCGTGCTCGAATGGGCTGGTCGTGCTTCGCCCGGGCGACAACTGGGGTGGGTGCAGCGACCAGAACAACAAAGGCAAGGTCAATCCATCGTACTTCTCGCCCGGTTACTACCGATTTTTCGCCAACGTCGACACCACCAACGCCGCTTTCTGGAAGCAGCTGGCCGCCGATTCGTACACGCTGCTTGCCCAGTATCAGGCAGCCATGAACGGCCTGGTGCCCGAATGGGGCTACAACGACGGGCGCATCGAATCGAATACCTACGACTACAACGCCTGCCGCACGCCCTGGCGCATCGCCATGGACTATATGTGGTTCTGCACGCCCGAGGCGAAGACGTTCTTGACGAATGTCAGCTCTTTCGTCGACGGCAAAGGCGGCGTGACCAAGACCGGCTATGCAAACAACAGCGCCTTCGTCGGCGCCTTCGCCGACTCCGGGATCGCCATCAGCCAGGCCAAGATCGACAGCTACGTGAAGGACTGGATGGGCGATAGCAGTATGGACGACACGCCCTATTTCCAGGGCACCTTGCGCAGGCTGTATTTGCTGGTCGCTGGAGGCCAGTTCATGTAGCGGCGTAAGGACCGCAGGAATGGCCGCGTTTTCGAGCGCGAAGCCAAGCCGATTCGCGATGGCGGCCCTGGTACGCTGGATTTGAGGCCGTGCTCGGTCAGAAGTTGCTACTCGGAATGTCGTGGCCCGAAAAAACGATCACCGTTGTAGTGAAGGAGGTGTTCGGGGAACTCCGCGACCCATACCTCAGTCTCCCAGGCAATCTCGTCTGCATACTTCTTGAATTCGCGGAACGACGGGAATGCCGAGACGTACACGCGACCCGGCCTCGCGTTCGCAAGAACAGTCTCCAGCTCAACGTGTCGTTTCGCGTTCACCGGTCCGTGCGAGGTGACCGCCTCGATCAAAAACAGCCAATTACGATTCTCATGGTAGAGCACGACATCTGGAAGTTTGTCGTGCTTGGTCACGGGCACACCAAGTGCTGTGAGTTTGGGTTCGTCGATCAGCTTGGTCTTGTGGTCCGTGTCGCCGAGATAGAGAACGGTGCTGTTTGCGGCGAACCGAGGCCGGAAAGTCTGGATGATTTCGGCCTGCAGCATGTTGTGGCTGCCTGGCGATAGTTCCAGTGACCTACCGCCGGGGAGAGATACTGCGACTGAGGCTTTCTTCCGCGCGCGACCGTAGATCTCAGCGAGCCCACCCTTCTGTGCTGTCAAGAATCGGCGAACCGCCCCTTCAAATCCTTTCGCGCCAAATGTGCGAATGACTTCGCGTGCCTCCGGGGTTAGCGCATAGTGCGTTCGTGGGGAGTTCGTGGCCAGGTTCGGATCGTCGGGGTTGCGTGAAAGAACGCCTCCCTGCACAAATTGGTGAATCGCCTGGCGACGAATCGTCTCTCGCGTGTTCTCCGCATAGATTTGGGTGTTGATCTTACCCTGACGTGAAAACTCGAAGGACTGTAAAGGGAGGGAATGTCTGCGAAACGAAAGAGGTTTCAGCCTCACCATGCACCTGAACGTTGTCGCCAGGAACGAAATACCCACTCAAGGACAGAAGGCCCCCATGTCGGTCGCCAAACTGCGAGCGATCTTGGAAGATGCGGGGATGCGAAAGAAGGGGCCCGAGGAGACCTTCGAGACATTTGAGAAGCGTCTCCACCAGCAGCTACAGGAAGTCGAGCGCGATTTGTTGGCGGAAGAGTTGGAGCGCGCCGACGTGGACGCGGATGCGATCGAGGTCGAGGGGACTGGATACCGGCGAGTCTTGCGCGCGGCACAAACGTACATGACTACCGCCGGACCAGTAACTGTCGAGCGAGCGCTCTTCAAGGATCGAAGCAACGACCACGAACACTGCATCGTGCCGCTGGACTTGAAGGTGGGGATGGTCGATGGCTTCTGGACGCCGATGGCGGCGCAGCAGGCGACATGGGTGGTATCGCAAATGACCCCACAAACGGGCGAGGAGCTTTTCAAGAGAGTGGGCAACATGACGCCCTCGAAAAGCAGCTTGGACCGGCTGCCGAAGCGATTGGCCGAGCGGTGGAATGACGACCGGAAAGAGTACGAGAAGGTTTTGCGCGAAGGGATGACCATCCCCGAGGAGGCGGTCACGGTGATGGCGAGTCTCGACGGAGTGCTGGCGCCCATGAAGGATGGATGCGCGGCGGAAAAGCGCGCGGAGACCGCCGCACGTGGGCATATCGCGAAGGGCCCCGCCGGCTATCGCGAGGTCGGATGCGCGACGCTTGGGTTTTGCGACCGAAATGGAAAACTCCTCGCGGCGGTGCGCATGGCAAGAATGCCCGAGCCACACAAGGCGTCGCTCAAGGAAGCCTTGAAGGCGGAATTGGACATGGCGTTGTCGCTACGGCCCGACCTGCAACTGGTGAAGGCCGCCGATGGGGCAAACGACAATTGGACGTACTTGCACAAGGAATTGCCGAAGGGGTTTGAGGTGGTGGATTTCTTCCACGCAGCGGAACACCTGAACACGGCCTTGGCCTCTGCCTACGGCGACGGCACGGTCGAAACGCAACGGCGTTTCAACGACCTTCGGCACGTGCTTCTAGAAGAGGAAGGCGGGGTGAAGAAGGTGATTCGGTCGTTGATCTACCTTCGAGAAAAGCACCCACACAGCAAACACGTCCCAACCGAATTGGCGTATTTCAGGAAATACCAGAAGCGCATGTGCTACGCGGAAATGAAGGCACAAGGTTTGCCCATCGGGACCGGTGTCATGGAAGCCGCGTGCAAAACCTTGGTAACGCAGAGGATGAAGCAAAGTGGAATGCGCTGGGGCAAGCAAGGTGGACAAGCCATCTTGAATCTGCGGGGCTGGGCGCAAAGCGAACGATTCGACCAAGCCTGGGCTCTGCTGGCCGCCACCTACCGAGTCGCGATTACCGTCCTCAATGACGTCGTTTCAATTCGCTCGGCCCGCCTTTGAAACCCACGAATTCTTACGCCAGTATGAGAGCTACACCGATAGATTTTCCCATAGTTGTCCCGGGCGAATGCAATCACATCGTGCGGTGTTCGCCGTGGATTGCTCGCCTTCCTCCACGCAGTTCTCGGTCCAACGTTCGCGAACGCGAGTAGCGTGTAGACAGCGTTTGGATTCTGCTGCTCCGTCGGCATGCCCAATGCCGCCAGTATCGCCCTTGCGTCATCAGGCTTCACCAAGCACCCCGCTCACCGCGGCATCTGCGGATTGTCCACCAGCCACGCGTGTTGCAATGGCGTCGAGTATGTGAACAGGTGGCAACGGCAAAGCGCGCAGTTCCGTGGCACTTACCTGCGTGTTGCCGCTTGAAATCCGAAAGTAAGAATCGATGAGTTCCGAGTTGAGAAGGGCAGCGAGTCCGATCGCCTCCGAGGGTGAGAGCTCGCCGCCCGGACGATGGATGAAGTTCAAGTGATTTTCGAGACCCAGGATGTCACTCGGGAGGCGCCCAGCGAGATACGGGCCTGCGACTAGCCGGCGTGCATCTTCCTTGGCTGAAAAGCGACGAATGAGCACGTAGGTGCGGTTTGCAACTAGGAGCTTCGGGCCTGCGCTGCGCTCGATGTGTTCGGGCTTCCGAAATCCACCAGCGAGTGGCCATGTGACGGCACCCGGAAGCACGTGTTGAAGCCAGAGCAGCGGCACTGTGCTGGCGGACGCGGTCTGACGCACGAACTCTTCGGCGCGAAACGGCACAACGGGCCCGGTCGATACTTCGAGCCTCATGGAAGCCAGGGTTCCAGTCCACCCTTCGACCAAGTCCATGACTCGAATATCACGGCCACTAGACGGCAAGAACACCGATGAATCTCGTGATTCCGCAATCACTCGGCTACGCGGAACAACGCTGATCGCTCGCTCTGCAAGGTCAGGTTCTCCCTGGGATGACGAGATCGTCACTGACGGATTTGGCAGATCAGTCTTCCTGTACATCACGATGATGTTTTCTTGAAGTACGCCATCGTCGCGAAAGGCGTCGGTCCGAGACTCGAAGATGTGTACGTGATCGAGTCGAGCCACGGAATGGAGACGTCGTCGGAAGCGCTTGAAGTAGTAGCCCGATGAGAAGCTCCTCGGAATGATGAAGCAAAGTTGTCCGCCGCTCGCCAACATCCGAATCGCAACCTCGATGAAGCGTGCGTAGGCGTTTGGCGCGTTACCGCCGGAATCCTCCGTTGGCGACATCTTGAAGTAGGGTGGGTTTCCGATCGCGTAGTCAAAGCTCTGCAGTGGCTTGGTACCAAGTCTGGGATGTTCAAGTTCGAGGAAGTCGTCCTCGATGACGCTGCATTGAAGGCGTTCTCCCCATATTCTCTCCGCGACGGCCAACGATTCGCGGAGAATTCCAGCGGCGCCTGGTTCTTTTTCGACAGCAGTGAGGTGGACTCGACCTGCCCATCGGCGAAGTAGATTGTTGACGGCGGCGATCCCGAGCACCCCTGTTCCTGCTCCGGGATCAAGAATTCGCACGCGTTCGCCATGGGGAACATCTAGGAGAGACGCCATGAATTCGGCAATCTTCGGACTCGTAAAGAACTGCCCCCACGATCTTTTGTGTTCGTCACACGTGTCGCCACGATATCCGGCAGACAGAGCAGCGACGTTGGCGAATATCTCACCCGTGTGCAATTCGCCTGCGCTAACGCGGTCGTCAATCGGTCCGGGAAAACCTAGGTTTCTCATGCTCTCCGTGAAGGAAGAATGGCCGATAACAGATCGCGTGTAAACCGGCTTTGCGCCTCTCGGCGAGAAGATTGGCGCGAAGGACAATGTCTCCGCCCCAATAGCCTATTCGTGGTCCACAAGCCGGATCTCTAGCTCGTAGCCGCCTGATCCCGGCACGCGCAGAACCACGAACGGGAAAAAGCCATCTGTGCCCGTGCCGACAAGCAGGATCTCTCGCGTCGCGTGCACGGCGCGGTAGGTGCGAATGGCGCGCGGGCCGCCTTCACCCAGCTCCACGTCCGTGGTCTCGCCCCCTGGAGGCGCCCATCGGCAAACCGTCGCACCCGAGGCGTAGGTCCCAATCGCAACGGGGGCACCCGCGGGCGATAGAAACGCGTTGCCCACGTCGGCCATGAGTGAAGCCGCGAAGCCGGGGCGATCGAAGGGCGGCACCGCACGCTGCACGCGCAGGCCCCCGGTCGTGCGCTGCACGCCATCGAAAAGGCTGAGGCCCTCGGGTGAGAGGAGAACGGCGTGCAGTTCCCCGCCGCCGACCGCGATAACGCCGATGAGCTCGATATTCTGACCGAAGGGCAGGGCGGCGAAGATGGTGTGCGTGGCTCGCCACGGCTGGGCCGGGAAGGCCTGCCGGCAGCGCTCGGCCGCACTCTGCGCGTGGTTGGCATCGACCGGTGCCAGCGTGGGCAAATGCGCGCAGGAGGCAAACATCAGCGTGGCGAAAAGACCGGGGATGAAGCGCATGGCTAGCGAGGGGGCTCGAAGCGCTGGTCGGGGATGTTCTGATCGAAACGCGAATTCTCGAACGCGATGTGGGTCACGCCTGCGCCTTCTTCGTGGATGTCGATGGAGCTGACGGTGCCGGGCCGTTCGCCGAAGTTGATGCTGATGCGTGCGATGATCTTGCCGAGAGACGGGTCGACAGGAATCAGCTCGACGCGCGCGGCTTGTCCGGCGGCGGCCGGGTGCAGCTCGGGCCGGAAGGTCTTGCTCGACGAGAAATTGCCGTCGAGCCACAGGTTGATTTCGCCCAGGACGATCTTCATGGCCTCAAGCCTGGCGCTGGCATCGGCGACCCACGTGGATCCGTGTTTAATGAGGCGGTGAATGTTGCCGCCTTTGGCGACGAGCAGGGTCTCGATCGGGCTCTGGTATTCCCAGCGCAGATCGTTCGGCCGCCGGAAGGCCATGATTCCGCGCGATACCAGCGGCTTGGTCAGGATCTTCAGGGTGCGGATCTGCACGAAGTTGGTCTCGATGGACTTGATGTTGGCGGCGGCCTTGCGGATGCTGACCCAGTCCTCGTACCACGCAGGTGGTGCCGCCAGCGACGGGCGCATGGCCAGTAGCAGGCCGGCGACGAAGAACACGCGAAGAAGCTGCATGGCTAGACCATCCCGCCGTTCACCGAGAGGACCTGTCCCGTGACGTAGGAGGCGTCGTCGCAGCAAAGAAACCGCACCACGCGCGCCACTTCCTCGGGAAGACCCACCCGTCCCATGGGAATCATCTTCTTCACCATGTCGGCCGGCATATCTTTGATCATTTCGGTCTGAATCGGTCCTGGCGCCACCACGTTCACGCGAATGCCGAGGCGTGCGACCTCGCTGGCCAGCGCGCGCGTGGCGCCGATCAGGCCGGCCTTGGCGGCAGCGTAGTTGGCCTGCCCGCGATTGCCGACCAGCCCCGACACCGACGAGATGGTCACCACGCTGCCCTTCTTTTGCGGGATCATTTTCTGGATGACCGGTTTGGTGACGTTGAAGAAGCCCATCAGCGAGGTTTCGATGACCTTGCGCCAATCCTGGCTAGGCATCATGGCGAAGAGCCCGTCGGCGATGACGCCAGCGTTGTTCACCAGCACGGCGATGTGCTCGTGGCGCGCGAAAAGGTCGGCCAGCGCGTGGGCCACGGCGCCTTCATCGGTGACATCGAACGGGCAAAGCTCGGCGCGACCGCCGCGGGTCTCGATGAGAGCAAGCGTCTCCCGGGCCGCCGCCTCGTTGCTCTTGTAGTTCACGGCCACGTGCATGCCCTGGCCGGCAAGCTCGGCGGCGATGGCGCGGCCGATGCCACGACTGGCGCCTGTGACCAGGGCGAGCGGGTGGGCGACCCTCGCATCAGGCGAGGTGGATGGTCCTGTCGGTCCGGTCGGTCTTGTCACGGCGATACTCCGAGGTTTTCCAAGTTGTCGGGTCGGTAGGCCTGAATCGATCCTGTCAGCCATAACACGCCGGCCACGTCCACCACCTGTCCTGTAAAAGCGAGGTAGTTCTGGGCGCCGTGGGTGATGCGAACGGAACAGACCAATTGCGTCCCGACTGGGATCGACGGCGATTGCGGCTTGGCTTCGGGAATACCCACAAGCAATCCGCCGATGCCCGCCTTGTTCTCGTGCCGCTCGCGCCACCCCTGCAGCGCCGCCGCGCTCTGGGCGAGAAGCTCGATCAGCATCAGGGTTCGTGCGTGGCCACCGTGGACCGTCGGCCAGGAATCCCTGACCACGGCGTTGGTTCGGATGGACTCATTGTCGACGCTGGCGACGGTTTCCACCAGGCGCATGGGCAAGCGATGGGGAATGAGCTGCTCGATATGGATGCGCTCGGCGTCGTCGTTCATGGCGTGTCTCGGAGTGCTTGTGGGTGAACAATCCAGTCGGGCGGCCGCGAGCCCCCGGCCAGCGGCACCATGGTCAGCCCGGCAATGGTGTCGCACACCCGATCGTTCTCGTCGGTGAGCCAGAGGTCGAAAACGAGGCTGCGTGACTCGACTGATCTCGGCGCCACCACGCAGCGTCGCTCGCCTTGGGCGAGGGGCAATGCAAGCGCACGCGCGGAGAAGCCGGTGGGATAGGCCACGACGCCAGCATAGCGTTGTCCCCACAGGCAGGCGAGGTGCATGGCACCATCGAAGAGGTAAGGACAGCCAGCGCGCGAAGGCTCGGATCCCGCTGGCGCTGGCGAGCGCACGCAGCCCACACCGCCGGCGCGTGAAAGGCGCACGCTGTCCCGCAGATTGCGATAGCGCGGACCGAATGGGATCAGCTCCGCGTAGATGCGGTCCGCGGGCAGCACGATGTCGTCGTTTGCAATCGGCGGCAGCGCGGGCAGCGGCGACGAGGATCCGCCCAAGGTCAGCGTGAGGTGTGTGCGGGTACGGCTGATCCCACCGGCCAGGGCGATTCGTGAGGTCAGGGTTGCCCGCGTGCCCACCTTGGCGGATTCACCGGCAGCAGCGTCGAAGGCAATCTCGAAGGTGCAGCGTGGAACCTCACGCGCGGGCAGGAAGCGCGGAAAGAACGCATCGCGAATGAGGAGGGGAGCATTCGCTTCGCTGACGATGTCTTGTTCACTTGCGACCCGGACCATGAGATCGAGCAACAGCGCCACTGGCACCGTGGCCTTTCCCTGGATCGCGTGATCCACCCATTCTGGCAACACGGGCAAGGTGACGGGCAGGGTGTGCGGCACGGGCGTCACACTGGGAAGTTGTTGTAGATCTCGACGGTGATTGGGTCCACGGCCACGGGTCTGCCTTTGCGGTTGGTGGCACAGTGGCGGGTGAATCCGCGGCACAGCACCAGGCCCGATTCGGCGTGGGTGATGAGGTAGTCGAAATCGATGGTCACGGGACGCAGCTCGCGAAAGCGGGTGTGGATCCAGATGGGATCGTCGTAGTCGAGCGGGCGGAAGTAGTCGAGTCCGAGCTGGAAGATCGGATACGCGAAGCCTTCGGCCTCGACCTTTCGCAGGGGAAAACCGGAATCGCGCAGCAGGCTGACCCGCCCCAGCTCGAAGAAACGCAGATAGTTGGCGTGGTAGACCGCGCCGGTGCGATCCGTGTCGGCAAAGAGCACGCGCTGGGAGACGCGGTGCCAAACCAGTCCGCCCTTCACATCGCGCACGAAGCGCGTGTCTTTGTCGTACGGCGTGGACTGAAAATCGGGGCGCGCATGTCTAGACGCCGCGAAAAATGACACAACAGTTGGTGCCGCCAAATCCAAAAGAGTTGGACAGCACGAACTCGTGGGGGTGGGGCCGGCTCTTGTCCACGAAGTCGGGGTCGGCGAGCTCGGGATCGGGGATGCGGTTGAGGGTTGGCAGCACGGTCTGATGTTCAAGTGCCATGAGCGCCAGGACCGCTTCCACGGCGGCGGCTGCGCCCAGCGAGTGTCCCACTTGACTCTTGTTGGCCGAAATGGGGACGCGCGCCAGGCGATGGCCGAGAATCTCGCGCAAGCACTGGATCTCGACGGCGTCGCCCGTCGGGGTGGATGTACCGTGCGCGTTGATGCTGCCGATGTCGCCGGCGTCGATCTCGGCGTCGGCGAGCGCGTCGCGAATGGCGCGCACAATGGAGGGTTGGTAGGGGCGAGTGAAGTGGTGGGCGTCCGAGGTCCAGCCTACGCCAGCGACCTCGGCGATGGGTCTGAGGCCGTGCGCGGCGACCACATCCTCGGCCGTCAGTACGATGGCCGCGGCTCCTTCCGCCAGCACGAATCCGCGGCGGTCGATGCTGAAGGGGCGCGAGGCTTGGCCGGGATGGTCGAACGCGCGGTCGGTCTTGCGTAGCTTGAAGCTGGCGTTCATGTTGGCGAAGCCGAGCACGATTTCCGGCACCAGCGGCATCTCCGCGCCGCCCACGACAGCGAAGTCCACGTCGCCGTCGCGCACCATGCGCGCGCCGATGGCGATGGCGTGGTTGCCCGACGCGCATGCGCCTTGGGGCGAAAAGATGGGGCCGGTGAAGCCCAGCACCGCCCCCGCCTTTCCCGCGGGAACATTGGCGCAGATATTCGGCAGCAGAAACGGGCTGACGCCGTTGGCGCCGATACTCTGAAAACGGAGGAAGGCCTCGCGCAGGCTGTCCGAGCCGCCTATGGCCGAACCCATCAGACAGGCCGTGCGTGGCGCGATCTCGGGGCTCATGGCGAGCTTTGCGTGCGCGAGCGCGTCCTGGCAGACCGCGATGGTTTCAAGCACGTAGGCGGCGTTCCAGTTGTGCCGCTCCTTGGGCGTGTCAAAGGCGTAGTTTGAGCGATCCCGATCGGGTATCTCGCCCACAATCATCGGGAAGCTCGCCGGGGCGCCCACGGAACAACGCGATAGCTCACGAAAACCGGATTCGTTGGCGACTGCGCGGCGCCAGGTCGTCTCGGCCGTCGCGCCGAGCGCGGTCATGGCAGCTCGGCCGATGACGAAAACGCGACGATTCCGGGGTGCTTTCATTCGAGGGATGGCTGTGGGAGCGCGACGACGACGCGATTCTATCGCATGCCATTGTTTCAGCCCGCAAGATCTGCATGGGGCGCACAGGCGGTGATTGACGGGCCGAAAGCTCGCGTGATAGTTCCGGGGGGCGCGGCAGGAAGCGCGGATGATGGATCACAGCACCGCATACAAACTTATCGTCGACTATCTCTCGCAGCGATTTGGTGTTCCTCTCGAAAAAATCCAGCCGGACTCGAAGATGTTCGACGACCTTGGGCTGGACAGCATCGATGCTCTCGACATGCTTGCGCTCCTCGACAAACAGTATCGCGTCAAGGTCAATGAGGAGCAGGCTCGGCGCATCCGCACTGTCGAGGACGCCGTCCAGTACGTGCTGGCGAACCTGCCCGACAAAGCACCCACGTCCTAATGGTTCGCCTGCGGCCGACGCTTGAGCTTCGTCGGGGCGACGAGCTTGTGACCCAAGTCCTGGCGTTGCCGGAGCGGTCTGGTTCCAAGGTCATTTTCCCGAGCGTGCCGCTGCTGCCGGGCGTGGCCATGCTTGCGTTGGTCGACGAGTCGGTGGCGCTTTTCTGGCCGGACGATCTGCATCCGCCGGTCAGGATCGAGGGCTTTCGGCGCGTGCGCTTCCGCCAGCGGGTCAAGCCGGGGGCAAACCTGCGGGTGAGCGTGCACCAGACCCAGCCTGACTCGCTTCGCTTCTCGGTCGACGTGGGCGGCCTTGTCGCATGCACGGGCGAGTGCCGAGTGACCGCCGAGTCGGTGGAAGACGATCGTTCTCCATCTCGAAACAGGGCCTTGCCAGGCACCAAGGGCAAGGGCAAGGGCACGATGCGACGGTGGTTGCTCCGGCGGCGTCTGGTGCAGCGGGCGCTTGCGACGCCTACGGATCCCATGCTGCTTCATCGCCCGCCGGTTCGTGTCGTGGTTGGCTTGTCGTTGCTGGGCGCGAGCTACGTTCTTGGCTGGCCCGCCGTTGTCGCGCTGGGCGTGGCAGCTGCCTGGTTGCGACAGCCCAAGTTGCTTCTCGGCGGGCCCATCATCTATGGTCTTTCGTGGCTGGTCTTCGCGGTAGGGCTTGCCTTCATCGGCAGCAAGTCCGTCAGCGCTGGCCGCGCGCTGGGCATGTTGCTGGTGCGGCGGTTGGCGGAGAAGTTCTTGCTGGACTGAATTTTGACACTGTGTGGAGATTTCAACACCACCAGCGAATGTGGCGCCAGTCGGAGGCACCCCACACTCTCCGGTAGATGTGGCAGCGAAATTGCTAGGAATCCGTGTGACAATGCGATCTCACACGGAAAGGAACGCCCTATGACATCGGCACGGGTTTCTCTGTCAGTGCTCGTTCTTGGCCTCTTCTGGGCGTCCCGCGCCTACTGCGCCACGGTGGCCGTGATGCCGGTCCAAGGGGTCAACCTTTCCGAGGGCCAGTGCGACGCCATCGGCGTGTTGTTCGCAAACGCCTTTTCCCGCGACGCCAATGTCGTGGTTGCGTCGCCACTCGAAACCAAAGCCATTCGCGCCCGGGCACAGACGTCACAGGAAGCCGCCACCCAGTATAGGAGTCGCGCTATATGCCGAATTGACCGCCATGCAACTGGGAACCACCGTGAAGCTTCAGGGCGTGCTCTTTGGCAAGGACGGCAAGCAAATCTACCGGGCCGGCACACTAGCGCCGAGCCTTGACGATATGGAAGTCGAAACCGCCAAGTTGGCGCGAGCCCTGATCCTGCGCCAACCCGTTCCAAGAACGCCAAGACCGCCCTCCGAGGACGCCGCAGACGTTCCGTTTGCCTCCGAAGTGCCAGAGGCACCGCCAGCGCCTATCGACCCCAACGCCTCTGTCAAAGCCCTTGGCGGAAAGTCCGCCGTCATGATCCCGATGTCTTCAGGCAGATCCTTCTCTCCCATGGTGTCGGCCCAATTCGACGGCCGCGTAGGAACACGAAACTTCTTCGTCGAGTTCGGCGCGGGCGCGGCCATCCCGACGAACGACAGTTACGGTTCCACGGAGCTCCAAGTTTCGCTCTTGTTCTTCGAAGTCGGGGGCAGCTTCTACCTGTCCGAGGGCAGCACGGCGCTCTATCTCGGCGGCGGGTTTTCGCCCGGGATCTGGACGGTCAAGACCGGCTACGATTCCAGCTCGTCGAGCGGGAGTCTGGCGGCCTACGGCCAGCTGGGCATGACCTTGACCCGCGACTCGAGAGCCAAGGTCTACGGCGAAGTCCGGATTTCGCAGTACCTGCTCGGCGTGTCGGGATCCCTTGATCGATAGTTCCGGCAACGGCGCTGGCACCAGCGGTACCTACCACCCAACCCTTGTCGCTCTGCAGATCGGGGTAGGGTGGTAATTTCGGAATTGGGCGGTGCCAATGCGAGAATAGGATGCCCAGGCAACCCATGAAAAAGGATCGCTTTATGAAATTCACGTGGACCATCTTGACCGCGTTCGCGCTTCTTCCTCTCTCGGTTGCGCAAGCCAGCCCTGCCGTGGTGGCGGTGATGCCCGTTCAAGGCGTGAACCTTTCGGCAGGCCAGTGCGACGTGATTGGCCTGCTGTTCGCAGATGCTTTTGCGCGCGAAACCAGGGTGGTGGTCGCGTCGCCTACCGACACCAAGCCCCTGCTGGCGCAGGGCAAGGCGCCGCTGGCCGTCGCTACGCAATTGGGCGTGGTCGAGTACATCGAGCTGCGGGCATTGCAGCTGGGAACGCGAGTGACTGTGGCCGGGATCCGTCGTGGCAAGGATGGAACCGAGCTGTTTCGCGCCGAGACGGCTGCCTCCAGCCTGGATGAAATGGAGATCGCGGTGGCCAGGCTTGCGCGCTCGCTCGCCTGGCGGCAACCCATGATCGAGGCGGCCAGGCTGCCCGGTCCCGCGCCAGTTGCAGAGGCCTCCCAACCCCAGGCGGGCGGGCACTACCCCAAGGCGCTCGGGATGAAAACCAGCCTCATTTTCCCGTACGCGAGCGGTCGCTCCTTCGCACCGCTCATGGCCGGGCAATTCGACGGGCGCATTGGCAGCCGGGACTCGTTCGTCGAATTCGGCGTGGGTGGAGCGGTGCCATCGAATTCGTCCAGCGGCTCGAACACCATCGAGATGGGGGGAGTGTTCATCGAGCTCGGCGGCAGTTTCTACCTGTCCGATGGCCCCATCGCACCCTATTTGGGAGCCGGGGTCTCTCCGCGGATTTGGATTGTCGACGACTCCAACACCGGCTACGACAGCAGCGGTGCGACCTGCGTCGTCTATGGACAGGTCGGTCTCACCTTCACCCGCGACTCGCGCGCCAGGGTCTACGCCGAGTTTCGCGTAAACCAGTACATTCTCGGTCTGCCGAACAAGGTGACTGGACCCAATGATAGTGTGACGACCAACGGTACCTACCATCCGACCGAGTTCGCATTGCAACTCGGGATCGGTTGGTAGATCTATAGGCGCGTTCTGTCGGGATTGCGCAGGCGTGATGGGCTAGGCTGTCGCCATGTCGGCACCGCGCTCACACAGGAGGTACAGGCGTTTCTCGGCCAAGCTGGCGCTTGTGTTTGGACTCGGCCCAGCTCTTTCGGCAGCCGCGGCGGCAGAGCCCGAACCCGTCCGGGCTCGTATCTCGGCTGCGATCGTCGACGAACAGATACGCGCTCTCTTGCCGGCCACGCTGCCGCTGCCGCGCGCTCTGTCCGACCTGGGCGAAGAGGGAGCGAAGACCATCACCCTGGCTGAGCTCAAGTACTGTGGCGCAAGCGACAAGGGCGCTGGACGCTTTCGCGCCGTGACTCGCCAGGGGGCGATGGGAAAAGTGCAGGCCATTCTTACGGCCAGCGACAGCTGTCGGGCAGGCCTCTCGGAGTTGGCCAAGCGCTGTGCCGTGGGCAGCGATGCCGGCGATGGATTCGTGGTGGCGGATATGGAGGCAGCCTGGAAACCTTGGGAGTTGAGGCTGACCGTCGCACACGCGGTGGTGGCCGGGAAGGTCGGGCGCAATGGAGCCGCGACCCATTTCGACAAGCGTGGCGAGATCCTGACCATCCCCACCTCGGATTTGCGAATCGACACGGGCGCTGGCGCTCCTATCGTGCTGCACGCGGCGCCGTTCTTCGCGGCAGCGGCCATCGATCTGGCGGTGGTCATGACGGAAGGCGCGCCCGCCAAAGCCACGACGCTGGAACGAGCGGCAGCCAGTGGTCGGGGCGACGCGCTTCGCGATCAAGCCAACATCGCAGTCGAGATTCCATTGTCGGTCGCCAATCAAGTGTTGCGGCGATTGACCTGGGTGCAACCGTTGACCGTTCCCGTGAACGGAGATGAAGTCGAGATTCGTCAAGTCTTGCTGTCGGCATCTGGTGCTAGCGAGGGCTCGCGGCTGACCGCATCCGGGACCGCGACGCCGCGAACGATGCGCGAGACCATGCAATGGACCCTGGCGCTGGGTGGGGATCCGCTTCTTGTCTCGGGCGTGCAATTCTCGGCGCAATTCGAGGACTGTGCCGGGCTGGGCACCATGCCCGCCTTGAGCTGCAACGTGCGCAACGGGGCACGCAGCGCCGCCGCCGAAGGATTCGCTTCGGCACTCACCCAGCGGTATCAAGGACAGCCGGCGCACGAGCTGGCCAGTCCACTCAACTTGCGTTTCGAGTTGGCGGGCCAGCAAATCAAGCTGCGCGGCGATCTCCTGCGCCTGGGAATCGGTCCGCGCGGCCTATCGGCGGCGGCGCGCTTGAAAACCTCGGTTCGCGAATAGACCTAGGGTTTGGCCGCAGGGAACTGGCCGCGCAGCCACGCGGTGATGGCCGCGATCTGCTGGTCGTCGATCTTGCCCTTGTAGGATGGCATCATGCCCGGTCCTTCGTTGATGGTCATGGCGATGGCTTGGTCGCTCAGCTTGGGCACACGCTTGGCGAGATTGGGCCCACGCCAGGTTCCTGTACCGTCGCCATTGTGGCACCTGTAGCAGTCGATGGTGGACACCGTCTGGGCATTGAACAGCAATTGTCCTGCATCGGTGATGCGATCCTTGGGTATCTGGGTTCCAGCGCAGGAGACGGGCACGCCCAGAAGAAACAAGCCACCCACGAAGGCGCGCCCCTGCCAGTTGCATCTCAGGATCTTTGGCATCGCAAAAGCCTATTCGGCAGGTGGGCGCGGTGCAAGTTCGGGCTGTTCGCGCTTTCTCCAGGCCGCCCAATTGCTTCGGTGGCTGGCCACGATGAGCGCGGCGGTGAAAAGCGTTCCGCTCGCGGGTGCAATGGCGAAGGACGAAGTGCGAACGGATGCTGCGACGAGGACGAGGAGCATGGACATGGATGCCAGGGCCGGGATCCTGCTGGGCAAGTAGGTGACGAGCCACGCTCCGCAGGCGAGCAGCGCGAGCCAGGGATGGGCGGCGGCGACGAATCCAAGGTAGGTGGCTACACCTTTGCCACCACGAAAAGCGTGGAAGAGCGGAAAACGATTGCCGAGGATCAAGACCAGGCCAACCCAAGGTACGGCGTCCGCTGGACAGAATCGCGTGGCTGCGAGCTCGACCGACACGGCTCGCGCCATGTCGAGGAGGAGCACCAACCCCGCGACCGGCCGTCCCGCGATGCGTGCCACGTTGGATGCCCCTGGGTTTCCGCTGTGCAAGGTTCGCGGATCGGGAAACCTGCCGATGCGCAGAACCGCGATGGCGAAGTTCAAGGAACCGAGAAGATAGGTGGCCACCAGGACGGCAAGCGTGACCAGACTCATGGCTGCTTTCTCCAGCCGGGCGGAACTAGCTGCGGTAGTCGGCGTTCTCGCTGACGTATTCGTGGGTCAGGTCGGCGCCGAGCACGGTGGCGCTGGCCGATCCACTGCCAAGGTCGACGTCCAGTACCACGCAACGCTCGTGCGCTGGAAAATCCACGGCCGGATGAAAGACGCCGTCGGTGGGCGCCGCGCTTTGATAGAGCTCGGCTTGCTTGATGTGCTCGACCAGTTGCTTTTCGACGGTGGGATCGATGCGAAAGCTACCCTGTTCGAAGATGGTCTTGCCCCCGAGAGCGATGCGGACGCCAGCAAGGCTGACGTCGGGCGCGTGGATGCCGACGTGCTTGCCGATGGCCATGATGATGCGGCCCACGTTGGGGTCGTTGCCGGCGAAGGCGCACTTCACCAGCGGCGCATTGATCACCGCCTTGCCCAGCGCGCGCGCAAGCCCTTCGGAGGGCGCGCCACACACGGAGGTGCGCACGACATGGCGAACGCCTTCTCCGTTGCGGACCACGTCCTCGGCGAGATCCGCGCACACCGTGGCCAGCGCATGCGCGAAGGCCTCTTCGTCGGTGCAGGGCACGGCTCCCGAGGAAAGCAACACCACGGTGTCCGAGGTGCTGGTGTCGGTGTCGATGCTGATGCAGTTGAAGCTCGGACCGACGGCCAAGGGCAGCAGACGGCGCAGACTGGCCCGTGGAATAGCCAGATCTGTAAGCAAATAGACCAGCATGGTCGCCATATTGGGTTCGATCATGCCCGCGCCCTTGGCGATGCCGACGATGCTGCCCTGGCCGAGGCTGGCGCGGCGAACCTTGGGGTACAAATCGGTGGTCATGATGGATTGGGCGGCGTCGAAGAGGCTGCGCTTGCCGACGGAGGAGGCCGCGGCGGGGACGGCGGCCAACATGGCTTCGATGGGAAGGCGCCAGCCGATGACTCCGGTGGAGCTGGGCAAGATCTGGCTTCCCGCCACGCCAAGCGCGCTGGCGACGCCCGCGCACAGGCGTTCGGCCGTGGCCACGCCGTCTGGGGCGCACACGTTCGAGATCTTGTTGTTGACCACGATAGCGCCCAGGGATGGCTCATCCATGCGGCGTCGGCCGATGATGACGGGTGCCCCAGGGAAGGCGTTGCGGGTGAAGACCGCGGCGAAATCCGGCGTCGGCTTTTCGAGCGCAATGAGGGTCAGGTTCATGGCCGCCGGTTTGGGAACCTCGACCGGCACGAACTCGAAGCGCGCGGCACCGACGCGGAAACCGGCCGGCAGGACGGCCTGGGTGGAAAGCCAGGCCTCGTGTGCCGCGCGCGAGGCGAAGGTCAGGTTGGTGCTTGCCATGAGGTGAAGCCTAGTAGCTCGAAAGCGGGGGACAAGAGCAGACGAACTGGCGATCGCCTTGCACGTTGTCGAGCCGTCCCACTGGCGGCCAGTACTTGTGGCCACGCAGGTAGGGCAGGGGATAGGCCGCCCGTTCGCGCGGATAGGGATGCGTCCAATCCGCGGCCAACAGCGCCTCCGCCGTGTGCGGGGCGTTCTTGAGCAGGTTGTCTCCACGCGGCTGCATCTCGGTCTCGATTTCGCGGATCTCCTGGCGAATGGCGATCATGGCATCGCAGAAGCGATCCAGCTCGGCCTTCGATTCGCTTTCCGTGGGCTCGATCATCAGCGTACCCGGGATGGGGAACGACATGGTCGGCGCGTGGAAGCCGTAGTCCATGAGTCGCTTGGCCACGTCTTCGGCCTCGACGCCCGCCGATTTCTTGAGCGGTCGCAAATCGACGATGCATTCGTGTGCGACCCGCCCCTGCTTGCCGCGGTAGACGACTGGAAAGTGGTCTTGCAGGCGATCGGCGATGTAATTGGCGTTGAGGATGGCGAGCTTGGTGGCGTGGGTCAGCCCGGCGGCGCCCATCATGCGGGCGTAGGCCCAGGACACGAGCAGGATGTTGGCGCTGCCCCAGGGCGCGGCGGAGATCGTCCCGATGGAATTGTCCGAACCGACCTGGATGACCGGGTGCCCGGGCAGGAAGGGGACGAGGTGCGACGCCAGCGCGATGGGCCCGGCACCTGGACCGCCGCCACCATGCGGAATGGCGAAGGTCTTGTGCAGGTTGATGTGACAGACGTCGGCGCCGAGCTCGGCCGGACGGCACAAACCGACCTGGCCGTTCATGTTGGCGCCGTCCATGTACACTTGGCCACCGTGCTCGTGCACCACCGCGCACAACTTCTGCACATCCTCTTCGAAGACGCCGTGGGTAGACGGATAGGTCAGCATCAGGGCAGCCAACTTGTCGGCGTTCTCCTTGGCTTTGGCGGTGAGGTCGGCCAGATCGACGTTGCCGCCGGCATCGCAGGCCACGACGACGACGCGGCAGCCGGCCATCACGGCCGACGCAGGATTGGTGCCGTGGGCCGAGGATGGAATCAGGCACACGTCGCGTTGTTCTTGGCCGCGGCTCTTGTGGTACTTCCGAATGGCGAGCAGGCCGGCGTACTCGCCCTGCGAACCCGCGTTGGGTTGTAGCGACACGCCGTCGAACCCCGTCACCTCGGCCAGGACCATTTCCAGATCGGTGACGATGGCCACGTAGCCCTCGGCGTACTTGCACGGCACGAAGGGGTGGATGTTGCTCCACTCCGGCCAGGTCAAGGGCAGCATCTCAGCCGTGGCGTTCAACTTCATGGTGCACGAGCCGAGAGGAATCATGGAATCCGCCAGCGAAAGATCCTTGGCCTGCAGGCGGTGCATGTAGCGCAACATTTCGGTTTCCGAGCGGTAGGCCGAAAAGACCGGGTGCTGTAGGAAAGGACTCGTGCGCACCAGCGACGAGGGAATAGCCGGCGCGGCCTCGTCGAGGTTGGCCGTCGCCGCGGTGGCGGGTGCGATCACTCGAACGATGGCTTCCACATCCGCCGCCGTCGTGGTCTCGTCGAGGGTGATGGTGAGCGAGGTCGCCGAGAGCTGGCGTAGGCAGACACCCGAGGCCTCGGCGCGGGCGTGGCACGCAGCGATGGCGGGCGTGGTGGCGTCAACGCGAACCGTGTCGAAGATGGCGGTCGAGGCGACGCGCACGCCGGCACCGATCAGCGCTTGCGCGAGGGTGGCGGCGAGGCGGGCCACTCGGGTCGCGATGCCGCGGATGCCCTCGGCACCGTGGTAGACGGCAAACATGCTGGCCATGACCGCGGGCAGGACCTGCGCGGTGCAGATGTTGCTGGTCGCCTTCTCGCGGCGGATGTGCTGCTCGCGGGTTTGCAAGGCCAGTCGCAGCGCCATGCGGCCGTGCGCGTCCTTCGACACGCCCACCAGGCGCCCTGGCATCTTGCGCGTGAATTCCTTGCGCGTGGCGAAGAACGCCGCGTGCGGACCGCCGTAGCCGAGCGGAAGCCCGAAGCGTTGCACGCTACCCAGGGCCACGTCGGCGCCGAATTCCCCTGGCGGCACAAGCAGCGCCAGGGCGAGCAGATCGGCCGCCACCGCCACGCGTGCGCCGGCGGCGTGCGCCCTTTCGCAAAAAGCGCGATAGTCGAAAATCTTGCCGTCGGTGGTCGGGTATTGAAGGAGGGCGCCGAAAACACGCGCATCGAAGCTGAAATCCATGTGATCGCCGGTTACGACCTCGATGCCCAACGCTTCCGCGCGCGTGCGCACCACCGCGAGGGTCTGCGGGTGGCAGTGATCCGAGACGAAGAAAACCTTGGCGTCCTCGCGCTCGCACAGGCCGGCGAACATGTGCATGGCTTCGGCCGCTGCCGTGGCTTCGTCGAGAAGCGAGGCCCCGGCCACGTCCAGCCCGCACAAATCCATGATCATGGTCTGGAAATTCAGTAGCGCTTCCAGTCGGCCTTGTGAGATTTCGGCCTGGTAGGGCGTATAGGCCGTGTACCAGCCCGGATTCTCGAAGACGTTGCGCTGGATGACCGCGGGCAAGATGGCCTCGGCGTAGCCCATGCCGATGTAAGCACGGACACGGCGGTTGCGGCTGCCCAGGCGGCGCAGCTCGGTCAGCGCTTCGTGCTCGGTGAGGGGCGGCGCCAGCTCCAGCGGCCGGCTGGTGCGGATGGCGGGTGGAACCGTTTGCGCAATCAGCTCGTCGAGGGAGGCCGCGCGCACGACCCGCAACATCTCGACCAGATCCGCTGGTCGCGGGCCGATGTGGCGAAGCAGAAACTCATCCCGTGGTGTAGCGGCCATCGTGCGGCTTCTAGTCCTCGTTCTCTTTCAAAAAGGTCTCGTAGGCGGCAGGGTCCATCAGCTTTTTCAGCTCGTCGGGATTGGCCACCTCGATCTGGATCATCCAACCGCCATCGTACGGATCTTCATTCACGTACTCAGGCGAATCTTGCAGGGTGGTGTTGACCTTGACGACCTTGCCCGAAATCGGCGCCAGAAGGTCGGACACGGCTTTCACCGATTCCACCGAACCGAAGGGTTCGTTTTGCTTGAGCATCTCGCCCTCACGCGGCAGATCGACCTGGGTCACGTCGCCCAGTTGCTCCACGGCGAACTGGGAGATGCCCACGGTCACCAGGTTTTTCTCGGGGCGCGCCCACTCGTGGTCCTCGGTGTAGAGAAGATCGGTTGGATACGTGTCGCTCATGTTCTTTGCTGCTCCTTGAAGGGTGGCCTTCCTACGTGCCTGGACGGCGGTAGAACGGCCCTTTGACAATCTCTGCCTGCGCGGGCTTGCCCCGGCAGTCGATGACGATACGGGTACCGGGTTGGGCATGGCTGACGGGGACATAGCCCATGCCGATGTTCTTGCCGACGGTCGGGCCGACCGTGCCCGAGGTGACTTCACCCAAGTGCGCCCCGCTCGACACGTCGGAGATCAGATAGCCATGGCGCGCGATGCCCCGCTCGCGCATTTCGAAGCCCACCAGCTTGCGCGCAAGGCCCGCCTCGCGTTGAAGCAGCAGCGCCTTTTTGCCGATGAACTCCCCGGCGTCGAACTTTACCACCCAGCCAAGCCCGGCTTCGAGCGGCGTGGTGGCATCCGAGAGATCATTTCCGTAGAGGCTGAGACGCGCTTCCAGGCGCAAGGTGTCGCGTGCACCCAGACCCACGGGCTTGCCACCCACCTTGGTCGCGGCAGCAACCAAGGCGTCCCACACGGCCAGCGCGTCGTCTGGCGAGCAGAAGATTTCGAAGCCATCCTCGCCGGTGTAGCCGGTGCGCGCAATCCACGCCGGCCGGCCCGCAACCTGACGATTGGGTAGGAAGCAGAACGAAGGCAGCGAGGAGAGCGTCGCATCGGTAAGCCCGGCCATCGCGTCCTCGGCCTTGGGCCCCTGGAAGGCGATGAGCGCGGTACTGTCCGACTGGTTTTCGATCTGACAGAGGGCGCCAGCGTTCTCGACGAAGTGGCGATGATCCTTGTCGATGTTGGATGCGTTCACCACGATGAGGTAATGGTCGTGCGCGACGCGGTAGACGATGAGATCGTCGACGATACCGCCGCTCGGATGGCACGCCACCGCATACATGGCGCGGCCGTCGGTCATGGTGCCCACGTTGCACGTCACCAGGCGCTGTACGGCCTCAGCGGCGCGAGGCCCGCGAAAGTGGATCTCGCCCATGTGGCAGACGTCGAACACGCCGACGGCGCCGCGCGTGGCCTTGTGCTCCTCGATGATGCCGTCCGGGTAGTTGACCGGCATCAGCCAGCCGCCAAAGTCGATGAGCTTCGCGCCAAGTCGTTGGTGCGCACCGGTCAGGGGTGTCTTTCGGGGTTGGCTGTGGGGCTCCATGAGCGGGGCGATCATGCGGAAAACCTTGGCCGGGCACAAGCGAAACTACCGAGCAACGTCACTCTTTGCTCTTCGGTCGCGGTTGACGGGCGTCAGCGGCGCACCTATTGTCAAGCGCGTACGGTACAGTCGTGGCGGCGTCGGGGCCGGCCGTGTTTGCTTAACACCTTCCCGCACGAAATCGCACGAGGAACAGAGGATTCTATCTGACGTTCCTTACCGCGGGAGTCGGTAAGAATCCTTCGAGGGTTCTTATTCAGGAGGAGATGATGACCAGCGAAGATCCGGAAAACCAACCCGCAGAGTCAAGCGAGGAACAGATGACGGCCGAGGAGTATCGGCAGGTTGCCAAGGTACTCGCGCGCGAAGAGCGTTGGGAGGATCTGGCTGCGCTCTTCGTCGAGCGGGCCGAAACCGCGACCAGCGCCAGCAATCGTGCCCGCCACCTGGTACACGCGGCTCAGGTTTTCGAGAAGAATCTTGGTGACGCCGACCGGGCGTACATCACCTTGCTCGCGGCGTTCCAGGACGACCCGGCGAACGAGGAGGCCGTCGCGGAGCTGACAAGGGTAACCGGCCCGCTGGGACGTTTCCCAGAGCTCTTGCAAGAGTGCATGTCCGTGGCGGCACAGCTGACGCCGCCCGAGAAGCAAGCCGCCATGTATGTCGCCATCTCGACCTGGTTTCAGGAACAAGCGGGGGACGCGGATTCGTCGGAAAATGCGCTCGATGCGGCGCTGGCGGCGGATCCCACCAATCCGGCGGCCCTGCGCGCGCTGGTCGACATTCACAAGCTGCGCGGCGATTTCACGCGGGCTGCGGCGTACCTGGCGGGAGCAGTGGCGGCCACCCGCGACATCGAGTTGCGCGTCGGATACGGGTTGGATGCGGCGGAAATCTATCGCGCGCGGCTAGGCGATCGCGACGCGGCCAGCGAGCTCTACCGTCGCGTGCTCGAAGCAGATCCGACCAACCGGACGGCCGTCGAGGCCTTGGCCGATCTGGGCTGGGAAGCCAAGGACTGGGCCACCGTTCTTCCGCTTTTCGAAATGCGGGCCACGGCGACCGAGGAGGGCGGCGTGCAGGCCGCGCGCTTGTTCCAGAAGGCCGGCTGGGCTGCCCAGATGCTTGGCGACAACGACCGTGCCCGGGTCAACTACCGCAACGCCCACGGCGCCGATCCGACCTACTTGCCGGCCTTGCTGTGCTGGGCGTCGCTGGCCTTGTCGGAAAAGTGGTGGCAGGACGTGGTCATCACCGTGCCCGCAGTCATGGCGCGCGCCGATGCCGGTCTCACGAAGGACGAGCAGGTCGAGCATCTGGCGGGGCTCGGACATGCTGGCCTGGCGCTTGGCGAGGCCGAGGCTGCCGCGGCCGCCTTCACGCAGGCCTTGGAGATCGCTCCCGACAACAAGGACTGCCGCGAGGGCTTGGCTCAGGCCCACGGGCGGCTATCGGGCAAGGGGCCTGAAACCGCGCGTGCCATCATCGAACAACAGCGCATGCTCTTGCAGGGCGCGGCCACGCCCGACGAGAAGTTCGAGGTTCTTGCCGGAATCGCGCGAAGCGAATGCGAGCAACTCGGCGATCTGCACGCAGCGCTCAAGACCTATTTCGAGATGCTGGCGCTGCGGCCCGACGACCCGGTGACCCTGCACGAGGTGTTCGAGATCTACACCCAGGCCCGCGATTGGGCGCAGGCGGTGGAAATCCTCGAACGGCTGGTGAAGGTGGAAAGCGGCAAGATCCGGGCGCGCTTGCTGGTCGCCATGGGCAACATCCTCAACTACCAGTTGAGGATCACCGAGCGCGCGCTCGAGGTGTACAACCTCGCGCTCGACGAGGATCCCGACGACGAACGTACCTTCGGCCGCATCGAACGCATCCTGACCGCGCAGAATGCCTGGCGGGAGTTGGCACGCAACTACCGCCGCATGATCAAGCGCATGGGCAGCGCGCCACCGCCGGAGAAGCACGCTCAACTGTTGGCGGTTTGGCGCAAGCTAGGCGATGTCTGTCGCCGACGTCTGCACGAGCGTGAAGCTGCCGTCGCGGCCTACGAGGTGTGCGTGCAATTGGCACCAGAGGATCGGCGCCACCGCGAGGTGCTGGCCGAGACCTACGAAGTACTGGGTGCGGGCAAGCTGGGTCAAGCAGTCAAGGCACGCGAGGCGGTTTTGCAGGATGCGGAAGACCTCGACGACATGGCGAAGAACATCCGCGCGTTGGCGCGCCTGTTCGGCAAGCACCAGATGTACGACCGCTTGCACTGCACCAGCGCCGCCCTGGTGGCGATGGGGCAAGCCATTCCACAAGAGCAGGCCTTCTACGAGCGTACTACGGCGCCTGAGATCCCACGTTCAAGCGGAGCCCTGACTGAAGCCATATGGCAGCGCTACGTGCGCAGCCCGCGCCAGGAATGGTGTGTTTCCCACGTGCTGGCCGTGGTCAGCGCCGGCGTGGCCATGGCGCGCGCCAAGGATCCCGTGTCGCTGGGGCTCAACCCCGCGGAAAAGGCCGACTTGTCGATGGATGACTCGTCGGTGGGGCAGATGATCGGCTATGCGTGCCGCGTGCTCGGCGTGGCGCTGCCGCCGGTGTACGTATCTCCCGAAAGCGAGGTCGAGCTCGAGTTGCGCATCGTGCTTGAAGGGCAGCAAGTCGTGCCGTCCTTCTTGCTGGGCAAGAACCTGCTTTCCGGGCGCTCGGAAAAAGAGCTGGCCTTCTTCCTCGTGCGTAAGCTCGCCAGGTTGCGCGCGGACCAATTCCTGCTTTCACCCGAGGCGGTTTCCTCGCTGGATGAGCTGCGCGTGATCGTGGCCGCCGCCGTGAAGCTGGTTCACCCCGAGTTCGAGCTGGCAGGTACGGATACGGCTTCGGTGCGCCAGTACGCCTCGTTTTTGCAGCGGACCGTTCAGCCCCTGACCCTCGCCTCGGCGACGGCCGCCATCGAACAGATCGTGGCCGATCCGGGCCGGGTCGACCTGGAGGCCTGGGCCGCCGGGGCCAACCAAAGCGCAGATCGCGCGGGCTTGCTCCTGTGCGGCGACATCGTCTCCGCGATTCGCGAGGTCCTGCGCTCGGCCGAGACCCAAGGCGGGGACCCAGAAGCCGCAGTCAAGAATCTGATTCGCTTTAGCGTGACCGGTGACTACCTGGATCTTCGCGAACAACTTGGCCTGGCCACCGAAGTCGCGCCGGCGCCGACCACTCGCAATCCCGAGCCCTTCCCGCGCCGTCCGTATCGTCCGACCTAAGTTCGGACCCAAGATCCGGATATCCCTTCTTTTCCGGTGTTCTTAAAAATAGACGTTGGCGGGTGCGACCGCTAACGTCGGCAGGACGTGGCCACTTCCATTCGCTCTTCCGCCAACGTGAGCTTGGCGATTCTCACCTCGCGCATCTTAGGCGTGGCGCGCGATTCGATTTTCGCTCGCATCTTCGGGGTCAGCGCGCTCACCGACGCCTATGTCGCCGCCTTTCGCATTCCGAACCTCTTGCGCGATCTCTTCGCCGAGGGCGCGCTGTCGAGCGCCTTCGTGCCGACCTTCAGCGATGCGCTGGTCAAAGGTGGGCAGGAGCGCGCCTATCGTCTGGGCAATCTGGTTCTCGGCGGGCTGTTGCTGGTCACCGGCGCGCTCAGTCTGGCGGGCGTGCTGTGGGCCGATGAGATCGTCTCACTCATCACGCGCGGATTCGGCGGCAGCGCCTCCCAGGTCGCCACCGGCGGGCTGCTTGCCCGCATCATGATGCCCATTTTGACCCTGGTCAGCGTGAGCGCGGTGTGGATGGGCATGCTGAACGCACAGCAGCGCTATCTCGCACCGGCCTACGCGCCGGCCATGTTCAACGTCACCAGCATCGCGTGCGGCGTGCTGCTGATGGTGGTTCACTTCTCCGAGCGCACCGGCATGGTGGTGTGGAGCGCGGGCACGGCCACCGCGGGCCTGGTTCAGGCGGTGGTGCAACTGCCCAGTCTTCACCGGCTTGGCTATCGTGTTCGCCCGACCCTGGCGGGGGTTCTGCGTGACATGGATGTCCGGCGCATCCTGCGCTTGATGGGACCGGCCACCGTCGGTCTGGCCGCCATTCAGATCAATGTCTTCGTCAACACGCAGTACGCGGCGGCGCTCGGCAGTGGGCCGCTGACGTATCTGCAGAACGCCTTTCGCCTGTTCTACCTTCCCGTGGGATTGTTCGGAGTCGCCCTCGCCACCGTCACCACCGCGCGGGCTTCGCAGGAGGCAGCCCGGGGAGACAAGAACGCGCTCATCGAACGCGTGGCCGACGGCGCCCGCGGGGTGTGGTTGCTTGCGCTACCGTCGGCGGTCGGGTTGGTGGTGCTGGCCAAGCCGGTGGTGCAGTTGCTTTTCCAGGGAGGCAAGTTTCTGCCCGTGCACACGGCCGCGACGGTGCCCATCGTGCAGGCCTACATGCTCGGCGTCTTGCCCTACAGTCTGGTGAAGGTTTTCGCGCCCGCCTTCTTCGCCGTGGATCGTCCGCGCGTGCCCATGGTGGCATCCATGGCCTCGGTGGCCGCGAACCTGCTCTTCAATAGCTTGACCTACCGCCGGCTGGGCGCGCCCGGATTGGCCTTGGGGACGACCGTGGCAGCGCTGGTGAATCTCGGAATTCTGCGCCTGTGGTTCCGCCGGATCCTGGGGCAGCCGCACAAGGCGGGCTGGTTGCGCGACATCGCTCTTTTGATCCTGGCCAATGCCGTACTCGCTGGCGTGGCGATGGGCGTTTGGTTTGGGGTTGCGCGCGCTCTCGCAGCCGCACCCATCGCCTGGCCAAGAGGCATCTTTCGCGTCGTCCACGGCGTCTCGCTCTTGGCCACCATCGCCATCGGATTCGTGACCTACGTCGGCGTCCTTCGCCTGTTCCGCCTGCGCGGCGCCGAGGATCTTTGGGAGCTCCCTCGCAAGGTGCTGCGGCGCCTGCGGCCGCGTCTGGCTCGATAGATTCGACACACCGTTGAATCTCTTACTTTCGCTTCGGTCGGCCGCCGGAACGAGCGAAGAAGGCCACCTTTTCTAGCGAAACCGTCATGTCGATGTTCTCCACGTAGATGCGCTCGTGCAGGCGCAGAACGATGGGCGCGAAGTTCAGGATGCCGGTGACGCCCGCCGCGACCAACTGTTCGGCGGCGTGTTGGGCCTGCTCGGCGGGCACCGTGATGATGCCGATGTCGATGCGCTTTTCGGCCAGGATTTCGGCCATCTGGCGAACCGAATAGCAGTGAACTTCGCTGAAAGTGAGACCGATCTTGTCCAGATCCACGTCGAACGCGGCGGTGAGGCGGATCTTGTGCGACCGATTGGTGAGGAAGGCCGCGATGGCGCGTCCCAGGTAGCCCATACCCACGATGGCCACCGCGCGAACCTCTTGCGAATCGAGAAACGCGGCCAGCGACGTGAGCAGGCGTTTGACATCGTAGCCACTGTTGGGGTTGCCGCTGTAGCCGATCGCCATGAGATCGCGACGAACTTGCGCGGCCGTGAGTTGGCAAGCATGGGCAAGCTGGTGCGAGTACACGCTGGGCCCGAATTCGTGTCGAGCGTGCAGGAGGGCGCGGCGGTAGATGCTCAGGCGTTCGACGCTGCGGGTGGAGATCTTTCGCTTGTTCATGGGTTTTGTGGTGTCCCGGTCCTGCCCCAGGTTGCTCGGAGTGGATCGCTTCCGCGTAGCGGCTAAATCATACCGACAATCTCCGATTTAACAAGGTGGGCCGGCGCATGCTCCCATGGCCGATTTGCGGAAGCCTACGCCGAAGCCGATCTGCCTCCCGCTAACGCCGTGGGCCGAGCAAGCGGGGGAGACCGGCCAATGCCACTTCAAGGTTCGCGGGTTCGTCGCGTTCGCGCGTGCGTAGGCTCTCCACGTCCTCGATTCTGCTGGCAAGCAGGCGAGCTCGGTCTGCCGCTATGCGCACGCCCTGATCGTCGATCCAAGTGCTGGGGTCGCCTTCCAGCGACACGGAAACCTGCGAGGCACGTTCCTGCGTCTGGCGCGGGGGCGTGATGGGCACGCCACTTACGGGCGTGAAGCGCGGGGGAAGGGCCTTGTAGTCGAGCAGCCGATCGAGCATGGGCTGGCACGCCGGAGCCACTTGCAGAAACTGTACGCCCATCCCGTGGGCGCGTTGGGGCTCGTCCGGGGCGTATTCGCGGACCCACGTCACCTTGCCGGTGCCGTGCAGAAGCGGCGGCCCTTGCATGAGGGCGACCTCGAACGCGATCACCGTGCCTACAGGGTGGGGTGCGCGGCTGGCGAGGAAGATTCCTCCTCGGGTCACGTTGGGCGCGAACCTCTGAATGAAAACACCCTCGTCGGGATAGCGAAGTTGGATGCGGACGATCGGAACTTCTTGGGTCGACACGAACGCGAGTATCGAATGCCTGGGGGCGAGGGTCAACCCACAGGCTGCGCCAGATCTCAGCTTGAACAGCCGAAAGGCGTTGGCCGTGGTGATCTCGGCGGCCTGGGATGGCGAGATGCCGCGGATTCGGGCCAGCGCATCGAGGGTCTGCGCCACGAAGGCCGGTTCATTGCGGCGGCCACGGTGGGGAACGGGCGCCAGATAGGGGGCGTCGGTTTCGACCAGGATGCGGTCGGCGGGGGCGAAGGCCGCTGCTTCACGCAATTCCTCGGCCTTCTTGAAGGTGATCACACCTGAAAATGAAAGGTAGAGCCCCATGTCGAGGTAGCTGCGCGCCTGCTCCACATTGCCCGAAAAGCAGTGCAGGACCCCACCAGCCTCGGGGATGGGCCCCGCGCGCAGAATTTCGCTGGCGTCGTCGTGGGCATCGCGCACATGACAGATGACCGGCTTGTTGACCGACGCCGCAAGGACGAGAAAGCGCGTGAACACCTCGCGCTGCACCGGCCTCGGCGAGTGGTCGTAAAAATAGTCGAGTCCGGTTTCGCCGATGCCCACCACGCGCGGGGCCTCGACCAGCTTTTCCAAAACTGGCCAGAACTCGGGCAGAATCTTGCCCGCATCGTGAGGGTGAATGCCGATGGCGGCGAAGACGTCGCGCTCCTTGGTCGCCAGGTCGGCGGCGCGTTCGGCGGTGGCCAGGTCGCCGCCCGAGCCAACGCACACCATGGCCACGATGCCGGCGCCACGGGCGCGATCGAGTACGGCGGGGAGATCCTCGCGAAAATCCTCGAAATCGAGATGGCAGTGCGAATCCACGATGGGCAGCATGAGCGCCTTGCACGTTAGCGCGAATTGGCAGTGGCGCCAGGAGGCTCCTCGACAGGGCTACTCTACGATTTCGATTCGCCGGGGTACTTTGTGTGGGGCCAAGCGCTTGGCGCAATGGTCGAGCATCGCATCGGTTTTGCAACGACCGCCGGGGGTGATGCGCACAACGATGTGCGTGGAGCCGGCGGAGTCGTATTCGACGTGGGCTTGCGCGGCCTTCACGTGCGCCATGCTTTCGAGACAGCTCTCGATTTCCCCCAGCGCCACCCTTCTGCGGTCGACCTTGACGATGTCGTCCTCGCGGTGGCTGAGGTGAAGGCGCTTCTCTCGGTCGAAGTGGCCCACGTCGCCCGTGCGCAGCCAGCTCTCGAGCAGGCCGCGCCCAACCGCAATCTTGTCCCCGCGCACGGGCAGGGTCGGCAAGAACGTGGTGGCTACGCCCGCGCCGCGCACCCAGATGGGCCCAATCGTCCCAACCGCCAGCCCGGCGCCGTTGCTGCTCGCAACGCGGATTTCGATGCCGGGCAGGGGTGTACCCACACTTTCTGGCGCGTTTCCATCGAGATCGACGGCTACGGGACCGGTTTCGCAGCCGTGGTAACAGGAAAGCACGGGCACCCCATAGCGTTTGTGGCATGCACGCGCGATCGAAACGGGCAGGGGCACGCCCGAGGAGACCAATCTCGTGCCGCGCTCACGCAGCGGCTTGGCGTTGGTGACCCGCGCGAGCAAGGCGAAGTCGCGCGGCGTGGCCGCGTAGAGATCGATGGCTTGGTCGCTGAGCGTCTTGGCCAGGCGCGGCCCTGCGGTTCCATCGTCGAGGTACAGGGTCGCGCCATGGGGAAGCGCGGCCAGTAGTCCGAAATCGAAACCCTGGCAGTCAAAAAGTGGAGCGGCGCCGAGGACGTTGGTGTCGGGCTCGATCATGAAGGCTGCGCCGAGGGTGCCGGCGATACCCCGAAGTTGGGTCGCACCGCGTACGACTGCCTTGGGATCGCCGCCGGCGTCGAGAGTGAAGAGCGCCACCTCGGGGGCTTCGGTGGCGTCGAGCTGGGGCCGAGTCCAGGGGTAAAGCGAGCAGGTGAGCAAAGTGCCCGAGACGCGATGGCGGCTTTCCGCGGTTACCCGGGGAGTGTGTGGCAGGCTGCCCAGGCGCAGGGTTCCCGAGGGCGCGGCCAAGGGATCGATGGCGTTCGGGCGGGTGACGATGGCTCGCAGAGGGGACGCATCGAGAATCATGTCCAGGTCGCGCCCGCCCGTCGTGGGATCGATGGGCACGACCACGGCGTCAAGCTTGGACAGCGCGAGCATCAGCACGACGAGCTCGGGATCGTTGCCGAGCATGAGTCCTACCCAGTCCTGGGCTCGGATGCCCATGCCCGCGATTTCGCGGGCTCGCCGTTCAACGCGATGGAGGAGTCCGCGCCATGAGAGATAGGTGTCGTGATAGATGATCGCGTGCCCCGAGCCGCCAACGGCGGCTCGGCTTCGCACGGTATTTTCCAGCCACTCGAACAGCAGCGACATGGGATCCTTCACCCGCAACTCGGGTGAAAGATTGTATCAGCCTAGTGACGAAAGTGACACAACTAGCGATGTGCGAGAAGGTGGCCGTGCTTGCCTGGGCCTGCCGGGCCTGGACCTTCCGTGGCCAGGTAGTCGGCGACCAGATGGCGGGCCACGGAATGGGCCCTGAGCTGGGAGGCAGCCGGATTGCCCAGCAACACGGCAAAGGCGATCTTGGGATGGTCGGCGGGCGCGAAGCCAATGAACCAGCTATAGCCGAGCTGGCCGGCATCGAGGGTGGCCGTTGAGCTGGGCAGGATCGGATCGTGCGCGCGCCCGCGGTAGAAGAGGGTGCCGGTCTTGCCCGCCACCTCGATGGGAAGGGTTGGGTGGCCATTGCGGTCCCGGAAGCTGCGGCGCGCGGTTCCCATGGTCGTCGTGAGCTGCATCATCTGCCCGACTTGCTCGGCAACCGCGCGGTCGAGCACGCGGTGGGATGCCGTCTTGGCCAGCTTTACGGAGGTGCCCTTGGCATCGACCGCCTTCTCGATGAGGCGGGGCGCAGGCATCTCGCCATGATTGGCGATGGTTGCGGCCAGCAGTGCTCCGTGCAACGGAGAGAGCGAGCTGTGCCAAAAGCCAGCCGCGGCTCGGGCGAATTCCAGCGGCTCGCGCGGGATCTCGACCTCGGACGGCTCCAAGGGGGCGTCGAAACTGATGTCTTGGCCAAACCCAAAGGCGCTTGCCATGCGTTCCAATTGCTCCGGGCGCAGGTTGCGCGCCGCCAGCTTGGCGATGATGGCGTTCTGGGACTTGCCAATGCCGTAGCCCAGGCTGGCACAGCTGCGGTCGATACCGGGCATGTCGATGAGATTGTCGCGCAGCACGGATGAAACTCCGGCGTGGTAGCAAACGCGCGTCTCGGGACCGACGTGCCCATCCTGCAACAGCGCCGAGGCTGACACGACCTTGAACACCGACGCGGCTGGCGCCCACGGGTGCAAAGCCAGCGTGGCGGCGTCGAGGGTTGGATCGGCTTTCGAGTAGCCGGCGAGCACCAACACCCTGCCGTCGGGGATCGAAACGACCGCTGCCGCGGCAAAGGGCAGGTAGTGGGAGGCCAGCGCGTCTTCAACTGCTTTTTGCAGCGCCGGATGAAGCGTCAATTGGGCCAGTCCGCCGCCTTCCAGATCGGCAACGAAATGCGAACCGCGCAGGGCCGTGGTATCCAGGACGACCATCGGACGTAGGGGGTTGGAGTATTCGCCCAGAACATCATCCTGGGCCGCCGCTGGATTTGTCCCGATTCCCAAGGTCAGCAGCGTCGAGAGAGCTTTGAAAGAGATCCCGGCAGTGCTGCGAATCGGCGCCATGGATACAAAGTCATACATGTAGGTGAGGGTGTCAAATAACCCTTCTTCTTTACCGCGCAGCATTCCTGCCCTAACCTGGTCGGGTACCCTTGGCACGTCCCCCATCCAAACGAGACGACACCACGCCTGACCTGGATCGCATTCGGTCCAAGACGGTCGTCACCAGCATCAACCGCATCACGGAGCACCCGCCCACCAAGGAGGCGTGCTTGGTCGTGATCTACGGTCCTGAGCTTGGACGCAAGTACAGCCTTGAGAGTCCATCGATGACTCTCGGTCGCTCGAACAAGTGCGATATCCAGATCGACCAGGAGTCGGTTTCTCGCGCCCATTCCAAAATCGTCAACGCCGGCCGCGCGGTGCGCATTCGCGACTTGGGCTCCACCAATGGAACCTACGTCAACGATGAGCTGGTCGAAGAGCGGACTCTTGTCGACGGCGATTTCATCAAGATCGGCCGCACCATCTTCAAGTTCTTGTCGGGCGGAAACATCGAGCGCGCCTACCACGAGGAGATCTACCGCCTGACCACCGTCGATGGTCTTACCCAGATCTTCAACAAGCGCTATTTCTCCGAGGCGCTCGCACGCGAGATCGCGCGCGCCACCCGGTACCGGCGCGAGCTGTCCTTGGTGATGTTCGATCTCGACCACTTCAAGGACGTCAACGACACCCACGGCCACCTGGCCGGAGATGCCGTGCTCAAGACGCTCTCGCTCACCGTCAAGGCCAAGATTCGCACCGAGGATATCTTCGCTCGCTACGGGGGCGAAGAGTTCGCCATCATTCTGCCCGAAATCGACGGCCACAATGCGCACCAGTTCGCCGAGAAGGTCCGTCGCATCGTCGAGACCACCGAGTTCCACTTCGAGGCCACGAAGATTCCGGTGACCATTTCCATGGGCGTTGCCACACTCGATTTGGAGGAGCCAACGGCGGCGGCCATTATCCGGCGCGCTGACGAGCGGCTCTACGAGGCGAAGTCGGCTGGCCGCAATTGCGTCAGAGGCTAGGTCGCGACGGTCTTTGACCACGGTGGAAACCGTGCTGTAGTCTACGCGGTGCCCGCCAGATTGGCGGGTTCCACCCAGTCAAGAATGGAATGCCGATGAATCCAGGCAAGATAGCTTTCGCGCTCGCAACCCTGGTCGTGTGCGCTGTCGTTCCCGTTGCCGTTCGGGCGGAGAGCGAAGCGGAGAAGAAACAGCAGGCCAAGGAGCACTACGAGATGGCGACCCGCTTTTACGACGTGGGCAAGTACGGCGAGGCCATCGCCGAGTACGAGCAGGCCTATCTTCTGGTCGAAGACGCGGCCTTGCTGTTCAACATCGGGCAGGCCTATCGGCTGTGGGATCGGCCGGAAGACGCCATTCGCGCCTACAAGAACTTTCTGCGCCGCCGTCCCGATGCCGGCAATCGCGCCGATGTCGAAAAGAAAATCGCGGATTTGGAGAAGCTCGTCGAGGATCGTCGTCGTGGCCTGCCTGGCCAGCCGACACCCGCGCCGGTTCAACCCGCACAACCGATTTCTCCGCCAGGCCCAGGTCTGGCGCCGAGGGCCGAAGGGCCGGCCCCCGTGCCTGGGGCGCCCGCTTCTCTGGCACCGGCCGCGGCGCCCAGGCCTGAACCACCGCCGGGCGTGGCATTCGAGCAGCCGCGCCAGGCCGAACCCGCATCTCCCAAGAAGAAATGGATCGCCTACTCGTTGTTGGGAGTGGGTGGCGCGTGCCTAGTGACTACGGTCATCGCAGCGGCCGTGGGCGCCAGCAAGGCGAAGACCCTGCAGGATGCCTCGCAGAATCGACAGCCGCCCTTCGACCCCGCGGTGGAATCGAGCGGCAAGAAGGCGAATGCCGTGGCTGGTGTCGCGGCTGTCGTTGGTATCGCCAGCGCGGGCGTTGGTGGGTACCTTCTTTGGAGATGGCGAGGCGCGGCCGCGCCCTCCGTCTCGGTCGCGCCCGTGGCTGCGCCAACTTTCGCCGGGGGCTCGGCCCTGCTGACTTTCTAGGATGGAGCAGCTGATGACCAAGATGATCGTACGCCTGCTCGGGCTTTTTGCGTTGCTTGCCTTTGCCGGCTGCTACAACACCAACAACATCAAGAACGGTGGCTTGGTTTGCGGCACCGGGGGCACCTGTCCATCCGGCTTCGAGTGCAGAAACGACGGCCCACCTGGATCGGCTGGACACTGCTGGAAGAACGGAACACCGAAGGACGCCGGCAGCACCCCCAATCCAGATGCCGGACCTGTCTGCACGACCGCCCCGGAGCCGGGGCTCGGCCCGTTCACCCCCAACTGCAGCACGAGCAGCGCGAACCCGCGGATTGCGAACAGCACTTGCGACCCGGTTTGTCAGTCCGGCTGTCCGTGCAGCCATCGTTGCGTTCTCGACGACCAAACCAACACATCCTTCAAATGCGAAGACTCTGCGGTGGCGCCGGGAACGACCTTCGTTGCCCCCCTCGGCGCCTGCAGTGGCACCAGCCCCAATCTTTGCGCACCGGGCGCGGTGTGCGTGCCAGACGATAGGTGTGGGAATGTTTGCTACAAGACCTGCGGGACCGACCAGGATTGTGCCAGCAACAGCCGCTGCACGGGCACCATTCCGATTGACAATCAGACGGTGCAAAACCTGTACTTCTGCTCGCCCCCCATCGAGTCGTGCAATCCCACGGGAAGTGCGGCTTGCGCTACGGCGCGGACCAACTTCAACTGTGTGTTCCTCGCCGGACTCACCGGGGTCGGAAATACGGATAGTACGGTCTGCGACTGCTCCTCCTTTCACTCCGTGGCGGTCGGCCAGAAATGCACCACCAGCCCCGACAATTGCGCACCCGGCTCTGTGTGCGTGAATGCCGTTTGTCACACGGTGTGCAGCCTGAAAGCCTCCGGCTCCGCGTGCCCGAATGCGGGCGGCTGCAGCGCGATCTATGGATCCCAGAACTACGGCTACTGCCGCTAGTTCCGCCAACTCTTCCAGAGACGCAGCTTCGATCTTGTGGTATTCGCAAGTAGATTCATGAACGACCGGGAAGGCAAGACCGCGCCAGACGCTCGGGCGGCAGGGCTCGTCGGTGGAGTCGCCGATGAGGCGCTCGTCGAACGCGCCCGCGCCAAGGACGAAGCTGCCTTCGAGGAGCTCGTCAACCGATACGAGAACAAGCTCTATCGTCTGGCCATGCGCTTCGTGCGCAACGAGACCGATGCGCAGGAAATCCTGCAAGATGCCTTCCTTTCGGCTTGGCGTAATCTGCCCAGTTTCGAGGGCAGGGCGCAATTCGGAAGCTGGATGTATCGGGTCACCGTCAATGCCGCGCTCATGCTGCTGCGCAGCCGCAACCGCCACCCCGAGGTAACCGTCGACGACGTCGAACCCACGGTGCTGAACGACGCCGTGGCCGAGAGCGGCCAGACCATGCGCGCCAACGCCGACTGGTCGCAGCGACCCGACGATCAACTGCAATCCGCGGAGATGCGCAAGCACATCCAGACGTCGGTGGATGCTCTGCCGGATGGCCTGCGCACGGTCTTCCTCTTGCGCGACGTCGAAGAGCTTTCGACGGAAGACACCGCCGAGATGTTGGGCCTGTCGGTGCCAGCCGTGAAGACGCGCCTGCACCGCGCGCGTCTGGCGCTCCGGGAAGCCATCGGTCGCTACTTCGTACGCTAGCGGCGCCCCGCCTCGGATTGCCGCTATACTTCGAGCATGCTCGTCTGGCGGTCTTGCCCGCGGGGCCGCCTTTGGGCGGCGCTGATAGTTGCTTTCACGGTCTTGCGTCCCACGTGGGCGATGGGCGACGTTCTCGACCACGCGGCCGAACGCGCACGCGAGCAAATTCGGACCGACCACGGCCGGCCAGAAGCCATCGCCGCTGTGGCCGCCCTGGCGCAGGACGAGGAATTTCTCCTGCCCGGGCACATGGCGCGCGTGCTGCGCGAGACTGTCGACGGAAAGCTGGGCGGGCCCGCCGACCCGCTGGTTGCATCCCAAGCCGCCTACCTGCTGTCGATCGAGGAAGATCGTCGTGGCGATTTCTCTCGGGCGGAAGAGCGACGGACGGAGCTTGGACTTGTCCATGACTTCTGGGTGCTTGGCCCCTTCGACGCCCAAGGGCGCAGTGGGTTCGGGCGCGCCTTTCCTGTCGAGGAAGAAATCAAGATGCTCAATCCGCGCGCGGGCAAGCACTATGCAGGGAAGGAGCGCGAGGTGGCTTGGCGGCGGATTCCCGCGGAAGCCTTCGTGCAGGGGGCGGTTCTTGTCGATGCCATTCTTCGGCCTGACAGCGATGCCGTCGCCTATCTCCTCACCTACGTCAGCAGCGACCGAGACCGGTGGGCAGGCCTGCGCATCGGTAGCCCGGGCCCGGTGAAGGTTTGGCTGGGTGGCAACGAGAGCTACGCGAACGACGTGGTCCGACCTGCGTGGCCGGATCAGGACGCGGCACCCGTGTACCTCAAGCGGGGCGCGAATCCCTTGTTGATCAAGACCGTCATCACCCGCGGTTCTTGGCGGATGTTCGTGCGTTTGACCGATCTCGATGGTCGTCGGCTGGCGGGAGTGACGGTCAGCGCAGACGTACCGTCCTCCGAGAGGCTTTCTTCCACACCGCCGGTCCGGAAACCCAAGGTGCGCGAGCTCGGCAAGTTGCTGCGCGAGCGGGCCGAACGGGCAGGGGCGGCGTCTTCGGCGCAAGCATGGCTCGACGATGCACTTTATCTTTCGCTGGTGATGCCAGAGGATAGCGAGCTGCGAGCCATCGAGAAAGCGGCGAACAGGGCGCTTCCGGCACCGAACGCTCGATTGACCCCTATGGCGGCCGAGGCCCTGTTGCTTCTGGGCAGCGTTGCGCGCGAGGATGACGACCGCCGCGCGGCATTGGAGCGTGCGCTTCCCGCGCTGGCGCGGGCCAAGGATCGAGCGAGGACACTGGCGCAGATTGGCCGGCTTTGGCGCAGCCAGCGTCGCGACGACGCTGCGACGGCGCGCTGGAAGCAAGCCATCGCCCTCGACCCAAGCTGCGTCCAGGCGCAGCTCGCGCTGGCCCGCGAGGAGCAGGACGCGGGACTGTCCGCTTCCGCACTGGCGCGCGTCTCTACCCTGCCCGAGGACGTACGCAAGCTACCGCTGGTGCAAGATACCCTCGCCGATATCTTGAGGACGCTTGGTCGCCCGGTGGAGGCCAACGCCGCAATTCACGGCATCTACAATGCACGCAGATCCGACGTCGGGATTTTGCGCGAGCTGGCCTCCGCCGCACGCAGACGCGGCGATTTGGCGGGGTCGGCGCGATGGCAAGGCGAAGCCCTGCGCTGGCGTCCAGATTTGACGGCACTGGTTTTCGATGAAGCAAGCGCTCTCGAAGGCCGTGGCGATGTTTCGGGCGCCCGTTCGGTGCTGAGCAAGGCCATCGCTCGCCTGCCCGACGAACCGGGCCTACCTGACGAGCTCGGCCGTTTGGAAGCCCGCGCCGGGTGCTTCGAAGCCGCCATCGCGAACATGCGGCGCTCGCTGGAGTTGCGACCGCAGAACCCAGGCTTGCGCCGCTACGTGGACGCCCTGATAGCCGCCCAGAGGGCGAAACGCGAAACGCGCTCGATCGACGATCTGGCTAGCGAGAATGCGGCGGACGGCGAGGCGCTAGCTCGAGAGGTCTTCTTCGGGCCGAGCCCCAGCGACGATGCCTCGGCCGAGATCGTCCTCGATCGAACCGCGGTTCGCGTGCACGGCAACGGCCTATCCGAACGCTTCGTTCAGCGCCTAGTGCACGTGCGTACCGAGCGCGCCGCGCGCGACAACCAGGAAACCTGGATTCGCTTCGAACCCGGACGACAGGAGGTCGAGATCCGCAAGGCCCGCGTTTTGCGACGGACCGCGAACCAGAGCATCGAGATTTCGGAAGCCACCGGGCGCGACGAACGCGATCTGTCCGAGCCGTGGTACGGGCTTTACTACGACACGCGCGCCCTTGCCGTGACCTTCGAGAACCTACGCGCCGGCGATGTGGTGGAGGTCCAGTACACCGTCGCCGACGTGGGCGGGAGCAACGAGCTCGCCGACTACTTCGGCGACTTCGAGATGATCGCCGACAGCCTGCCCACCCGGCGCTGGGAGTACACGCTCATCGCCCCGCAGGCGCGAACCTTCTATTTCAATCAGCCGCGCTTGGCAGGTCTCGGGCCCAAGACCGAAACCCGCGGCACCGAGGTCAGCTACCACTTCGAGGCACGCAGCGTCTCCAGCGTCGAGAGCGAACCGGCGATGCCCGGTTTCGCAGAAGTCGCGCCCTATTTGCACGTCAGCACCTATCGCAGTTGGGACGAAGTAGGCCGCTGGTACTGGAATCTGGTGGCGGATCAGATGCAGGACGACGGAACCCTGGCCAAGGCGGCGGCGAAAGCCACGGCAGGGCTGACCACCACGCTCGACAAGGTGAAGGCCATCCATCGCCTGGTCGTCGAGAACACCCGCTACGTCGGACTAGAGTTCGGCATCCACGGCTACAAACCCTACAAGTCGACCCAGGTGTTTCAGCGGCGCTTCGGCGATTGCAAGGACAAGGCGACCCTGATGATGACCTTGCTTCGCAGCGTGGGTGTGGAATCCGAATTGGTTCTGCTGCGCACCCGTCGCGGCGGTCGCATCGATGAAGCGCCGGCGTCGCTCGCGGTATTCGACCACGCCATTGCCTATGTGCCCGCGCTCGGGCTCTACCTCGACGGCACGGCCGAGTTTTCCGGCCTGGCCGAATTGCCCGCCGAAGATCAGGACACCATGGCCCTGCGCGTGTCCGCGCGGGGAGCCAAGCTGGTGCGCACGTCCTTGCTAGCCCCGGAAAGCAATCAAGCCCTACGCAAGTGGCAGGTGGATCTGCACGAAGACGGCTCCGCGCGCATCGCGGAAGATCTCACCATCGCGGGTCAGGCGGCGCACGAGTGGCGCTCGCACTACCAAACGGCCGGCGAGCGGCGCGAACGCTATGGCAAGGTGTGGAGTGGTCGCTTCGCAGGGGCGACGCTTGCGGAGGTCGACATGGATGTCGCCGATCGCAACCGGCCAGTGGCCGTCTCCTCCACGGTGTCGGTTCCACAGATGGGCGAACGGCTGAGCGGCGGGGAGCTTCGCCTGCCGTCGAGCTCGCGCGAAGCCGACTTCACCAGCACCTATGCTCGTCTGGGCCATCGCCGCTTTTCGCTCGTGCTCGGCTATCCTTGGCGTCACGAAGAACAGGTCACCTACAACCTGCCCGCCGGGGCACGCGTCCTTCACGCCCCCAATGCGCGCAAGATCGAGTCCCCGTTTGGTGAATTCACTCTCGCCGTCGCAAGCTCGCCCGATGGTCGCTCCATTGGCGTCACCTCGGTGCTTGTGGTGGCCAAGAATCGCATCGAACCGGCGAGCTATCCCGCCTTCCGTGCTTTCTTGCGCGACACCGACGCCGCGCTGGCCGAACGGGTGGTCGTCGAGGTGGAGAAGACGCCATGAAGACGACGATGCGGATGTCCCACCGACGCCTTGCTTTCCTGCTGGTCGCTGCCACGGGCTGCGCCTCGGCAAGTCAAGCGCGGCGTGACGGCCAGCCGGAATCCGAGGGCGTTCGTGGCTGGCAGGCCCTGCGTGAAGGCAAGGCAATGGAGGCGACGGCCAGCTTTGTGCGCGCGCTCGCGCAGGATCGGTCGGACGCGCGGGCGCTTTTCGGCGCGGCCAGTCTGGCCTTCGAGCACGGCGACCCCAGCGCAGCGCTGGGTTACGTGCTTGCCCTGATGGAGTCTGCAAGCAAGGGCCAAGATCCCCTTGCCGTGGCGCTTTCGACCGCGACACTCTCGCGCGTTTCGCGCCTCCTTGCGGAAGTGTCCGATCGCAGGCCCGCGGAGGAGCGGCTCATCGCGCTTGCGCCCGAGCACCTGCCCTGGCAGGCCCAATACCTGCTTGCCTTGACCGTCATCGACATCGCTCGCAAACGGGCGGACGAAACCCTGCTGGCCAAGGCCTTGGCCAGCGCTGGCTGCGCACCTTCCATCCACTTGGTGGGATCTTGGGGACGCCTTCCTTTGCTCGATCTCGACGGGGAATCCTTCACGCCAGAAGACAAGCCGCGGTCCTTGCTCGCGGCCGGGTGCCAGTTTCAGCTCAACGCCGCCGACAACCGGAACGGCGTCAGGGTGTTGCGCTCGGAGCTTGCTTTGGCGGGTGGGCGGTACGACCTTGTCCTCGACTATGGCGGGCCGGCCCGCCTGCGCGTCGACACGGGGCCGTGGCGCGAGCACGGTGGATCGCCGGATCGATACGGGCCGCGCTGGTCCGCCGCGCGCATCGAAGTCGCCGCGGGTAAGCACACGGTCGAGATCCGCATTGGCAGCTACGGATCGACCGCGGACATCGCGCTCTTGGCCATTCCCGCCGACGCTGAAAGTGCAGCCTATCGGAACATTTCGCCAGCCGACGCTGCCATGATGGATTTCGCGACGGCGCTCACGGCGAACCTGACGGGCGAGGTCGACCTACTGCTCGCCGAGATCGATCGCCTTTCGGCGCACGCGCATTTCGCGCTCGGGCTTGCGGCGACGGGGCGTCTTGGGGAAATGGATCCGACGCGGCCTGCGGATATCATGCGCGACCGGGCTCGCGCCTTGTGGCAGCAAGCGCTGGCCAGCGACCCTGGCATGGCGCGTGTGTGGCTCGATCTCTCGAAGCTGGACTTGCAGAACGATCGAGCGCACGAAGCCGCCGACAAAGCCGAGCGCGCTCGGAAGGTAGCGCCCAAATGGTGGCCTGCGCACCTTGCGGTGGCAACGGCTTTGCGTGGGCAAGGGCTCGAACAGCCCGCCGACGCGGCGCTGGCGACGGGACTTGCGCTGGTCGAAGACGGTTCGGGTGCTTGCGAAATGCTCGAAGAGGCCTTTCATCGGGCTGAGGCGCGCGATGACGTCGGCTCCGCAGAGCGACTGGTGGAGCGGCTCGGACGTTGCGATGCCCAGGATGGTAATCCGCGGCTTTTTGCCTTGAAGCACGGCGACCTCGACAAGGCGCTATCGCTGCTGCGACGAAGCCTGGCCACGAGTGCGGAGCCGCTGTGGCTGCGTTCGGAAATCGCCGACCTGCTGCTTGCCCAGGGACAGCTTCAGGCGGCACGGGACGAATGGGCTGCCCTCGCGCGATTGGCACCGCGAGATACGCGCATCGCGATTCGCTTGGCCGATGTCGAGGCGGCGGCGGGCGCCCCCGAGCAAGCTCGTGCCACCCTCGGGCAAACCCTTCACCAATTCCCCGGGCGAAGCGACGTTCGCCGGGCGGCCCGACTGGCCGGGCTGGCCTTGCCTCTCGACGAATACCGTCTCGACGGCGAACAGGTCATTCGCGAGTATCTCTTGTCCAAGAAGACGTACCAGGCGCCCGCAGTCGTCGTTTTGGATCGGGCGGTCGAGCGTGCCTATTCCGACGGCACGCGCTTGATCCTGACCCATTCCATCACCCAAGTGCTGAGCAAGGACGCCATCGAGGCGGTGGGCGAGGTCCACATCCCCGAAGGAGCGGAAGTCTTGGTTCTGCGCACACGCAAGGCTGACGGCAGGTCGCGCGAGGCAGAGGAGATCTCCGGCAAGTCGAGTATTTCCGCGCCCGAGCTCGAGGTGGGCGACTTCGTCGAATCGGAGACCCTGGAGGTCAAGGAGCCATCCGTGGCTTTCGCGCCGGGTTTCGTCGGCGAGCGCTTTTACTTTCAGTCCTTCGACGCGCCACTCGACCGCAGCGAGTATTTGCTGGTCGCGCCCACGAGCATCCCGCTCGACGTGGATCGTCGTGCCGATGCACCGGCGCCCACCACGTCCCTGGCTGGCGACGGAACCCGCGTGCTGACATTCGCCGTGCGCGGCAATCCCCAGGTCTTCCCCGAACGCTCGGCAGTTCCAGCGTCGGAATGGATTCCGTCCGTTCGCGTGTCCAGCGCCGTGCCGAATGACGGCTGGTCGCGCTTCGTCGCCAATCGAGCGTTCGGCCTTTGCCGAGGCTCGCCCGAGGTCCGCCAAGTGGCGGTGTCGATTGCGGATCAGGTTGGTCGAGATCGTGGTCGTTTCGCGGAAGCCATCGTGGCGTGGGTGCGCGAGCACATCGAACCCGAGAACGATTTCGGGGTGTCAGCGACCACGACCTTGGCCCGCCATCGCGGCAATCGCGCCTGGTTGATGCTTGCGCTTGCGCATGGCCTCGGCCTCCGCGCCGATTTGGTTCTGGCCCGGTCGCTGCTGAAGGCCGAGGCGAGTGAGGCCATGGTCGCGGCGGAGCAGGACGACTTCCGCGAGCTGCTGGTGCGGTTCCCTTCTTCGGCCGGAGATCGTTTCGTGGATCCGCAAATCAGGCGAGCGCCTTTTACCTATCTCTTGCCAGGCTTCGACGGCGCCCCGGCCGTGGTGGTCGGGACTTCGCACATGGTGAAGGTTGTGTCGGGTGTGAAGGACAGTCGCAGCGTGACCTTGCGCGCGCGGCTTGAATCCGACGGGGGCGCCAAGGTTGCGGTGACCGAACAGCTCTCGGGCTGGCCCGCAGTGGAATGGAGCGAGCTCCTCGATCGTGCGGGCAAGGATCGCAGCAAGCTGCGCCAGGATTTTGAGCAACACTGGCTGGGCCAGCAGTTTCCAGGCGCCCAGCTCGACGATCTCTCGGTCGAGCCAGGCGAAGGCGGTGCCGGCACCCGCGTCAGCTACACCTTCCGCTCGGCGCGCATGGCATCGCGGCAGGGCGGGGTGCTGCGCCTGCGGCCAGAATTCTTCCAGGCCCAGCCCGGCCGGCGCTTCGGCACCGAGCCGCTGCGCAAAACCACGCTCATGCTCGGCTACGATATTCCCCTCGATCTCGACGCGGAGATCGCGCTGCCCAGCGGTGCCAAGGTGATCGATGTGGGGCAGGGCGGAGACGTGAGCACAGGCGGCGCGCGCTTTTTCGAGAAGCGGCAAGTGAACGATGCCCAAGACGGCTCGCGCAGCATCTCGCTACACCGCCAATCGCGTCTTCCCCTCACACGCGTGTTGCCCAGCGACTACCAGGGCGTGGCGGCCAAGCTGCGCGCGGTGGATCCCGTTGAGCAGGGCGAGATCAGGATCGCCGTGCCGGTGAAGTAGATGATCTCGCGACCGCCGCCGGAGAGCTTGTGGTCGCGGTCGTGGTCGCCATTAGCTATTTCTGCACCATGGCGCTCGTGCAGGTCCCCACGCATTGCGAGAAGCGGTCGCCAGCGCAGTCGCAGTTTTCACAGAATGTGCAGAAGACGTCGCTGCAAGAGGTGACCTCGTCAAGGCACTTCGTGGTGCACGCGCTGTTCGTCCCCGCGCAAAGGGCATCGAAGGTGGGGCCTTTCAGCGTGGGGCAGAGCGCGGCGAGCTCTGCCTTGGCCCCCGAACAAGTGGCCAGTCCCGCGGGCGCGCATCCCAGATACTTGCCGCCGCCACAGATGCAGGCTCCATTCGAATCGCACTGCGGGAACGGGCAGTAGCACGCCTGCGCAATAGGGGCGCAACCATCCGCTCGGTGACAGGCGCACTCGTCCAGGGTCTTGCAGTCGGCCTGCGGCCCAGCATCAACCGGCATGCAGGTCGGGCACCCGCAGGGAGGTGCAACCGCCTGGTACCCGGCCGAGCACAAGGGCAGGGGGCACGGACCGGACAAACATGCCGCATCCGTCGCGCTGTCCTTGCCCACGCCAGCATCGCGTTGCGCGCAAATGGGACAGCCACAAGGCTCGGGGTTCGGCACATAGCCACCAGAACAAGCGGTGTCGACACACAGGGTAGGAAGGCAGGTGGATCCGTCCACACCGGTCACGCCGCCCGAGGCACTGCCGCCTGAGCTCGTGCCGCCAACTCCAGAGCCACCGCCCCCAAGACTCCCGCCGGACGCGGTGGAGCTGCTTTGTCCACCCGTCCCCGCGTTTCTGGACTTGAGTCCGCCGTCGTTGCATGCAAGTCCCATTGAGGCGACCAAGAAGAAGGCGAGGGCACCGTTGACTTTGTTCATGGGATGTCTCCGCGAGGCTCCTAGAGCAAGCTTCGTGCCGAGGTCTGTGCCGTGCGGTTGCCTTGCCTTCCCTTCTGTTCGCGGCGGGTGGAACGAGCGCACCGTCAGAATTTTGAGGTGTGCATCCAGGGATCCCAGTGCGTGCGGCAGCCAATGCGCGAGGTGGCAACCACGACGTCATCGTAGAGAATCTGAGGTATCGTTGGCCATGGCCGAAGGGTTTGCTTACCGAGAGATTCTGGGGAAGTCCGTGCACCGCTACGGGATCTCCGCTTCCTATGGGCTGGACGAGGCGGGCGTGCGCGAGGCGATCGCGCTGGGAGCGAACTACATTTTCTGGAGTCCGGCCAAGAAGTTCCTCAAGACCATCATCAAGGACACCGTCGCCAAGGATCGCGACCGCTTCATGTTAGCCACGGGGCCCATTCTTGGGTATTTTCCCGGCTCCGTGCGGCGCGCGACCGAGAAGGCGCTGCGCGCGAGTGGCAGCGACTACATCGACGTGGTGCAGGTGTTCTGGGCGGGCAGGATGTCGGCGCTTACCCAATCCGTGATCGACGAGCTGGTGAAGCTGAAGCACGAGGGCAAGGCCCGCGCCATCGGCGTTTCGATCCACGACCGCAAGCGCGCGGCGAAACTGGCCGCGCAGGGGCCGCTCGACTTCTTCATGATTCGCTACAATGCGGCTCACCCCGGCGCCGAGGTCGACATCTTTCCCCACTTGCCGGCCAAGAAGCCCATCATCGCCGCCTACACGGCCACCTCTTGGACCAAGCTGTTGCGGCCGCCCAAGGGTTGGACGGGAACCGCCGCGACCGCTGGAGACTGCTACCGTTTCTGCCTGACTAATCCCAATGTCGACCTCGTAATTTCGGCGCCCAAGACCGCGGCCCAGATGCGCGAGAACATGCAGGCCATCGCACGGGGGCCGCTCTCCGACGAAGAGATGGCGCGCATGCGGGCGCTCGGCAAAGCGGTCCACGGCTGAACCTCGAACGCGCGTCGCCGAAACTCGGTCCCTCTAGCACTTCCCCGCCCGGGAAACCTACAGTCGCACCGTTGGCCGTTGGGCCGCGCTCACCGAAGCAGCACGCGCTATCCTCATCTCTTTCGCAACATGAGCTGAAGAAGGAAATCACCCATGCAAACCCGACTTTCGCACTCTTCCGTCGCAATCTTGGCCACGTGTTTGTGCGCGGTCGCCGCTTCCGCCGCCGATGCGGCCAAACCCACAGCCAAGACCGAGCTTGCCATCCATCGTCCGCACACGGCGGTTCTGGTCATGGATTATCAGAACGACATCGTGAGCATGATGCCGGAGAAGGCGCGTGGTCCTCTGCTGGACAAGGCCAGCGAGGCGGTCAAGGCCGCGCGCCAGGCCGGTCTGCCCATCATCTATGTGGTCGTGCGCTTTCGCGATGGTTATCCTGAGGTAAGCCAGCAGAATCGCCGCTTCGCCGGGCTCAAGGAATCGGGCCGTTTTCGCGAGAGATCCCCAGGGGCCGAGGTCCATCCTCGCCTCGCGCCTCGGCCCGACGACGTGGTGGTGATCAAGCGGCGCGTCGGCGCCTTCTCGACGACCGATCTTGAAACTGTCTTGCGTGCGCACAACATCAACACCCTCGTCATGTTCGGGATCGCAACGAGCGGCGTCGTGCTGTCCACGGTACGCTGGGCCGCCGACATGGATTACCAACTGGTCGTGGTGTCCGATGCCAGTGCAGACATGGACAGCGAAGTCCACCGCGTCCTCACTCAGAAAGTCCTCCCCACCCAGGCCACCGTGGTGACCACGGAGTCTCTCGTGAAAGCGCTTGCCTTGCCCGAGCACAAGCCCACGCCGTAGCCGCCGCTCGACAACCCTACAGCTTGAGCATCGCCTCTTCAACGTCCGGTAGGCCAGGGTTCCCAAAGTCCAGGCCAACCCAGGCGAAAGGCATCATTTCCTCGGCCTTGGCATCCACGGCTAAGTGGGTTAGATGGGGCGCAAGCATGAAGCTTCGAGCCGGTGTTTTTCCATTGCTGCTGGTCGTGGCCCCGAGGGCGTTCGCTCAATCGCCCGCGCCCATTCTGCCCCCATCGAGCACCGTCCCGAACGTGCCACCGGGCCCCACGCTTCCGGCTTCGCCCTTCGACGACACGGTCGACACCGTGCCGGCGGCGTCTGGCGCAAAACACGCGCCCATCGTGGTGGCCATCGTCGTCGATCAACTTGCCGCGTGGGTGCTGCGCGAGCGCATCGACAAGCTCCCGGCCGATGGCGGCTTCGCCCGCTTGCGCCGGGAAGGGAAGCTCTTCCAGGAGATGGCCTATTCCCACGCCATCACCGAAACCGCGCCGGGGCATGCATCGCTTTTCACGGGCAAGGTGCCGCGCGAACACGGGATCATCGCTAACGACGTGCTCGGCCCCGACGGGAACAAGCTGGCCACCATCGCCGACGCGCGCGACGCCAGCAAGCTCGTCACCCTCGACGGTGCGCCAGGGATTAGCCCGGGCAGCTCGCTCGACAAATTGGAGGCCAAGGCGGATCTCGTGGCGGCGGTCTTCCGCAGCCGGTATCCCGAGGGCCAAGGCCTTCTGGCGGCGCTCTCGCTCAAGGATCGCGGGGCTTTGTTCGCGGCCGGCGATACGGCCGACTACGCCATCTGGTTCGACGCGAAGGCGGGCGCCGAAGGTGAGTCCAAGCGAGAACGCGGCAGCTTCGTCACTTCGAAGCGCTACGAGGCGGCGGTGCGGGCGAGCGGCCTCGGTCGCTTCGTGCACGACTACCTCTCGGCCGCGCCCGAGGACAAGCGCAACGGTGTCGAGCGCCTTGAAGACGTCCTATGGCAGGGGCTCGATCCAGTATGGTTGCGCGAAAATGCCGGCGTTCCGGACGCTAGCGACTATGCCGGTTTCTTCTCCGCTCATCTGGCCAGCCAGGCCCCCAAGCCAGGCGCGGCCTTTCGTGCATTGCCCAGCACCGATCGGCTGCTCTTCGAGATGGCGCTCTTCATTCTCAAGAACGATCCCAAGCAGTCGCCCGCGTTCCTCTCGCTTTCGCTTTCGGCCAACGACTACATCGGGCATCTCTTCGGCCCCGATTCATGGGAGGCGTGGGACGAATTGCGCAGGCTCGATGCCAACCTGGCTTGTTTTTTCAAAGAGCTCGATGCCTTCGGGCCGCAGGCGTGGTCTGCGGTGCTGTCCGCCGACCACGGCACGGTTCCTATGGAGGACGATGGGAATCGACCCAAGTGCGGCGACAGTCCACGCAGCGCTCTCGACTCGGGCAAGCCGTGTGCGGGTGCGCGGGGCCGCGGTGCTCGGGTTTTTGTCGAGGACGTGCACAAGGCAGCCGAGGTCGTGGCGGGCAAGTTTCCCATGCCGGACGCGGGCGGCGCGAAGATCGAGAAAATCATCGCGGGCGTTGTCTATCCCTACATCTATCTTTCCGAGCCGGCGAGAGCGCTCATGCTCGACACCCCCCGCCTGCGGGCACAATTGGCCAGGCGACTCGATGCCGAGCTTCGCAAGCAGTTCAAGGGCGTGTATGCCATCCTGGACGTCAGGCCCTTCCAGGGAAACGCCACCTGTCCCGACGAGCGCACCGATCTGCTGGCCGCGCTTGTGTGCCATTCCGTGAGCCCGAGCCTGGATCGTGGCGGCGATTTCTACATCGTGCTCAAACCGGGATGCTTCGTGGATCCGGATCTCGTCAAGGGCGTTGGCATCAGCCACGGTAGCCCCTATGGCTACGATCGCTTCGTTCCCATGCTCGTGCGCGACCCCGGCCGCCCAGAGACCGCGGGGCAGGTCGAGCCGAGGCGCATTCCGTTCACGCTCTTCCACGACGAGCTCGTGCGCCTCATCCTCAGCGCACCCGCCGTGGCGAGGTAGCGCCAAGGTCACCTATCGACCACTGGCTAGCCAGGTCGAGGCGCGCTAGTCTGCACGTCTTCGCCATGGCCAATTTCATTCCCGACCGAGCCAAGTTCTTGGACCTTGCCCGCCGAGGCCGCCTTTGCTTCGTGTACCGCGAGTGGTTGGCCGACGCCGATACGCCCGTTTCCGTGTTCGCCAAGCTGGGCCGCGGCCCGTACTCGTTTCTCCTCGAAAGCGTGGTCGGCGGAGAAAAGTGGGCCGCCTACAGCTTCGCCGGCGTGCGTCCGCGGGCCGTGATCCGCGCCAAAGGCAAGCAGGTCGAGGTGCTCAAACCCGACGGCGCCGGATTTCGCGTGGACGAGCGCCTGACCGCCGACAACCCGCTCGACTACGTGGCCAGTGCCTTGGCTGCGCTGCCCGCCGCGGTTCCGCCGGGCCTGCCGCGTTTCTTCGGCGGGGCAGTGGGGTTCCTGGGCTACGACATGGTTCGCCACTTCGAGCGTCTGCCCGAGCGAGCGCCCGACGAGCTTGGCCTGCCCGACATGTGCTTCGCCCTGACCGACACGGTGGTGGTCTTCGACAACCTGCGCGGCACGCTCAAGGTTGTGGCCTCGGTCGATGTGGCGGGCAAGGATCCGGGCAAGGCCTACGACGAGGCCTGCGCCAAGGTGGACGAGATCTGCGACCGTCTGACCGCGCCGGCCAAGGCCCTGTCTCCGCTGGATCTCAACATCGGAACCGAGACCGTCCTGGCGCCGACCTCGCGAACCAGCAAGGCCGACTACCTGGCCGGCGTGGACAAGATCAAGGAGTACATCCGGGCCGGGGACGCCTTTCAGGTGGTGTACTCGCAGCGCTTCGACGTGCCCCGAGGCCAGGTCGACCCGTTCGACGTCTACCGCGTCCTGCGCGTGACCAACCCATCGCCGTACATGTTCCACCTGGAATTCCCCGAGGCGGTGGTGACCGGCGCCTCGCCCGAGGTCTTGGTTCGTCTGGACGAGGGCAAGGTCGAGGTGAGGCCGCTGGCCGGAACCCGGCGCCGCGGCATCACGGCATCCGAAGACCTGGCGCTCGGCCACGAGCTGCTCGGCGACCCCAAGGAGAGGGCCGAGCACGTCATGCTCATCGACCTCGGCCGCAACGACGTGGGCCGGGTGTCGACCCCTGGAACGGTCCGCTTGGATGAAACCATGGTCATCGAGCGCTACTCGCACGTCATGCACCTGGTGTCGAACGTCAGCGGCAGCCTGGCCGCGGGGATGGCGGCCAAGGACGTGGTCAAGGCCGCGTTTCCAGCCGGCACGCTCTCGGGCGCGCCCAAGATCCGCGCCATGCAAATCATCGAAGAGCTGGAGCCTTCGCGTCGCGGGGTCTACGGCGGGGCGGTCGGGTACCTCTCGTACACCGGCAACATGGATCTGGCCATTGCCATTCGCACCTTGGTCACGACGGGCGACACCATCCACGTCCAGGCCGGCGCGGGCATCGTGGCCGACAGCCAGCCCGAGGCCGAGCACGAGGAATGCGTGAACAAGGCGCGCGCCGTGGTCCGGGCCGTCGAGTTGGTCCGGCAGTCGGCCACACGCGGGGGAAAGTAGCCATGATTCTGGTCATCGACAACTACGACTCGTTCACCTACAACCTGGTCCAGTACCTGGGCGAGCTCGGGCAGCAGGTGAGAGTTGTCCGCAACGATGAAGTGACGGTTGACGAAGTTGCGCGCATGTCTCCGGAACAAATCGTCATTTCCCCTGGTCCGTGTACGCCGAACGAGGCCGGGATTTCGCTCGAAGTGCTGACCAAGTTGGCGGGCAAAATGCCCATCCTGGGCGTGTGTCTGGGCCATCAATCCATCGGCCAGGCATTCGGCGGCAAGGTCATTCGTGCCAAGCAGGTCGTGCACGGCAAGACCTCGCGCGTGTTCCACGACGAGCGCGGCCTTTTTGCCGGCCTGCCCAACCCCTTCGAGGCCACCCGCTACCACTCGCTGGTCATTGAGCGGGAGAGCATCCCCGACTGCCTCGAGATCACGGCCAAGACCTGGGATGAGGAAATCATGGGCGTGCGCCACAAGACCCTGCCGGTCGAGGGCGTGCAGTTCCATCCCGAGTCGTTTCTCACCACGGTCGGTAAGGACATCCTGCGCAACTTCATCGCCATGAAGGTTGCGCGATGAATGGCGAGGGCGGCAAGGGTGGTGAGGGTGGATTGTCGGTGCGCGAGGCGCTCGCCGCGTTGGTCGCGGGCAAGGGCCTCTCGGCCAGCGACATGACGGCAGTGGTGGGGCAGATCATGGACGGCGCGGCGACGCCCGCCCAGGTGGGCGCCTTGCTCGCGGCTCTGCGCATGAAGGGCGAGACGGTAGACGAAGTGGTCGGCGCGGCCCAGGCCATGCGCCAACGCATGGTGCGCGTGGAGACGGACATCCCGGTGTTGCTCGACAACTGCGGCACCGGGGGTGACGGCTCGGGCTCGGTGAATGTCTCGACCCTGGCGGCCCTGATTCTTGCTGCCTGCGGGGTGAAGGTTGCCAAGCACGGCAATCGTGCCCTGTCTTCGCGTTCGGGCTCGCACGATGTGCTGGAGGCTCTCGGCGTCGATCCCGCATCCGGACCCGAGTTGGCCAAGCGGTGCTTGGCCGAGGTTGGCTTGTGTTTCATGTTCGCGCCCGTGTACCACGCGGCCACCAAGAACGTGGCCGGACCGCGCCGCGAGGTCGGCTTTCGCACGGTCTTCAACCTGCTTGGCCCCATGACCAATCCGGCTTCCGCGCGCTACCACGTCAACGGCGTGTTCGCGCCCGAGCGCTGCGAGTTCCTGGCGCGCGCCCACGGACAGCTGGGCTCGCGGCGGGCCATGGTCGTGCACGGCAGCGGTGGTTTGGACGAATTCGCGCCCGCGGGGCCGACCTTGGTGGCCGAGCTCGACAACGGCAATGTGCGCGCCTACCAGGTCAGCCCCGCCGATTTCGGACTTACCGAGGTGAGTGCCGATGGTCTCAAGGGCGGCGAGCCTGCTCAGAACGCGGACATGCTCCTGGCCACTTTGCACGGCAACGGTGGTGCCAGCCGAGTCGCCGCGCTCATGACCGCGGCAGCCGGACTGGTGGTGACCGGCGGGGCGCCCGGTTTGCGTGAGGGCGCCGCCCTGGCTGCCGAGGCGCTGGACAATGGCAAGGCCATGGCCGTGCTCGATCGAATGCGTTTGCTAGCACCCTTGCCAGGCAAGCCATGATTATCGACGAGATCCTGGACGAGACCAAGCGTACGGTCGGCTATTGCCGCCTTCGGCTGTCGCTCGCCGATCTGGAGAAGCAGGCCGCCGCGAGCCCGGCGCCGCGCAGCCTTGGCGAGGCACTCCGCTCTGCCACGGGTATGGCGTGCATCGCGGAATTCAAGCGGCGCTCGCCCTCGAAGGGCTTCATCCAGCGCGACGCCGACGTCTCCGTGGTGCTGCCGGTCTACCAGGCGGCCGGAGCCACGGCCGCGTCGGTCCTGACCGATACGCCGTTCTTCAGCGGCAGCCTGGACGATCTGCGCCGAGCTCGCGCGGTGTCGCAGCTGCCCCTTCTGCGCAAAGACTTCATCATCGATCCGTACCAGGTCGCCGAGGCGCGGGCTGCGGGCGCGGACGCCGTCCTGCTCATCGTGGCGGCCCTGCACGACCAGGACCTGTGCGAGCTCATCGCCGAAGTCCACCGCTGGGGCATGGAGGCCCTGGTCGAGACCCACGACCAGGGCGAGGTCGAGCGCGCGTTGGCGGCAGGGGCGCGCATCGTCGGGGTCAACCACCGCGACCTGCGCACCTTCGAGATGAACATGGATCTGGCGGCGAACATGCGCCCGCTCATTCCCGCCGACCGTCTGGTGGTCGCCGAATCGGGCATTCGCAACGCGGACGACGTGCGCAGGCTGCGCGCCGCCGGCATCGACGCCATCCTGGTCGGGGAAACCTTGATGGCAGCACCGGATCCCGCTGCGGCCTTGCGCGAGCTTCTGGCCTCGTGATGAGCTTCCTCATCAAAATCTGTGGTATCACCCGGCCCGAGGACGCGGAGATGGCCTGCCGCGAAGGGGCGGACGCTATCGGCATCAACCTTTGGCGCGGCTCGAAGCGCTTTGTCGAGGATGGACAGGCGCGCGAGATCGTGGCCGCCGTGAAGCCCGGCGTGCTCAAGGTCGGTGTGTTCGTCAACCCGCACCCACTCTCGGTCAGCGAAAGCCTGACCGATCCGGGGTTGGATCTGGTGCAGTTTCACGGCGACGAGAGAGCGGAAGCATGGTCGAGCTTGGCCGGCAACCAGATCATTCGCGCCGTCCGTGTGTTCGACGAATCCTCCCTTTCGGCTGTGGCGGGCTGGAACCCGCGCTACTTCCTTTACGATGCCTTCGCGGAAGGCTACGGCGGTTCGGGCAAGCACCCGCCGTGGCACATCGTAGCCGCGGGCGCACGTCGGCCCTTCCTGCTGGCGGGTGGCCTGGGTCCAACCGAGGTGGCCGCGGCCATCGCGACCGTACGCCCGGACGGCGTGGACGTGGCCAGCGGCGTGGAATCCAAACCCGGCATCAAGAGCGAAGCCAAGCTGGTCGCGTTCATAAAAAACGCACGCAAGGCTGCCGCAAAACTTGGCTAGACTCTCCGGACCGCAGATGTCCGGCCGGTCACACGGTTCGGCATTGTTCGAGGATTTCCCACAAGTCAGCGCGGAATTTGCGCTGCTCGAGCTTCGAGTGGTTCACGGTGGCGCACATGTTGGGGGGCTCATCCTGCGCATCCTCGGCGGAATCTCCAGTGGCGGCGCCGCGGAAGTAGCATTCGATCGCATGGGTCAGTCGAAGGCAGGTCTCGATGGAAAGACCACGGCTTGGCCGCAGACCCATGAACCGGTCGGCAGCTTCGCGATTCCACCAGTCGCCCTGGTTCGGACGGTAACCAAGCGCATCGACATAGGCGCGGGTCCGTTCGAAAGCACGCGTGCCAACCAGGGGCAAGTAGAGCTGCGGACAAATCTCCACGTTGGGATAGACGAGGATTTTGCACTCGTCAATCAGGTAGGCCAGGGTCTGCTTGAGGGTCTCGTGGGTTTCGCCCGGGTAGGCGAAGATCAGCATAAGCGAGATGTGATCCACTCTAGGGGCAAGGCTTTCGATGAGCTGCTTGAGGCGATCGAGGTATTGCGCCGGCGATTTGCACTTGTCCATGGCGAGGAGCATTTGTGAACACGCCGTCGAAAACGAAGTCGTCGCGTGCAACGATCGACGCCGTGGCCTCGTCCAAGGCAGCAAGCAGGTCGCCGGCAAGTGGACGCCATTGCGTCTCGTCGCGCAGAACACCCATCTGGCTTCCGACGACCGAGATCAGCGAATCTGGAGCGACCGTGGAATGGCAACCTCCGACCAAGATAGGAAGATCGGGAAATCGTGCACGAACGAGCGCCCCCACGATCATGCATGCGGTGTAGAGCGCTGACGAAAAACAAGACAAAGCCAACACCAGGCGCCCGCCCTGCCGTAGCCGCTCGATGCGGTCCATCAGCTCAAAGGCGAAGTCCCGAACGAACAAAATAGCTGGCAAATATGCCGCGCTCGGGCCGGAAAACACCCGCGTCGATGATGGCGAAATGCCGGGCGCCGAGCTTGCAATGAGAAAGTCGGTCGCGAACCCCTCTCGGGCGGCGATCGACCCCAACAAGAGGAAGGCGGATGGGATGTCCAAGTGACCGTAGTCGCTGAGATTGGGTGGCAAGACGAACAGAATCGTATCGGCGCCGGGTGGCTTGCCGCCTGCACCAGCTCGGTTGGCGCTTCGCCTGTGCGGCCAGCTTCTTGGATGAGCACATGGGCCGCTTCCAGCTCGTCCACTGCCGCTTCCACACTCTCGGGTGGTAACTCGGGGAACCGACCCGCTACCTCAGTCGGGTGGCTCGGGATCGAGAATTCATGCAAGACGAGAAGCACCTGTGCATCCTCGCTCTCCACCGTGCGGGGCTCGCCGGGCACGTAGAGCTCGACGGTCTTGCCATGCCAGCGAACGCGTGCCTGCGGTGCGATAAGCAGGCGACGCGTGTCTGACTGTCGCTTCACCACGCACACCAGCTCGACTTCGAAGATCAAATCCGAGCCGGGTGGAATGACTTCATCACGGCCTTCCTCACCGTAGGCTAGGGCTGACGGTATTAGCAAACGGCGTCGACCGCCGACCCGCATGCCGGCGATCCCTTCGACGAAGCCCTGAATCGCGGCGCCTTCCTGCAGGCGAAAGACGAAAGGCTCGCTGGCGTCGGGAGTGCTGTCAAACGGCTCGCGCGCGCCGGGCAGCCAGCCGGTGAATCGGACCGTACAACGATCGCCAGGTTCAGCGGTCGCACCCTCACCGATGCGAAGATCTTCCTTGCAGAGTCCTGACACAATCACCCTGCCGGTTCGACCGGGGGAACCATTCCCAAATGTTTGAAGAGGAAGGTCAGCTCATCGAGGTGCTGCGCGATAAGTTGACTCGTCGGCTTGCTCTGCCCATGGCCGCCCGCGGATTCGGTGCGCACGTAGATGGGCCTTGGCTCGGGGTTGGCCGCCTGCAGTCGTGCCACCATCTTGCGCGCGTGCATGGGAACCACACGGCCGTCGGTCTCCGAGGTGAAGAATAGCGCCGCCGGATAGCGGCTGCCCTCGCGTACACTGTGGTAGGGCGAATAGGCGTAGAGCCACGGAAAGTGCTCGGGGTTGTCGGCACAGCCGTACTCGGGAGCCCACAAGCGAGCAACGCCGAACAAGTGGTAGCGAAGCATGTCGGTGAGAGGCACGCCCGAGACCGCGGCCTGGAAGAGATCAGGACGCTGGGTGAGCACCGCTGCAATCAAGAGCCCGCCGTTCGACCGCCCCGACATGGCCAACCGCTTGGGTGAGGTGACCTTGGTGGCGATCAGATACTCGGCCGCAGCAATGAAATCGTCGAAGACATTCTGTTTCTTGTCCAAGACCCCGGCGAGATGCCAATCCTCGCCGAACTCGCCCCCGCCGCGCAGGACAGCGACTGCAAACACTCCGCCGGATTCAATGAAAGGCAGGGCCATCGGACAGAACCATGGCAAGACCGGCACATTGAAGCCACCGTAACCATAGAGAAGCGTGGGATTGGCTCCGTCGAGGACGAGGCCTTTGCGGTACACGAGAAACATCGGCACCGACGTGCCGTCGCGCGAGTCATAGCGTACTTGTTGCACCGTGAAGGTCGAAGGGGCAACCGGTAGGACCACTTCACTGAAAGTTGACGTGCGGCCGCTTTGTGGGTCGAGTCGATAGACCAGGTTAGGAACCAGGAAAGAAGCGAAGGTGAGGAAGACCTCACCGTGCTCCGGGTGCCCGACCAATTCCGACACCGTGCCCGGGCAGGGCAAGGGAACCTCAATCCGTGTCGCTCCGTCGAGAGAATGGACGCGCAGGGCCGATGCGGCGTCCTTCTTGTAGAGTGCGACGATGTTGTCAGAGGTGATTGCAACCGATTCAAGAATCTCTTCACATTCGGGGAGAACCACCCTCCATTCCTCGGGTCTATGCGGATCGAACGCCATCAGACGCCAATGCGGGGCGTCCTCGTTGGTAACGACATAGACACGGGACGTGGTCACTTCGACAACCGTGAAGATGGCGGATCGTCCCTCGGCCACGGGCACAGGTCGCGGGAACGACGCATCCTTGGTGTCGAGGAGATACAGGTCCGTGCGCAGAGAGCCATCGAGCACCTCTACGATTAGGAAGCAATCGTCGGGGGACAGGGCAACCATCGGCCAAGACGACCAGCCGATGCCGTGGCCGTAGATCTTCGCGTCTTCTTTTGCATCGGTTCCAAGTAGGTGGAGAAAAACGTGACGATGGTAGTGCTCCTCACCGCTCGGCACGCTGCCAGGGGTCGGAAAGCGTGTGTAGTAGAAGCCTTCCCCGGACGAGAGCCACGCGAGCGAGCAGGCCTTGGTTCTGGGAATGCGGTCAGATAGGACCCGGCCGGTCGCGACTTCGATCACCTGAAGCGTGGACATCTCGTCGCCACCTTCCGACAAGCCGTAAGCGACCCATGCGCCGTTCCGTGAAGGGTACCACCAGTCGAGGGCAATGCGTCCGTCGCCAGAGAGCACGTTGGGATCGACGAGCACACGGGTCGGCCCATCGCAGCCTTCGCGCACACACAACGCCGGTTGGTCAGTCCCGTCGCTTCGACGGAGATGAAAAAGGCGCAACGGCTGGCCGGGGCGTGAGCGCACGGGTACGGGTGCGCTCAGGGTGTCGCCAGCGAAAAGCCGTCGCAGCCTTTTATCGATCCATGCGCGGCCGGGAAAGCCATCGAGCGCCTCGCGTAGAAAAGCATTCTGCTGGGCGGTCCACGATTTCACTTCCGACGCGTCATCATCCTCCAACCAGCGGTAGGGGTCGCGAACTTCGACCCCGTGAAATCGATCGACAACATGATCGGCCCGGGTTGCCGGAAATGAACGTGGTAAAGCCTGTTTCATGGGTTACTCTGCGTGGCGATGAGTGGGCAAGGGTGAATGCGACCGCAGGGGAACGCGTAGCTGTGACGCAAATCGTACCACATTTCGTCCGTGGTGTTCCTCAGCGAAGTGCGCGCCTACGGCGTGGTCTTCGATGCGAGGTCGCGCCCGGGCAACCAAACCACGCATCATCTTCGTCGTCGGGAACTACACGGCGTCGCGAACCAAGAACCTGGCCTTGGCCTCGACCATAACCTTGCCGTCCTGGATGAGCTCGGCACGCTGGAGATAGAGCGGATGCGCGGCGGAACTTTCGATCCACGCGCGGACTTTTGCAAAGCGGCCAGTCACCGTGGGGGCCAGATAGCGAACCTCCAAGGTGGCGGTGACCGCGACGATGCCGACGGCGAACAGCGCGTTCACCATGGCCGAGTCCAAGATGGCCGAGATGACCCCGCCGTGCAGAACATTCGGATAGCTCTGCAGCCAGGGCGAACAGTCGAACACGGCGGCCACCGAGCCATCCGGCTGGACCTTAAACTTCAGCTTCAACCCGTTCGGGTTTTGCCCGCCGCACACCAGGCACATCGGGTGCTCGCGTTCGTGGATTCGGTCGAGACAGGCCTGGGTAGGAGTTTCCACCGGTGAATACTGATGCATGAACGGGGCGGAGTCATTTTCGCACGACATTTTTGTGAATCCTTCTGGCCGTGGCTGGCTCCAAACCGGTGAAACATGAATGCGCAAACCTTGACCTACATCGCAATCGCAACCGTCGCAGTCATCATCCTCAAACGAATTCTTGGAGGTGGAAAAGTGGCATCAAGCATCGTGAAAGAGAAACTGGAATCCGGGGCCATCATCGTGGACGTGCGCACGCCCGAGGAATTCCGCGACGGTGCCTATCCCGGCGCCAAGAACATCCCACTCTCGGATCTCGGTAGGCGCCTGGGCGAGATCCCCAAGGACAAACCCGTGGTCCTCTACTGTGCCTCCGGCGCGCGCAGCTCGTCCGCCGCCCGGACCATGAAACAAGCCGGCTACGCCGACGTCATCAACGCCGGCGGGCTAGGGGACATGCCTCGCTGAAGATCCGGTCAGCCCGGACGCGTGAACGACCAGTGCGACTGGATGATTCGCCAGCCGTCGGCCTCGTGGCGATAGGCCTCGCTACAATTCCAGCGGGATTCCGACCCGTCGTGCGCATACGAAACCAAGTTGAAGGTCAGCACGGCCATGCCTGAGGCACCTTGGACGTGCGGATTGCGAATCTCGAACCGTTCGGCGCTGATCTTGCCCCGCAAGGCCTCGTAGTAGCGGGTGAGAGCGGCTTTGCCATCGAGGCGTCGTTCGAGGAACGGATCGAAGTAGACGACGTCGGCGGTGCAGATTTCGAGAAAGCCCGACGGATCGCCGGCGCACCAGCGAAGCAAGGCGGCGTTTTCCAAAGCGAGGAGGGCTTCGGCGATACGCGCGTCTGTCACCGTCGCTATCTCGGCATCGTCTGGCGCGCTCACGAGCCGCCTCCCGATGCATTCAGGTCGAAGACGGCGGTCGCAGCGTCGCTTTCGATCGCCTTTCGCAGCCTGGCCACCACATCCGGCGGCTCGAACCAAGGATACAGCTCGCGCAGGTCGTCCAAGGTCGCGCGCTGGAAGGCGGCGAGTGCCCGCGCGCGCGACTTACCTTCTTGGCCGATGCACTGCATGTGCCCGCGCGCGAACTGGATGCGCTTGGGATCGACAATGCCGTCACGTATGAAGGCCTTGGTTTTGCTGGCGCAGCGGCAGGGGGCCTGTGGATCGACCAAGCCGCAACGTCCGCGCATGAAACCGGAAAGCTTGGCTCGCGCCCGCGCCAACAGCTGGCGGAAATTCTCGCGACTGGTACCGAGCAATTCGGCGCCAACCACGTCGTTGGTTTCCAGCATCTCGCCCAGCCAGCATTGGTTGCTAGACGGGCAAGGGTGCTCCGTGATAGGCGTGCTTTCATGCTCCACGGACTGCGGCCCTTGCGCATTGGCATTTTGGCGGTCACCGTACTCTCCTGCGCGGCGTGTGCGCACCAGAGTACGCCCGACGTGACGGGGATGAGGACGGGGCCCATCTATGCCTCGTTGCCCGATAAGTGCCCGCTGACCTATGCATTTCCTCGATGACCTGCAGATCATGGATGGACAGCGAGATACACCTATCCCATCCCGCCTTCTGCGATAAGACGCTGGACTTCGTAGTTGCCGATAGTCGTCCCAATCACGCGCGAACAGTTGGCAGTATCGGCGCGGTCTGGCTCTTCTGCAACACAATCGCCAACAGAGGGGCTGACTTGGCGCCATTGGCGTTGGCCGTGACGTTGTGGGCTGTTTGTAGTTGCTCTTCCGCGAGGGCATTTGCGATTATGCGGCCCTGGTGCGGCTTTTCGGAGGATGAGCATAGCGATTAGCAAGCAGTTCAAGGATACGATGCAGGCGACGGCCAAGGACCCCAAGGCGAACGAGTACGACGCCATCATCAAGGAGGATGTGGCCGAATACAACCATCGCCTGGCGAACACCCCGGGCTATGCCACCGTGGACTGGCGGTGGTTCAAGGCGGTGCTCTGGATCGAAAGCGGCGGCCCGACGAGCGCTGCCTGGAAATCCCGCCCCATGCAGATCGGCAACCCCGGCGATCCTGGCTACTCGATCTTGAAGAAAGGGACGGAGGGCGCGGACATCATTTTGTCGGACGACCTGAAGGGCACGCTCAAGAGCGGTTCAATTTCGCAGCCGAAGCTCAGCGTCGCCTACATCTTCGTGCGTTTGGCGAATACTGAGATTGCCTCGGTCACGGACACCCAGGACGCCGCGATCCACGAGTATGTGGTCGTGGCGGGAGACTCCTTCGACAAGATTGCCGGTAAGGTCGGCACGACCATTGAAGTCCTGAAGCAACTCAACCCGTCCCTAAAAGTCATCCACCCCAAAGATAAGGTGCAATACCGGAAGGCGAAAATGCAGAGACAGATTACCGGCTGGCGCCTTCTCACAGCTGCCACGCTGGCATCAAGGTACAACGTCGGTGATTCGAGCTACGCCGAGAAGCTCAACTACGTCAAGGCGCTGTTGCCGTGAGAGCGCACCGTCGTGCGACCGCGCGCGCCTTCGCCGCCGCCGCGCTCGGCGCGTGCGTGCTCGCCACCTGCTCTCGGCCGGTGGCGCCGCAGGCGACCGCGCCTTCGCCCGAGCAAAAGGTCCTCGCCGGGCGACAGGCCCTGCTCGATGCGCTCGGGGCAGCGCACTTGCAGGAACTGGTCAAGGGCGCGATGGTCCCGCGTGGGGTGAACGCCATCCTGGTGCTCGACTCGGCCCTGCGCCTGTTGCGGCGGATCGAGTACACGACCGAGCGGCCGCTATTCTGTCGCGACGATCGGCTTTATGTGTGGGGTGACCTAACCATCGACGGCGTGCACGGCGAGGGCAACGAGATCACCTTTGGCTCGCAGGCTGAAGTCGCGAAGTTGGTCCAAGTCGAGGCCAACGACGTCCCAGCGCCAACCGTCGGCGTGGAATCTCCGCGCTGAGCGGAAGTGCCCGCGAGCCGAGGTCTTGGGATGGTTCGTGCCAAGCCTCAGGAGAGCTTGGGGCAGCACCAAATCCCGGCGCCGGCGGTGACGACTTGGATGCAGGTCGCAGGGGCGGCACCGAGCGCAAAGTGAGACGGCCGCGGACTTCATCGCCCACCTGGCATTTCGGGATTAGACTAGGCGCTGGGCCGAGGCTCGGCGCGGCCCTACCCCGGCTCGTACGCGCACAGGAGGAAGCCATGGCGGACGTTGGACTTCTCGGTAAGGCAAAGCGGGTTCGCATCTATGTCCACGAGGGAGATCTCCACGGTCATCAGCCCATCGACGCGGCCTTGGTGGCCTTTCTGCGCAAGGAGGGCGCGGCCGGGGCCACCGTGATGCGCGCCATAGAAGGGTTCGGCTCCTCGGGAAAAATCCATACCCTGCGTTGGGTGGACCTCGCCGAACGCCTTCCCATCGTCATCGAATGGATCGAGCAGGCCGAGCAGGTGGAACGACTTCTCCCGCGCATCAAGGACATGGTCAGGCGTGGCCTCATCACGGTCGAGGACACCGAGGTCGCGCTGTGCTGCGCCTCTCCGGTGCGCGATATCCCGCGCGCCTTGCGCGCCTCAGACGTCATGTCCCGCGATGTCGCCGGCTTTGCCCCGGACGCCTCCATCCGCGAGATTGTCGCCTGCATGCTCGGCAAGACCTACCGGGCCGTGCCGGTCGTGGCGTCGGGGATCCTCGTCGGGATCATCACCAACTCGGATCTGCTCAAGCGCGGCGGCCTCGCCATGCGCGTGGAGCTGCTCAAGGCGCTCGACACGCCGGCGCTGCACGCCGAGCTCGAAGGGCTGGCGCGTGGAGCGAAAAACGCGGCCGACGTGATGACGCCGGGGCCGGTGACGGTGCACGCGGAGACTCCGCTCACCCAGGTTGCCGAGCTCATGTCCCACCGGCGCCTCAAGCGCCTGCCGGTGGTGGACGCGCGCGGCGCCCTGGTCGGCATGGTGAGCCGGCTCGATGTCCTGCGCACCGCGGTCCGCACCCACGATCAGCTGGAAAGCGCTGCGCCCGCGCTTGCGCTGGCGGTGGATGCGCCCGTTGCGCGCGCCATGCGCACGGACGTCCCGATTGTGTTTCCCGATACGCACCTGCCAGAAGTCTTGCAGGCTGTGACCTCGACCAGGCTCAATCGCTGTTTGGTTGTGGATCGCGAGCGGCGTGTGCTGGGCAAGATCACCGACGCCGAAATTCTGGACCGTGTGACCCCAGCCCTGCGCCCAAGCGCCCTGCGCTCTCTCGTCCACCGGCTGCCCTTCGTGCATCCCAAAGCCGAGGCTTTGTTGGCCGAGCAACACGCCAAGGCGCGAACCGCGGCCGACCTTTTGGTTCCGACGGTCGTGGTCGATGAGAACGCGCCACTGCGCGACGCCATTGGCGCCATGCTGGGTGGCAAGCACAAAATCGTGGCGGTGATCGATGCCGAAAAGCGTTTGGTCGGCGCTCTCGATCGCGCGGATATGCTCTTTGGCCTGGTGTCGTTGGGCGGGTAGCAGCCCGCCTCAGCCATCCATGGAAGCGCACATTCAATTCCAGAACCGTCGAATCACGTTCGCCGAATATGGCGATCCGGCCGGGATGCCGGTGTTTCTCTGTCATGGCACCCCTAGCTCTCGGCTTAATCGACCGGACGACGACATCACGCGCGTCTTGGGCGTGCGCCTCATCGTCATCGATCGGCCGGGCTGCGGAATGTCGGATTTCCTTTCTGGGCGCACCTTGCTCGATTGGCCACGCGACCTGGCGGTTGTGGCGGACTCGCTCGGCATCGAGCGCTTCTCCGTGGTCGGTTTCTCGGGCGGTGGCCCCTATGTCGCTGCCAGCGCTTATGGCCTTCCCAATCGGGTCGTTGCGGCCTCCAGCGTGGCTGGAGCTGGTCCGGTGGACGCGCCCGGTGTTTTGGCGAGCATAAGCCTCTACCGAAGGATGGCGGGAACGTTGGCTAGGCGCACGCCGACGCTATTTCGATCGGCGATGTGGCTGACCAATCACCCGGGACGAAACCCAAGCCGCTTCCTGCACAAGTTCACGGGCGATCTTGCGCCGCCCGACCAGGCTATCATCGCCCGGTCCGAGATCCGCGAGAAGCTGCTGGCGACCTATGCCGAATCTGTGCGCAACGGTTTGCGAGGCGTGGCGCTGGACCTGGCCATCGCCATGCGTCCGTGGGGATTTCCGTTAGGCGATATCCAGTGTCCCTATTTCATCTGGCACGGCGAGGACGATCGCTCTATGCCCATGGCGATGGCGCAGTATCTGGCAAAGAGCATTCCCCTCTGCAAGACGACCTACTTGCCCAGCGCGGGCCACATGTTCTTCTACGACCGCTGGCGGGACATCTTGAGGCAACTGCTGGCTGCTGGGTAGATTAGCCAATCAACTTGTTGGACGGGCCGCGACCTTCGCGCAGGACCGTCACCCAATCGCCGGCCAAGCTGACCACCGTGGAGGGCGGGCCAGAAAGGGTGCCGGCGTCGAGGATAAGGTCGAGTTTCTTGCCATACTCGCGCTTGATCTCGGCGGCGCTGGTCAGGATGTCTCCCGAGCGCGATTTTGCAGTTGCGGTCAGCAGAGGCTTGCCCAGGGACCACAGCAGTTTCTCGCACAGTTCGGTGCCGGGGATGCGCACGCCGATGGTGCGGCGATCCTCGTGGACGAAGGGCGCTGGCACGTTGGCGCTGGCTACCAGCTCTGCGCAGTACGGGCCGGGAAAGATCTTTCTCATCACGCCGAAAGCGGATTCGCTGACCACGGCATAGCGGGGCAGCTCGCCGAGATCGGGCAGAAGAAAGGTCAGCGGTCGCGCCGCGATGTCGAACCCGCGCATGGTTTGAATGCGCTTGATGCCGGCGCTGTTGCCGAAAACGCAGGCGATGCCGTACAGGGTGTCGGTCGGAAGGGCGATGACGCCGCCGTTCTTGAGGACCTCCAGGGTTTGGGCAAGAACTGCCTCTTCGGGCTGGGATGGCGCAACGGAGACGACGGGAGCCGATGGGACGGGCGGCGATGGTAGTTTGGTCGCTGTCATAGTTTATGGGACATACGGGTAGCGCGGCTTGGCCCAAGAATCAAGTCATGGTGAGCCGCCATCGTCTTGCTATCTGATCTACACTCGGAAGTCACCCCGATGCACGCCTGGTTGCCGTTCGTGCTGCTGTTTGCAGCACCCCAAAGTTCGGAGTCGCCCATCCACAAGGTTGACGTGCGCATTGCTGGCCCGCTTGCCATGGTCGAGGTCTGGCGCACCGTCGAGGCGAACACTCGGACGTCGGGGCTCGCCGCAACGGAACCTTTCTGGATCTGGCATTGCCCAACGGGGCAGCACTGCTCGACTGGGAAATGATCGACCGGGCCGGACGCATTCGACTTGGGCCACAAACCGAGGTTCAGGTCAGTGCGGGGCTGGCGGTCGCGCTCAAGATGCGCCAGCTCGCGATGCCAGCTGCGCCGGTCGAGGAGGGGACGGCCTACCGCATACACATTACGCCTATCGCCGACGGGGAGAAGGCGGTCTTGCACTACCGCTACGCTACGGTGGTTGGGTGCAAGTCGGGTCAGTTGGTTCTGCGCATGCCGGAGAATCTGGAAGAGAACCCGGAAGCGGCCGAGGTGACGGTCACCATCGAGCCGTCGCCCGATGGTCTCGCACTGGGCGAGGCCAGCCTGGCCTCGCGGCCGGCTGACATCCGCCCTGGCGCGCACACGCTGGTCATGCGCGGAACCTCGCCGGCGCGCGCGGCCTGGGAGATCGCATGGCGCTATGCCAAGCCGCTGACATGGACGGGGAGTTTCCCGGGGCAGGTCCTGGCCGCCGCCGCGCAGGTTCCGCGCATCGTTGCGACCCTGGGCCGGGCGAAGACGGTGAAGCAGTACGAGCTGGCGGGGCTGCTGTGTCGGGACGATGCCCTGCCAAGTCAGAGCCTCCCGCGCGCGTGCTTTTGCTTCTCGACCGTTCGCGCAGCGTGGGGCCGGGCGGGATTTCGGCGGAACGGGCGCTGGCGCGTGCGCTGATCGAGGCCTTGCCACCGTCGGTGCAATTCAATGCTATTCCCTTCGGTGTCGCGGCGACGCCGGTGTTTGCCCTGCCGCGCATGCCCACGCGCGAGGCGCTGGAGGCTTTCGTCAGCGCCGCCGATCCCAACCGCCTGGAGAACGGCACGGACGTGGTGCAAGCCCTCGCCCGGGCCCGCGCCATGGTCGATGCCGGCGGCGACTGACGGGGCAGGGCCGACCTGGGTTGGTGCTGCTCACCGATGGTGCGCTGCCGAGCCAGCCAGACCGCCGAGAGTATGCACAAAGCCCTGGCGGGCGGGCGCGAGGCAATCTCAAGGTGCTGGTGCTGCTGGTCCGGCAGGCGGGCGACGAAGACGTGCCAGCCAGCGCGGTGGCGGAGTACGTTCGCTTCGCCCGCAAATTCGGCGGGATGGTGCGCGTGATTCCGACGGGCAACGCCGCCGAGACGGCAAACGGAATCCTTGCCGACATGGCCAGGGGAGGGGATTTGCTCGATGTGCGTCTGGAGAGCCGGCGAGATTGGCCGAGGTGTTGTCCCCTGGCCGCGGCGCCAGCCTTGCGTTCAACGATCCGGCCAGGCTGCCCAAGGATCGCCGGGTGCGCGCAAGCGCCCGAGGCCTGGACACCGAGGTGCGCGCCGAGACGACGCCCGCGCATGGTGAAACGAGAATGGATCGATCCATTGGTCGAAACCACGGCAAGCGCGCGCCGCGCTTGGTCCGGGGCAAACACCAACATGACCGTCGCCATCCTGCCGCCGCCTGTCCAGACCAACAAGCCCAGCGACGGCGTGGTTCGCGGCCGCATGGATCCCACGGTGCTGCGCAATGCCCTTGCGCTGGCCTTCATGCCGCGCGCGCGGGCTTGCTACCTCTCTCGCAGGGTGGCCAAGTCGGACGACGTCTATCTGCGTGGTCGCATGAAACTGGAGCTGAGCATCGAGCGCGGAGAGCTGCACGATGCGGTGGTGCGCAGCTCCACCCTGGGCCATCCCGATATCGAGAATTGCGTGCGCAGCGCGGCGTGGGCGGTCGAATATCCGCGGCCCGAGCACCGCGATGCCCCAACCACGGCCAACTTGAACCTGGTATTTCAGCCCCGTACGGCGCAAGAAGCCCCGCCCGACGCTTCGCCCCTGGACCGCGAAATCGAGCTGATTCTGGGCCCGCTGACCCTCACGGCGGACTTCACGGATCTGATCGAGAGCAAGGCGCCCGACAAATCGCCAGCCCAATGATTTCTGCAACTTGACCTTCCGACGTCACCCGACTATAAACCCACGTCTTTCAAGAGGTTCGCACACCATGTCACAGAAGATGGGCCTAATCGGCCGCAAGTTGGGGATGACCCGCTATTTCCACGACGACGGTTCGTCGCTGGGTTGCACCGTGCTTTCCATCGGACCTTGCGTGGTCACCGGGCAGCGCACCGTCGAAAAGCATGGCTATGCGGCCCTGCAGCTGGGCTTCGAGGAGCAGGCCACCCGCAAAATCACGCGCCCCGAATCGGGCTACTTCAAGAAGGCGGGCCTCGAGAAGATGCCGGCCATCCTGCGCGAGATTCGTCTCGACGAGGCCAAGGATGTGGCCGCTCGCAATGTCGGCGATGTGCTGACCGCTGGGCAGATCTTCAAGGCCGGCGACGTGGTCGACGTTTCTGGCGTGACCAAGGGCAAGGGCTACCAGGGCGTCATGAAGCTGCACAAGATGGCAGGTGACACCGACACCCACGGTACGCACGAGTTCTTCCGTCACGGTGGCTCCATCGGCTGCCGTTTGACCCCGGGCCGCGTGCACAAGGGCAAGCGCATGTCCGCGCGCATGGGCACCAACAACTACACCTCCTCGGATCTCGTGGTGGTGAAGATTCTGGAAGACAAGAACGTCGTGATCGTGAAGGGCTCGGTTCCCGGCCCCATCAACGGCTTGGTCGTCCTCAAGGGCAGCACGAAGAACGTGAAGAAGTACATCGTGCCTCAGGCTATCAAAGAGGTCGAGTCCAAGAACCCGATGAAGGCCTCCAAGAAGGGCCAGACCGCGGCTCAGAAGAAGTAGCCGCCTTTCCGGGTGGGCCAGCTCCGCGACCGCAAGCACCGCCACGACACCTTCTTCCGCAAGGCGCGGAACGAGGGTTTCGCGGCGCGTGCCGTGTACAAGCTCGAAGACATCGATCGCCGCGTGCGCCTATTTCACCCTGGCGCGCGCGTGCTCGACCTCGGTTGCCGGCCGGGCTCGTGGATGCAGTACGCGTGCAAGGCGGTGGGGCCGCACGGCAAAGTCGTGGGCGTGGATCGACTGCCGCTGCCCATGCCCGTGCCCGGCGCCCACGTGATCGAGGCCGACATCTACACACTGTCCGACGAGGAATTGCTGTGCGGCCTTGCGGCTTACGATGTCGTGCTGTCGGACATGGCGCCCGACACCACCGGTATTCGCGCCACCGACCAGGCCAGGTCGGCGAATCTTGTCGAGGAAGCTCTGCTGCGCGCCGAGCGCTTGCTGGCGCCACTGGGCGCCTTCGTGGCCAAGGTTTTCCAGAGCCCCGAGGTCGACAAGCTGCGCAAGCGCATGGCCAACCATTTTTCCGACGTCCGTCTGCTCAAGCCCGAAGCCTCGCGCCAGCAGAGCAGCGAGCTCTACCTCGTCGGAAGAAGCTTCCGATAGTAGAGAGGGCACAGAGGATCTCGACGGAGAGTGAGCGAGGTTCACGGGAGGGGAGGGCACAGCGGCTCTTCTTTTTCCGCCCTCTATGGCCTCTCCTTTGGCCCTCTGTGCGCTCTCCGCGCCTGTTCTAGCTCCCGCTGCTGCCATTCTTGGAATATCCTTGGCGGACATGGAGAATCCTTCGTCGCCGCCCGCGCCGCGCATTCACGTTCTTGCCGCGCACGCTCGCGGACCAGATTGCGGCGGGCGAGGTGGTCGAGCGCCCGGCCTCGGTGGTCAAGGAGCTGGCCGAGAATTCCATCGATGCGGGCGCTCACCGTATCGACATCGAGATCGAGGCGGGTGGGCGCCGACTGATCCGCGTCGTCGACGACGGCGGTGGTATGACCGCCGAGGAAACCCGCCTGGCGCTGCTTCGGCATGCGACCTCGAAGATCGTTTCCCCAGACGATCTGTGGGGGCTGACCACGTTCGGCTTTCGCGGCGAGGCCCTGCCATCGATCGCGGCGGTGTCGCGGCTCATTCTGCGCACCAAGCGGCCGGGCAGCACGGCTGGCTTCACCTTGGGCTACGATGCAGGGATCGAAACCAGCAGCGGCGATGTCGGCATGCCCGACGGCACCCAGATTGAGGTGCGCGATCTGTTCTGGAACACGCCGGCGCGTCTGAAATTCATGAAGTCCGAGGCCACCGAGGCGGCCAACGTCGCCGAGGCCGTCATTCGGCTGGCACTTGCCCATCCCGAGATCCATTTCCGCCTGCGCGGCAACGGTCGCGTCGTGCTCGACTTGCCACCTCATCGCGACATGGGCGAGCGGGTGCGCGCGGCCCTGGCTCGCCGGGGTGCAAGCCTTCTGCACGAGGCCAAGGGCGAAGAGGCCGGGGTGGTCGTGCGCGCATTCTTGGCCGCGCCCGAAGAGGCGGCGGCCACGCCGCGTTCGACCTTCCTTTTCGTGGGCAAGCGCTTTGTGCGCGATCGGTCGCTGTTGCACGCACTCGGCATGGGTTATGGCGAGCTTCTGGAAAAGGGCCGCTATCCCATGGCCGCGCTCTTCGTCGACGTGCCAGGGCAGGAACTGGACGTGAACGTACATCCGCAGAAGCTGGAAGTGCGTTTCGCGCGACCACAGGAAGTGTACGGCGCCGTTCGCCACGTGGTCGGCGCGGCGGTGGCGCGTGCGCCCTGGCTGCCGGCAGCCCCATTGCACGCGTACACTTTGCCGCCCGAGAGCTTGGACGCGCCCGTGGACGCCGCGGGCGATGCTCCGACTCCGATGCAAAGCAAACGCGACGGCCGTGGCTGGCAAGAGCCGCTGCGCACGCTGCCACAAGCCCGTTCGCGCGGGCTGGCCCACACCGTCGAGGGACTGGACATCCCCAAGGAAGTTGCACCCGACCACGGCGAGGCAGCGCCACCCGTCGCCGCCACGGGTGGATTTTTTGCCAGCCTGGAATACGTCGGCCAGATCCACCGCACCTATCTCATCTGCGAGAGCCACGACGAGCTGGTTATCGTGGATCAGCACGCGGCCCACGAGCGCGTCACCTTCGAGCGCCTGCGCCAGTCCCATCGCCAGCGCCAGGTCGCGCGCCAGCGGCTGCTTTTTCCCATCCCCATCGAGATCGACGAGCTGGCCATGGCGGCCGTGCGCGAGGGCGGCGCGCTGTCGGCCCTCGGCCAGCTTGGCTTCGAGGTCGAGGACTTCGGGCCCAAGACCTTGCTCCTGCGCGCGGTACCCGACCTGCTCAAGAAGGTCGATCCCAAGCCGCTCTTGCTCGACGTGATCTTGGGCCTGACCAGCGACGAGCAAGGCGACAGTGCCCAAGCCGGTTTCGACAAGGTGTTCGCGACCATGGCCTGCCACGGTGCTTTGCGCGCCGGCGACGTGGTCAGCCGCGAGCAGGCGCTGGCACTGCTAGGCCAGCTCGACGGCGTGGATCTTCGCTCGCACTGCCCGCATGGCCGGCCGGTGCTTCTGCGCATGCCCGTGGCCGAAATCGAACAGCGTCTGGGAAGAACCTGATGGTGATGGCGGACAACAAGTCGCCGCGGTTTCCACCCGCGGTCGCGATTCTTGGTCCCACGGCCTCGGGTAAGAGCGCACTGGCTCTGGACCTGGCAGAACGTTTGGGCGGCGAAATCCTGTGCTGCGATTCGATGCAGGTCTATCGTGGGATGGACATCGGCACGGCCAAGGCCACGCCCGCCGAGCGCGCGGCGGTTCCCCATCACCTTCTCGATCTGGTTTCGCCAGGCGAACAGTTTCACGCCGCGGCCTGGGCCACGGCGGCAGGCGCGCTTATCAAGGATGCCCAGCAGCGCGAACGTCTGCCCATCATCGTGGGTGGTACGGGGCTTTACTATCGTGCCCTGGTACGCGGCCTGTTCGAAGCACCGCGGCCCGACCCGGCGATTCGGACGCGCCACCAGAACGAAGCCGCCAGTCTTGGCGTTCCGGCCTTGCACGAGCGCCTGTGCCTCATCGATCCGGAGGCCGCCGCGAAGATTCTGCCGGGCGATCTCGTGCGCATCAGCCGGGCCCTGGAGGTGTACGAGCAGACGGGCGTCACCATCAGCGAACAGCGGCGCCACAAAGCAGTCGCCCCCGCGCCGGTGCGGATCTTCTCCGTGCTTCTCGAATTCGACATGGATTGCTTGCGCTCGCGCATCGCCGCGCGGGTCGACCGCATGATGTCCGCCGGTTTTCTCGACGAGGTGCGCGCCTTGCGTGCCGCCGGCCATGCTTCGGCGCGTTCGATGCAAGCCCTCGGCTACAAACAACTTGGACTGCACCTCGACGGTGCCTCGACCTTGGAGGCGGCCGTGGCCGACATCAAGTCGGCCACCGCGGCCTATGCACGCCGGCAGCGAACGTGGTTTCGCCGCGAGGAGATCAACCTTCGTTCCTATCAGCCCCTTGTGCCTTCGGCGCTGGCGCGCCTGATCAGGGGCTGGCTTTTGACGTAACCATCTCGTCGAGGCAGCGGCGCACGGTTCGCAGGAGAACGGTCGACTCGAAGGGCTTGGCCAGGACGGTGATGCCCGCCGCATCCGGGATGCTCTGGATGTTGAGGTAGCCTGAGCAAATGATGGCGCGCAGATCCCGTTTCTCCGTGCGCAGACTCTCGATGAGTTGCAATCCCGTTGTCTTGCCGGGCATCACCATGTCGGTGATCAGCAGATCGACGGCCCCGTGTTGCGCCTGCCACAGCGCCCGCGCCTCTTCGCCGTTACTGGCGTCGAAAACGCGGTAGTCGAACCGGCGTAGGATGGAGACCAGGGCCGCGCGCAGGCTTTGTTCGTCCTCGACCAGCAGCAATGTCTCGCCCCGGCCCCGTGCCGGGACGGAAGTGGCGCCAGCGCTTGTGGCCGAGGCGTCGACGGAAAGCGCGGGCAGCAGCACGCGGAAAGTGCTGCCTTTGCCCTCCTGACTTTCCACTTCAATCCAACCGTCATGTTGCTTGACGATGCCGTAGACCGTGGATAGCCCCAGCCCTGTCCCCTTGCCGGTTTCCTTGGTGGTGAAGAAGGGCTCGAAGAGGTGCTGCCGAACCAGCTCATTCATGCCGCAACCCGTGTCGGTCACGCTCAGCCGAACGAAGCGCCCGGCGCGCGCCTCGGGATTGCCCACGATGTCGGCCTCGCCAAGAACCGCGTTTTCGACCCTCAGCTCGATGCGGCCGCTGGCGCGCATGGCATCGCGCGCATTCACGCAAAGATTCATGACCACCTGCTCGATCATGCCGGCGTCGCCCTTGATGTGACTGCAGTCGGCCGCGGCGTGCAGCTCGACGCGGATGGTTTCGCCGAGCATTCTCCCCAGCATCTTGTGCAGGTCCGCCAGCAATCCATCCAGGCGCAACGGCTTCATCTGCATGACCTGACGGCGGCTGAAGGCCAGGATCTGTCGGGTCAACCCCGCGGCACGGCCAACCGAGGTCTCGAGCTCACGCAAGGCCGAGCGAACGCTCTCGGAAAGTTCCGGCTCCTCGCGCAAGAGGCCGAGCTCCATCAACATGGTGGCTAGGATGTTGTTGAAGTCGTGTGCCACGCCACCGGCGAGTTGGCCCATGGCCTCCATTTTTTGCGCCTGTTGCAGCTGCGATTCGAGCCGTTTGCGATCGGTGATATCGGAGATCAGTCCGTCGAGCACGAAGCCGTGACTGGAGGGGGCAGGGCGAGATACCACGGTGTTGCGCACCCAGCGGATGGTGCCGTTCTTGTGCACGATCCGGTGCTCGATGGGCGCGGGCGTCTCGCCTCGATCGATGCGGTTGGCAAAGGCCAATACGGCGGCCCGGTCCTCTGGCACCACCATGTCGAACCACAGCGAGGGCTTGGTCGCGAATTCATCCGACGTGTATCCCGTAACCTTCTCGCACCCGAGGCCGTGACGGGTCTGCACTTGCCGCCCATCGCGATGCTCGACCGCGTACGAGTAGTCCGTGGTCGATTCCAGCAAGCGGCGGAAGCGCTCCTCGCTGACTTGGAGCGCGGCCTGAACCTTCCGTTGCGAGATGGCGATGGCCAAACTGTCGGCCAGCCGCTCAAGCAAGGCGATGCGCTCTGCCGCAAATCGATCGGGTCGCTTGTCGTTGAATTGCAGCAAGCCGTAGGTTTCGTCGCCCACGCGCAGGGGCACGAGGGCGACGGATTCATAGCCTTCGCCGTTGCAGCGATTGCGCGTGCGCCCCCGCCGGTCGGCCTCGGTGGTCTGGGCCAAGAGCCGCGTGGTCGAGTTGGTCCAGAAGCTCCCGCGCGTGGTGAAGAATGGCTTGGTCGCATCGAAGCGTCCGCACAGAACGTTGCCGCACATACAATCGAGCACGGGATTGCCACCGGCATCGCGCGCGATCCGCCCGTTGCGATCGTGCTCGCACAAATAGCGCTCGGCTTGGACGAAAGTCGGCGGAAAACCGCGCGTCTCGAAGTAGGGGAAATCCTCGCCATCCGAGAGCCGGATGCCCACCGCCGAACATCCCGACCAGTCGCGCAGGAGGACCGTCACCTCGCGCATGAGCGCATCAAGGGAATTGGGCTGGTTGATGAGCTTGAGCATGCGAACCGTGGCGTCACGCTCTTCATCGGCCCGTTTGCGCGCGCTGATGTCGCGGGCGAAGGACATGAAACGCCCTTCGCCAATGGGCAGTTTGTTCGCAGTTATTTCGACTTCGACAAAGGAGCCATCCTTGCGTCGCAAGTGTCGCTCGAACCGAGCTGACCCCAAGGTGAGGATGCGCGATTTGGCTTGCGCTAGCTCCTCTGGCGCTTCATCCGGCGCCAGATTCGCCACGGTCATGGCGAGCAATTCTTCACGGGCATAGCCAAGCAGCGCGCAGGTGGCCTCGTTGACATCAAGAAGCCGACCCTGGGCATCGCCAAGAAGAAAGGCATCGGTAGCCGTGCGTAGGATGGTCGCGAGCTCCTCGCGGCTTTCGCGCAAGCTGGCTTCGACTTCATGTTGGTGGAGGGCGATCTCGATGGCCGTTTCAAGTTGCTGGGGATCGAAGGGCTTGACCAAGTAGCCGAAGGGCGAGGCTTGCTTCGCGCGCTGCAAGACGTTGTGAGTGGCGAAGGCGGTGAGAAACACCACCGGCACGTTTGACTTGCGCCGGATGGCTTGCGCCGCGTCGATGCCGTCCACAGAGCCCGCGAGCTGGATGTCCATCAACACCAGGTCCGGTAGCAGTTGCGCGGCCAGCTCGACGGCATCCTCGCCGCGCGTTGTGCTCGCCACAACGTGGTGGCCGAATCGCTCCAGCTGGCGAACGATATCGCGGGCCACGATGGCCTCGTCCTCGACGACCAAGATGCGTGCACTACCCATGCGCCTCCTCCTGCCCGCCCTTGCGCGGTGTGAACGTCAATGTGAAGCGGGTCCCTAGCACGGATTCCCACTCGATGCGTCCCTGCAGTTGGCGGCCCAGGTCCGAGATGAGCTGCATGCCAAGCGAACGGCGCTCCTTCGAGGCGAAATCATCGGGCAGTCCCACGCCGTTATCGCTGACCGCGAGATACCATGCGTCGCTGCCGTCTGAGGGGCGCAGGGCGACCTCGACCACGCCACCGCGGTCACGGGGAAAAGCGTGCTTGAGGCAGTTGGTGACGAGCTCATTGACGAGCAAGCCACACGAAATCGCCTGACCAATTTCCATGTGCAAAGGCGCAACGTCGACCTTGAGGTCCACGGATCCCACACGCTGGTCGAACCCCGCGCGAAGCGCATGTTGGCAAAGCGAGCGAAAGTACGAGGGCACGTCCACCGCGGCGAGATTGCCCGAGCCGTACAGATTCTCGTGCAAGAGCGCCATGGCACGCACTCGACCTTGCAAATCGCCTAGCACCATCTCTGCCACCGGTCCCTCCAGGCCGTCGGCTTCCAAGCGCAACAAGCTGCTGATCACCTGTAGGTTGTTCTTCACGCGATGGTGGACCTCCTTGAGCAAGGCTTCCTTCTCGCGCAGCGATTCGCGCAAGGATGCCTCGGCCCTCTTGCGTGCCGTGATGTTGTCGAACATGGCGACGAACTGCCCCCATTGCGGGCAGTGGGCAGCCACCTCGAACCAGGTGTCGAGCGGTGCCAAGTATTCCTCGAACCGTTCGGGCTTTCCCGTGGAGGCCACGCGACCGTAGACTTCAAGAAGGCCGGGATTGCTCTCGCGCAGGCCGGGAGATAGCTTCGCTCACCCATTTGCCGGCCACATCGGCAAGACCGGTCAGCTTCTGGAATGCGTGGTTGACCTGCAGGTACTTGAAATCCACCGCCTTGCCGTCCTCATAGCGCATCTCGCACAAGGCAAACCCTTCCATCATTCCGTCGAACAGGGTGCGATAACGGAGCTCGCTTTCACGGAGCTTCTCCTGGACGTGTTGCTGCTCGGCCAGTCCCGAGGCCAGCACCATGCCCGTCGTGGCCAAAACGCCAAAGAACAATTGCGTGGAGAAGACACGATTCGCCGGGTCGATGATTCCCCACGGCGATCGTCCAACTCCCATCACTTCCAGGCCGATGGCCATAGGGGCCAGGATCATCACCAGCGTCGAGGTGGCCAGCGGCCCAAAGCGGGTGCCCGACCACACGACCATGGCGAACAGGACATAGGGCCCGATGGGGATGGGCAGGTGGAAAAGATCGGGGTGGAATACCAACATCCCCGTCGCGATGGTTATGGCAAGCAGGACGACCCTTTCAATCAGGCGTCGCCGCGGCGGCTCCAGCAACACCCTCCATCCCGTGGCCCATACGACAATAGCGGGGGTGAGCAGGAGTATCCCCAAGCCGTGCGCAATCCACCAAGTCCGGTAGAAGATCCAGAAGCTCGGCCTTGACCAGAGGGTAGCCGTCCCCGCACCCACGAAGGACGTCAAGGCGTTGAGCAAGGTGGCCGCGGCAACCAGGGACAGCATGTCCTTGAGGCGCTGGAAACGAATCTGAGGGCCGCACCATTTCGTGATGAGGAAAGCAGCCGAGGCCGATTCGCACAGGTTGGCGACCATGAATCCAACGCAGGCAGGCCACGGCCGACCGATGGTGAAATTGGCGCCAATGCCGGCGACAAGAAACAAGGCCAACAACGCGGGCCAGTCGCGGCGCGGGGAGAGCAGCAGCGCGGCCAAGGCCACACCCGACGCAGGCCAGACGGCCGCCACCAGTCCCTTGACGTCAGGGATCAAGAACGCAAACGGCTGACATAGACAGTAGGCGCAAAGGAACGCCACCAGGAGCAAGAGGCTCGGTGGGCGCAGCGGGTCCGCAACAGCAGTTCCAGCCCGAGGCGCGGATGTCGGCGATGCTGGTTCCATCTCGTTCTCCGGACTATCTCCCAACCTTGAACAGCGATCGCATGAACCGCCAATCCCAAGACCCGTCGTCACGGGCAGCCGAAGTATAGGCCGACTTGGCCGATTTTGCCGGCGCCGCGTGTCGCTCGCAAATTCCGTGGAATTTCGGTTCGGATTCGTCGCTAACCAGCCGATAGGGTTGGCACGATGGACCAGAACGGCGAGTAGGGAGACGAGCATGGATGCCAAAGGACCCAAGATCCTGGCCATCGCGGACCGCCGGGACAATCTGATCGCCATGCAGGCAGTGCTAAGCGATGCCTTGCCGGGTTATCGGCTGCTGACGTCACTCGATGGCGCCACGGGCATCGAAATCGCCAAGGCCGAGGATCCGGACGCCATCCTGCTCGACATCGTCATGCCCGACATCGACGGCTTCGAGGTGTGCCGCAGGCTCAAGGCCGACGAAAGGATGAAGGACATCCCGGTGATCTTTCTCACCGCGCTCGGGACCGGTCAGGAAAGCCGGGTGATGGCCTTGGAGCTTGGCGCCGAGGGCTTTCTGAGCAAGCCATGGAACGATCCGGAACTGGTGGCGCAGCTTCGGGCCATGGTGAAGCTCAAGGCGGCCAATCGCATGCAGCGCCTGGTGAAGGAACACCTGGAAGATCTGGTGGCGGAACGAACCCGTGAGCTGCAGAAGGAACTGGCCGAACGCAAACGCGTCGAGGAGGCCCTTCGTCACTCGAACGAAAGCTGGGGCAATACCTTCAATGCCATCACGGATTTGGTGTTCGTGATTTCACGTGAATACGACATCCTCGAAATCAACCATGCCGGTTGCTTGGCGCTCAATCGGTCGAAGGACCAGATTCTGGGACGAAAATGCTTCGAGCTGATCCATGGCAGAAGCGCCCCGATTCCGGGTTGCCCGTGCATGCAGTCCGTGGTCGAGCGTAGACCTTGTATGGGCGAGTATGAGGAAAACGGAAAATGCTACAGCCTGGTGTCATGGCCGACCATCAATAAACATGGCGAAGTCATCTCGCTGGTCCAGGTCATCAAAGACGTCAGGGTGCAGATCTTGAATTGACCGAGAAATACAGGGGAATTGGACGGTCGACCGCGTGGCCGGTGACAAAGTATCCGGCAGCGTAATTTGTTGAAAGGGCAGAGCCTGCCGGGGTACTTCGAGATTGTCGAAACCGAAATCCTCGGAGGATGCCCCATGACAGATTCCCAGATTCCCGCACTTGTTGGCAAGCAGACAACGGCCCTCGATGAACTGCGCGCGTTCATGCGTGAACGCCAGGCCGCCCGCACCGGCGACAAGGACTTCGAGACCTTCGAGCGTGAGGCGCGCCGTCGTTTCGCCGCGGCCGAGGCGGAATTCGTAGCCGAGGAATTGGCCCGACTCGACACCGACGCACCCGCAGTCGAAGTGGACGGCGTTCCACACCGACGCGTCCTTCGCTGTTCGCAGACATACATGACGGCCGCCGGGCCTGCCAGCATCGAACGGACGCTGTACTCGACCCGACAGGACGGCGAACGCGCGGTGTGCCCGATGGAGTTGCGTGCCGGTGTTGTCGCCGGTTACTTCACGCCGCTCGCAGCCCAGAATGCGGCGTGGATGGTTGCACACCTCACACCCGGCGAGAGTGAGGAGCTGCTCGTCCGCATGGGCGGCATGTGTCCATCGAAGTCCAGCTTGGACCGGATGGCCAAGGCACTGTCGGCGCGCTGGGAAGCCGAGCGCATCGACTTCGAGAAGCGCCTACGCGACCAAGAGAGCGTGCCCGCGGTTGCCGTGGTCGTCGCCGTCTCCCTCGACGGCGTGTTGATTCCCATGAAGGACGGCCAGCGCGAAAAGAAATGCGCCGCCACCCGCGCCCGGGGCAAACTGGCCAAGGGACCCACCGGCTACAACGAGGCAAGCTGTGGAACGCTGATGTTCTATGACGGAGCTGGCGAGCTGCTGCTAACCAGGCGAATCGCTCGCATGCCAGAAGCCGGCAAGCCCACGCTCAAGGCCAGCCTCACGGCGGAGCTGATGACCATTCTCGCGCGCCGTCCCGACCTTCGCGTCGTCACCATCGCAGACGGAGCCAAAGACAATTGGGCCTTCCTGGGCACCTTGCCGGATGGCTACGCGGGCTATCAGATCGTGGATTTCTTCCATGCCGCCGAGCACCTCGCCGACGCGATGGTCGCCGTGCATGGCGAAGGCACCGTCCGCTTCACACTGGAATTCGAGAAGCATCGCCACATCTTGCGCCACGACACCGATGGCGTGGAGAAAGTCATTCGCCACTTGCGCTACCTGGCCAAGCATCACCGGCGAAATCGCAAGGTGATTTCCGCGCTCGGGTATTTTCGCCACCATCGCCATCGTATGCGCTACGCCAGCTTCGCTCGCCGACATCTCCCCATCGGCTCGGGCATCGTCGAGGCCGCGTGCAAGACGCTGGTCTCACAGAGACTCAAGCGCTCTGGCATGCGCTGGCGCCACGACGGTGGTCAAGCCATTCTCACCTTGCGCGCCTTGGAGCAAAGCGACCGTTTCGATCGTGCCTGGCGCATGCTCGCTGCAACCTACGTCCAGATCGTATCTCTACCCGACAACATCGTCGACATCGCCTCACGCCGCCACCGCTGATGAGCCGTCAGAATGAGAGCTACACCGAGACGTCACCCAGGAGAAGCAAGCCGACAGCGAGCGCGAGCGTCTGAAGGATCAATTGCGTACTGCGCAGAAAATGGAAGCGATTGGAAGCCTCGCGGGGGGCATCGCCCACGACTTCAACAACATGCTGTACGTGATTATGACCTTCACCGATCTCGTGCTCGATGCGACCGACGAGGGCGATCCACGGCGCACCCAACTTGCCGAGGTGAAGAAGGCGGCGGATCGTGCCGCCACCCTGATCCGGCAATTGCTTGCCTTCAGCCGCAAGCAAATTCTGCAGCCCGTCCCGCTCGACTTGAATCGCGTGACCACCGAATTGCAGAAGATGCTCCATCGCATTCTCGGGGAAGACATCGCCCTGGTGCTATCGTTGGCGCCCAGTCTTGGCTGTGTCCTGGCGGATCCGAGCCAGATCGAACAGGTCCTCATGAACCTAGTGGTAAATGCGCGCGATGCCATGCCCACAGGTGGCAAGCTGACCATCGAGACGGCCAATGTGGAGCTCGACGATACCTTGATCATTCGCGGGTCGGCCGCGAAGCCTGGCCCCCATGTCATGCTCGCGGTCACGGACACGGGTTGTGGCATGGACGCCAAAACCTGCGATAGGATCTTCGAGCCGTTCTTCACGACCAAAGAGCGAGGCAAGGGAACAGGACTGGGATTGTCCACGGTCTACGGCATCGTCCGACAAAGCGGCGGGGAAATCCTTGTCCATAGCGAGCGCGGCAAAGGGACGACGTTCAGGATCCTCTTGCCTCGCAGTGAACCGCAACCTCAACAAGAGTCGCAACCGATCACGCCGGTCGCCACGCGTACGACGGGCTGTGAAACTATCCTCATCGTCGAGGACGAACCTGCCGTGCGTGACCTGGCCAAGCAGGTGCTGGCCCAGGCCGGCTACACCGTGATAACGGCCTCGAATGGTGCGGACGCCCTTCGCGCGTGCGAGAAGCATCCGGAGAAGATCCATCTGGCACTGACCGACGTCGTGATGCCAGAGATGGGGGGCAGGGTGTTCGCCGAGCAACTGGCGAAAGCGCGACCTGACATCAAGATCCTATACATGTCCGGGTACACCGATGACGCCATTGACAAACACGGAACCCTCGATCCCGGAACGCACCTCATCACGAAACCATTCAGTCTGACCGACCTGAGGCGCAAGGTGCGCGAGTTGCTCGACGGAAATTCGGAGTCGGAGCAACGGCCGGGGCTGTTATGATTTGACGATTGGAAAGGCCAAGGAACGTGCTGGTTGAGGGAGTGCCTTGGTTCGCACGTGGCGAATTTCGAACAGATGCGACAGACCGCAAGCGCACGACAACAAGAACGTCAATCATTGCGGCAACGCCAGTGCCGACGCATCCGGAGGTTCTTTGCGCTCGGCGTTGGACCGACCAGGCTCAACGAACGGGTCGGTGCGCTTCCCAAGCACACGCGAGCTCATGGCGGACGTCCGCGCGGACGTCCCGACGGACGTCCAGGCTAGCCCGGCACCGACGTCCCCTTCGATATTTGGATCGACGATCTGTACTTCGTCAATAAGTGAGCTGCCAACGCGGCATCGGGACTCTTGTTGGTACGGCCGTTGCTTCAACTGCCTACAGGAGGAACCAACACGTGACGAAACTTCCCGCGAATAGGAAATCAGTGCCAGATACCTTCGCATTAGCCGCGGCGATTGCGTGCCGACTCTTGCTCCTCGCCGAGGTCGCCGCCTGCTCAAGCCAGCCACTCGCAAACGGCGACGGCGGAAGCTTCGACAGCAGCCACGCCGATTTCGTTGCCCAAGCAGTCACCAGCACCATCGTCGTATCGGCCGCCGCGCCCAGGCCGCGCGCGACCACCTGGTCGGTGAACTACTGGAACTGGATGCCGAGCTACGGCGACGACGTGACCGGGACGGAAGCCGCAATCGCCGCTCTCAAGCCGGCGCTCCTGCGCGTGGGTGGATACAACAACGATGCCAACACCGCAGACCCCTTCGACGATACCCAATTTGATAGGGCCGTCGCGTACGCGCACGCCATCGGTGCCGAGCCTCTCATCCAGGTGCCACTCTTGGCCGACATCGACGGCAGCCCGCCAACCGCCGCAACGGCCGCCGCGATGGTAACGTACGCGAATGTCACGAAGGGTTACGGCATCAAGTACTTTTCCATCGGCAACGAGCCCGACTTGTACGCGACTCAAGGCTCGCTGACCGACCCGGCACAGCCTGCGATCCCCAACTACCAGCCATCCGACTACTGCGCGTCGGTGAAGGCCTACGTGACGGCCATGAAGGCGGTCGACGGGACGATCAAGATCGTTGGCCCCGATCTGTCTTGGCACTACATCGCCGGCAACGATTGGCTGACCCCGATTCTTCAAGGCTGCGGCGATCTCTTCGACGTCGTTGCGATCCACCGTTACCCGTTCAATTCGAAGCAGGCAACCCTCGACGCGGCAAGCGGAGACGCGACGACGTTCGCCACATTCCTCACATCGATTCGCTCGCTCGTGCAGGCAACCGGCTACGGCAGCAAGCCGCTCGCTATCACAGAGATGAACATCGTGTACGATTCCACGGCTTGCCAGCTGGGTGGGTCGCCGGGAACGATTGGCTCGGCCCTGTGGCTGGCCGACATGCTGGGGACCGCTATCAACAATGACCTGTGGACCTCTGCCATCTGGGATATTGGCGACAACGATCTGTGGGGTCTTGGCCTTGCTGGGACGGCTCCTTTGCATACGCCTCGTCCCGAATACTACGCCTACCAGCTCTACGCCGATCACTTCGGCCCCACGCTCGTCGACGTCACACAATCACCGACGAATGTCCGTGCCTACGCCAGTCGCAACCAGGCGGACAACGCGACTGACATCATCATCGTCAATTGGAGCTCGCTGTCCGCGCCCCTGGCCTTTCAGGTAACTGGGCTGGCGACGCCGCCGCCACCGGCAACCTATACGGTGCCGGGTTTGTCGATCTCCGCGGTGGAGATCCCGGACCAGGGCGCGTCCACGGGCTGGACCTACAGCGATGAGCAGCATCAGGCCGGTCAGGGGCCGGCTCCGCTCGCACCCGGCGCGACGGCCGCGACCGACGCTGGCCTTCCCAAGTTGACAAACGGGTGTGGCGCCGATGCGTCATTCGTCTGTCCAAAAGTGGCGCTTCCAAGCCCGGCGATTACGACCATGGGCACGACATCTGGAAACACTCTGTTGTTCGGCGCAGCTCCGTATCAATGGCAGTCGTACACCTATGGCTCTAGCGGACAAGCTGCCCCGACTGCCACAGTGACGCCCGATGGGAACGGCATTGCGATTGCGGGCACCTTCGTCCCTCCTGTCAGTCAAAACTGGATGGGGGCGGGGCTCTACTTCAATGGATCGAGCTGCATCGACGGATCGAAATACACCGGCGTCAAGTTCGACTTCTCGGGCGATCTAGGCGACTGCACCCTTGCTGTCGGGGCCAATTTCAGCGGCGACTCCACGTCGACAGACGCCCCCGGTCGCGGCAGTTGCCCGTTCGTCAGCGACTCGAACTGCTATCCCCCCATGGTGGTGGTGAGTCCGCCGGCTGCCTTGGACGCGGGTGGACCCGTGACGTTGAAGGTCCCCTTCGCTTCGATGGGCACCGGCAGTCCAACTACCGCGGTCGATCCATCGACGATCCTCACCGTGCAATGGCAGCTTGGCGCACGCAGCGGCGGCCCAGGTTGTTCCGCGAAGTTCACGGTCGAGAATGTTGCGTTCTATTAGCAATCTCGAACTACCATCGGGTGGGCAATCTTCCTACGCGTCGAACAGATAGCCTGAGAGAACGACGCTCGCGACGGCAGACCCGATTTCGCCGCCGGTGCGGCTGGCCCAGATGGTCACGTCGGTGCCTGCGTCGGCGTAGATGCGCACGGGCTGATTGCCGATAGAGTCCGTGCGATAGGCCGGGGTGGTGGGATAGGCTGTGGTGGGAAAGGTGTAGTACCCGATCACGCGGTTGACGCTGGTTCCGACCGCAGCGCCCAGGCGCTGGCCATCTGGGACCGCGCCCGACACGGCTACGAATTCGATGGCTAGGGTCTTGCCGGTGGGGACGGTGTACTTGGTTTGCACAAGAGCCGCCTGACCGTCAGCCAATGCACCGCCGTGGACGATCTGGACAGGCGTGATGGGGCCTGCGAAGACGGGTCGCGCTGGCCGGACAACGACTCGCTGCTTGACCTTGTTGGACTGCTTCGTCTTGCTTGCCATGAGGAAAGCGTAGATCAGTTCCAGATTTCGGCCATTGTTTCGAGCTCCGCTATGCTGACTTTTCGACCTTCACTTTTTTGAACGTGCGCCAAATCAGCAGGTCGTAGACGATCTTCAGCCCGCCCGCCAGCAAGAAGGGCAGGCTGGCCAGTGCGGCGGACGCGTAGAGCGGACCAGCCAACAGTGGCGAGAGCGAGGCGCCCGATGGTGCGGGCGATGCCGGTCACGCCGGCCGCGGCGGAACGCTCGTTTGCTGGCACCAGCGCCATGGTGTAGGCCTGCCGGGTGGGCACGTCCATCTGCGAGATGCTGAAGCGCAGAAGCAGGACCGCGATGGCCAGGGGCAGGCTGGGCATGAGCGGAACCAGAAGCAGCAGCACGTTGGACGGGATGTGTGTCGCCACCATGGTGGCGAGCAGGCCGATCCGGCGCGCGACCCGCGAGGCCATCAGCGCGGACAGTCCAGCAAGCAGATTGGCGCCGAAGAAGATGGCGCCGAGCAGACTGGGCGAGACACCAAATCGACGTTGGAACCAATAGGCGACGAAGGCCTGCACCACGAAGCCGCCCGCAAACGAATCGATGGTGAATAGCCCGGCAAGCTTGAAGACCTTGTTGCGCGAGGTTTCGAGGCCGAGGTGAAATCTCGCGCTTCGCGCCTCGGTGCGGGCGGCCTTCGCCGCCTCGGAACCAGCGGAAAGGCGCAAGAAGAGCACGGCCAAACCGAGGCCAAGAACCGCGTAGCCAGCGGCGAGCACCCGATAGCTGCCGAGCTGGCTGACACCGTTTCCTTGCAGCCCGTCGGCCAAGACCCCGCCGCACAAGCTGCCGACGGCGGTGGCCAGCGAGCCGGCCAGGTTGTACCAAGCAAAGACGGCGGTGCGCCGCTGGGCAGGGATAGCCTGCGAGAGCGCGGCCTGCTCGACCGCGAGAAAGGGACCGACCTCGTTACCACTGGGGCTGATGACTCCGAACGTGGCGGCGAGAAGCAACAGGACGAAGGATCGCGTGCTGGCGAACAGGACTCCGGCCACGACCATCAGCGCCGCACCGAGCAGCAACATGCGGCGGCGGCCAGCCCGATCGGCGCGAGTCGTGATCCACAGCGAGATTCCGGCGTCCCCGAGCAGCGTCAAGGTCAGCAAGAGGCCAATCTGGCTTTCGGACAAACCAGCGGCCGCCAGGTGAAGCACAAGCACGACCGAAACCAGTCCGTAGGCGAAGAGGCGAACGATGCGCGTCGTGAAAAGCAAGCGGACGTCGCGAGACAGGGTGGGGCGGACCTCAGGTTGGGAAAAATCCATTGCTGGGGTCGGTTATAGCGCTATGCCGCGCGCGCGAGCTGCAACTCTCGCATCTGTCCATTCTTGCTGTGGCTCTTGTCTGTGGCTCTTGCGCGTGCAAGGCGTAGAATTGTTTGCAGGTCCCGGCCGTCTAACCCGTGAGCCGGAGGTGGCATCATGAATCGTCCATTCGTCATCACTTGTTTGTCCATGTGCTTCCCGCTGTTCGGGGCAACGGTCGTTCGTGCCCAACAGGCCGACGAAGCGCAAGGCTATAGCGTTGCGCAAGCGGAAGCGGCTCCCATGCCCGAACCGGTGCAGCCGCCGAGCGCGGCGCCGAGCGCGCCTCCGCCAGCCCCGCCAGCGCAGCCCCCGGCCCCTCCTGTCGCGGAGGCGCAGCAGCAGGCGCCGCAGGCCCCAGCGCCACAAGCGCAACCGCAGGCACAGGCCGCTGGCGGGCAATGGGTGTACACCAGCCAATACGGCTGGGTCTACATGCCGTACGGCGATCAGTACGCCTACGAGGGAACGGCTTATGACCCTTATCCCTATTCCTACGTCTACTATCCTTCGTACGGATGGATGTGGCTTGCCTCGCCCTGGCTTTGGGGCTGGGGGCCGTATCCTTACTTTGGCATGGGCGGTCCCTGGCGCTACGGCTGGTACCATGGACTCGTTCGTGGCGGCTATGGTTGGGGCGGCTACCGCGGTGGGGGCGGGTACGGTGGTCCGCGCTTCGGTGGTGGCGCGGGTTCCTATGCCGGCGGTGGGGCGGTTGGTCCGCGTGCCGGCATGTACCACAGCGCTCCGAGCGGAGCCGTGGGCGGCTATCGCGGTGGAACCAGCGGCGGGGTTGGCAGCGGACGCAGCTTCGGCGGTGGCGGCGGACGCAGCTTCGGCGGCGGTCGCGGCGGGCGTCACTAGAGGCGATACGCTCCCAGCAAGCCGAGGCTGTGGGGTCCGGCGGCGGCAGCGGCAGCATCGTCCTCGCTCAGCGGAAGATCGGGTCTGCTTCCTGCGAAATCATATTGAGCAAGCCGATCACAAAACCAGCGTCGCCCTTGGTATGGTTGGCAAGACAGGGAACCAACGATGGGGCTACGATCCGCGACCTTCGCAGTCATGCTTGCAGCGACCGCTTGTGGGCGCTCGGACATGCTGGGTGCTCCAGGCGGCAACGAGAATGCTCCGAGCGGCGGCGGGGCAGGGGGAGGCAGCACCGGAGGAGCGGTGGTGGTCGGTGGCAATTCCGGGGGCAACGCGAACGGTGGCAGTGCGACCGGCGGCAATGTGGGCAGTGGCGGCGACGTCGTGCACACCGTGAGCGAATTCGCCATTCCCAGCATCGTCAGCCAGCCACGCGTCATCGTCGCTGGCCCCGACAACAACCTGTGGTTCACCGAATACAACGTCGACAAGATCGGTCGCATCACGACCGCGGGTGCGATCACCGAGTTTCCCGTGCCGACGCAGGACTCGGGTCCATTCGGCCTCGCCGCCGGGCGGGACGGCAACCTGTGGTTCGCGGAGGTGCTCGCGCACCGGGTTGGCTACATCACGACCCAGGGAGCCGTCACCGAGCTCCCGCTTTCCGGGGATACCAGTCTACCCAAGGGCGTGGCCGTCGGCGCGGATGGTGCCCCGTGGTTCACGGGCTATCTCGGCGACTACGTCGCTCGTATGGCCACGGTTGGAATCACCACGGTGCTCTCCTGCGGTCTCGACGCCGTATGGGTCGGCATTACCTCGGGACCCGATGGGTGCTTCTGGCTCACGGGCAATGCCAGCGGCAACATCTGCAAGCTTTGCCTCGATGGCCGAGCCACCCTTTTCGAGCTACCGCTGGCTGACAGCCAACCGTGGGGCATCACCGTAGGGCCTGACGGGGCCATGTGGTTCGCCGAATATGCCGGCAACCGAATCGGCCGTATCACCCTCACGGGCCAGATCAGCGAGTTCCCCGTCCCGACCCCGAACAGCTATCCCGTCGATATCGTGACCGGACCCGACGGAAATCTCTGGTTTACCGAGGACGCCGGGAACAACATCGGGTGCATCACCCCCTCGGGCGACATCAGCGAATACCCCATTCCGACCCCGGGCAGTGGTCCCGAGGGCATCACGGTTGGCCCGGACGGCAACCTGTGGTTCACCGAACAGGTGGGCAACAAGATCGGCCGCATCAATCCATGAACGACCTGTGCCGCGAGCATTTCTGACCCTTGGCGCGAGACCGAGGACTCACCACACGTAGAAGGAGTCTGCCCATGTCTCACAAACTTGTTTCCTGGTCGCTGTTCCTAGTTCTGTGTGGTGCATCTTGCGGGGGCAAGTTGAATAGAGGCGAGAACGAACCCGCGAAAGTGACCTTCGTCAGCGAGACCGCGGGCAAGAATCCCTTCAAGGGCGTGCGCTTCTTCATCAACCCCGACTACGTCGAGCAGGTCGAATCCACGGCGCGCAAGTTTCCCGCCATGGCCAGCACCATTCGCAAGGTCGAGCAGTATCCCACGGCGGTGTGGCTGGACGAGATCGCGCGCGTGCCCAGCCTCAAGCACTGGCTCGACGAGGCCAAGAAGCAGCAGGATGCGAGCGGCCAGCCCACGCTTGCGGTGGTTGTGCTGTGCAACCTGCCCAACCGCGATTGCGCGGCCAATGCCTCGGCCGGCGAGCTTGCCGTCGAGGAAAACGGCGAGGCCCGCTACCGTACCGAGTTCGTCGACCCCATCGCCGAGCAATTCGCCAGCCACCCCGATCAGCCCATCGTGGCCATCATCGAGCCCGACTCGCTGGCCAACATGACCACCAACCAGTTCGTGCCGAAATGCGCGGCCTCGACCGATGCCTACCGCAATTCCGTGGTCTACGCCATCAAGCGATTCGCCATGCAGAACGTGAGCGTCTACCTGGACGCCGCGCATGCGGGTTGGCTGGGCTGGGATCAGAATCGCGAGAAGATGGCCAAGGTGTTCCGCCGTGTGCTGGATGAGGCTGGCGGGCCGGACATGATCCGCGGCTTCGCCACCAACATCTCGAACTACACGCACCTGTCCAACCGCGACGGCGCCGCCCTGGCGCTGACCAATCCCTGCCTGAACGAGCTCACCTACGTCAAGATGCTGGCCGAGACCCTCAGCATGTACGGCATGCCGGGCAAGGGCTTCATCATCGACACCTCTCGTAACGGCAAGGGCGGCATTCGCCGCAGCTGGGGAAGTTGGTGCAACGTCAAGGGCGCGGGCCTGGGCGAGCGTCCCCAGGCTGAGCCCATTCGTGGCGTCGATGCCTACTTTTGGATCAAGCCGCCGGGCGAGTCCGACGGCGTTTCCGATCCCACGCAGCCGCGCTACGACGGCATGTGTGCCAACCGCGACGCTGCCCCCGGCGCCCCGCAAGCCGGCAAGTGGTTCGAACCGTATTTTCTCGACCTGGTTCGCAACGCTTTGCCGGCATTGTGAGCACAAGGCTAGAACGGCCAGCTCGACGGTGGCAGCAGGCGGTCCATCTGCATCTGGCGCAAGACCCTGGGATCGAGTTGCGGGTATGCCCGGTGCAGGACGTCCAGTCTCTCGAAATAGACATTCTCGACGTACCAGCGTGAGCCGTCGCCGCGCGGAAACCAGATCGCCACGCACAGAAAGCCCGCCAGCGCCCATACCACGATGCCGGTGATCGCGTGCGGCGAGCGGTGGGGTTGGACCGCCAAGACGATGGCGGCGGCCACCAGCGCAAAGGGCACCGCCACGGCGGCGGTGTGGGACACGAAATGCAGCAGGTTGGGCGCCACCAGTCCCTTGGCCAGCAAGGGCGCGGCGAACGAGGCCCAGGGGAATGCGTAGCCCTCTGAAACGAAGGGGAAGACTAGAGTGGTGAGCGCGATGGCCAGGGCCGAGGCCCCGAGCAGGAACGGATCGACGGCGCGTGGGCGGCCCATCAGAAACAGGTAGGCCAGAAAGGGCACGACGGGGACCAGGTAGCGCGCCCCCACGGTCCAGCCGCCATGCCAGTTGGGATAGCCGGCGTAGACCAGGATGAGCGACAGCGGTGCGAGAGTCAGGGACCAGAATGCCGCCGGGGTAAGTTGTCGGCGGGCCTCGGGAATGGCCGCGAGCCCGAGAACAAGCACGGGCGAGAAGACCAGCAAGCCCTTGCTGGGGTCGAAGAGCAGGCGTGCGGCGATCCAAGGCGACGGCAAGGCCACGCCCCACAGGCCCGAGCGGCTGAGTTGACGGTAAACAGCGCTGCGCTCGAAAGACGAGGACAACGCGAAGACGCTGCCAAACACGGCATGGTTGTACAGAGCCAGCGCGGCGAGCATGGGCAGGGCCCCCGCGGCCATGCGTAGGCCACCGACGAGGCCACGCCGGCGCAGGGCACAGGCGAACAGGACCACGCCCGGAATTGCGGTTGGGTACTCGGAGATGGCGGCCAGGCCGATGAGCAGACCCGCCACCAGCTCGCGCGTGGACTCGCGCAGACGCAGGTGGGGTGAGCCTTCACCGAACAGCAGCAACCAGGCCCCGAAAAGCGCGACGGCGGTCAGTGCGTGGGAGAACAAAAGCATGCCGTAGGCACACAGCGGGGTGCCGAACAACATGATGGCGATGGCGAAGGCAATCCGCTCTGTGGCGATCCCGGCGCGGCGGGCGTACAGCGCGAACCAGATGCACAGGGCAAGCAGCGGGAGGGTGCAGATGCAAAGGCGCATGGCCGTCACGGTCTCTCGCAGGTTGTCTCGATTGGGTGGCCCCACCAAGGTGCGCGCCAGCAGATACGCCGGCACGGCGGCGAGCGAGCCGCCCGGCGCCTTGTTCGAGTATAGGTTGCCGTCGAGCATCGCCACGTCGATGATCCGGTCACCGAGTAGAGCGATCTCCGGGCTGATCTCGAACGAGCGGCGCTCAACGATGGCGGCGGTGAGCGACCAGCGGCTGAGCTCGTTCGCCGATGGAAGGTGCGGAAAAATGGGAATCACCAGAAACGCCAACGCGGCATAGAGGCTGATGATCCACCACGTGCGCCGGAGCGGGCCGCCCGCCTCATGGTCTTGGTGCACGTCAACTGGCTGGGCAATCACTCGTGCCAAGGTATCACAGCCAGCGGTTTGGGCTACAATGCCGCATGCTCAAACCCGTCGCCAGGCCGCCTGAATCGTGAGGGCGCCGCGAACCATGATGTGGACCGGCGAGGGGAGGCGCCGTCTTGTAGCCTGCGGCCCGGGCGTACTCGCGGCCCTAACGGCGTCGCTGCTCATGGTGTGGGCCTTGCGCTGGCTTTTCACCCCGCACCTCCTGGCCGGTCACCATTCCGAATACCACGCCCTGCGCGTGCTGCTGGTCGCCGACCTTTGGCGCTCGGGTGAATTCATCCCGCGCTGGGTGCCGGAGCTCGCCGGCGGTCTTGGCTATCCACTCTTCATTTATTATGGCTGGCTGTCGTACGCTCTGGCCGCCGAGCTCAATGTGCTTGGCGTTGCACCGGTGACGGCCTTGAATGCCGTGACCATCACGGCGGCGCTGTGGCAGGCCGTGGGCGCGTGGATGCTCGGGCGCCAGCTGGGAGGACAGGCTGGGGCTTGGGTAGCTTGGGTGCTCTTTGCCTTCGCGCCGTATCAGCTCGTGAACCTCTACGTACGCGGGAACTTTCCCGAGCTCGTGGCGGGCTCGCTGGCACCCTGGGCACTGTGGGCCATGCTTCGCGCGGTGGCCGGAAGAGGTCGCTGGCATGGCTTAGCCTGCGCCGTCTTCTTGGCTGCCATCGCGCTTTGCCACAACATCAGCGGCCTCACCTTGGGCGCGGCCGTTACGGCTAGCGGACTGCTCTTCGCAGGAACCCTGCCGCCGCAAGAACGGAAGGCCGGCACTGGTCGTGCTCTTCTGGCCAGCACCACGGGCGCATTGTTGTCCGCGTTTTTCTGGCTGCCCGTCTTGGCTGGCCACCACTACGTGCGCCTGGCCAACGACTTCAACGCCTACCTCGACTACAGACAGCACTTCTTGTATGTGCGGCAACTGATTTCCACCGCGTGGGGATACGGCACCTCGTTGCCTGGGCCGAACGACACCATGCCCCTACAATTGGGAATCGTGCAGGTTGCCACTCTGCTGTTGCTTACACCGCTTGGCATCGCCTTGGCCGGCCGTGCGTCGTCGCGCCGCCGCGTGCGTATGGTTGGGGTCGCGCTGGCTGCCCTGGCGCTCGCCTTTTTGACCACAGAACTGTCCGCTTGGCTATGGGCCATCGTGACACCACTAGCGCTGCTTCAGTTCCCCTGGCGCTTGCACCTGCCCGGCACCTTGCTGGTGGCGGCGACGGGGGCCTTGGCGGTTCGTGTGTTCGCGGCCACGCGTCGGCGACGCTGGCGCGGGTTGCGCCTGGATGTCTTGCTGGCGGCCTGCGCCTGCCTGACCCTCGCCGCGACCTCGCTGCGCTACTGCCGTCCGCTCGCAACCTACGTGGTTGACGAAGCCGCCCTTCGCCGATTGCTCGATGTTGGCTACTACACCACCAGCATTCAGGATGAATTCCGTCCGGTTTGGGCGAACGATCTCGAAACCTTGGGACGACTCATGCGCACCGAGCAAGCGTCGCTCGACGGCGTGCCGATTTCAGAGGCGCGCCTGCCAACTCCAGAACAACGAGGCTATTTCACACTGCACGCACAGATCGCTCACGCGGGGGAGCTGCGCTTGCCCATCTACTGGTTCCCGGGTTGGTCGCTTTCCGTCGACGGTACGCCCCAGGCGACCTACCCATGTCCAGGAACGGGTGTTGTCTGTGCTCGTGTCGACGCAGGCACGCATGTGTTCGCCGCGGCCTGGCGTCCGACGCGCGTGTATCAGATAGGAGCTGCCATCAGTCTCTTGACATTGGTTGCCTCGATCCTGATGACCGCAAGAATTCGGCCGCTCGTTCGCAAGGAGTCCGCATCATGAGCAGAGTTGTCCGTTCCTTCGTCAGAGCCAAAGTCCACGCCTGCGACCGCGCCGTCTTGGTGTTGGTCCTCGCGGAACTGGTCGGCGGCTGCGCGGCGAGCTCTCCCGGAAATGGTGGAACGCGTGGCATGGCCGAGACGGTCGCATCGGCGCTGCCGAGCCCTTCGCGTGGGGCGCCGGTCTGCACTTCCATCGAGGATCAGAAGGTCGAAGCTTGGCTAGGCCAGATATCGCTCGACGAGAAGATCGCCCTGGTTGCGGGCATCGGTTTTGATTCGGTTGGCGTTCCCCGACTGCACATCCCAGCTCTGCGCATGACGGATGGCCCGGTCGGGCGTGCGCGTGGGCCAAGCCACTGCGTTCGCGGCGGGCGCCTTGTTGGCGGCGACGTTCGATCCCGCGCTTGCCGAGCGCGTGGGGGCTGCGATTGCCCGTGAAGCCAAGGGGCACGGCAAGAACGTGCTCCTGGGGCCTGGCGTGAACATCGCGCGCTCGGCGCTCTGCGGCCGCAACTTCGAATATTTCGGCGAGGATCCTGAGCTCGCCGTCGCGCATGGCCGTGGCCTACATTCGCGGCGTGCAGAGCCAGGGCGTGGTCGCCACGATCAAGCACTTCGCCGCCAACAACCAAGAGACCGATCGCATGACCATCAGCGCCGAGGTCGATGCGCGTGCCCTGCACGAGATCTACTTGCCCGCCTTCGAGGCCGCGGTGAAGGAGGCCGGTGTCTGGGCCGTGATGTGCGCCTACAACAGCTTGAACGGCGTTTACGCCTGCGAGAACCCTGGCCTGCTCGACCAAGCGCTGAGGCGCGACTGGGGCTTTCGCGGCCTGGTCATGTCCGATTGGGGCGCGGCCCACAGCTTGGCGCCGGCCATGCGCGCGGGCCTCGACCTCGAAATGCCCACAGGCGAGCAATACTCGCCGGCCGCGATTCGCGGCGCGCTGGCCAAGAAGGAGATCGAGCCCGCGCCACCTCGACGAGATGGTCCGGCGACAATTGCGCGCGATCGTTGCCCTTCATCTGGACGAGGACAAGAGCGAGCACCCCGAGGCCACCGACACCCTCGAACACCGCGCGCTCAATCGCGAGGTTGCGCGCTCCGGATTCGTGTTGCTCAAGAACGACATGAACACGTTGCCGCTCGACCGCGCCAAGTTGCGACGGATCGCGGTGGTGGGGCCGCGCGGAGGCGTCGTCGACGGCGGCGGCGGAAGTGCCCACGTCACGGCCACGCACAAGATTTCCCTCGTCGATGGGCTGCGCGCGGCCCTGGGCGACAAGGTCCGGGTCGACTTCGCGCCCGGCGAGAGCACGCCCGACGGACTAGAAACCATCCCAGCCTCTGCGCTCACGCCGCCGCCCGGTCACGCGGGGCATGGCTTGCTTGGCGAGTATTTCGCGGGAACCGAGCGGGCAGGGGCGCCTAAACTGGTGCGCGTCGACGCCACCGTCGATTTCCATTGGGAGCTGGCGGCTCCAGCGCCCGGCCTTCCCGAAGACCGCTTTTCAGCGCGCTGGACGGGCAAGTTGACCCCGCCGAAGTCGGGAGTGTACGCGCTCGCGCTTCGCTCCGACGATGGCTCGCGCTTGTACATCGACGGCAAACTTGTCGTCGACGACTGGGGCGACCACGCGCCGACCCTCAGGACCGCCGAGATGGAAATGGTTGGCGGCAAGTCCTACGACGTGCGACTGGAATACTACGAGGGCGGTCTCGGCGCTTCGGCCGAGCTTCTGTGGCAGCAGCTGGAAAAGGATCCTCTGCGCCGGGTGGCCGAGGTTGCGCGTGGCGCGGATATCGTGGTTGCCGTCGTCGGCGATGGCATGGGCGACGAGACCGAAGGTGCGGATCGCGTGTCGCTGGCGCTGCCCGGTCGGCAGGACGAGATCGTGCGCGCCGCCGCCGCCGTGAACTCCAAAGTGGTGGTCATCACGACCACGGGCGCTGCCGTTGCCATGCCCTGGCTCGATCAAGTGCGCGCCGTGCTGCATGGATGGTTCCCCGGGCAGGAGGCAGGCGCGGCATTCGCGGACGTGCTTCTCGGCGCAGTCAGCCCGTCGGGCAAGTTGCCCGTGAGCTTCCCCAAACGCCTGCAAGACGAGCCCGGATTCGGCAATTTTCCCGGAGCCGGCGGCAGAGTCGCCTACGAGGAAGGGAACCTGGTCGGCTATCGCTGGTACGACACGCGCAAGATCGAGCCGCTCTTCCCGTTCGGCTACGGCCTTTCCTACACGAGCTTCAGCTACCGCGCCCTGGCGGTTTCCGCATGGGATCCCACGCGGGGCGCGAGCGTTCGCCTCAAGGTCAAGAATGTGGGCTTGCGACGTGGCGCCGAAATCGTGCAAATCTACGTGCACGCCACTGCGGGCGCCGCTCGCCCTGAACAGGAACTGCGCGCCTTCGCCAAAGTCGACCTCGCGCCTAGCGAAGAGCGCGAGGTTGCGCTGAACCTTCCCCCGCGCGCCTTCGCCTACTTCGATCCCACGCGCTCCGAGCGTGGTGCCTGGCGCATCGACCCCAGCACCTACGAGCTCCGCGCCGCCAGCTCGTCACGCGACATCCGTTTGCGCGCGAACGTGAGCATCCCGGCCAAGGAATCGATCCTTTCTAGCCCACGTAGGTGATGGTCCACTCGCGCGCTTCGTCTTGCACCATCACCTCGACCGTATCGCCAACGCGTTTGCCAATCACGGCCTTGCCGATGGGCGAGACAGGCGTGACCACCGACAGGAAGCCGTCGCCCCCCGGACCGGTCAGTTCGATGCCGGCCCCGACAGGGGCGAGAAAGAAGGTACGCCCTTGGGCTTCATCCTCGACTTCGACCACGGCGCCCAAGGCAATCGGACTCTGGGGGGCGAGCTTGGCGGGACGAAAGATTTCGAGCGTACTGATTTCGGCCGCAACGCGGGCGGCACGTGCCGTCTGTCCCTTGGCCAGGCCGGAGAATTCAAGGGCCACGCGGGCATCCTCACGCTTCTCGGCCGGCGTGGCGCCATCGCGCGCGACTTCCGCCGCGACTTGGCTGGCCCGTCTGGCCACGGTGGCGGATTCGCGCAGGCGCTCGGCGAGCTGTTCGACCAGAAATTGCTTGTCCATGGCGCGAGGTTAGTTGGCCGCCGCGCTGTGGGCAAAAATCCCACTGGTTTTGGGGCCCGGTGCACGGGATTGCGGCTGACGGGCGCCTGAATTCGGTAGGTTGGCGGTACAGGAACATCGAGAGTCAAGGAAGACATCCGCGAAGCCCGCCAGGAGGTTCCCCAAATGAGAGTATTTTGGACTGCTTTTGCCGTCATGACGGTTCTGGTAGCCAGCGGATGCGACAAGATCAGTCTGGTTGATCGCCGTCCTTCAGTCAGCGGGTTGGGCGGCGTCGGGGGCGGTGGCGGTTTGGGTGGCGGGGTATCGAACCAAGGTGGGTCGAGCGGGCTGGGCGGAAGCGCCGCCCAGGGATTGCCCTGCGAAGTTCAGACTATCTTGGTCAAGTATTGCGACAGTTGCCATGGCGCGCCGCCATCGGGCGGGGCACCTCGTTCGCTTGTGACCTACGCCGACTTGACCAAACCCGATCTGATGAATAGCTCCATGACCGAGGCCCAGACTGCCTTGCAGCGAATCCAAAACAAGAGCTCGCCCATGCCGCCGTCAGGTTCGGGCACCCCCACGGCGGCGGAAGTTACGACTCTGCAGAATTGGGTCAGCAGCGGCTATCCCTCGGGAACTTGTGGTGTGGCGAGCACGGGGGGCACGCCGCAGGCGGGGAGCGGCGGCGGTGGCTCAAACGGCTGGAATGGCGGCGGTGGATCGAGCCAAGCCGGCTCCAGCGGCGGCTCGGGCGGATCGAGCCAAGCGGGTTCGGGCGGTTCGGGCGGCGGGAGCGGCTTGCCCTGCGACATCCAGACCTTCTTGGTGAGCACCTGCGACAGTTGCCACGGAATGACTCCGTCCGGCGGTGCGCCCCGATCGCTTGTCACCTATGCGGATCTGACCAAAGCCGATCCCTCGAACCCCGGCATGAATGAGGCCCAGGTTGCCTTGCAGCGGATGCAGAGCACGACCTCGCCCATGCCGCCTGCACCAGCGTCGGCCGCCACCTCGGCGCAAATCACCATGTTGCAGAATTGGATCAACAGTGGCTACCCCTACGGCTCATGCGGCGTGGGCGGTGGTGGTGGCAACGGTGGCGCAAGCGGCGGCGGTGGAGTTGCAGGTAGCGGTGGCGCCGGAGGCGCGGCCGGGTCGAGCCAGGGCGGCTCGGGAGGATCGGGTGGTGCGGCGGACGCTGGCGTTCACGGGGGCACCTTGCCCTGCGACGTCCAGACACTGCTCGTGAACCGCTGCGACAGTTGCCACGGCACGACCCCGTCGGGTGGTGCGCCCCGATCGCTCGTTGTCTATTCCGATTTGACCAAGCCGGATGTGTCGAACACCGCCATGACCGAGGCCCAGGTTGCCTTGCAGCGGATGCAGAACACGACCTCGCCCATGCCGCCCTCGCCGACGTCGGCCGCCACGTCGGCCGAGATCGCGACGATGCAGAATTGGATCAACAGCGGCTATCCCTCGGGCTCGTGCGGCGGCGACGCTGGACCACCTCCGTCGGATCCGCTCAATGCTCCACCCAAGTGCACCAGCAATAGCACATGGACCAGAGGTACCAGCGGGTCTTCATCCATGGAACCAGGACAGGCCTGCATCAATTGCCACGGCAGCACGGGTGGGGAAGCCCCAAAGTTCGTCATCGCCGGGACGCTCTATCCGACGGGACACGAACCCGACAACTGCAACGGGGTCAACGAAAGCACGGGCGCCAAGGTGGTCGTCACCGGCAGCAACGGCACCGTCGTTACGTTGACGCCCAATTCGGTCGGCAATTTCTACTCCTCGACCACCTTGCCACCGCCCTACAACGCCAAGGTCGTGAACTCCGCTGGCGTCGAGCGGGTGATGTCGGGTACCGCAAGTACCGGCGACTGCAATAGTTGTCACACCCAGAACGGAGCCAACAGCGCCCCCGGGCGAATCACCTTGCCGTAGTTGGCCTATTGGGCGCGCCAGTGGCCGGGACGGTAGCGCCAGTGGTGCGGTCCGCGTTCCCAGTGCGCGGGAACCCAAACCCAGCCGACCCTTTGTGCTTCCCAACGTCCAGGGGACCACACATGTTGGCGGCCATCCCAGTGCCAACTTCCGGCGATCCAGAAGTAGCCAGGCCCTGGCTGTGGTGGCGCCATCTCGGGGCGCGGCGGTGGCGGTGCCATGGACACGGACACCTCGGGCGGTGGCGCGTAGACAGGCGCAGGCGGGGCTGGCGCGTAGACGGGCGCGGGCGGGGCCGCGGGCGTCGACCAGTAGCCAGGCGTGAACACCCATTCGCCACCTTCATTCACCCATCGACCTTCGATCCAGACCTGTCCGGCCCGCGGCGGCAAATCCCAGCGGCCACCCATCCAGACGTGCCGACCTCCCTCGAAGCCCCAGTAGCCACCGATCCAAACGTGTCGCGGCGAGGGCGCCATCGGACGAATTTCGTGGCGCATCGCTGGCGGCGCCATGCGGGCGCGATACATCGGTCCTGGATGGTTTTCGTGGAAACGCTCGCGTTCCATATCGCGGCGTTGTTCGTGCTCGTTCCGTCGCAGCTCGCGGTCTTCGCGATGTTCTTCTCTGCGTTCGCGGCGGTTTTCCTCCGGGCCCGGCTGGGCGCGCACGCCCGCGCTCGTTCCGACGCAGAGAAGCATGGACGTGATTCCGACGATGGTCTTCATGGCGCACTCCTTGGCAACTGGTGGTCAGTATAGAGACGCGTCCAGGGTCGCGTCCATTCAATGCAAGAAGGCCCAGGGTCGCGTATCTGTTGACTGTTGACCGCGGCCGAAAGAGGATGGCAGCCCTTTATGCCAAGTAGGAAAGAAAAAATTCCCGAAATTCCGGTCCTCGACTTCGAGCGCCCGGTCGTAGAGCTTCAGCGCAAGATCGCCGCACTCAAGAATCGATCGAGAGGCCCGAACGATCTCGCCCGCGAGGTTCGCGTCCTGGAGCAGCGGGCCGTGGACTTGCAGAAGCAGATCTTTTCCGATCTCACGCCTTGGCAGAAGGTGCAATTGGCACGGCATCCCGCGCGGCCCTACACCCTCGACTACATCCCGCGCATCATCACCGACTTTCGCGAGCTCCACGGCGACCGCCGCTTCGCGGACGACGGTGCGATGATCGGCGGTATCGGATTCTTCGAGGGGACGCCCGTGGTTGTTCTGGGTCAGCAGAAAGGGCGCAAGACCAAGGAGAAACTCGCGCGCAACATGGGCATGGTCAAGCCCGAGGGCTACCGCAAGTCCATGCGCTTGATGGATCTGGCGGCGCGCTTCGGCCATCCGCTTCTGTGCTTGCTCGACACACCGGGTGCGTTCCCAGGCATCGACGCCGAGGAGCGCGGGCAGGCCGAGGCCGTTGCCAAGAGCCTGGAGGTCATGGCCAGCTTGCCCGTGCCCATCATCTCGGTGGTCATCGGCGAGGGCGGTTCTGGCGGCGCCCTGGCCATCGGCGTGGCGGATCGCGTGCTCATGATGGAGAACGCGGTCTACTCGGTCATTACGCCGGAGGGCTGCGCATCCATCCTTTTCCGCAGCGACGAGCGCAAGGCGGAGGCGGCCGCGGCCATGAAGATGACCGCCCCGGAAATTCTTCGCCTGGGCGTGATAGACGCCATCATCCCCGAGGCGGCCGGCGGCGCGCACCGTGATTTCGACGTGACGGCGCAGAATCTGGCGGTGGCCATTCGCCATCATCTGGCCGAACTGATGCCGCTGTCGCCCAAGGCTCTCAAGGATCAGCGCTACGACAAGTACCGACGCATGGGTGTGTTCGTCGAATCCGGCGGCCTGGACAGACTCTCGTAAACAGGCGGTGCGCGATCCGCCCCTGTCTGCCGGGTGAATGGCCGGCTAATAGCCGCGTGCAAAGTTTGGTATCGCGTGAGACAATTTCGCCCTTCGAGTTAGTGGCGAAGGGACAGAGCGATGAGCGATGGGACAAAAGCTGCGCTGGAACGACAGGAACGCATGGCCGAGGCGTCCCTAGCGGCCAAGGAACTGGCGGCTCCGGATGCGAAAGAATGGCTTGCGAGTGTCATCGAGTTTCTCCCCGACGCCACCTTCGTTGTCGATCGGGACAAACGCATCGTTGCCTGGAACCGTGCCTGCGAGATCATGACGGGGGTGAGGAAAGAGGCGCTGCTTGGCCAAGGCGACTATGCCTATGCTGAGCCATTCCTCGGAGAGCGCCGGCCGATTCTCGTCGATTTGCTCGACATGCCTTCGCCGGAAGTGGAGGCTCGCTACAAGTACGTCCAACGCAAAGGGGACGTGATCTACGCCGAGTCATTTGCCTCGCGCTTGAGGAACGGTCAGGGGGCTCATCTGTGGGGTGAAGCGGCCGCCTTGTTCGACCGAGAAGGTAGACGGCAGGGCGCCATCGAGGTCATTCGCGACGTCAGCGAACAGAAGCACGTGGAACAGGCGCTCCAGGACAGTCGAGAGCGCCTGCTCAAGGCACAGCGGGTTGCGCGCGTCGGCTTTCTCGACTGGGATCTGAAGACGAACCAGATCTTCCTCTCGGACGAGACCTGCGAGTTGACCGGGTTCAGACCGGAAGGGCAGGTCACCACGCCGGACTTCGTGGCCCGTTCCGTCCATCCTGACGATCTCGCCTACACGGGCGAGAATCTCAACCTCGCCATTTCGGGCGCCAAACCGTACGACATCGTCCACCGCCACGTGCGTCCGGACGGCGGCATCGTGTGGGTCCATGCCCAGGCGGAAATCTATCGAGATGAAGCTGGTGCCCCAGCCCGATTGCTCGGCACCATCGTGGACATCACCGAGCAAAAGCGCGTGGAACAGGCGCTGCGCGAGAGCGAACGCAAGTACCGCGAGCTGGTCGAGCACGCCAACAGCATCATTCTGCACTGGACGCGCGACGGGCGGGTCATCTTCCTCAACGAGTTCGGCCAGCGCTTCTTCGGCTATTCCGAAGCTGAGATTCGTGGTCGTCATGTGATGGGCACCATCGTCCCCGAGACGGAGAGCAGCGGCCGGGACCTGCGCTCGCTCATGGATGAGATCTGCAAAGATCCCGCGGCATTCGAGCAAAACGTCAACGAGAACATTCGGCGCAACGGCGATCACGTTTGGGTCGCCTGGACCAACAAGGTCGTGCTCGATGCACAGGGGCAGGTGAAGGAGATCCTGAGCATCGGCGCGGACATCACCGCGCGCAAGAACGCCGAGGAGAAGTTGCAGCAGCTCAACCTTGAGCTCGAGCAGCGCGTGCGGCAACGCACGGCCGAGCTGAATGCAAGTAACGATCGACTGCGCAGTAGGAACGCCGAGCTCAAGGGCTTCGCGTACACGGTGTCGCACGATCTCAAGGCGCCTCTTCGCGGCATCGCCGGCTACGCCAACGAGCTCGAACGCAAGCACCGCGAGGGCATGAGCGACCGCGCCCGCTTCTGCACGTCGCAGATTCTCAGCCGCCACCTCCAACTTGGACCGCCTCATCGAAGACCTACTCCACTATTCGCGCCTGGATGCCGAGACGCCTTCGCTCACCGAGATCAATCTGCGCGACCTGGTCCAGACCATCCTGTCCGACCGAAACCTGGTCATCACCGAACAGCACGTCGATGTGACGGTGGATCTCCCCTTCACCACGATGCGGACTTGGGAACGGGGCTTGGTGCAGGTGATGACCAATCTGATCGACAACGCCATCAAGTACAGCCGCAAGGCCAGTCCGCCGCGGCTGCGCATCGCGGCCGAAGCTCTGGACGGCGTCTGGCGGCTGTCCGTCAGCGACAACGGCATCGGGTTCGACATGAAGTACCACGATCGCATTTTCGGACTGTTCAACCGATTGGTACGCATGGAGGAGTTCGAGGGAACCGGCGCCGGTCTGGCCATCGTCAAGAAGGTCTGGACAAGGTGGGCGGCACGGTACGGGCGGAATCGTCGCCCGGCGCGGGCGCGACGTTCCTCGTGGATATACCCAACCCAGGCAAAGCAGCCTAGGACGTGAGGAATCTGCGCCATGGCAACCGAGCAAGAGATTGGCAACGGAGTCGAAGCACGGCCCGCGGTTTCGCGCGCGCGGCCTATCCTGGTGGTGGAAGACAACCCCATGGACCTCGACTTTCTACTCCAGGCCTTCGACGAGCACGGCGTGCTCAATCCTGTTCTCGTCTGCCGTGATGGCGAGGAGGCGGTGCAGTTCATTGCCGCCCACACGGACCCGCACGACCCAAATCTGCCCCTCCTTGTATTGCTGGATTTGCGCTTGCCCAAGGTGGACGGTATCGAGGTCCTCGCCAGGCCCGTCGGCATCCGGTGTGGAAGCAGATTCCCTTCGTCGTTGTGACCACTTCCCGGGAGAACACCGACATCTCCAGGGCCTACGAATTGGGCGTCAACTCCTACATCGTGAAGCCCGTGGATTTCCCGGCGTTCGCCGAGGTGGTGAAGCGGATCAAGTTCTACTGGCTGCTCACCAACGAGCCGCCATTTCCCGACGCCCGCGTGAGGTTCCCGTGACCTCCTCCGCATTCTGTACGCCGAGGACAATCCTCTGGATGTGGATCTGACACGGACCCATTTCTCCGAGCACGCAGCCGACTTCGCCATCGAAGTTGTCGAGACCGGGCAGGGCTGTCTCAATCGATTGGCCAAGGGCGATTGCGATTTGCTGTTGCTCGACCATCACCTGCCCGACATGGAGGGGCTGGATGTTCTGACAGCGCTCGCTCACAGCGGAATGCAGGTGCCGGTGGTCCTGGTGACTGGCGTTGGAGATGAGAATCTGGTGGTGAAGGCACTTCGGCTAGGTGCGGGCTGCTACGTGCCCAAGCTCGGCAACTACCTCGCCTCGCTGCCGGACCTGCTGCGCCGGCTGATCGAGGAGCATCGTCTCAAGAAGATGCAAGGGCTGATCGAGGGCGTCGGGCACGCGCATGCTCTACGTCGAGCATCACCCAATGGACATCGACTTGACCCTGCGCCACTTCGCCGAAACGGCGCCCGAATTCAAGATCGACGTCGTGAATACCTGTGCCGATGCATTGGCGCGGCTGGCGCAGCCGCCAGCCTATGACGTGGCCTTGATCGACCTGCGTATGCCTGACCAGAGCGGACTCGATTTCGCACGGGAGGCCAAGCATCGGGGTCTCCCGTTGCCACCGTTCGTTATCCTTTCCGGCATGGGCGATGAGGCCGCCGCCATCGCGAGCCTGAAACTCGGAGCCGCCGACTACGTCGCCAAGCGCGACGGATATCTCAACCAACTCCCGTACACCATGGAGCGCGCCATTGCCCATGACCGGCTCAACCGCATCAGCGAACAGCTGCGTGTTGAATTGGCCGAGCACAAGCGTATCGAAACCGAGCGCGAGAAGCTCGAGGCGCAGCTTCGCGAGGCGCAGAGGATGGAAGCCATCGGTCGTCTCGCTGGGGGTATCGCACACGACTTCAACAACCTGCTGTCCGTGATCCTTTGCTCCACGGGCTTCGCCATAGAGGAGTCCAAGGATGACGACCGCATCAAGGACGAGCTGCGCGAGGTGGAGAAGGCCGCCGAACGCGCGGCGGCGCTGACCCGGCAGCTGCTGGCCTTCAGCCGCAAGCAGGTCTTGCAGCCCGTGGAGTTGAACCTGAACCGGATCGTCACCGGGGTCGAGAAGATGCTCAGCCGGATCCTCGGCGAGGATATCGACTATGTCCAGGTTCTCGTACCAGATCTTGGCGTGGTCCTGGCCGACCCGGGCCAGGTCGAGCAGGTGCTGATGAACTTGGTGGTCAACGCCCGCGACGCCATGCCCACCGGCGGCAAGCTGACCATCGAGACCTCCAACGTGGATCTCGACGCTGAATACGCCGCGGACCACGTGGCGGTGGAGCCTGGGGCCTACGTTCTCCTCGCGGTCACTGACACAGGCTGCGGCATGGACGAAGAGACGAAGGCGCGAATCTTCGAGCCGTTTTTCACCACCAAGGGGCTGGGCAAGGGAACGGGCCTTGGACTCTCCACGGTGTATGGCATCGTCAAGCAAAGTGGTGGCAACATCCGCGTCTACAGCGAGCCCGAGCACGGCACCACGTTCAGGATCTACCTTCCGCGCGTCGAAACCGCCGTCGCGGTCGCACCGATGGTCAAGGCCGTCGTGACCAGTACCAGGGGGACCGAAACCGTGCTGGTGGTGGAAGACGAGGAGGCCATTCGAAGCATCACCAGCCGGATTCTCGGAATGTCCGGCTATGCGGTGCTGACCGCGGCGACCGCGGACGAGGCCCTGCTACTTTGTGAATCACGCCAGGGCGAGATCCACCTGCTTCTGACGGACGTCGTGATGCCACAGATGGGCGGCCGGGGCCTTGCCGAGCGCGTGTCGGCGCTTCGTCGCGGGATCAAGGTTCTTTACATGTCCGGCTACACCGACGACGCCATCGCCCACCACGGCACCCTTGCGCCTGGCGCGCACTTTATCGCCAAGCCGTTCGGTGCCGCCGATCTCGACCAGAAAGGTTCGCGAAGTGCTCGACAGTGGGGTGGCCCGGCAGGCGTAGGATGCCCTTCGAAATCGCTTCGTGCTAGGGTCGACTGGTGGCAGACGAAGCACAAGAGAAGCCAACCCGACGAAGCGTTAGCCCTGGTGCCGAGGAGATTCTGGGACGCTATTTTCCCGTGCTCGACCACGGCTTCGTGGCCCTGGTCGACTACATGGGCAGCGACGAGGACATCGTGCGCGCGGCACGCGTGAGCTATGGCTATGGCACGCGCAAGCTGAGCCAGACGCGTGGGCTGGTGCGCTACCTGCGCCGGCACAAGCACACCACGCCCAGCGAGATGGTCGAGCTGAAATTCCATTGTTCGATGCCCATCTTCGTGGCGCGCCAGTGGATTCGCCACCGCACCGCCAATGTGAACGAGATGTCGGGACGGTACAGCTTGATGCCCATGCTTTTCTATCAGCCGCCCGAGGAGCAACTGCTGGCACAAAGCGCGCAGAATCACCAGGGCCGGGCAGGGGCGCCGCTCGACGCCGGCTTGCGTGCGGAGGCTTTCCAGCGCTGGCAGGCGCTGCGCGCCGACGCGGTCGCGACCTACGAATGGCTGAACGGGCACGAGGTCGCGCGCGAGATCGCCCGCATCGATCTGCCGTTGTCCACGTACACGCAGTGGTACTGGAAGATCGACCTGCACAATTTGCTGCACTTTCTAACCTTGCGGGTAGACGGGCACGCGCAGTGGGAGATCCAGGAATTCGGCCGCGTGATGGCGGGCATGCTCAAGCGCGTGGCGCCGCTGTCCTATGAGGCGTGGATCGACTACGACGTGTGCGGTGCGCACCTGTCGCGCATGGAGCTGGATGTGTTGCGCTCCCTGGTACGCAGTGCCGATGGCGGGGTTTCGGCCGATCCTGCGAACCTATCTCGCGCCGACATGGAAGCCAAAGGCCTTTCCGGACGGGAGATCGACGAGCTTCTCGCCGTGCTCGGTCGCACCCATGTTCCTGACTTCGAGCTCGATCTGTCCAGGGCCAAGCCGGCTTCGTACTTCGAGCAAAAGGCCGCCGAAGCCGTCCCCAGCGGCGCCCCCAAACCACGCGACGGAGGTTGAACACAGAGAACGCAGAGAGCAGAAGGAGTTGAATTCAGGATCCGGAAAACCCTTCTTTTCAAGCCTCTGTGTCCTCTGTGCTCTCTGTGTTTGATTCCCAGATTCGCTACCCGATCAGGTCGCCGTCGCTAGCAACGAGCACTGGTTTGCTCGTCTGCCTCAGCAGCTCGCAGGCGGCGGTGACGGCTTCGTGGGTGCCTGTGAGAATGAGCAAGTCATGCTCGCGAAGAACCTCGTCGGCGCTGGGAAAGACACCCTCTCCCGGACCGCGCTCGATGGCGAGCACGGTGGCACCGGTGAGGCCGCGCAGATTCAGTTCCTTGAGGCTGCGCCCGACGCACATCGCGCCACCGCCAATGGGGACCGCCGTAGGCTCGCCGATGCCGGGAAGCATGGCGCGCAGATCCTCGATGTTGGTCGAAGCCGGCTTGCCGCTGCGACTCTGCGCGACCAGGGTTTCCAAAATCGCTTGCGTGCCGGCACGCACGTGGCCTTGCAGGTTGGTGGTGCTGCGCCAGAAGGGCAGGGCGAGCAGTGCGACGCCAACGATGAGCGCGAGAGCGAAGGGAAAGGACGTTGGCAAGAAGGGCTGGGTCAGCGCCACCAGAGGCGCGCCCGCGGCAAAAAGCATGGCGAGATCGAGGGTGGCGCGCAGGGCACGTCTGGGCGCTTCGGCCAGATCGACGTCGCGGCTCTTGCGCGGGAAGGCGCCTTCGGCGAGCAAGAGTCCAAGCCGCCGGGCCGAGCGTAAGGCGCTCCAAAAGAACGGCAATGCCAGCGCGATGGTCGACAGGGTCACGAGTGCATGCGCGACCATGGGATGAATGCGCCCTGCTAGAAGCTCGGCCAAACGTACGCGGCCGAGCGACGAGGCGATGACCAGCGCGGCGATGATGACCACGTCGAGAACGAGAAAGCCGGCCAGGCGCTTGATTCGCGTCCACTCTGTGCGCCGGCTGCGTGCCTCGCCGAGGGCTTGCACCCAGGATCCGTAGAGCGCGGCGTAGGTTTGCACCGCGTGCGGAAGGCGGCGATCCACGTAGGCCGCGACGCTGGACGAACCGCGAATGAAGGTCGGCGTCAAAAGCGCCGTGATGGCCGAGACGGCGATGGCGACGGGAAACAGGAAACCACGCAGGACGCCCGTCGTCGCGCCCAGGCCAGCGATGATGAAGGAGAACTCCCCGATCTGGGCCAGGCTCATGCCCGATTGGATGGAGAGGCGAACGCCATGGCCCGCCACGAAGCAACCCAGCCCCACGCCAAGCACCTTGCCCGTCACCACGACCGCCACCAGAACCAGCACCGCTCCGGCGTGATCGCGAATGGCGCCGGGATCGATCAACATGCCGACGGAAACGAAGAAGACGCCGGCGAAGATATCTCGAATCGGACGCACCAGGCGTTCGGCCACTTTCGCCTCTCCCGACTCGGCCACCAAGGCGCCTGCCAGAAACGCGCCGAAGGCTACCGAGTAGCCCGCCTGCTGCGCCAGAAAGGCGAAACCAAAGGCGAGCCCGAGGCAGGTCATGACCAGGATCTCGGCGCGGCCCAGGCGCGCGACCAGGCGAACCAGCCTGGGCACCACCAACATGCCGCCGGCTAGCATGACGGCCAGGAATCCGGTCAGGCGCAAAGTGGTCCGGCCAAGAAATCCCGCCGACACGCTGCCACCGCCGGTCACCGCTGTCAGCACCGCCAGCATGAGGATGGCGATCGAGATCTTCGGCCACCAGCACCGAGAAGACAATCTCGCTCAGGCGGCCGTGAATGCCTTTCTCGGCGAAGGTCTTGGCAATGATGGTGGTGCTGGAGATGGCGCACAGGGCGCCCGCGAAGATGCTCTCGGTCGCCGTCCAGCCGAGCAGCCTGCCGCAGAAGTAGCCGAGCCAGGCGACCAAGCTGCACTCGATCAGCGCCACCAGGCCACCGCTGGGAGCGATGCGAATCAATCGGCGCAGGCTGAATTCCAGGCCTAGGGAGAACATGATCAGGATGACTCCGACGTCCGACAGGGGATGGGCGAGGGCGGGGCTGACCGTGAATCCGGTGGGCAGGTGCGGCCCCACCAGCAACCCGGCCAAGAGATAGCCGAGCACGATGGGCAGGCCAAGGCGCTGGAAGACGATGGCCAGGAGCGCCGCGATCCCGACAATCAACGCAACGTCGGCCAGTGGAGAGGGAAGTCCCGAACCGACGGCAACGAGAAGCAAGGATCCGCTCTGCTCGTTCATGGAAACACCAAGGTCAAGACTCGTCGCTGGTGGGGGCGACGTAAAGCAGAATACCCGGCCTGCTTGCGTTTGCCTATTTCGCGATGGTCCGCGGCGGCATTAGGGCGGACCTTACTGCGCTCGCGACGAAGCCGCCGTGGGTAGGTCGGTCGCAGACTGCGAGTTCGAAGGCGACTTGCCCAGCTCGATGATGGGCATTTCCTGGGTTCGGCGTAGCTTGGCGTTGATGAGATCCTTGAGCTCTTTGCCCGCCTTGAAGAAGGGAAGGCGCTTGGGCTGCACGGCCACGGAATCGCCGGTGCGCGGATTGCGCCCCTTGTAGGCGCCATAGCGCCTGGTCTCGAAGCTGCCGAGACCGCGTATTTCCACGCGTTCGTCTCGGCGAATAGCTTCCCCCAGGCACTCGAAAATCCCATTGACCAGCGCCTCGGCACGCCCCTTGGACACCTTGTTCAGTTCAGCGACACGCTCAATCAAGTCCGACTTTGTCATGGCTCTCCACCGTGGTTCTTCTGGGCCGAGAGGCGCCTCCCCGAGGGTAGACCGACTCGGCCGTTCGCTCAAATTCTCATCGGCGGATATTTGGGCAACTTGACTGTTCGCGTTTTCGTGGCTGGCTAGTGGCGTTATTCGACTTTCTCGGGGCAAAGAAACTGCTAGGGTAGAATCCAACCAACCATGGCAGCCGTTTCCCTTGCGAATCGCCTAAACGCCAAGCATGGCGCGAACCTTCGCCGTCGGAGCCGTGCGTGAAAGCTCGTGGGCTGTTGCTGGTTTTTCTTGGCGCGATCCTGGGTGCCTCGGGCCTCGGGTGTTCAGTGGGCAAAGGCGTCGGGGCCGTCAGCGGAAACCTCTACGAATACGGTTGCTCGAAGAACGGGGACTATTGCTACTCTGCCGACCAGTGTGGCACCGAGGCCGTCCCCGTGCCCTTTGACTTGAAACCAAGTTTTTTCGCTGGCGAGCCCATCGACGATCTGCGCGAGTTCACGACTTCGTCGAATGATGTGATCATGACCAACCGCCTCACCATTCGATTGCAGCGCTCGGGCAAGGAGATCGAGCAAAACGATGTGCTGACCTTCGACGTTGCCAGTTCGTACGAAGTCGCTCGTTGCGTGCGCGGGCGGGTCGACTCGGCCACGGGCCTGAACGACTGGGATGAGGCCAACTGCTACCGCGCCACCGACACGAGCCCGGGCCGCATGCGTGTGCAGTTCGACAGCCCGGTTAGCGCCGCCCTGACGCTCAAGGCGACGTGCACCGCCAACTTGGTGGCGACTGCGGTTTCCTATGTCCCCGTTCCACCGGACTACGAGCGGACACCGAACCCCACGGTGACGGACGGTAGCTGGAGCTCGTGGGTGGAATTTCAGGAATTCGGCGGGGCGGCGCAAAGGGATAAGTCGCCGCAAGCGCGCGACCCCATCAATCCGAAGTTCCGCGCCGAACTTGGCGATCGGCTCTATGCCACGACCTTCACGCTCACCCTCGTCGATAGTGAAGTCGTGAATGCGGCCGAAAACGGTTTGCCTCAGCCCCAGGCACTCATCGGCGGCACGCTGGGGGGCGATCCCACGACGGGACGATTCGACTTCGACCTCGAGCGCGGCCAAGGCGCGCAGTTTTTCCCCTAGGCCGAAGCGCGCCCTTGTCCCGCACCAGCCTGCCCATCGACCCGCTGCTGGCGGACATTGCCAGAGCGCTTGCGGAGTCGCCCAGCCTGGTCATCGAGGCGCCGCCGGGCGCCGGGAAGACCACGCGTGTTCCACCCGCGCTGCTCGCTGGCGGGCTTGGCCGGGGCGAGATCCTGGTTCTCCAGCCGCGGCGTTTGCCCGCGCGCCTGGCGGCCCTGCGGGTCGCCGAGGAAATGGGCGAAGAGGTCGGACGAACGGTCGGCTACTCGGTGCGATTCGAGGACGTGGGTGGCGCGCACACGCGCATTCGCTTCATGACCGAGGGCATTTTGCTGAGGAGGCTGCTGGTAGATCCCACGCTGCGAGGCGTGTCCGTCGTCATCCTGGACGAGTTCCACGAGCGGCACCTGGCCACGGATCTGGCGCTGGCACTGCTCGCTCGCCTGCAGAGAGGTGAGCGGCCGGATCTGCGCCTGGTGGTGATGTCCGCGACCCTCGAAAGCGAACCCGTGCGCGAGTTCCTGGGCGGCTGTCCCGGCATCCGCAGCGAAGGCCGCGCCTTTCCGGTCGCCGTCGAATATCCCGAAGCGCCGGACGAGCGCCCGCTGGCCGATCGGATTGCTTCGGCGGTCCGTCGCGTTCACCAGGAGGGCTGCCAGGGCGACTTGCTGGTGTTTCTGCCTGGGGCCGGCGAGATCCGGCGCGCCTGGGAGGCGCTGGAGCCGTTCGCCCAGGCGCGGAATCTGCTGGTGCTGCCACTCCACGGCGATCTGCCGCCCGCCGAGCAGCAGCGGGCCGTGCGGCCGGCCGACCGACCCAAGATCATTCTCTCCACCAACGTAGCCGAGACCTCGGTGACCATCCCGGGCGTGGTCGCGGTGATTGATTCCGGCCTGGCCCGCACGGCCTCTCATTCCCCGTGGAGCGGATTGTCTCGTCTGGCGGTGGGCAAGATCAGCCAGGCCTCGGCGGTGCAGCGGGCCGGTCGCGCCGGCCGCACGGCGCCGGGCCGCGCCTTGCGCCTCTATCCGCGCCACGATTTCGAGTCGCGGCGGCCGTACGAGATCCCGGAGATTCGCCGGCTCGATCTTTCTGAGGCGCTGCTCACCCTGGCCGCGCTCGAGGTCGGCGATGCTGGTCGCTTCGACTGGTTCGAAGCGCCAGACGCGGCGTCGCTGGAGGCTGGAAGCGAGCTTCTGCGCAAGCTCGATGCTATCGATCGCAAGGGCGCTTTGACCGAGCTCGGCCGCAGCATGCTGCGCTTTCCGGCCCATCCTCGGCTGGCGCGCCTGCTGGTCGAGGGCGAGCAGCGAGGGGTGGGCCAGGATGCCGCGGCCCTGGCGGCGTTGCTTTCCGAGGGCGACATCAGCGACGAAGCCCGAGCTCGTTTTGGCGACACCAGGAATCGCCAGGGATCCGCGGAAGGTGCGGACTTACTCGAACGCTTGGACCGATTCGGCCAAGCGCGTGCCGTCCGCTTCGACCACAACCGAATGCGCGCCCTTGGCGTCAACGCTCGCGCCGCGGAGTCGGCCGACAAGGCACGCCGGCAGCTTGCCAATGCTTTGGGGCAGACCAGCGCGCCGCGGCCGAGTGATCCCTCGTTGGTGGATGCGGCTTTGGCCATGGCCACGCTGACCGCATTTCCGGATCGTGTCATGCGCCGCCGGTCGCCCGGTGCGAGCCAGGCCATTCTTGCCACGGGCGGGGCGGCCGAAATTGGCCCCCTGCCGCCGGGTGATCTGCTGGTAGCGGTGGACGCGGAAGAGCGGGCGACCCCGGCTGGTCAGAAAGCGGGACGGAGTGTGGTGGTACGCCTGGCGGTGGCGGTGGAGCCCGACTGGCTGCTCGACCTGGTCCCGGCCGGACTCATGGAATCGGAATCGACGCTATGGAACCCGGACACCCGGAGGGTCGAGCGCGTGGGCCGGCTTTGCTACGGCGCCATCGTGCTCGACGAGTCCCGGCGACCTGCGCCACCTTCGTCGGAAGCGAGCCAAATGCTGGCCGAGGCCGTCTTGGCCGGCGCTTCGACAACAGGGGGCCTTCTCGGTGGTTCCAACACTTCACTTCAAGTAAAACTTGAGCTCTTGCGCTCGGCCTTTCCGGAGCGCGAAGTGCCGCTCCTCGACGGCGAACAAATCCGCGCCATGCTCACCGCCGCGTGCCAGGGCTTGACCGGCCTGGCCGAGTTCTCGGCCGTGCCGGTCGAAGAGCGTTTGCGACAAGCGCTGTCGCCGACCGTGGTGGGCATGCTGCGCGAGGAAACTCCGGACCACGTGCGCCTGCCCGGCGGCCGGCAAGCGACGGTGAACTACGAGGCTGGGAAGCCGCCATGGATCGAATCGCGCTTGCAGGACTTCTTCGGCATGAGCGTGGGCCCGGCCATATGCCGCGGCCGGGTGCCGCTGACGCTGCACCTCTTGGCACCGAACCATCGTGCCGTGCAGGTCACCAGCGACTTGGTCGGCTTCTGGCAGAAGCACTATCCCAGCATCCGACGCGAGCTTGGCCGCCGCTATCCACGACATTCCTGGCCCGAGGACGGCGCCACCGCCGCCCCGCCCGCGCCGCGTCCGCGTCGCTAGAGAGCCGCCTTTTCGCTTCCCCCTGGAGGCAATCGTTGCACCGCCCTTCGACGTGATCCCTATCCGCTTGAGCCTCTGAAGTCGGCGCGCAGGACCGCTAAACGGAATTCAGGCGCTCCTGCCACTGCAAAGCAAACGGCTTCTGCAGCGAATGTTTGCCCATGACAGATGCCGACCGTCAAAAATCTCAAATGGAGAGTAGTGCATGACATCAAGCTGCTTTTTGCGTACAACGGTTGCAGCGCTCGCGATTGCGGGCGCCGCATGTTCGTCGAGCACGTCATTACCAATAGGGAGCGGCGGAGTGCTCGGGTCAGGCGGTGGCGAGGCGCCCAGTTCGGGTGGCCAGGCAGGCTCCGGTGGCTCGACCAGCTCGGGCGGCCAGCCAAGCTCCGGTGGCTCGACCAGCTCGGGCGGCCAGCCAAGCTCCGGTGGCTCGACCAGCCTAGGCGGGAAGCCAGTGACCGGCGGGGCGAGCAGTTCGGGTGGCCAGCCGGGAACCGGCGGCGCTAGCGCTACTGGCGGCAGCACAGGTTCGGGTGGCAGCATCGGTTCGGGCGGTAGCAGCGCCGCTGGCGGGTCCGGGCCGGGCGCCGGCGGCACCGCAGCGCCGGTTTCGTGCGGAAGCACCGCAGTCTACGTTGGTACGAAGACGCCGGGGACTGCCCCAGCGGGCGCTATTACAGTCGATCCGGCGAAAGACCTATCAGGTTGTGGATGGCTTCGGGCTCGCCGACGTGTGGCAAGGCTCTTCTTCGGCAGCCATGCAAACGGCGCTGTGGGATCCGGTAAACGGCATTGGGCTCAACCTGCTTCGCGTCGGCATCGACGGTACGAGCGGCAAGCCCAACATCATGGGAGCTGCGGGGTATGCCGATGGTCAGGCCTGCGTCAAGTTTGCCGGCTGTGCGTGCAAGGTGTGGGCAGCGCCCTGGTCGCCGCCCGCGGGAGACAAGGACAACAACAACGTCAACAACGGCGGGCATTTGAATACGTCCGCCTACGCCTCGTGGGCCGCCATCCTCGCGGCGTTCCCCGCCTTCTACAAGCAGAACGGTGGCGTGGACCTTTATGCCATCTCGGCTCAGAACGAGCCTGATTTCACGGCGAGTTACCAATCGTGCCTGTTCGACAAGACTACGATGGTGAATTTCATTGATGTGCTGGGGCCGTTGCTGGCCGCGCTCAGCCCGCCCGTCAAGGTGCTGGCGGCCGAGCCCGACAACTGGGGCAACATCTGGGGCGGCGACGGTTACGGCCCCGCCATCATCGCCGACTCGAAGGCCGACTCCTACGTCGGACCGATCGCCACCCATGACTACGGGGGCACCAGCGCAGGCACGTACGGACGTCCGGCGCCGCCCGCGAACAACACCCACCATGTCTGGGAAACAGAGTGTACGCCGGGTGACACGGGGCCGATCACCATCGCGACGATGGTCTACGCGGCCTTCTCGACCGGCGGAGTCAACGGATGGCACTACTGGTGGACCGAGGCGTTTGTGCCGAATGCAAGCAGTCCCCCCGCTCAGTATTATGCGCTCGGGAACTTCAGCAAGTTCGTGCGCCCCGGATACTACCGCGTCGACGTCAGCGGCGCTGCCAAACCGTCAGGAACCGTACCTCTGGTGGTGGCGTTCTCGAACCTATCGGACGGGACGGTGGCCATTGTCGTGGTAAACGGTGGCTCTGCCCAGCAGGCTTCCTTCTTCGTCGCCGGCGCGGCCTGGCCGGCGTCCGTCACCCCGTACGTCACCACATCGAGCTCCAAGCTGGCTGCTGGGACAGCCATCACGGTGACGGCAGGAGCGTTTAGCGCCTCCCTTACCGCGCAGTCCGTTACGACGTTCGTCGGCAAGCCGTAACGCGGATGGCGTTTGGGCCTTTGGCCTTTCGCCGTCGCAGTGTCACGAGCGCGCTCGCCGCGTGGGCTACGTCATCTCACGGTGGAGGCAAACCTCAAGCTCAGCATAATCCGCGATAGTCGAGTGCCGGATTATGCTGAGCTGGCCGACATCGTCGTCGGTGATCTCGACGTGTACCGAAGAACCGCAACTCGCGGCTCGCCTGACTTTGGCGACTTCATGAGCCACGCTTGGTAGATGAAGCTCGTGCGGGCTAGCCATACGCGTGGGGAGCCGCCGAGCTTTGCTCGGCGCGTACCATCGCGCGCGGCCGAGCGTAGCGAGGGGTGGCAGGGCAGGTGCCGCGGGTTTGGAAACCCTCCCAGGGTTTCCATTACAATCCGCTAGCCCGCCGTCGCCAAAGAGCCGAGTGCAGACTGTTCAGGCGAGCTCGTCGGTGTCCCGCTGGTGGTAAATAATGCGGGCTAGAACGTAAACAGATCGGGCCGAGCGGCCGCCTTGTCGATGGCGTCCCCAAGCTCCTTCCTCGTCGAGCCGAGGCGTGCGAGGATCTGGCGGATGTTGTTATAACGTTGCTTGTATTGCTCCATGCGGACCTGATCCGGCGAGCCGTTCATGACCGCATCGAAGAGCGGCGTCTTCTCGATGGGGACAACCTTGTCGCCTTCCGGCTTTGGCCCGATTTTCCGCGGCGTCCAGGGCGCGCCCGTGTTCGAGCGGATCTGGAATGCCTCGATCGGATCCTTGTCCGAGCAGGCCTCGCCCCCGCCTTTGCAGACCGGCTTGCCAATCTCGACCAGGTTGCCGATGGCCAGCTTGCCGCTCGACGAGAACACGACGCCGTAGTTGACGGCCGGCTTCCCTGCGTCGGCCCCGCCTTTCTCTGCCATCTTGGCCGCGAAGGCTTCCAAGGTGGCTTTGTCGGCATGGGTGCGCTTGATATGACGCTCGACCTCGCCGTAGAGATTGATGGTGTCGTAGTAGTAGTTCATCAGACGGTCGATGGCGAGATCCTCGAGGAGGTAGTAGTTCACCTTGAAGATGCGGGAAGTGTCGGGACGCGGATCCAGTTTCACCATCTTCCAAATCCGTGAAATGAGCTTCGGGTCGTAGGAGAGGGGATCCTTCTTCTCAGCCGACCAGGCGCTGCTGGCTGAGCGCCACGGCGCTGCCGATCTTGGTCACCGTCTTCTGCATTTCATCGAGCTCGGCCTTGACCCGCTTAGCGCCGAAGTTGGCAGCGTTGAACATGCGGCGCCCCACGGCGGAGGCACCAAAGCCGAACCCGACCGCTGCGGCGACGAGGACCGCGATGATCAGGATGATCCGGCTGGCCAGGCCACCGCCTTTTTGCACGCTCACCGAAGGCCGCCCGTCATCGCTGGTGGAGCGCAGATCGAAATGCTTGCCCTCGGGCGGGCGCATGGAAGCGAAGGGATCGTTGAAAGCCGGCGCCGCGGGCGGCTGGGGCGCTGCCTGAGGAACCGGGGCCACAACTGGGCTGGGGAACGGCGCCATGGGATTCGGCACAGCACTTGGCGGAGGAACCGCCCGAATCCCTGGCACGGCCGAGCCGGGTAGTGGTGCTCCCGGCTTTGGGGGCCCCGGCATGGGCGCGCCGCCAGGGGCCAGTCCGCCTCGGGCCAAGCCGAGTCGGGCTTTGAGGTCAGCAATGTCTCTTCCAGGACCGGGCTTTTTCGGTTGCTCCAAGGCAGTATCTCCGTGCGTGAGGGGTCGAATTGCTCCCGGGTTCTCTCCGCGGGGATGGATGAAGATATGAGCGAGGACAGGGCATACCTGTCAAGGGCCGAAGTCAACTATTGAGAAATTCCTTGGCGGAAAAGCGAGTGACTGCATTTCTAGCATGACTTCGCGCTTGTCAAACCAGATTGCGCGGCCCCATAGCGCACAAGTGCCGTCGGGCATGGCTCGACGGCACCCTCGCGGCGACATGGCACGAAGTGAATGGGGCGTTGCTAGTCGGAACGGTGCGCGGCCAAGAACCGACCAATACGATCGGAAGAAACCGCCGGCATGCGAGTAAAGCGTACGCCAAGAGGGCCACCAGGAGAGCTACTGGACACGACTTCACCCGACGCCGTGATGACATCGCCCGAGCCAGGCAATTGGAATTGCAGCCCGACGAAACGTGTCGCGCCTCCCGCGCCGCTGATCGGATGAATCCGCATGCCAGTTCGACTGATGTCCGAAGCCCTACAAAGGTAGGGGTAGCCGTTGAGGAACCTGTTCATGAGCACGTCGATCTCGCGCCGGGGATCAGCGCGGCGATCCTTGCGTGCTCGGCTTCTTTCCCGTATCACACGATGATGTATGCATAATCCTACATGTAGGATAACGACGCCTGTCTGTCAAGTTTCTGTCCGCACGCCAAGATCGACCGAGTTGTGCATTGGGCGCTAAGGCAGCTTGACGTGCCCGGCCCGTGATGTTGATAATTCGCGCGGCGTTTGCGAGCCCGGCGCGGTTTTGTGGGAAGCCATCGCCAGCCTATCCACTCCCAAAAGTGCGAGGAATCAAATGCACCGTATGAAGATCGGCCTCATCGCTGCGGTTGCCCTGGCTGGGCTGACTGCCATTTTCCACGTTTCAATCACAGCCACGCTCAAGGAATCCATTCGCCAGAACGTGGAATCCCGCGTGGCGCGCGCCCAGCGAATTTATCGCGACATCAGCCAACTGAGCGGGCTCAAACTGGCCAACCTCGCCGCCGAGCGCGCGCGCTCGGCCGACGTGCTGGCAGTGTTCGACAAGGCCGACGCGGCCGCGCGGCAGTCCGCCGCTTACGAAATCAGCGAGAAGCTCAATCAGCAGCTCAAACAGGACGGACGCAAGGCCGACATCGTCGCCATCCTCGATGCCAGTGGAAAGATCGTCGGCCGGGATCTCAATCCCAACGCCGATGTCGGGTTGGATCTGCGGGCCAAGTACCCGGCGGTGGGACATGCCCTCAAAGGCGTTGCCGTTAAGGACGTCTGGACCTGGCAGGATCGGGTGCACGAAATCGCCATCGCGCCCGTCGTCAAGGCAGACAACACGGTGGTAGGCGGAGTGCTGTTCGCGTGGGTGGTCAGCGCTGTAACCGCCCAGTCCAACCGCGATCTTCTCGACACCGAAATCGGCTTTTTCCACGCCGGCAAGGTCTACGCTTCCAGCTTCGTGTCCAGCGTCGACAAGTCGAAGGAAGATGTGACCAAGTCGCAGGCGCTCAGCAACCTGCTGTTCACGGGCGAGAAGTCGGCCGAGGTGGCCTTGCAGAAGGGAACGCCGACGCCGGTCATGACCTGGGAAATCGAAGGGCGCGAATTCGCCGCCGTGGCTGCCCCGATGCCGGGCAATTTCGCCGACAAGACTAGCGGGTTTGTGGTGTTGGCCTCGCTCTCCGAGGGCATGGCCGATGTTCACGCCGCGGGCATGAAGATCGTTTGGCTAGGCCTCTTGGCCATCGTGATCGCCATCGGGGCCGCGACCTTGACCGCCCGCCGATTCATCGCTCCCCTCGACGAGATCGAGCTCGGCGTTGCCGAGGTCATCAATGGCAACATCGACTTCACCTTCAAGCCGGTGGGCCAGGATTTCGAGGGGCTGTCCAACAGTCTGAACGTCATGCTGGCGCGCCTGCTCGGCCGCGAGGAGCCGAACGAAGAAGCCGTCGAGGAAGAAGAAGACGGCGGCAAGCAGAAGTGGAGAGCCGATGCCATGGTCATTGCCGAGACCGACGGTAGCGCGCCGGCCGCGACGGTGGCGGCACTGGCGGAGGAGGGCGAAGCGGCCTACTACCCGCGCCTATTTGGCGAATACCTTTCCACCTTGCAGAAGCTGGGGCAGCCGAGCGAGGGCATGAGCGTTCTCTCCTTCATGGCCAAGCTCAGCCTGACCGAGGCCGGCCTGCGCGAGAAATGGGAGTGCAAGGTCGTGCGCTTCTTGCTGACCGCGCAGGGCAACCAGATCTCCTTCCGACCGGTCAAGATCTCGTAATTCGACCCTGGCCACGCGTTCGTCTAGGCTTGGGCCGCGATGGTCCAAACCGGCCTGGATGTTTTTCTCGAAGAAGGAATCGGTAGGTTGCGCGGTCGCCGCGTGGGCGTGCTTTGCCATCCCGCCAGCGTAAGCAGCCGCCTGGTGCACATTATCGATGCTCTGGCCGCGACGGATGTCCAACTCACGCGTCTGTTCGGACCCGAGCATGGCATTCGTGGCGAGGCGCAGGACATGATTGGCGTCGAGGGCAATCGCGATCCGCGCACCGGGATTCCGGTCACAAGTCTTTACGGTGAATCCTTCGAATCCCTTGCGCCAAGCGCGGCCGAGCTCGCGGATGTCGACGTTCTGCTCGTCGACCTGCAGGACGTCGGCAGTCGCTACTACACCTTCATCTGGACCATGGCGCTTTGCTTGCAGAGCGCGGCGCGCGCGGGCGTTTCCGTTCTGGTACTCGACCGTCCCAATCCCATCGGCGGCCTGGCCATCGAGGGTGGCGAGGTCGCGCCCTGGGCTGAATCCTTCGTCGGTCTGGGTTCGGTGCCGGTTCGCCACGGCTTGACTATCGGTGAGGTAGCGCGCCTGGTGCAGGCGGGAATTCCCTGGGATGGCGGGCGGTTTGCCAAGCCGCTCGACTGCGACGTACAGGTCGTTGCCATGCGCGGATGGCGACGCAGCGATTTCTTCGATACCACCGGATTGCCCTGGGTGTTTCCTTCCCCGAATATGCCGACGGTGGATACGGCGTTGGTCTATCCTGGGCTTTGTCTGCTTGAGGGCACCAATATCTCGGAAGGCCGGGGCACGACGCGTCCCTTCGAGATCGTGGGCGCACCGTTTGTGGACGGCTATCGCTTGGCCGATTGCCTCGCCGCCGACCAGCTGCCAGGCGTTTGCTTCAGGCCGCTTTCGTTTCGCCCCACCTTCCACAAATTCGCCGGGCAGGTTTGCGGCGGCGTGCAACTTCATGTGCTCGACCGAGTGGCCTTTCGACCGTACTTGACTGGCGTCGCGATCCTGCGTGCGCTGCGCGCGCTGGCGGGCGAGTCGTTTCGCTGGCGCACCGAGAAATACGAGTTCGTCTCCGACCATCCCGCCATCGATCTGCTTACCGGGGGAGATGCGATTCGCAAAGGCATCGACGCAGGCGCCAGTCTCGACGAGCTGCGTACCACCTGGCGGTCAGCCGAGGACGCCTTCGGTGATCGCCGCCGCGACTCACTGGTGTATTGAACTAGCGATCGATCGCGGATCCTGTTGTATGGTCGATGCATGCGGGTGGCATTTTTCGGCGGCAGCTTCAATCCGCCGCACGTTGCACACCAGCTCGTTTCGCTGTACGTGCTTGAAACCGCGCCGGTGGACGAGCTGTGGTTGGTGCCGTGTTGGAAGCACCCGTTCGACAAGGCGCTGGCGCCGTATGTGGATCGTCTGCGCATGTGCGAGCTGGCCGCCGCCGCCCTGGGGCCGCGCGCGCGCGCCAGCGATATCGAGGGCCGCCTGGGCGGCGAGAGTCGGACTTTGCTCACCATCAAGGCACTGCGCAAAGAACGGCCCGATTGCGAATTTCATCTGGTCGTGGGCGCGGACATCGAGCCCGAGTTGCCCGCGTGGTATGGAGCCGAGGAACTGCTGCGCACAGTGCCTCGCATCGTGGTTGGCCGGGGTGGTTTTGCCAGCGGCTCGCCAGTTGCCATGCCTGAGCTGAGCTCTACCGAGGTGCGCCGCCGTCTGGCGGCGGGCGGGTTCGTCGACGGGCTTCTGCCCAAGTCGGTCGGGGACTACATTCGAGAACATCGGCTATACGTCGAGTAGGGTGGAAGGGAGCTTTGGGCGGTGAAAAAAAATCCGCAAGGCCGCGTTGTTGGCGGCACGGGCAACCTGATAGTCTTCGTGGGTCTTGCAAACACAGGTTCGTTTTCCACGTCTCGCGCTCCTGGGGGTCGGCTACATCGGTGGCTCGGCCGGGTTGGCGGCTCGCCGGGCCGGTATAGTGGGCGAGATCGTTGGCTACGATCCTTCACCAGCTGCCACCCAAGCGGCGATTCGAATGGGCATCCTCGACGCGGTCGCCGCTAGCCCAGCACTGGCGGTGGTCGGGGCTTCCGTCGTGCTGCTGGCCGCGCCCGTGCGCAGCATGCACGACCTGATGCACGCGATGGCTCCGGCGCTTTTGTCTGAAACCACGGTCTTCGATGTTGGCAGCGTGAAGGCCGGGATCGTGTCCACCGCCGAAGCGGCTTTGCCCGCTGGCTGTTTCGTCGGCTGCCATCCCATGGCCGGGGCCGAGTTCTGTGGCGTGGAAGCCGCCGACGCGAACATTTTCACCGGCCGCGTCTGTTTCATCTGTCCGAGCCGCAGTGCCCATGAATCGGCCGTCGTGGCCGCCAACGATTTTTGGCGCGGCCTTGGCTGTCAGACCGCAACCATCGAGCCTGAAACGCACGACCGCCTCATGGCGGCGCAGAGCCACCTGCCCCACGTCGCCGCCTACGCGCTCGCGGGCGCGCTGGCACCGGCCATGTCGTTTCTCGAAGCCACGACCACCGCGGCCAGCCCAACGACAAGCCTGCGCGATACCACGCGTATCGCGGCCTCGGGGCCCGAGGTGTGGCGGGACATTTTGCTCGCCAACGCCGCGCATGTCCTTCCCTTGATCCAGGAATTGGAAACGCGCGTGGCCGAGATCAAATCTGCGGTGGCCGACGGTGATGGCGAGACGCTCGAACGCGTCCTGTCGGCCGCCCAAGCGTGCCGAAAGCGGCTGGTCAAGGAATGAAGGGGTCGCCCGCGCGCGAGGTCGCTAGTCCTTGCGCACTTCTGGCTTTGCTGTTTCTGACCGGCGCGTGCGGGGAAACCTCGACGGTCGCGTCGGGCGGCCAAGCCATACCCCGTCCGGCGCCCGACGACGACGATCTTTGGGCCATGGTCCCGGCCGAGGCGGATCTCGTGCTGTGGGCTGATTTGGCCAAGCTACGATTCTCGCCGTGGACGCGTGAGAGCTTTGCCAAGATCGCCGCCGTGGATGCGGGCGCAAGCGAGCCTTCGTTCGAGCAAATTCGCGATGTCGACCGCTTGATCTTCGCCAAGGTTCCGTTCCTGCGCGACGGTGCCAGCGTGCTGGTGGCGCAGGGGAAACTCGATCGCGAGCGCATCAGCAAGGCCTTCGCCCAGGCCGGAAGTGCGGTAGAGACTTCGGCTTACCGAGGGGCGGATATGTTGATTCGCGGTGACGAGGCGCTGGCCTTTCTCAGCAAACGCACGGTCATTTCGGGCCTGACGGTTGCCGTGCGCACCACCATCGACTGCAACATCGGCGTGGCCCGGGCCATCGACTCAGAGTCTTGGTTTCAGCACTTGCGCAATCAGCTTGCGCGCAACAAGGGATCTGCTCCATCGGTGGCCGCTCTCTACGTGCGGTTGCAACCGGCCACGCGCCAGGCGCTGAAGCAGGAGATGGGCGAGGGCGAGGCCTTGGAGGAATTCGCCGGTCGCATCGATTTGGAAAACGACCTGGACGTGACCGCCATTGGCAACGTGCGCACCGAATTGCAGGCGCACGATTTGGCGGCGCGCATGGCCGAGCGCATTCGCGACGCGCGCACGCGGCCCATCGTGTCGGCGTTTGGCTTTGCCAGCGTGCTCGAGTCGCTGCGCTTCTCCGCCAAGGAAACCGGTGTCGAGGCGACGCTGCACATTTCGCAGCGGGAACGCGCCGAAATTTCGGCCAGAATGGCCATCGTGGCCGAGACCATGGCGAGCATGCGCAAGAACCAGACCGAGGAGAAGAAGAAGCAATGATCGAGAGCGCGGCCCAGGGAACCCTGCGCATCGGGCACAGCCCAGCGCTACGTGGGGTTTGCAGCGTGCCGGGCGACAAGTCCATCTCACACCGTGCCCTGCTTTTGGGGGCGCTTTGTCGAGGGCCGGTCGACATCCGCGGCTTGGGCTTGGGCGGCGACAACGCTTCCACCGCCGCTGCCTTGCGCGCGCTAGGGGTTCCGGTGCATGTCTCGGGCTCCAGCGCTCTGGTCGAAGGGTGCGGCTTCTCTGGCCTGCGCGAAGCGAAGGTCGCCCTCGACTGTGGCAACTCGGGCACCACCATGCGGCTCTTCTGCGGGCTTTTGGCCGGGCGGCCATTCGAGACCACGCTCACCGGCGATCCTTCGCTGTCGCGGCGCCCGATGGGTCGTGTGGCCAAGCCGCTACGCCTCATGGGGGCACGTGTCGATGGACAAATCGATTCGGAACGCCCCGAACGGCTGCTGCCGCCCCTTGTGATTGCGGGTGGAAACTTGCGCGGGATTGACTACGTTTTGCCTGTGGCCAGCGCCCAGCTCAAGAGCGCGCTGGTCCTCGCCGGGTTACAGGCCACCGGAAAGACCTGCATTGAAGAACCGGGCCTTTCGCGCGACCACACCGAACGGATGCTGCGCTTCCTCGGAGCACCCCTAGCCGCCGATCCGACAAGCCGTCGGGTCGTGGTGGATCCGTCGGGGTGGAACGGCGAGCTTTCGTCGTCCGCCATGGAAGTGCCGGGCGACTTGTCTTCCGCTGCTTTCTTGCTGGTAGCCGCCGCAGTCGTCCCAGGTAGCGATGTGACGGTCGAGCAGGTCGGCCTCAATCCCACGCGCACCGGGGTGCTGGACGCCTTGCGGACCATGGGTGCGAACATCGAGGTGATGCAGTCCTCGGAGGCCATGGGCGAGCCGGTGGGCCGCGTGCGCGTGCGCTGGGCGGGTCCGCTGCGGGCTACGCGAATCGCGGGAGATCTGGCCTTGCGTTCGATTGATGAGATTCCCGCCTTGGCCGTGGCCTGCGCGCTCGCCGAGGGCCGTTCCGAGTTCGCCGACGTGGGCGAGCTGCGCGTGAAGGAATCGGATCGCATCGTTTCCATCACCCGCGAGCTGGCGCGGGCCGGAATCGAAACCGAACAGACCAGCACGGGATTTTGCGTGACGGGCACCGGCGGGCTAGCCCCCAAGGGCGGGCGCGTCTTGCCCGATCGCGATCATCGCATCGCCATGGCCGGCGCCGTGCTGGGGTTGCTATCCGACGAGGAAACCACAGTGCCCAGCGACGATATCGCCACGTCCTTCCCGACCTTCGCGGAAATCCTGCAGGCCCTAGGCGCCAACCTGAAATTCTAGAACTTCGCGCCTACAGCGAGGCTGGCGGGCGTCTTGCCTGGCTCTGTCGGCAGGGCGACCAGCACGTAGCAGCCCAGCACCGTAGCGCTCACGCCAAACCCGACGAGCAGGCCGCCGACGCCCGGTTGCCAGCGATTGCCGGAACTGCTGGCGTTGGCGAAAATAGCCCCGCCTGCAACCGCGGTGGCGAAGCCAAGCGCGAGGCCAACGGCAGCGATGGGACGGCGCCAGGATTTCGGGGGCGGGGGGGGCGGCGGCGGCGGTCTCCAGGTGGCGAGCCAGTTCTCAACCGGGCGCTTCACCTCGTCTCCAAGCTGAATCATCTTTTGCCGAGCCTCGTCCACGGTGCACACGTTGCAAAAGCGGGTCTCCGTGTCCACGGGAACGACAGCCGGGGTCGGCTCCTCGGTGCTGAGCAGACGCGCGGTCATGGTGTAGGTGTTGCCCGTCACCTTGACCGAGACGCGAATGAGGTGGCTCACGTCGAGCAACTGCCCAAAACGCTTGATGCAGATCGAGCCGTCACACTTCTGCAGCTCGGGGAAGGTGTCCGTGTAGCGGGCCACGTCCACCGAGTCGAGCACGTAGATGGGGGCGGTGCGGGTCACACCAACGACGAAGCCGTCCTGCAGTTGCATGGACAACGCAGGCGAGGCGCCATCGCCCTCGACCTTGAATTCACTGATAGCCACGCGCGCGGCCATTACGCCTCCGTGGGCCGACGGCGGTGGTACCTGGGCCTGCGGGGCCACGGGGCTGGTCGTGGGCGCGGCGGGAAGCGCCGCGGTCGGCGGGGGTGGGGCGGGCGCGGGCAAGGCTGGGGCGGCGGGTTCGGGCAAGGCCGGCTGAGGCTTCGTCGCCGAGGGATCCGCCTGCGCTTTCGGTTGGGCCAGCGAAATCCCGCTGACCGCGGAGATGGCAAGCGCGACCGCCGTTGCGATTGTCTGGGTCGGGAAGATCCGTTGGAAGCTCACGTTGACCGGAATTGTCTCACACCAAGGGCGCGGCTACTCTGCCTTCTCTAGGCGTTTTTTCATGCGTTTGAGAAGGGCGTCGAAGGATTCCTTGGTGATAATCTTGTTGAACTCGGCGCGGTAGTTCTCGAGCATGCTCTGTTCGTCGGTCACCACGTCGTAGACAAGCCACTTGCCGCCTTTAAAGAGCAGCTTGTACTCCATTTCGACGGTGACCTTTTTTCCGTCGGCGGAGCTATCCAAGGTCGCGTTCACGGTCGCTTCGCCGTCGGTGATGGCTTCCTTGCGGAAACGCAGATCGTAGTTGGGCTGTCCATGGACCTGTTTGATGTAGTTGCGCTCGATAAGGTCGCGCAGGACACCGACGAATTCGGTGCGCTGCTTGGGCGTGATGCCGTCCCAGTGGCGCGCCAGGGCCCGGTGTGCCAGTTCTTCGAAGTCGAGGAACCCGCCCACGATTTTGCGCATCTCGGAGCGCTTGGCGTCCTGTTCGGGCGACCAGGACGGCGGCGACTTCTGAAAAAGCTTTTTCAGCGCCGCATTCGACTTCTTCAGGTCGGCCATGGGGCTGGTTCCCGGTGGCGGCAGCGAAGGCGCGGGGGACGCGGGCTCGGCGCCTTCTTGGCTCTCGGCCTTGGCAGCGGCCTTCTTGCCCGGATTGGCCTGCGCGGCGCCGCTGGCGAGCGCCCAAGTCAAACAAGTGGAAAGACAGGCGCCAACCAAGAGCCGGTGGCGCCGAGCCGGATGTGAAGCTAACTGCATGGTGGTGCATCTATACCGTGCCTTGCCGTTCCAGGGAATACACTCGACGGCTCAGGCTCGTGCTACGATCCCATGATCGATGACGCCAGAATTCGATCCCAAGGGCTGGCTTGCTCAACTTTCCGTCGAAATGCGCGACGGGTTCGCGCGCAATCGGCGCGTCATGTCCTACGCCGAGTACGTCGGCATGCTCCACAAGGACATGGCCAGGCAGGCGCGTTCGGCGGCGCACTACCTGCGCGATGTCTTCGACCACTTCGGCACGGTCAAGGTGCGCGGTCCGCGCGGCGAAGCCACGCGCTTTTGCCTATTCGATTGCCCCTGGGATGCCGGCAAGGATTCCCTGCGCGGCCAGGAAGAAGTGCAAGGGGCGATCTACCGTCTGATCTCCAATTTCGCGCGAGAAGGGCGAACCAATCGCCTGACCTTGCTCCACGGGCCCAACGGCAGCGCCAAATCGACGGTCGTCGGCTGCATCGAGCGAGCCCTGGAGCACTATTCCCACCTGGAAGAGGGCGCGCTCTACCGCTTCAACTGGATTTTCCCGGTTCAGAACGTTAGCAAGGGTGGCATCGGCTTCGGGGGCGGGCAGGGCGGCGTCTCCGATGCCGAATCCTACGCCTACCTCGAAGAGGATCTCATCGAGGCCAAGATCAGCGACGAGCTGCGCGACCATCCGCTCTTGCTCTTGCCGCGCGACAAGCGCCGCGAGCTTGTCTTCACCCACCTGGCCAGCGAAATCGCCAGCGGCTTCCGGCCCGCGCGCACCCTGGTCGACGGCGACCTGTCGCACCGCAACCGCCAGATTTTCGAAGCCTTGCTCGCCGCCTATCACGGCGACCTGGGCAGGGTCTTGCGCCACGTGCAAGTCGAGCGATTTTTCATTTCGCGTCGTTACCGGCAATCCCTGGCCACGGTGGAGCCGCAGATGGCAGTGGACGTGCGCACTCGCCAGCTTTCCATGGATCGCTCGCTCTCCGCGCTGCCTTCGGTCTTGCAGACCGTGTCCTTGTTCGAGATGCAGGGCGAGCTGGTAGACGCAAACCGCGGCATGCTGGATTTCGAGGACCTGCTCAAGCGGCCATTCGAATCGTGGAAGTACCTGCTTGGCGTGGTCGAAAACGGGACCACCTCGCTCGATTTCGGCACCCTGGAGGTGGACACGGTTTTCTTCGCCACCTCGAACGAGAGCTTTCTGGCCGCTTTCAAGGAAGTGCCCGAGTTCCAGTCGTTCAAGGGGCGGATGGAGCTGGTGCGCGCGCCCTATTTGCTCGACGTGCGCATCGAGAAACAGATCTACGACGATCATGTCGAGCGCGGTATCGCCGCGGGCAGCGGCAGGCACATCGCTCCGCACGTCACGTGGGTAGCCGCCATGTGGGCCGTGCTCACGCGTCTGCGCCGCCCGCAACTCGACAAGTATTCGGGCCGGCTTTCCAATCTCATCGCGCGGCTGGGGCCGATGGAGAAGGCGTTGCTCTACGCGGGCGAAAGCAGCGACACCTTCTCGCACGAAGAGCACAAAGAGCTGCTGGCGGCGGTGGAGACCATCGCGCGCGAGACCGACAGCGAGATGAACTACGAGGGCCGCGGCGGCGCTTCACCTCGTGAGATGAAATTGGTGCTCATGAACGCCGCGCAGAGCTCGAAGTATGCCTGCGCTTCGCCCTTTGCCGTGCTTGATGAATTGGACGAGCTCGTACGCGCGACCACGGTCTACGAATTCTTGCGCCAGCCGGCGGCACCTGGCGGCTACCACGAAAACGCCGCCTTCGTCGACAAAGTGCGGGATCGGCTGCTGGCCAAGATCGCGGATGAAGTTCGCATTTCCATGGGGCTGGTGGAAGAGCGCCGCTACATCGAGCACTTCGAACGCTACATCACCCACGCGTCCTATTGGCTGAAACACGAAAAGGTTCCCAATCCGCTCACCGGGGTCGACGAGGAGCCCGACCAAGAATTCATGGCCGACGTGGAACGGCTGCTGGGCGTACGGTCGAGCGGCATGGCGCCCGCCGATTTTCGCGGCGAAGTCATCAGCAAGATCGGGGCGTGGTCGCTCGACAATCCAGGCAAGCGCCCCGACTACGAGAGCATTTTCCCGCGCCCCATCTCCGATCTGCGCGAGTCTTTTTTCTCCGAGCGCAAGCGCCAGGTCACTCGCATCAACCAGGACTTGCTGGTCTATTTGGTGGACGGCCCCGACCAGATGTTGCCCGATGCCGTGACCGCCGTGCGCACCACGCTCGACAACCTCAAGCAGCGTTTCGGCTACTGCGACAAGTGCGCCAAGGACGCCGTGCTTGCAATTCTAAAGAAGAATTGAGAGCGCAGAGGAGACAGAGGGCACAGAGGACAGCTGCTTGAGCGAAGACCTTCCTGCATTGGTCAGCGGTGCCTCAGGGCACATCGGGGCGAATCTCGTACGCGCGTTGCTTGGCAGCGGCCGACGGGTGCGAGTTTTGATTCACAAGAACACCGAGGCCATTGATGGGTTGCTCGTCGAGGTCGTGCGCGCGGATCTGCTCGATGGCGCCGCCGTGCTGCGCGCCTGCGCCGGTGTTGGTACGGTCTTTCATCTGGCTGGGAAGGTCTCGGCGGGGTGGGAATCGGACGTCGAGGTGAACGCCATCAACGTGACGGGAACTCGCAACGTCATCGAGGCCTGTCTCTCCGCCAGGGTCAGACGACTGGTTCACTTCAGCTCCATTCAGGCAATTCGACCGAAGCCGTGTACGAACGTCCTCGACGAAACTTGCGACTTGGTTCCACCGGACGATCGGGCACGTGGCGCCTACGACCGCGCCAAGGCCGAGGCAGAGCGCCTGGTCTGCGGGACCGGAGAACGCGGGCTGGATGCGGTCGTTCTCAACCCGACCGCTGTCATCGGCCCTTTTGACTTTCAGCGCTCGCCCATGGGTGAGGTCTTGCTTGCGCTCGGGCGAGGGAAGTTGCCGGCCCTCGTCGCTGGCGGCACTTGCGACTTCGTGGATGTGCGCGACGTGGTGGCAGGCGCGCTTGCAGCCGAGCGGCGCGGTCGCCGCGGCGAGCGCTATATTTTATCAGGTACGCGTATGTCCCTGGTGGAGCTGGCGCGAGAATGGGCGGGCATCAGCGGCCGTCCAGCGCCCCGCTTAGCGGTGCCCATGGTCCTGGCGAGGTTGGCCGCGCCCTTCGCTCCGACATGGGCGCGTTGGCGCGGGCAGCGGCCATTGTTCACCTCGGAATCCCTGCGCGTCCTGCGCATGCAGCCCCCGGCCAACCGCCGTAAGGCCGAGGTCGAGCTCGACTACCGTCCGCGTTCCATCGAGCAAACCTTGCGCGACACCTGCGCTTGGATGAAAACCCAGGGCTGGTTGTGAATCCCGAGCTGCGCTTCTATTTCATTCTCTGGTGCGTGTGGGCCGTGGTGGCCATCACCGTGGTGCCGTATCTGCTGCTCAGGCCAGCTCCCTATGGCAGACACACCCGCCAAGGCTTCGGACCCCTCGTCGGCGCGCGTCTGGCCTGGCTGCTCATGGAGGCGCCGTCGCCGCTGCTGATGATCTTGTTTTTTCTCCTCGGCCGCCGCCCGCACGGCGCCGCCAGTGTTTTTCTCGCGCTTTGGCTGTGCCACTACCTCTATCGGGCATTCCTGTTTCCGCTGCTCTTGCCCGGGACATCGCGACCCATGCCGCTCTTGGTGCTGGCCTCGGGCGCGCTATTCAATGTGGTGAACGCCTATCTCAACGGACGTTGGCTGTTTTCCCTAGCCGAACCGCGTGCCCTGACGTGGCTGGCTTCCCCTGAATTCGTCGTGGGATCCGGTCTGTTCTTCTTTGGTTTCAGCCTTCACGTTCTTGCCGACCGCAAGTTGCGCCGCCTCCGCCGTGCATCTGGGGGACAGCGCGCCCTGCCGCGAGGCGTGCTCTTTCGGTTCGTGTCTTGCCCGAATTATCTTGGCGAAATCGTCGAGTGGTCGGGTTTCGCCCTGGCCACGTGGTCGCCCGGTGGCCTGCTCTTCGCGCTTTGGACGGCTGCCAACCTGGTGCCGCGCGCGCTTCACCACCACCGCTGGTACCGCGAAAAGTTTCCCGACTACCCGCCCGCTCGACGCGCTGTGGTGCCATTCGTGTTTTGACCGGCGTCGCAAACGAGCAAGAAAATTGCGGGGCAGGGGCCGCGCCCGGATACTGGGCAAGCCCACCATGAGTCGCAAGAGTCGCATCGGAAACGCTTGGATTTTGCGAGGACTGGCAGCGGCGATGTTGGCCGCGACCTTCGGCTATGGACCGTACTACCTCTATGCCCAGTCGGGGTTCGCGCGCTACCTGCAACTGCGTCGCGATGTGGCCGCGACCGAGGTCAGGAATGCGAAACTGCGCGCCGAAAACGAACGCCTGTTCCGCGAGGCCGAGGCCTTGCGCACAGGCACGCGCGCAGTGGAAAACGTGGCCCGTGCCGACCTCGGCTGGGTCAAGCCAGGCGAGATCATCTTCGAGCTGGGGCGCGGTCCATGAGGATGCGAAAACACTGCGCGCGGGCGGCCTTCGAGATCCGCCGTGCGTTCCGCGCGTTGTGGGGCACGGCCCTGGTGTTTGGCGTGGTGGCGCTGCTGTGGAAGGGGTGGTTCCCCGATCTGCGCCAGCCCAGCGCGGACTATGCGCGCGCCCTGGTGGCGGCACTGCTAGCGGGCGCCTTGGCCATCAAGGTGGCGGCGCGCGTGTCCACCGGCGAGCGACGGCGCAGCCCCCGGCGAGAGATGCTCTCGGACGTCGAGCTCGGCTTGTTGCTACTGTCCGCGACCTACGTCTTTCTGTCGGTGCTGGGCGGAAGCCTGTCGCCCATCTACCCGTTGGTCTATGCCCTGGTCAGCTTCCTCGTCACCTTCCATCCCTTGAAGACCGGCACGCTGCTGGCCGTGGCTGCGCTGGGGTTCGAGGCTGTTCTGGCATTCGGGCCTGGCGCCGCGCCGGGCGCGGCCGCTGCCTTTCCTGGGCACGCCGGTTTCATCGCCGTATTCGCCGTTCTGAACGTCTCCTTCTTGCACGCCGAAGTGGCGCGCCAGCGCCGCGAGCACCGCAAACGACTGGAAGACGAAGTCCTTTCCATGCGCGAAGAGGCGCGCGATTTTCGCCTCATTTCACCCGGGCTCACCGTTGCAAGCCGCCTGCGCACGCGTGCCGAAGAAGAGGAAAAACTCTCGCAAGGCTCCATCGAGACCATCCGTCAGCAGCTCTTCCACACCATCGAGCTTCTGCGCCATTCGCTCGGCCTCAAGACCTGCGCACTTTTGTGGCTCGACAGCAGCGGCGAAAAGCTCAAGCTCAAGGAGCTGTCGACCTCGGCGCACAACCTGGCCGAGGGGGCGCTGTCGGCGCGTGCGGGCGTGTTCGCGGCGGTGCTCAAGGAAGGCCGGCCGTGCGTGCTTGAATCGCCCAAGCCGGCGCTTCTGCCGTACTACCAGGGACCCGAGGAGGTTTCGGCCTTCGCGGGGGTGCCCATCTTCGAGGGCAAGACCCTGCGCGGCCTGCTGGTCGGCGATCGCGCCACCGGACCCGCCTTCAGTGCCATCGAGGTCGAGCTCATCGGCGCTGCAGCGGCGCAGATCATGCGCATCGTGCAGTCCGAGCGCGTGTTCCAGGCCGTGGAGCGCTCGAAGCACGAGCACGAGCGTTTCTACCGCGCCTCCACCGCGCTCAACCGCGCGCTGACCCTGGACGAGATCTACGCCGCCGCCATCGAGGGCGCGCGCGGCGTGTGCGACTTCGATTTCGTCGCCATCTCCGCCTTCGACAGCCGCGATGGCAGCCACGTGATCAGCGTGGCGGTGGGCGAGGGCGGCGACGCGCTGGCAGGCACGCGCCATCGCGACGCCACATCCATCGCCAGCATGGTGGTGAAGAACAAGCTGGCCCTGCCCGCAAGCGGCGAATGGCGCGACCGCCACGAGACGCACATTTTCGACGCCAAGGAGATCATCAAGGGCTTCGAGTCGCTGTACGTGCTACCCCTGCTGGTGAAGGACGAGGTTCTGGGTACCTTTGCGGTGGCGGCGCGCCGGCCAGGCGCGTTTACCAGCGACCGGCGCGAGATGCTAGGCGTGGTGGCGAACCAGGTGGCCATCTCGCTGCAGAATGGCCGCATGGTGCAGTCGCTGGAAGAACAAGCGACCACCGACGGCCTGACCGGCTTGGTCAACCACCGCACGTTCCAAGAGCGCTTCTCGGCCATGCTTGGCCGCGCCGACCGGCACAAGTTTCGCGTGGCCATGCTGCTGACCGATATCGACCACTTCAAGAAGGTTAACGACACCTACGGCCACCCCACCGGAGATGCCGTGCTCAAGCGCGTGGCCGCCATCCTGAAGGCCAGCGCGCGCAAGATCGACATCGTGGCCCGCTACGGCGGCGAGGAATTCGCCCTGGTGCTGGAAGGCACGGACCGTGCAGGGGCGCGCCAGCTCGCCGAGCGCATCCGCGAAGAAGTCTCGGCACAAACCTTCGAATCGTCCAAAGGCCCGTTCAAGGCCACGCTTTCGCTCGGCGTGTCCGTCTATCCCGACGACGGCAAGGCCAAGCCGGACATCATCTCGTGCGCGGACAAGGCCCTGTACGCCGCCAAGCACGCTGGCCGCAACCGCACCATCTGCCACGGTGAGGTGGTTCGCGAGGTGTCGGCCCCGGCCCTGAAGGCGTCGGGCTGAAAGCTCAGCACCGAGAACACAAAGAGCGCGGACAAAAGAATCGCCCCGGCTGGACGATGGCGAATTCGCTCTGCCGGGGCGCTGGTGACTACTGGGTCACTAGCCCGTAGCCAATGGGAAACCTGTCATTGCGTGCAGGTGCTCACGTTGACGGTCACGGTGGTGTCGGTCGCCTGCGTGACTCCAAGATCCACGGCGCCGGCACAGCTGGTCGACGTCCTGATCGCTGCTGTGGAAGTCATACAGTCGATGCCGGCGAACTGGTTGCCCACCGCGGTCAGGGCTTGCGCCCCGGCGCCAGTCGCCAGATCCACGCAGATGCCGGCGCCCACATTCGGGTCGCTGCCGGCCTGGGCCTGCAAGAGGTTCCGGCCGGCGTTCCCGGTCGCCGCGCCAGTCGTGCCAAGGTCGATGCCGGCCAGACCGTTTGCGGCCGGTGCCGCCCCGGCCGAAGCGATACGGATGCCATTCCCCCCGTTGGCCAGGAAAACGCTATTTCGAACCTTGATCTTGCTGCCACCGAGGATGCGCAGGCCGTCCCCTTGCGTGCTGGCCCAACTGTAGAGTCCATCGATGGTGCTCAATGGAGTGTTCGCTGCCGGGGTCTGGCCGAAGTCCACGTTGCCGTTGACGTTGTTCTGAACCACCACCGACCGCTGACCACCAGTGACCGCCGCCCCGGTGATATTGAGCACGCCAGCGCCCGTCACCGCGATGCCGGATTGCGTGTTGCCTTCGAAGCTGGTGTTCGGATCCCCGGCGGCCACGACGATGTTCGCGGTTGCGCCCGAAACCAACAAGCCGTTCTGGCGGGACGTGGCGGTACCAGCCCCGGTGACGTGGACACCGGAGCCGATCTGAGCCGTGCCGGCCGTGACCTGAATTCCGTCGTCGCCCGTATTGGTCACCGTGACGTTGCTTATGTTCGCGGTGCCGGTTCCGGCGGTAACCACGATGCCCGAGGCCGAGACGTGGTTGGTTCCATCAATGGTCAAGGCGGCGGCGGCAACTGGTTGCAGGTTGGCTTTGTCGCCAAGCAGGCTAAATCCAATCTTGTTGTTGCCAAGGGCAAGCCTTATCGGGCCGGTCTTGCTGGCGATGGTCACGTTTGCCGGCACTTGAATCGGCAGCGTTTCCAGTGGCGAGGTGTCGCCAGTAGCCGCCACGGTGTAAAGCGAGGTCGTGCCAGTTGTCCTGCCCACGACGGTGATGGTGGTCCCAGCCGCTGGCGTACTGCCGATAGCCTGCAGAGCGCGAGTGATGGTCCGGAAGCTGCACCCGGCTGTGGCTACGCCGACGGCAGTTCCGCTGCCCGTGGCCATGCTGTCGTTGCCGCCGACCGGGTCGACCAGGTAGGCGTTCCCGGTAGCGTTGTCGCAGCTGGTGCAGGTGTTCTGCCTGCAGAAGAAGCTGTCGCCGTAGACCGGGTTGTTGTGACAATCGGTGTCGTTGCAGCAGTTGCCGGCAATACACTTGCTTGCGCAACAAACGTCGGCGCCGTTGGCCGTACAGGCGTGGCCTGTGTTGGTGCAGGCGTTGCTTACGCATTCGCCGGTGGTGGTGCGGCCGCTTGTGGTCGTGCAGATGGTGTTGGTGCCGAACTTCGCGTCGTTCTGACACTGGTCGTCGTCCGAGCAGGCGCCGCAGGTATGGGGCGCGTTGGCGCCGCAGACGAGACCGGCCTTGGTTGCCGTGCAGTCGTTGCTGCTATCGTGGCAATCGCCCTGGACGCACAGGTTGCCTACGCAGATATATCCGGTCTGATAGCGAGCGTCCTGCCTGCATTGCGCATCCGTGCTGCAATCGCCACAGGCGTGGGGCACGGTCGACCCACATAGGCGACCCGCCGAGCAATCGGACGAGATGTCGTGGCAGTCGCCGGTGGTGCAGGCGCCGGCGAGGCAAATGGTGTGCTGTCCATAGGTCGAATCGTTCTTGCACTGATTGTCGTTTGCGCAGGCCACGCACACGTGGCTGGTGGTGTTGCACATGCGGCCGCTCGGGCACTGGTTTGAGGTGTTGCAAGTTCCGCTCACGCACTGGCCGGACACACAGATGTTGCCGGCGCCGTAGGCAGCGTCGTTCCTGCACTCGGCGTCGGTCGTGCATTCGGTGCAAATCTTGGTGGCTGTGGGACAGAGTCGTCCCATGGCCTTGCAATCGGCGGTAGCGGCGCAGGTGCCAGCCACGCACTGGGAGGAGACGCAGACGCTCTTGTTGCCATAGACCGTATCGGCCTGGCACTGGGTGTCGGTGCTGCAGCTACTGCAAGTGTGCAGGGCCGAATCGCACAGTTTCTTGCCCTGGCAGTCCGTGGAGGTATGGCAGGTTCCGGCGGTGCACTGACCGGAGCTGAGACAAATGGTTCCCTTGCCGTACGTGGCGTCGTTCTGGCATTGCAGATCGGAAGCGCAATTGCGGCAGGTATGCGTCGAATCACAGACCTTGCTGCCAGCACACACGGAGGAATCGTGGCAAGTTCCGGTTACGCATTGACCATCGGCACAGATGCTCCCGGCGCCGTAGATCGCGACACACTTGCTGTCGTCCTGGACACCTGCGCATGCCTTGCAAGTCCCGGACGCGCACAGCCCCTTGCCGCCGCTCTCGAGGCTACATGCAACACCAGTGGCGCAGGCGGTGTCGATGGGTGGCGTGGCCTCGGCGGGAGGAAGATCGAGGCCTTTGTCCACGCCGATATCCGGAACACCGTCGAGTGGCACGTCTTGTCCGCTGTCCGGAACACACGTGCCCGTGCATCGTCCAATCGTGCCATCGGCCAGGCAAATACAAGAGCCCCCGCACCCGTCGTTGAGAAGGACGGCTTCCCCTGGGACGTAGGTCTTGCCTGCCCTGCTACAGCCCGTCGGCACATCGGCGGTGGGGCCGTCGAGCGGGGGCCGATTGTCGGGCTGGCTGCCGTCCGGGGTGCAGCCACCGGTGCACTGGCCCAGGTTGCCAGTGCTCATGCATTTGCACGAAATGGGGCACTCTCCCGCCAAAACCACCGTCTGCCCAACACTGTAGGTTTGACCATTGGCCGGACAACCGCCGACGATGGCGATGTCCGCGGAGATGTCCTTGTTGGTTGGCAGATCTTTCGTAGAATCTATTCCTGAGTCCTTGTTCGCCAGCGGTGTATCCGTGGTGCTACTGCAGGCGGGGACGTAGAAGACTGCCGCCAGCATTGCGCCCGTGAGGCAGGCAAATCTCGATCGCTTGCTTGGTCCTAGTGGGGTGACTGTGAACCTAGGCTGGTTGGTCATTGCCATCGTCCTTTCTGTAGTGGAAGTTTGGCCGGGATCGTCGGCAAATCGTCGCCGAGTAGGCCTGCGGCCATCAGGGTGCACATGCAAGGTTGTCGTGGTACTGCTCAACCGGCAGAGAGCGCTGCCAGTTCCTACTAGTGTCGTACCTTGCCAGAACGTGACAGGACTTTGGTGCCTATTGAAGAAAACCCGGCACCGGCAGTGGCCTCCATCACATTGAAGATGCCTGTCCGGCAATGCTTCGCAGGTCCGGCGGCGATTGGACAGTCGTGTAGTTGCGAGTGACCGGGACTCCATTACGGCGGAACCGGACCGCAATCGCCGCCGCAGGCCCAGTGGCCGCTTTGCGGGTCGAAGTTGCAGCCCGTGCCAATGCAGTCGCTGTCGTCGATGCAGGTGTCGCTTGGCCGGTGGCAATGGTAGGTGGGGCCGCACCACTGGTCGAATTGGCTGGGCGAACAGAAGCCGCCAGGGCCGCAGTCGGCATCCACGCGGCAGTCGCTGCCGGACACGCAGTAGTTCGGCATGGTGCTCGCCGCGGATTCGCGGCAGTCGCAGGGCACGCCGGAGGGACAATCCGTGTCGCTCATGCATTCGTCGTAGGAACATCCAAGTTCTGGCAAGGGTCCGAGGCCTAGGCACCGACCGTTCCTACGATCCCGGCAATCCGAATCCCGGCCGCACTCATCTCCGGGGCAGATGCAGGACGTGCCGTCAGCACTCGGGCAAGCGCAGGCAAGGGGGCCTGGAGCACGGGCCCCTGGGCAACGATCTCCCGCCGGACGATGTCGTTCGGGGACCCGCACATAGACATCCGTCGCATGGCCCGCGTCGGCCGTCTGGCGGTCGTAGAGGGCGGTGCGGAGCCCGCAACTTGCGATGGTCAAGACCCATGTGCCCAGGGCCAGGGCAATCAAGAGCCTGATGACGCGCGACGATCGAATGTGCATGGGCAAGCACTACCTTTGTACCTCATGCCACCTGTTCTTTACCGCCTTGACCCGATCTTCCTCCATTGCCAGATAAGACACCGGCCGATGGTCACCCCAGTAACGAAAAATGCGCGGTGCCCGACCCGGCCGCACGAGGGGCAGTTTCGATGCTAGAGTCCCCCGCCATGACCCAGGATTTGGCTGGCAAGACCGTCGTGCTTGGCGTGACGGGTGGCATTGCGGCGTACAAGGCCGCGGAGCTGTGCCGGCTGCTGGTGAAGGCGGGCGCGCAGGTGAGGGTGGTGATGACCGAGGCTGCTTGCCAGTTCGTCACGCCGCTGACCATGCACGCGCTCTCCGGGCACGAGGTGGCGCGCGATCTGTTCGCACCCGTTCCCGAGGGCGGCATCGGCCACATCGAGCTGGCCGGCCGGGCGGACATCATCATCATCGCGCCCGCCACGGCCGACGCCATCGCGCGCTTCGCCGTGGGCATGGCCGACGATCTGCTGGCGGCGGTCGTGCTCGCCACCAAGGCGCCCATCCTGCTGGCGCCAGCCATGAACACCAACATGTGGGAGAACCCCATCACACAGGACAACCTGGCGCGCCTGTGCCGCATGTGCAGCGACGGGCGCGTGACCTATGTAGGGCCGGACGCGGGCGACTTGGCCTGTGGCTGGGTTGGGGCAGGGCGCATGGTGAATCCGGAAGAGATCTTGGCCGCTGCGCTCGCTCGGCTAGGTCCAGGGTTGCCAAGTGTGGTCGGAGCCCTGTCTGGCCAGCATATCGTGGTCACCGCGGGTCCGACTTGGGAAGCCGTCGACGACGTGCGCTTCCTTGGCAATCGCTCGTCGGGCAAGATGGGCTTTGCCTTGGCCGAAGCCGCGGGCCGCTTGGGAGCGCAGGTGACGCTGATTGCTGGTCCGGTCGCGCTGGCCACGCCGACCTCGGTGGCCAAGCGCATCGACGTCGAGTCCGCGCTAGAGATGCGCCAGGCCCTGCAGAAGAACGCTGCGCTCGCGGATGTGGTGGTCATGGCCGCGGCGGTGGCGGATTTTCGTCCTGGCGTGCGTGTGCTGGGCAAACTTTCGCGGCGCGACGGCAAGAGCGCCGCGCCCAAGGCCGCGAAGGCGATTCCGCTGGTAGCCAACCCCGACCTCCTGGCCGAGCTCGGTCGCTCTCGCAAGGGAAGCCATCCCTACTTGATCGGCTTCGCCGCCGAGGTTGGCGTGTCGGGCCAGGCGCTTGCCGAGCGCGCCCGCGCCAAGCTTGCCGAAAAAGGTTGTGACGTGGTTGTTGCCAACGAGGTCGGCCGTCCGGGTGTAGGATTCGGCGCAGATGAAAATGCGGTGACGCTGGTTTTTGCCGACGGACGCGCCCTCGAATTACCTCCGGCGCGGAAAGATCTTCTCGCGCAAGCCATTTGGGACAAGATCGCCGAAGAATTCGCCGCGCCAGCGCGGAAGATCACGAGCCAAGACAAGCCTAAGACAGAACCTAAACGCGCAAAGGGGAAGCATGCCTAGTGCCCTGGTAGAAGAAAAGATCGGTTCCTATCGCCCGAAGGTCATCGAGCGACTGCAATACGCGGGCGACACGCTCGCGTCTCGCCAAGAAATGGGCGGACACACACGTGGCAACGTGCCGCCTTGGCCGGGCTCCGGCGACGGCGACTTTCACGGTACGCTGTCGGCCATCTGGGTGTGGTCGCGCGGACAAGAGCTGCTCGGCGACGACCGTTATTCGCTCAACATCGCCTCGGGCTGGAGCTTCGTGGAATCGAACTGGAGCGATTTCATTCCCCGTTCCCTCGGCGCGCACGCCAGCGACGAAGCCGCCTACGACTGCGCCATGGTACTGCGCGCATGGATGGCGGGAGACGGGCACAAGGTCATCGACGACGAAAGCGCGCGCCGCGAGCGTGTGGCCTCGGCCGCGCGCCTGCTTGGCGCCTACGTGACCGACCTGGAAAATCTGACCGGTCGCGAATTCAAGGATCCGGGCTTCTTGGCCTGGACCCTCGGCGACTACGCTCGCGCCACGGGAGACCGCGGCCTCAGCGCCACCGCGCGCCGTTTCGTCGACGCCGCGTTTGGCATGAAGAGCCCGCCGCCCTTTGCCACGGAGTTGGCCGCGCGCGACGGCTTGTTCGATTTCTCGTGCACCACCGCGACGCGGGTCCTGGCCGTCATCGGCGCCGAAGGCCCAATCCCGTTCGTGGGTGCGTGGCTGCGCGAGCGCGTGGCCCCGGCGCTTCCGCAGACCTTCGTGCCGCGTCCCATGGACGAGAATACCTGGAACTCGTGTGCGGCCGCGACGCTTGGCTATGCCTTTTCCATCTCGACCGATGCCACCTTCTTCGACGCCTACAAGGCGCTCATGGACGAGCTCGACGAGCGCGCCGACAAGGGCGTGCTCAGCCGCATGCCGGGGTTCTCGGCCGAGACGTCGGCAACATTCTACTACGCCATGGCAACCGCTTCGATTCTCGGGAAAATCTAGCCTTGTCCGACCCGAGACAAGAGCTGCGCGAGTTGGCCGCCGGGTTCCGGACCCATCTCGAAGCGCGCGGGCGCTCCGGACTCATCGGGGTTTCACGGCAGCCGTCTCCCGCTTCGGCTGGCACGGTGCCCGAGGCGGCGCCTCCGAGCGTCGAATGCCGAGCCGCTCATGCCATTCCCGACCCCGCCGCCGGTGCTCTACGACGAGGGCCAAGTTCTGCACAGCGGGCGCGGGCTGAATGCCTTGCACGGCGAGATCGGCGACTGCCAGCGCTGCAAGCTGGCCAAGGGACGCCGGCACATCGTGTTCGGGGTTGGCAATCCCGACGCGAACCTGATGTTCGTCGGCGAGGCGCCCGGGGCCGACGAAGATGCCCAGGGCGAGCCCTTCGTGGGCGCGGCCGGGCAGCTTCTGACCAAGATGATCAAGGCCATGGGCTACGAGCGCTCCGAGGTCTACATCTGCAACATCATCAAGTGCCGGCCGCCGCAGAATCGCAACCCCGAGCCCGACGAGATCGAGGCGTGCGAGCAGTTTCTGCGCAAGCAGATCGCCATCGTGCAGCCGCGCGTGATCGTCGCGCTGGGCAAGTTCGCCGCCCAGTTTCTGTGCGGCGACAGCACGCCCATCACCCGCCTACGCGGCAATCTGCGCACCTACCACGAGATCCCGGTCATGCCGACCTACCACCCGGCATTTCTCCTGCGCGACGAGAGCCGCAAAGGCGAAGCCTGGGCCGACCTCAAGCAGGTCATGGGCATGTTGAAGAACATGGGGCTGAGGTGAGAGCCCAGCGGTTTGCGCCGGTGTTCCGATATGGACTTTCGGTGCCCCATATCCTTTAATCCCGGCCGATGATAGCGCACTCGACCCAGACCACCATGCCGTCGCGGAGTACGGTGTCAGGCAAAGATTGAGCGATGCCAGGCAAAACCAGGACCTTTCTTTCTCGTGGCTGATGGAATCGGACTGTCCAATGCATCGCCTTGCCACGTCTCACGCACTCTGACCGCTGATCAGTTGCGTCATAACCGCGTCAATAGCGGGAAAATGCAGGAATTGGCTGTGGATAGCGTTCATTTGGAGGCGGCTAAAGCGCGAAGAGGACGCATGGTCGGCAGCTCAAGAATCAGAGGAACGGATTCGCGGTCAAAGCGTGCGCTGAAGCCTGCTTGCGCCACTGCTCTTATGCCGATGGTGACGAAAGACTGGCGCGGGCCTTTGCGACGACAGCGCAGTCGAAGGGATGGCTTCATGTCGGCCGATACAATGCCAGCCAGGGTCCAAACCAACAGAGCGACTGCGAGCAAGGTTACAAACCGGGCAAGCGCCTCTGGGTCGCGAAATTGAGTCCAAAAGAGCTTGGCGCCAAACCGGCATCCCTTGGCATCGCGAAATTGTTCCTCGACGGTCATGCGTCGGTCGTAGAGCGCCAGCACGTCTTTTGCTGGACAGGTTTCGCTGGTGGCAACCCACCAGGGTTCGTGGGCATCAGGCGCCCAATAGCCGATGATTCGGACGGTAACGGCGCCGTCGGAGCGCAACGGGACCAGGCCCAGGTCGAGGACTTGTCCTGGCTGCATGAGGATGTCGTGCAGAGGACGACGCACACCGGGCTCGACCTCGACAAAGACATCGCTGATGAGTCGGACCACGAAGCCGAGCTGCAGCGTCTGCAACAAAGCCAGCCAACTGGCACGGCGAAAGCCTCGGTCGCACAAGATGGTCGCGGTGACGCCGGCTCTGTGGACGACATCGGTCAAGTGGCGCAGAAAGGTGTTTTCACGCGTGTTCTGCGAGCGGCTTGCCACCATCTTGCCCCAGCCTTGGACCAGGACCGGAATTGCGCGCTTGCCAGTGACCATGGCAGCGACGAGCAAGCGCAAGTCGTGATGCCATTCCGTCCAGTCGACGGCGAGGAGAACCTTTCGGTCGGGCCTGCGCGCAAGGATGTCGAGCCACCGGGTGGCAAATTCCAGGTAGTCCACGCGGCCATTGCGCAGCAGTCGGTAGAAGCGATTGACCGCGCTGTCGAGCCGGGTCCGCAACCAGGTCGCCAGAGTGGTCGCGATGGCGAAAGATCTCGCCTGGCCGGTCGCGGCGATGGCGGCGATGACCAACCCGAGCGTCTTGCGGCGCGCCTTGTGAAAGGGCTGGAGCAGGGTCTTCAGGAACGGGTAAGTTCTCTCTGGGTTCACGGGGAAAACCTCCTGGGTTCAGTTTCGGCAAACCAAACTTCAGGCAACCCGTGGACCCATTTCCACTTATTTTTCAGGCCATTTCGTAAGTGATCGAAATGATCCAGCTTTTTCAAGATGGATCTGATAGGCGGTCAGTCACGCACTGACTTGCCCGAAGGTGGGCACGTGGTAGGGTAGACAGATCTTCGTCTCCTTTCGAAAGTCGTCGCACTCCAAGCGAGCCCAGTAGCAGTGAGTCTCCTCGTATCCGGCTGGATCCCACCTCGATCACTGCCTGCATGTGCGGCGGCGCCGAGGCAACGAACCGCTTGACGGGCCGAAAAATATGTGGAAATTTCTTGGCATGCTGGCATCGAGGCCAAGGGGGCGAAGACCGCTGGTATTAGTGGGCAGTGTAGTATTTGGGCTGTGTTTTGCGGTCCTTGCAGGGATCTTGCTCTATCCTTGGGGCAAGACCAGACCGCTGGCGCGGTCGGCAGAATCAGCGCCATCGGATCAAGAGGCGCCCGAGAGCAGTCGTGTGTCGACACTCGACTCGCGAGTAATGCCGCCCCGCTTGCGGCCATTTAAGGTACAAGCGCCACCGATTGGCGGTTCGGAGGCGAGTCCGGACCTTCCCAAGCTGGAGAATCCGGGGATTGCCAGTGCCAGTGTTGCAGCAGATGAACTCGCTGGCCTCAGGAGATCGGGTCCCGCGCGGGACGACAGATGGGGACGGGCAGTCGAAGGAGTATTTAAGGCTTGGAAAAGCACGTCGCAATTTGCTGGGCAAGTCGAGTTCTCTGACTTCCAATGTTTCAAGAAGGGTTGCTCTGCCACTGCAGTGTATCCGAGCACTCAAGCCATGATGATGGTGGCAGACGACATTCGGACCTCGGATGCGTTCCACTCTTTGAATTCTGCTGGTTTTCGCTCAGGGCCAATTCCCATGCCTTCCGGCCAGGTAAAGACGGTTTGGATTCTGTATTCGGATGACAATCGATCTCAGGAAAGGAGAGAAAAGGAATGAAATCTAGGAGACTCGGTATTTGTGTTCTTCTCATGGTCGCTACCTTCAGCCTCACTGCCAGGGCACAGCCGTATGTCACGGGCACTGTCGGTGCGTGCAGCGCCTACCGAGGAGACCAGGTTTCAAACGTGTGGCATTCACCAATGTATGGAGTGATGAATAATTCCAATTCTTCTACTAATATCGTCTGTCCCCTCGTTACCGGCACCAATCAGTCAACCAGTGTTCCCATTACCCACGGCATTGTGATGTGGTACTATGATGGGTCTAATACCGCGCCTTTCGAGTGCCAGGTCATTCGCACGGACTACAATTACAACTATTGGTGGTACCAGAGCCTATACACTTGCTCCGTCCCCGGCGGGTGTGTAGACCCAACGACGGCCTGGGTTGGAAACAGCTACCTATACTTTACAGGACTGAATTACGAGCCTGGCAGCCTTTTCATTGGCAGCAACACGACAGTTTCGTGCGGACTGCCACCCGCATCCGGGTCCCAGTGGCCTTCTACTATTACCGCCTACTATACGCAATAGTCGCCAATGCATAACACTACTGATTGAAAAAGTTGCCAGTCCGCCGAGAAATCGGCGACATCACGGAAGATCCCTAACCGAGGGTAGTTTCGTGATCCGTGAAGGTAGTTTTCTAAGAGCGTGTCTGAAAAGTTGACGTTTGGCCTGGGCGGGCGATAGCAGGGGTATGAAACGTGCCAGCTATCCCAGCGATTTGAGTGACGAGCAGCGGAAGATCCCTAACCGAGGGTAGTTTGGCGAACCCTCGCCGAGGGTAATCCACGGTGATCCTCACCGGGTAGTTTCCCAAGCAACCCTCGGATATGCGCACAACCCAGATATGCGCACAACCCAGGGTGATCCTCGCCGAGGGTAGTTTTCCAAGCAACTTCTCCGGCTGCGACCGATAGGTTTCTGTGATTTTCGGCGCCGCTCTTGTCCCGGACTTGATTGAAGTTCATTACTTGACGGAACGGTCAAGTTGGACTATTTAGACAATCATGGGACCGCGGTTCGAGCATGATCGCCTTGCGGCCAAGGCACCCGAGACGCTGGCGGGACTCCTCGGGGTCAGCTTGGCGGATCTCGATGTTCGCTCGGACGACGCGTCCGGCGCCGATTTCGTGGTCACAGGCAAACACAACACGTTCGTCATCGAATTCCATAAGTCCACCAGTGCCGCACCGATCGCCGCGGCTACGAAAAAGGTGAAGGACTACGCTGGCCGTGTCCGCAGGCGTTCTTCACCACTGGTTGTCGTTCCGTTCATGGGCGACATTGGCCGCAAGGTCTGCGAAGAAGTGGGAGTCGGCTGGTTCGACCTTTCTGGCAACGCCCACATCATCGCCCCAGGCCTTCGCGTCATCGTCGAAGGCAGGCCCAACCGCTTCAAGGTTGCCGGGCGGCCGGCCAACCTGTTCGCACCGATGAGCTCTCGTGTCGCACGCTGGCTCCTCGTCAATGTCGACCAGTTTCTGAGCCAGAGGGAGATCGCTCGTTCCACCGGTCTCGACGAAGGCTTCGTCAGCCGCCTTGTGGCCCGCATGGAGAAGGACGGTTATCTCGTCCGCGATGAGCGTGGCGCAATCCGTGCGAAGAATCCGGCGCTGCTGCTCGACGCCTGGCAAGAAGCCTATCAGTTCTCGAAGCACACCCGCCACTACGGGCACGTCGCCGTCCGTACAGGGGACGCCCTCCTTCGGTTCGTCAGCGACACACTCGTCGAGCAGGGGATCGCACACGCGGCCACGGGACTTGCGGCTGCATGGGCGCTCACGCGATTTGCCACATTTCGCATTGCCACGCTCTACTTGCCGACCGACCCGTCCCCGGCGCTCCGTGAACGACTCGGATGCCGCGAGGACCCGCGCGGGGCGAATCTCTGGCTGGTGGTTCCTAACGACGCAGGCGTGTTTCAGGGTGCCATCGAAAAGGGCGGCATTCGCTGCGTGCATCCCGTGCAAGCCTATGTTGACCTCAAAGATCACCCCGAGCGGGCGACCGAGGCCGCCGAACGCCTCCGCACCGAGTTGCTGAACTGGAGGCGTGATGGCTGAAAAACCCAGGCGAGCATCGGAATACAGGAGCGAGCAAATCGAGCTGGTGCGAGCAACCTGCCTCTACGTCGCCACCAAACTCGGCGATCTGATGGACGAAGCAGTAGTCGTCGGCGGGCTTGCGCCATCGCTGCTCATCGACCCGGGCAGGTTGCCCGAGGGTACTCCTGCCCATGTTGGCACCATGGATCTTGATGTGGGTCTGAGGCTCGCGCTTCTCGACGGAGGGCGATACCACACGCTCACCGAGCGCCTCAGGGGTGCTAGCTTCGAGCCGGACCAGACCAGCGAGGGGCAACAAACACGGCAGCGTTGGAAAATTGCTGGCACCGGCTCGGTCACCGTCGACTTTCTCATTCCTCCATCGAGACCGACGGACCAAGGCGGGAGGCTACGCAACATCGAGTCTGATTTCGCCGCCGTCATCGCGCCTGGCCTGGCGCTTGCCTTTCGAGACCGGCGACGCGTCCGGATCGACGGGAGAACGATTCTCGGAGAGAAGGCCACCCGAGACGTCTGGGTCTGTGGCCCTGGGGCTTTCGTCGTGCTCAAGGCCCTCGCTTTCCTCGGGCGAGGCGAGAACAAGGACGCCTACGATCTCTACTACCTCGTGCGCAACTTCGGTTCCGGAGTCGAGGACGTGGCGGTTTGCCTGCGCCCGCTGCTCGACGACCCTGAGGCGCAACGCGCGCTTGAAGTGCTGCGCGACGATTTTCTCGGTCACGATGGGGTTGGCCCTCGCCGGGTTGCGGAGTTCCTGCAGGGCGGGGCAGACGCCGATATCCAAGCGGATGTGGTCGGCTTCGTGAAGGCCCTATTGGATAGCTGCGGGTGACTCAAGATGGGGGTTGACCTCGACGGTGCGGCGCTGCCGACCCGCATCTGGAGTGGGGCAAGGCACCGGTCATGTCAGTGCGCGCGCCACTCAACGGACAGTCTGGTGCCCTTCGGCCGTACTACCAAATCAGCTTCGTTCCGTAGAACCCGAATACGGGGTCTATGGTAACTAGCGGCAAGTCCTCTGCCTGTGATTGAGCGATCAGTACCCGGTCAAAAGGATCGCGGTGCGGACCAGGTAGGCCGCCGGCGCGCTGGGCGTGGTCGATGGTGATAGGCAGGGGAAGGAAGCCCTGACTATCGAGGCACCCCATCACATCGGTGGCTACCGCTGCCGCTCCGGGCAGTTTGCCGAGGCGGAACTTGGTGCAAATCTCCCAGGCTGACGCGGCGCTGACCAGCACCGCGGTTTCGTCGTTGCCGATGAGGCGTCGCGCGCGCTGGGAAAGGCGCCGGTCACCATCCAACCACCAAAGCAAGGTGTGCGTGTCGAGTAGCACCCTCACTCGCTACTTCTCCCAGACCTCAAGTTCGTTGGCCGGAAGCGGCTCGAAGAACGCTGCCGTGGTGCGTGCCTTGCCCTTGAGCGCGCCGAACCTGCGCTTGCGCGGCGGTGCTTCCAAGGGAACCAAACGGACCACGGGCGTGTCACCCCTGGCGATCACGACTTCCTCGCCGGCACATGCCCTCTTGATGAGCCGCGAGAGATTGGTCTTGGCTGCATGGATAGTCGTACGCATAACACAAAGATTAGCTAAGCTGCCTTAGCTAATCAAGCCACATTCCTGGTGATCCCTGACCGAAGGAGTTTTCAGGATCTCATCCGACGGTAGTTCCAGCCCGACGGTCTACTTTCGCTTGCACCCTACCGAGAGACAGTCTTTCCACCGGCTTGGCGGGTTGGGTGTTCGAGTTGCTTCAGCCAATCCAGCGCTCGCAAGATCGCGAGGCCCTTGTGCTCGCTCTCCACGCGCAGGTCGCTCACCAACTGCACGCCGGGGATCTCGTAGCGGTCGTGGAAGAAGACAAGACCTGGCGCCAGTTCGCGATCCGAAACTTTGACTTCGATCATCAAGGTCGGACGTTTCTCTTCGACCAGTAGAAAATCGACTTCTTTGCCGTCTTTCGTGCGCAAGTAGCGGAGGGTGCGTGGGATGCCGTCGCGATCCTCCAGCAAGAACAGGTGCTTCTGCAGGCAGCCGGCAACCAGGTTCTCCAGGCGTTTCCCCTCGTCGCCGTTCACCAACCCCGTGTCATAGAAATACAGCTTGGGCTGTCGATGGAGGGAACGAGCGATGGAGCGGGCATGCGGCTGCACGCGGAAGACGATGTACAGCGCCTCCAGAATTTCGATGTAGCGCTTGACGGTGTTGGGCGCGATGGCCAAGTCCTCGGACAGGCGTTGATAGCTGATGGGAGAGGCCACGCGTTCGCGTAGCAACTCCAGCAAGAGCGAAATCGCCCGTAGCTCATGCACGTTTTCGAAGCTCAGGATGTCCTCGCGCACCAGACCGTTGACGTATTGCCTGCGCCACCGCCCCGCATCCGCGGCCTCCTCGGCGAGGAAGGGTTCGGGAAATCCACCGCGTTCAAGGAAATGGGCAAGGTCGACGTTCACGCCTACCGCCGTAGCCTCTGCGGGAGAGACAGGCAACAATCGATGCAGGAAGTATCTGCCCGCGAGGCTGTCGCCCGATTGGCGAAATGTCTCAAGCCGCGCGCTGCCAGTGACCAAGATCCGCAGATGCTTGGGACGAGTGTCGAAGACGCCTTTCAAAAAACTCTTCCATCCACGCATCTTGTGCAGCTCATCCAACACCAGAAGATCTGTGGTGCCGCGCCACGCTTGCTTACCGATGATCACCCGATCCTGGCCATTGTCATGGTTCAGGTACTGCGGCGCCCGAAAACCCTCCATGAGCGAACGCGCCAGGTAGGACTTGCCCACCTGACGAGGGCCTGAAAGTAAGACCATCTTCTTGTCGAGGTCACGCGCGATGGCTTTGGCTTGGGTGCGGTCCATGGGACGACTTTACCGCATCTGTTTGCGATTCGGTCGCGACTTTTCCGCATTCTGTTGCGGAATGGTCGGATCCCGCGTTCGGTTTGCCGCCAAAGAAGTCGTGGTTCGATGGTGTGCCCTGGCCAGCGCCGACCCCACCGGTTTCGTGCGCGCACAAGCCGAACCGGTGGCCATCGACGAGATCCAGAAGGCGCCGGCCCTGTTCCCGGCGATCAAGCTTGCGGTCGATCGAGATCGCAGGCCGGGACGCTTCCTCTTGACCGGCGCGGCCAACGTCCTCGCGTTGCCGCGCCTGTCGGAATCGCTGCCGGGTGCCGAGGGCGAAGCGAACCCTCTTGGGGTTCTCATGATCGCGTTGGCGTAGCCGGGCTACGCCCGGCGGAGCCAGAGCGCAGGGTTTGGCGAGGCCGAGCAAAGCGAGGGGGTGGCAGGGCGGGTTGGCAGGTGCCGAGGGCGAAGCGAACCCTCCCAGGGTTCCCATGATGATTGACACCTGGGATCGGCAACGATAACTTCCGCCGTGCGCCTGCGCAGAGGAGGACTTGATGGCTAGCGAAGATCCTTGTTTCATCGGCAGCAAAACCACGGTCCGGGGCCAGGTCTCCGGCAAGCAGGATCTTGTGGTCGAAGGCCGCATCGAAGGGCATATCCGCCTCGAAAGTCACCTGACAGTAGAAGAGTCGGGAAGCGTCGAGGCCGATGTCGAGGTCAGCATCGCGACGCTCAAGGGCGAGGTACGCGGGCCCGTGGTCGCGACCCGTTCGGCCGTCCTCGAAGCCGCGGCGCGCGTGGCCGGCAAGGTCACGGCGCCTTCCATCACCATCGCCGACGGCGCGCGCTTTTCGGGCGAAATTGAAATGGATGTCGACTTGCCGGCGGGCGTGGTTGCCGGAAACGCATAGCCTAGGAACTCATCATGGCAAAGGAAAAGGAAACGAAACCCATGGCGAACACGGTCATTGGAAGCAGCATCGTTGTCGACGGCGAGATCAGCGGCGAAGAGCCCATCACCATTCTCGGCACGGTCAAGGGCAAGGTCGCGGTCGCGCAAGGCGTGATTGTCGAGGCGGGCGCTACCGTCGAGGCCGACATCGAGGGCCAGACGGTCACCATCAGCGGCAAGGTGACGGGCAACGTGACCGCTCGCGAAAAGCTGGAATTGCGGCCGGAGTCCAAGATGGTCGGCAACGCCAAGGCCCCGCGCATCGTGGTTGCCGATGGCGCCACGTTCAAGGGCAACGTGGACATGGACGTTTAAGGCGTCATCATGGCTGACAAAGAAACTGTGATTGGCGTCGAGACTCGCATCTCGGGCGAAATCCGCGGCGAGGAAGATCTGGTCATCAAGGGCCGGGTCGATGGCAAGATTCACTTGTCCCACTCGCTTGCCGTCGAGAAGGGCGCCATCGTGCAAGCCGACGTGGACGTGCGCAACCTGGTGATTTCGGGAACCCTGGTGGGCAACATCGTGGCCTCGGAAAGCGTGCGCCTGCTTGCCACAGCGCGTGTGGTCGGCGATCTCGCCGCACCTCGCGTAATCATGGATGCGGGCGCAGCCTATCGCGGTCGCGTGGATATGGGCGACGTCGAAGCGGCTCGCGCGGCCGTGGCATCGCGTGCGCTTTCCAAGCCCGTGGCAAGTGCCGCGAGCACAGACCGCTCGGCACCGCCACGCGTAGCGCCGACGCCCAAGACCGCGGCGTTTGCGGGCAAGGTTGCGCCCAGGTTCGTGGCGCCGACGGTCAGTGCAACCCACGAACGATCGGCTGAATCGGTGGCTGCGGTTCCTCCAGCCTTCCCGCGCGTAGCCGGAACCGTGGGCGGTTCGGCCCCGGCCTGGGCGAAGAAGAAAATTCGTCGGCGCTAACAGAACCCGCGGCGTGCAAGTCGTGACAAATGTGATACGGTTCGCACGCCCATGTGTGGCGTAGTCGGAATTTTTGGCCACCCCGAGGCGTCGAAGCTCGCCTATCTGGGATTGCACGCCCTCCAGCATCGGGGGCAGGAATCGGCCGGCATCGTTTCCAGCGACGGCCAGCAGCTGCACTGGGTGCGCGAGATGGGGCACGTCGGCGAGATCTTCACCGAAGATCGCCTGCGCCAGCTTCCGGGCCCGTCGGCCATCGGCCATGTGCGCTACTCGACCACCGGCGATTCCGTTCTGAAGAACGCTCAACCCTTGGCCGTAAACTATTCCCACGGCTCCATCGCTGTGGCTCACAACGGAAATCTCGTCGACGCCGCGGAAGTTCGGGCGCGACTGGAGGACGAAGGCTCGATCTTCCAAAGTACCAACGACAGCGAGATCATCCTTCACCTGCTCGCACGCTCGCGGGAAGGAGATTTGCCCGCGCGTATAGCCGATGCCCTGCGCTCGGTGCACGGGGCGTACTCGCTGGCGTTTCTGTCCGAATCTTCCATGATCGCCGTGCGCGATCCACTGGGGATCCGGCCGTTGTCGTTGGGACGGCACAAGAAGAACGGTTGGGTGGTGGCGTCGGAAACCTGCGCCTTCGAGCTCATCGAGGCCGAGTTCATCCGCGACATCGAGCCCGGCGAGATGCTGGTTATCGATCGCGACGGCGCGCGCAGTTTTCGGCCGTTCATGCCTGAGGAACCACGCCGCTGCGTTTTCGAGTGGATCTACTTCGCCCGGCCCGACTCGACCATCGCGGGCCAGTCGGTGTACTCCGCGCGGGAAAACATGGGACGGCGGCTGGCCGTCGAGCATCCCGTGGAAGCGGACATCGTGATTCCCGTGCCCGACTCGGGCACAGCCGCCGCCATCGGCTACGCACGCGAAAGCGGCATCCCCTTCGACCAGGGCCTTATCCGTTCGCACTACATTGGACGAACCTTCATCGAGCCTTCGGAATCCATCCGCCACTTCGGCGTGAAGTTGAAACTATCACCGGTGCGCGACGTGCTGGCGGGCAAGCGCGTGGTGGTGGTCGACGACTCCATCGTGCGCGGAACCACGTCGGGCAAGATCATCGGCATGATCCGCTCGGCCGGCGCCAAGGAAGTCCACCTGCGTATCAGCTCGCCTCCTACCATCGGTCCGTGCCACTACGGCATCGACACCCCGGATCGCAACAAGCTCATCGCCAGCTCGCACTCGGTCGATGAAGTGCGCCGATTCGTGGGCGCCGACACCCTCGGCTACCTCTCCATCGAGGGGTTGCACGCCGCCGTCTCCAAGGTGTTGACCAAGCACGAGCACCGCGGCCTGTGCGATGCCTGCTTCTCGAACAAGTATCCCATTCCCTTGCCGGCCCCGGTCCGCGCGCGCCAGTTGCGCCTGATTTCGGTCTAGGGCGTCTACGCCGTTGCCGGGCGGGCTCGCCGCGTGCTAGGGACGGGGCATGTCCTGGATCGAGCGTCTCTTCGGAAAACGGACACCTGCCGAGGAAGACGATGGAAACATCGCAGAGAGCGACGTGGACGCCATCGAGCTTGTCGAGGTGTCGCAGAAGATCGCGCGGACCCAGGCGCGACAGGGCCTGCGTCTGGAGGAGATTGAGTCGAAGTTGGAGGCCGGGTTCGCAGATCTACGCGGCTTGATCGATGCGGTCGCACCCTCTGGCGAGCCATCGCTGTCTTTCGACGAATGCTTCGACGCCTTGGATGCCTTGGAGGAGGCTGCGCGCATCACAGCAGACGATGCGTACGCACAGGGCCTTTGCGCCGTGATCGATCGCCTGGGCCGGTTCTTGAGACGGGCAGGATTCGAGCGTCACACAGTCACCCGGGAGACGCCGGATGCCCGTCGCTTTCGCGTCGTGGGCACCGAGGTGAGCGAAGCTCTCGATCCCGGCAAAGCCGTGCGCACCGTCCGCGCAGCCATCACTCGTCAGGGCAAACTGGTTCGAGAAGGCGAGGTCATCGTCAGCGTGAGGTCAACATGAGTCGTGCATCTGAGCTCCACATCGGGATCGATCTAGGAACCACCAATTCGGTCATCACTTACCTGCGGGACGGCCGTCCCATGCCCATCGCCATCGACGGCGATGCCATCGTCCCGTCGGTGGTGTGCGTTGATAAGAACGGGGGTTTTCGCGTAGGGCGCGAGGCGCGCAACCTGCAACTGTCCGAGCCCGAGCGCACCATCCGATCGGTCAAGCGCAAGATGGGCCTCGATCACCGCTACGAGATCGATGGCCGGTCGTACTCGCCCGCGGACATCTCAGCCGCGATCCTTTCCGCGCTCAAGACCGGTGCCGAAAAGGCCCTGGGGCAGCCGATCTCGGACGTCATCGTGACCGTCCCGGCCTACTTTGACGATGCCCAGCGCCGCGCCACCCTGCGTGCCGGCGAGCTCGCTAAGCTCCACGTCCTGCGCTTGCTCAACGAGCCAACCAGTGCGTCGTTGGTCTACGACCAAATTGGTGAGGCGAAGTCCACGGCGGAATCCGAGATCGTGGTCATCTACGACCTCGGTGGCGGCACCTTCGACGTTTCCGTGCTCGACGTGGCCGGCCAAATCCGCGAGGTGCGCAGCACCGCGGGCAATACCGCGTTGGGCGGCGACGACTTCGACGATCGTCTCTTGCAAGTCTTCCTCGACGATCTGAAAGCGAAGCATGGCGTGGATCCGCGCGAAGATGCGCGCGCCATGGCCAAACTACGCCGTCTGGCCGAAGAGACCAAGATCAAGCTGTCCCTGGCCACATCGGTGGAAATTCGGGAGGAATTCCTGACCAGCGTCGCGGGCAAACCGATTCACCTCGAAAACACCGTTACGCGCCGGCAATTCGAGGATCTCATCCGTCCCCTGCTGGAAAGCACAATCGAGCATTCCCGCAAGGCTCTTGAGGATGCAAAAGTCGACGCCGCGCAAATCAGCCGCGTCTGTCTGGTCGGCGGCTCGACGCGCATACCCCTGGTGCGCTCATTGATCGAGGAGGCCTTCGGCGTCCCCATTCACGAAGACGTGGATCCTGACTTGGCCGTCGGATTGGGCGCTTCGCTTCAGGCGGGCCTGCTGCGGGGTGCGGCGGTGGAGCGTATCTTGGTCGATGTGTCGGCCCACAGCTTGGGAATGCGCGTGGTCGGGGAAGAGGATGTGTACGGTGAGCCACCCGACACCTTCGCCCCGGTGCTCAGACGCAACACCGTGCTTCCCGCCCAACGCGCCGAGGAGTTCTATACGATGCACGACGGCCAGGAACGGCTAGAGGTGGAGGTCTTCCAGGGCGAAGCCCGGCTCTGTTCGCAAAACACGCGCGTGGGTTCGTTTCGTTTCGACCTGGTTCCGGTGCCGGAGCAATCCCCGATCAAGGTGGAATTCGCCTACGATCTGAACGGCGTGATCCGGGTCGAGGTGTCGCAACCGGGAAAGAACAACGCCAAGACCGTAGCCCTGAAGGTGGCGGATGCGGGCAAGAAGGCCCAGAAAGCGAAAAAGAACGCCGCCATTGCCAGCCCGCCCGCGAATCGCTCGGACAGTCCCATCGTGCGCAAGGCGCGCGCCTTGCTGGCAACCCTCTCAGGCGACGAGCAGCGGAAAATGGAAGATCTGCTGGCCAAGCTGTCGGCAGCGACGAATCCAAGCGATCAGGAGCGCGCCGAGGATGCCCTGCTCGATCTATTTCTGGACCACGAGGCGAAGTCCGCCGGCAAGACCACCCCTCCCTGACGGCCATGGGACGCGGCGACCAGGACAAGCGCACGCGGCGGGCGAGAGAGCAGATCGATAAGGCACTCGCGCGCCGAGATGTGGGATCGGCGATCGACGCCGTGCTGGCGCTCGACAAGGCCGCGCGCGAGCCGCTCTTCGCCGCGGTCTCACCGGCATTTCGTCATAGCTTGTCGGATTTGCACAAGACATCCGCGTGGGCGCGGTTGCACACCTTAGCCGCACGTGCGGAGCAAGAGCCGCGGCTGCTTCTGCATGGCGCGGACGCAGCAGGGGCGGCAAGCGGCCGCTGGCTGCTTTTCCTGGCCTGCATGCGAGCTCGCGATTTCGCACGCGCCGGGCGCATCTGGAATTTCTTGGTCGAGAGCGTGACGGCGCGGGCCCCTACGCTGGCGCGCGCGACCGCCGCGTGGATCAGAGGGCAAGGACATCTCGACCCGCAGGAGGTGGCGGAGATGGATCTCGACGGGTTGCCGGCGTTGGTTGTGCCCGAACCTCGCCTTGGCAGCGAATCGGCCGGGCGTCCTCACGTCGCGCCGCCAGCCATACCCGCGTCACCCGCCGAGGCCCACGAATCGCTCTACGTGCTATTCGCCACGCAGCCACCGGTCATCGTTGCGCAAACCCTTCGCACATGGGTGGAGCGCGCTCCCGCCGATCTCGCCGCGAGCCTGCGCAAGCAGGCGGGGAGTCTTGCCCTGCGTGAGCTATTGGTTCAAGCAAGTTCAGGAAACTCCCTCGCCCCGCCCGCGCAGTTGTTGGCCCGCTTGTCCGAAGCAGCGAAAGACGAGTTGTCAGAAGAGATCTTGCTTGCCACTCGGCTGCTTATCACGACAGTCGTAGCCAAGACGCCGAAACAGGGCGAGGCCGAGGCGCTGGAGGCGCTTGCCGCGGCGCTGGTCAGGACCACGCAGTTCGAAGACCTCGCAGAAATCCTGGCGCGCGATTTCAGCCGCGTGCGGGGGCTTGCTTCGCTTGCCGTAAGCGTTTGTCAGAGTGCTCTTTCCCGGGCGGCGTCGCTGGCCGACCAGCGCCTGTTTCCGCTTTGGGTACAGGCGCTACATTTGAACGCACCTCCGATCGAGGACGAGCCGGAGGACCGCATTGGGTTCCCTGGCCCGACCTGGTTGCAGGCAGCCTCACGCGAGGTGTGCCGCCGGGGCAAGTCTCTTGTCGCCTATCTTAACAAGCTGGACCCACACGCCCGCGGCAAGGTGCTCGACAGCCTTTTGTGGGGCCAGCCGAGTGAAATCGTCGCGGACATCATGGATGCGCTTTGGCCGGACGCCAGCGAAGACCTACGCCGAGATCTCGCACGCATGCTCTACGACCTCGTGGAAATGGCCGAGGAAGACAGCCAACGCACGCTCCTTGGCAGTCACTCGTTCGCCGATATGGCCACGGTCGATCGAATCGCATTGGCCGCCAGCAAGGCCGACCCAGATCTGCCATTCCTGGGTGCTGGCGGACTGTCCTTGTGGCGCCGCTTCGGTCTTCGGTCGCTTCCCTATTTCGCGGAGCTTCTGCCCTACGCGCTCGCCCAGACGAGCCAACCCAGCCAGCGCATCGAGGCCGTCGAAGCCTACGTCGGCAACCGCGTGGACATCGAAGCCTGGTTGGAAGTCATTCGCGAGCTTTCCATGGGCGATGCGACGATGCTGCCGTCACTGATTGCGGAAACTGCCCACACGATGATCGAACGGTTTCGAACTGACCGAGTTGCCCTGGCGCGCGCAATCAACCACACCGCAACACTCGATGTGCCATTCGCTCTTGTCAAGAATTTGGCCCACGCCTATCAGCGGGCCGCGCTCGCTGACGGCACAGAGCCGACTCCCGAAGACGAGCGAGCACAAGTCGTCCTCGCCCTGATGTTTGGCGGCAAGCCCAAAAGATCTCCCGCCAAGGGGCGGGCAAAGCGCGGAAGAAAGGTGTTGCGTAAACCCAAACCGCAAGACGGCAGCGGCCAGCTCGAACTGCCGCTGGATGGGAACGAGCCATGAAACCAGCCGACGCTCTTGACCAGAGCCCATTTGCCGTCTTGGGAATCGCCCCAACCCTCGACCCAGCGGCCATCAAACGCGCCTACTTCACCGCCCTTAACCAACACCCGCCGCATAGCGACCCGGAAGGGTTCAAGCGCATCCGCGTGGCCTACGAAGCCTTGGGCTCGCGCGGCGCGGTGGCCTCGCACCTTCTGCGCAGCGCGATCGACGTCGAAGCCGAGCTGGCGCGACTTCGCGAACGCCATGACGCCGCCCTGGCTGACGCCCGCCAAGCAAGCGCCACCAGCGCCGCCAACGCTTCTCGTGTCGCTCGCCTCACCGAGGGACTCGCGCGTCTCAGCCTCGAAGAAGCGTTGACCCTGTTCGGTTCCAAGTAGGGGAAATTCGCGCAGGCCAGGTTGGTTCGCGATCTTTGCGCTAGAGTTGGCGGGCCATGGTCACGTCGCCTCCGCCTCAGCCTCTGGCGCCCGTTGGGCTTGGGCGGCGCCTTGCGGCCAGTGCCCTGCGCTCGCGGCAAACTCTGGGTTTGGTCTGGCGTTCGTCGCGGGCTGGAACCCTGGGCCTGGGCACGCTGACCATCCTGGCGGCGTCGTTGCCGCCGCTTACCGCCTACGTGGGCAAGCTGATCGTCGACGCGGTGGTGGCGCGCGACCGTCCTCGCGCCGTGCGCATGGTGCTGATCGAGCTGGCCGTGGTCGCGGCCATGGCGCTGCTCGAACGCTCCCTCGGGCTGGTCAGGCAGCTGGTCGGCGCGCGCCTGGGCATTGATGTCAACGTAGCCATTTTGAAAAAGGCCGAAACTCTCGAGCTTCGCCATTTCGAGGATTCCGAGTTCTACGACAAGCTCTCGCGCGCCCGACGCGAGGCCTCGTTGCGTCCGCTGTCGCTCATCGAAAGCAATTTCCAGGTCCTGCGCAGCGTCCTGACCTTGGCCGGGTACATCGTGCTGCTGGTGCGCTTCTCGAACCTGATGGTGCTGGCGCTACTCGCCGCGACGATTCCGGCCTTCATCGCCGAGGCGAAATTCTCGGGCGCAGCCTTCCGCCTGCGCAACTGGCGCTCGCCCGACACGCGCCGGCTGCTCTATCTCGAATACGTGCTGGCCAACGACGAGCACGCCAAGGAGGTGAAGCTGCTGGGACTGGGGCCGCTGCTGCTCGGCCGCTATCGCAGCCTGTCCGAACGCTTCTACGGCGAAGACCGGCAGCTGGCCTTGCGCCGCGCGGGCTGGGGGTACGGTCTGTCTCTCATCAGCACCGCCGTGTTCTACGGCTGCTACACCGTCATCGTGGCCACCACGGTGCGCGGCCAACTCTCGCTGGGCGACATGACCCTGTACCTCGTCGCCTTCCGCCAAGGGCAGCAGAGTTTTCAGGCCATTCTCTCCGCCGTGGGCAGCATGTACGAGGACACCCTCTATATGTCGAACTTGTTCGAATACCTGGCCATCCCGACCGAGCGGATTCGAACCCCGGCGCCGGCCGTGGTGCAGCCCGAGGAGGGCATCCGCTTCGAGGGCGTCGGCTTTCGCTACCCAGGCTCCGAGCACTGGGCCTTGCGCAACGTCGACCTCTTCGTGCCCAAGGGACAAAGCCTGGCTTTGGTGGGCGAGAACGGCGCCGGCAAGACCACCTTCATCAAGCTGCTCTCGGGTCTGTATCGCCCGAGCGAGGGCCGCGTCCTTCTCGACGGGCGCAACCTCGACGACTGGGACGAGCAGGCCCTGCGCGGCCGCATCGGCGTCATCTTTCAGGACTTCAACCAGTACCAACTTCTGCTGCGCGAGAATATCGCCTTCGGCAGCGTCGAGCACTTGCAGGACGACCTGCGCCTGGCCCGCGCCATTGACCACGGCGGCGCGCGCGAGCTGGTGGCCAGCCTTTCCACCGGCCTCGAAACCCAGCTCGGCCGCTGGTTCAAGGAAGGCATCGATCTGTCGGGCGGGCAGTGGCAGAAGGTTGCGCTGGCCCGCGCCTTCATGCGCGACGAAGCCGACATCCTGATTCTCGACGAGCCCACCGCCGCGCTCGACGCCGAGGCCGAGCACGCGGTCTTCCAGCGCTTTCGCGCCCTCGCTGAAGGCCGAACCACGATCCTCATCTCGCACCGTTTTCCCACCGTGCGCATGGCGGATCGAATCGTCGTGCTCGAAGGCGGCGCCATCATCGAACAGGGTACCCATGCCGAGCTGCTGGCGGCTGGCGCTCGCTACGCCCGTCTGTTCGCTTTGCAGGCTGAAGGTTATAGGTAATCTGCTACCGTCCCGTCTCCATGTCGTCGCAATCCCAGCCCGCGGTTTCTTGGCGCGGGCTCATGCACCTTTTCGTGGTCTATATCGTCTGGAGCAGCACCTACCTGGCCATCCGCGTGGCGGTCCGTCCGGGCGCCGGCTTTCCGCCCTTCGCACTCGCGGCCATGCGTTGCCTGCTGGCGTTTCCGCTCCTGCTTTTGTGGGCGAGGGCGCGCGGCCTGCGCATCCGGCCCACGCGCCGCGAGCTGCCTCTGCTGGCGACCTCTGGCGTCTTGCTATGGGCCTTCGGCAACGCCTTCGTCGTGGTGGCCGAGCAGCGCGTGAGCAGCGCCCTGGCGGCCATCCTTATTGCCTCGACGCCCATCTGGGTGGCCTTGCTAGAAAGCCTGGCCGACAGGCGCCTGCCGTCGAAGCTCGGGGCTGTGGCCCTGCTGGTCGGGTTTGTCGGCGTGGGCCTCATCGGCTATCCCGCCTTGCATAGTGGCGTGCGCGCCGATGCCATCGCCGTCGTGGTGCTGCTCATCGCGGCCCTGAGCTGGGGCGGGGGCTCGCTTCTGCAGCGCCGCCGTCCGGTCGGCCTCGATGCCATCGTCAGCGCGGCCTACCAGATGCTGTTCGGCGGATTGGCCGTGGCCATCCTATCCGTCAGCTTTGGCGAGCCCATGCCCAACCCCACCGGCACGGCATGGCTTGGCTTCGCGTTCCTGCTCGTGTTCGGCTCGCTCATCTCGTTCACGTCGTTCCTGAAGGCGCTGCACATGCTGCCCACGCGCCTGGTCTTCACCTATGGCTACGTGAATCCTGTCATCGCCGCGTTTCTCGGCTGGCTCGTCCTTGGCGAGCGCATCGTGGGCCCGACCCTGGCGGGCGCGGGCCTGGTCCTCCTCGGAGTGGCCGGCTCGTTCCGTGCGCACAGGTAGAGACACCGTCGGGACCGACGGAAACATTTCTTGTCAAGACGCACCAGACTCTTGACTAGAAGTGAATGATCCCCAATCGTTCCCCCATGCTTAGCACTCGAAGAAACTTGTTTGGACCCTTGGTCTTGCTTGGGATGGTTTTGCTGCCCGCGGTTGCCTTTGCCGAAGGCGCCAAGGTGGCGGTTGTGGACACCGTCCAAGCTACCCTCCAGCTGAAGCTCGGCATCCGCCAAGCCGTCGCCACCGCGCTCGACGACCTGTCGGTGGCCATGGTTCCCCTCGAAGACCTGACCGCAGAAGACGCCACGTGCGTCGATGACCCCTGCTACATGTCCATCGCGAAGCGCGTCGGAGCGACGCACGTGATGGTCGTGCAGGGGGTCGCCAATCCAGCCGGATACCGCCTTTCGCTTGAAGTTCGCGACGGCGAAACCGGGCGCTCGCTGGGCAGCGATGGCAAAGACTGCGAGCTGTGCGCCGAGGATCAGTTCGTGCCAGCGGTTCAGGACAAGGTCAGCAAGCTCTGGAAACGCGTTATGCGCGAGCAGGCGCCCAAGCCACAACCCCACGCCATGGGCCCAGTTTCCGATACGGAGACGCGGCCGGGCGTCGACGTGTCGGCGACACCTCCGTGGTGGAAGCAGCCAACGCCCATGATGGGGATAGGCTTCGGCGCTGTGGGCTTGGTGGCCGTGGGTTTTGGTATCTACTACATCGTCCAAGACGGCAAGGCCGTCGAGAAGACACCGAACGGCAATTCGATCATCCTCCGGGACACCGGGAAATGGGGTTGGAGCCTGCTGGGTGTAGGCGTGGTTTCGTGGGCGGCGGGAACGGCCATGGTGATCTGGGGCAGGGACGATGGCACCAGCGTTTCGGTGGCAGTAGGACCGGCTTCTTTGGGCCTGCAAGGGAAGTTCTAGGAGATGAAAGCCATGCGTAAACTACTCGTTGTTCTTCCCATGCTTCTCGCGCTGATTAGCGGCTGCGATTCCACGCGCCGCGATTTTACCTATTGCGACATAAAGTACCCTGAGTGTAACAAGGGTTTCACCTGCAACCTGACAACCGGGATGTGCGTACCCGACACCGGCGCGGGCATTCCTGATGCCCCCATCGCCGACGCGGCAACCGGCCCCGAGACTTCGCCCGTCGACGTGAGCGTGGCGGACAGCAAGGATGCTCCAGTCGCCACCGACACGACGCCAATGGACACCATTACGGCGGACACCGCCGTCGTCGACGCGCCGCAAATCGTGGACGCGGCCATCCCCGATACGCGCATCCCCGATGCCGCTGGAACCTGCTCGGTCGACAACGACTGCGTCGGCGTCCCGGCCGGCGCCTACTGCGTGAACACCAAGTGCGTCTCCTGCAGGACCAGCAGCCAGTGCAACAACGACGCGGGCGTACCCTTCTGTTCGGCGCAAAACACCTGTGTCTCCTGCGCCGGAGTCAGCGGCCCCGACGGTGGCAGCGCCTGCCCGGCCAGCGCTCCCGTGTGCGCGGCATCCGGCGGCTGCGTCCAGTGCGTCCAGAACAGCGACTGCCAGAGCCCCATTGCAGCCTTCTGCGTGCAGAACCAGTGCGTGGGATGCAATGCTCCTGGCGCCACCGCCAGCGCCCCGGTCAGCGGTAGTTCAGACGGCGGTTCCGTCGATAGCGGCGCGCGTGACGCCGGCGCAGCCAGTGGTCCCTGCACCGGCCCGACCCCAGTCTGCGCCAAAGACGGTACCATCGCCGGCCAGTGCGTCCAGTGCGTGACCAGCGCCGACTGCAGCGGTACTACGCCGATTTGCAACACCACCACCAACACCTGCGCCGCCTGCACCAGCGACACCCAGTGCGCCGACAAGGGCGTAGGCCCCGGCGTGTGCATGTTCCATCAGGACAGCCGGTGCGCGAGCGACACCGAGACGATCTACGTGAAGAACTCAACCGGCTGCACTGGCGGCACCGGCACGGCCGCATCGCCGTACTGCCAGCCACAAGCTGGAGTCAACGCCGTCACGACCAGCAAGCGTGTAGTGGTCATGATGGGAACAGGATCTCTCGGTGTGTGGATTGGTTCCTTCTCGGGTTCACAGGTCTCCATCGTCGGACAGAACAGCGCCACCATATCTCCTGGTGGTGCTGACATCGGGATACACATCGCAAGCGGGAACGCCTACGTGCGCGGTCTGACGGTCCAAGGAGTTGGAGCAAGCGCTACCAACCCAGGCATCGTCGTTGAAGCTGGCGCGACCTTGGCGCTAGACCGCTGCATCGTCAAGGCAAATGCCGGTGGCCTATCGGTCAACCCGGGGGCCAACTTCGATGTCGCCAATTCGGTCTTCGACAACAACCAGCAAGGGCTGTTCGGAACCACGACACTATTTGGTGGCATCTATCTCGGAGGTTCAGCACCTAGTGCTGGACTTCACCGTCTTTGGTTCAACACCATCGTGAACAACCAGGGTATCGGCGTGGTCTGCAACGAAACCACACAGGCGCTCACGGGAATGTTGCTATACGGCAATATTGGGGGCGACTACCTGAGCTGCGCCATGGACGTCACCTCGAAATGGTCATCAGGAAAGCCCATACCAATCTCAGGCTCCAGCGACACGAACCCTCCGGCTCTTAGCTCGACCGACCACCTGACATCGACCTCGCCCTGCAGGGGTTACGTCAACGGAGCCGTGGCACACCCCCCGGACGACATCGACGGCGATCCTCGGCCCAAGATCACTCCCACCAACCCCAGCACCAAGCTCGACTGTGGCGCGGACGAGTACTAGCCCGAGACAATCGACCAGCTGCATCGAGGGTTGAGAATATGAACCGTCGTAGATGTTTGCTTTTGCTTGTCCCCTTTCTCCTGTCGGCGCGGGCCGTTCAGGCAGGAAGCGTCGAAAATAAAGAGCGCACGGCCAGGATGGCGTGCCTCTCGGGCGACTTTGCCAAGGGTGTGGCCATCCTTTCCGAGTTGTTTGTCGATACAAAAAATCCGATCTACATTTATAATCAGGGGCGTTGTTTCCAACAGAATCGACAGTACGAAGATGCCATTGCTCGCTTTCAGGAATTCTTGCGCGCGGGCAAGAAACTGAGCACGGACGACAAAGACGAAGCCCAGAAACACATCGCTGACTGCCAAGACCTTCTCGCAAAGCAATCGACTACCGCTGCCCCGCTGTCAGCACCTGCGCCGATGCCAGCCCCTGCCGTGGTGCAAGGACCGGCGGCGTCTGTCCCAGTGGTCGTGACTACGACGCCTGTCATTCAGCAAACCAGCCTGCCGCTCGCAAGCGATTCCGGATCGGGAATGCGAACCGCTGGCATCATCACCGCCGCCGTGGGCGGCGCGGCCGTCGTCGCCGGGGTCCTCTTGAACCTCAAAGTAAACAGTATAGCCAGCGATCTGAAGAAGACCGATGGCTACACCGCCAGCAAGGAATCCGACCGCAAGACCTACGAAACCTTCGGCTGGGTCAACTATGGCGCGGGCGCTGCTTTCGTTGCGACTGGTGCCGTTCTCTATTACCTCGGCCAGCGATCCGGCGCAGCAGGTTCGACATCCGTCGCCTTCGTCCCCGCGTTGGCACCCAGCCAGGCTTGCGCGGTTGTGAAGGGAGCTTTCTAATGAGGTACAACCCTCGATGTTTAGGGGGCAGCTTTTTCATTCCCGCGCTTGGGTTCATCTCACTCGCCGGCTGCTTCGACAGCGCAAATACCAATCAGCTCAGCTGCACCGCGGACAAGTACTGTCCGGACGGATATGTATGCGTAGGCGCGCAGCCGGGAACGCCGGGCAAGTGCCAGAAGCAAGCCGATGGCGATGCCGGGCGTTCCGACGCGATTGTCGTGGTGGACAGCGCGGACAGCTCCGATGGCCGAGGCAACACCTTGGTCGATGGTTCCGTTTCCCCGAGCGACAGTCCAACGACGAGTACCGATGCGCCGGCGACGATAGACCAGGCTTCATCTATCGACATCTCGAACGAGCCCGATGCGGCCGCGGACTTGCCCGCGCCGGCCGATCTTGGCCGCGATGTTCCGTCGGACGCTCCGATCTCGCCACTCGATACGTCGACTGACAACACGGTGTCGGTGCCTGACCTGGGACCCGACCAGAAACCTGATGTCGCGTCAGACCTCCCCTATGGCCCGGAAGTCGGCCCAGACGTGCCACCCACGAGCTGCGTGATTGGCGGAGCTAACTACGCCAACGGCGCTGCCAACCCGGCCAACGCCTGCCAGATCTGCAAGCCGGCGACTTCACCGTCAGGCTGGTCGAATGCAGATGAGGGCACGTCCTGTGGATCGAGTCAGTACTGCAATGGAGGCACTTGCAAGACGGGCTGTTTCATCTCCGGCGCCTACTACGCAAACGTAGCAGCCAACCCGGCGAACGCCTGCCAAACCTGCCAGACCGCCTACGCGCTGACCTCCTGGACGACCAACGCCAACGGCGCGAGTTGTGGCACGGGGCAGGTGTGCAGCGGCGGCTCGTGCCAGAGCGGCTGCTGGATCGCGGGAGCACTCGTGGGCAGCGGAACCACAAATTCATCGAACGTGTGCCAGATCTGCAAGCCAGCGACAAGCACTGCTGCCTGGTCCAACAACGATGACGGAACGGCCTGCGGTGGCGGAAAGATCTGCAACGCGGGTACTTGTCAGTCCGGCTGCTACGTGGGCGGCGCGGTCTACGCCACGGGCGCGCTCAACCCATCCAACGGCTGCCAGAGCTGCAATCCCGCGATTTCAACGTCTGCCTGGTACCAGGTGCCGTCCGATTGCGCGACCATCGCCGCGCACGACAACTTTACCTGCGCCACGGTCAGCGGCGTCGCCAAGTGCTGGGGTACCAACGGCGACGGCATCCTCGGGCAGTCCGTCGATCAACTCCCCAGTAGCGCAGTGCCGGTAACTGTCAGTTCGCTTGGTACCAATGTGCAGGCCATATCGACCGGCGGTGGTTCGAGCCAGAGTTGTGCCCTTGTCGGCGGTGGCATTAAGTGCTGGGGGAGAAATGACTATGGTCAGTTGGGCAACGGCAGCAGCAGCGCCAACAGCTACACGCCGGTCCAGGTGACCGGCATCGGAGCCGGAGGCATGGGCATCGCCTCAGGCGAAACCCACACGTGTGCGCTCCAAAATGGACAAGTCGAGTGCTGGGGCACCAATACGAATGGCCAGCTTGGCTCGGCCAGTAGTCAAAGCGTCAGCCTACCCATAGCGATATCACTGAGCACCAGCGCCCAAGCTATCACCTCGGGCGCCGCGCATTCGTGCGCGTTGGTTAGCGGCTCGGTCTGGTGCTGGGGGCACAACTCCAGCGGGCAGCTGGGCAACAACTCCACGACAGATAGCCCCGTCCCCGTCCAGGCAACTGGGTTGGGCTCGAACGTCCAAGCCATCGCCGCGGGACGAGGGCACACATGTGCCATCGCGAACGGCGCCCTTCTATGCTGGGGATACAATTCGGATGGCGAAGTCGGTGATGGAACAACGATAAATCGGCTAACGCCGGTTCCGGTGCAGGGCTTGTCGAGTGGCGTGCAAGCCGTGGCTGCTGGCACTTACCACACATGTGCCATCGTCAATGGTGGCGCTTGGTGCTGGGGAATGAACTTGGATGGGGAATTGGGCGACAACTCCACGACGAGCAGCCCGTCTCCGGTTGCGGTGCAGGGACTTTCGACCGGCGTACAGGCGATCACCGGCGGATACAGCCATTCGTGTGCGCTCACGAGCGCGGGTGCGAAATGCTGGGGTAACAACGACTATGGGGAACTGGGCAACAATTCGACAACGGGCAGCCTGATCCCGATGCCAGTGCAAGGTCTGTAGATCACCAGATCGTCGCCGTCCTGGCCAGACGCCCAGGTGGAGGCATCGTGGTTCCCGATACGGCCCGGCCTCGCTACAGCCGGTGGTTGACGGCCGCCGGACGCGGACCGGGATTACTGTCCCTGGCTCTCCATCATGCTTTCGGCCCGCTTCAGGTTTTCGAGCGCGGCGGGATCGTCGGGCTGAAGTCGAAGGGCAGAACGAAACTCGTCCGCAGCGGCAGCAAGACGGTGGGTTTCTGCGAGCACGATCCCAAGGCCAGTGTGGGCGCCCGCCACATCGGGAGCGAGAGCGATGCACCGCCGAAAAATAGCCTCGGCCTTGTCGAACTGCCCAATCGCAGAGAGCGCATTGGCCTGGTTGAAAAGGTGGACCGGGGACTCGGGCTCCATCACGGCGGCGGCCGAGAATGCCTCGATCGCCTGACGGTGCTCACCCATTTGCATAAGCAGAGCGCCGAGGTTGCCGAAGTCGCCGGCCGTCATCCCGTCAGGCGTCAGGTTTGACGTCTTCATCGACTGGGCGATCACGCGGGCGGCATCCTCGAGCTGGTTGAGCTGAACGTACACCTGCGCGAGGTTGACGTAGGCCTTGAGGTGGGTCGGATCGTGTGCCAAGCACGCCTGGTAGTTGACGAGCGCCGTCGCGTAGTCACCATTGGCCTGCGCCGCGTGCCCCAGGTTGTGGTAGGCGAATGCCGCGTCCGGGTTGACGTCGATGGTGTGGCGGAGGAACGCCGAGCTGCTGGTCCAATACCGACTTTGGCCGAAGGAGAATGCTGCAAGAATGCCGAGTGCCGCAAATACAGCACCAAGCACGAGCTTCCGTGGACGGAAATGGTCAACGGCATCGCCTATCACCAGGCCGACTCCGATCAGGGCGAGGTAGGCGTAGCGGTCTGCAACGGTCGAGTAGCACTGGTAGCCGAACGGGACGATGCCCAAGGTCGGTAACAGGAACGCCGTGAACATCAGGATGCCGAGCCAGGTGATCGGACGGCGATGGCGGTAGCGGTAGCCGAGCAGCAACACGGCAACGGGGACCACCCAAGCCAGGTAGGCCCATCCATGCGACATCACCATCCGCGGTGTTCGCCCATAGTCGACACAAAGGTCGATCGGAACGAAGGTCTTAAAGATGTAGAAGGCGAACGCGTCGTCAGCGATAAACGGTCGCTGCCACCATAGAGATCCACCCGAGGCGGCGATGGCCTGGACCGAATTGGTGACCAACGCGAATGGCAGAGCGCAGCCGGTCCAGATCGCTGCCGCGACCAAGGACCGACGCCAGGGTGTTCCGAGGATAATCCGATCGATGGCGAGCCCAATCAGCGGCAAGATCGCGGCTGCGGGCTTGCAGAGCATCGCTCCGGCCACGAACAACGCCGATGCTCCCATCAGCACGCGTGACCTGCCGACTGCACTGACCGGTGTCCGTCGCGACAACACCAGCGCATTCAGCGCGAGGAGGGCGAAGAACGCGCTGCTCACACCCCGTAGCTCGGAGATCCAGGCGACGCTCTCCATCTGCAGAGGGTGCAGCGCGAACACGAGAGAAGCGATCAGGGCCGCAGCTCGACGTCGGGTCAGCTGATGCACCAGCGCGAAACACAGCAAAGCGTTGGTCAGATGAAAGGCGACGCTGGCCACGTGAAATGGTGCCGGGGCGAGGCTGACGGTGTGGCCGATCGAAGGGTCGAAGTGCGTCGGGACCTGCGCGAAACGCGCGATTGCGGCATAGATCATGTAGGCGAGCGGAACGTAGAACTGCTCGTAAGCCTGCTGCCAGAAGCTCGCCAAGTTGTGCAGCGTCGGCGGATTGAGGAACGGGTTGGCGTAGACGTGAATGTCGTCGTCGAATCCCACGAAGCCGGCCGACAAAAGGCGAACATAGACGAACAGCCCCACGCCGACGATGCCGAGGAGGGGCCACAGCGGATTCGATGACCCCGGCTGCGTTGTCGGTTCCGCCGCCTTTGATTTGGTGTTTCTTCTGCCCATGGAATGGAGCGCCGGAGTATAGACCGGTGCTGCCAGGCACCGATGCGTCAATCATCCTTGCTCCCTGCTCCGCTTGCGCCTAGCATGTCGCCGAGACGACGTGTTGGTCCCTTATGCTCCCCTGTCGCGAAACGCTTAGGCTACCCGGCAGCTTCGACGGAGAGATCATCCTCCCGTTTTGGCGATGGCATGATCTGCGCCGGGCGGGGGGATACCAGGAGCCAGATCGATGGCAGGCGCGCCGGGTCCTGAATAGACTCTCCGACTTCGACGAAGAAGGAGGAACCTCCTGATGAGATCTCCCGAACAGACACACCGGGTGCGGCAAGGCGAATGCCTGGCTAGCATTGCGAGGGAGTACGGTTTCGAGGACCCGAACGAAATCTACCAGTACGCGAAGAACGCCGACCTGCGCCGCGTGCGGCCGAACCCGAACATCCTCTACCCTGGCGACACCGTGGTGATCCCAGCGCACGAATTGAAGACCTTCATGCTGCAGACGGGGATGCGCCATAGGATCACGGTCCAAGTGCCCAAGCGATTGCTGCGTATAAAGCTGCAAGGACCTGACGGTGACCTTCTCGCTGGCAAAGCCTTCGAGATCGTCGCCGGGAAGAAGACCGTCAAAGGAAACGTGACGTCTGACGGCCTTATCGAGGCGAAGATCCCAGCCGATGCGACCGATGCAACGCTGAGCATTCCCGAGTCCGGCCTTCGCCTTCAGCTCGCAGTTGGCCATCTGGATCCAGTTCATCAAGGCGACCCCAGTCAGCCAATTCCCAGTGGTGTTCTCGCCCGACTCACCAATCTCGGCTATTACACGGGGCCGCCTTCGAACCAGTTGGACGAAGATGCCCAGTCGGCTGTCGCGTCTTTTCAGCGGGAGATCATGGGCAGGGAAGATCCCGATGGTCAGTTGGACGAAGCGACCTTGAATCGACTGATCGATGAGCATGGATGTTGAGCGATGAGCGACGCTAATCCTGAGCCGCCTTGGAACAAACGCGGCGAACGCGATATCCCCGGGTCGAATTCTTCCCCGGTCAAGGGACCTCTCTCTTTGCAGGATTCAACGCGGCTGCGGCTGGTCGCGCCGTCGACCAGCAAGGAGTTCAACCTCATCTCTCTGACGACTTGGTTTGAACTCCGGCTGGTAAGCGCACGCGGAAAGCCTCTGGCAGACGAGAAGTGCCAGTTATTCGATCCGAGCGGCAAGATCATCGAGAAGAAGACGAACGCGGATGGCGTGGTCCGCTTCGATGGGTTGCCTCTCCTGCCGCCGGCCAATGCTGACTGGCGCGACTGTAACCACCCCGCTGTCGTGTTTCCCGACATTCTGGAAGAATGGTCGGCGACGCCAGCGGGGAAGTTCGGGAAAAACCGTGGCGCGCGGGACGACTACCGCAAGAACGATGGCATGGTGTACTTCGTGCCGGCCATGGAGATACGCACGGAGGTGAATCTGACGAACCTCAGCGAGGAGCAGAAGCTGCAGCACTTCATCCACGCCTACGTCGACAACAACGCCCGCTACGACACCGCCAAACCCAAGGACTACTCCGAAAAGGATCAGCGCTGGAACTGGGGAAAGGGTGCGGTCTGCAACCAACACGTCAACTTCTTTCTCGGCTACTGGTTCAACTACGGCAAGAATTTCACCACGGCCGGCAGCGCCACTGCCATGTGCTACTTGCCGCTCTTCAGCTCAGCGCTGCACAAGTTCGGCAGCATCAGTCATCGCGGGTACCTGGAGTTCCTGTCCCCCATCACGGGGTTTGGCGACACTCTGGGCCGCAGCTACGATCCCGACGACGAGACGACGTGGCCGCAGGAGAAGACCGCAAAAAAGGCCTTCAAGTGCATCGAATACATCCGCATTGCGCGATACTTCGATCCTGACACCGATGCCCCCACCGACGAGGGCGAGAAACTAGTCGACGCCCTTGGCCCGGTAAACGTCTACTCGCTCGGTGATATCAAGTCGAAGGATGTGCCCGCCGCCGAAAAGGAGATTCGATCCTGGCTTAAGAAATTCAAGGCAACCAAGGCCACCGGCAAGAGCGACGAGGACATCGACAAGATCAAGTCGAGCGAGCTATGGAAAATCGCGTTCAGTCTCGACGACGCCGACGCGACCGATAGGCAGCTGGTGCGCACGCTGCGGGGCAAAGTCAATTGGGATCACCACGCCGGTCTCCTGTTGGTCCGCGCCAAAGGAGGCGGACCCCTCATGCCTAACACCAAGGAGAAGGAGCTGTGGACGTTCTCGGCTGACGGGGCCAAGACTCCCGGTCCAATCATCCAACTCAAGATCTTCGCAGGCGCAGATCTTCACAGGAAGTTTCTCCACCTGGGGATTTGGCAGTGCAAGTCGCTCGCGGCTGGAGGATTCGCGCCGCCCGACACGGCCGGAAACAAGGGCAAGATCAGCCCGGAGAATCCGCCACGTTTCATTCACTGGGGGTAGGCATGGCGATGCGTGGCCGCAGCATGTTTCTCCTCCTACCTGTGGTGTGCCTAGTGGCTACGGCGGCCCGGGGCGCACCTGTGTCCAAACGAGGTGGCGCTTTCGTTCTCTCCTCGGGTGAACGTCTCTCACTGTCACCACGCCGAACCCTGCTTATTCGACAGGGTCGAGCCGCAGCGTTTCTGCCGCTGCCGGGTGACGTGACGGACCTTCTTGGTGTGGACGAGGAGACAACTGGGAATGTGATTGCCCTCAGGCTTGGCCGCGAGTGTCCACCAGACCGTCGGCTAACAATCACGCACGAAGCCCTTCAGGCGCGTCTGTTGGTCGCGACGGGGCACGGCCAAAGTGCGCCAGGGTTGCCGGCCCTCCGTAGGGCGGTCAGTCTCGCAGCCAACCAAGCCGATCTTCGCCTCCGGCTGGTGCGTGCTCTTCTCGCGGCGGACCAGGCGCAGGAGGCAAAACAGACCTTCACCGAGGGCATGCAGGTGACCCCGTTCGAGATGGCATGGCTGGTACGACAGGGAAAAGATCTTGCTCCTCTGATTGCGAAGCTTCCGGCTGCGAAGACCAAGGTCGATCTCCAGTATCGGGGCCGCGAGGCACCGACCGCGGGGGTGGCTTGGTCGCCATCTCGGCGCTTAGCAGCCTTCGTCGACGATTCTTGGAACCTGCACGTAATGGCGGCCGGAAATGCCGAGGTATTCGTGGCCGATCTGGCTTTGGGCCCCGAGCTGGATGAGCTTGGCCGAGTTATTCCGGCGGCCCAACGGACGGTTGCTGATCGAGTTGCGGCGGCAGAGGCGATGCTTGGGCAGTTGGGCTTTCGCTCCCTTTCGACCGACCAACGCATTAGGGCCGAGCGAAATGACGATCTTTCATGGGTCCGCTGGAGAGACCGCGGCGTTGTGGCATCGGCGGGCAACACTGTCGTTCGCGTGCGTCTGGGTGGCAAGCCCGTGTTCGAAGAGAAGATCGACACCGTCGGTTCCGTGGTCCTCGATTGGGGGCTTCCTCTCCCAGAAGAGGGCCTCTTGCTGCTCGCCTGGAGCCGCGTCGCTGGGAGCGACACCTGTCCCAACGGCAGTGGCATCAGCCAGGTGCCACTGTCTGCAGCGCCACGGTAGCAATCGTCACGACGTCCGCACGCAGACCACATTCTCGATTCGCTCGGCGATCTCGATAAGACGTTCCTGGTCTTCGCCGGCGAGGCCTACAGCAAACTGCCAGAAGGGTTGCAGTACCGTTTGTACACGACTTGCGCTGTCGCTTTCGGCCAGGTGCAGTCCATCGAGATCCCTCAGCGAGAAGCGCGATTCTCCGATCGCGGTCGACCTGGGCACGGCAAGCACGGAAACTCCGGCGCAGCTGTCTCGAAACCACAAGACCAGCGTGGCTGGCGCGCTTCCTGGAACGGCCAGGACGGCGATGCCAGTCGCTGCAAGAACTTCAGCGAGAACCTCTTGGAAGCTGCGGTAGCTGTGCCAGCCGTCGGCAGAGTGCGGAATGCCGACCATGGCGTGCCAGGCATCAAGATGGTCGTAGCGGCCGACACTTGGGGGTAGTGGCGGCTGATCTAGCATGGGGACCACTACCTGCTCGGCTGTCCCTGCACCACGCCCGATCAAGTAGATCCGGTCGTTCATCAGGAGGTGCTCAAAGATCTGCAAGGTGTCCCGACGGATCTCGCCGACGGGGATCAGGTGATCGCCCTGGCAACGGAAGAAGACCCAAGGCGCGCCTTCGCCAGCCAACACGACCACGTTGCCGAGAGTGGCCACCAGCCGACCGTTGTACGTTGTTTGGCGTTCAAGCTCCCGCGGTGGCCCCGCACCGTCGCCGGCAGCAAGAAGCACAATCTCGTCTCCTTCGATGGCGACCAAGTAGTTCTCTCCTACATGGCAGGCCGTCTCTTCCTCTAGCACTTCACGGACATTTGGGGCGTTGGCGAGCGGTGTCTGTGCCGCAGGCACTTCGTCGACAGATTCCAATCTGAGCTCTGGGTACAGCATCTTCCTACTCCCAAGTGGGCCGCCGCGACTCACCCTCTACCACAGTGAGGACCGCCGTTGTCTGATTGATTGAGCCTTGTATGGTGCGGTGACCTCGTCCGCAGCAGGGCACGGTGGCCAAGCATGAAGCAACCAGAATCGGGCCGAGGCGACGCATCGAACCTGTATCCTACGCACCGGCGAACACCCCGCCAAGTTCGCCGCTCTCACCCAACTTCGGCCGCTGCGTCGAGGTCTTGAAGGCGGATGAATGTCCTGGATGCTCGCCAGGCTCGCTACCGATCGGCCGGGCTGCCCCTCGCCGGGTGGTCTTGCCTGTACTTTTGTGGGCGCGTCGATGCCCTGTTGTTGTTCAGGGTGCGAGCCGACGGTAGTATCCGGAGGGTGGCTAGATCTCGTCGTCCAAGAAAAGCTCCCCACCCTAACCGGCCTTCGGGTGATGTGCGAGCTGTGGGCGCGGGACGACTCTCGTATCGCGGCCGTCTGTGGGCACTTGCTGCGACGGTCGCCCTCGTCGGGGTCATCGTCTACCTACCGGCCCTGGCCAACGGCTTCACCAACTGGGATGACCCCAGCTACGTCGTGGAGAACTCCAACCTCGGGCCGCTTGACCTACATTTTCTTGCCTGGGCCTTCACCACCTTTCGCATGGCGGGCTGGATCCCGCTGACCTGGTTGTCTCTCGGCGTCGACCATGCGTTCTTCGGGCTCGATCCCCTGGGCTACCACCTCTCCAATGTACTTCTCCATGGCGCAACCACCCTGATCGTGGTCCTGCTCGTGGGCGCGCTATTCGCGCGAGCACGGGGCACGTCCGACCGCCTAAGTCTGGTGGCGGGCGCAGTGGCGGGCCTAACATTTGCGGTCCACCCGCTTCATGTCGAATCCGTGGCATGGGTGACTGAACGGAAAGACGTGCTCTACGGCGTCTTCTATGTTCTAGCGGTGCTCCTCTATCTCCGGTTCGTCGAGCACCGTAGGAGGGTGCACTATCTCGCAAGCCTAAGCGCGTTCGCGCTGGCTCTTCTCGCAAAGCCGATGGCAGTAAGTCTCCCGGTGGTGCTTCTAATTCTGGACGCCTATCCCTTGATCCGCTTGACCAAGCCGGGCTGGACTAGAGTCATTGTCGAGAAGGTTCCGTTCTTCGGGCTTAGTGTCGCGTCCTCGGTCGTGACCCTCGTGGCGCAATGGCGAGTAGGGGCTGTGGCGCGACACATCGGGCTTGGGGCGCGGCTTTGGGTCGCGGAACGTGGACTTGGCTTCTACCTGGCGAAGATCGCCTTGCCGATCAATCTCTCGCCGATGTATCCGCTGCAGTCTGAGGTTTCGCCGTGGCGATGGGACTATCTCTTGTCGCTTGCGCTAGTTCTCGGCGTGAGCGCGACCGCCGTGGTCGTGCGCCGTCGCGCGCCTCTGATCGGTGCCTTGTGGGCTGCCTACCTGGTCATGCTCCTGCCGGCAATCGGTGTCGTTCAGGTGGGGCAACAGTCCGCGGCCGATCGGCACACATACCTGCCCTTGCTGGCGCCGGCAATCGGGATCGCTGCTGTCGTCATTCGCGTCTGGCAGGGCGGTAGGCACACCCGAACCGCTGTGGTGGTGGCCGCTGTCGTCACCATGATCGGCCTTTCGCTTCTAACCATCCGCCAGATTAGCGTCTGGCGCGACAGCCCTACGCTCTGGGCGTGGGTCATCAAGAAACAGCCGGGCGCCGCAATGGCGCACTACAATCTCGGAGAGTATCTGCGCGAGAAGGGTGATCTGGACGGCGCGGGTCGATGCTGGCGGCGCGCCGCCGAGATTGAGCCCTCATTCTCGTGGCCACTCAATCAGCTCGGAAACTTGGCCGTACTACACGGAGCACTCGATGAGGCGCGCAACTACTATGATCGAGCGACGCGGGTAAATATGTACGACGCGGAGGCCCAGCTGAACTTCGCGACCTTTCTCGAAGACCAGGGCGAGAACGCCGAGGCTATCGTCCACTACGAAGTCTTCTTGCGAGTCGCGCCACCCAGCAAATTCGCCTACATGTTTCCCGAGGTGCGGGCAAAGCTTGAACTACTGGCGCGGCCACAAGGATTGGGCGCTCCGGCAAGCGAGGAACGCATCGTGCTGCCTCGGTAGTCGCTGGAAGTGCACAGGCACGTTATGTCGCTGCGGACTCGGCAGCGTCTTCGCCTTGTGAAGGAGGTAGTGGGGCTGGTACCGCATGACCCCGAAGCGAATCCGCATGAGCTGGTTGGGAGGCGATTCAAACCTGGCGACGAGTTGGTAGTGCGAAAGGATCCAGGCCGCGATTCTTGGTGCGTAGGTGGATGCCCTCGGCGTTCAGACGCGAATGCCATGCCAGACTCATTGTGTACAGAAGGAGCAGTACGAAAGGAGAAGGTGATCGCCGAGGCGAAGGACTCCGCCCTTCGCTTGGCCATCGACAAAAAGAAGCCTTTTTGCGGGTTCGTCATCAACGGCGTCGCCCTGGACCATGACACCTGTCGAGCTATCCAGTAGAGCATCGGCGCGGTCAAGCGGCTCCGCGATTCCAGGCGGCAGCAAGGCCTGGGCGATCTTCCGAGGCAGGTGGAGGCTGGCCGCGCGGCGCGAAGGGGGGTGCGGCAGAGCCTCCCACGTCGCAGGCGCGACCTCCACCCACGCATAAAGCATCCATCCGCCCCGTCCCGGCAACCACCCCGGCATGTCGCGCGGCCACAATGCCCAGCGGGCTGCAACAACCGGGACGATGAGATTCAAGCTCTTCGCCATCGGTGCCACATCGGTTCGCACTTCTATGCTCACTTCCATCTCTGCCCCACCTCTCCCGGCGTTGCATTTGCATCCACTCGTCGCGGCAGTCCAAACGGCAACAAATTCCAATACAACTGCGAGATTGAATATTCTCAATTGGGCCTACTAGCGACGAACGACCTGTATCTGCTCGTCGTTGGGTTTCTGGCGATAATCGGGAATGGGACCGGCACCAGTTGAAAAGGTCAATCGACGGCGGATCGTTCCGTAGTTCATGAACTCCTTTCCGAGCCCACACAGTTCGAAGCGCCCATTCTCTTCGTCAGGGGTTCCCGTGCCGATGTCAATATTGCCCGGATTGAAGTTGTACCGATCCTCGGCATGAAGGGTCATCTCGACCGCAAACCTTCTGGATTGTTGATCGTTCTCCATGCGTACATAGGCCTCAATCCATGCGAAAAAGCCTCCAAGTGTCTTCTGCCAATCCTCCGTTCCCGGATATGGCAGCCGCGGATTGACAAGCACGGTCACCCCATCCACTTCCTTCATGGCACCCACAGCAATCGGCCCAGTTTGCATGTAGTGATCACTCAAGAAAAACAAATCGCTAAACTCCAAAGCAGCGGCTGTGGTGTCTTCGATCATTGCGTCCAGGAAGAACTTTCCTGCCCGGTCTTCCCTGACGAACTTCTCCATGTTGACCACCATGTCCGTTCCCGTGCCGTCGAGGAAGTGCCGGTAGGCCATCGTGGCATCGGACAGACTTGGCATCAGGATAATCGCACCGTCAAGCTTCAGCTCCCATTTGGCTTTTGCGAGATAGTCGCGCGCGGTCGGTTTCCGTCGCTTTGATTCGTCGATGTTGCCATGGCCGTCGTCGAGAAAGCCGTGATCGTGGTGGATCTCGGGGCGCGCGGGATGACTCACAAATCTGAATGGATTGTAGTTGCCCGTCGCCGAAGTCATGGGCGAGGTGTCTTCGCCACGATGCTTGTTCTGCGCCCTTGCCTCGGCAACAAGGCTAGCGACCAGCTTGTCGTCGTTCGCGGCAACTAGAATGGGTTGAGGAGGAAGATCCAATTGTGCGTATGCTGTACTGATTGGCTTCTGAGGGGGCAGATCAAAGTCTGGATAGTCGTCCTCGATCGCGCGGACCTGGACGACATAGTCAGCGGTTCCGCCGGTCACCTCGGACGGGCGTTCAATTCGGTTCGGAATCGACAATTCGATGCCAAGCAGGATGATGTTCGGTCCACCTATCAGCTCGGCGATTTCCTGGATCTCCTTGTTGCCCGCGAAATCCCAGACGGTTTGCCAGCGAACAAAACCATGCTGCCTGGCAATCACGGCGAATTTCTCGCCTTTCTGGACTTTGTGCCGCGACGCCTCGCTTCGCTTCTGCCCAGACAACTCCTGCGCGCCGTCGCCATCCCAATCATCCCCATCGAGATCGGGAAAAGTCACAGTGAATGTGCCCGGTGAGGAGCTCTTGGCCAGGCCGTGGCCATCCTTGTCGAGCTTGCCCGCAGCGGTTCCGCCGTCCGGCATCTGGATCTTGAACGCCAGCCCTTCCTGAGGCTTGCCGCCCAAGTCCACGACGTGGATCTCCAACGTGGCGCTCCCAGGTTGCGCCCCCTTTTGCGGCGGTTTCCTCGCCTTCTTGTCAGCGCCTGCGGCACCTTGGATCTCGCCTGAGGCAGGGGACGGCCCCTGGCTCTTCTTCCCCTTGACCGGATCCGCCTCCTGCAGCTTCAGTGCGCTCTTGCCTTTGACGGTGCATACGCCGTCGGCCTCGACGGTGACCGTCTTGCTCTTCATGGCGACGGCGTCTTCACCCATGGCCACCGTGCTGCCGGCCCCGGCGGCGGCGGTCACGGCGGGGCTGGCGAAGGCGACGCCGCCGGGCAAGATGGCCAGCGTGCTGGCGCCGCACACGAACTTGATTCCCGTCGGCGAGTCGAAGGTCGCCTTGCCGGTCTTGTCGAGGCAGACGGTGGCGCCGCCTGCGGTGATGGTGATGGTGCCTGCCGAGTCCACCGTGACGTTGGTGTTCTTGAACGTCATGTTGGTCGCGCCCTGGTTGAGCTGGAACTTCTTGTCGGTGGTCAGCTTGTGGGCCTTCTTGACGTGCTCGTCTTTGTTCTTCTCCTCGAAGAATTCCTGATTGCCATCCACCTTGCGCGAGTGATCGCCGCCGTAGAGCTGCGTGACCGGGCCGGTGACGGTTTTGTCGTGGGTGCCGCCGATGACCACGCTGTCGTTCGCGTCGACCGTGAGCTGGCGATCGTTCTTCACCAGATTGGCTTCGTCGTTGCCCACCACGATGATGCGATCCGTGCCCACGTGCAGGGTCTGGTTGTGCTTCACCCGCGTGGACATGTCCTTCTCGGCTTGCACGTGCAGCTCTTCGTTGCCTTTCTTGTCTTCGAAGCGGAGCTCGTTGAAGTTGTTGGCCGTGCCACCCTTGCTGCTGCGGCTCTTGATGCCGCTTTGGGTTCGATTGGCCGGCAGATCGTAGGGCGGCATGTTGTCTTTGTTGTAAAGGTGCCCTCGGATGACGGGCCGATCCGGATCGCCGTCGAGAAACGCGACAATCACTTCTTGGCCCACGCGCGGAAGGTACTGCGCGCCCCACTTGGCCCCGGCCCACATCTGCATCACGCGCACCCAGCACGATGATTTCTCGTTGCGCTCGCCTTGGCGATCCCAATCGAACTGCACCATCACGCGGCCAAATTTGTCGGTCCAAATCTCTTCACCCGCGGGGCCGACGACCAGCGCGGTCTGGGGGCCGGCCATCCTAGGTTTCCGCGTCGTGCGCTGCGTGCGGAACTGGGTGTGACTGTCGAGCAACCGGTAGCTCGCCTTGAACGGCTCGTCGCTGAACGCCGCATCGCCGGTCTCGTATTGATCGACGCTGAGGCTGTAGCTCGCGGCGATCACCAGGTACTGCTTGTCGAAGTCTTTTTCACCCCAGAACGGCTCGCCATCGACCGTATCCGGTCCCGGGCGTAGCGACACCAGGTTGCCCAGCCCCAGGCCCATGGTGTTGCCTTCCACGTCGATGCCAGTGTGAACCACGCGGCCCACCCGCGTGCGCGCGGTTGCCTCCTGCTGGGCCTCTTCGGGCTTGGACAGTCCGCCGGGAGAGTCGTAGTGCTCGAATTCGTGTCCCGTCACCAGATCCTCCGCCGTCGCCTGCCCGAACCGAGGCTGTCTCGGCCGCATCTGCGTCGGGTCGTAGCCGCTCAGCACCGTGTGGCGGCCGGAATAGAGCGCCCGGCGCACTTTCAAGCCCCAGAAGTGCTCTTCCGAGCCGGCGACCCGTCGCTCTTTCGCTGTGTAGAGGATCGACTCGTAGCCGTCGGCTGTCTCGTGCGCGGTGATGGAATCGGCCAGCACCAAGGTGTGCTTGCTCTCCTCGTGCTTGAAGAAAAAGTAGATGCCTTCTTCTTCCAGTAGACGCTGCACGAAGTTCAGATCGCTCTCGCGGTACTGGACGCAAAATTCGCGTGCGTAATAGGTGTGGTCCTGAATCGACCCCGATTCGACGTTCGTCAGCCCGCGCTTGGCCAGCACCGCCTTCACGATGGAAAGCGCGTCCTGTGCGGGATCGTTGAAGATGCGGCAGTCGAAGGTGAAGTCGAACAGGCTCAGCATCGGTCGCAGCTCGGCCGCGTAGCGCGTGTGAAGCTGCGTGGCCCCGCCCTTGTGGAATCTGGTGACGATGCCGTGAAAGAAGCGCTCTTTGCCCGTATTAAGCTGGATGCACACGGCGAGCGGCTTGCCCAGCACATCGGCGGGATCGAGGTCCGGCTCTTTGGAAAGCAGCCCGAGCTCGAACTTGTACGGCCGACCCAGTTCCTCCTGCCCCTTGAGCGTCTCAAGCAGCAACACACCCTTGGGAAAGGGGCCTGTCACCCAAGTATCACGACCCAGAAGCGCCATGGCTATGCGGGTACTTTAGGCATTGACGGTGATGCGTCAAGACTCATCGCCTATCCAGCCTGACAGGCGCAACGCGTCTACATTGACGCTGGTGCGAGCCAAGGCTCGTCGATAGTATCCGCCTGAACTTGCGGGGGGCTCGAGCATGGCCGAGGACCAACAAGGGAAGCGGGAGAAGGTGGCCGTTTCCACTGGCATTACCAAGCAGGAGAGACGAGGGCGGCGTGTAACCTCCGCATATCGTACGGCAGCCGAGAGCGCGGAGGACAATGCGGGCGGGGACGCGGCATCGGATGCAGCGCAGGCAGAGACCGCCGCGCCGCCCAGTGAGGTGCTGGCGCCCGGGACGAAGGTCGGGCGCTATGAAGTCATTCGGTTGGTTGGCGAGGGCGGAATGGGTACGGTTTACGAGGCCATGGATGCGCGCCTGAATCGCAAGGTCGCGCTCAAGATCTTGTCGAGCCAGCTCAAGAGCAAGCGCAAGGCGGCGAAGCGCTTCACCATCGAGGCGCAAGCGGCGGCCCGGCTCGTGCATCCCAATGTGGTCGGCATCTTCGACTTCGACGTCGAGTGCGCGATCCCGTACATGGCAATGGAGTATCTGCAGGGCGAGACCTTGGCGGCGGCCATCGACCGCGGCCCGCTGGCGTTCGCGCGCGTGGCGGACATCATGCTGGCGGTGTGTGCGGGCGTGCACGCCGCGCACCAGGCGGGCATCGTTCATCGCGACCTCAAGCCGAGCAACATCTTCCTGTGCCCGGATTGGAAGGGAAACGAAACCGCCCGCGTGCTCGATTTCGGCATCTCGAAAGTGGGTGGTATCTCAAGCAGCGGCCTCACGCAAACCGGGGACATCGTGGGGACGTCGCAGTACCTTTCGCCCGAGCAGGCGGCCGGGCTTCGTCACGTCACCGAGCACAGCGACCAGTATTCCCTGGGCGTGGTGATGTACGAATGCGTGACCCAGCAGACGCCCCAACGGGGGGAGCCGATCTACAGTCTTCTCCGCAACGTGACCCAGGGCCGTCACAGGCCGCCACGCGAGCTGCGCGCGGACTTGCCGCCGGCCCTGGAAGCCATCATCGAGCGCGCCATGAGCGTGCGGCCGAGCGATCGATTCGCGTCGGTGCACGAGCTCGGCCGAGCGATGTTTCCTTTTGCGTCCGAGGGCAGCCGACGGGAGTTCGACGACTACTACAATCACACCGACGGCGAGTCAAAGTGGCCTGAGCGCTCTGGGTGGGGCCGCCAGCCTGCGGAGGCGGAAGCTCGCGCCGCCGCGACCCAGCCCTTGCCACGCGACCCTGTCCCCACATGGCAGCGGCGCACGACGCACACCTCGACTCGCGGGGACAGGCGTCGGAGCAGGTCGTTGTCGACGCCAGCGGCATCCGGTCGTTCTCGCGTCGTCATCTATTCCATTGCGGTTGGAGCGGTCTTGGCGGTGGCCGCATTGGTCGGGGTTGGCTTCGCGTTCCGGCTCTAGCCCCAAGGCTAGCGTCACCTGAAGATGATCGTTGTTTCTTGCATTCTCCGCCGGTGAAGGGCAGCTTACCGGCCGTGAAACCGACCGTCCTGTTGTTCGATGTAGACGGAACACTGGTTACGACATGCGGCGCCGGCCGGCGCGCGATTGAACGCGCGTTCGAGATGCGCCACGGAACGAAGGAGATCCTGAACTTTTCCTTCGGGGGCATGACCGACAAGGCCATCGTGCGCAACGCTCTGCTGGCGCTTGGCCGGCCGCCCGTGCCCGAGAGCGAGCTGGAGCGCGAGATGGATGCAACCCTGCGCTTCTACCTCGAAGTATTGACCGAAGAAGTCGCGCGCACGCGCATCCGCATTCACGACGGGATGGAGCGCGCGATGGACATGGCGGACGCGCGGCCAGAGGTGGCGCTTGGCCTCGGCACGGGGAATATTCGCAAGGGCGCTGAAATCAAGCTCGGCTGTGTTGGCATCTATCACCGTTTCAGCTTCGGCGGCTTCGGCGACGATTCCATCGACCGCCCCACGTTGCTGATGGAGGGCGCGCGCCGGGGCGCCGCCAAGTTGGGCCTGCCCATCGAGGACTGTCGCATCGTCGTGATCGGCGATACCCCCAAGGACATCGCCGGGGCCAAGGCCATCGGCGCCGAGTCCATTGCCGTTGCAACCGGCATGCACGACATCGCCGAGCTCAAGCAGTGCGACCCGACGGCCGCCTTCGAGAACCTGGCCGATCCTCGGGCCGAGGTGGCGCTGTTCGGGAAATAGTGGCTAGCCAGGGATGTTGAAGAGCAGGCGCTCTCCGTCGACGATGGCCACGTAGGTCTCGAGCGGACGCGGCGGGGGACCTTCCAGGACCTTGCCGGTGAGGTCGAAGACTGCGGCGTGGCAGGGGCACTCGATCTTCACGGTGTCGGCATTGTAGTTGAGGTCGCACTGTTCGTGCGGGCACTTGGCCTCGTAGGCGTGGGCGCTGGTTTCGCTGTCGCGAACCAGCAGCAGCTCTTTGCCACGGATCTTGGTGACCATCGAGCCGCCGACCTTTTGTAGTTTGGGCGCCTTGGCCAGCGGCACGGCCACCCAGCTCTTGCCCGCAGACAGGGCCATCTTGGGCCAGGCCAGCAAGGCGATGGCGATGCCGGTCATGGTGCCGAAGAAACCGCGGCGCGATGGCTGCGCCGGGGCGTCGGGCTTTGCCGACGGTGATTGCGTGTGCGAACAGCGGCAATTCGACATGACTAGTACTCCCTGGTGATGTTGAAGCCAATGACCAGCTTGTTCCACTGGCGATCGGTATTGGTCAGGTAGCCGTCGGCGGTGATGTACTGGGTGTTGCCGCACACCAAGGCGAAGGTGTGGCGGTTGGTGAAGAACTTCACGCCGCCCGAGAAGGCCGGGTTCTTCGAGCAGTAACCCGCGACGCAAGAGACAAGCTCGGCATCGAGCGAGACGGGGGCGGCCAGGCGTGCTTCGACCCCGATGGCGCCAGCGGTGGACCACTTCTTGTCCTGGTTGTACTTGCTGTCGTTGGTCGAGTTCGAGTGGTAGAGCGCCCCGGCCGAAATCAGGATGCGATTGACCAGGAGGCGTGTGGCCAAGAGCTGGCCGTAGAAGCCGTGGGCATCCTCGGCGTTGGGCTGCGAGAACCACGTCACGCCCGCGCGTCCGGCAAGGTCGATGCCCATGTCTTCCTGGTGCAGCGCCTGGTAGCGCGCATCGAGCTCGTAAGTATCCGTCCCGCTGGAACCGGCCCGGTACACGCCGACATCGAGGTTGTCGATCACGCCGTAGCGCAGGCCCAGTCCCACCTGCATCGGACCGTCAAAGCCAGCGAAGCTGTTCCACATGTCCGAGAACGGCTGCTTGCTATCCTTGTTGTAGATCGGCGTAAACGATCGGTGGTCGATCACGAAATCGAATCCGCCCTTGCGCACCACGCGCGCCGTGGGCAGGGCCAGGATGCGGATCGGCTCGGGAAATCCCTTGCCATACCAGCCAGCGGCGGGATCCTGCGTTTCCTGGAGGTCCACGACTTCGCTGAGGACTTCGATATCACTTTCGGCGGGCTTGGCCACGGACGGAGGCGCGGGAGCCGGTGTGGGAGCCGGGGCCAGTGCGGGAGCCGGCGCTGGTGCTTCGGCTTCGCTTGGCTTGGACGCGGGCGCAGTGGTCTCCGAGGCATCGGCCGCGGGCTGTGCGGGGGATCCCTCGGTCGAGGCCGCTGCGCCAAGGGTCAGGGATAGAACCATGAGAGCAATGTTTGTCATTTTTCTTGACCTGGTTGACCTAGTTGTTGAGGGAGCCCTGCGCGACCCAGTCCTGCAAATTCTTCAAATCGGAGGCGGTGACCGTGCCATTGCCGCTGGGGGGCATTGAGGGCTGGATGCTCCCTTGAATCGCGCCGATGGATGCGGCAGCGCTGGCCTTCACACCGGCATAGGTATCGAGGTCGACGTTCCAAGGATTTCCAGAGGTATGGCACATGTTGGAGGTTGCACAGGTCTTAGCCATGAAGGGTGCAATCGTTTTCGAATAGCTGACCTGCGCGGTCGTGCTTCCGCCGGTTCCACCGCTTCCGGCCCCGTCGATGGCCACGCCGGCTTCCGATTCGCCGCCGTCGATGCCGCCAATGTCCGTGGTTCCACCCTGTCCGGTGGCTCCGCCGGCCGAGGTCGGGGCGTTGCCCTTGGGGTTTAGTTTGTCGCCACAGGCGAACAGCGAACAGGCGACGAACGAGCCAAACATGACGACGTATCCAAAACGCAACATGAACACTCCTTTTTCTGCGACCAGTGCCCTGAAGGCGGCGCCTAGTTTCCCCAATGAAGCCGTTGGATGCAAGCGGATGATGCAGAAGTTTATCGACATCCGGGCGATGGAATCTAGTCCGCGGGCTCGGTTCGCACCATTACGCGGCCCAGATTCGACACTTGGCTGCGCAGCGTCCGCTCGATCTTCTCGGTGAAATCGTGGGCATCCCTGATCGATGTCGTTGCCGGGCAGGACGCAGCAAAAGGAAAGCGAAAATTCAGACCCCGATCGCCTGATTTCGATGTTCTTGGGCGCGATGCCACGCGCGGCGAACTCGGGAACGCGCGCCAAGGCCTCACGAATCTGTGCGGTTTCCTCGGGCGTGGCCAAGGTCGCGGCGCGTGCTCCACCGGCAGGCTCGACGTGCGTGACAACTCGCGCCAGTCGCGGGGTGGTCTGTCGCAGCTCTTCGTCGATCTCCATGGTTCTGCGATGGGCCTGGGACAAGGGCAACTCGGCGGCCATCTCGAGGTGCATCTCGAGCACGAGCAAGGTGTCCTCTTCGTAGATAAGCAGGTTGTGAGCAGCAGCGTCGTGGGAGGCTGCGATGCGGCGGGCGGATGTCAGCAAGTCTTCCCCCGCGCCTTCGGCGGGTTCGACGTGGACGACCACGTCGGCTTTGGGCAGCTCGCGCTTGATGGCCGCCTCGGCGCCGCAGGCGATTTCGTGGCTGCGCTGCAAGGACTCGGCTCGGTCCACGACCAGCGTCAGGTCGACGAAGACTTCGGGGCCGCTGCGCCGTACGCGCACCTGCCTGACCTCGCGCGCGCCGGCAACCTGGGCTATTCCGGCGATACGTGCCGCCAAATCAGAGGGCACGGTGTCGAGCAGGTCGTTGATGGACTTCTTGCCAAGTCGCACGCTGACGAGCACCACCACCAGGGCCACGCCAAGGGCCGCAACCGCGTCGGCCTTGGCCAGCCACGGGATCTCGAATGCGTGCGCCACCAGGACACCGCCAAGACCGAGCAGAACCACCAGCGAGGACCAGATGTCGGTCGAGAAGTGCAGGGCGTCTGCTTCCAGGGCCTGGCTGTCGTATTTCTTGGCCACGCGAAGCAGCGCCCGCGAACGGGAGAAATCCACGGCGATGGAAAGGATGACCACCAAGAAAGACCACAGGTTGGCGTCCACGTGGACCTGGGCGCGAAAGAACAGCCGCTCGATGGCCTCTTTGATGATCCAGGCACTGGTCCCGAGGAGGAGCACGGTTTCGAACAGGGCGGACAGGTTTTCAATCTTGCCGTGGCCGTAGGAGTGCTCCTTGTCGGCCGGCCGGCTGCTGGCGTGCACTGCCCACAAGGTCACCAGCGCAGCCATCAGATCGAGCCCCGAGTGGAGCGCTTCGGCGAGGATGCCAAGGCTTCCCGTCCAAAAGCCCACAGCCACTTTGGTTCCGGTCAGGACCAGCGCGGCCAGGACCGAGACCATGGCCACGCGGTTCTTTTCGGCTCCGGCGCCGCCGAGACCGGCGAAATGGTCGTGCGAGCTATGATCGTGGTCGAACATCAAGTTTGCGGCGACTATACCGCGCGGTGCAAAAAAGACACTCCCGGTAGCGTTTCTCGGGGCGAAATTGGTTGCGCGCTGGGCGTGATAGTTATACTGACCTCGGTGCAGGGACAGCGGCGGGTGATGGGGTCCACATTGTCACGATTCTGTGAACTTGCGGAGCGTGAATCCAGGTTACCGAGTGGCTTATGCGAAATCCCTTCTCGCTACCATCGATTCTTCCCAAGCGTCTGGTACAGCCAGGCCGAGCCGCCGTGGCGGCGGGGATCGCCGCGCGCCTCATCGAGGCCTCGGCCGCGGACAGCGAGACGCTGTTCCAGACGCACGCCACGTCCGCCAGCGGACTTTCCCAAGAGGAGGCCGAGCAGCGCCTGGAAAAGCACGGCCAGAACGCGGTCGCGCAAGAGGAAGGCCATAGCTGGCGCGACCTGCTCCTGATGGCGGTTCTCAATCCGCTGGTCATCCTACTGTCGCTGCTGGCCATTCTTTCCGCGGCCACGGGTGACCTGCGGGCTGCCATCGTCATGCTGCTGATGGTGGTTCTGGGCGTCGCTCTGCGCTTCGTCTCAAGAAGCACGCGCCGACACGGCGGCGGCCAAGCTCAAAGCCATGATCCGGGTCACCGCGACCGTGGTTCGCGATGGCAAGGCCATCGAGATTGCGCTGGCCGAGCTGGTGCCAGGCGACATCGTCAAGCTGGCCGCTGGCGACATGATCCCGGCCGATGTGCGCCTGCTCTCCTGCAAGGACTTGTTCATCATCCAGGCCAGCCTGACCGGCGAATCCATGCCGGTGGAGAAATTCGACGCCCGCGAGATCTCCGCGGCCGGCTCGCCACTGGAGCTCAAGAATATCTGCTTTCTCGGCACCAGCGTCGAGAGCGGGACCGCGACGGCGGTGGTGGTGGGCACGGGCGCCAACACCTACCTCGGCAGTATCGCCAAGGCCATCTCTGGCCAGCGGGTGCAAACCAGCTTCGACAAGGGCGTCAGCCGCTTCACCTGGCTGATGATCCGTTTCATGATCGTGATGGTCCCGTTGGTGTTCCTGATCAACGGGTTCACCCGGCACAACTGGCACGAAGCCTTCTTCTTCGCGCTGGCCGTGGCGGTCGGCATGACGCCAGAGATGCTGCCCATGATCGTGACGGTGTGCCTGTCCAAGGGCGCCATGGCGATGGCAAAGAAGAAGGTCATCGTCAAGCGCCTCAATTCCATCCAGAACCTGGGCGCCATGGACGTGCTGTGCACCGACAAGACAGGGACCCTGACCATGGACCGCGTGGTGCTGGAAAAGCACTGCGACGTCCAGCTCGACGAGGACGACGACGTCCTGATGATGGCCTACCTCAACAGCCACTTTCAGACCGGGCTCAAGAACGTCCTCGACCGCGCCGTGCTGGCCCACAAAGAGGAAATCCACGACCAATTCAAGGTGCAGGCCCACCTCAAGCTCGACGAGATCCCCTTCGATTTCGGGCGGCGCCTGATGTCGGTGATCGTGGAGACGCCGGAAGGCAAGACCCGACTCATCTGCAAGGGCGCGCCGGAGGAAGTTTTCAAGCGCTGCACGCACTTCGAGTACGACGGCGAAATGATGCCCATGGAGACGGTCCTCATCGAGGATCTGCGCGAGGAATACCGCCGCCTGTCCGCCGACGGCTTCCGCGTGCTGGCCATCGCCTACCGCGACCTGGATCGCAAAGCTGCCTTCGCGAAATCGGACGAGAGCGAGCTGGTTTTGCGCGGCTACATCGCCTTCTTCGATCCGCCCAAGGACACCACTGCGCCGGCCATCGCGGCCCTGCGCGAGCATGGCGTGACGGTCAAGGTGCTCACCGGCGACAACGAGCTGGTCAGCCAGAAGATCTGCCGCGAGGTCGGCATCCCCACCGACCACATGCTGCTGGGCAATCAGATCGAGGGTATGTCCGACACCGACCTGGCCAATGTGGTCGAGCGCACCACGCTGTTCGCACGCCTAGCGCCCGCCCACAAGCAGCGCATCATCCTGGCCTTGCAGAGCAAGGGGCACGTGGTGGGCTTCCTGGGCGACGGCATCAACGACGCCCCCGGCCTGCGCGCCGCGGACGTGGGCATTTCCGTGGACTCTGCCGTCGACATCGCCAAGGAATCGGCCGACCTCGTGCTGCTGGAAAAGAGCCTGCTCGTGCTCGGCGACGGCGTCCTCGAAGGACGCAAGGTTTTCACCAACATCCTCAAGTACATCCGCATGGGGGCCAGCTCCAGCTTCGGCAACATGTTGTCCGTGGTGGGTGCCAGCGCCTTTTTGCCCTTCATGCCCATGGCACCCATTCAGATCCTGACCAACAACCTGCTCTACGATTTTTCGCAGGTGCCGATTCCCGCCGACAACGTCGACCCGGAACAGACCACGCGTCCCCGGCCGTGGTCGATGAACGACATCACCAGGTTCATTCTACTCATCGGTCCGTGCAGCTCGGTGTTCGACTACACCACGTACCTATTGATGTACTTCGTGTTCGGGGCCAACACGCCCGAACATGCTTCGCTCTTCCAGACCGGCTGGTTTGTCGAATCCCTGATCACGCAGACGCTCATCATCCACGTCATCCGCACCAACAAGCTACCGCTCCTACAAAGCCGCGCCAGCTGGCCCATGAGCCTGACCACGCTGCTCGTGATGGCCGCGGGCCTCTACTTGCCGTTCTCACCCATCGCGGGCGCGCTGGGCTTTACGCCGTTGCCCGGCCTCTATTGGCCGTTTCTCTTCATCACCGTCATCTGCTACGTGGCACTGACCCAGGCGGTGAAGACCTGGCTGCTCAAGAAGGCCTGGACCTAGAGCACGAATCGGTTTGAGTGCGCAACGATTTTCGGGGTTTTCACCACAGAGAGCGCAGAGGCACAGAGACGGAGGAAGACCGCGTCCGTGCCAGCGGGCTCTGCCTGATGGTACGCATCGAGTGGGACGGAAAGGACCCTCTCAGCGTCCTTTCGACGAATGATGGAAGTTCCAGATCCGGATCCGAACCCTTCCATTCTCGTTCACCTCTGCGCTCTTTGCGCTCTCTGTGGTGGAAGATCCGGAAATTGCCCGGCTTTCAAACCGTTCGGCACTCTAAAGTCGGTCAGGCGAGGTTGTTGATTCTCAGCGTGCCAGCCGCGTTGCAAGCGACGTGCAGGCGAGCGCCACGGTGAAGGCGACCGGCGACGATCTCGCTGGCCAAGGGGCCTTCCACTAGGCGCTCGAAGGCACGGCGGAGGGGGCGGGCTCCTAGACTGCGGTCGCTTTCCATGCGCAAGACCTCCGCGATCACGCTGTCGTCGATGGCAAAGACGATGCCGCGCTCGGTCTGCAGGCGTTGGCTCGAATCGCGGGCGATGCGCGCGACGACGGCGGCAAGCTCGCTTTCGGAAAGCGGGGCGTAGCACAGCACTTCGTCGATGCGATTCCACAGCTCGGGGGGCAGCCGGCTGCGGGCCAGCGCCAAGATGGTGGTGCCCGCGGGTGTGCGGGCTCGCCTGTAGCACTCGCTGCCGAGGTTCGAGGTCATGACCACCGCCGCCGAGGAAAAGTCGACCGTGCGCCCGCGCCCGTCGGTGAGGCGTCCGTCCTCGAGGATTTGCAGCAGCAGAAGCAAGACCTCGCGATTGGCCTTTTCGAGCTCGTCGAGCAGCACCACCGCGGCGGGCCGCCGCCGGATGGCCTCGGTCAGTTGTCCGCCGTCCTCATGGGCAACGTAGCCAGGCGGCGAACCAATGAGGCGAGCGATGGAATGGGCCTCGCTGTACTCCGAGAGGTCGATGCGCACCAAGGCCGATTCACCGTCGAAGAGCGCCTCCGCAACGGCGCGCGCCGTCTCGGTCTTGCCCACGCCGGTGGGGCCCAGCAAAAGGAAAGATGCCAGTGGCTTGCGTCCACGGAAGCCGGCGTAGCTCCGACGCAAGACCGAGGCGATCTTGGCCCGCGCCTCGACGTGGCCGACGACGCGGTCTGCGAGACGCTGCTCAAGGGTTCGAAAGCGGTCGTCGTCGTCGCGCAAAAGCTGGCTTGCGGGTACGCCGGACGCGTCCCCGACCACGGCGGCGATGGCGCGTGCCGAGACCTCGGACTCGGACATGCGCTGGGCGCGGGCGAGGGCGACTTCGGCGATGGCGAGCGCTCGCCCTGGCTGCGCTCGCTCGCAAGGATAGCGAGGGGAAAGACGCAGCAGGGCCGCAGCCACATCCGGGGCGAATCCGACGCCGCTTTCGCCGGCCAGAGCATCCAGTCCGGTTTCAATCATCTCACGCAACATGGCGGCCTCGGGGGCTGGCAGCACGACGGTTTCCAGTGCATGGGCAAGATCGGGGCTATCGAGCTCGATGCGCCTGAGGTCGGCGGGCGTCAGGCAGAGAATCCAGCGTCTGCCCGCTCCCGCACATGCGAGCAATTGCAACACGCCGTCACCGCCCTCTGGGCCAAGCCAGGACGAGCCTTCGAGGACGATGGGCACGACGCCAGGAGCACGGCGGTGAAGGACTTGCAAGAGCGCGCCCGCCGAGGGAGGCGCACCAAGATCCCCGGAAGGAAAGACCGGAGGCTGGAGGCTGGAGGCCGCCAAGGCCGCAAGAAGGGCCGAGCGACCCGACCCCGGATCTCCCACGATGGCGATCACGCGAGCGGTCTTCGCCTGCAAAAGGTCGAGCAAGCGGCCCAGTTCACGCTCGCGATAAAGGACCGGGACGTGCGGTGGCTCGACCGGCAGGAGCTCCCAAGTCGCCTGCGTAGGCGAGTCCTGGCTGGTGGAAAAACCGTCCTGGCCGGCTGGCTGCGCATCCGCGAGCGGCAGGTTCTCCGGCAGACGGGACGATGTCTGACCTGGCGACGGCTCCTCCTGTTCGCGCGAAAGTCTGCGCTCGTGTAGGCCGCCCGGGCCAGTGAGCATGCGCATGACCACGCCGCGCAGCTTGGCGGGGTCGACACCGGAAAGCCGCAACGTCTCGGAGGCTGCCCCGCCTTCGCGCAGGAGCGCCAGCAAGAGGTGAAGCGAAGTGGTTTGCTCAGCCGCAAGTCCGAGGGCGATTTCCTGACTGGCCTGGGCCATGGCCGTGGGATCCACGCCATAGTCGGGACGAACCTTGGTGGCCAGGATCTCGATCGCGGTCGAGGTGACGCCACGCTCGGCAAGCAAGCGGGCCGCCGCGCCACCCGCGTGAAGCATTCCGAGTAGGACATCGACGCTGGTGAACCCACGCCCAGCCATGCCGGCCAGCTTTTGCGCTTCGCCGACCGCCGCCTGGTAGTCGGCGCTGACAGGCCGAACCAGGCCGTCGACAAGAACAGCCGGTGGTGCTTCGTTGGCCTTCAAAGCGTGCGACATTAAACAACAAGCTAGCAGGGCAGGGCCTCCCGTCAAAAAAGCCCTGTTCTTCCTGCCCAAAAAGCGGCTAGATTTGGTCTTCCAACAACTCATCACACGAGGGTAGCGATGTTGAAGTTCAATCGTGTTACGGCGGTCGTCCTTGGGACGATCCTTGTCTCTTCGGTAGCTCTGGCGGCAAAACCGGAGGATGTCTTCAAGGGAAGAATCATCATTACCGAAAACCGCTTGCCCACGCATTTCGCCTCTGAAGGTGCGTTCGTGCAGGCCATCCACCATTCCTCCATCGACAAGGTGTGGCCCACGGAAGAAAAGGGCAACGATGTTGCCGTGTGGAAGTTCGAGTACATCGCGTTCTTCGCGCGGCCACTCAACGACAACGAAATCACGGTCAAGTTCTGGGAGGTCGGCGGCGGATCGCAGAGATTCGTGGCGGGCGACGAACAGTACACGCGGGAGCGTGGCAGCCGCATCTTCTCGGCCGCCATCACCGTGGCCAAGCCGGAATTTGATACCAACAAGCAGTACCTCATGACCATCGAGTCCGGCACGCGGGTGCTGGCACAGACCAAGTTTTGGCTGCGTGGCAAAGGCCCGAAGTACACCGGCAAGGTCGAATTCACCGACGAAGAAGCCAAGCAGAGATAGCGCCCTGACCCTGACCCCTGACCCGCAACGGCCTAGGTTCGAGCCGGGACCGCCACCCATGGCAAGAGGGATCTGGCCAAGAAAACCTTGTGTGCTGGCCAAGGTTGCGTTGTACGATCAGGTGACCAGACATGGCGTCCGGATCGGAAAGAGGAACACGTGCAAACCCCAAAACGAACCTTCACTGTAGCTTTCTTGGGAATGCTTTCGCTGGTCGGATGCAAGGGTGGAGACGGCCAAGAGTTGACCAGCCGACTCAATGAAGCCAACGATAAGGTCGTTGCGTGCAAGAAGGATTTGAACGACCTCAAGGCCCTGAACGCCGAATTGAAACAGAAGCTCGCGCAGGCCATGGCCAACCCGGCGCGGGTGCAGCTCACGGATCCGGACGTTCTCAACCTCATCGCCGAGATCAAGGGCAAGCAGGGCGGCGCCGATGGCGACATCGTGCTGGGCAAAGGGGATCTCAATCCCAAGGAGGCCAGCCGCGTGGTCAGGCAGGGCGCGCAGGCGTTGCAGAAATGCTACGAGCGCGCCCTGAAAAAGAATTCGGCGCTGCAGATGCAGTCCGGCCTTGGGGTGCTGCTCGAGATCACCGTGAAGCCGACGGGAAGCGTGCAGGCCATGAGTCTGTCTCCCCACGTGGACAACGATCTGACGGAATGTGTTCGCACCACCGTGACTCGCTGGAAATTCCCGCCCTTCGCCGGTGAGTCCGTGGTGGTCACCCAGAAGCTCACGCTCACGCCCAAGACGTAGCGAGTTTCCTAGTTCGAGCGATCGTGGTGGAGCTGCGCGGTCGATCGCTCGGTACACACAGGGCCGACACCCCGAATGGCCTGGCACAACTTCAAGTAGCGCGCTTCAACCGGCCGATCGGCCGTGCGTGGCCGCTTTCCAGGATCGGTGATTGTCAACCGCATCGACGTCAACTCGGACGTGTCCATGTTCATGGCTCGCGCAAGTGCGTAGTACAGAACCGCGATGCGATGGGGATAGTGGCGCGCGGGTCCTCGATCGATGTAGCGGGGACCGTGGTTGTAGTGTGCCCAATAGGCGTGCGTCTTGTGCATGCACGGCACGTGCTTCTGTTTGGTCCGCAGAACACCGTCGCTGCCGCGCGAGCGAATCGTCACGTCGGTGATGCCACCACCGTTGCGCCAGTGCGCGAGCTCGCGCGCGCCGATGTCGATGTTGGTCACCGGATCCATCACTTCCGACCAGGCCATCCCGCGCACGTTGCCGTTCACGCAGTGGCCGTGCTTGTCGACGATGCAACGGATCCCCATCAGCCCGCCGTCCTTGGCGTACAGCTTGCCCGCCTTCAGTGTCGTGCGGAAAGCTTTTTCGTTCATGTCGCTCTCATTGATCATCACCGCGAGGATCAGCGACGGAGAAACCGCGTGCCGTTTCGATGAATCGAGAACCGCGTTCGCGATCTGTTTGCAATAATCCGGTTTCCACGCGGACGTTCGCCAGCGAACGCGATCTTTCACCTCGCAGATCGTCGTCGCGAGGCAAGACGCGCTGGGGACGTCGGTCGCCGGGGCGGTCGCGGTTGTGGCGCCAGTCTTGCTTTCCACCGCGGTACCCGGTTCCGCGTCATGGGTCGGGATGGCAAGCGGAATCGCCATCAAGCCTGCAAATGCGGCGATGGCATGGGAAACCGAAGTCTGACCGAAGGCTTGAAGCACTCAGAATCCTTGGAAAACCTGGAAGCTGTCTTTGCGCCGGCGCGGTTGCCGGTATCTCTACACCGGTCCGCCAGCGGCGAAGCCCGGAGGGAATTGAGTCGGTCGAAAAATTATCTTTACTTTGCCATCGGCGCCTCGTCAACCACAAAAAAAATTCCGCCTGGCGCGAAAAGATCGATTCCCCTAGGTTCACCGACAAAGCGACTGTCGATTATGAGCAGAATCGTCGATGTATTTGTTCCACTCGATGCGAGCGATGAGCCTCTTGCGCCGCTGATTTCGCGCACGCTCGGGATTCCGCGCGAGCAGCTGCGCAACCTGCGCGTGCTTCGGCGCTCGCTCGACGCGCGCAAGGCACATGCGCTCGGTTATCGTCTTCGGGTAGAGATTCTCGCGGAAAGTGAACGGGCATCGGAGCAAACCACCACGCCCGAACCGCCGCGCTGGCCAGCCTCGATTGAGCGTCCGAAGATTGTCATCGTAGGCTCGGGGCCCGCCGGCACGTGGGCCGCGCTTCGTCTCGCCGAGGCTGGTCTTCCGTCGACGATTCTCGAACGCGGGAAACCCGTGCAACCACGACGTCACGATCTCGCGGGCGTGCAGCGCGGACGGCTCGATACCAACTCGAACTACTGTTTTGGGGAAGGCGGCGCGGGTACGTACTCGGATGGAAAACTCTACACGCGCACCAAGGATCGCCATGCGGTGGATCGTGTGCTCGCGGATCTGGTTCGCTTCGGTGCGAATCCCGACATCGCCATCGAATCCCGTCCGCACGTCGGATCGAACAAACTGCCCAAGGTGCTCTCGGCGCTGCGGGAATTTCTCGAAGGCCGGGGCGTTTGCTACAGGTTCTCATCCACGCTGGCCGATGTGGTCGTCTGCGACGGAAACATCCGCGCCGTGCGCACGGGCGACGGTGACGAGCTACCCGCGGACATCGTCATCCTTGCTTGCGGGCACTCGGCGCGCGACGTGTACCAATGGGCGGCGGGGGCGGGCATCGCACTCGAACGCAAAGGCAGCGCGGTAGGCGTGCGTCTGGAACATCCCCAGCCCGTGATCAATCGGATTCAATATGGCAAGGCCGCAGGCGACGAACGCCTACCTCCGGCATTCTACGAGGTCAGCGCTACGGGCATGGATCGCGGCGTTTACAGTTTCTGCATGTGTCCGGGTGGATTCATCGTACCGGCGGCCACCGAAGCCGACGGCGTGGTGGTCAATGGCATGAGCCTCTCTCGTCGTGATTCGCCATACGCCAACTCGGCCATGGTCGTGGCGCTGCGACCAGAGGACTATGGCGAGGCATCGCTCGGCCCGCTTGCCGGCATCGAATTCCAGCGCCGGATCGAACGCGCTGCCTTCGCCGCGGGTGGTGGTGGCTTCCGGGCACCCGCGCAACGTCTTGCCGACTTTCTCTCGCGCAGACCGAGCTCGTCGCTGCCTGCGCTGAGCTACCACCCAGGTGCGGTGGCTGGTCGGATCGATGAGATCTTTCCCGCCTTCGTGACGGACTCGCTGCGCGCCGGATTGGACGGCATTACACGGCGGCTGCGCGGATTTCTACACGAGGATGCCGTCCTAGTAGCCGCGGAAACGCGAACCAGCGCTCCGCTGCGAATCGTACGCGACCCCGTCACGTTTGAGTCCCCCTCATTGCCCGGCCTTTTCCCTGCGGGCGAAGGGGCCGGCTACGCGGGCGGCATCGTCAGTGCCGCCATCGACGGTGCTCGAGTGGCGCAAGCGATCCTATCGCGTGCGACGTAGTCAGGTCTAGCCCTGGTCTAAGCCCTGGTCTAGCCCCATAGGCGTTAAGCGTATCTCCTCCGACAATTTAGCTAGCTGGTCTCACCACAGAGAGCGCAGAGGGCACAGACGGGTACGGAAGCAGAAGGAGATCGGATCCAGAATCCGCCCCCCTGCCTTTCCGGCTCTGTTCTCTCTGTGCTCTCTGTGGTGGAAAAGCATTCTGCTCTCGCCAGGGAAGCTACGATTTTCAGGGCCAGAACCCGCTTAACGCCTATGGGTCTAGCCCCTGGGCTAAGACCGAAAGGGATCGTCCTTGACGTCGGGCGAGGGCGATCCTTCTTCTTGGTCAGGGCTCGCTTCTTGCCCCTCTTCGATCGCTTCCATCTCGGCGCCGGCGGGCAAGATGGTGCCGTCGAGATAGCGCAGAAACATGTCGAGAAAGGAAGCCTCCTTCGCGGAGAGACCGTCGAACATCGCACCTATCTGGTAGGCCCCGGCGATGGCCGTGCTCCACACCACCCGCGCACGCAGGGGCAGGGGTTCCGAGGATGAGCTGGGCCCGAGCAGCAGCACGAGCTCGATGCCCAGGTTCGCGCCGAACCCCAAATCCTCGCTTGTGACCAGGCAAATGCCCGAGCGGGACAGGTCGCGTGTTCGAGCGATCAGCTTTCGGCCATCCACGGTGCTGACGTTGGCCTGAACGTCCACAGTGAATCGTGGGTACCGGCGGAGATTCTCTGTGGGTTCGGACATTGTTCTCTCCTACTTGCCGGACACGCAGGCGGCGAAGGCTCCCCCTGAAATCGCATTCAGCTCGGCCTCGACCTCGCTTGCGCGCAGGTGATGACGGACGTTGTCGCCATGGCCATCGGACACGTCGAGAATCAGGCCCCGTCGCTCGAAGTAGAGCCGGTTCATGGTCGCCTCGATGTCCCTTCTTAACTCCGCCATGTGCATCGCTTGGTTCTGTGCCGCGAGCTCGTCGGATGAGAACACCAGTTTGCCTAGATCCCAGGTGGCTCGCGCCTCGTATCGTATGTCATTTACGGTGTCGATCCCAAGAGGGGAAGTGAGCGCGGTTGACGAGCTGTTGACATCCAGCGACTCGCTGCGGCCATAGCGCCGCGAGACGAGCACACGAAGCTCGGGCAACCAAGCGGCCTTTCCCGCGCGCGTTACATAGGAACGAGCTCGTTCGGGTTCGGACATAGCCAGTTCCACGGCCTTGCGCCGGGCCAGGGTCAGGCAGTTCTCATCGGGATCGCGCCGATCCACGGTGCGCTCCGAGCTACGCGTGTGAACAGGAAGATTCTCAGGTTCCGACTCGGGGGCTTCCGGAAGCGCCGCGGAGAAGACCGGGATGGATTGGAGGGGAAAAGCCGCGAAGGCCAGCGCCTCCAATTGACGACCGCCGGGGGCGAATGTCGCGGCTGCGCGCACGGACACCTTGGGCATCCAAGAAAGCCACGATGCAGACCCGCGCCCCACGCGCGCGCGGCGGACACTTGAACGCTTCGTCGGAGGCGACGCAACGCCGTCGGCCGAGGTGTAGAGCCCATCAGGTGTGGCAAGCCACAGATGGTGCACGGAGGCCGCGACATCCACGGGCAAAAGTCCCACCGGTATGGCCATTTCCTCCCAATGCCGGCCTTGATCCGACGATGCCAGCAGCTTCTCACCCACGGCCAACCACGGCATCTCCGGGCCTTCTGGGCAAAGCAGGCGGCGGGCCCGAATACCTTGGGCGCGTGTTTCTTGACGACCATCGGGCGCAATTACCAGCACGGAATCGGCAAGCAAGACGACCAGGCTTTCGCCGCAGAAGGAAATGTCTGCGACCGCGGCGTTAGGTGCCAGGTTCCTCGGGCTGTCCGCATCTACGGTCCACCAGATTCCCGAGGCGCTGACCCAAGCTTGGCGCCGTCCACTGGCGGACAAGGCGACGCTGCTCACTGGCGCGGAAATTTGGATGAGGCGAGGTGGGCCGGCGGGCGTTGCGAGTATGGCGAGGGTGCTTCCGTGTGATGCAAGCAGGCTTTGGCCCGCGGCTGCCAACGGCGCGCCCCAGCCTTCACGTCCCGATTCGCGAACGGGCATGCCATCCGGTCCCACGTGAACGATCCCGCGCGCACCGGCGATCCAGATATGGCTGCCACTCGCGGCCAGGGTCGGCGGCCGAGGGGGAGGATCGAGCGGCCCAGAATCGGAGGCGCGAGCGCGTTGCCGCTGCGCAAGCCTTTGTTCGTCGTAGAGCAGCTCGTCGGAGAAGTCGGTGTCGCGGTCGATCTCCGCTACGTCCAACAGATCCAAGGTATGCTCGACTTCCCTTTTTGCGGCGGGTGTGCCAGACGGCCGGTCGTCTCTTGCGGAGTCGGCAACGCGCCCGAGGATCCTGCCATCCTCATGCAGGATAAGCACGGTGCCCTTGCGAATCACGGCCACGTGCTCGCCAGCGGCGACCACGCGATCGATCGCGCCGGGTAGCACCGGAATGAAGTCCGCGCGGACGGACAGGGGCAGGCTGAGAAGACAGAAGGTCGCGGTGATGATGAAGGTACGCATGCCCCGACCCAAAGCAACCCGCGTGCCTGCACAGGAACCCGATTTTTCGTACCCGACTGGCCGAGGTCTAGACGGTGCGTCCGGATTTCGGACACGCTTCGCACTCTGGCCGGCGAACCGTTAGGCGGTCGTGACCGGTTGCTCCCGCTCGCCCGGCGCGGCGGCTGTCGGCAAAGCGGGGAAGGGGTTGGTCCCGAGAATCAGAGCCGCGATCGTGGCGGCGATTTCCCAGCGGAAGAGCTCGGCGCCCAGTTCATAGCGATCGCGCACGGCGATCTGAATGTAGGGTTGTCCCGCGAGGTGCAAAGCCTCCATCTGTTCGGAGGGAATGGCGGGGGCATCGTCGTCCGCCTGCACGTGCACGAAAATTCGATCCGGCGGATAGCTCGGCAAGAGCCTCTCGCCCCACACGGTGATGATGCCGCTCGCGCTCTTGCCCGTCGCAAGCGACATCACCTGCGCGATCCACGGGCCAAGCGGAAGCAAGGACTTCGAGGGCAGCAGGGTCAACTTGTTGCGCCCATGCTTGGCCAAGGAGCCGAGAAGAACGCCCAGACTGGCCCCAGGGTTGTCTTCAAGCCGGTCGCCGCGGCAAGATTCGACCATAGCCCGGGTTCGTGTCAGCAAACGCCCAGGCTCGAGTCCGAGCAGGGCAGCTGGCACCAAGCCCTCGAAGCCGAGAGCGGAGAATACTTCCCCTATTCCGGGCGTGCCATGAAACACCTTGCGGTAGTGGTGTGCCCCGGCGATCTCTGCCACACGTGATTGTGCGTAGGTGATGGCCACGAAATGGCCGCCCGCCCGCCTTACGTCGCCAGCGCAGAGGTCGAGCATGGTCGCCCACAGGCGCTCCTCCTTGCTCTCGAACGTCTTGCCCATGCCTGGCCCAGCTATCCTGTCAACCACGAGGATGAGGGCCGCATCGAGGAGGATGGTCTCTTCCAGCGCGGCCAACGCGGCGGGCTCGCCTCCGCCCAAGATGTGCAGGCGTAGCGCGCCCGAGCTCGAGCCCCAGAATCGGACAACATCCGCGACGGGCGAGTTGTCCGCATCGTGGACCAGCAAGACGAGATCCTTGAAGCGCGCCTGCCGGATCTCGGCCATGAAGATGGTCAGCTCGGGCAACCTTTCGGTCATCTCGGCTGGCAGCGAAATCCAAGCCAGTGCCTCCTTGATGGCTGGTTGTGCCCTGGGCTGGGCCGAGAACAGCGCTGGATCCCTGTCGAAGATGCGCGCCGGCACACCAAGCGAGGCAAGGGCCAGCCGCTCGCCCTCTGTCATGAACGCGACCGCGGACGCGGTCTCGATGGCCGCGACCTTGGCGATGCGGCGAGCGTGACGTCCGCCCGCGAAGCCGGTGGCTAGCCAAGTTTCGACGATGGCATAGGCCTCACCCTCGGCTAGGAAGCGACTGCCAAGACAGAGCACATTGGCGTCGTTGTCGAAGCGCGAAAGCCGAGCCGCCTCGACACTGGCCGGCACCACAGCGCGAATCCCCCGCACCTTGCCCGCAGCAGTCGCCATGCCCTGGCCTGTGGCACAGACGAGAATGCCGAGTGAACCTGGATCTCCGCGTACCGCATTGGCCACCAAGTACGCGAACTCGGGATAATCGCACGCGGCCTCCGAATCGGTGCCCAGGTCTACGACATCTCGTTCCTGCGCACGCAAGCGTTCCACCAAACTCTTGCGTAGACTGAAGCCCGCATGATCGCTACCCACATAGACTCTCACGGCGTCCTGTCCTCCCTCCCGGTGTCAGCATGAAGATCGCTACTTGGAACGTCAACTCCATTCGCAAGCGTCTCGATCGCGTTATTCCTTGGCTCGCCGAGCATCGTCCCGATGTCCTGTGTGTGCAGGAAACCAAGGTCGAGGACGACGCATTCCCACGAGCCGAGATCGAAGCCGCTGGCTACCACGTTCTTTGCCACGGCCAAAAGACCTACAACGGCGTGGCGCTCTTGACCCTCGAACCGGCCAGCGACCCGGTGCGTGGGTTCGGGGACGCCGTGCAGGATCCGCAGGCGCGTTTTCTTGTGGCAAGCGTGGGGCATGTCCGGGTCGGCACCGTGTATGTGCCAAATGGCCAGGCGGTCGGATCGGAAAAGTTTCGTTACAAGCTCGACTTCCTTGGGCGCTGGCGAAAATGGCTCGATGACCACGCCGATCGAGGCGCCGAAATAGCGCTTTGCGGGGACTTCAACGTGGCGCCCGAGGACCGGGATGTCTACGACCCGGAGGGCTGGAGGGATCAGGTACTGTGCCACCCCGACGAACGAGCGGCCCTGGTCGAGGTATGTCGCTGGGGCCTCGTGGACGCCTTTCGCTTGCACCATCCGGAAGCGGGTTTCTACACCTGGTGGGACTATCGCCAGCTTAGCTTTCCCAAGAACTTCGGACTGCGCATCGACATGATTCTGTGCTCGCCCGCGCTGGCAGGCCGCCTGGCCCACGTCGCTATTGACCGGGATGCGCGCAAGGGGAAGAACCCGTCGGATCATGCTCCTGTCATCGCGGAGTTCAAGTAATACATTAAGACATCGACATGGAAACCCTGGGAGGGTTTCCAAACCTTCCCGCGATGGTTCGCGCCGAGCAAAGCTCGGCGGCTCCCCACGCGGTCAGAACCAGTGGCGGAAGGCGTAGGCCACGCGTTCGAGAATGCGCGAAAGGAGCGAGCGGCGGCGAAAGCTCTCCCAGTGGATTTCCTGGCTCGCGGCCATATCCGCCTTCAGCATGGCCGCGACCTGGGCGTTGTGCTCGCGGTCGAGGGCATTCACGACCATCTCGAGATTGTAGACCAGCGAGCGGTGGTCGACGTTGTAGCTGCCGAGCGAAACGAAGCCATCGTCCACCAGCAGGGCCTTGGTGTGCACCACCGGATGGTGCTGGAAGATACGCACCCCGGCCGGCAGCAGCCGGCTGAAGGTTGCTCGGGATGCGAGATCCACAGATTGGGTGTCGCTGTGCTTCGGCACCAGGATGCGAACATCGATGCCCCTCTTGGCGGCGTTGGCGAGGCTGCGCAGGAAGCCGAGGTCGGGCACGAAGTACGGGCTGGCAAGGTAGACGCGGCTCAGGCTGGCCCGAATCGCGTGCAGGGCAGCCCGCCGGATGGCGAAGCGATCGACGACTTCGCGGTTGGCGATGACCGCGAGGGGTACGTGGCCAGCCGGAGCTGACCTGGCAAGGCGTTTGACGTTCAAACGCAAGCGACGTCTAGCCCGCCAGTTCCACGTGCGCAGGAAGACGGCCTCGATGGTTGCCACCGCCGGGCCGCGCACTTCCACCGCGGCGTCGTGCCATCCGGCGCCTCCTTCGCCCGCGGGCAGCCACATGTCGGAAATGTTGATGCCCCCGGTGAAAGCCACCGCACCATCGCAAACCAGGGTCTTGCGATGGTTGCGCCGGATGAGGGTCCAGAAATGGGGACGCCAGAAGCGGTAGGGGTGATAGGGCACGGCCACGACGCCGGCCTCGCGCATGCTATCGAAGAAAGTCGGCGCGGCGTGGCGGCAGCCGACGGAATCGTAGAGGAGCCGCACCTCGACCCCGCGTCGGGCGGCCCGCGAAAGCGCGTCCGCAAAGCGCTGGCCGATCTTGTCGTCGTTGAAGATGTACATCTCCAATGAAATCCTGGTCCGGGCCGCGTCGATGGCTTCCAACCAAGCCGGAAACGCCTCGCTGCCATTGCGCTGGAGCCGGACCGTGTTGTTGCACAGAAGTGTTTCCGGCTCCTCGATGTAGCGCAGGGCCTGCGCGGGCAATCCTATGGGGGTCGGTCGGGACACGGTGCAATCCAGTGTATCAGCAGCTCAAAAGACTGAATTCTCGATTTGACCAGCGACGGGTGAGCGAGTAGCCTCTGGCCTCCCCAATGGGTCGAGAAGAACACATAGAGTTTCAAGGCCGCGTGATCGAAGTCTTGCCCGCGGGCAACTTTCGGATCGAGCTCGAAAACGGCCATCAAGTGTTGGCGCACCTCGGGGGCAAGCTACGTAAGCACCGCATTCGCATCGTGCTCGGCGACAAGGTCACCGTGGCCTTGACGCCGTACGATCCGACGCGCGGAATTGTCGTCTACCGAGGGTAGTTCTCCCCTTGACGCTGGCCCGGCCGGGCTTTCTCTAGCGGAATGGTCATGTCGTCAGCTGCCGCCGTTCTCGTTTCCCTGCTCGCCCAGGCCGCCCCCACACCAGGCGAGATGGGCATGTCGGTCGCTCCGCTCGTGGACCGGGTCAAGGCCTCGGTGGTTACCATTCAAAGCACCAAGGTCATCCCGCGGGTTGTGAATGAAGACCCGATGATGCAGTACTTTCGCGAGCGCTTCGGTCTCGGCCGGGCGCCCTCGCGCCAGGAAACCCAGCGCGGCCTCGGTTCGGGTTTCATCGTCAACAAGTCGGGCGTGATCCTGACCAACAACCATGTGGTGGCTGGCGCCGATGAGGTGTGGGTCCAGCTTTCCGACGAGCGGAGGTTCGAGGCACGCGTGGTGGGCAGCGACCCGTCGACCGACGTAGCGGTGGTGAAACTCACGCGTCCGCCGGGCGACCTCCGTCCCGTGCAGATAGGCAACTCGGAGCAGGTGCGCGTGGGCGACTATGTCCTGGCCATCGGCAACCCTCTCGGTCTGGGGCAAACCGTGACCATGGGCATCGTCAGCGCCAAGAACCGCATGCTGGGCGGTCGCATCACCCAGTACGAGGATTTCATCCAGACCGACGCCGCCATCAACCAGGGAAACTCCGGCGGGCCACTCTTCAATTTCAAGGGCGAAGTCGTCGGCATCAACTCCGCCATTCTCAATCCGGCGGTGGCCATGAACATCGGGTTCGCCATTCCCATCAACCTCGCGCGCCAGATCGCCGACCAGATCCAGCGCTCGGGCAAGGTGGCGCGCGGGTATCTCGGTGTGGGCACCGAAGACATGAGCCCCCAGAAGGCAGCGAGCCTTGGCATTCCCTTTGAAGCCGGAGCCCTGGTGAACGTGGTGAATCCGGGATCGCCAGCTGCGGCTGCGGGGCTGCGTTCGAACGACATCATCACGGACGTGGCCGGCCGTCGCATCGACAGCAGCGCCGGGCTCCAGCAGGTTGTCCAGTCGCGCGCGCCGAAAGAGACCGTCGACGTCGCCTACGTGCGCGGTGGGAAGAGGGGACTGGCCAAGGTCCAAATCGAGGAGAACCCGGCTTTGGCCGGCATGCACGTGCTCGGCATGCAGCTCGCGCCGCTGTCACAGTCCGAGACTGCCGAGATGGGGGTGTCGGGATTGAAGGTCACGAGTATCGACAGGCGCAGCCCAGCCAGCGGCTCCTTGCAGCCGGGCGACGTCATCACTCATGTCGTGACGGGACCGCAGGCCAAGGTCGCAACCACGACTCTGCTCAAACAACTCGAACAGAGGCTCGCCCACGGTGCGGGCGGACAACTGGTCTTCGTCCGCGACGGCTACCAGTTGGTGCTGACCCTGCGCTAGAGAAGGAAGACACAGAGAACACAGAGAACACAGAGGAAAGGTAATGGAAGAACCTTCGGATCCAAGATCCGGAATACCCTTTCTTTTCCGGTGTCTTCCGTTCTCTGTGTTTTCTGTGTTCTCTGTGTTGAGTTTCAGCTGGCCTGGAACAGGGCCGGATGGGCCATGAAGAAGGGAACGGCCTCAGCCATGAGGTCGAGATCGGGATCGAGCTGGCGGCCGATGCCCTCGGTCACTGCGATGGCGATGTTGACGATGGTGAAAGCGGGTGCCATGCGGATGCGGTGTCGGCGCAGCAGGCCGAGCATGTCGAGCAGCAGCTTGCCTGGGTGCACCTCGGACATGCGTTGTCCCCAAGTTCGCGCCATGAATTCCACCACGGCAGCGCGAAAGCGTTCGAAGGCCTCGCCGCCCTCGATCGGGTTCACCGCCACCGAGTAAAGCAGGTGCGCCATGGTGTCGGCGTCGCGGCTGGCCCATGCGGCGAAAAAGCGTGCGAAGGTCGCACGGTGCGGTGGATCGAGCTCGCCCACCAACCCCAGGTCGACGATGGCGATGCGGTTGTTCTCGATGACGAAGATGTTGCCGGGGTGCAGATCCGCGTGAACGAAACCATCCACGAAGATCATTTTCATCAGGGCGCGCAGGCCGAGCCGGGCGATGCGCTTGGGATCGCTCGGTCCCTTGCGCGCGTCCAGGATCTTGATGCCCTCGATGTGGGTCATGCACAAGATGCGTTCCGAGCAGAATTCCTCGAAGATCTCGGGAAAGACCACGTCGGGCTCATCGCGGAAGTTGTGGCGGAAGCGGCGGTTGTTCTGGGCCTCCACGCGAAAGTCGAGTTGGGCGTAGATGGCACGGCCGAACTGGTCGACCGAGGATTCGGGCGCCACCGCGGCCAGCGAAGGGATCTTGCCAAGCAAGTGGGCCACCTTGCGCATGACCGCTAGGTCGAAGGAACAGAGCTCGAGAACATCTGGCCGCCGCACCTTGACCGCCACCACTCGGCCATCGAGCAGCCGTGCCTTGTGAACCTGGGAGACCGAAGCCGAGGCGATGGGGCGGGGCGAGAACTCGGCGAAGATCCGTTCGATGGGACGCCCCAGATCCTCCGCGATGGTTCGCGCGACTGCCTCGAACGGGAACGGTCCTACATCGTCTTGCAGGTGGGCCAGGGCGTGCGTGATGTGCTCCGGCACGAGGTCCGGCCGAGTGCTCATGATCTGGCCGACCTTGATGAAAGTGGCCCCAAGATGACGAAAAAGGTCGAGCAAGCACTGCCCGAACCATTCGCGTCGCCGCGCGGGCCCGGAAAAAGCCAGCAGAAGAATCAGCCAGCCCACCAGCCAGCGCACGCCCTGACCGAGAAAGAGCGCAACGATAGCCAAGGATCTTTGCAGAAGGCGCAAGGTACTCAAACTGGCCCCATCCATGGCTTGGGTTATCATTGTTTCATCACCGTCCGATGCCGTCCACTCCACAGCCATCTCCCTACGCGATTCTCGAAGGAAAGCTTGCCTACACCTTTCGCGATGCTTCGCTGTGCGAAGCCGCGCTCACCCACAAGTCGTGGATGAACGAAAGCCAAGAAACCGACCGCACGGACAACGAGCGGTTGGAATTCTTGGGCGACGCCGTTTTGGCCTTGGTCACCAGCGACCTTCTGATGCGGCGATTCCCCGAACAACCCGAAGGCGACCTGTCCAAGGCCCGGGCCGCCATCGTGAACGAGGCAGGACTCGCGCGCGTCGCCGATATGCTGCTACTCGGCCAGTGGATCTTCCTCGGGCGCGGCGAAGAACAGGCCGGCGGGCGACAAAAACGCTCGCTGCTCGCCAACGCCTTCGAAGCGCTGATTGGCGCTATCTACCTCGACGGTGGATTCGCGGCGGCATTCGAGGTGACCGAACGCCTCTTCGCGCCCATCATCGCCGAAGTCCCGTCGGCGGCCAGCAAGGACTACAAGTCGCGTTTGCAGGAGATTGCGCAGGCCAAGCTTCAGATGGCGCCCCTGTACACCGTGCTGTCGGAACAAGGCCCGGACCACGCCAAGACCTTCGAGGTCGCCATCCTCATCGGCGACCGGGAATACGGCCGGGCGTTTGGCCGCTCGAAGAAGGAAGCGCAGCAGAATGCCGCCGAGCGCGCCCTGGCCATCGTGGAGGGCCCGTAGCGCGCCTTCATGGTCGACGCTGGGGCCATTCCGCCTGACGTCCTCGGCATTTGCCGTCGGCTTTGGGAAGCCGGACACGCGGCGTTCATCGTCGGAGGCAGCGTGCGCGACCTTCTCATCGGCCGCGCCCCAGGCGATTTCGACGTCGCGACCAGCGCGCTGCCCGAGACCACCATGGGCATCTTCGGCGCGCGCTACGCGATTCCCACCGGACTTCAGCATGGCACGGTGACCGTCCTGGCAGGCCAGGGAAAGCGCCACGTCGAGGTGACGACCTTTCGTGGTGAGGGCGTTTATCTCGACGGCCGCCGGCCATCCACGGTGACCTTCAGGGCGACACTCGACGAGGATCTGGCGCGCCGAGATTTCACCATGAACGCCATCGCCTTCGATCCGATGTCGGGGGCGCTCATGGATCCCTTTGACGGCCAGGGCGACATCGCACGCAAGATCGTGCGTGCCGTGGGCGACCCCATTGTGCGCTTCACCGAGGACGGCCTGCGTCCCATGCGCGCCGTTCGCCAGGCCGCCCAGCTTGGTTTTACCCTGGATCCCGACACCCAGGCGGCTATCCCGCACACCTTCGATTCGTTCCGCAAGGTTTCGGCCGAACGCATCCGCGATGAGCTGCACAAGCTGCTTTTGGCGCCCACGCCCTCGCTTGGGATCGAGCTTATGCGCGCGACGGGGCTGCTGGCCGAAGTCCTACCCGAGATGCTGCCCACCATCGGTTGCGTTCAGAACCGCTTTCACAAACACGACGTTTATCAGCACACCCTGGCCACCGTCGACGCGGCGGTGCCGGATTTCGTCGTGCGCATGGCCGCGCTGTTGCACGACCTGGGCAAGCCCCAGACCCAGGCCCCGCGCGAGGATGCCCCCGGCGAGTATTCCTTCTTTCGCCACGAGCAATTCGGGGTCGACATCGCGGCGGCCATCTGTACTCGCCTCAAGCTGTCCGCAACCGAGCGCACGACGATTTGCAGTCTGGTGGGCGGCCACATGTTTTTCTACACGCCGGAATGGAGCGACGGAACGGTTCGCCGCTTCGTCAAGCGGGTGGGGCCGGACTTGGTTCCCTCGCTGTTTTCGCTGCGCGAGGCCGACGTGGCCAGCCGGGGGCGAGGTGAAGACCCACAATGCGAGACGCGCGACCTGCGCGAGCGCATTTCCAAGGTGGCGGCCGAGGACGCGGTTCTGCGCGTGACCGATCTCGCCATCGGCGGCAAGGACGTCATGCGCGTCCTGGGCATTCCGCCCAGCCGGCGCGTGGGCGAGGTACTGGAGCAACTTCTGGAGAAAGTCCTCGACGACCCCAAGCTCAACCAGCGTGAGACCCTCGAAGCCCTGGTGCGTAGCCTGGCTTGAAGATCCTACTTCGCGCGTCGGCGGAGCTCCACGTGGCCCACGTAGGGGTCGTTCCAGGTCGCGACCACGCGAGGGAATGTGCCAGTCAGATACTCGCGCAGGGCTATCTCTTTCATCATGGTCATGCCGGGCACGACGATAGCGATGTCGAGATGATCCTGTTCGAGAGCGCGCACCCAGTCCTCGGGACTGCTCTCATGGACTTTGAACCGGTGCGGGTTGGTGTCGGCGAGATTTGCGCCCAGGATGCAGGGGCCGAGTGCCCCGGCAAAAGGTCCAAGCGAGTATTCGCCGAAAATGCGTTCGCCGGGGCGACATTCGGCGCGAACCGCGCGCACGAAAGCATCAATGGTCGGTGCGTGCATCGATTCGTGTTGCAGGTAGTAGGTGATGGCGTTCGGCGGGTGGATGGGGTCGCTGGCCTCCGACCAGAAGACGCCGCGTAGTGCGGCATTCACGAACTGCGGCAGGTAGGGACTGTCGTGCCACGTGTAGTGAGACGACTCCTCGCCCATGTCGACCTGCCGGTCGCTGCCGATGCCTTGTCGATAGAACAGGACCGCCGCCAGCGCCACCGCGCAAAGGACGAGAGGCCAGAGGCTCAATGCAGGCCCAGTCGTGGCACGGCCAGGCGCGCCTTTGTGTTTTCGTGAGCTCTGCTCGCGCCGCCGCCGTTCCGCGCGGGGCAGCGGAAGCTCGGCAGGACTGAGCGCCCCCGTGCGCTTGCCAAGGTAGCGGACCACGTCGACCGCTACAGTCGCTGTCATCAGCCCCATCCACGGCATGATGAGCATGAAGTAGTAGGAGTAGTAGTCGACGCGGGTCGAGTAGAAATAGAAATACCCGCAGATGAATGTCGCGAAGATCATTTGCGCTGCCACGCGGTCGCCGTTCCACAGGTTGAGGCGGGCGGCGAAGCGGCCAAGGGCGCCTGGCAGCACGCGCTCTCCGGAGGGGCGCCCGCGCAGAATCCACATCGAGGCGGCCCAGACGATGCTGGGCACGAAGCCGATCATGGCGAGCGAGTTGAGGTAGGCGACGTTCCTGAATTTTGCGAACCAGGAATAGCGGAATGCAATCTTGTTGAGGTTGTAGGCGAAGACCTGGTACCAGAACGCATTCGCGCCCGCCACCTGAACGAACACAATGCAGACCAGGGCGCATGCGGCGGCGTAGCTGGCCAGGAGCCGCAGCGATTCCTTCCACGAGCGCAGGGCCAGCAAGACGATCAGCATAAGGGCAAGCGGAGCCACGTACACGCCGATGAACGTGCCGATGGCGAAGAGGACACCGGCCAGGACGTTTCGTCCGGCCACGGCCTGGTAGGCGGCCATGAGAGCGAAGGCGAGGGCGCAATTGGCACCCGTGAAATGGGACGACCCACGCAAGACATCGAAGGTGAACAGAAAAAGGGCCGTCCCCAGCACGCCTTCCAGACGGCCAACCAGTCGCTTGCCGATGAGGTACACATGCACGCCCGACACCATGGCGGCGACGCTGGGCACCGCCTTCGATAGTGCCAGCGAGTAGCCGAAAACCTTGTACAGGGCACCCACGATGTAGAGCTGCAAGGGCGGGTGGGAAAAGAAGAAGTCGCGGTAGGGCCACTTGCCCTTCGAGACGAGCAGGCTCATGTAGAAATACATGTGCTCGTCGCCGTTGACGAAGTTCAGCGAATAGAGCTTGAGCAGGGCATAGAACAGGAGAACGGCCGACAGTCCCGCGACCGCGAGACTTGAGGGCCGTGCCACGCGGGCGAGAAGGTCGTGCAACCGAGGTGAAGGCGGTCTGGCGCTTGGATCGGTTGCCACGGGAGGTTCCGGCTCGCGCTGGCGAGGCACCCGCTACCCTCGCAAGAGGATGCGGGCTGCCTCGTCGAAGGATCTGTGCTGAATAGTGGCCGTCGGAGCCGGCGCAAGGGTACCTAGCAGGTCGGGCCGCGGCACCAAGCGACTGGCGTCGATGCCAAGCTGGGCCAGCGAGAGCGTCTCGACGACCGGCGAGGATTGTGTGCTTTCGGGAAACGGGGACGTCTCTTCAGCCGACGAGGGCTGGGTGGTCAGGACGACAGGCAGCGGGCTTTCGACCTTGCACAGCCGTCCGCCCGAGTGGATGCTCATATGCAAGACTTCGTCCTCGCTCGCGGGCAGATGCACGGATCCGACCCGCGCGAAAAGCGGCGCCTTCAGGTGATACGCCAGCGCGGCCGGCACCATGCCTTGCCCTTCGCCATCGGAATGCTGGCCCGCCACGATCACGCGCGCCTCCAGATGGCTTGCCGCCTCGGCCAAGACCATACCGAGCGTGAAGAACCCTGCCTTCTTGAACGTCGGGTCTTGCAGGTGGACGATGCGATGGACGGTGGCGCTTCGACAAGCCAGCTCGAACGACGGGCCAGCCGATTCGCCGCCGACCGACAGAACCACCACGTTTGCCCGGTCTCCCAAACCGCAGGCAAGGCGCAGAGCCGCGCGACTGGCCAGGCTGGGCGACGGCGATTCCAAACACACGAGAACGATCACAACGCCTCCCCTTGGCCGCGCGCTCGGCGAAGCGCGGCGGCGAATTCCGTCAAGTCCGCGTCGGCACTCGCAGCCCCGTCATCCGCGTCCCGCGATTTGGTGCCGGATGCAGAGTCATGGTCGACCCGGGTCAGCACCGCGCGTGAGGCCATCAAGGGCAAGGGCACGGTCAGTCTAGAATGCGCGGACGGGAGGACGAAGCAATCCTGGGGCGCCGCCGCAATGGCCGGCGATTCGGCCTCGTCCGCAGTCACGAGGCACGCCCCGGCGGGCAACTCGGTTCGCAGCGCGGCCTTGGCCGATTCGCCGGACCTTCCCGACCAAACCACGGCCGCGCACAACTCAATCTCCGCGGCAGGATCCAGCTCCGAATCGATCACACGTGCCTCGGGGAACTTCGCGTCCGGGCAGGGAACCATCTCGACCTCGGCGTAGGGCTGTCCGGCCGGCGGTGGAAAAGGTCCTGACATCAGGCTGGCCACCACGGGCCGTTCGAGATCGCCAACGTCGATTTTGCGCAGGCCGTCTCGCGCCGCCCGCCACTTTGACAAGATCACTCTCTGGGAGTCGGGGGCTGGTTCGCGCCCTTCCGCGCGCACGGCGATGCTGGCATTGGCCATATAGGCGGCGCCGATTCTCACTGCCAGGGGCGGCCCTAGCTGAACGCCGGTTCCACCCGCCGGGAACAAGAAGAGGACTGGTCGCAGGTGCTCGGCAACCTGGGCCAGGAGCGCCCCATGGGTCGCGTCGAGCGCGGGCTCGCCCAGTGTGTCGGACGACGAGCACAGGATGCGATCGGCGCCCGCCGCGCTGATTTCGGACGCAAGCCGGTCTATTTCGACTTGCGCCAGTGGCCCCACCGTCAGAAGGGCGAAGACCGTCGCACCCGCGGAGTCCGCGATTCGACGTGCCTCGGCCACGACGAATCGCGATGGTCGGGTAATGGCGCCTTCGCGCAGCTCGATATAAGCGACGATGCTGGCCATGCGAGACCCAAGCCATTGTACCGGCGTCCGTGGTAAAGTGCAGAAGAATGAGCGTTGGTGACAGCCCGCCGGAAATTGTCGATCCCCTTATCTCCCAGCTTGTCGCAGATCGCTATCGCGTCATCCGCAAGCTAGGCGAGGGCGGGATGGGGTCGGTCTACCTGGCCGAGCACGTTGTCATCGAGAAGAAGTTCGCGCTCAAGGTCCTGGCGCCCGAGCTCGCGCGGCGGTCGGACCTGGTCGCCCGCTTTCTACAAGAAGCCCGCAGCGCCTCGCGCATCGGGCACGAAAACGTGATCGACATCATGGACTTCGGGCAATCGCCCGACGGCCTGGTCTACATCGCGATGGAGTTTCTGGACGGCAAGGACTTGGGCGAAATCGTGCGTTCCAAGGGCGCCATGGAGTGGAAAGAGGCGCGCGACATCGTGCTGCAGATTTGCCGGGCGCTGCGGGCCGCGCACGACAAGGGAATCGTTCACCGGGACATGAAACCGGAGAACATCTTTCTGATTCAACGCGAAGGCCAGCCGCACTTCGTGAAGATCCTGGATTTCGGCATCGCCAAGGTCATGGGGCTGGATCCCAATGGACCTCGACTGACCAGGACCGGCATGATTTTCGGGACGCCCGAGTACATGGCGCCTGAACAGGCCGAAGGGAAAGACACCGACCATCGCGCCGATATCTATGCTGTCGGCTGCATCATGTATCACTTGATCACTGGGCAGACGCCGTTCGTGGCCGAGTCGTTCATGACCATGCTGACCAAGCACCTCATGGAAGAGCCTGTTCCACCTAGCGCGCGCCGGCCCGATCTGGTCATCACGCCAGAGATGGACGCCTTGGTGCTCAAGTCGCTGGAAAAGGATCGCGAGAAGCGCTGGCAGTCCATGGCCGAGCTGGTCGAGGCCGTCGGTGTTTGCCCTGGCCCGGACACGGCCGCGGCAAAACCACCAGGCGGCCAAACCGTGGAAATGGGCGGCGCCCACGCGGCGGCAGCGCTGAAGATCCTGCGCGCCAAAGGCACCGGGACCGAAACCTCGCGGGTTTCGAGCAGGACTGTCGATTCGGCGGTTTCCAGCACGGACGCGGGGACCGCGCCCGCGGCGGCCTCGCGTGGCAAGACCCTTGTGCTGGCGATTGTTGGCGTCGTTCTTGGCGGCGCGGTGGCGGCTTGGCTTGCACTTTCGCACGGCAAATCCCAGCCGCCAACACCGCCACCCGCTGCAATTGCGCCTTCACCTCCGGTCGCGCCAACGCCTCCGCCTGCGCCGCCTGTGCAACCGACAGCGGCGCCCAGGGAGCCTCCCGTCGCGCCTGTGGCCGCGGTGGAAGAGCCGACCGCCGAACAGCCCGCCAAACACGGGGCACATGGGCACAAGGCGAAGCCAGCCATGGCAGGCCACGCCAAGCCGGCAATTGGATCCCCCCAAACAGCGCCGACTCCGGTCCCGAAACCGACGACGCCCGCCACGCCTGGGGAGCTCAAGCCGTTCCCCAATCTGTGACTCGATCACGCGATCCCTTCCCAGGGCCGCCGGCCAGAAAGCCCGGACCCCTCAGGCATGAAACGTGGTAGCCCCTCACCCGCCTCGCTGCGCTCGGCGACCTCTTAGCCCTGCGGGCACTTCGGGTCCTACATGCCCTACACCTGCCCCCGCGGCTTCGCCGCGCCCTCGCCCGCTGCGCGGGGGCGCGGTGGTTTCAGGTCAGGGTTCCCATGATCGCGTAGGCGTAGCCGGGCTTTGCCCGGCGGAGCCAGAGCGCGGGAGGGTTTGGGAACCCTCCCAGGGTTCCCATTAAAATCAATACCGGCGTTTCGGCGGTCGGGCAGGCTCGCAAAGAATGGCCCGGCCGTTGTGGCTACGACCATTTATGCTCGCGCACAAGGCTTCGGCCGTCTCCCTCGCGACGTTGACGTAGCAGTGCGTGTTCATCAACTCCACGTCCGCTGCCGGCACGGCCGTGCCGCTCGATGAAAGCATCTCCGCAACCATCTCCGCAGTTGCGCCGTCCTTGCGGCCGAGATTCACATAGAGGCGAGCCTTACTGGACGCGACCTGTGCATCTGCGGGCGCTGTGGCGCCCGGCTCTTCGGAGTGCGGTGTCGGGAGAGCAGCAATTCCGTTCTGGACCTCGGGGGGCGTTGCCTGAGCCTGTGCGGCTCCCGGCGTGCGGCCGACTTCCTCGCTCCACACTTCCCAGAACTCCCGGCCGTCATCGTTCTTGGCGGTCCTTCCCGCGGGGGCAGGTGACGGGCGGGGGGAACGGTCACTGCCACGTCCTCCGTCCCGCTCGCGCCGGCTGCGTTCGCGGCCTGGGCGCTCGTGCTCGCCAAAGGCCCGCGGGCGACGATCGCCGTGTGGACCTCGATCGTAGCGATCCGAATCCCGCGAAGGTGTCGGTGCCGAATCCCGTGCGGGCATATCCAGCGTCTTCGGCGAAACTTCGGTTTGAGAAGCTATGGCAAGCGCGGGCTTTCCGGGCGCGTCGCTTTTCGCGCCTGTCAGGGCACCGCGCAGAAGCGAGCCGATAAGGCGCTCGGCGTCGATGGCGACCATGAGCCGCCGGGCCAAGGAATGCCACTCCGGCCCTGGACCGCCGGCGAGCAGCGTCCGTAGATGCGTGAGCCTCTCGCCCTCGCGGTGCGAGCGAACCTCTGCTTCCGAAGGCAGCGTACGCTCTTCAGGCTTTATCTTGTAGAGAAGCTTGAGGTAGTAGAACGAGCCGACCTCGGTCGGGCCGATGAGCGAAATGGCGTGCCCGTTGCGCCCGGCGCGACCGGTGCGGCCCGTGCGGTGAATGTAGATCTCGGGCGATTCCGGGAAGGTGTAGTTGATCACGCAGGGCAGGTTCTCGATGTCGATGCCACGCGCGGCGACGTCGGTGGCGACCAAGAAGCGGATCTGGCCGGCGCGCATGCGCTGCATAACCTGCTCGCGGTCGGATTGCGAAAGATCCGACGAGATAGGTTCAGCGACCATTCCTTGCTTGCGCAAAAATTCGGCGACCCGGCCAGTCTCCTCGCGGGTGTTGCAGAAGATGACGGCGCGGTCGGGCTCCTCGAAGGCGAGTACGCGCAGAAGCTCAGCTTCGCGCTGGCCGCCTGGGATCGAATAGTAGGTGTGGCGGATCTCGTGCACGCCAATGAAATCGGCGGACAACTTCAGCGTCTCGGGGTTGCGCATGAAGCGGCGGGAAAGTCGCTGGATACCCTCGGGAATGGTGGCGGAGAAGAGCAGGGTTTGCCGCGTGGGCGGCGTTTCGCTGAGGATGTTCTCGATGTCCTCTTGAAAGCCCATGGACAGCATCTCATCGCACTCGTCGAGCACCGCGCACTTGATGCGGTCGAGCTGCAAGGTGCCGCGGCGAATATGGTCGAGAATGCGGCCGGGCGTTCCGCAGATGACTTGGGCGCCAGCGCGCAGCTGTTCGATCTGCCGACCCATGGGCGAGCCGCCGTAGACGGGAACCACCACCAGGCCGGTATTGGCGCAGATGCGTGCCGTCTCAGCCGCGACCTGCAAGGCCAGCTCACGGGTTGGCAAAAGCACGATGGCTTGCGCATAGTTTTCCTTGGGGTCGGCCATCCAGTCGGCAAAGGGAATGGCGAAGGCCGCCGTCTTGCCCGAGCCCGTACGCGACTGCACCAGGATGTCACGTCCTTCGCGGGCAAGCGGAATGGTCGCGCGCTGGACATCCATAGGCTCGACGAAGCCCATGTCCGTGACTGCCTTGAGGACAGCTTCGCCGAGGCCGAGATCGGCGAAGGTTGTCTTGGGGGAACCGTCGCCCGCGGGTGCGGCGGTTTCGACCGATGGGGAATTGCTAGTAGCCTGCTCATTCATGGTTTGCTCCTGCTCGCGAGCCTGCTGATGTCAGCCGCTCGCCTATGTCATCGACGCGCTTGTTGATGCGATCCAGGCGTGGTGCCAGTTCGCTGCCAAAGCGCAAAAGTTCGCGTGAGTACGTGGTCTGGATGCTGCCCAGTTCCTCGTAGGCGCCGGCCATTGCTTCCATGTCCTTGTTGGGAGGCGCCGGCTGCGCCTCGACCAAGCGGCAGCGCTGGCCGAAAACCATCCACCGGTTGCGCCAGACCGCGCCTTCGCTACTCCACCTGCGCGCCTCCTCGGAATCGTAGCCACCTAGAAGGTGGTAGGCATTTTCGAGGTGTTTTTCTAGGGCCACAGCCACGTCGCGCAGCTCTTCGAAGCAGCCGCCGATCTCCTTGACCGTAAGCTCAACGCTGATTCGGTCTTGCAACACGACGTTGCGCTGGCGCTGCAATGAAACCGCGACCGAAAGAAGCAGGTAAAGGCTAGCCAGCGCCACAAGGATCGAAGATGTCCACGCAACCAGCTTGCGATAGCGGTGGAACTCTTGATTGGGTGGTGTGGTGGACGATGACAAGGGCGACTGCGAGGCGAGCCCTTAACGAACCCACCTACCAATGCTCCCAGCGAGGAGCGCGTTCTGCCGGAGCGCCGGCAGGTAGTAAGAGGGTACGAGCAAGGCGCCCGGAAGTCAAACTGCGGCGACGCGAGCTACGGGCAGGCCAGGACGAAGTCCCAGGAACCCTCGACCAGATAATCGCCGCTCGGGCCGTCGAGAGGCGGCCGGCTGGGATCGTCGGCAAAGGGACGATCCGTCACCGCTAGAAGCAGTCGATGGTTCGAGAAATCGTGCGAAATCGCGTCGTCGTTGCAATTGGGCAAGTAGCGAATGGTTGGCCGTAGAAGTTGATTTTCCCCCGGCAGCGTCTGCACCAGGGCGACGCGTGAGACGTTTGGGTCAAAAGGTGGGTAGTCGATGATCCAACGAACGTAGAGAGTGTCCCCGGTGTTCTGGTCCGCGAGCACGACTTCGACCACGGAGGGCAGTCCCCCGTCGACGTCCCCGCCCAACGTCGAACCGATCGCTGGGGTCGCGGAATGGATGGTGGGCGGGTAGTTGCTTTGCGGATCGGACCACTCCGGCCCAATGGGAACCACGCAGCCGGAAATCGCCAGCAGCAAGGTCGGGAGGGTGACTAGATGGCGTATCCGCGTGGGGAGCCGCCGAGCTTTGCTCGGCGCGAACCATCGCGGGAAGGCTTGGAAACCCTCCCAGGATTTCCATGACAAACGACTCAGCATTACGGTTCGTCCAGGGGCGGCGGGCCATCGGGGAGCTCGCCGCCTTCCTCCTTTTCGAGGTGTCTGAAAATAGTCCGCGGATCGACGCCGAGATCGCGCGCGGTCTTGGTCCGGTTGCCACCGTTGAGCCCAAGAACCTCGTTGATGTACGATCGCTGCCAGCGCTCGCGGGCGTCCGCCAAGGGCAGAATTGCTGGGATCTCGTCGGGGTTGATGCCCAGGTCGTCGGGCCCAAGCATGGTCTTGTCGGCCAGCACGACGGCCTTCTTGATCCGATTTTCCAGTTCGCGAATGTTGCCGGGCCAGCGGTAGCGCTTGATGGCCACGATGGCAGATGGGGTGAACCCGCGCACCTTGCTGCTGTATTCGGGGGCGTAGCGGGACAGCATGTAGCGGGCGAGCACCACGATATCGTCGCCGCGATCGCGCAGCGGCGGCAGGAGCAGATGAACCACATTCAGCCGATAGTAGAGATCCTCGCGAAAGCGGCCGTTGCGCGTCTCGACCTCGAGATCGCGGTTGGTGGCCGCGATGACTCGAATATCCACCGATTCGGGTACCGTGTCGCCGACCTTGGTCACGATGTGCTCCTGCAGGGCACGCAGGATCTTGACCTGCAGGGAATGGGGCATCTCGCCGATTTCGTCGAGAAACAGCGTCCCTTTGTTGGCGGACTGGAAGCGGCCGGCTTTGTTGGCGACCGCACCGGTGAAGGCACCGCGCACATGGCCGAACAACTCCGATTCGAGGAGATTCTCGGGGATGGCGCCGCAGTTCACGCTGATGAAGGGTCCCTTGGCACGCGCCGAACGGTTGTGGATTTCGCGCGCGATGAGCTCTTTTCCGGTGCCGGTTTCGCCCGTGACCAGCACCGTGATGTCGGTGGCGGCCACTCGCTGAACCTTGCGAAACACCTCCTGCATGGCAGGCGATGAACCCAGGATCTCGCCGAAGCGAATGCGCTCGATGCGATCCTGCAGGGACTGGTTGTCGATTTGCAACTCGTTGACCAGGAGGGCGTTGCGGATGACCAGCGAGGCTTGGGCCGCAAAAATGGTCAGGATCTCCAGGGCAGCCTGGTCGAAGAGCTGGGCCACATTGTCGTTGCCCACGTAGATGAGCCCGATCAGATTTCCGCGTTCGAGCAAGGGCACGCACATGACGGAGGTCAGGCGCAGATTCATGACCGACAACGAGTTCTTGAAACTGGTGTCGTTGAGCGCGTCCGAGATGATCAGCGGCTGGCGGCTTTCGACCACGCGCTTGATGATGGAATCGGACATGTGGCGAACGGCATCCGAGATGGTTTCGCGGCGCAGGTTGCGCGCGACCTTCACCACCGGCTCGCCTGATTCGAGCAAAACGATGAAGCCCTTGTCCGCGTTGCTGACCTGAATGACCACATCGAGAAGGGCGTCGAGCAGGCCGGGGATCTCGTAGTTGTTCATGAGTTTTTGCGAGAACTCGAACAGGCGCTTGTAGGAATTCAGCTCGGCCATGGTCTTGGCCGCCACCTCGTCGGTCACCGGTTCGTCGTAGAGAGAGAACTCCAGCTCGACGCCGCCGATGCGCATGCGGTCGTCCTGGGAGAGACGGTGCTTGGTGCGGCGCCGACCGTTGACGTGCAGATCCGCATCCCGATCGGTCACCGAGATGTTGAAGTCGCGGCCGTCGAAGTGAATGTGCGCATGGGTATCGGCGAGGAGGGGGTCCTGGAGCAACACATCCACGCCTTCGCCTTTGCCCAGCGAAGTGAGCTTCTTGTAGATGTGGTAGACCTTCACGCTGGTTCCGGGCGCGTGGATTCGAAGGGTCGCCATGGCGGGGAGTTTGGCTGGTTCTGTCTAGAAACGGAAGGAAAGACCAGGTCCGATTGCGCGCTCCATCACAGCCGGTGAAAGGCGCAAGGTTCCGATCGAGGTTGGGTGTTTGGGCGTGTCGTCAAGAGAAAGCTGGGTTTCCGGCCTGTAGAAGTAGATTGCATCGAGGATGCCCCAGGCCACGGCGCCGAAGAACATCGCGCCGCTGGCCACTTGGACCCGCGTAAGCCAGCGCGAACGGTTCTCATCGGTGTGGTCGATGTCGCTCGCCGGACAAGCCATGCTGCCTACGGCGTAGCGACAAGAACGCTGCGGGCGAAAACCATAGACCGCGAGGTTGGTGGCGAGCGCCCCGATGGAAACCGCGCCCAGCATGGTTTCGCTGACGAGGAACGCCCAGCCTTTCTTGCGGTGGCCGTTTTGAAACTGCCCCGCGCCCAAGGGAATGAAGTTGACCGTGAACGAGTTCCGTCCCACGCGCTTTTCGATGACCGTGGGTCCGGCCCGGGCCTTGTCACATTCTTCCCTATCGCGCTGGCGGGCCCGCTCCATGGCCTTGCGTCTGGCCTCGAGGTCGCCAAGCTCGGCCTCGTAGCCCTTGCGGACGTTGTTGAAAAAGTCGACGACCTCGGGCGGATCGAGCAGCGGATCGAAGCGGTAATCCGGGACGAGCTGGAGCAACCGCCTGAACTCGTGCATGGCCTCGGCTTGCTCTTTTTCGAAAAGATACGAGACGCCCAGTATTCGGTGGGCCTGGACGATCTGCCCCTCGGTTTGCAGGCGCATTTCCGGGTAGAGCAGAGGGCGAACGATTTCCACCGCGCGGGCGAATTCGCCCCGATCGTAGGCGTTCTTGCCCCGCTGTAGCTCCTCGTTCGGCACCGCGGGTGACGCCTGGAAAAGGAGTGCCGTGAGGAGAAGACTCGCGCCCACTAGTCGTCCACATGGATCGTGACCGGACGAGTCTCTCCTGCGGTGATCGTCACCTGATTGGTCGTCGTCTTGTCGCCCTTGAATACCATCACCTCCAGACTCTTGCGCATCTCATCGCCCGCGTCAAACGGTACTGGAATTTTTTCGCCGGCCAGGGCGCGAGCCCGCCAGGGTTTGGCCTTGGACTCGTTGACCTCGCGAATGAGCAAGGTCGCGCCAGGTACGGGCGGATCGAGGGTCACCGCCAGTCGGGCGGGTTTCGGGATCGAGATTGACGAACAGGTGGTCGCCAGGGGGTCGGAAGAGCTGTGGCCCGACCACGACCTCTTTTCGATTGCAGCAACTATCGTTGCGGAACTCCAGACGGTGTGGCTTGTTCCACGGAATTTCGATGCGGTTTTGCTGGGGACCGTAGTCGAAGGCCTTCTTGCCGTCCATCCACACCTCGACCCGCGCCGGGGTGAACCCGAGGGTCAGGGTGATGTTGGGGGGCGGCAGGCCGTCATCGCCGCGCGACCTGGTTGCGGTTTCAGAGGTTTCCTCATCGCGCGTGGCTGCCTTTTCGGCAAGGGCGATCTCATGCCGGCGACTCTCCTTCACGGCGTGGGCCGGGCCACTCCCTGGGCCACGCGGAACAACGGGCGTTCGTTGCGCGGGTGTTTCTTCACCTACCGGGGGCTGCACAGGTGGCTGTGCCGCGCCCGGTTTGCGTGCGGGCGTGATGTTGGCTGCCGCGACGGTGGCTTTCTTTTCGCTCAGGGCCTTGCGCGCGAGAAACAGCGCACCCGTTGCCATGGCGACCAGGATGCCCAGGACGGTTCCGCCGATGACCCACCGGCGAAGCCGCTCGCCGCGCTCCAGACGCCGAAGCTCGGTCAGAACGGCCTGATTGTCCGGCTCGAAGGCGAGGGCGCGATTCCACAATTCTAGCGCGCGCGCCCGGTGCTTGGCCGCCTGTTCGCGCAGCCCCGAATCGACCAGTGCCGAAACCATCCGGGAAACAATGGTCTTCTCGTATTCGTCGGGCTCGGTCAGGTAGGTTCGAAGCTCGTCTTTCGCCGTGCCAAGTCCCGCGTCCGCGGCGTAGGCGCGAAGCTCGTCCACCATGGTCTGGATGGTTGGGTAGCGATCCTCGGGTTTGCGCGCCATCGCCTTCGCGATTACGCGGGCCAGCTGATCGGAGACAAGTCGGTTGACGGTGCGGGGATCGGCGAACTTGCCCTCGGAAACCTTGCGCAGGACCTCGTGCGGGTTCTTGCCCGGGAAGGGCAAGGCACCGGTGGCCATTTGGTAGAGCATCACACCGACGGAGAACACGTCGCTGCGGAAATCCAGGGTGCGCCCATCGAGAACCTCGGGCGCCATGTACGCGGGCGAACCGAGAATCTGCCCGGTTACCGTCATGCGCTCGAGGTCGACGACTTGGGCGACCCCAAAGTCCATCAACTTGAGCACGCCATCCTTTCGAACCATGACGTTCTCGGGCTTGAGGTCGCGGTGGATAATGCCCAGCGAATGGGCGTGGGTGAGCGCCGCGCCGAGCTCCATCACGATGAGAGCGGCGAGTTCGGGCACAGGTAGCTTGCGGTTGGCCAAGAACTGCTTGAGCGTCTGCCCGTCGATGAATTCGGTGACGATGTACGACGACGCCGCTTCTTCGCTCGAGTAGTCGAAAATCTGCAGGATCCCGTCGTGGTTGAGCTTGGCCACGGCCCGCGCCTCGCGCTCCAGGCGTGCCTTGGACTCGGGCTCGGCGAGAAGGTGCGCGTGCAGGACTTTGACCGCCACCTCACGCCGCAGCTTTTCGTCATGGGCGCGGTAAACCACGGCCATGCCGCCTTGGCCGACCTCCTCAATGATGCGATAGCGTGCTGGCAAGGGTTTCGAAAGCATCGTCCCTGAAGTCCCTGGCGCGGAAGAACCGAAATCCCAAGCTACGGGCGCGAATACTACGGGAGTCGTTCATCATATACAACCCAAGACGCCTTGCGCACATGCGATAGGACAGGTCCATTGACTCTTGCCGTTGCGGACCACGGCCGCGCAAGTCCACCGCATGGCATGGCCTTGATCTGCGCCCGTGCGGCGATCACTATGTGGGTCCCATGTCGGCGTCGGCGCCCGAAAGCGGCACCTCCACCCCAGCAAGTCGCAGCGCGAACGGTATCTGGCAAGGCCGGGTTTGCGAATTCGCGGATCGCCCAGCCTTTCGATACCGTCGGGCGGACGCTTGGCACTGCCTCACCTGGCGGCAAGCCGACCAGGCGGCACGCGAGTTGGCTGCCGGACTGCTTTCCTTGGGACTCGATCGCGGGGATCGAGTGGCGCTCTTGTGCCAGACCCGGCTCGAATGGTTGCTGTGCGACGTCGCCATCGCGATGGCCGGGTTGGTCTCGGTGCCCATTTATCCCTCCTCCACGCCCGAACAGTGCGCGTTCATCCTTGGCGACAGCGGCTCCCGTGCAGTCATCGCCGAGGACGATCAGCAAATTGCCAAGCTGACATTCCATGCGCGCGAGCTTGCACGCGGTCCGCGTGGAAGCCGCCCCACGAGCGGATGGCAGCGAGGATTCCCACGGGGCTCGGTCGCTCGCGGAGCTTAGACGGGCTGGTGTGGCTTGGATGTCGGCCCATGCGGGAGAGCTCGATAATCGGGCGGGTGCCGTCAAACCCAGCGACAGCTTCACCATCATCTACACCTCCGGCACCACGGGGCAACCCAAGGGCGTGGTGCTCACGCACGCCAATCTCGTTGCGTCGTGTGAGAGCGCGGTCCGTGCCTTCGACCTCAGGCCGGACGATGTGCAGTATCTCTTCTTGCCGCTGGCCCACGTCCTTGGCCGTGAGGTCGAATGGGCCCCCATCATCGTGGGCTCCGAGGTCGCGTTCGCCGAGAGCCTGGCGCGCATCAAGTACGATCTCGTCGGAGATTCGGCCCACCTTCATGGCTGGCGTGCCGCGCATCTTCGAAAAGCTCTATGCCGCGGTCCAAGCCGGAGCTGCAGCAGGGCAGCGGCACCAAGCGGCGACTCGTGCATTGGGCGTTCGCAGTCGCCTCTCGCTACTCGACTGCCCTGCGCGAGCAGAAAGCCGCCACCTTGGGACTGCGCTGGTCCTACGGTCTCGCCGACAAACTGGTGCTGGGCAAGCTGCGCAAGCGCCTGGGTCTCGATCGCTGCCGCTTCCTGATTTCGGGTGGCGCGCCGCTGTCCAGCGAAATTGCCGAGTTCTTCCACGGCGCCGGCCTGCTCATTCTCGAAGGCTACGGGCTAACCGAGTCCACCGCGGCGGCCTTCGTCAACCGCTGGAACAGTTTTCGTTTCGGCACCGTCGGTCCCGCCATCGACGTCATTGATTCCAAGCTGGCCGCCGGATGGCGAGATCCTGCTGCGCGGCCCTTCGGTCTTCGCCGCCTACCACGGCAATCCCGAGGCGACGGCCGAGGCGTTCGACGCCGAAGGCTGGTTTCACACCGGCGACATCGGCGTGGTCGAAGACGGTTTCCTGCGCATCGTCGACCGCAAGAAGGACATCATCATCACGGCCGGCGGCAAGAACGTGGCGCCGCAGAAGCTGGAAAACGCGCTCAAGGCGCATTCGCCTTTGGTCAGCCAGGTCGTGGTGTTCGGCGACAAGCGCTCTTATTGCGTCGCCCTTGTCACGCCCTCCGAACCCGCGGTTCGCCAGTTCGGGGGCGGCGACATGGCCAAGGCCGCCGCCTCGCCCGAGCTGCGCGCCGCCATCGAGAAGGCCGTGGCGGAGGTCAACGCCACGCTGGCCAGCTACGAAACCGTGAAGGGCTTTGCCATCCTGCCCGCCGATTTCAGCGAAGCGAGCGGCGAGCTAACCCCCAGCCTCAAGGTCAAGCGCGACGTCGTGGCCAGCAAATTCGCATCGACCGTCGCCGGGCTCTACGGCAGGTAGGCGGACCCGGATTCGTGGGGTAGGGTAGGGCTTGTGATGAGCGGCACCCTTTTTGTCGTCGATGCCCTGAACTACCTTTTTCGGGCCTTTCACGCCTTGCCTGGACTGACCACCAAGGCCGGAAAGCCCACGGGGGCGGTGTACGGTTTTTGCCAGATGCTCCTGCGCATCGAGCGTGAACATCAACCCTCGCACTTGTGCGTGGTCTTCGACGCGCCTGGGCCGACCTTTCGGGACGAGCTCTACAAGGCGTACAAGGCCAACCGCCCGCCAACGCCGCCCGACCTCATCGCGCAGATCGATCTGGCCCACCAAGTGGCCGACGCCTTCGGATACAAGGTACTTTCGCTTGCCGGGGTCGAAGCGGACGACGTCATCGCGACGCTGGTTCGCGACGCCAAGGCCCTGAATCTGTCGGTTGTGATCGGTTCGTCCGACAAGGATCTCATGCAGCTTTGCACCGAGGACGTAAAGCTCCTCGACGCCGTGAAGAATCGCCTGATGGGCCCCGCCGAAGTCAAAGAGAAATGGGGGGTTCTGCCTGAGAAGCTCGGCGACGTGCTCGCGCTCATGGGCGACTCGGTCGACAATGTGCCTGGCGTCCCTGGCATCGGCCCCAAAACCGCGGCCGAGCTCATCACCACCTACGGTTCGCTCGACGGGGTGCTGGCCAACGTCGAGAAGATCAAAGGCAAGAAAGGCCTGGCCATAGCCGAGGCACGCTCGAAGTTGGCGCTGTCGCGCGAGCTGGTGAAGCTACGCGACGATGTGGCGTTGCCTGTGACCTTGAGCGAGATGCGCCGGGTGCCGGCATCGGCCGAGAAGCTGAGCGGGCTATTCACCCAGCTCGAATTCGGACGTCTGCTGGCCCAGTACTCTCAGGGTGATGCAGCGAAGGCTTCTAGCGAGGTCGAAGCAAGTCCGCTGCAGACATCCGAATCGGCACCATCGGCGGCCCCCACATCCACCACCGGTCAGGCCCATATTGTCGTGACCAACAAGGCGGCACTGGCAGAGCTCGTCTCCGCGATCCGCGCCGCCAAGGAATGCGCCATCTCGGTGTTCTGCAATGGTGGTGCGCCGGTGCGGGCCGGGATTGTCGGGTTGGCCTTCGCGTTGCCGACAGGGCTTCACGTCTACGTGCCGGTGAGACAGCAATTCCTTGGCGCCACCCAGAGCCTGTCCGAGACCGAGGTCTTGTCAGGGCTTGGCGACGTGCTCGCCTCACAGGCTATCGCCAAGCACCTTCACGATGCCAAGGTTCTCGAAGATCTCTTGCACGTGCGTGGAATGGCCCTGGCCGGCGTCGCGAGCGACACCATGCTTGCCGGCTACGTCCTTGATGCGGCAAGCGCCGACTACGATCTCTCGGTGCTCGCGGCCAAGGCGCAGAATCGCAGGTGTCGTCCCACGCGCGGCGTGGCCCGGTGCCGGACGTGGGGGGGCGGACGCGGCCAGCCTTCCTGTCGACGAGATTGCCATTCACTTGACCGCCGAGGCGGACGCCATTTCCGCATTGGCGCGCACGCAGCACGAGAGGCTGGCGTCCTCGCATCAGGAAAGCCTCTACCGCGACGTGGAGCTTGCGCTCGTGCCGGTGTTGGCCGCCATGGAATGCTGGGGCATTCGGCTCGATAGCGGCTACCTGAACAACCTGGGCAACGAGGTGGCGACGAGTGCCCGCGCCATCGAACGAGAAATCCACGCTATGTCAGGCTCGGAATTCAACATCGCTTCGCCCAAGCAACTGTCCGAGATCCTTTTCGTCAAGCTGGGCTTGCCCGTCATCAGGAAGACCAAGACCGGCGCATCGACCGACGCCGACGTGCTGGAAGAGTTGGCGGCCATGCATGCGCTGCCGGCCAAGATCCTCGAGTACCGGACCCTGACCAAGCTCAAGGGGACCTATATCGACGCGCTGCCAGCACTGGTCAACCCGCGCACGGGCCGCTTGCACACGAGCTTCGACCAAGCGGTGGCGGCCACTGGGCGCATTTCGTCGAGCGGCCCCAACCTGCAGAACATTCCCATTCGCTCGGAGATCGGCAAGAAGATCCGCCACGCCTTCGTCGCCGATCCAGGCTTCCAAATGCTGTCGGCGGACTACTCGCAAATCGAGCTGCGCGTGCTTGCGCACTTTTCGCAAGATCCGGCCTTCCTCGATGCCTTTCGCGCAGGGGTCGACATTCACCGGCGAACCGCAGCAGAGGTATTCGGCGTCGCAGAGGTTGCGGTCAGCGACCAGCAGCGGCGGATCGCGAAGGCCATCAACTTCGGGCTGGTGTTCGGCCAAGGCGACTTCGGTCTGGCACAGGTCCTTCACATCCCGCGCGCCGAAGCACACAAGTACATCGACAGCTACTTCAAGCGCTACAGCCACGTACGCGAGCACATGGATGCCATGATCGCGGATGCCCGTCGCACCCTATCCGTGTCGACGCTGCTGGGCCGCACGCGCGCTTTGCCCGAGATCGTCTCCAAGCGGCCACAGGAGCGCAACTACGCCGAGCGCATCGCCCGCAACACGCCGATTCAAGGCTCGGCGGCCGACATTCTCAAGCTGGCCATGCTGCGCGTGGCGCGAGGTCTGACCCGTTTCCCCAACGTCAGACTGTTGCTGACGGTGCACGACGAACTGGTGTTCGAAGTACCGCAATCAGACCTTGATGAGTTCCGTCCGTGGGTGAAACACGAGATGGAGTCGGCCTACGAGCTGCAAGTGCCGCTGGTAGTGGACGTCCACACGGGCCCGTCTTGGGGCGAGGCGCACTAGCAGAGAAACACCACAGAGGCGCGGAGAGCACGGAGGCCGGACAAGAAAAAGGGTTCCGGATCCAAGATCCGAAACCCCATTCCGTTCGGGCTCTGCGCCCTCTGCGTCTCTGTGGTGAAGTACCTAGCTGACTACTTCTTGGCGCCGCCGGGAACGCCCTTGTCGCCCTTTTTCTTGCCAGCAACGAGGCCATTCTTTTCGTGAGCGGCCCAGCCAACCTGCTGCGGGGCCTGGCCCTCAAGCTTGATGGTCTGCGCTTCGGGCGGAAGAACCGCGTTGCCCTCGGCCAACATCTTGCCCGAGAGATCCTCGAACTTCTTGTGGATGATGAGGCCGTTCGAGGCAGCGAATCCGGTTATCGAGTTGATCGAGAAGGTACCGGTGACGATGTACTGTTCGCCCGTCTTGGCTTCGAGCGGCTTGGGGTCGCCCGTATCCCAGTCCTTGACCGGGTAATCGGCGATGAGTAGGGCGTGCTCCTTCTTGGCATTGGGTGTGTCTGCCATGAAGAAGTGGGGCTGATCGCACGGGCGGCAACCGCCGCGGTCGGGCGCCACGTTTTGGGTCAGGGCGTCGCCGCCCTTCTTCATCGCCTTCTTCTTCTCTTTCTTTGTCTTGTCCGACAGCTCGTCATTGCACTTGCGCAATTCGGCAGGACATTCGTAGATCTCGACCAGATAGGCTTTGACCCGGACGTCCTTGTCCATGTACTTGTCTTTCATCTTGCGCAAGCCGAGCACGGAAAGCTCACCCGTTGGATATTGGGTGGGTATGTTCGATGCAGCGAAGCTCGGAGAGGGCGGCAGGTTCACCTTGATGGGTGTGACTTCCTGACCCTGCGCGAACACTCGAAACGACACCAGGGAAGCCAGCGCGAACACCGTGAGCAGACAGATTCGGATCATGTGTTTCCCCTCTTCCAAAAATGGCGGCCGACGACCATGCGGCTCGCATCTTTCGTCCCTCAATAACACGGTCAATTCGGGGCGACAAGCCCTGCGCGTCGGCTTCTGTCTCTTTGCGGTCCTTGCCGTGGGGCTCGCCTGCACCCGCAAAGGACGAGAAAAGGCCGTCAAACGTACCGGATCCACGCCGGATCGCGGTGCCGCCGGGCAGGCGACGCATTCCGATGCCGTGCCAACCCCAGCGATGAAGTCGCTGCCCGAAATAGCGCGCCCGCCTGGAAAGACAGCTCAACACGGCGGCCTCCTGAAGGTTCATCTGGAGGCAGAACCGCCGCACCTCAATCCCTTGCTCGACACCGTGCAGGTCATCGATCGCGTGGTGGGAGGGCTGGTCTACGAGACTTTGATCGACTGTTCCGGCGAAGCCTACCGGCCGGGCTTGGCCGACACCTGGGAGCTGTCGTCCGACGGGCTGCGCCTGATCATACACCTCAAGGCGGGGACGCGGTGGCAAGACGACAAGGTCTTCACTGGCCTCGACGTGCAAGCCACCTTGGAGAACTTGATGCGTTCGCCGAATCGCTCAGCGTTGCTGCACGCCATGATTGTGGATTTGGAAGGCGTAGACATCCTGCCCGATCGCATGGTTCGACTGCGCCTTGCCCGTCCCTCGGATCTCACCATGCGCGCGTTGTGCGAGATCCCCATTCTTCCCGCCGAGCCCCTGCGCGCCGGCGGTGCCAGGCTCGCCCAGCTCGGACGATCGCCTGTCGGTACCGGCCCCTTCCGCGTCGCGGCCTGGGAACGCGGCAAGCGCATCAAGCTGGTCAGGGCACGTGCGCAGTCCTCGCCCGACGGTCCTTTGCTCGACGGCATCGACTTCGAGATCGACGCCGATCCCGCTCGCGCCCTGACCCGCGTGCGCCGAGGTGAGATCGACGTCCTGCCTCGCGTGTCGGAAGTCCACTTCCCCGAACAAGTCTCGCAAGCCACCCTGCGCGACGCCCTGGATCTATACCTGCTGCAGCCACACCGCTACTCGTTCGTTGCCTTGAACACGCGTCGAGGCGTGCTGGCGGATCCCGCCTTTCGCCAGGCACTCAGCCTGCTGTGGGATCGCGCGCGCTTCGCGTCCGAGTTCCACCATGGTCTGGTTCGGCCCATCGGCGCGCCCAGCTTCGGTTCGGCGCCGGCCGACAAATTTGACCGAAGCCTGGCCGGGCTGTTGTTGGATCAGGCCGGATTCAGGGACACCGATGGAGACGGCGTGCGTGAAGTGGGGGGTGCGCCAATCCGCCTCACCTTCCTGGTGCCAGCCAGCTCGCGGACGCTGTCCGCGGAGGTTCGCGCCTTCGCCATGGACTTGCGCCGGGCCGGGATCCTCCTCGACACCAGCAACTTGGATGGCGCGACGCTGTTTTCGCGGGTGGAGCGAGGAGACTACGACCTTTGCGGACTGACTTGGGACGGGCGCAAGGATGAAGATCCTCGCCTCCTGCTCACGAGCCAAGGTGACTTTCAATACACGGGATACAAGCCAGATAGGTTCGGGGCAGCCATCGAGCGCATCCGTGGCGCGTCGTCGCCAGCCGCACGAGCACCCTTGCTGAAGGAGCTCGCCGATCTTCTGGCTACCGACCGTCCTGCTCTGTTCTTGTACCGGCACGACGTACCAACCCTGGCCGCGAAGCGCGTGCACGGCCTAGCCGCCGTCGGAGATCGATTGGATCTGCGCTCCGTCTGGGTCGATCCGTGAATCTTGCGCTGCTATTCGTCGTCTTCGCTGGGGTTTGTCCAGCCAACGCAGCGGCACCCGATGCTCCTGGTCTCACCGCCGTGGCCAAGCTACCCGCGGCAGAAGCCATGCGCCTCAACGGCAAGGGGAAACAACTCTACCGGCAAGAGCGTTGGGGCGAGGCACGGGAAAGGTACCGGGCCGCGCTCGCTGCCGACCCTGATTTTCTGGGCGCGCAACTCAACGTCGCATGCAGTTTCTCGCGCCAAGGTCGCTACGCCGAGGCCGCCGAGGAAGCCGCGCAGCTCATTCTCCGAGCCTTCGTGCCGTGGAACCGCGAGGTGAGCGAGGCGGCGGACCTCGGCATCCTGCAGGATCAAGACGCCTACGCCAAGGTGCAGGCAGCGCGGTCGGAGGCAGCGCGGACCTGGGGCCAGATCGTGCGCGATGGTGTTTTCTTCGTGGCCAGGACGAAGCCTCCCCTGAGCGTCGCCGGCCAGGGTGTTCTCGTCCTTGGCTTGAACCAAGAGCTATTCGTTTGGATCCCCGAGACTGGGCGCTATTTGCAGGTGACCGCCGAGGATGGTCGCGTGCTGACCTACGCCGTCTCCGCCGACGGGCGGCGTGTGGCGTACCTCCTGGCCGGCAAGCTCGTGCGCTCGTCAGGGCAGGCTGCGCTCTTGCGCGGCCTTTCCCTGCGCGTGCTGGACATCCCAACCATGGCGCTGGGCAAGGCCGTGCCGATTCCCGGCGACGTCAAACGCGTACAACTGTCGTTCTCCGCCCTGCCGATCTTGAAGGTGACGGATGCATCGTCGACGACGACCGTGCTTTCGTTGTCGGATGACCGGCTTGAGTCCGCGTCTGTCTCGACGGCGCGCACACGCGCAGATTCGGTCGAGGTTTCCGGCGCCGGCGTCGAACCGGGCAAGCGCAAGGTGGCAAGGGCGAACTGTGGCTTCGCGCTGGTCACGCAAAAGGATTCGTCCGGGCTTTGGCGCATCGTCGTTTCACGCCCCGGCGGCAAGACCTTCAACCTGGACACCCGCTACGGCGCGGGGCTGACCGGCTTGCCGTTTCCCGATGAGCTTTCTCCACCCCGTCCCGCGTCGAAGCAAAGCGCTACGAAGCCATGACATCGCCTGGGAAAATGCGCTAGAAAGTGCGTTCGTCATGCCCCGAATCACCGCCACCGAAAAGCTCCCATCGTGAGTTCCAAAGTCCTCAGCATGACGGGGTTCGGCCGAGCGCGAGCCGCTCTTGGACAGCGCACGCTCGGCGTGGAGATTCGCTCGCTCAATCACCGCGGCCTGGACATCAAGCTACGCGCCTACGACGCGCAGCTGGCACCCGAAATCGAAACTGAAATTCTGCGCATGGTTCGGCGGGTCCTTGTGCGTGGCTCCGTTGCCATCAGCCTGCGTGATGAGACCTCGGACGGGCAAGGTGGAGGGCTCGACACGGCTCGCGTGCGCCAGTTGCACAAAACCCTCGATGGTCTTCGCCAAGACCTGGGACTTCCCGGTCCCCTCGATCTTGGCACAGTCGGGACCTTCTTGGGCGCAAGCAAGACCGGACCCGCTACCGAGATTCCACAGTCGAGCTGGCAGGCTCTGGAATCCGCCATGGCGACCGCGCTCGCGGGCCTATGTGCCATGCGCGAACACGAGGGGGCGGCCATCTCGGCCGACCTCCGCCAGCGCCTGATCAATCTGCGCGATTTGGTCGAACGCATCTCCGAGCTCGCCGCGCAGGTGCCAGGTCGCGCGGCTCGCCGACTTGAGGAACGGCTGGCGGCGCTCATCGGTGGAAACCCAGTCATCGAGCCGGCCCGTTTGGCACAAGAGGTGGCGCTGCTCGCCGATCGCCTCGACGTAAGCGAAGAAATCGCGCGCTTGCGCGCCCACTTCGATCACTTGGCCACGCTACTCGACGGCAAGGGCGCGGACGCACCAGGTCGCCGCATCGACTTTCTGGCTCAGGAAATCGGTCGCGAGCTCAACACCCTGGGCGGCAAAATCCAGGATGCCGCCATCGCGGCCTTGGTCATCGACGGCAAGGCCGAGCTGGAGAAGCTGCGCGAGCAGGCGCAGAATATCGAGTAGAACCTGCGTATAGTCCCCGCAATGTCCAAAGAAGTCTCACGCGGCCTGCTCCTGGTGATCTCGTCACCCTCGGGCGCCGGCAAAACCACGCTGGCGCGCCGGCTGGCCGCCGAATTCGACATCCGTTTCTCGGTTTCGTACACCACGCGCAGCCCGCGCACGGGCGAGGTGGAAGGCAAGGATTACTGCTTCGTCAGTGGCGAGCGCTTCGACCAGATGGTGGCGAACCAGGAATTCGCCGAGTGGGCGCAGGTCCACGGCAACCGCTACGGCACCAGCATCGCGACGGTGCAACAGTCCATCGCTGGCGGCATCGACTGTCTGTTCGACGTGGACTACCAGGGCGGGCAACAGATCCGCCGCCTGTGGCCCGACGACAGCGTGCTTTGCTTCATCTTGCCGCCCTCCATGGAAGAATTGGAGAGCCGCCTGCGCCGCCGCGCCACCGATGCGCCGGACGTCATCGAACGGCGATTGGCCATGGCGTGCAAAGAGCTCGAACACTATGGCGAGTACGATTACCTCGTGGTGAACGACGATCTCTCGCGGGCCTACGACCAGCTGCGCTCCATCTTCGTCGCCACCCGTTGCGCACGAAAGCGGCAGGAAAAGGTCGCGCAGGCGCTCTTGGCCGAAGCGGCTGCGCGCAAACCTTCAGGCAAGTGATGGTGACCATCGACGCCCTCTGCGAGTCGGTCCTCGATCGCAATCCCAACGCCGATCTAGATCTCCTCCGCCGTAGCTACGCCTACGCGGCCGAGAGCCACGCCGGACAATTCCGCAAATCGGGCGATCCGTACCTTGTCCACCCCATGAGCGTGGCCAAGATCATCGCCGATCTCAACCTGGACGTGCCGTCGATCTGTGCGGGCATTCTGCACGATTGTGTAGAAGACACCACCGCCACGCCGGAAGACATCCACGAAAAGTTCGGCGAAGAGATTCAGCGCATCGTCGAGGGCGTGACCAAGCTCGGCCAGATCCCTTGGACCACGCGCGAAGAGCGCCAGGCCGAAAACTTCCGCAAGATGCTCCTAGCCATGGCCCGCGATATCCGCGTGATCCTGGTCAAGCTGGCGGATCGCGTGCACAACATGCGCACCCTTCAATTCATGTCGCGCGACAAGCAGGAGCGCATCGCGCGGGAAACCCGTGAAATCTACGCCCCCATCGCCAATCGGCTCGGTATCCAGTGGATGAAGGTCGAGCTGGAAGACCTGGCGTTCAAGTATCTGGAGCCGCAAGAATGGGAAAACCTGCACGCCCAGATGGAGGGAACGGAAGCAGAGCGGGGCGCGTACATTCGCGACGTCTGCGCCAAGCTGTCCGAGGTGCTGGCCGAGAATGAAATCAAAGGCCAGGTCAGCGGCCGGGCCAAGGGCTACTGGTCCATCCACCAGAAAATGAAGCGAACCGGCCGCGACCTCGAGCAGGTCTATGACATCATCGCGTTCCGCATTATCACGAACAGCGTTCGCGACTGTTACGGCACCCTCGGCACCATTCACTCGAACTGGACTCCGGTGCCCGGACGATTCAAGGACTACATCGCACTTCCCAAGCCGAACCTCTATCAATCCTTGCACACCACGGTGATCGGCCCCGGATCGGAGCGCATGGAGGTTCAGATCCGGACCCAAGCCATGCACAAGACCGCCGAGGAAGGTATCGCCGCGCACTGGCAGTACAAGGAACAGTCGCCGCTGGGCTCCGAGGATCGCAAGACCTTCGCGTGGCTTCACCAGTTGATGGAGTGGCAGCGCGATCTCAAGGATCCGTCCGAATTCATCCAGACCGTCAAGATCGACTTGTTCGAGGAGGAGGTCTTCGTCTTCACCCCGAAGGGCGACGTCAAGGCACTGCCCAAAGGCGCCACACCCATCGATTTCGCCTACGCCGTGCACTCCAAAATTGGCGATCACTGCTCGGGCGCGCGGGTCAACGGCATGATGGTTCCGCTTCGCTACCTGCTTCGTAACGGCGACATCATCGACATCATCACATCGCCCACGCAGCGGCCATCGAAGGACTGGATCAAGTTCGTCGTCACCAGTCGGGCGCAAACCAAGATTCGCCACCACCTGCGCAGGGAGCAACGCGAGCGCAGCCGTCGTCTAGGGCGCGACCTGATCATCAAGGCACTGCGCAACCATCATCGCTCCCTAGCGGTGGCCGAGAAGGACAAGCTGCTCGACAAAGCCGCCGAGGCGTTGCACCTCGGCACTGCAGAGGAGATTTTCGTTCACGTCGGCTACGGCAAAATCAGCCCCGAAGCCGCGGCGGCGGCCATCTACCCACAATTGCAATCGGCCGACTTGACGTCGGACAGCCTTCCCATCCAGGAGGAAGAGGCCCGCGCCCAACCGCGACGTGAATCCAAACGCTCGGTGGGCGGCGTACGCGTACAGGGCGAGGCGGACATCGTGGTTCGCTTTGCCAAGTGCTGCAGTCCGGTCCCTGGCGACGCCATCGTGGCCTTCATCAGCAGAGGCAGAGGTGTCATCGTTCACACCCGCCAGTGTCCGAAGGCCTTCAACTTGGATCCCGCTCGCAGCGTCGAGGTCAGCTGGGACGAAGAAACGCGGCTCCTCCGTCCTGTGGCCGTGGAAGTCGTTTCCGAGGACAAACCCGGCATCCTGGCGGCTCTCTCCAAGTGCTTCATGGAACACGGGGTAAACATCGCGCAGGCTAAATGCAAGGCCACCGATGACAATCGCGGGCTCAATACGTTCCAAGTCACGGTCAGCCACGTCGACCAGCTAAAGAAGGTCCTGCGGGCCATCCAGGGCATCGACGGCGTCATTTCAGCTGTCAGGCTTTGAAGTGGATCCGAGACGTCTTCATTTGACCTAGCCGCTCGCCTCTGCTAGTTGAACCCGACCATGGCATCGAATTCCCGCCAGACCTGGAAGAAGCGTACGCGCCGGCACGCCAATGCCGGACGCAAGCGAAAGAGCAAGGAAAGCCGCCACTCGACGTTGTCCGAGACCGAGCTTTTCGCCGGACTTGGCGAGCCTGGAAAGTCGGCGCCCAAGAGCGCGACCAAGTAGCTCGCCCCTGACGCATAGAGTCTGCAAGCGAGACGAATCTGACGTCTCGACGGCACGAATGTTGATCTTAGGAGGGGCTGTGCCCTAAGATCGCCGGACTTCGCTCCCACGACGGGTTTTCCGCGCGGTCGGAGTGACCTCACCTCCAGGTACCGGATGAAATTCTGCCCAATTTGCAAAACGCAGTACCCCGAGGACGCAAACTTCTGTCCGCAGGAGACTTGTGCGACGTCCGAGGGCCCACAACGTCTTCAACTGATGGCTACCCATGTGGCGGTGGGCCGTTTTCAGCCCATCGAGAAAATCGGTGGCGGAAGGACAGGCGAGGTTTGGCGCGCGTGCGACAGCCAGACTGGCCAAGAGGTCGCCTACAAGAGCGTCATGCCCGCGGTCGTCTCCACGCCGGCCACGTTGGCGAGGACGGAGCGGGAATTCAAGCAACTCATGCGTGTGAGCAACCCCAAGGTCGCCACGGTGATCGAGTGCGAGAAGACGCCCATCGGCGGCCTCGCCATCGCGACGGAGCTTTGCCAGGGCGATTCTCTCGAACGCATCCTCGAGGCAGGCCCCGTAGACTTCGAGCAAGCAAAATCCATCGTAGCGCAGGTCGGGCAGGCCTTGCTGGAAGCCCAGAAGGTGGGATTGGTCCACCGCGATGTGGCTCCGAAGAACATCTTGGTCTCCGCGTCGGGGGATGTGAAGGTCATCAACTTCCCCCTCGCTGTGCCCATCAACGAAAAGGTCTCCGGCGTGGCCGCCTACCTTTCGCCCGAGCAGGTGCAAGGCAAGCCGGTCGATCAGCGATCGAATACCTACAGCCTGGCTGCCATCCTCTACCATCTGCTGACAGGCGAGCCGCCCTTCCATGGGGCCAGCGTGCAGGCTGTGCTCGACATGCAAGTCTCCACGCCGGTTCTGCCCCCCACGCAACGGCGGCCCGGAGCCAACCTGCCGCCTGACGCCGACAAGCTAGTGCTCAAGGCGCTCGATAAGAGCTCCAGTCGGCGGCACCTCACGTTGCGGCTTTTCTTGAACGAGCTGGAAGCGCTCAAGGCCCAGCCCGTGGGCGCGACCAAACCTGCGGGTGAAGTCGGTCTAGCCAAGACCATGATGTTCGGCGGGAACCAGGCCGACATCGCCAGGATGGTCGCCGAGGCTAGAGCTGCCAAAGCCGCGGCCAGCGCACCTGCGCCCTCACCCGTGCCAGCGGCGCCCGTCGCTCAGCAGGCCCGGCCGGCGGCGATTGGGCAGACGATTACGGTCGGTGCCGTGGCTCCTCACGCCGCGCCCTACGCCCAACCTTTGGCCACGCGCGCGCCCACACAGGGCGCGCCAGCGGCGGCACCGGCGCCTCAACCGCAGGCGTTTGCGTCGGCGTCCGCACCGACCCCGGCACCCTACGCACCGACCCCGGCACCCGCTCAACCCGCCCGACCCGTTCAGCCGTCGCCAGCGCAGCCGGCCATGAAAACTGGCGAAGCGGGCAAGGGGGCGCCACCCAAGGGAGGTGCGGCTTTCCGAGAAACCCTGTGGTTCAGACAAGGCGATGTGGAACAGATGGTGGCTGATGCCAAAGCCAAGATGCAGGCCACCGGCAAAGCCGCAGCGGAAGGCCCCATCGTGGCAGAGGACGCAAGGCCGCTTGAAGACCGCTACGTCGATGACGGATTGGTCACGGTCGAAGACCGCAAGAAGTTCTCGCTACGAACAGGTGGAACCTCGGCCGCGATTCCGACCACCGGCCCAGCGGTTCCGGGCGAGAAGATGGACGAGCGCGAAATCGTCGGCGAAATCAGCGGCGGTCGACGCACACTCATTCTCGTCATTGCAGCAGTCGTCTTCCTCGCGCTTGTGGTGGTCATCGCCATGATGGTGAAAGGGAAGGGCAAGGCAAGTTCCGCTGGGCCCACAGCCTCACCCGCCGGGCTGGTGGCGGCGGGAAGACCCACGCCGACACAAGATCCGTTGTCGGGAAATTTGGCAGGTGGAGTGGGGCAAGGTTCCCATGATTCAGGGGTTGCCTCCGGTCCAGCCGCCCCCCCTGGCTCGCCGCCGTCGGGCAAGGCCTCTGGTCACGGGCTTGGTACCGCCGGCGGCGCCACCAAAGTTGGACTTGGTGGCGCGACCGGCGAAACCAAACCCGGAACGGCTCAGGCCAAAAAGGTGGTCGCGAAAAAGAAAGCCCCTGTCAAGCACCCACCGCCCAAGCGCAAGCACTAGGCACTAGGTTACTCGTCCGCGATGGTGATGGTGATGCGTTGGGGTTTGCCCTCGCGCAAGAACTCCACCACGATGGCCGATGCGGTTCGGAGGGATTCCGCCACGTCGAATGCCTGTTCAGGCTTCTCGATGGATTTGCCGTTTACCTTCTGCACCACATCTCCACCGTGCAGATCGACTTCCTGATAGCACGGATCCCCGGGATAGAGGCTCTTGATGAGCCAGCCTTGAAAGCGATGATTGGCGAGCATGCGATCGCCCTCAACCCCTTGCATCCAGCGCGGCAAGCCCGCATCTATCAAATGGACAAGGGCCGCTCTCCGCAGAACGCCTGGTTTGGCGAACATGGTGCATGGCGGAAGCGGCGTTGGCTCAACCTTCAGTGGAGCCGGAGGAGGAGGTGGTGGCGGTGGGGGGGAGGGATGGCTCGGCCGCGATCGGCTCGGGGCCAGGCGCTTGCGCGACGCCAGCGGCACACGAGGAAACCAACAGGGAGATATTCGCCACCGCAAGGGTGATCCAAGAGCGCTGCCAAGGGTGTTGCCAAGGGGGGCGTTGCATAGAACGATTGTCTCATGCCGGACCCGCGGGCGCGAACAAGGGGGCCACCGCCCGGCACAGTGCAGCGGTGACCTCGTCCTTGCTCGCGGCGCCATCCAAAATGACCACCGAGGGATCTTGACGGGCTAGGGCTCGATAGTTGGCGGCGACCTTGGCCAGATAGGAATCCGCGTCGTAGCGCTCGATCGGTCGGCCGGCGGCATCGCGTCGCTTGGCCGCGACGTCGATGGGCAGGTCAAGCAGAACCGTCAAATCCGGGCGCAAGATCCCGCGGGCCAAGCCGATCACCCAATCACGTTCAGCCTCTTCGACCTGGTAGGCCAGCGACGACAGCAGATAGCGATCCGAGATCACCGTCGTTCCCGCGTCCAGCTGCGGCTCGATCTCCCGCTTCAGGTGGTCGATACGGTCGGCCGCGAAGAGCAAGGCCATGCTTCGGCCGTCCAGTGCCGATCCATCCGCCATCCTGTGCTGTCCAAGCAGCGCTTCCCGCAAAAGCCGGCCGATGGGGCCCGCGCTCGGCTCCCGCGTGGCCACAGCCGGATAGCCGAGACCGGCGACGTAGGTCACTGCCCGATCCAGTTGGGTGGTGGTCCCAGATCCGTCGATACCTTCGAGTACCAGAAATTTTCCTCGCACGCAGGTCAAGATGGCTTGCCGGGGATAGCCCTGGCAACCGATCTTTTTCGGCACGTGTGCATCCGCAATCTTGGTCCATGTCGGGCGAGGCCTGTCCTATACTCGTCCACGAGGTGACCGCTTGTTCCGATCCAGGGCACTGACCTTCGCACTTGCGCTTCTGCCCCTCGCTGCAGCAGGGGCGTGCAAGCGTTCCCCAGGCGCCAAAAGCAGCCAGCCTTCCGGCAATGTCGCGCCAGCACCGCGCGAAGTGCTGTGTATCGAACAACAGGAGGGCTGCGTCTACTGCACAGGTCGGGACTTCTCGGCCGCTCCCTTTCTCGACGCCGACCAGTCGCGCCCCACCATCTGCGATCCCAAGAACGACGACAACTGCGTCGAGTTCTGCACCACGCTCGCGCCGGAATGCGCGTTGCCCTGGTCGGCCAAACCACGCTGCCTATTCGGTTCCGAGCTGGAATTCCAGCGCGCGGCCTTCAATCGCGACACCTCGGATCGCCCGGAGCTCTCGGTGTCGGGCCGGCTGGTCGACGAAAGCGGACGCCGTGTCGAGGGCGCCCACGTCGACGTTTGGGTGTCGCGCGGAACCCAACTGACCGCGCTCGCCCAAGAGGTTTCCGCCAAGGATGGGACCTTCCGCATCCGCCTGCGCAGCGGCCCCTGGAACTATTCCTTGCGTTTCAGCCGTCCCGGTCTAGCCAGCGAGATGGTCGAACGGCTGCCCGCGGAAAGACTGGCTCCCGCGGTGGGAGGCCAGCCGAAGGTCTTCCGGTTGGGCCCGGAGGCGGTCATCAAGGGCAGGATCGTCGACAGTTCGCCCGCAGCGGTGCCGGTAGCCGATGCCGAGGTATCGGCCTTGCGTACCGTCGAAGACGGCATTGCAAGCAGCAGCGCCCGGTCCGGAGACGACGGAAGCTTCATCCTTGGGGGACTTGAGGCGCGGCGGTATTTTCTGCGTATCACGAAGTTTGGCTGGCGCCCGATTGTCATGAAGGCGATCCAGGCCGGCTCTGGCGCTCGTGTCGCCATCAAACTATTGCGGGCCACCGTGATTCGAGGAGTTGTGCGCGACAAGAGCGGGGATCCAGAAGCCAATGCCACCGTGGCGGCTTTGCTCTCTGACGTTCCCGGGATGCCCACCACGCCGATTTTCTGGACCAGCGATAGTACGGGTGCGTTCGCGCAAGACCGTTTCGCGCCCGGCACCTACTACCTTTGGGCGCGAAAGGGCGACATGCTGGCCTATCCGCCGGAAAAGATCGAGCTCACCGAGGGCGGCGATGTCGAAATCGAGCTCTCCCTCAAGCAAAAGGGCTCGCGCGTAACCGGCCAAGTCGTGCCGGAGGCGGGATTCCACATCTCGACGGATGCACGAGCGCTACTCATCAGCCGCTCATCGCCTTTGGTGTTTCCCCGACCGGCCGTGGCAGATCTTGACGACAACGATGGCAAATTCACGTTTGCCGGCATTCTTCCCGGACGCTACGAGATCAGTATTCGCGACGGAGCCAGAACCCTCGCTATCGTCAGTGGGCCGCGCGAGGTAGAGATCCCCATCGATGCGGACGCCACCGTGCCGCTCAAAGAGTCGATCACCGTTCGTCCGCGCGTTCTCGAATAAGCGACCATCGGGCAATCAGTTCAAGACACGGAAGCGGTTCAAGCAATCGCTGAGGATCTGCTGACTTTCGTTCTCGAAGCCTTCGAAGCGGACGGCCATCCCTGAAATCGATTGCGTTGCCCCGCCCTGAACGTAGTTCACGAAGTAGTGGTTCTTGACTTCGCCGACTGCCACGATTTCCGCGGTCTCATCGGGGTTGAGGAACGAGATGCGAACGCGCGCACCCAAGGGCAGGGGGTCGCGCATTTCGATGAAGATACCACCCGCCGAGACATTTCTGGCCACGCCTGGCAACTCGCCGAACAGCACCGATTCCACTCGAACCGGGAATACCTTGTCAAAGCGAAGGTGCTGGCGTTTCTCTGGGTTGGTCATCACCACGGTGGTTTGCGAGAGGCTTTTCGACATGCCTACAAGGTAATACATGTGAATCAATGAAGTCAAATTACCTACATTCACCTCCATCTCTCTTTCTTTTGCTCCGACGGTGACGCGTCGTTTGTTGTGGCGCTTGCAGTCGAACCCGATTGAATCCTTCCCACGCCTCTGTTACGGTGACGTTGCGAGGACTTACGCGACGAATGCTTCCCAACGAACGTACGACGCGAGATGTGGTCGCTGCGGCACCAGGAGTTGTTGAGGGGTTGATCGTCGCGCCGGATCGCGAGTGCGCCCGTCCCCTGGTGGAGTTTCTGCGCGCCGAAGGGATCAACGTTCAGGTGGTCACCGCCGTCGAGCTAGGCTTCGAAGAAGCATTGCTCCATCGACCCAACGTCGTGATCATCGACGAGAGAATCAGCAAGGCAGGCGGCGTGGATCTGTGCGAGAGGCTCAAGGCCAACTCCCGAACGCACTTCCTGCCCGTGATCATTTTCGCCCACGGCAAGCAGAGCGATCTCTTGCGCCTCGATGCCATGGCCGCCGGTGCGGACGCTTTGTTTGCGCCCGCAACAAGCAAGGAAGAGCGTCGCGCACGACTGTGGGCGCTCCTTCGCTCCCAAGCCATATTCCGCAAGCTCGATGGCAAGCGCGAAGCACAAGGCAACGCGATTTGCAACAAACGCCGCTGGGTTCGAGGGCTGGTTCATGACATCCAGAATTCCCTTGGCGCTATCCAGGCCAACTTTGAATACATCGCGCAGCTGCCGGACACGCGCGACAAGAAATCACGCGAAGAGTTCGAGGAATGCGTGCAGGACACCCGCGCCACCTTCCGCGAGATGGTTCGCAACCTGCGCACGGTGCTCGAATTCGAGCGCTTCGAGGCGGGTGACGTTGCGCTCAAGGAAGGCAAGGTCCTGCTTTCCGATATCTGCCAGTCGGTAGCTTCAAGCCTTGAGCGAGCTGCATCGGCATCGGGTAAAGAGATAGTCGTCGAGAGCACATCCTATTCGCTGCCCGTTCACGCCGACGCGAACTATCTCAAGGAGGCAGTCACCAACCTCGCCAACTTCGTCCTGCGACAGACGGAGAACCAAAGGTGCTTTCTGCTCGCCACATCCGACGGCGGTACAGCCCGCTTGCAGGTTCACGGTGACAAACACCTCATCGGTGCCGCCGCCAGAGACAGCATCTTCGATCCCTACGCCGGTCATCTCAAAGAGAAGCCGGCGCGTGCCGCGCACAAGGTAGGGCTTGCCCTTGCCAAGGTCATCGTCGAGGTTCACCATGGCTCTATCTGGGTGGAAGACATACCATCAGCGGGCAGCGCCTTCGTGATCGAGTTTCCGTCGCACTGGTCGTCCAGGGGGCAGCGCTCGTCCGAATGAAGGCCTCTCACCGCTCCGCGCTGGCCATGGGCTTGGCGGCGCTCTTCCTGGTCGCGAGTCCCGGAGGTGTTCTCGGCGCCAACAAGGTCGACGACCTGGCGAGTGCCCTGCAAAACGACTCCAGTTTCAAAGTGCGAACGCAGGCCGCCTTGTTGCTGGGCAAGCTTGGCGACAAGGCGGGCGTGGAGCCTCTTATCAAGGCCTTGGCTGATGAGAACAAGATGGTTCGTGCCATGGCCGCTCAGTCGCTGGGCAAGCTCGGTGGTGCCGCAGCACTGTCCGCGCTCAAGAACTTGCTCCAGCGCGAGTCGGATTCCTTCGTGCGCGGGCAGGCCGAAAAGGCCATGGCCGCCATCGGGCCTTCGAGCAAGCCCGTCGAGCCGGATAACAAAGATCGAAAGGTTTACTTGAAGTTTGGCCCGTTTACAGGCGGAAGTAAAGCCGCGGACGCGAGTCTCCTCGGTCTCTTACGAATCGGTCTCAGGCAGTCTCTGGAGAAGCTTCCGCAGGTCGTCGTGCTCGAAGGCGCGGAAGAAAAAAACCTAGGCAAGGGCGGCCGGCCGGCGTTTCTCGTGGATGGCAACGTGCTCAAGCTGCAGGATACCGACGCAGGCTCGTCGCTTGAGACAAGCTGCGAGGTCAAGCTGATGGTCGCCCGTTGGCCGTCCAGAAGCGTGATTCTTTGGACGAGTGCGGGCGCAGCGGTTCAGGGAGGCAAACGAGATCGGGACAAGGAGAATGCCCGGCGGGACTGCATCGAGGCTTCCGCGGGCCAGTTGGGCGACAGCCTTGTGGGGTATTTCAAGTCGCAGGGGGGCTAGGCACGGATGGCACGAGGTATAGGAGCATATCCATGACGAAATCCGAGCGCGTACCGCAGCACAAGCGCAAGCTGCGCAACTATCTTCTCGATGTTGGGCTACAACTCCGCTACACGTTGGTCATCATCGCCGTGGCGGTCTTCCTGACGGCCTTCCTCGGCTATCGCATCTACGTTGCCACGCAGGAAACAACCCGGATCGTGACCATGACGGTGGCCGCCGATCCCAGCGTGGAGCGGGAGTTGCGTGCGCAGTTCGAGGCCAACGACCGCGCGGTTCTGTGGGGGATCCTCGGCTTCGGCATGCTCTTGGTGGTCACGGTAACCGCGGCCGGCATCTGGATGACCCACAAGATTGCGGGACCGCTTCACAACATCGGATCCGCCTTTTCCAGGGTTCGCGACAACAAGCTTCCGTCGGACATGGGAAACCTGCGCAAGGGCGACGAGTTGCAGGCCTTCCATGCCGGCTTCCGCGAAATGTACGACGCCATTCGCGCTCGAGTCGTGAAGGACACCGAAGTTCTGGAAAAGGCCATCGCCGCCATCGAGCACCAGACCGAACAGCCCAGCGAAGTGAACAAGTCGCTTGAAGAGCTGCGCGCGCTTCGGGCCGAGAAGGCGGAGAGCCTTCAGACTCAACAAGGACGCTAGCCGAGCCCGAATGGGGAAGAGCGAGGGTTCGGGAAGAGGCAAGTCGTGCGCTTGCTTCAAGTTGACATAATATCTGTTATCGGACTTTAAGCTGTAGCAGCCACATGAAAATGTCCGCTTCTAGCCAAGTAGAAATGTCCGCTTTCGGCGACCCGGTGTCGCGCAGAAGCTGGGCAGATGGCGAAGGAAGTGGTCACGATGAGCTGCAAGGAAATCGACGGACTGGAGGTTGTTCGGCGGGTACTTGAGAGACGCCTATCCCAGGTTAAGGCCGCGGAGCTGATAGGCCTGAGCACGCGGCAGATCCGCCGACTGTGCACGGCGTACGAGCAGCTGGGACCAACGGCGCTGGCATCGCGAAAACTCAGGAAGCCGAGCAATCGCCGACTACCGGCCGAGTTGGAGCTGCGAGCGACGGCGATCGTGCGTGAGTTGTATGTCGACTTCGGACCGACGCTGGCGCAGGAGAAGCTAAGGGAGCTTCATGGCGTGAACGTGGCGCGGGAGACGCTGCGATATACGTGATCCGAATCGGCCCATACGCTCGCATCCGCCACCCAGCTACGCTGGCGCCATCCTTATCACTCTTGGCACGCCCATGCTTCTCAATTCGACGCCTGCGTTGGTGGTCGCGCTGCTCTTCGCCAGGGCGCGCGGGGCCCGCGTCGTCTGCGGAAGGCTCGCTCGGCCGGCAACCCACGTTTTTTGATGGGTTGCGCGCGGCCAGAACCCCTGTAGTTTCGATGATCATGTCAGGCCGTCTCCAACTCGCAGCAGTGGGCCTCCTTCTCGCGTCGGCGGCGGCCTGTTCCTCCGCGCCAGCTACCAAGGCGGGCAGCGGCGGCGCTTCGGGCCGAGGAGGAGTCTTCGGATCTGGCGGCGACACGACTGTGCCGCAAGGGACCGGGGGATCCTCCACCGGGGGTGGCGGGGCCGTGGGCTCGGGCGGTGCCACGACGGAGCCGCAAGGAACCGGGGACGTGTCGCGAACCGGCGGCACCGTTTCCTCGGGCGGCAAGGCCGGTGGCGACGGTGGTAGTGCCGCCGGAGGCGCGCTAGGGAGCGGCGGCCGACTGGCTGACGGCGGTATCGAGGCCAGCGGGGGCGCCGGAAACGAGGGATCGGGTGGCAGCACCGGGCCGGGTGGCGCGACGGGATTAGGCGGGACGGCGGGCGTCGCGGGCGCGTCAGGCGGTCGTGCGGGCGCGGGCGGAGACAGCCTGGGTGGCAACACCGGATCCGCCGGCGCAGCGGGCACCGGGGGCAGCTCGTCCGGACTCTCGGCGTCTTATTTCCTAGGCGCGGATATCACCAACGCCGAATACGCCAGCGCCGCGGCCCAGGACAGCCTCCTGTCTCAATTGAAATCGCACGGGTTCAACGCGATCCGGTTGCGCACCTTCGTGGATCCCAAGGCTGCCGACGGCTACGACCAGACCAACGGCTGCGCCGACATCGCACACACGGTTGCCTTCGGGAAAAAGGTCAAGGACCTCGGCATGGCCTTGGTGGTCGACTTCCACTACAGCGACAACTGGGCCGATCCCGGAAAGCAATGCGTTCCCGTCGCCTGGCAGAGCTACGCGACCATCGATGCGCTGGCCACCGCGGTGCACGACTACACCAAAGATTCCATCACCAAGCTGATCGCGGGCGGCGCAAGGCCCGAGATGGTGCAGATCGGGAACGAAACCACACCCGGCATCCTCATCCACGTTTGCGACAGCAGCGGCCAGCCCACCGGCAACAACAAGGTCACCGGCAGCATCTCGAATTGGGCCAACCTCGGTGCGCTATTCAAGGCCGGGGTCAAGGGCGTCAAGGACGTCGATACCGGGATCCTGATCGCGCTCCACATCGACAAGTGCGGCGACACGCCAGAACAAACGCAGGGCTCGGCGCTTAGCACCAGCAAGACATATATCGACAATGCCACCAAGCAGGGCGTGCAATTCGACGTCTTCGGCGAGTCCTGCTACCAGCTATACCAAGGCGATTCGAATAGCACGACGACCACCAAAGCCGGCTGGACCAAGACCTTCACCAGCCTCGCAAGCGCCTACCCCACCCTTCGGTTCATGGCCGCCGAATACGGTCCCATGCAACGGGAGATCAACGACGTGGTGTTTGGCCTCGCGAACCGACAGGGCATTGGAACCTTCAACTGGGAGCCCGAGTCGGGCGGTGAGTGGAACACTGGCCATGCGCTCTTCACTTGGGAGACGAACGGCTTCTCCCCCCAGCCCGATCTCGCCCTGTACGACCAGATGAAGATCGACTACGCCAGCCGACTTTGACGGAGCCAGTGGGCTTTCGCACAGGCGCTCGCGCGTGTAACCGAACGCACGAGCTCGGGGATAGCGGATAGCTTGGGCGAACCAGAACATTCTGGAGTTTCGCGTGTGCAACTGCAATGCGCGCGAAATTGTAAACGATTCGGTATCGGCCACAGTTGCGTCAGACCGCGGCCGAAGCGACATACTCTATGAATGCCACTACCTGGTCCAATTGGGGAGCGTGTGGCTTCGACAGCGCAGCAATGCGTTCGTCTGTGTCTTTGATCTGGCGATCCACAAGGTCGACCTAGTCGAGCGACATGCGGATGATCGCTGCGCGATGGCCTGTGCAGCGCGACCTCGAGTTGCGAGATCTGCTTCGAGGGCAGGCGGAGCGAGGAGAAAAGCGGGCTTGTTCTGTGCCTTGGGCGACAGTTCTGACCATTTCACAATGACAGCGGTCAAAGCGAGCCAGGCATCCTCTTGGTCGCATTCCTTGTGGGCTTGTCGCAAGGTGGCGGGCCAGACCATGCCTGGAAAAGTGCGCTTGAAACGAGTAGGCTCGGGAAGAGCGTGAAGAAAAAGAACAGGCACACCTCGCCGCAGACCGTCCCGGCGCCGGAGCGCATGGCGTGGTCGATGCACCTTCTCGCCGAGACGGACGTGCTGAACGTGATCATGAACTTAGGACGGGACATGATCTACTTCAAGGACCGTCAGTCGCGGTTCTTCTTCGTGAGCCGGACGGAAGCTCTCCGGTTCGGCACGGCGGACGTGAGGAAAATTATTGGCACCTCCGATTTCGACCATTTCACCCACGAACACGCGATCCAGGCGTTCCGCGACGAGCAGCGGATCATCAGAACCGGCAAGCCGGTGGTCGAGATCGTGGAGAAGGAGACCTGGCCGGACGGCAGTTTCACCTGGGTCTCGACCTCGAAGTTCCCTCTGCGCGACAAGAAGGGCCGGGTCATCGGGACCTGGGGGATCTCGCGGGACATTACGGCGCTAAAGCGGGCGGAGGACGAGCTGGCGGCGGTAAACCGGGAGCTCTCCCAGCTTTCGCGGACCGACACCCTATCGGGCCTGCTCAACCGGCGGGATCTACATCGAGACGCTGCAGAAGAACTTCAAGGTGCGGAGCCGGGCGAAGGGCTGCGCGTGCCGGGACGAATTCTCGGTGGTGCTGTTCGACATCGATCGGTTCAAAACCATCAACGACGAATATGGCCACCTGGCGGGCGACCAAGTGATCCGGCACATGGCGGGAATCCTTCAATCCGGCATCCGTAGGACGGACGCACTTTTTCGCTACGGCGGGGACGAATTTCTGCTTCTCCTACCGGACACGGCGCTGGAGGGCGGACGCTTCGTGGCGGCGAAACTGCTCGGTAGGATCCGCAAGACGCCCTGTCTTTTCGGGGGACGGCAGATCAGGCTGACCTCGAGCGCGGGAGTCGCGGGATCCGAGGAAACGCGGAGCGCGAGCGTCCTGCTAAGAAATGCGGACCGGAGGCTTTATCTTTCCAAGCGGGCGGGGCGGGACCGGGCGACCTGAGGTGGAAATGGCCCGGCCTTCCGACGGGGGCTCTTCCGAAACACGCGACGCGCACAACTCCTTGGTGTAAAGGGGCCGCCTTTTCTCTAGCAATGCAAGTAATGCGTCTGTCTGATGTGCAGCCACATGAATGGGTCCGCTTCTAGCCGCCAAGTGGAAATTTCCGCTTTCGGCGACGGGTTGTCGCGCAGAAGCTGGGCAGATGGCGAAGGAGCTGGTCACGATGAGCTGCAAGGAAATCGACCGTCTGGAGGTTGTTCGGCGGGTTACTTTGAGAGACGCCTATCCCAGGGGAAAGTCGCGGAGCTGATAGGCGTGAGCACGCGGCAGATCCGCCGACTGTGCACGGCGTACGACAGCTGGGACCAAAGGCGCTGGCATCGCGAAAGCGCGGGAAGCCGAGCAATCGCCGACTACCGGCCGAGTTGGAGCTGCGAGCGACGGCGATCGTGCGTGAGTTGTATGTCGACTTCGGACCGACGCTGGCGCAGGAGAAGCTAAGGGCGCTTCATGGTGTGAACGTGGCGCGGGAGACGCTGCGAAAGTGGATGGCCGCGGCTGGCATCTGGCTGACACGTGCGAAGCGACTTGCAAGAGTACATCAGCCACGCCATCGGCGGTCGTGCTTTGGAGAGCTGGTTCAGATCGATGGAAGTCCCCACGCTTGGTTCGAGGATCGCGGCCCAAGCTGTGCGCTGCTGGTGTACATCGACGATGCCACGGGACGGCTGATGGAGCTGCGATTCGTGAAGTCCGACCCAAGGTGCGGTCGGCATCCACGCCGGGGATCTGGCTACTCGGCTTCGGCACCCTGCACTGACTGCCCAACAAGCAGCAGCCGGCGAGAAAGACATGGCCGCCAGGGCGGAGCCCCCACGCAGACCGCTGATCTCGGACTGTTTGAGCGTTCCGGCGTCGTTACTTGGCGGGGAAGGCGTCCTGCCTGCGGAAAACGAAGAATTGCGAATCGAACTCTAGATACCTTCGACCGGGGACGAGCGGAACGGAGTCCAGCTTCGCCTTGTTGTCGAACACCTTCACAAGGCGGTAATCCCGCGAGAGCTGCTGCTCGGTGAAACCCTCCATCCGAAGTTCTACGGGGCGAAGCACAAGCCATTCGGGCCTTAGGTCCGCGACGATTTCGGCGTACTTCTTCCGTCCCGTTTGCACCTCGGCGACAACCTCGCGCGAACTCAGGCCGGGAAAATCATAGGTCTTCAACTGCGAGTAGTACCCGATGTAGCCGAGCGGCTCCAGAAACACTCGGTCCCGAGGCGCAGCGTTCTCCCGCAGCCACTCGCCAACGTCACGCCGGCCGTGGTTTTCAATCAGGTCCTGGTGAACGTTTGTCTGTCGCGCTACGCACACCAGGAGGACAGCTTGGACGGCAACCACGGCGACGCCAAGCGCGAGGATGCTCCGGCAAATGACGGGGCGGCCGTGCTCGACAGCCCAAGAACGTAGCAGCCGGTCAAATCCGAATGCGAGCGCGATGTAGACGAGCAGCGCCCAAGGCGGCAGATACCAGGGGAACGCTTTGATCGAACCGAGGTAGAAAGCTCCCACGAAGACGGCGAAGGATGCCCTCCGCCCCGCCAGCGGAACGGCCGGGATGAGCCACAGGAGCGCAGACGCTCCCGCCAGCACGTGCGCAAAGCTGTACAGCTCGGTCGGCCAGCCTCCGAATTCACAATACGAGGGCAGAAGAAGCGCATCAACCGGCGAGCCGTAGCCGATCAACCGCAACGGCATCAAAGCCAGGTTCCGTAGGCTCGTAGGCTCCAGATAGACTATCTTTGCCGTGATCGTGTGTGGAATCGGGGAGCCATAGTAGCGCCATGCCCAAATGAACCACGGTGCGTACAGAAGGACCGCGAGGGAGCTGCCTCCAGCCAAGGGCGACCACCGGATGCCGCCCGCTTCCTTGCGGTTCCGCAGGAGGAGCTGCGGAAGACATATGGCTCCGGCCAGGACAAATGCATCGGGGCGCGTCCACATGAGCCCCGCAAATGCCAATGCCAGGGGGACCGTCCTTGGACCCTGTGGCTTCTCAAGCTCGGTCCAGAGCAGCAGCGCGAAGAAGACCAGAATTCCGGTTTCCATCCCGTTGACCGAAAAATCCGTCAGCTTTGGATCCGCCAGGACCAGTCCGAATAGCAGAAACCGGCCAGCCACTCCCAGACCCAGGGCCGTGACTCGCCACCAGAGAAGCCCTGTTCCGGCGGCCAGAAGCCCGGCGCTGGCGATGCGAAACAGCCAGAGTGCGGTTTGCTCACGGCCGGGTCCAACGATCCATGTCACTAGAGCCGGTAAGAGCGCTCCAAGCGGCGAAGTGAATGTTTGCAGTCTTTCTCCCGGACTGAAGACCAGCCCGTGGCCCTCGACCAGGTTCCGGCTCGATCGCAGCGTGACGAAGTAGTCCTCCCAGATATGCCCGGTGTAGATGGCGAAGATCAGAGGAATCAGAAATGCGCAAGCCACGAGAAGCCAGCCCTGTCGCCTCCCGTCGAGCCCAATGGACCGGGGAATTGCCGAGTGGTCGGCGCGAACGCCCGACTCGTTTGCCGTGGGTCGGTCGTTGTTCATAGCTGATTCGGCTCGCGGGTTGCGGCACGGGCGGCCAGTCCACCACCACAGACGTGTCGTTGTCCGAAAGACACCATCTCTCGTTAGCTCAATGGTCTGCGGACAGGCCTAAACCGCCGGCGCCCTGCCCTGCAACGTCGCGCGCACGTCGGCTTCGTCGGACTTCACCATCATCTCGATGAGCTCCTTGAAGCGCACCTTCGGCGCCCAGCCCAGCTTGGCTTTCGCCTTGCTGGCATCGCCGCACAGGTGGTCGACCTCGGTCGGCCGGTAGTAGCGCGGATCGATCTCGACGTACTTCTGGTAGTCGAGCCCCAGGGTTCCGAAAGCCACTTCGAGCGCCTCGCGCACCGAATGCGCCTCGCCGGTCGCGATGACGTAGTCGTCCGGCTGTTTCTTGCTGGAGCATCAGCCACATGGCTTCGACGTAGTCGCCGGCAAACCCCCAGTCGCGTTTGGCGTCCAGGTTGCCGAGGTAAAGCTTCTTGTCGAGGCCGTGGCTGATGCGCGCCGCGGCCCGTGTGATCTTGCGGGTCACGAACGGAATGCCACGCCTGGGCGACTCGTGGTTGAAGAGGATCCCGCTGCAAATGAACATGCCGTAGGCCTCGCGGTAGTTCTCGCACAGGTGGTGCGCGAAGACCTTGGCGCAGGCGTATGGGCTGCGCGGTCGCAGTGGCGTGCTTTCGTTTTGCGGCGGCGGCGAACCACCGAACATCTCGCTCGACGACGCCTGGTAGAGCTTGCACTTGTGCCCGGTTTCTCGCAGGGTTTCCAGCAAGCGCAAGGTTCCGACCGCCGACCGTGTCCGCGGTGTACTCGGGAACATCGAAACTGACCCGCACGTGGCTTTGCGCGCCCAGGTTGTAGATCTCGTCGGGCGAATGGGTCCGAATGATGTGGTTGAGCGAGCTGGCGTCGTCGAAGGTCGCCGTAGACCAATCGGAAGCGATAGTCGCTGCTGTGCGGATCCTGGTAGATGCCCTCGATACGATCGGTGTTGAAAGAGCTGGACCGGCGCAACATGCCGATGACTTCGTAGCCCTTCTTGAGGAGCAGCTCGGCCAGATACGACCCGTCCTGGCCCGTGACCCCCGTGATCAGCGCTCGTTTCATAGAACTCCCTTTTTGCGGTTTTCCTCGAAGTAGTCGATGGTTGCGCGCAAGCCATCGGCGAATGAAGTCTTGGCCTCGAAACCGAAGCGCTCGCGTGCCCGCGACACGTCCAGGCGCCGGCGCGGCTGCCCGTTGGGTTGGCCGGTGTCCCAGCGCAGGCTTCCGCGGAATCCGGTCTTCTCGGCGATGAGCGTGGCCAAGTCGCGAATCGAGATCTCCTGGCCCGTGCCCAGATTCACCGGCTCGCTCGAATCGTAGCTGGCGGCGGCCATCACCAATCCCAAGGCGGCATCAGCGGCGTAGAGGAACTCGCGCGTGGGCGAGCCGTCACCCCACAGCACGATCTCGCCCCTGCCCGCTTCCCGCGCCTCGACGCACTTGCGGACAAGCGCCGGGATCACGTGCGAGGACTGGGGGTTGAAATTGTCGCGCGGGCCGTAGAGGTTGACCGGGAAAAGCACCACGCTGTTCATGCCGTACTGCTCGCGGTAGCCCTGCGACAGCACCAGCATCATCTTCTTGGCGATGCCGTACGGTGCGTTGGTTTCCTCGGGATAGCCGTTCCACAGATCTTCCTCGCGGAAAGGTATGGGGGCGAACTTCGGATAGGCGCAGATGGTTCCAACCGCGACCAGTTTTTTCACCCCAGCCAGTCGGCACTCTTCGAATACGTGCAGCCCCATCATGGCGTTCGCGAACATGTAGCGCCCCGGATTCTCGCGGTTGGCGCCGATGCCCCCCACCTGCGCTGCAAGATGAAAAACCAGATCCGGCTTGGCATCCGCCATGAGCTTGCGGACAGACTGGCGGTCGACCAGATCGTAGTCTTCGATGAGCGGTACGAAGATATCCTTCGCTCCCCTCCGCTTCAGCTCTTCGATAACGAAACTGCCCAGGAAACCGGCACCGCCGGTAACCATGATTCGAGTTTTCGAGAAGTCGATTGGACTCACGTCGCTTTCATACCGCGGAAGGCGCAGTGCCGGCTAGCCCGCATTATTCACCACGATTCGGTCTGCGCCGAGAGATCGAGCACAGTCCGAGTTGGGTTGCCCGAAGGGCAGCGGGCTAGCTCGATTGTATTGGGAACCCTGGGCGGGTTTCCAAACCCTCCTGCGACGCTCCGCTGCCGGCTAAGCCGGCAGGCTCCGCACACGTCAGATTGCATTTCACTTCCGCAGTTCACTTCGCCGCCGGCCCCAGAGCGTCGCGCAGGGTCTTGCGACCGGCGCCCACCTCGGCGGCCAGGGTGGTCAGCTCGGCCAGCGTTTGCCGCGCGTCCTGTGGTTGCATGGAGCAGCCTCCCGACTTGATGGTGCCGCCGAACGTGGTCACCACGAAAATGCGGATGACCTCCGCGCGTTCGGCCGGGAATTCTGCGCCGTAGAGTTCGATCAGATCGACGATGTCCTTGGGCGCCTTCCCGCGCAGCACCGCGCTTGCCCAGGCCCCCAGCAACTTGGCCTGGAAGTTTCTGAAGGTGCCGAGAATCGCCGCCGGGCTAACCCCCGCGGGCATGCGGTTCGCGACATAAGGGGCATAGAACGCATCGGACGCCACCCGTGGCCCGACCGCCCGGTCCTGGGCCATGCGGTAGAGAATGGTCCCGGCGACGCCAGGGGAATCGAGGAGCTCCCGCGCCGGCCGCAGGGCCGTGCTTCCGTCAGCGATGACATAGCGATTCTCGCGGATGTTGCCGAAAAGCTCGCGCTGCTGGGTGCTGCCTTCCTCGACCTGAATCACGCCGGCCGGGCCATCGGTGTAGCGCCATTCCCTTGCCACCACCTCCATGGCCATGCGGTAGCCTTCGACAAGCGCCTTGGGCGGCGCTGGCGTGGCATCGAGCAGTCCGCCGGTCGCGACCAGCTGGGCTGCGTAGTCGGCCAGGTGCCCGGTCAAGGTTTGAATCAGGGCCTTGTCGCGCGCCGGTTCTGCGGGAACGCCAATCCAGGGCAAGTCGGGCCTCTGCGCTCTACCACCGAAACCGCCCTTGATGGTAAGTCCACGGGCGTACGAGTTTCGATCGGCGCCGACGACGAGGCAGACCGGCAAGCTGCCATTGGCCCGCGCGAGGTCGGAAAAACGCCGACCGTCCACCACGGCGTCGCGCAGGTACTGACCCGCCAGATAAACCGTGCGCAACATTTCGGAGGCAAACCCAGTCTCGAACAGCCCGGGGATAGGTTGCACCGCTGGCGTCTTGAGGTCCGCCTTTTCCACGAGCAGCGGCGCGCCGACGCTGGTGCTGTCCGCACTGGGAACAAAAAGAAGATAGGAATCCGGCGGTGCGATGGCTTTGTTCCGATCGGAATGGCAACCCGCTGCAAACGCCGCAGTGGAAATCGCAAACACTGAACTGTAGAACAGGCACAGATCTCGCATGGCCGGGTAGTCTACCATCGTCGCACCAAGACTTGAGTAGACCCGAATGGCCCCGCGGGAACACCGAACTGTTGCGCCCACGTTGTCCGAATCCTTCTAGAATTTCCCCATGAGCCTGCGTCCTTCACTTGCGCGTTTGTTGCCCCGTGGTGCGGTCAGGGGAAGGTCTCTGGTCGCCGGGCTGATCTGCGTGTGGGCTCTCGTGCTGTCCGCCAAGGCATCCGCAGAAATCGTCATCGTTCCCGATCCCACGGCGGCGCCTGAACATGGCGAGCTGGCGGGCGCTGTCTCGCTTCTAGTGCGTTCCTATCTCGTGACTGGCCAGCGCGGAATCGTACCCAGGCGCGAGCTGGCCCTGGCCATCGAGGCCTTGACAGGAAAGGCGCCCGGCAAGAGCTTGACCGTTTCTGTCGACCTGGCGCCCAAGCTCATCGAGCGCATGGCGGCCGATACCCTGATTCTGTGGGAGCTGCAGGTCGGTCAGAAAGGAACGACCGTGGCCGGCACGATGGTCGGCCCCGGCGGCAAGCGACTGTTGCGCATCGCCGCGGCGGCGGCCACCGGCGACGTGGCCGAGCTGGCCAGGCGGCTGGCCAAGCGAATCGCGCCGGCCATCGGTGCCCATGTGGGCGAGATGGCCGAGGTCGGACTCGGCGACGTGCGCCCCTTCCTCGCGGCGGAGTCGGCGATGCTTTCGAGCGACCCGGTCGCTGCCTCGCGCGCCGTCGATCTCGCTCTGCCAACGGTGGTGGCCCATCTCGCGGGCGCGAAGAGCATCCTGCTCGCGCTGGCCGAGGATCCTGCCTTGCCTGCCCTGCCCCGTGCTCAGGCGCGGTTGCTCTTGGGTGAGTGGGAAGGTGCCAACCAGCTGGCCGATGCAGGGCTGTCGAGCGACGGCAAGAACGCCGCCTTGCGGGCGGCCAAGGTGCGCGCCCTGGCTGCCCTGAAGAATTTCTCTGCCGCCGAGACCGAGCTGACCTTGCTGCGCGGGTCGCGCAACCTGTCGGCCATCGCGCTCGCGGCCGTGGCGCTGGCCATCGAGCGCGGCGATCCCGTGGACAAGAGGGACGCCGCCCTCGCCCCGCTGGTGGGAAGACCCGCCGCGGAATGGCGTCCGGTCCTGCCACTCATCGCCGCCACGCCCCCTGGCACGTTCGGTGCGCAAATGGAGGCTGCGGCGTTGGCGGCGGGCGAGAAGCTCGCGGTCCACGAGCCCGGCCTTGCCTCGACCCTGGCAGCCAGGGCGCTTGCGGCAGGCGGACCGGCACGGCAAGCGGCGCCGCTGGTCCAGGTCCAAGAGCTCAACGCCGACCAGATCAAGGCCATCAGCGCGCGCCTCAACGCCGAGGCGGACAGTGCCTCCGCCGGTCTTTTGCAGAAGCTGGCCACGCGCCAAGAAGAGGCCAAGACCATCGCCGCGGAGGCCGAGCCTGAGAAACCAAGCGGCCCACCAAGTCCACTTGCTCGCAACCTACGCCAGGTGCTGCAGGGCTTCGACGGTCTCTACGATCCCGCCCTGTCGACCATTCAAATCGCACCCCTGCCTGGCAGCGGCCAGCCCTTCTACTGGCCATTTCTGGTGCGCAAGGAGCGCATGAGCGAGGGCTTGCTGGAAACCCTGCGGCGTTCGCCCTGGGAACTTCAAGCGACCCGGGCCAAGATTCACACCGAGCTTCTGCCATCCGATCGCATGACCGACGAGGGTCTCGCCTCCCTGGCCCGCGATCTCGGTTGTGGTGCGCTCCTGCTCTATCGCATCCGGCCCACGAGCCTGGCGCCTTGGGTGACGCTGGAGCTGGTCCTGTACGACGTTGCACACCAGCGAACCGATCGTATCGAGACTTCTCTCATCGGCCGCTCGACCGGCCTGATGGGACTCAACCCACTCATCATCGGACTGGCCGTGCTGGCGTTTCTGGCCATGGTCGCCTGGGCCATCGCGCTTTCGCTCAGGGGCACCATCGTGGTCAGGGTGCAATGGGACTCGGACGCCAAGGACGAGATGTTCTCGATTCTAATTTCGCGCTCGCCGCACACGCCGTCCATCGATAACCTGACCGTCTACCGCAAGAAGATGGAATGGCTGGGCAAGCGCAAGCGCCGCTTCGAGGCCTGGAACATCGACCAGAACACGACCTTTCGTGGGATCCCGCGCGGCAAGTGGTACGTGCACCTGTACGGCATCTACACCCGAGGCCGCCAGACCATGCTGCTGCGCGAGCCCCCGCAGGAAGTGGAAGTGCTGGCGCGCAAGACCGCTTTTGTCGCCCACGTGCTCGAAGCCGCGGAGGCCGAGTTCAAGATCCTCGTCGTCGACGATCACGGCCCCGTGGAAGGCGCGCGCGTGTGGCTGGACGACGAGCGGGCAAAGGCCATGGCTTCGGGCAAAGACGGCAGGGTCTCGTTGAAGATGCAGAAGGGATTCCACGTCATCCGCGTGAGCGCGCGCGAAATGACCGTGGATCGGCCCTACCACGTGGTGAAGGCGAAGATTCACGATATGACCATCAACCTGGTGTGGGAGCGGCGGCAGGAATTCGTCTCGCGCGCGCTCGAACGGCAGGTCGACGATGCCGCCCCGTACATGACCAAGGCCCCGCGCGCATCGGGCACGGTGGCGACCGCGTCGGCCACCTCCGCTACGGTCTACCAGGCACCTGCCGTGCCCGCGGGCAGCAACCGCCCCCCAACCTTGGAGTCCAAGGCACCGGCTGGAATCGAAATCTCCCTCGAAGACACGCCTCCCGTCGTGGATCGGTTCCCCTCCATGTCCTCGGCGCTCGCGCAGACGATCCCGCCCGCCACACCAACCACCGCGGCACCCGCGCACGCCGGCCGGCTGACCATGAGCCTCAAGCCGCTGTCGCCCGAGCTTTCCGAAACCATCCTTCCAGCCTCCATGGCCAAATCCCCGCAGCCTTCGCCGCGAGCCAGGACGCCCGCACCCATCGGAGAGAACGTCGGCGTCCTGGACCTGCCCATGACCATCGGCGAAGAGGCCACGGTGGATCTCGGCCCTCCGCTAGGATCGGAGGACAATCCACCAACCGACCCCAGCCTGGCCCGCCCTAGCCCGTCGCCCCCGGCCAAACCGAAACGGTGACATCGAGCATCACCGCATCGAGGTGATGGATCTCCGCCACAAGCACTGAGGCGATCGGGTGATCGCTTTCACCCATCGTGTTCAGCACACGAAGGCGCGCCACGTCTTGGCGTCCAAACGAACGTGCTTGGTCGCCGGCGCCGCGGGATCGGCGAGCTCGACGAAAGAGTTGCCCTGGAGGTTCTGGGGAAACACGGCCAAAGATGTTCCGCCCGAGCCCGAGCGCGCCGACGGAAAAACGATGCCCTCGATTCCAGCACGGACGACAAGTTGGCCGAAGATTTGGGACGTGGCGGAAACATCCATCTGCACTGGCATGGCCCGCCAGTGCATCGCAAAAAGCGCCGTCTCTAGGTCGGCTATGGACGAGACGAGACGATCTGGGATTCGCAGCCGTCTCGCATTCTCCCTGATGGCGGCGGGCAGCTTGAACTTGCCGATGACATCAACGAAATTGCGAAGCCGTTCCATCTTCGATAGGTCGATCACACTCTCCAGCATCCCGTTTACGGCGACGCACGAATAGGATCGCTCGCTTCTCAGCGCCAACTCGTTTCGGGTGAGCCCGTCCAATTCGGTCGATTGCTCCAAGGTTTCGGCCAGAACCGTCTCGTGGTCCGATGCGAGATAGAGGGCGGGGAACGGCGCAAACTTGATTGGGTCGATGTCACCGATGTTGAACCGTCCACCCGCCATCGACTTGACGCTACCGGCGGCTGACAGCGGGTGATTGGTGAATTGGTAGTCGACCACTCGCATCCAGCGACTGAAAGGGAACGGACCGATTCTCGCGAGGGCGAGCGCTTCGGTGATTTCCTCGGCCACCGCCGAGCGCTGGTGCTGAAGCGCGGAGTAGTGGTCCCACGCGAACCGAAGAACTTCGTCCTTGATCCGAGCACCCCTGCGAAGCGACTCCAGCGTGAAGGTATCGAAAATATGCACCACCTGGATGGGCAGCGCGGGATTGATGCGCTGGCGGTGGCGAAACCGCCTCTGGCCACGCTTTGTCACGCCGCCAAGGGCGGTTCCTGGCCGCGCGCTTCCTGGACGAACCGCAGGACCTTCCTATACAACCCCAAACGTATCATCTCGCGAGGCGAAAGATTGCCGAGCAGTGGGTTCCGCGTCGTGAACCACAGGTGAGTCTTGTCGACGTTGCCAGAGAAGTACTCCATCACGAGCGCGCAGATGGTTGCGATCTCGGTCAGACGTGCCCGTACTTCTTCCGGAATGCTACCCCAAAGATGGACAGACTTGCGCGGCACACCTGTGGCGGTAGCCACGTCCTCAGTCTTGAAGCCGAGGAAGTCTGCCGTCTTGCGTGGATCCGCATGACCCTGGCTGAAAAGCACGTCGGGCATGTGCTGCGGAACCGTTGTGTAGAGCGCGGAAGACATCGACATTGGATACGTCCTATCTTGCCATGGTTTCGGCCGCAAGTCCTTCCGCTTGGCGTTCCCATCCTGGCCCCTCGCCCGCGTCAGGAAGAGGCGTATCATGGTGCGGGCTCCCGTGTCGGGACCGGAGAAAAGCATGACGTTCAAACGCAAGGCGCTCGGGGCGCTCACTCGGGCGGAGTTGTTGGAAGTCGGCAAGACGCTGGATCTGGGTGTCACCAGCGGCATGCGGCTCGACGAGATGATGGACGTCGTGGCGGGCAGCAAGAAGCGCGGGGTTTTGGAGAAGATCCTCGATCTGCTCGCGCGCGACACGCTGAAGTCGGTTTGCTTTGCGGTGGGGATCTCGGCCGAAGGGCGGGAAAAGCAGGTGCTTGTGGATCGGATTCTGGGGGCGGAGCGCGGGCCAGACAACGACGCCAGCGACGGTGACGGTGAAACGCCAGAGCCCAAGGCCAAGAAGACGCAGGCGCGCAAGGAAGAGGCCGCGAAGGTCGAGCTGCCGGCGGCGCCAGCACCACCGGCGCCGGTGCAGACGCAGCTTGCATGGGAGGGGTTCCCGCTACTGGAGCCGACGCCACCGCCGGTCACACGCTCGGTTCGCACGCCAGCCTTGCCACGGCCGAACACGACCGATGCGGATGCGACGTCGAGAGCAGGCGCGGGTGATCGCGTGGGCGCGGGCGGGCTTCGCCCGGCCGAGCCCGACGCGGGAGGGGACGGGAACCCGTCCAGGGTTCCCGTGACAGACGCCATCACGCTCGATGTGACGCCGCGAAAGCCGCGGCTCGCTTGGCAGGGGATGTGGCGCAAGGAAATGGCGACCTCGGTGCCCACGCAGGTTGTGGAGATCGTGCGGCCGGGGCGGGCCATGGATCGGGGCGAGTTGGCGGGGCTTGAAATCCGCACGGCGGAGGCGCGCGACGTGACCACCTTGCCGCCCAATCGGCTCATCTGGACCAATGACAACTTGGTCGCGCTCCAGACCCTGCTCGACGAGAAGGATCCCGGCACGCGCGACTGGCGCTATCGGGGCAAGGTCGACCTCGTCTACATCGACCCGCCCTTCATGGTGAACAACGACTTCCGCGCCGACAACACCGTCGACATCGACCTCGGCGGCGACGAGGAAGTGCAGGTCAAGAAAGAGCCCTCGCTGGTCGAGGTGCTGGCCTACAAGGACACCTGGCGCCAGGGGCTCGACAGCTTTCTCACCATGCTGCGCCGGCGGCTGGAGCTGCTCAAGGAGCTGCTCGTCCCAACCGGCAGCATCTACGTCCACCTGGACTGGCACGCGGTCCACTACGTGAAGGTGCTGATGGACGAGATCTTCGGGTACGAGAATTTCTCGAACGAAATTCTTTGGAAGCGCCGAACGGGCTACATGGGGACGTTCAACAAGCTGGGCTCGGTGACTGACACCATGCTGGCCTATTCGGCTGGTTCTAGCCCGTACTTCAAGGAACTCACCACGGCCCACGATCCCGAATACGTGGGGCGTTTCAAGTACCGTGACGAGAAAGGTCGGCTGTACCGGTTGGACAATCTCACGAGTCCAAACCCGAGGCCGAACCTTCGCTATGTCTACAAGGGCTATTCCCCGCCGCCGAATGGGTGGGCCGTTTCATTGGAGACGATGCAACAGATGGAAAGCGAGGGCCGCATCGACTTTCCTGATGACAAGACAAAGAGGCTTCAACGGCGAAGCTTCCTCGAAGAGAAGGAAGGAACGCCGGTTCAAAATCTCTGGGATGACATTCCGCCAGTCAACCCGATGGCGCTTGAGGGGTTAGGGTATCCGACGCAGAAGCCCATCGCCTTGCTGGAACGGATCATCACAGTGTCCTGCCCACCGAATGGCTGCGTTCTCGACTGCTTCGCCGGTTCCGGCACGACGACCGAGGCGGCCGAGCGCTTGGGCCGACGCTGGATCGGCATCGACAACGGCAAATACGCCGTCCACTTGGCGCGCAAGCGGCTGATCCAACTTCACGGCCAGCCTCGACCAGCGGAGAAAGCACAGTACGACTACGTCGAGTGCGACAAATGCAAGAACATGGGCCGCAAGGAGAAGCCGCAGCGTAGCCCCGGTGCGTTCAACGTGCGTCCCTTCACGGTCGAAAACATGGGCGTGTACCAGCGGGCCGAGGAATGGCAGGACTTTCAGACCAAGCGCTCGATCTATCGCGACGAGATGATCAAGGTCTTTGGTGGCGAGCCGGTGGCGCACTCTCCCCTTCTGCACGGAAAGACGAAGCTGGGCAACGCCTGGATTCACGTCGGTCCGCTCGACGGTCCCGTGTCCTCTGGGCAGGTCTGGAGCATCGCGCGCGAGGCCCAGCGCACGACGTGCAAGGCTGTCACCATCCTGTCGGCCGACTTTGACACCCTGTCGGGCAGCGAGAAGACGGACATTTCGGCGCGCACTGCCGTCGCGGTCACGGTGCGCGTAATCCCGTCGCAAGCCATCGACGAGGTCCGGCGGCGCATGGAGCTGCTCAACCGGCCGCCGGACGCGCCCATCGAGTCCATGGCCGTGCCGGCGTTCTACGCGCCCTTGTCGATTGTCCTTTCGCCCAAGGTCTCGGGCCGCACGGTCAGCCTCAAGCTCGAACGCTGCGAGGTGGACATCGAGTCTTTCTTGGCCAGCCAACGACCCGTGTTCAAAGCCCCGTCGGACAGCATGTCGCCGGGCGCGCGCAAGAAGGCCGAGGCCGAGCAGTCCAAGTGGGACGAGCGGCAGAAGGCGCTGCAAAAATGGCTGGGCAAGACCAATTCCTGGCAGAGCTTCGTCGACTTCTGGGCCGTGGACTGGGACTACTTCTCGCGCCAGTCGCCCGACGGCAAACCCATCTTCGAGACCGACTGGCAGAGCTTCCGCTCGCGCAGGGCAAAGGGCGAAAGCGACCCCTTGGTCTTCACCGCCGAGCTCAAGTACACGCAGGCCGGCCAATACTGGATCGCGGCCAAGGTGACCGACGTCTTCGGCAACGACGGCATCGCCACCGTGCAAGTCGAGGTGAAGTGATGGCGAGCGAATTCGACCGCGTCGGACAAGGCCGCGTGATCGCCGAAGTAGCCCGCCTGGTGGACACCTGGCGCGGCTTCTCGCTGGGCACCGCGGCCGAGCCCTATCCCATTGCTGGCTCCCCGCTACCAACCGGCCGGCCCTGGCGAGCAGGCCGTCAGCGACACCACCATGCACCTGCTTCAGCATTGGTTCCGGCACGAGCCGCACCTTTTGCGCGGCGGCCGCGCCTTCAAGTACTGGCCGCACCAGCGGCGCTTGGTCGAGACCTTCATCTACCTCTACGAAGTGCGCGGCATCCGGCGCACCGAGGACCTGTACGCGCTGGCCGAGGTGGAGCCGCTGGGGCCGCAGCGCGATCCGTGGGCCAAGATGGGCGGCCAGCTTGCCACCGGATCGGGCAAGACCAAGATGATGAGCCTCATCATCGCGTGGGCCTATTTGAACGCGGTGCTGGAAAGGGAAAGCCGGCTCGGTTTCGGCCAGCACGCGATCCTGATTGCGCCCAATCTCTTCGTGAAAGATCGCTTGCTGCAAGACTTCGCCCCGCCCAGCGGCGAGACCTCGGTGTTCTTTTCGGATCCGGTGGTGCCGCCCGCCTTCGAGCGCGACTTCAACCTCAAGGTCTACGATCCCGTGACCTGCCCGCGCACGCTCGATCCCAACGAGGGCGCGTTGGTGGTGACCAACTTCCACCAGCTTTTACGTGAACGCGAGGATGCCCCCACGCTGGCGCAGTGGGAAGAGCGGCAGATGGAGCTGCTGTTCCACGCAGGCGAGCCCGAACGGCTGGAGGCCGTGTCCTCGCCGCTCATCGAGCGCTTCTCGCGCTCGCGCGGCTTGCTCGTGCTGAACGACGAGGCCCACCACGTGTGGGACGAGACCGGCCACGCCAAGTTCGAGCAGAAGGCCAAGGACAAGGCCAAGCTGACCAAAGACGACGAGATGGCGCAGGACATGGCGTGGATCCGCTCCATTCGCAAGCTGAACGGCAACGGCCGCGTGGCCTTGCAAGTGGATCTGTCGGCGACCCTGTTCGAGGAGGCGGGCGCGGCCACCAAGTCGAGTAAAGCCGGCAAGAAGTCCGAGTTCAAGCCGGTAGATCTGTTCCGCCACACCAGCGTGTATTACTCGCTGGCCGACGCCATCCGCGACGGCATCGTCAAGCGGCCGGTGCTGGAGCGGGTCGAGGTCAAGAATCAGAAGACGGGCGAGATCGAGCCGCACATCCGCGAGGGCCAGCCCAACGCCTGGGAGAAGTATCGCAACCTTCTGGTGACCGGCATCGAGCGCTGGAAAAAGGTCAAGAAGCAGCTCGAAGACGAAGGCGACACGCGCAAACCGATCTTGTTCATTCTGTCGAACGACCGCAACGAGGCGCGGGAAGTGGCGAACTTTCTGCGCTACGGCGAGGCGACCAGGGACGACCTGCAAGGCCGCGCCGTTACCGGATACCAGGGCAAGCCCAAGGAAGCGCCTCTGTTCGTGGATACGAACGGCGGGGCTTTGCGCTCGACCGTGGTCGAGATCCACATCGGCGAAAAGGAAGAGCGTAACGAGGAAGCCTGGGATGCCGTCCGCCGCTCGGTCAACGCCGTGGACCACGACCGCATCCCCAAGATGGACGGCGACGGGCGTCCGGTGCTCGACGGCGACGGGCAGCCCGTTCTGGAGGACAACCCCTACAACGTCGTGGTCAGCGTGATGATGCTCAAAGAGGGCTGGGATGTCCGCAACGTGAAGGTCATCGTGCCTTTGCGGCCGTGCGATTCGCGCACGCTGACCGAGCAGACACTCGGCCGTGGTTTGCGCATGATGCATCCGCCGATCCTCGACGAAGACGGCGGCGCCCTCATGCAGAAGGAAGAGCTGTACGTCATCGAGCACCCTTCCTTCCGCAGCATCATCGACCAGATCCACGACATCGTGGATCTCAAGTCCTCGGACGAGATCGAGCACAGCCGCGAGTATGTGCCCATCTTGCAGAAGGCGGATCTGACCCTACGCGAGGCCGCTGGCGTGCGTCTGGTGCGCTTCGAGGGCATGCGCGAAGTGGTGCCCGACTGGCGCAAGTCGTTCGACCTTGAACGCGTGCCAGAGCTTTCGCCGCGCCTGCCATGGATGGAGAACATCGCCGACACGGAGATCACGACCTACCTGAAAGAGGCCCTGGCCGCGACCGAGACGGATGGCCAGAAATTCACGATCCCCGAGGTGCCGTCCTACCGCGACTTCGACCACATCATCGAAGTGGCCATGGCGGTGCCCATGCTGCGCGAGATGCGCACCAGCTTTCACCACAAGACGGCGGTCAAGGGCATCGTGCGCGAGTTCCTCGAACGCAAGACGTTCAATCTGCCCATGGGGATCCCCATCTACTTCGACCGCATCCCCGAAGGGCCGCACGCGCGCATCGCACTCGGCAACCTGGCGCGGGCCGATGTCATCGCGGCGGTGAAGAAGGCGCTGCTGCCGTCGTTGCAGGAAGCAATTCTTGCCGAACGGCGGGCCAGCGAGGCGCAGCTATCCGAGCGCAAGACCGAGGAGCTGGCCGGGTATCAAGCGCTGAAGAAGCACGTCTTCGATGCGCCCAAGAAGAGCAGTTACGACCGAGCGGCGGTCGAGAATGCCGACGAAGAAGCGGTGGCGCGCCTGCTCGACGAAGCCAAGGACGTGACCGGCTGGGTCTACAACCACCGCAGCGGCGTCGGGTACTTCATCGAGTACGACTGGCAAGGCTTGCTCTCGCACTACTACCCGGACTTCATCGCGCGCGCCCGCATCGGCGAGGTATTTCACAACTTCATCATCGAGGTGAAGGGCCGCTACGACGACCGCGACAAGGAGAAGGCGAAGCGAGGCCAGCGCTATTGCGAGCTTTTGACCGAGCACGACAAGGAGCCCTGGCACTTCATCCTGCTGCTGGAGAACGAGCCGGCCGGGCGCAAGGACATCACTTGGTGGGGCCAGCAGTCGCGCAAGGAGATCGCGGATCTGCTCCACCACCAGGAACGGCTGCCCTTGTTGCCCGATATGGAACCGCTGCTCAACCGAACATCGAAGCTCGAAATCGTGGACAGCGTGCCGCCAGTGGACGAGTACCGATCCGCCCTGCCCGTCCACGACTTGGCCGCTGCGGCCGGTGGCTTCGGCGAGTCGCAAGCGCCGCAGATCATCGGCTGGGCCAAGGTCCACGCCCAGCACATCCCCGACCGCCGCATGTTCGTGGCCAAAGTCGCAGGTCGTTCGATGGAAACCGCGATTCCAGACGGCTGCTGGGCCCTGTTCCGCTTGTTTCCAGGCGGCGTGGCGCCCGCGGCCGCCGCGCTCGACGGGAAGCGCGTGGTGGTGCAGCTACGCACTGACACCGATCCTGAGCACGGCGGCAGCTACACGCTCAAGCGCTGGCACGTGGCGAGCGTCGGTAGGGACGGCGGGGCGAAAGAGATCGAGCTGCGCTCGGATAACCCCGACTTCAAGCCCATGCACCTGCGGCGCGAGGATGGAGAGATCCGAGTCATCGCGGAGTTCTTGGAGGTCGTGGGATGAGGAACCCAACCTCCGCGCTTGACGTGGTACCAGACGACGCGGCATACATTCTCCTCCTAGAATCACACCTTTGGCCCCGTAGCTCAGGTGGATAGAGCGACGGTTTCCTAAACCGTAGGTCGCCTGTTCGAATCAGGCCGGGGTCACGAGATGAACGACAGTGAGCGCAGCGTGGCTTCGCCACGCGGAGCGAAGGGGGCGCGGGGGTGTGCGAGCGGAGCGAGCCACACCCCTGATCAGATGCCCGACGGTTTCCTAAACCGTAGGTCGCCTGTTCGAATCAGGCCGGGGTCACGAGATGAACGACAGTGAGCGTAGTGTGGCTTCGCCACGCGGAGCGAAGGGGGCGCGGGGGGATGCGAGCGAAGCGAGCCACACCCCCGAAACAATCGCCCGCCTGTTCGAATCAGGCCGGGGTCACGAGATGAACGACAGTGAGCGTAGTGTGCCTCGGCGAGCGCAGCGTGGCTTCGCCACGCGGAGCGAAGGGGGCGCGGGGGGATGCGAGCGAAGCGAGCCACACCCCCGAAACAATCGCCCGCCTGTTCGAATCAGGCCGGGGTCACGATGATCGTCGTGGTTCAGCGCGTGTCGCGCGCCGAGGTTCGCGTCGAGGGCGAGGTCGTCGGCAAGATCGACCTTGGGCTGGCGGCGCTTGTGGGCGTCGAACGCGGAGACAGCGATGCCGACGCCGACGTGCTCGCCCGCAAGTTGGTGGCCTTGCGCATTTTTCCCGGCCGCACGCCGATGGACCTGTCGATCAAGGACGTTCACGGCGCCTGCCTCGTCGTCAGTCAGTTCACGCTCGCGGGCTCAACCCGCAAGGGCAACCGCCCCAGTTTCGACCGCGCGGAAGATCCATCCCTAGCGCAGAAGCTCTACGAGCGCATGGCCGAGCGCATTCGCGCCGAAGGCATCGACGTCGCGACCGGCCGCTTCGCCGCTGACATGAATGTCGAGCTGGTCAACGATGGGCCGGTGACGTTCATCTTGCAGGCGCGCGGCGGGGCGCTGGCCGGGGAGTAGGGTCAGGTGAGGCCCGACGATATTTCGGTGTCGTCGTCCAATACCTCGCGCACCTTGTGCGCCAAGTCGCCGACGGCAAACGGCTTGCCGATGAAATGCGTTCCTTCATCGATTTCGCCATTGTGTAGGAATGCATTGTCAGCGTAGCCGGACATGTACAGAACCTTGATGGTCGGACGCGCCTTCGCCAGCTCTTGCGCGAGAGCCCTGCCGCTCATTCGCCTCACCGTGCAGGACAATGGTGTTGGCGCCTCGGCGGCTAGGGCCGCGCTGAGCGGCAGCGTCTACTCAAGCCCCGCGCTTGCTATCACCTCGGATCGATCCGACCTCGGCGAGGTTCCCATCGGCACGACTGGCAACGCCACGGTCTTCACCGTGACCAATTCCGGCGACACCGCTTCTGGCACCCTGGCGGCATCGGTGTCGGGCCCTGAATTCGTCATCATCGGCGACACCTGCACCGGGGGCTCCCTGGCCAAGGGCGCGTCTTGCACTGTCAGCCTGGCTTTGAAGCCCATCACCCTCGGCGCGAAGGCCGCTATTCTCGAGGTTGCCGGCACCTCAGGCGCCGCGGCCGTCAAGAGCGTTACGGGCAGCGGCATCTCCTAGGGCTCAATCGTGCGCATCGCGGTGCTTGCGGATATTCACGGAAACCTTCCGGCACTCGAGGCCGTGCTGGCCGACCTCGCCCACCGCGAAGTCGATCAGGTCGTCAACCTAGGCGATCACCTCTCGGGTCCGCTATTGCCGCGCGCGCTACGCCCTGCTGGAACGGCGGGCATCCGCGTGGACCGTGGCGCTGCTTGCCGTGCCCTACGACTTCGAATCCATGGCAAGGCTGGCCGACAACAACGACCGCCCCGACTGGGCCCACGCCCTGCGCACCGGGTACGTCTCCGCGAATCGACGGTAGCCGATCCACATGACCTGCGCGATGACATCCGGCTGCGGCGTGTTTCCCTAGCTGGCCACGCGTGATCTACTTGATCGATTCGCAGCGCTGCTCGCAGGCGTCGCTCTGGTCGGGTTTGCCCGCGTTCTGGTCGAAGGGGCCCGTGCGCGGTGGTGGCATTTGGGCGGTCCTGCAATCGGCCAGGCAGTCCGAGATGCGGCGCTGCCGGTCAGGTGATGGCGTCGTCGCACAGGCCGACAGAATGCACGCTGTCATCACGACGAGAACTCTCCGACGCATTCGCCGATTCATTTCCTCTTGCGTTCGTTTTCCGCGATCCGCGCCTTGACCACCTTCTTTACCAGGGCGGCCGGCATGGGCTTGTCCGCGGGGAACTGGATGGTGCCCTTGGTGGTGCGGTAGCCCTTGAGCTCGTTCTTGAGCGCCGCAATCACGGCCGGGCCTGGAAACAGGCTGCAATGGTTGGAGAACGCGGCGAGGCCGAGGAGCATTCCCTTGTATTTGAACATGGGCATGCGCCAGCTGATGCCCTCGGTGGTCTCGGCGGGCGCCGCGGCCCGGATCGCCGCGCGGACCTTCTTCAGTGTGGTGCGGGCTGGTTCTGGAACGCCTGCAATATAGTCATCGACGGTCCTCGCTGCGACAGAAGTGGCCTTCTTCATTCGATCGAATCTCCTAGCGATAGAAGGCCACCATCGCGTTGTAGGCATCCGGATCCGTGGTGGTATTGTCCGAGCGGAAGTAGAAGGACGCGGCACCGAAACCAGAATCAGCCACCGACACGTTCACCACTAGAACTTCCAGGCCCGTCTTCAGGCCAAGTTTGAATTGGGGAAGCCAGCTGCCCCCGGAAAAACGGCTGGCATAGGCGCCATAGGTCGTCGTGGTCGAGGTGCTCAGGTCCTTGCGCCAGACCGCGAGAACGTTTCCGCTCGCATCGATCGCGAGTTGCGGCATGGCGTACTCGTCGACCAAATAGCCTGCCGTGTTGTCGGTTTCGAGAACCGTGACGTCGCTCCAGCTCCCAGTCACCGTACCGTGAATCCCCATGACGTTCAGACCACCGGCGGAAGCGAGGGCCTGCTGCAAGAGAATCGTGACGTTGTCTTGCTCATCCATGGCCACGGCGAGAGCGCCGATGGTGTCGGAGGCGAGGATGGGAGGTGTGACCGCGCTCCACCCAACACTCGGGTTGTAGGTTCTCGCAGACAAACCAACGGTAGACCCACTGGACTCGGACCACACGAATACGCCCTCGCCTTTTCGGTTCATCGCGATGGCCCGACTGTCAGCTTGGGCCGTCGCATAGTTGGGATTCAGATAGGTCGGCGTGCTGAAGTTCTGGCCAGTGAAGATGGCTGCCGCAACGCCCGTATCGCCATTACTATCTTCCTTGTCGAAAATCAGAATACCACTGCCCGAGGCATCGACGACCAGTGTGGGATTCTGTTCCGCGTAATCGGTGTTCGGAGCGACCATGGTGGGGTTTTCCGTCCACGCTGAACCGTCGTAGTACGCCGAATAGAGCGGCCAGGTGCCGTCGTCGAGTAGTTTCGTGTAAACCGCCCGGGCGGTTCCATTGCGAGCCACCGCCAACTGAAGGTGCCAGGTGTAGACGGAGGTGATGCGGACCGGCGAGCTCCATGCAAGTCCGTCCGAAGTCCGGGATGCCCAAACACCTACCAGCGTCGAATCCGAGCTTTGGCTTTGGCCCCACAGCAAGAGCACGTTGCCCTTTGCATCCGCGCCGATGGTGACGTCCTGGGGGCCGCCGCGGCTTTCCACGACGATGGTCTTCTCCCAGGAGCCCGTGGTCCGGTTCCAGCGCTTCACCTTGACGGCCGTGTCCTCGCTCCAGGCCACGTAGACGTGTTCGTTCACCGGATCCACGGCGACGACGGGATAGTATGAGGCGTTGATGACGTCGTTCTCGATATTTTGCGCGGGCTCCCACCCGGGGACATGGCCGGCCTCGATGGCATCTTTGGCATCGGGCTGGACAGAAGGAGCGTCGGGCTGAACAGGAGGGCCGTCGGGCTGAACAGGGTTGGTATCGGCGGCGTCTGGAGCGGACGGGACATCGCCGCTTCCCACATCTGCCGCCTTTTCATCTGGCGAATTGGCGCGGTCCACGAAGCCTGTTTCCGAGATTGGACCGTCGGGCAAGCCGACATCGCGGCCAGCGTCCAGCGCGATGGCATCGGTGGAGGCAACGTCCGGGGCACCGTCGGAAGCTCCGGCGTCGACACCACCATCTGGAGCAACGGCGATCGCACTGAGCACCAGCTGAACGGGCCCCACGCTTCCTCCCACTTTCAGCGTAGCCGGCTGATCGGTCGACTCAAGAAACGGCTGCGTTTCGCCCTGCCGCTTGCCCTGCGCCGAGATGGTCACCTCTCCGGACACACCGCTAGAAATGAACAAACCAACTTCCAAGACGCCGTTGGTCGCCTTGCTCCACGGCACGTCGGCGGTCTTCACCTCGTTGCCGCCACTCTTGGCGCTTAGGTGGACGGAGTCTGGAGCGGCGGTCACGCCGCTGCCCAACTGAACGTCGACCACGACCAGCGAGCGCTCGTCTTTGGAGGAGCAAGCGGCCGCGAGAATTCCCAGAAGAAGTACGTTTCTTGCGGAGCTGAAGTGTCGCATGACGGTGGTCCTGTCTTCTGGGGTCAGTAGCAGCCGGCCGGAGCCGAACAGCCGATGGAGGACTTGGAAAACGTGCCGGCGGCGTAGAGGCCACCCACGACACCGCCCACGACGGCGACACCCACCACGCCCCAGAACCATCCCTTCTTGTAGAAAGGTGTTGGCTGGGCGGGAGGCTCGGGGATCTGGTTGGACAACTGCAATGTGTTCGGCGGCGTGGCAGTTGGATCGACCGGAGCGACCATCGGGTTGCTCGGCGGCGTGGCAATCTGCGGCGCAGCGGCGCTGCTGCTCGCGCTTGCTTGTGCGGCCTCCTGCTGCTTCTTCATCGCTTCCATTTCGGCGATGTAGCCGTCGATTTCTCCCTTTTCGGCGGGCGACAACTCCTTGGCCTGCCGAAGGTAGTCATGGAAGGCGTTGATGGCTTTGTCGGGCTGTTGCAGGTTCTGATAGCAGCGTCCGATGTTGCGCAGATAGGTCGGGTGAACCTTGTCCGCATAGAGCTGCGCATACAGACCAAGCGCTTCCTGATATTTCCCGGACGCGAAGGCCTGCCGCGCCTCGACCTCGCGCTTGTCCGTGCGCTTGCTGGCCGCCTGCGCTGGGTTGGCCGGCAAGATCGCCTGGCCAACCATCGCCGCGGCTAGGAGGATCTGCAGGGCCAAAACTGGAGCGGCAAGCCGGTTGCGACGGAGGGTGAGCTTGATAGAACTGCGATCTACTAGGTTGGTCTGTATTTCCACGATTGCCTCATTCCAAACGGATATCCGCGGCGCACTATAGCGACACTCTTGATGCTTTGCCAACGCTTAGGCGGCCATCCCCTGTGCTACGCCGCTCTCGCTCACGACCTCTTCATTTCGGCGTAGAATCAACCCTCATGCCGAACCGTATCCCCTCACGGTCGCTGGTCTTGCAGCTCTTGCTGTTCGGAGCAAGCACTGCATTGGCTTGTTCAGGGCGCAACGCTCTTCGGACACTCGGCCCGGTCGATGCTGGCCACGATCGACCGCCTGAAGTGTTCGGGGGGGCCGACTCCGTGGCACCGGCGGATCGGCCAGCGGACTCTCTTGATTTGCCGACTTCCACGTGTGGCAACGGGTGGGTCGACCCGGGCGAGCAGTGCGACGACGGCAACACGGTTTCCGGCGACGGCTGCGACCGCCTTTGCCGGATCGAATCGGATTGGCCACCTGGGTGCCCACAGACCGGGTGCTTGGTCGCGTGTGGCAACAGTAGGCTTGAGTCGGGGGAGGTCTGCGACGACGGCAACGTCATCTCGGGCGATGGCTGTTCGGCCGACTGCACGTCGGTCGAGGATGGCTGGCGCTGTCCGTGGATAGGTTGGCGCTGCATTCCTATCTGCGGCGATCGACAGCTCAAAGGCGACGAGAGCTGCGACGATGGCAACACCGCGAGCGGCGACGGCTGTTCCAGCACCTGTCTGACGGAACCAGGGTGGGACTGCTCAGGCGGAGTCTGCGTCCTGGTCTCAGGCGACGGGGGGCAAACCTTGGACGGTGGCTTTCACTACTGCGGCGACGGAATCGTGTCCGGCGCCGAAGAGTGCGACGATGGCCCACTCAACAACGACACTGCCTACGACGGTTGTACAACCCAGTGCCGGCGAGCCTACTGCGGCGACGGCGTGGTCAACGGCCCGGAAGAGTGCGACCTAGGCCCGCGCGGCAACACGGCGACCTACGGCGATGTCGGTGGCTGCACCTCCAGTTGCGTGCGTGCGAGCTACTGCGGTGATGGCGTGGTCGACGCCATCTACGGCGAGATGTGCGATTTGGGAGCCGCAAACGGCGCGCCCGGCAGCTTCTGTCCCAACTGCATGATCGCGGGTATGTTCTAGATCCTACGCGTAGGTGATCAGCACCTCGGCCGGAACCCCGCTCAGCGCCGCCCTGCCTTTCAGGAAGGCCAACTCGATGACGAACTCGGCGACCACCACCTGGCCGCCCAGGCCTTGCAGCAACTTGATAGCGGCGCCAGCAGTTCCGCCGGTGGCCAGCAGATCGTCGAGCAAGGCCACGCGCGTGCCAGGCGTCACCGCGTCTTCATGCACCTCGATAGCGTCTGTCCCGTATTCCAGGGCGTACTGCTCCTTGCGCGTCTTCCACGGCAGCTTGCCGGGCTTGCGAATTGGCACAAAACCAATACCCAGCTCGGTCGCCGCGCTGGCGCCGAAGATAAACCCGCGCGACTCGATGCCCGCGATGGCCTGCGGCCTAAACGGCGCAAGGCGCTCGCACAACTGCACGATGCAGGCGCGAAAGGCTGGCCCGTTGCCAAGCAGAGGGGTCACGTCGCGAAACAGAATGCCCGGCTTGGGAAAGTCGGGAATGTCGCGAATCAGGGTGCGGAGATCCACTTTTGCAGCGTCGCTAGAAGCCATGCCCTGTTTCTACTTCAAAGCGGGCAAAAACGGCATGGGGTCTTGTGGAACTTCGCCGCGGCGGACCTCGAAGTGCAGGTGCGGTGCGGTTGCCCTGCCCGTGTCCCCTACCCGCCCGATTTCCTGGCCGACCGCCACGCGATCCCCGGTGTGAACCAACAAGAGCGAGTTGTGCGCGTACACGGTCACCAGATCGCTGCCGTGCTTGATCACGATCATGTTCCCATAGCCACGCACCTGATCCCCGGCATAGATCACGTCTCCCGCTGCAGCGGCGAACACCGGCGTGCCGATGGGCGCGGCCATGTCGATACCTTCGTGGTTCTTGCCCCAGCGCGTGCCAAAAGCAGAAGTCAGGCGAGGCGCGGCCACCGGCCAGCGCAGCGGCGCATTCGACTTGGTTGGCGCGGGCGCGGGGTTGGCGGAGATGCCCGGCGCTGGCGCTGTTCCGGGAGTGGGGTTTTGCGCCTCCGGCTTGCCCAGGATGAACAGCGTGCGCCCGGGTACCAGCGCCTCACCCCGCTTCAGCCCGTTGATCTCCAGAAGATCCTCAAGCGGAATCCCTGCCTGCTCCGCGATCGATCCTGGTGTCTCCCCAGCCACCACCACGTGCCACGTGCCCGGCAAATGGTCCGGGTGCATGGGCTTTTCCGCGCCGCTGCTGGCGCAGCCGAGTGCGGCGAAAAGCAGGATGCAGAGGTGTCGTCGCCCGAGGGCCATTCTCATTCCACCCCTACAACGTCCCGCGGCGCCAGTCTAGCCACATTGCCATGATGGCCCGCTGTCGCAGGTGTGACGAGGTGGGGGCGAGGTGGTGGTATTTGATCGAAGTTACTGAATTTATGCTTGTCTTGTAAACTAACAATAACTTGATATAAACACACGCATGGACCCGTCCGAAACCCCTTTGCCCCCCGGGGCCGGAACCCCTCCTCCGGCGCTAGCAGGACGCGATGATCTCCTCGAAACCGTGCGCATCGCCCTCGACCGAGTGCGCATCGGTCGACCGACCAAGAGCATTCTCATGGTGGGCCTGCGCGGCGTTGGCAAGACGGTTCTGCTCGATCGCATGCGGGACAACGCCGAGGCCACGGGGATCCACACCTTGCGCGTCGAGGCCCCCGAGGGGCGCTCCTTGCCGGCCAGCCTGGCCCCGGCTTTGAGACAGGCGCTTCTGCGGCTGTCTCACAACGCAAAGGCCAAAGCACTCGCCCAACGCGCCCTGCGCGGCCTCTCGGGGTTTGCCAAAGCGCTCAAGGTGAAGTTCAAGGACATCGAGGTGGGCTTCGACCTCCCGCCCGAGCCTGGCCTGGCTGACAACGGCGATCTGTGAGCACGATCTCCAGGCCTTACTCGAAGCCGCTGGCGACGCCGCCAAGAAGGCTGGAACGGCTCTGGTACTGTTCGTAGACGAGCTTCAATACGTCGGTGAACAAGAACTGGCCGCCCTCATCACAGCGATGCACAGGATGGCCCAGCGCCTTGTTCCGGTCGCGTTGGTCGGCGCCGGCCTGCCCCAACTCCGCGGCCAGATGGGCAGCGCCAAGTCCTACGCCGAACGGATGTTCGATTTTCCCGAAGTGGGTCCGCTCTCTCCGGATGCGGCTCGCGTTGCCATCGCCAAGCCCGCAAACGATGAGGGAGTGCAAGTCGATGAAGACGCCCTTGCGCACATCGTGAAACTTACCCGCGGGTATCCCTATTTCCTGCAAGAGTGGGGCAAGCACGCTTGGGACGCCGCCTCAGAATCCCCATCACACGGCGAGATGTGGAACAATCCTCGAAGTCAACGATTGCAGCCCTCGACGAGAGTTTCTTCCGGGTGCGCTTCGACCGCCTAACTCCCCTCGAAAAACGCTACCTCCGCGCTATGGCCGAGCTCGGGCCCGGCCCCCATCGCTCGGGAGACATTGCCGAGTCCCTCAACCGCAAGGTCACCGCCTTGGCCCCGACGGGAACAGCTCGTTGTCGAAGGGATCATCTGGAGCCCCAGCCACGGCGACACCGCGTTCACGGTGCCCCTGTTCGACGAGTTCATGCGCCGGATCATGCCGGGGAGCGACTGGCGGGAGTAGCTGGGGCGAGCATCTGTGGTACGTAGGAAGGCCCGTCAATACTTGCTGGTGATCTTCCCAGACAAGTTCAGGGTCACGTCGATGGTCCAGTTCTGCGATGGCAGTTGGCCGGCCACTTGAAAATCGAAGACCGTCTGGTCAGCCGTCCGGGGATCGTGATGTCGCTGGGACCAGGAATATCGACTTCGATGGCAGAACCTGATGGGGCATCTGGGCCGCGATCGTAGTTCATGATTTCGATGGCGGTTTCGGGATGTCCCGAGGCAGACACGGTCATGCGTGCGCACTCGATGATGTCAAGGTTGGACTGGACCTCCGCTCGCGACGAGCGTCACCTGATCCAACCGATCAGTTGGAGTTCATGCGCTTGGCCCAGGCTGTGTCGGACGACGACAGCGTGAAAGTGCCCGGCATGGAAACAATTCCGGTTGCCATCGCTGCGGGCGGGGCCGGTACCGTCAGGCCTCTTTGGGTGATTTCCACCTCGGACAGGTCGGCCTCGAACGAAGGGGAGCACGCACCGGTCAATGCGGCCATTAGCAGGGGAATGGAAACAAGTCGAAATGTCATAGCCGTCACCTCACCAAACGTAGACGAGCAGGCCCAATTTGAACGACGGCCCCACCACTTTGAAATTCGGATCCTCCCGCACGACTACCTCGGTGGTGCGGGTGGCGCTCGCGCCGGCAGTTACGGCATCCAGACTGTCAATATGGCCACGAATCATCGTCACGCCCCCATGAAGGAAGAAGACGACGTTGCGAAACCCGAAGTCCAGCCCCAGGTGTGCATTCACGAACTCGTAGCCAACCCTGTCCAATGCCCGGTTGCCATCGAACCCGCCGCCCACGAACTTCTTGGCCAGGGCATTCGCGTCGCCGTCTTGATAGCGACCGTATTCGAGGCTGGCCGAGGACCGGAGCCGAATGGAAGCAAGGCGACGCCGGCGCGCCAGCCGTGGCTGATGCTGTTGGTGCCACCGCCTGCCGAGACGCGCATCCAGCTCCATGGTCGCGCCACCAGTGAGCCCATGAGGCCGTCTGGCACGCCAACGTCGAGCATCACGCCAAGGAGGGGCACCTTATTGGAAGAAGTGGCCACGGTACGCATCGCCAGGACCGGCACGTTCCGCCCGCGCTCGGAGGGAGCTTCCGTGAAGGTAGACTGGGCCACATGCTCGGGCAGCGCTTCCGTGTCCACTCCGGCGTCCGGGTGGACAACCGCGTCCCCGATGTCCGTGAGCCCTGCATCGGCAGCGGCCGGATGACAATCGCCGGGTGTGCGGTCAGGCAGAAGAGAATCGGCTCCTGCATCGAATACAACTTCGGCGTCGCGACACCATCGGCACCTGCATCGGGAGTGGCCCGGTCAGCGACGACCGGCGATGTCTTCTTCTTGCGCGAAGGCCGCCTGCACCCAAGACCCTAGGAAGACCACCCAGAAGATAATCTGTAGCTTTCGCATTTCGCCCCTTCCCATTGCAGGTCCTGTGCCGCTCCGAAGGCGACAACGCCCGAGCGCGCACGCAAGCGAGTTGGCGCGGAGGTAGAACGGAACCCGAGGTATTTCGTGGTTTCCGACGGCCGAAACACGATGACGGACCAACCGTCGCTCGCCTTGAGCACTATCAGTGCGCGAAAATCGCGCCTGCGCCGCCTAGGTGGACGTCCAGGTGGACTTTACACCTTGATTACCAGGTGTCCGAGCCACGTCAGCGTTGAGGAAGGCCGCTGAGCAGGATCAGTTCGTGTAGTCGAGCATCCATCCATCTGGAAAAAGTTCTTCACCGGCCTCGTCCTACCGGAACGGCGGAGGTCGCGCCGACATCTCAGGGCCATAGAGATCAGGATGGGAAATTTCCCAAGAAGACGGCGTCACCCCCCGCTGGCCACTGACACCACTCGGCGAATCTTGTTGTTCGCATCATCCACTACATACACGCTTCCGTCCGAGCCTAGCCCAAGGCCAATCGGGGCTCCGATTTGCGCACTGATAGCCAAGCCGCCGTCACCGCTGTATCCCTGGACACCCGTGCCGACAATAGTAGAGATGACGCCGTCACCCCCCACTCGACGTATCCGATTATTGTCAGAGTCTGCGATATAGATAGTGCCGTCTGCCCCTACCGCCACGCCATTGGGGTTCATGAGAAACGCATTGGTGGCCAGGATACCATCGCCGTTGTAACCCGCGTTACCGGTCCCTGCAACGGTGGTTATGATACCATCTTGGCCTACCCGCCGAACACGTTGGTTCCGAACGTCCGCAATATAGAGACTTCCATCTGGGCCGAATGCAAGGCCGCAGGGCCAATTAAGTTGTGCGCTAGTTGCCGGGCCATTATCACCGCTGTAGCCCGATGTGCCATTCCCCGCAAAGGCGACCACGATGCCATCTTTGCCAACACGAAGAATCTCCGGCGCATGAATCTGGGCTATGTAGACGAGCCCATCGGGCCCTACAGCGACCGCAGTGGGATTCTCAGGTACCGTTGCTATAGTCGTAATGATGCCATCCGACCCGACGCCTCTGACCCGCCCGTTGAACTGGTCGGCAATGTACAACGTGCCATCCGAAGCTACAGCGATACCGCGTGGCCAACTCAAACTCGCCGCCGTCGCAGGGCCGCCGTCTCCGCCGAATCCGCTGACGCCATTGCCGACGTAGGTAGTAATAATCCCACTAGGTGCCACTCGTCTAATCCGGTTGTTGTTGCCATCCGAGATGTAGAAGCTTCCGTCCGGAGCTGGGGCAATACCTGTCGGTGCTTGAAGCAACGCTTGGACTGCCGGGCCACCATCGCCGGCAAACCCTCCTGCTGTAGTCGCCCCTGCGAATGTGGTAATGATGCTACCCAAGTTGGCATTCGCCTTCTTGCACGCGCCTGTGGCATCGCACGTATTCGCGCCGCTGCAGGTCGCGCCGGTCGTATCGTCAGCGCCCGTGACGGTGATGCTACACGCACCGTCCGAGCCGCAATTCTGGCACTGTGGGCAGCTCGATTGTGTGCAACACACTCCGTCCAGGCAGTTGCCCGAGGCGCATTCCGTCCCCACGCCGCAGCCCTGACCCATCTTCTTCTTGCACACGCCCGTGGCATCGCAGGTGTTGTTGCCGGAGCAGGTGTCGGGGTCATCAGCGCTCGTGACCGCAACGCACGTGCCACCCGCGCCGGTGCAAGCTTGGCAGGTGCCGCAGGACTGGGTGCAACAGCGGCTGTCGGTGCAGCTCCGACACACAATCGCCGGCAACGGAGCACGTCAGGCCGCTCTTCTTCTTGCACGCCCCCGTGGCATCGCAGGAATTCGTGCCCGAGCAGGTAGCGCCGGTCGGAATAGTCGGCGCTGACGACTGCGATATTGCACGCTCCGCCCGAGCCGCAGTTCTGGCACTGCGGGCAACTCGACTGCGTGCAGCACACGCTGTCCAGGCAGGTCATCCCCGCCTGGCATTCGCCGCTCGCTGCACAGGCTGTCCCAGCCGCTTTAACGAAGGTTGCAGTGACCGACGTGGCTGCGTTGCTGGTGACCATGCAGGTGTTTCCGCTCCCATTGCCCTCACCCGACCAGCCCGCAAAGGACGACAGGGCATCAGGCGTGGCAGCCAGGGTGACCACTGTGCCAACCGCGAAGCTCGCAAGGCACGTGCTTCCGCAGTGTGATCCCGGCGGGCGTTGATGTCACCAAGCCCCCGCCAGCGCCGGCCTTTGCGATGTTCAAGCCCTCCTGAAGCACGTCGAAATTGGCCGTCACCGACTTCGCAGTATCGACCGTTACCGTGCATGTGCCCGTTCCGTCGCACGCTCCCGACCAACCCGTGAAGGTGGATGTCCCGTTGGCGGTAGGGGTGAGCATGACGACCGTGCCTGCCGCAAAGTTGGCCGAGCACGTGCCACCGCAGACGACCCCGGCGAGAGGGGCATAACCGTCCCACCACCCACACCAGTCTTCAGCACGCCAAGAATGGCGGTGATTGGCACATCTGGACCGACTTCTGCCGTGGTATCGGGTGCCGCGTCCGTCCCACCATCAACGGCAATGATGGGTCCGAGATCGAGTGGAGCGGTCCCGGAATCCGGTCCTGGCTCGGGCCTAGGCTCAGGGGCCGATCTCCGCTTCCGTTTCCACCCTCGCTGCGGATTCAGCTCCAGCGTCCGGACCCCGGTCTGCGCCGACGTCGACGGGCACAACCAAGGGAAGATCCATCGGGCTATCCGGGATCGTCGCGTATCCAACACCGGCATCGAACGAGGCACCTGAATCGAGACGTAATACATGCTGGCTTCCCCGCTGTCGAGACCAGCACCTGAGTCGATACCCGCCGCCCTGCCCACCTCCGTCGCGCCGTCGTGATTCGAGCGCGGCGGCAGCGAATCAATCTTACAAGCGATTGCCGTCGTCATGAGCACAATCGCAAATACACGAAGGTTCGACATCACCATACTCCTCCTGCATTGATTCCGGCGAAGCCTGGGCCCACGGCGGGCGCTCGCTGCGCGTGCGCTCCGGACACGTCTGGCGCACCGAAGAAGTACAGCCCTGCGCCCAGAGTGGTGAGCGCGCCACCGGCAATCAGGCTAATGCTGGCGGCTGTCGCATAGTTCTGTGCCTGCCCCTGTAGGGATTGCGCTTTCGCGTCGTTCTTGTCCCCTCGTTCCAGTTGGTGACAGCATCGTCGTGGCGGCTCCGCGCGACCAGCCAGCGCGTGGTCCCGGTCACAAGACCGACGAGTCCGGCAGCCCCGGTCACAAGGCCAGTCACTTGCATGCCGGTCATCGCGCGGGCGTTCGCGGGGGAATCCGCGGTCGTGGAAACAGTCGGAGCGAGGTTGGCAGCGGACACTGCCGGTGGCGGCGGCGACATGGCTGGTGGCAAGGCGGGCGCAGCAACAGGCAAGACCGTTGGGGGCGTCTCGGTCGCGGGCGCTGACACAGCGACGGACCCGTGCTCAGCCTTCTTTTCAGGGAGTGCCGCGAGGCTCAGCTCGACGGTTCGGCGATCCTCGCTGGCCACCGTCACCTTGATTTCCGTGGGTTCATGGCCGTCCGCCGCGGCGGAAACCATGTGCTCGCCGATGCCGACGGACAGGGGCTGTGCGAGAGGTGTCTTGCCGATCTCCTTGCCGTCTACACGAACCACCGCTCCCTCGGGCAAAACGTGGATCTCCAGGGTCGCGATGCGGGCCTTCTGGCGGGCAATTTCCCTTTCAACCTCGCCTCGCCTAGCCGCGGGGATGTTCTTGCCGCCACCGACCAGGTAGCCCTCGTAGGCGGCAATCGCCTCGACCGGCTTGGCCAGCGAGACGTAGACTTGTCCGATATTGTAGAGGACCGAGAAGTGTTTCGTCAGGTCGTAGGAGCGCTGGAACTCGATAATCGCCTCCGCGAGCTGCCCATCGTCGACCAGCTCGACGGCCCGGTCGTAGTGCTTGCGGGCCTCTTCTTTTGCACCGGCACGAGCCGGTTGCGGGGCCGTTGCGGCCACCAGCAATACGAGAAAGAACACCATCTCCTTCATGCTTCTTCGCATTTCGAGGTCCTTCGTCTCAGTTGTCAGCCAATGCAGATGTCATGCCTATTCGGCGAATGGATTCTGGCGATCGATGGGCCGGACCATCTTTCTTTGCGGGGCGGCTGGAATGTCTTGGGATTCGGCAGGATGCGCAGCCGGGACCACGGTCCTGACAGTCTTCGCATCGCCCAGCGGAGCGGCGGCAGTCGTCGAATGTTTCTGCTGGCGCTGTCCAGGTGGACGTTCGGGTGGACGCGCAGGAGGATTTTCAGCCTTTTCGGCCGGTGGCGCGGTCGGCGCTGGCGCGGCGGCCGGCTCAGGCTGCGGTGCAGGCGGTGGGGGCGATGGCGCAGTCGGCGATGGCGCCGTCCCGGTCACGGGCTCGGCGGAGACTGGTCGCGGCTCCGGCTTGCGTCCTAGGACGGCCCACAGCGTTCCTACCACCAGCAGCACTCCAAAGACCGCCAGCGCTCCCACCAGAAGGCGGCGCAAATGGCTGCGTGGCGCTTCGTCGGCCGCGCTTTCCACTTCATCGGGCTCTGAATTCGGGGGCAGAACTGCCGGGGGCAGAACTGCAGTGGGCAGAACTGCAGTGGGCGCAGGAATGTTTGGTGCCGTCAGAGGAGTCGGGACGGTTTGGCCCAGATAGGTTCGTAGCGGGGTTACCGCCCGGCCGGCGAACGGAATCAGGGCCTCCATGAGTGACGCGACGGACGCGTACCGGTCCTCTACCTCGCGGGCCATGGCCTTGTGTGCGACGGCGGCAAGGCCGGCGGGCAGCTCCGCACGCACGGAATCCAGTGGGGTCGGTTCGTTGGAAATCACGTGGTACAGGATCTCGTTGTACGACTCGCCCGGGTGCGGTTTCGCGCCGCTCAAGATCTCGTAGAGGATCACTCCGAGCGCGTAGATGTCCGAGCGATGGTCGACTTCCTTGGCGCCGCGGGCTTGCTCCAGCGACATGTAGAAAGGCGTACCCATGGTCGCTCCCGTGTGGGTCAGCCCAGTGCCAGAGCCCCCGACGTGCAATTTGGCGATGCCGAAGTCGAGCACCTTGACCAGATCGCTGCCGTCGTTGCGCTTGCACACGAACAGGTTCTCGGGCTTGAGGTCGCGATGGATGATGTTGCGCTCGTGCGCGGCGGCCAACCCACGACAGGCCTGGATCATGATGTACGTTGCGCGCGGCACCGGCAGCGGGCCCGTACGCACCAGCAGGTGCGCCAGATCCTCCCCCTCCAGGTATTCCATGACCAGATATGGCGCTCCATCGTCGGCCGTGCCAGCATCCACCACGGCCGCGATGTTCTCGTTTTCCAGGCTTCCGGCCGCCTGGGCCTCGCGCTGGAAGCGAGCCACGATCTCGGCGTTGCCGGCCAGCTCTGGGTGAAGGAACTTGATGGCAAAGCGGCGACCGACGACGGAGTGCAGCGCCTCGTAGACCGCGCCCATGCCGCCCTCGCCAAGCAGGCGCACCAGCTTGTACTTTCCGCCCGCGGTTCTTCCCACGCGCGTGTTGACCGCGGCATAGGGTTGAGTCACGGTTCCTCCTCCTGGCCTTGCTGGCCAGCATTTTCCGCGCAGCCGCCGCCGCCCGCTTCCATCAGTCGGTAGGCGCGCTGGCGAGAAATCCCGACCGATGCGGCGGCGCGCCCCACACTGCCACTGTTGGCGCGCAAAGCCTCGACCAATTGGGCCAGCTCTCGCTCGCGGCGCGCGCGATGGGTTTCGGGAGTGTTGGGCACAGGTTGCATGGTGCCAGTCAAAGGCGTTGCAAAGGAGCCGCCAGATGTCCTTGCCGCTGCCGCCGCACGACCGAGAATCGGTTCGGAAAGAAAAGAGCGGCGAAAAAACGGCTCATGACCGTGAAGAACCAGAAGGCGACGCACCAAGAGATCGAGCTCGCGCACGTTGAACGGCCAGTCGTAGAGACAAAGCTGTTCGACGAGACGCGGCTCGACCTTGGGCGGCTGTCCGCCGGAGTGCAAGTGCAGAAGGTGCGAGAAGAGATAGGGGATCTCCTGCTTGCGCTCGCGCAGCGGCGGCAGCCGAATGGTCAAGCCGTCAAGGCGTGCACACAGATCGGCGCGAAACCGACGCTCGGCCACCAATTGTGTGAGCGGAATCTGGGTGGCGGCCAAGACGCGAACATCGATGGGAACCGGCGTGGACTCGCCAAGCGGCAAGATTTCCCGCTGTTCAAGCACACGCAGGAGCTTGGCTTGTACCGCCTCGGGGAGGTCGGCAATCTCGTCAAGCAACAAGGTTCCCCCTTGGGCCGCACGGAAATGGCCCGCACTTGCGCGCTCGGCGCCCGTGAAGGCGCCTTTGCGGTAGCCAAACAGCTCGGCCTCGGCCAGGGTGGGCACGAGGGTGGCGCAGTTGACCGCAACGAAGGGGCCTTTTCGCCCGCTCCACTCGTGCATGGCGCGTGACAGGCCCTCCTTGCCGGTTCCGGTTTCGCCCAGGATCACCGTGGGCAGCGAACTCGGGGCTGCCCGCTTGGCCTGTTCGAGAACCGGACGCAAGACCGGGCCGCCCGCAAGGTTCGTGACGAACAGATCAAAGACGGGTTCGGGATCGGGAATGTCCGGCGAGACGTTGACCACTACGCCGATCCATTCTCCAAGTCGCACGATCTGACCCGCGGACATTGGGGCTTCTCGAATCTGTGTCCCGTTCAGAAATACGCCGTTCCGGCTGTCGAGATCTTTCAGAACGTGCAGCGGATCCTTCCAGCGAATCTCAGCGTGGCGGCGTGAGGTCTCCTTGCCTGGCAACTTCACCTGACAATCATCGTCGCGGCCGAGCACAGTGCATTCCTCGGTCAGCAGCGAAAGCGTTCCGCGCGACGAAGGAAATCCCCACCGGATGGCCAGAACAGTCTGGACCGATGCCCCCGATGCCGTGTTTTGCGACGGCATGGTGGTTTGGGCCGAGTGCGTTGCCATCGAGCGGAATTAAAGGATATGCAGTACCTAAAGTCTATATCCAGTTGGTCCCGCACAAGCCGGACCGGCAGACGGCAGCTCTCCCCGCAGTTTCTAACCCACCAGGCGAAATCCGGCTGAAGCGAAGTGGTGATCGAAGGCGAAGGCCAGGCGGATCTTCTCGCGCGCCATGAGCACGAAGCTGGTCGCATCGACAGCGGAAAGCTTGTGGAGCTCGGGTTTTGCGAAGTAGGCCCAAGCGCGTTCGAGATCGCGATTCCCGCACTCGAGCAGACGGAATCGCGGAAGACCGGCCAGAGAATTTTTCCACGCGAGCGCTACGTCTCTGGCCGCGTTGCGATCGAGAAAAGTGAAAGTCTCCATCACGACCGGGACTGAGGTCGCAAGACGTGCACCTCTATCAAGCAGTTCCTCCCACGCGGCCCTGGCACGGTCGTGCAAGGGATCTCGGGTCAGGGCCAACGCGATCCATGCCCCTGTGTCCACGAAGACCAGGTCATGGCTTCGGGTCATGGCTGGTCGTAGATGGAGTCGTGATCGGCGGAGGCGGCGCGGGGCTGGCCATCCCACAGTGCCACAGGACCTGTCGTTGGAGGACGAAGCCAAACCTGTCGGATTGCCTCGCGGATCAGTCCAGCCACAGGCCGGCTGGTCCGTTTCGCAATCACGTGCAGGGCGGCCAGATCTTCATCCTGCAAGTAGACCTGCGTTTTCGTCATGGGTGTCATGATAGCACACCTGCTGACACCCATCCAGGCAGTCAACCGCCCAGTCGTTCCCCGGGCCACCACGAAGCCAGCCGATCGAGCATGGGCTTGTGGGTGAGGTCGAGGCCGATGGCGGTGACGGAAACCAAGCCTTCTTGAACCGCGGTGCAGTCCGAGCCGGGGACGTCATCGCCCTTTTCCTCGGGGCCACCGATCCAGTAATAGTTGCGGCCGCGCAGATCCTGTCGAACCGAGACCTGGTCGCGGTAGATGCGACGGCCGAGGCTCGTCGCGCGCAGGCCGCGCACAGGCCCCGACGGCAGGTTCACGTTGAGCAGGGTCTGAGGCTCGATGGCGTCCGGCCCACGCGCGAGAATGTCGCGAACGAAGTCGCGCGCGAAGGCGGCGGCGTGGCTGAAGTCCTGCGGCTTCTGGCGTTCCAGGGAAAGCGCGATGGCCGGGATGCCACGCAAGGCACCTTCCAGCGCCGCACCGACGGTGCCGGAATAGAAGACGTCCGAGCCCAAGTTGAAACCGTTGTTGATTCCGGACAGGCAGAGATCTGGTTTGCGGGGAGCCAGATGATGAAGCGCCAGATACACGCAGTCCACCGGCGTGCCATCGATGGCGTAGACGTTCGGCTCCAGACGGTCGACGCGCAGCGGGTGATCGAGGCTGATGGCATGGGCGGCGGCGCTGCGCTCGCGATCCGGGGCGGCCAGGATCACCTCGCCGACATCCGCCAGCGCGCCCGCCAGCGCCTGGATGCCAGGCGCGCGGACGCCGTCGTCGTTGCTGATAAGAATAAGCGGCTTCACCGACAATCAACCAACATGGGAACCCTGGGAGGGTTCCCAAACCCTCCCGCGATGGTTCGCGCCGAGCTAAGCTTGACGCGAACCACGCGGATTGCTTGTCGGGGCGACTGGATTTGAACCAGCGACCCCCTGACCCCCAGTCAGGTGCGCTAACCAGGCTGCGCCACGCCCCGCTATGTTTTGAAAGAGGATGCGAAATGTAGTGGACCTAGGGCTCTTCCACAAGCCCAATTAGCTCGACAACCGCCAGCTTGATCTTGCGCATGGTTTCGACATCGACTTCCGGCGGGGGCAGGGGCGGCGGCGCGGCCTCGTCGTGGCCGAGCTCGCGCAGGCGGGTGCGCGCGCCTTCGATGGTGAAGCGTTGGTCGTAGAGCAGGTTGCGGATGCGCAAGAGCAGCTCCACATCCTGCCGGCGGTAAAGGCGCTGGCCCGAACGCGTCTTTTGCGGCTTGAGGGAATGGAACTCCGTCTCCCAGTAGCGCAAGACGTAGGGCTTGAGCGCGCACAGGCGCCCGGCCTCTCCGATCTTGAAAAAGGGCTTTTCCGGTATCGCGTTCGGATCGACCGGCGCGACCTTGCGTCTGGGCAACAGCGTCCTCGCGTTTGCTCGGGTGCTAGACGGATTCGCCGTTGAGCGAGTTCTTCAAGACCTGACTGGGCTTGAAGGTCAGCACTCGGCGCGCCGTGATGGTGATTTCCTGGCCCGTCTGCGGGTTGCGTCCGGTGCGCGAATTCTTGTCCCGCACCACGAAATTGCCGAAGCCGGAAATCTTGATCTTCTCACCGCGTTCGAGGGTGAGCTTTATCGTGTCGAAGACGGTCTCGACGATCTCGGCCGCTTCTTTCTTGGAAAAGCCACCCACCTTCTCGTAGACAGTCTCGACGATGTCGGCCTTAGTCATGGCGCTATGTTCCCACAAACCCGAGTGTTGTCAAAGGCTTGAGAAAATCGTGACTAGCGGATCTGGATAGAAAAGCGGCGACCAGGCTCTTGACCACGCGCTGGTGTGCTTCGTCCGCCTCGGCGTCGGTCAGGGTGCGGTCGGCTGCCCGGTAGGTCATGGACCACAGCACGCCCTTTTTGCCGGGCGGGGCGTACTTGGGATCGCGGAAGTCTTCGAGCACGGCGAGCTCGCAAAGCAGCGGCTCTTTCGCAGACAGAAAAGCCGCGCGAAGGGCCGCGGCTGGCGTGGTCAGATCGATCCAGAACGAGACATCGCGCGAGATGGCCGGGAAGCGCGGCGGGGCCGAGGTACGCAATGGGCGCGACGCAGAGGCGAGCGCGGCCACTTCGATCTCGAAGTAGAAAGCCGCCGTCTCGATGCCAAGCTTGCGAGCGACCGCCGGGTGCAATTCGCCGAGGGCCCCTAGATGCGCGCCTTGCTGGGTGCGAATCTGGGCCGAAACACCAGGATGAAGGAACGGAGCGCGGCAGGTGGCTCGAAGTCGACGTCGACCAAGCCGAAGCCGCGCAGGAATTTCTCGACCGCGTGCTTAGATCGTGGAAGTCGAGCGGCTCGCCCGGCTTGAGCCAGCCCGCGAGATTGCCGGCGATTAGCCCAGCCGCGTGCGTGCTTTCAACCGGTGTCGCGTCGTCTGTGGATGTCCGGCGCACGACGGGCCCAACCTCGAACAGCCAGGCACCAGGAAGACCGCGCGAAAGGTTGCGTTTGAGCGCATCGGCCAAGCCCGGCAGCAGCGACGTGCGCATCACCTCGTAGTCGGCCGAAATGGGGTTGCGCAGGGTGATCCCATGGCCGAGCTGCGCGTCCTTGCCATCACCCGAGATGGTGGCCAGCGCGGCCTTGGGCACGAAGGCCCAGGTCACAATTTCCGACAGCCCCGCCCCGGCCAAGAGCAACCGCGCGCGTCGGCCGGTCCCTCGGGATTTGCCAGCTCGGTCGCGTTGCTGGCCACGCGCTCCTTGCGCGCGGGCTTGCTGAATTCGCCCATGCGCAGGATTTCCTCGACCAGATCCTCGGCGATGGTGATGTCGGGCGATACGACGGCACGGTCACCGAAAGGCTGTCCGTCGACGTCTCGCAGGTCATGCCCAGGCGAGTGAGTTGCTCGGACGCGAAGGCGATGGAGTAGTCGTTGCCGCTCACGCGCTGGAGCCGCGCGAGGGACAGCACGACTTTCTTAATGGCCGGGCGGTCTTGGGAATTGGTCGACCGCGGTGCGCACCAGGCTGCCGCCTCCGAGCTTGGCCATCAGCGAGACGGCCCGCAAGGATGCGAAGGGAATGCCGTTGGCGTCCACCCCGCGCTCGAAGCGGTACGAGGCTTCCGAAGGAATGCCCAGACGCTTGGCCGTTCGGCGAATGCTGCGCGGATCGAAGGTGGCGGCCTCAAGCAGAACCTGGCGCGTGGAATCCGACACCTCGCTGGTTGCGCCGCCCATGACGCCCGCGATGGCCACCGGCCCACGCGCGTCGGTGATGAGCAAATCCTCGGGCAAAAGATCGCGCTTCTGGCCGTCGAGGGTTTCCATGCACTCACCCTGCCCTGCGCGGCGCACGACGATGCGGCCTTGCAGCTTGTCGAAATCGAAGGCGTGCAAGGGGTGGCCGGTTTCCAGCAGCACGTAGTTGGTCGCGTCGACGAGATTCGAGATAGGCCGCATCCCGCAATAGGCAAGGCGCAGGCGCATCGCTATGGGGCTCGGCGCCACGGTCAGACCGGTGAGGAATCGCGCCAGGTAGCGCGGGCATCCTTGCGCGTCCGCAATCTCGACGGCCATGGTGGGGCCGCTGTCCGACTCGGGGACGCTGTCGATGGCGGGCAGGCGAACGCGCGCGCCGAAGTGCGCCGCCAAGTCGCGCGCAATGCCCATGTGCGAGAGCGCGTCGGCGCGGTTGGGCGTGACGTTGACCTCCAGCACGTCGTCGACCGCGCCGATGGAAATGGCCAGGTCGTCGCCCGGTTCTGACGAAGGTGACAGAATCAAGATTCCGTCACCTTGCTCGCCCAGCCCCATCTCGGGCTCGCTGCACAGCATGCCTGGCGACATCACGCCGCGCACCTCGCGCGCCTCCAGGGTCTTGCCTCCTGGCAGCCGCGCCCCAGGCTGCGCCCAGCACACGCGGTTTCCCGGCGGCGGCACGTTGGGGGCACCGCACACGACGTCCTCTTCGCGGCTGCCCGCGCGCACGCGCACGATGCGCAGCTTGTCGGCCTTGGGATGCGGGCGGATGTCGAGCACCTCGGCCACCACCACGCCAGACAGCTCGCGGCCCTTGGCATCGATGCCTTCGACCTCCAGGCCTTGGCCGGTCAAGGCGCGGCGACGCGCTCGGCATCGGTGCCGGGTGGAAGCTCGACGAGCTCGCGCAGCCAGTTCAACGAGATCTTCATCGAGCTATCCCTATCCCGCTGGAAATTGCTGAAGAAAACGTAGATCGTTTTCATAGAATAGGCGCAGATCCGTGACCCCATACTTGAGCATCGCCATACGCGACAGTCCCATGCCAAAGGCGAACCCCGTGACGTCGTATTTGTCGTAGCCAACTGCCTTGAAGACATTGGGGTGAACCATGCCCGAGCCACCAATTTCGAGCCAGCCCGGTGCCCTTGCACAAGCGGCAGGTCGAACGAGCCGGCACCTTGCCCTGGCACAGGAAGCACGAGGCATCCACCTCGGCCGACGGCTCGGTGAAGGGGAAGAAGCTGGGGCGCAGGCGAATGTCGGTCTTGCGGGCCGAAGAAGCGCTGGACGAACACGATGAGCGTGGCCTTGAGGTCTTCGAAGCTGACGTTCTTGTCGACGTGCAGCCCCTCGCACTGGGGAAACATGGGCGTGTGAGTCGCATCGTCGTCGCGACGAAAGACGTTGCCAGGTGCGATGATTTTGACCGGCGGTGGACCGGCCAGCATGGTCCGTACCTGAACCGGCGAGGTGTGGGAACGCAGAATGCGGCCACCCTCGACGAAGAAGGTGTCCTGCATGTCGCGCGCGGGATGGTCGGCCGGGGTGTTGAGCGCGTCGAAGTTGTTCCACTCGGTTTCGATGAGCGGTCCCGTGCGCACCTCGAAGCCCATGGCGTGGAAGATCTGCTCGATCTCCATGCGCACTCTGGTAAGCGGGTGCAGGGTTCCCGGGCGCGGGCCGCGACCGGGCAGGGTCACGTCCACGCTGCGGGCAAGCTCGGTGGCCAGCGCCACTTCGGCGAGGCTGGCCAGCCGGGCTTCCACCAGCTTCTCGATGGCTTCGCGCGCGCGGTTGGCGGCCACGCCTACCGTCGGTCGATCCGCAGGTGGGATTCGGCCGAGCAGCTTCATCAGCTCGGTCGCCCTGCCCTTCTTGCCGAGATAGCGCGACTGCGCGAGACGGATATCCGGCTCGGCTTTGAAGGCCCGCGATCTCGGCGGAGAACTCCGCGCTCAGACTCTCGAACGAACGAACGAGATCCTGGCCCGTCCCTGCTCCTTCGCTAGCCATGGCGGCAGGCGAAGGTTAGGCCGCCTGCGCGGCTTCGACGATCTTCTTGAAGGCGTTCGGATCGCTGATGGCCAGATCCGCCAGGATCTTGCGATCGATGGTGATGTTGGCTTTGGCCATGCCGGCGATGAGCTTGGAGTAGGAAATGCCGACCTCCCGTGAGGCGGCGTTGATGCGCACGATCCACAGACCGCGGAAATCGCCCTTGCGCTTGCGGCGATGGAAGTAGGCAAACCGCCACGCGTGGTGGACGGCCTCTACGGCTGCCTTCCAGAGTTTGGAGCGACCGCCGCGGAAGCCCTTGGCTGCCTTGCGAATGCGGTCGCGTCGATGCTTTGTCTTGTATCCACCTTTAGCGCGGGGCATGTGTAACTCCTAAGTCGCGTGGGAAGCCCGTCGGCCTTGCCGACGGCGAACCGTCGCGGGAGGGTCTGGGAACCCTCCCAGGATTCCCAGTTCTATAGTCCATACGGGATCATCGCCTTGATTTGGTGTTCCTGGCTCTTGGCGATGTAGGCGCCTTTGCGCAGCTTGCGCTTGTTGCCTGGCCTTTTGTTGGTAAGGATGTGCCTCTGGTAAGCGTGCTTACGCTTGATCCGACCATTGGCCGTCAGCTTAAAGCGCTTCTTTACCGCGCTCTTAGTCTTCATCTTCAGCTTGGGCATGAGAGGCGCGCAGTATATCCAGGGCGAACGCCCACGCAAGCAATTACAGCAGGTCTACGCTTTTGCTGCGGGTGATTCCGGCACGCTGGGCGTCGCGGGCGTATCGGCGGAGTGCACAGGCGACGCGCTTGGGGCTGGCCCTTGCGGGTCCGATCGCGGGCCGAATGACGCCCGAGCGCGGACCCAGCACCATGACCATGCGCCGGCCTTCCATGGAGGGCTTCTGCTCGATGACGGAAACCTCGGCAACCGCCTTCGAGACCACGTCCAGCATATCCTGCCCGGTCTCGGGGTGGACGATTTCGCGCCCGCGGAACACGATCATCAGGCGCACCTTGTTGCCTTCGCCCAGGAAGCGGCGGATGTGCTTGAGCTTGAAATCAAGATCGTGGGTATCGGTCTTGGGCCGGAACTTGATCTCTTTGATGACCACTGTCGACTGGTGCTTGCGCGAGGCCTTTTCCTTCTTGGACTCCTGGTATTTGAAGCGGCCGAAGTCCATGATCCGGCACACCGGCGGCACGGCGCGGGGACTGACCTCGACCAGGTCCAAGCCCGCCTCCTCCGCCATCCGCAGCGCTTCATGGGTTTGCAAAATGCCGACCTGGCTGCCATCGCTGCCAATCACGCGTACCTCGGGCACGCGAATACGCCGCCCTACGCGGTAGTTGTCTGCTGCGCTGGCCGGGCCGCGCGATCCTTGATATCCACCTGGTCTTGGGATGGTCTTTCCTCCTGCTGCTGTCGTCTACACTACTTTGGCGCCCGTGTCGCCCAGCGACGGAACCGCCGCCTCGGCAACCAAGGTCTTGGCCATGTCGTCGAGGGGCATCGCGGGCAACTGCTTGCCCTCGCGCGTGCGCGGCGAAACCACCCGCGCGGTCATGTCGCGCTCGCCCACCACCAACATGTACGGAATCTTTTCCAGCTGGGCACGCCGGATCTTGGCGTTGAGCTTGTCCGCTGAAATATCGGCGTCCGCGCGCAGGCCGGCTGCCAGCAGACACGCCCTCGGCTTCGCGGGCATAGGCCTCGGCCTTCTCGCTGACCGAAATCACGCGCGCCTGCACGGGCGCCAGCCACATGGGGAAGGCGCCCGCGAAATGCTCGATGAGCACCGCAATGAAGCGTTCGATGGAGCCCAGCAAGGCACGGTGGATCATGATGGGGCGCTTGCGGAATCCGTCGGACGCCACGTATTCCAGCCCGAACCGCTCGGGCATCTGGTAGTCGAGCTGGAAGGTGGTGCACTGCCACTCGCGGCCCAGGGCATCGCGAATCTTGAGATCGATCTTGGGGCCGTAGAACGCGCCACCGCCCTCGTCGACCTCGAACGGGTGGCCGGTGGCTTCCAGCACGCGACGAATCGCGGCCTCGGCCTTGTTCCACGCTTCGATCTCGCCCATGAAGTCTTTGGGCCGCGTGGACATGAAAAACTTCACGTCCTCGAACCCGAACAGACGCAGGACATCCATGCCGAAGCGAACGCAGGCGTCGAGCTCGGCCTCGATCTGGTCCTCGGTGATGAACAAGTGCGCGTCGTCCTGGGTGAAACCGCGCACGCGCAGAAGACCGTGCAGCACGCCCGACCGCTCGTAGCGATAGACCGTGCCCAGCTCGGAGTAGCGGATGGGCAGCTCGCGATAGGAGCGCAGCTGCGAGCGGTAAATAGCCACATGAAAGGGGCAATTCATGGGCTTGACCAGGTAGCGCTGCCCTTCCAGCTCCATGCCGCCGAATAGGTTGTCCTTGTAGTGCGCGAGGTGACCTGATTTTTCGAGCAGCTGCTCGCGCGCCACGTGCGGCGTGTACACGGCCTGGTAGCCGCGTTTGACGACCTCTTTGCGAATCATGTCCTCCAGCACCAAGCGCAGGATGGCGCCCTTGGGGTGCCAGAGCACGAAGCCCGGTCCGACCAACTCGTCGACGGAGAAGAGGTCGAGCTGCTTGCCCAGCAGGCGGTGGTCGCGGCGCTTGGCTTCTTCCAGGCGAGCCAGATGCGCAGCCAGCTCTTCCTTCGAAGTGAAGGCGGTTCCGTACACGCGCTGAAGTTGTTGGTTGTGTCTCGTCGCCGCGCCAGTAAGCGCCGGCGAACGAAAGCACCTTGAAGGCCTTGATTTCTCCAGTGCGCTCGACATGCGGGCCGGCGCACAGGTCAACGAAATCGCCGTGCTGGAAAAGCGAAATTTCTTCGCCCTCGGGAATGCCACGAATGATCTCGACCTTGTAGGTCTCGCCCTTGCCCTCGAACATCTCCAGGGCTTCTTGGCGCGAGATCACCTTGCGCTCGAAGGGCAGGTTCTTGCGCGACGATCTTGGCCATCTCGGCCTCGATGCGCTCGATGTCCTCGGGCGCGAACGGCTCGGTGTCGAAATCGTAGTAGAAGCCGTTCTCGATGGCGGGGCCAATGGTCACCTTGGCGCTTCGGGCGAAGGCGGCGAACGGCATCGGCCATGACGTGTGACGCTGAGTGGCGCAAACGAGACAAGGGATCGTCGGGAACATCCCCCTTGTCGCGGGGGCGAACAGGCTCACTCACGGTTCATGATCTCCGAGCGCGAAGCATCCGTCAGTGGCACTCGCGGAAGCGAAGGTTCCGGCGGTTCGCAGAAAGGCCAAGGCATTGAGGTGATGGGGAAGCAACGGCTGCGAAGAATAGCATTCCAGCAGTGAATTGCTCGGCTTTCCCAGTCTAGGTTGCTTGTAGGCATGGGCGGGATTGAACCGCCGACCCCTACCGTGTCAAGGTAGTGCTCTCCCACTGAGCTACATGCCTGTGCGCTGTTCTTGTCCAGGGCGGCTACCTTAGCGATCCGAAATCGTGTGTCAAGGAGGGAATAGTCAAAACGGTCAAACAGCTCGGATCAAACCGCGCGCGCCAGGGCGGCGACCATCACCCTGCTGGCGCCAGCGGCCAGGAGTGTCCGGGCGCATGCGGCAAGCGTCGCTCCCGTGGTCATGACGTCGTCCACCACCAGAACGTGCTTGCCGGCCACCGCCCGAGGGTCAGCAACGGCAAAGGCCTTGGCCACGATCTGGCCTCGCAGCGCGGGCGACTGGTGGCCGAGCGCTGGCGTATCAATCGTTCTCGACAACGCGTCGCAAACGACGTGAATACGGCTGTCGCGTGGCAACGCCCTACCAGCCACGCGCAGAAGCTCAAGCACTTGGTTGTAGCCGCGCTGGCGCAAACGACGAGGATGAAGTGGTACCGGACAGATGACGTCAGGGCCCAGCCTTGCCGCCTCGCACAGGATCGGCGCCAAGTAGGCGGCCAGCGGGCGGGCCAGATGGCGGTGGCCGCCGTGCTTGAAGCGGAGGAGCGCCTGAGTTAGCGCCCCCCCGTAGGCAAGTGCGGCGAAGGCCCGCACGAAGGGAAACGAATTTCGCCGACAGCCGCCGCAAAGTCGGCCGCCTTCAGTGGGCATTGCGCAACCTCGACAACCGGGCCCGAGCGGAACCAGGCTGAGATCGCAGGCGCGACAGAAGCCGGCACCCTCTTCGACAAGTGCGTTGCAGCCAGCGCAGTGGGCGGGCCAAAGGATGGGCAGGATGTTGTCGAGAAACACACAACCTTCTCGGATAGGGCTCCTGGAAAGTTGCGTGCATACAACCACCGACTCCGCTTGGCGGGGCGCGCGTGGTCGGGGTACTCTGCCCCTAGTGTGACCGCGCAGTTACGACGAAAGATAGCCAAGGTCGTGGCCTACGTTCTGGCCGGCCTGCTCGCCCTCGTGGGGGTCGTTTTGATGGGGGCGATCTTCTTCGTCCAGGGCGAACGTCTGGCCAAAATCGTGAACGGCGTGCTGCCCGAGATGAAGGGCTCGCTTCACTTCGGTGCCATTTCCTGGAAGCCACGCCTGCTTATCGACCTTGTGACCGACCGGCCTACGCCCATGGTGGTCGAGGGATTGGTCATCAAGGATCCCGAGGGCACCACCGTGCTCGACGTCCCGCATTTGGAGGTGAGCGTTCGCCTCAAAACGCTCATCGCTGGCGGCGGAATCATTCTTTCCGACCTCCACGTGGGGCCGGCTAGGTCGGTTTGGTCCTTCTCCAAGATGACCAAGCTGAAGGGCATCGGGTTCCTCTCGGCATTCGATCCCAAGCACCCCGCCCCGCCCACACCCCCGCCACCGCCAGGCGCCAAGAAAGAAAAAGGGTTCGTGTTTCAGATCGTCAACGCGGAGCTCGACGGCTTTCGCGCCATCTTCGATTTTCCGGGCGCGTGGGGGCTCGATCTGCGCGACATTCACGCACCAGCTTCGCTGCTGGTCGATGGCGATGGTTTTGTCGGTTTCGAGGTAACCAATCTGGAGGCGCGCGAGGGTGGCTACCTGAGGGTCATATCCGAGGAGCTGCCTTTCGACCAGGTGTTCGTCAATCGCGTGGCAACCACACGCGAGTGGTCGGACGATATTTTCCTGGACCTGCGTCTGGCCAAAACCGGGCGCAGCGACCTCGTCGGCAAGGGCTTTTTCACCGGCATCTACGGCGCGAACTCGGTTGGCGGTATCAAGATCCACGCTGAATTCGAGCACGCCGTCGATGCCCTAACCGCGGTGGCCAAGCCGCATAACATCACCGGTCTGCGTCTCTCGGGCGACAATGCCAAGGTCGTGGGCGATCTGTGGGATCCGTACGACACGCTCAAGATAGCCGCCTCCATCAGCAACTTGGATGCCGCTTTCGAAACCTACGAGGCGCGGCAGATTTCCCTCAAGGCAGGCTTGGAATTCGCCACCACTGCGCCCACCATGACCGTCAAAGTCGAGGACCTGTCGCTGCAATCGCCGTCGGGCGGAAGGTTCTCGACCAAGTTGACCATGGCCGGAGACGACATCACTGCCCGGCTCAATTTCGACCGTTTTGGCACCGACGGCTACCTGCCCAAAGGACTCAAAAGGCTTGCCGCGGGCAAGATGCAGGGGCACATCGGAATCGCTGCCCACATCGGCGACAAGAAATCCGTTCGCGTCTCCGATCTTGACCTACGCTACGACCGGTCGTTCAGACAGAACGCGATCCCCAGCTCGGTTCGCATCACGGGCCAGGCCCAGGCATCGGCCGAGTCGGCGAGCACGTCCGGGTTGCACATCGCCATCCCGGGGGCGACGGCCGATATTCGCGGCAAGGTCGAGCTGGCCAAGAAGCTGGTCGATGTCGGCTTGCGCATCGGCGCATCCGATCTACCCACGGTTCTTTCGACCATGAACATGGGCCCCTTGGCGAAAAGCGCGGCCCTGGCCGTGGACGTGACCGGCAGCATGGATCGGCCGAGCGCGAATGGCCGAGTCGAGGTCAAGGGCATCGGTGGTGGCAAGACCGGCATTCCTGCCGTCGATGAGCTGACCACCAACTTCGCCTTGCACAACGGAACGCTGAGCGTGGAATCTCTGCACGCTGGCATCGCCGGGGGGGCCATCGACGGCGGAGGCAGCGCCAAGCTGTTCGAAAAGAGCGTGGGCAAGATGTTGGCCGCGCCCATTCTCGATTTCCACCTCGACGGCAAAAAGCTCTCGTTGCAACAGATGATCACCTCGGGCGTCGTGTCGGGGCAAGTCTCGTTTGCCTTGACCGCCTCGGGAACGACCAAAAAGCCCAAGGTGCACTTTCAAGTGCCGGCCAGCACCACCGTCGAGGTTCTTGGCCAGGCCTGGCTGCTCGAAGGCATCGACATCGAAGCCGACAAAAACACGCTCGTGGTCAAGCTTTGCCACGTGGCCGCGAAAGCCGGTGGCGACATCCGCATCGAGGGACAGGTCAACCTGGCGCACAAGCCGCTTGCCATCGACTGGACCATCAAGATTCTCGACTTGCCCATCGCCACCATCCTAGCCACTGCGAAGGTCGAAGCGCCGGTTTCGGGGCGCCTATCCATCGACTTGCACGTAACAGGCAACGTGGAAGCACCTGCCGTCGAGGGCACCATCTCGTTTGCCGACGTGCGCGCCTTCGACATCAAGCTCGGCGACGCGACCCTTGCCCTCAATCCGACGGCTGACGGCGGCGTAGCGGTGGGGGGAAATCTGTTCAAGCTGATAGACGTCGATGCCACCGGCGGCTACGGCCCCAAGGGTCCGCGGGCCAAGGCCTTGCTGTCCTTCCGGAATCTGCACGCCGAAAACCTGCTGCCCGAGCTCAAGAAGCAAGATGTCACTACCGCGTTGTCCGGCCAGATAGGTCTCGAAATGCAGCCGGGCCACCTGCCGAGCATCGACGTTCGCCTGTCGCAGATCGAGGCCTCGATCACGCGCGAGATCGAGCGGGAGGACGGCAGCACGGGACAGGAAACCATCTGGCTCAAGAACGCCGGCGACCTGCACGTCGCGACCGACACCGAAAAGGTGGTCGTGGAACCCGCCCGTTTTGCCACTCGGGGCGGAGAGTTCACCCTGTCCGCCGAGGTGCGGGCCATCAAGGACGGCAAGGGCGACGTCGTGGACCAAGCCGTGAAGGCTGACTTCGGAGGCAAGTTAGACCTCGAATTCCTGCAACCGCTCGTGGCCAGCAAGCTCACCACGCTCGGCGGGGGCATCGGCCTTGAGGTTCATGCCGGGGGTTCGGTGAAGAAGCCCGACCTGAGCGGACAGATCGCCATTTTGAGGCCGGTTCGGGCCGAGGCGCGCGGCTTCGAACAATCCCTGCTGATTCCGTCGGGGGCGGTGCGACTCACGTCGTCCGCGGTCGAGCTCTCCGACCTGGCCGTCACCATCGGCGATGCCACCATGAAGTTGGCCGGCAAGGTGAACCTTGGTCCTGCTTTCACCCCAGAATCCGTCGCACTCAGCGCCAAAGGAGAGGTGAACGCCAGCCTACTCGAATCCATCGCTCCGAGCGCGGTCTCCGACGTCTCGGGCAAAGCGTCCATCTCGGCAAAGGTGTCGGGCAAGCTCGATAATCCGCAGATCGTCGCGCGCATTGATCTAGGCGAGATCCAGATGCGCCTGCGCGGGATCAGCAGCCATGTTGCGGTTCAGAGCGGTACCGTCGAGCTGTCCAGCCACGAGCTCCTTCTGACCGACGTGAAGGTCCGCCTCGACGACGAGGGCGAGTTGCTCATTGGTGCCAAGGGCGTGCGGCCCGGCCGCGTACACTTTCGCAGCCTGCGGCCCGAGCTCGTGTGGGATGCCATCGATTTTCCACTGGCTGGCAATCGGCTTGCGTATCGCGACCAGGGTCTCGAAGTCGACGACCTGTCGCTTCGAACCGAGCTCAAGGGCAATCCTAGCGACGGCCTTGCCTTCTCCGGCGACGTGCGTCTGATTTCGGGACGGTACTTGCAGGATTTCAGCGTAAGCAATCTCGTACTCTCCTCGCGCATCAACGAATCCTCCGGATCGAAGCCCTTCTGGGCGGGCCAACCACTGCTCGAGAAACTGGCGCTCGACTTGCGCGTGCGCACCGAGGGCGACGGCTTCGTGGTGCGAAACAACCTGACCCCGGCGGAAATTCACGTGATCATCGATCTTGGCGTCGGCGGTACCCTGTCCGTGCCGACCCTCTCGGGCGAGATCCGCCCCACCGATGGCAGCTTTCACATCATCGGTCTACGTGGCGATTTCGAGCTTTCCCCCAACGTCAACCACGTGACCTTCGTGCCCACCAAGTCCATCGCGGCTGGCGACACGCCGGAGCTCAACCTGGAGGCGCAGAACCCGAATGTGCTCGATTCCGCGGGCAACGAGCACGTCGTGCTCATGAAGATCAACGGTCCCATCAACCAAGCAACCATCGACCTATCGACCACGGATGGCATGGATCGAAACCAGACCATGCTGCTCCTGCTTTCCGGCCGGACCACCGACAATCTCAGCGGCAACACCGGGCAAATCTTCGGGATGAACCAGCAAAGCGGACTCGACATGCTCGGCCAGGCATCGCGCGACACCGTATCGAACCTGGTCGAACCCTATATCGACGATACCCTGCAGATGCTCACCGGCCGGAAGTGGAAATTGCTTCCCACGGTGGGAGCCGATGGCGTTGAAGTCAAGGTTCAGGCACGCACCACGCGCGAATTCAATTTGGAAATGTCCTATTTGCGCGGCTTCCAGAGCCAAGAACGCTACCAAGCCAAAGCCCAGGCCTGGATTCGCGACTACCTAACCGGCAACGTGATCGGCGACCGCCTGACCTATTCCCTGCAGCAAGGCTTCCCCATGCAGACTAGCAATATCTTCAAGCTGGAGCTGACGTTCGAATACCCGCTGCGATTCCCGAATCCATGACCGACTGATACGCTGAGCTCCCCACGTGTTTCGGATTTCACACCACGCCCTACTTCTCGCAGGAATGCTGGCCCTGTCGTCGGAGCGCCACGCACTCGGTCAGATCGAGTCCCCGACCCCGGTGGCCGCGGCAATGCCCAACATCCGCGGCTTTGTGGTCGAAGGCAGCATCGATCCCCCGGGCCACATTGAAGCCCTGTTGACGGGCTTTGCCGGCGAGGGATCGCCCTTCGTCACGTCCGGCGACGCCGACCGCGTTGGCATGCCCATCGGAACGATTCCACGCCTAAAGCAAATCCTGCAAGTCATCGGCTACGCGGCCGAGATCACCCCGCTGGCGCAGGCTGATGGCGTCCGCCTCCATGTCCAGCTCCGCGCCTTCGATCGCGTCCGCCGCATCTTCGTCTCCGGCAACCAGCCGAGCGTCCTCGGAGGCGTGCGCCAAGAAGACGTCGTCGGCAAGCTCAGCATCCGCCCCGGCATGAAACTTCCACCCGCCGGGACCGAACGGGACACGTTCATCGCCACCGAGGCGGATCATGTGCGCGACTTCCTGCGCTCGCAAGGCTACTGGGAAGCGGGGGTGAACATCGAACTGCACGACGACGGCAAGTTGCCGGCTGGGGTGAGCCTCCTGGTGCGGGTCAATCTTGGGCCCGCCTACCCGCTTGGCCCACTTACGGTGACCGGCGCGACCGCACTTCCAACCGAGGATATCGCTGATGGTTTTCGCCACGGGAGGTGGTACTCCGCGTGGATCCTCCCCCAGCCCTTTCGGCGGTCGGTCTTGCGCCAAGACATCGCAAGTCTGGTTGCTCACTACCGCCGTATCGGCTTCCCCGGCGTGCGCATCCAGGACGACTTCGACCCAGCGACCAGCCTGGATCGCGAGGCGAAAAGCGTCCGGCTTGCCGTCGACATCCGCGAGCGCAGGCACGTCGAAATTGCTTTTGAAGGCAACCGGACTCGTTCGGCCGGGACGCTTCTCGACTCCCTGACCTTGCTCTCACACGGCGCCTACGACGACGTGGAAGCCACCGCCAGCGCCGCCGCCCTCGAGCACGTCTACCACGAGAACGGGCACATGCTGGTCAAGGTGACCTGGCGGCGCGAGCGTACCTCAGAGCAATCGGATCGCCTCATCTTCGTCATCGATGAAGGACCGCTGCTCAAAGTACGCGGTATTTCCTTCGAAGGCAATCGAGCCATCCCTTCGAATGCTCTTGCCGACCGCATCCGCACGCACGTCTACCCATTCTTGGGCGTTCTGGGTCTGGGCGCAGGCGGCTTTGCAAGCCTGCGCCAGATCAATCTTGATGTGGAGAGTTTGGCCGACCACTACGCCGCCGTCGGCTATCCCGACACCAAGGTGCGCGCGGAGATCGCGCCGCGACCGGGTCTGTGGCGTCCGCTGCCAACCACCATCGAGCGCGCGGAAGAAGCCATCTGGCGTGATGCCGAGAGCTTGTATATTCGCTTTCTGGTCGAAGAGGCGCCTCTTGTGTGGGTGGCGGGCATGGAGTTCCAGTGCGTGGTCCCGGGCGAGACGCTGCCGCGTGACGACGACTTCTATATGGATTCCCTGCGGACCTTGCTCGGCGCTCCCTACCAGCCGGCCTTGATCAAGCGCGACGAGGGCCGCATCAAGCGAGCGCTGGGCGACGACGGATACAGGTACGCCCAGGTCGAAGCCAAGACCGAGCGGCACGGCGCAGAGATGCAGGTTGCGTGGCAAATCAAGCTGGGTCCCCAGGTTCGGGTTGGCCCCATTTTCCTGCGGGGAAATTTTTTCACCACGGACAACACCATCCTGACGTGGGTGGAACTGCGCACGGGCGACATTCTGACCACGCAGGGAATGGAGCGGGCGCAACGCAATTTGGCGCTCATCCAGTTGTTCAACAACCCGAATCCGGTGAGCTTCCCCGGCGCGAGCGCGAGCGATCCCGTCGTCCCCATGGTCGTCGAGGTGGAGGAACGGCACGATCACTGGGGCGTCATCCGGGTCGGCGCCGGCGCATCCACCGACCAAGCCACCCCCGGGTCTTCGTTTCCCCTTGGGGAGTACGGAGCGCTCGGCTACGAACACCGCAACCTCTTTGGACACGGTTGGACCCTTACCTCGCAGTTGGCCTATGGCCCTTCTCTAACCAACTACACCGCCAGCTTTCTCAATCCGCGCTTTCTCGGCACGCTCTTTCGTATGGAGATCGTCGGTGGCTATCTCAAGCAAGCCACCCTTCGGCTCGGCGATGTTCACTCTGGCACTGGATCGTTCGGCTTCTCCCGTGAAGTGTATCCCGGCATCGACGCCAATGTTCGCTACAACCTGCGCAACACATCCAGGACCGAGTTGCTCATTCGCGGCGCAAACCCGGGCCCTTTTGAGGATCAGTCCACGGTTCGTATCGGTACCTTCGTCAGCAGTCTGAGTGCTGGCGTGGAATGGCATCGACTGGACCATGTGCTCGTCCCCTCGCGCGGATTCAAGGTCGCGGCCGGTGTCGAGGTGGCCCTACCCGCACTGTCGTTCGACGTGGGACAAGATACCTTCGTCAAGCTCTACGGCCGCGGATTGTCGGTCGTACCGCTCTTGCCCTGGCTCAGCCTGCGCTACAGCATCCGCTACGACCAGGGCCTTCCGCTTGGCGGGGCCGCGCTGCTACCCAAGGTTGAACGCTACTTCGCCGGCGGCGATACCAGCATTCGCGGATACCAGCTCGACTATGCGCTCACCGAAACCATTAGGGTGCCAGGGGTGCTCGGTGAAAACGGCGTTAGCTACGTTCAGTACCGTCCTGTCGGTGGCAATCTGCGCATCCTGCAGAATATCGATCTGCAATTCCCTATCGCGCCGCCGCTCTATGGGGCTGTGTTCTTGGATAGCGGCATGGTCGGCTACTCACCTAGCGACATTTCCGCTGCCGATTTCCGCCACGGCGTCGGCTTTTCGCCGCTGGTGATCAAGTTGCCGGTCGGCGACCTGAGTCTATCCTTCGCCATACCCCTCAACCGCCACCCTGGGGACGATACTTGGCGGACGCACTTCAACGTCGGGTTAATGTTCTAGGCGAGCTGCGTGCGCAGACCTTTTGCACGAAGGCGTAAGCCCATTTGTCCTACCGGTGATTTGATTGGCACGATTCGAACGGTTGCCTGAAAACAACCCCCGGCCGGGTCCTGCGGCGCTTGTAGGACGGAAGCGGGGCTATTTCCCGTAGCCGGCGGCGACGATGTTGGCCTGAACGGCATCGTCGACCGCATCCGGGGGACTGCCGGCGGTGAGGGCCCCCTCGAAGAAGATGCCCGTCCCGCCGCCGCTTCCGTCCCCTCCGACCCCCAGTTCGACAGCACCTTCTTTGTGCATCGGACTGTACCCGGAGGGGCGGGCGCCGTCCCATTTGATGGCCAGAGCGCCGGATTGCGCGTCCCCCCCTTTCAGCGTGAAGTGATTACCCGACGGCCCCTTGAGCATGAGCGTCACGTATTTCGCAATCAGAGGTGTGTTGCTTGGAACCGTGGCCCCGCCGCCGGCCCACACGCCGCTTTCGAGGTCGGTCATCACCCACGGACCATTGCCCGCGCCCGTCGACCAATTGGGAATATTGCTGAAATTCAGAGTTTCCATCGTGCCGGGGCCATCGGGATTACCGGTGCTTTCGACATTTCCATAGTCAAAGCAGCATCGACCGTTGTAACGATTTCCGTCGGCAACCATATACATCGCCTCGGGCATGTCGCCGGTCGCGACGCCCTTTGTTGCATTGTTGCGATACGTGTCTGTGGAGTCTGCCGGGAACAAAATGCCGTAGACCGTATGGCCGCCGATCGTGATCCTCGCGGCTGTGGCGTTGGCCTCCTTACCACCGTTTGGTAGCCAGTGCACTGGCGGCGAGACCGGCATGTGATTCCCCATCGGGGATTGGTCGTAGATGATCGAGACGGTGCAGGTCATGCCGGTGCAGAACGCGTCCTGCTGGGCCGAGTCGGCCAATCCACCCGGGCTCAAGACCGGGATATCGTGGGTCGTCATATCCGAGGAGCGCCTGACCTGGTAGAGCTTGCCGCTGTACGCTCCGTAGAGGGCGCGGACCGTGCTGTGCGCCGCGACGCACGGGGTGCTGGCGGCTGCGTAGATGTCACACGGCCCGCGGAGGGCGACTCCCCCGTCGGCCCCATCCGTCGAGCTGCCGCCACTGCCGCTCGCGCCGCCACTGCTGCTGGAGGCGCCGGCTGTTCCGCCGCTGCTGCCACCTGAAGCCAAGCCGCCTGAAGCCGAGCCGCCTATGCCTCCTGAGCCGCCTGTTGTCCCGCCCGACCCCGAGCTGCCACCGGTTGCATGCGATCCCCCTGCGCCACCACTGCTGCTGGAGGCGCCGGCTGTTCCGCCGCTGCTGCCACCTGAAGCCGAGCCACCTGAAGCCGAGCCACCTAAGCCTCCTGAGCCGCCTGTTGTCCCGCCCGACCCCGGGCCACCGCCGGTTGCATGCGATCCCGCTGCGCCACCGGATCCCGAGCCGCCGGTACCACCGCCGGAGCCCGAGCTGCCGCCGGACGCGGAGCTGCCCCCGCTGCCCCCGGACGCACCTGGGCCGGATGGGCTGCCGGAGGAGGAGCAAGCCGACAGAGCCGCCGCAGCGGCGACAAGCGCAAGAGTGGATGGAAAGCGCATGTGTGGTCCTTTCTTCGGAACCGTTGGTCAACCGACCGTGCTGTTCGCGTTAAAGGGTCAAGGGATTTGGCACATCCAGGCCGCTGCAGGCGTTCGCGAAGGTCGCGCAGCTCGCGGGCGGCGTCGCGAGCTCGGCGTCCATGATCGAGGGGACATCGGAGATCTTGATTGCGCCGCAGGCCGGGAACCCCTTGACGGTGTTGCCGAACCCCGCCGTCTCGTCACTGATACAGGTCGAGTACTGGGCGACAGTTGCCGTGCATAGCGGGTCGATCGAGCCGAAACAATAGAAGTTGCTTCCCGTGCCGGCGTCAGCCGTGTTGCAGAGGTTCTGATGAGTGGCGCAGGTCGTCTGCATCTTTGCGTCCGATTCCGGGCTGCTCGACGACGCCGCTTGCAGCCCCGCCCACTTGCAGCGGTCAGCGCTACTGATGGACGATCCGAAGTAGGCGAACGTGTCGTTGCAAAGCTGCGTGAGCTCTGCATCCGTCAGGTCTTTGAACGCCTTGGTGTCGGCCAGGGTGGTCACCTTGGCGGTTCCGCCACCTCCCGAGCCCCCGGTGCCGGTCGAGTTGCCGCCCGTGCCGCCGCCAGTCGATCCGATCGCGCCGCTACCGCCACTACAGCCCGCCCCAACCAAGGCCAATGCGAGAACAACGAGGGTTTCCGCGGAGAGTCGCTGTTTCATTCCCACTGAGTGTCGATTCATTCGAAAGCGGCTCACTCTAGCGAACGCTTTTCTCCGGAAGCCCCTCCCGGAAGCCCCTCCGAGGGTACTTTTTGGGGGGGAAGCCCCTCCGGGGGGAAGCCCCTCCAAGGGTACTTTTCTCGCCGAGGGTACTTTTCGCGCAACCTTTTCTCTGCATTTCCGAAAACCAGTGCATGACCCTCCCTCGCCAAGTCGTGCCCGGTTGTGACTACATGATCACCCGCCGCTGTTCCGAGCGACGCTTCTTCCTGCGCCCCGACCAGGACACCAACAACGCCTTTATCTACTGCCTCGTGCTGGCAGCCAAGCGAGCGAGCGTGGATGTCACATTCTCCATCGCCATGTCCAACCATCATCACACCGGCATCCACGACCCAGATGGCAACTTCCCCATCTTTATAGAGCATTTCCATGGCCTACTCGCACGCTGCCAGAACGCCCACCTTGGCCACTTCGAAAACCTCTGGTCCTCCGAACCCACCTCCGTCGTTCGACTGGTCGAGCCCAACGACATCCTCGACAAGATGACCTACGCATTCACCAATCCCGCAGCCGCGGATCTGGTCGACACCGTCGAGGAATGGCCAGGAGTCGCCACCTTCCAGGCCACAATCTCCGGCGGCCACATCACCGCCACACGACCGAAGCACTTCTTCCGCGATGACGGCGGAATGCCCGAGTTCGTCAGCCTCAGGATCGCCAGGCCGCGCGGTTTCGAAGCTCTCGAGCAAATCGAGTGGGCCCACATGGTCACCGAGCGCGTGCGCAACAAAGAAGCCGAACACCGACAGCGCCGCGCCGATAGGGGCATCGCCGTTCTCGGGCCAGCACGCATCCTCGGGCAGAAACCTTTCCACTGTCCCGAAAGCCACGCACCGCGGTTCCAGATGAACCCGCGCGTGGCCGCCAAGAGCAAGTGGGCGCGCATCGAAGCGATTCTGCGCAACCGCGCATTCATCGAGCGCTACCGGGATGCGTTCCGGAGCCACATGGCAGGCTTGGCGAACGTCGTGTTCCCGTTTGGCACCTTCTGGATGCGCAAGTTCGGCAAGGTTGCCTGCGAGGCCGCTGAGGCAGTTGAGGAAGCGGTCCTCGGCCCAGCGATGGATCCCACCGCTGCGTAGCTGGCGCGATTCAGTTCAACGAAAGACCAGTAGCCGGCACCCTGCCCCGTTTGGGGAACGCCTGTTCACTGTCGAGGTCGTGGCTGCCACCAATCATCCCCCGGCTCAGATTGCGCTGTGGAAGCATCGGTTTCTCGATCTTGGGCGCCTAGTCGCGGCTGGGGAAGACCAGCAGCCCGCCTGTTCCACCCGATTTCGCACGCCCGTGGCGCATCTCTAGAACACGACCCTCGGAACGCGACCCTCGCGCCCGTAGCGCATCTCTAGAACACGACCCTCGGAACACGACCCTCGAACACGACCCAGATGGTCAGGGATTTGAGACGCTTGTCAGGTGTCTGCCCACAAGCCAGGTTCACGCGTTGGTCAATTGCCATGCGGTCTGGCGGATGGTCGCCGCCGCGATTGCCTACTTCTGGGTGACGTAGGCAATCGCGCTGTGCTTCTTCTCGAAGGACTGCTTGGCGGCCAGTGCGTCCTTGGAAGAGGCGTAGTCGCCCACACGGACGCGGTACCAGGTGCCTTTGCCCGGGATCTCGGACACCACCATGTAGGGCCGCTCGCCTTCGAACTTCTTGGCGAAGGTTTCGGCCTCGCTCTTGTCCTGAAACGAGCTCAGCTGGAGGGTGTAGCGCCCCTTGCTCTTGCTGTCACCAGCTGCTGCAACGGTTGGAATGACCACGGGCTTGGACTCTTTCACCTCGGCCGGCTTGGCCTTGTTCAGCGCGGCTTGGACGGATTTCTCTTCGGCTGTGGCCAAGGCGGGTTTGCTTTCCGGTTTGGCTGCGGGCTTGGCCGGTGCGGGCTTGGCTTCCGCGGCTGGCGCCGGCGCAACCAGGGCATTGCCCTCGCCGGGTTTGGACAGCGCGACGGTCTTGCGTGAAGCCGAATCGTCCTCGGCGGCGGGCAGTAGATTTTTCTTGGCGTGCTTGTCCACCGGGACCTTGTTGGCCGTGCCAAACAACGCCTGCGGAAAGGTCACCCCGGATTGCGCCAGGCGCGGACTCGTGGCCACCTTGTCGAGCAAGGCCAATGGATCTTCAATCTCGGGCGAAACCGCCCGGCCGCGCGATTCCAGACGCTTTCCGACGATCACGCCAAGAACGAAGAGCATGCAGGCCACCAAGGCGCTGCCGAAGAACAGAAAGAAGACCTGGCGGTTGTCGAGACGCACCTCGATCTTGTCGCGCCAACGTTCGATGTCACGCAGGCCTCGATCTTCCATCGCAGTCCCTGAAGTGTATCCCATGGCATTCTCCTCGGCGAAATTGGGCGATGAATTGAATTGGGGATCCCTTTACGGTTCCTCGGCGGCATCTTCGGTGGTTTCGGCGCGCTTCATCTCGCGCGGGGCGGAGACGCCCAGCAGCGATAGCGCGGTTTCCAGCACCTGGCGGATGGCCTCCACCCAAGCCAGGCGAGCGGCGGTCCGTTCCCAATTCCAGCTCGCGCGCCAATTCCCCACCCGCTGGCGCTGCTGAGGCAGAATGCTGTCCCCGTGCACCTTCTGCAAACGCGTGTAGTAGCTCTGGAAATCACTCGCCAATTCCTGGATGTATTGCACCAGTCGGTGCGGCTCGCGCGCACTGGCGGCGTCGGACAGGAAGTCGGGAAAATCCGACAGCCGGCGCAGCACAGCGATTTCCTCGGGTAACGTGAGAGCGCGCAACAATTCCGGCGTAACCGCGTGGGTTGGCGCATCGAGCTCTTGCGCCCGCCGCAGCAGCGAGGCACAACGCGCATGCGCGTATTGTGCGTAGTACACCGGATTGTCCATCGACTGCCGCTTGGCCAGCTCCAGATCGAACTCAAGCGGCGTATCGTGACGGCGCATGAGGTAGAAGAAACGGGTCGCATCCCGGCCGACCTCGTCGACCACGGCGTCGAGGGTTACGAATTCGCCTTCGCGCTTGCCCATGGCCACGGGCTTGCCGTCGCGAAGCAGGCTGACCATCTGGATGAGAATGACCGACAGCTGATCGGGATTGGCACCCAGTGCCTTGAGTGCCGCTTGCATGCGCGGGATGTGTCCGTGATGGTCGGCGCCCCAGATGTCGCACAGCTCGTCGAACCCACGCGCCAGCTTCTTTCTGTGGTAGGCGATATCCGCCAGCAGATAGGTGGGCAGGCCGTCGGACTTCACCACCACGCGATCCTTGTCGTCGCCCCATAGGGCGGTGGTGCGCAGCCAAACCGCGTTGTCTCGCCGTTCGATGAATCCCGCCTTGTCGAGCTGTTCAAGCGTCGCCTTGACGTCGCCCGCCTCGTGCAGCGCCCGTTCGCTCTGCCAGACGTCGAAATCCACATCGAATCGGCCGAGCGTCGCGCGGATCATGGCCAGGCAACTTTCGATAGCGAATTGCTTGACCGGTTCGATATCCGCGGGTGGCTCGACGCCAATCCATCGTTTGCCGTCACGTTCGAGAAGCAGCCGACCGATGCCACGGATGTAGTCGCCGCGATAGCCGTTCTCGGGAAAGGTGACCTCGGGCACGCTGGCGTCGGCGGCGCGAGCCGCTTCCATGTAGCGCGTCCACACCGAGAGCGCGAGCATGGCGACCTGGTTGCCGGCATCGTTGAGGTAGAACTCGCGAACCACATCGTAACCAGCAAAGCGCAGAAGCCGGGTCAGCGAATCGCCGACCGCCGCGTGCCGGCCGTGGGCGAAATGCAGAGGTCCAGTGGGATTGGCCGAGAGGTACTCGACGCAAAGTTTGGGCGAAGGCTTTGCCTCTCCCCTGCCCCACTCGCCTGCGGACTGCCGGACATCGAGAAGTCGCTTCTGCCAAAAGGCGTCCGAAAAACGCAGGTTCACGAAGCCAGGTCCCGCGACGGTGACTTCCGCCAGATTCACATCGCCAATCTGTCGCAGGTGCTTGGCAATGGCTTCGCCCAGCACGCGTGGCGGCTTGCCCGCGGCCTTGGCCAGACCTAGGGCCACGTTGGTGGCGTAGTCGCCGTGTTCCGGCCGCTTGGGCCGCTCGATGGGAACTTGATCGGGAACATCAGTCAAAAGTCCTTCGGCCTGAGTCGCCTTGAGCGCTTGGTGAAGAAGCTGACGTGCAATACTGCGAACGCTATCGCTCATTTGCCTACAATGTAGGTTAACACCCTACCCTTGTCAACTTCGCATGCCGAAGTCGCGCTACTGAAGCTGGAAAGGCGTGTTACCGGACAAGGTCGTGTCGAAGTAGGCGATCTCGCTGCTTCCGGCGCGCGGGTTGATGCGCAGGACCTGGCCTCGACTGCCGGGCGTGAGCGCGGTTCGGCCTTGGTCCACGACGTACAAATAGGGATAGCTGAAGGCTTGGGTCGTGTCGTGCTTGATCGGGCTTTCCGGCGTCTGAAGCGGGCCCGTGACGATTCGAGTGCCCATGGTCAGCAGCACTTCATAGCTCGGAATCTGCACGGTGAAAGGAACGTAGCCGTATTGCAGCTCGAAATGAATCGCGAGCAGATCGCCCGCGTATTGCTCCAGATTGGTCATCACGAAGCGAATCTGCGGGTTCTGGAAAAAAGCACGGATGTGGTCGCCGGGCGCGCCGGCTTCGCCGGACGCAGAGGTCTCTCCGTCGGGGCGCGATCCCTGGTAGAGGCAGGGATTGCTGCCGGCTTGGGCTGACAGTTGCTGCACGAACTTGGCGGAGCTGGCGGGATCCGACAGGGGGCCAAATAGGCTGTCCGGACACTGGGGCGCCGACAGTGGAATGCGCGCTACCAGCGAGGGGTTTGAAGGCGCTTGCGGTTGGCAGGTTCCATCCGCCGCGGCCTGCACCGACGAAATGGTCGGCGTGGACGACCCGTAGACCATGAAACTGTGGCCGGCACGGACGCTGTAGCTGATCATGGACCGCGGGCTGTAGCTGGTCATGGTGGGCTGCGGGAAGCAGGTAGGATCGAGGGGCGGCGCTTCCACGCAGAACCCAGTCCCAAGTGGGGCGGCACCGGGTAGGATCCCAGGAACCGCTTCGCAGACGTACCCCGCTCTGCAGTCGCTGTCGACCCCGAGCGAGCATCTCTTCACACAACGAGGAGGCTCTTGCTCTGGGGGCCGAACTTGAACGCACTCGAAGGCATGGATAAGGCCACCGTCCGGAGGCGAGCTTGCGAGCTTGCCGTGATCCACGTCGATGCGACAGTCCGCATCCTGCGTCTCTTTCGTGCACGGATTGAGCTTGGTCTTGGGTACCTCGTCGAGCTTGAGCTGCAAGCGAAGCGAGGTCTGGGTCGACTGGGCAATCTCATAGCGCATGCGACTGCCCATGAAGCGGCTGCATCTATCGATGAGTTTCGCGCTGTCGGACGCTGAGATGGGAAGGCACATTCCACGCGCACCCGAGACCGCGACTTGGCAAGTGAACTGGTCGTCGGGTTGGCAATCCGAGTTCTGCGTGCACCCGGAAAACATCAGAACGTCGCCGGGCTGGGCACCACTACTGCAGAAGCTGGCACCCGAGTCGAGCAGCACACCCGCCGACAAACTGTCTGGTGCGGATTGAACGATGCCACTCGACCGCGTTGTATAAGGCAGGGCACCTTCCCAGGTCACAGTCCAGGATCGCGAGATGAGAATGTCGGGATCCGGATAGTCCAACCAGTCTGTCGTGATTCCGTTGTCAGGAGAAAAGGATCTGATGAGCGGCCCGTCCTGCGCCGAATACGTTGCGGTGGTGGGAAACGCTTGATCGGAAACGATCACTTGTCTTTGCGGCGCAATGCTTAGCGCCAGAGGGGTCCTTGCATACTTTCCGATATCGCGGGCATCGCGGAAGGAATGGGTGGCAGCCGCGAAGACCTGCTCTTGGTCCGGGGCCGTACCTGGAGCGTCTTCGCCCTTCGGGGCCAGGTTGAGCACATAGACCTGTCCGTTGTCCGCGACCACGAATCCGAACTGGCCGCTCAGGGATTGAAAGTTGCCGTCTGAGACAGTCGGTTGCAGATCGGCAAAGGAAATATCGCGCGGCAGGGGTGGCGGACTGTCTGGATTGGAAAAGGTCGGGATGCGAATACCGGGACCTTGGGCCAATGCCCGCCTGGGCGTCGAGCCAACGGGAAAGCAGCCCTTCGCCGGATCTGTTACCGACGGATCTGTAACAACGATGTTCGCGTCACACTCTACCGGTGTTGCTTGGTCCAGGTTGACGACGCGAATCGAATCGTCCCGAGTGAAGGCATAGAGAAACTTTCCGCGGTTGCGCAGAAACTGCCCTCCCGTGGTGCCGTCGGCGTTCGCGGCGGTGGCGGCGCGATAGGGGTCGACACCAAGGCGCAAGCGGGTCACGCCGACGGGATTCTCGGCGAGGGTGAAACGCGTCGGATTTGCCAAGCCCGCCAAACCGATATCCAGCGATGTGATCGCCGTGTCGAGCAGGCTTCCCACGTAGACCCGCGTGCCATCCGGCACGAGTGCCAGGGGTTGCAGGTGCCAAGAAGTGCTCCCAGCCGCGGCCCCTCCATCAATGCCCGCGTCGACACCTGTCCCACCGTCGGCGGCCTCGCTTCCAGCGTCCAGCCCCGCGGCACCGGCTGGCGGATCGCAGTCGTTGGGGCACACGGGATCGGTCCCTGCGGCCAGGAAGCCACCGGGCAAGTCGGGCCGGATGTAGTACGCGCTGACGATGGTGGCGCTTTGGGCATCGAAGGAGAAATCGAGCAACGCGACCATGTCGCAGCCGGGGAAAGTCACGACAGCCCTGGGCGTGGCTTTGGTCGAACACAAGTTCGGGTCCGGGATCGCCTGGGGAGGAAGAAAAGCGATTTCACCAATCGCGGCGTAGAGCGCTGGTCCGCTGCCGGTCTTCACAGCGATGCGGCGAGAGGCGTCGCATGTTCCGGCGTTTGTTGCTGTGGCGGGCAACGCAGAGGTCGAGCTGGTCGAGAAAGTTGGCGCCAGCACGCAGGCGGGATCAATGAGCGTAAAATCGCAAGTGGTTCGATTGGCCGTCGCAACCCAACAACCATCCAGGGTCGAGGCGATGGCTTCGGGGGTTCCACCGACCTCAAGCATGCCGTAGCCGGGGGCCGCGGGCGTCAAATCGATCAAGCGAGAACGATCCATGTCGGCGACCGCGACCTCGTTGCGACCGGGATTCGCCACGAAGGTGAAAGTCCCGAGGTTTCGCTGCCCGCTCAATATCACCGTGGGATCGACCACATCCCGACCGTGACAGGAAGGATCCATGGGCTGGCCCGAAAGCACGAGCGTTCCATTGCTATCCGGGACCTCCTTCACGCAAACGAAAGTCATATCCGACGGGTGTTCGAGATTCCTGGTCGGAATAACGGCCGGAGTCGACGAGCAGGTCGAGGCCAGAAGCGCAAAGACCGAGACGGTGATGGGAAGTCTCATTCTCCGTATCCGTGTGGCAAGCCGATGCGCATGACGACCCGGTTTTCCGTCGGGCTACCCGGCGCGAAGTCGATCACCGAGAGATGGCTGTTGGCGAAGCTGGCAACATACCCCACGCTCGGATCCAGCAGCGGAAACACCAAACTGATGGGACCCGCCCCGACATCAATGATGGATGTCACCACCATCGCATTGGGATCCACGACATAGATCTGTCCATCGTCGTAACAAGTGACAAAGATGCGGTTGCCTCGGCCTGCGTCATGCATCTGCATGGCAGTCGGACCGCCGCAAACCTCCAGGACGTCGATGGGAGTATTGGTGGGGGGAGTATTGGTGGGCGCGCCGTCGGAAATTGGGCGGCGGTAGATCACCTCGATCGCCGCGGGATTGGCCGCCGAGTCCGCATCGTTGCGATGGAGAACAAAAGCCTCCGTGAAGGCGCCCGTGGGGTCATCGGAAAAGAGAATCCCTCGAATATCCGCCCCGTGCGGAAGAAAGGCAGACGCGTAGAAACTCTCCGACGGCACTAGGGTCAGATCGCGCAGGGGATTGGCACAAGTCGCGTCCGGCTGCGGGCGCAAGACCATTCCGCTGATCGCCGTCGAATAGCGGGCCGTGGCGTAGATGCGTGTGCCGGGATTGAAGGGATCGCCCGGCGACAGCTCGGCAACGGCTTGAGACAGCGTGTTGGGAAGAAACGTCTGTTGCGCCAGTCCAGCAAAGTGAACCTGCGACGACTCATCTTGCGGATTGCACAGATCGAGGCTGGAAACGCCTCCGCCCTGAACTTGCGAATTCGCCACCACTGTCAGATGGCCTACGTAGAGCGCCTGCATGTTCTTGTCATAGGACAAGACGTGCGGTTCCTCGGGCAAATCCAGCGCGCCCGTGGTATCCCCGTCATGCCGGCGGACTCTCCAATTGTCGTCACAGAAAGCGTTGAGGGGCGGAGCTGAGCCGTCTTGCTTGTTGGGCCCCGTGCAGCGCATCGACACCGTCTTCGTCGAATTCGGTCGGCGGGGTTGGTCGGGACCACGGTAGCATCGGCGTAGGTGATCGAGGGTTCAGCGCGAACCGCGACGAACAAGCGGCTAACCCACGTCGTATCGATGCGCTGGTAGCGCTGAAGTTCGACGGCACCACCGAAGCTGCCGATCTGGATGGTGGCCTCGCTTTGGACATATTGCGGCTCGTTGCAATTGATAATGTTGCTGTCGACCAAATCGACGCAGCAGAAGTTATCCGGTACTGGTTCGGTTCGCGAAAAGCGCGTCTTGGTGCATGGCTGGGTGCGTTGGCAGGGCACGGATCGCCAGCGCATCGCTCGGCTTCAGCGCCGGCACCGCAACCACTGTGCCTGCGTTGAAGCGCAAATCCGAATTCGAGTTGACGACGTAGAGGAAATCCTCGACCGGGTCGGCAATCAGACCCGCCGGAAGGAAGATCCGATTGGTAGGGGGTGCAATACCGCTTTGGCCGAAATTGCACCCGCCACCAATCGCCACCACAGAGAGGACAAAAAACGTGGAAGCGGCAAGAAAGGGAGATCTCTTCATGACAATTCCCTGTCCGATGCCCGCTTCCGGTCTTTCCGTTGGACACAAGGACCCTCAGAGGGTCCTTGCAATCCCCCGCGGCAGTGCCGTCGGGCAAAGCCCGTCGGCACTAGCGCGCGTCGTGGTGAACGATCGGGCACTAACTACTTCTTCAATACGGCCTGGGCCGCAGCCAACCGAGCGATCGGCAAGCGGTACGGCGAGCAGGACACGTAGTTGAGGCCGATCTCGTGGCAGAACTCGACCGAGGACGGGTCGCCACCGTGCTCGCCGCAGATACCGCACTTGAGATCCTTGCGCGTGCTGCGGCCAGCGGTCACGGCATGCTTCATAAGGTAGCCAACGCCCTCGCGGTCGATCGACACGAAGGGATCCACCTTGTAGACCTCCTTGTCGAGGTACGAGGCGAGCACCTTGGGTACGTCGTCGCGGGAGAGACCGAAGGTGGTCTGGGTCAGGTCGTTGGTACCGAACGAGAAGAACTCGGCGGTCTCCGCGACCTTGTCAGCCGTGATGGCGGCGCGGGGGATTTCGATCATGGTGCCGACCATGTACTTCACCTTGGTCTTGGTCTCGGCCATGACCTTCTCGGCGGCGGCGCGAACCACGGCGGTCTGCAGGTCGAGCTCCTTCTTGGTTCCGATGAACGGAATCATGATTTCGGGCTCGGTCTTGATGCCTTCCTTGTTGACGATGACGGCGGCCTCGATGATGGCGCGAGCCTGCATCTCGGTGATTTCCGGGTAGGTGACGCCGAGGCGGCAACCACGGTGACCGAGCATCGGGTTCGACTCGTGCAAGTCGGCGATGCGCGCCTTGATGGCCTCCACGCTCCTGCCGGTGGCCTGGGCCAACTCACGCACGCCTGCCTCATCGTGGGGCAAGAACTCGTGCAGCGGTGGATCCAGGGTCCGGATGGTCACTGGGCGGCTGCCCATGGCGCGGAAGATTCCCGCGAAGTCGTCCCGCTGCAGTGGCAGCAGCTTGGCCAAGGCGGCTCTGCGATCCTTCTCGTTCTCGGCGACGATCATCTCGCGCATGGGGCCGATCTTGCCCTCGCCGAAGAACATGTGCTCGGTTCGGCAAAGGCCGATACCCTCGGCGCCAAAGGCGACGGCGGCTTCGGCCTGATCGGGCTGGTCGGCGTTGGCGCGCACCTTGAGCTGGCGCACGGAGTCCGCCCACTTCATCAGCTTGGCGTACTGCTGATAGACGGGGGCGTCCTTGGGATCCAGGTTCTTCTCGATGAGAACGCGGATGACTTCCGAAGGGGTGGTGTTGATGCGGCCGCTTGATGAACTCGCCGGTGAACCCGTCGAGCGACACCCAGTCGCCTTCCTTCAGAACCGTCGTCGCCCTTGGCCGAGTTCACGGTCATGGTGCGGGCGTGGTAGTCGAACGAGATGGAATCGCAACCGACGATGCACACCTTGCCCATCTGACGGGCGACGAGCGCGGCGTGCGAGGTCATGCCGCCGAAGGCGGTGATGAAGCCCAGCGACGCGTTCATGCCGCGGATGTCCTCGGGCGAGGTCTCGTGACGGCACAGGATGACGGTCTTGCCCTGGGCGGCCCAGGTCTCGGCGTCGTCGGCGAAGAACACGATCTGCCCAGTGGCGGCACCGGGACCGGCCGGCAAGCCCTTGGCGAGCAGGCGGCCTTCCTTGACCGCCGCGGCCTTGGCGGCGCCGTCGAACACCGGTCGGAGCAGCTGGTTGAGAGCTTCGGGCTCGACGCGACGAAGGGCCTCGTCCTTGCCAATCAACTTCTCGTCCACCATCTCGACGGCGATACGCACGCCAGCGAAGCCGGTGCGCTTGCCGTTGCGGCACTGAAGCATGAATAGCTTCTTGTTCTCGACGGTGAACTCGATGTCCTGCATGTCCTTGTAGTGCTTCTCGAGCTTCTTGCGAATCTCGTAGAGCTGCTTGTAGGCGACCGGGAAGTCCTTCTCGAGGTCGGCTATCTTCTGCGGCGTGCGAATGCCGGCGACCACGTCTTCGCCCTGGGCGTTGACCAGGAACTCACCGTAGAAGAGGTTTTCGCCCGTGGACGGGTTACGCGTGAAGCACACGCCCGTGGCCGAGTCCTCGCCCTTGTTGCCGAAGACCATGGCCTGCACGTTGACCGCGGTGCCCCAGTCCGAGGGAATGTTGTTCAGCTTGCGGTAGACCTTCGCGCGGTCGTTTTCCCAGCTGCGGAACACGGCCTTGATGGCGCCGGCAAGCTGGTCGAGCGGGTTGGTCGGGAAGTCCACACCCTTGTGCTCCTTGATGGCAGCCTTGAACTCGCCCACGAGCTCTTTGAGCGCCGAGGCGGGCAATTCAGAGTCGACCTTCACGCCAATCGCCTTCTTCTTGGCACTGAGAATGACCTCGAACGGGTCGTGATCCTCCTTGCGCTCCGGCTTCATCTCAAGAACGACGTCGCCGTACATGGCAACGAAGCGGCGGTAGGAGTCGAAGGCGAAGCGCTCGTTGCCCGAGGCTGCGGCAAGACCCGCGGCGGTTTCATCATTGAGGCCGAGGTTCAAAATCGTGTCCATCATGCCCGGCATCGAGGCGCGCGCGCCGGAACGGACCGAAACCAGCAGCGGGTTGGCTGGGTCGCCGAACTTCTTGCCGAGCAGCTTCTCCATCTTGGCGACGGCAGTCTTCACTTCGACGTCGAGATCCTTCGGCAACTTGCCGCCAGCGACGTTGAACTCGGTGCACACCTCGGTGGTGATGGTGAAACCAGGAGGCACCGGCACGCCGATGTTGGTCATCTCGGCGAGGTTGGCACCCTTGCCGCCGAGCAGGTTCTTCATGTCCTTGTTTCCCTCGGCCTTGCCGCCGCCGAAGAAATACACGCGCTTGATGCGCTTTCCAGCTGCTTGGGGTTTGGCTTTGGCATTTGGTCGCCTTGGAGGCTCGCGCTTTGGTCGGTTTCATGGCTTTGCTTCCAGTCTTCTTCTTGGTTGGCATCGGTGGGGGTTTCTATCAGGGAGCGACGGGGATTGAAAGCCCCGTCGATGCGAGAAGGACGTGCGAATTCGGTTGGTTTTGCGAATCAGGCCAGTCGGCCGGCGATGGTGGGGGCAAGTGCGGCCGTCTTGAGCCGCTCCTGCTGCATGCTGTCCCGGTCCCGAACGGTGACGGTCTGATCTTCCAGGCTCTGGAAATCCACGGTGACACACCATGGCGTTCCGATTTCGTCCTGTCGCCGATACAGTTTGCCGATGGCGCCCGTGTCGTCGTAGACCGCGCGTACGCCGCTGCGTTGTAGGTCGCGTTTGAGCCCGCGCGCCATCTCGACCAGACGAGCGTCATTGCGCTTGAGTGGAAACACGGCAACGGTCAGGGGCGCCAGTCGAGGGTGAAGGTGGAGCACGGTCCGGGTATGTTCCTCGGCGATCTTCTCCCCTACCCCGCGCACCTTCTTCATCACCTCGATGGTGGCGGCCTCCGAATCTTCCATCAGGCCAATGAGCTGGGGCAACGTGCCGGGCAGCCCGGCCGCGATCGACTCGGCGGTCGCCACCAGGCGCTGTTTTACATCGGCTGCCATGCCTTCGCGGCGCCCGACCGACTTGGCGAAACTCTCGACCAGCTCGCGCAGCTTGGTGGTCTCCTCGGCCGGCGGCTCTTTGACCAGGGCGTCTTCGTAGGCGTCGCACAAGAACGCCAGCGTGGCGCGATCGGCGCCCGCCGAAGGCTCGATGACGTAGGGGACGAGATGTTTCTTCTGTTCCTGGTCGAAGTACTTGAGCTCGCCGACTGCGTCCGGATTTTCGGGTGATCGGCTGTGGGCTTTCAGATCGAAATCGGTGCGGTTGGCGATGCCTTCGAGCTCGCTCCAGCCCATAGGGAAACGGTATTCCAGATCCACGCAGCGCTTGGCGTAGTGGGCAAGCTCATGCTTTTCCTGCTCGCGCACGCGCAGGTTCTCCTTGCGCATGCCGAGCTTCAGGTACCAGTTCGTTCGCTCCGCGATCCAGGCTTCATGCGCGGCCTCGTCCTCGCCAGGGCGAACGAAATACTCGATCTCCATCTGCTCGAACTCGCGCGTGCGGAAGGTGAAAGTTTCCCGGCGTAATTTCGTTGCGGAAGGCCTTGCCAACCTGGGCGATGCCGAACGGCAGTTTTCTGCGCATGGTATCGAGTACGTTGCCGAAGTTGACGAAGATGCCTTGCGCGGTTTCGGGCCGCATGTAGACCAGGCCCAGAATCGTCGCCCGAATCCACCGGACCGACGCTGGTGCGGAACATGAGGTTGAAGGGGCGGGCCGGGGTCAGATCCTTCGACCCGCACTTCGGGCAGAGCGAGCTCCTTTGCCTCGATGGCGGCGTTGATCTCCGGCAGCCCCTTGGGATCGCGGCCCTTCTGTGCCGCGAAAACGTGATCCGCGCGCGGCCGTGCCTTGCACGCGCGGCAGTCGGTCATGGGATCGGAGAAGGTGGCCTCGTGGCCCGAATACTTCCACACCAGTCGATTCATCAAGATGGCGGCATCGAGCCCTTCCATGTCGTCGCGCTCGTGCACGACCGAACGCCACCAGGCGCGCTTGACGTTGTTCTTCAGCTCGACGCCCAGCGGTCCATAGTCCCAGGTGCTGCCCAGGCCGCCGTAGACCGACGATGACGGAAACACGAATCCGCGGCGTTTGCATAGGCTGACGATGGTGTCGAGTGAGGTCGCTGGCATGGCGGCAATCTAGCCCGCAATATTCTTCACGTCTACGTCTCCGACGAGCAGACCGGAGGATGTCGCCATCAATTAGAAACGACGGCGGGCTGAGATCGGTTGTGATGGGAACCCTGGGCGGGTTCCCAAGCCCTCCCGCGATGCTCCGCTGCCAGCAGAGCTGGCAGGCTGCGCACACGTTCGGATAGCGTCGACAGTCAACGGGAACCCGACATGTGTCCCGACATTTTTTCGATAAAATCAAGCGAGCGCAAAGGACCGCGCACGTGTTCCCGCAGCAGGCCGACCACGGCTCTGCGACAGCCCGCGCCGACGTCGCGGTCAAGAAACAGGCTCTGGGCGTCGGCCAGGGAGGTTGTCGCAAGCTGCTGCAAGGTTCGGCGCGTATTGCCGCTCATGAGGTCGCCGCGACCGGAGCAATTGCGACAAACGACGCCACCTCGGTCCGCGTGCCAGCGGACGTCTTCCTCTTCTAAATCGTCGCGATTGCATACCACGCAGCGGTCGAGCGACGGGCCGATGCCCAGGCCACGCAGAAGGCCGAGCTCGAACACGCGCAGGCGCTCGGCCGACGCCGGTCCGGCATTCAGTCGGGTGAGGAACTCGTCGAGCCACGCGAAAACCGCCTTTTCCGCTTGCCGTGGCGGACACAAGCGGTCGCACAGTTCGATGGCATAGGCGGCGTGCGCCGTCTTGGCAAGATCCGTGGCCAGGCCGGCGCGGTCGTCGCGCACCTCGAAGGACTCTAGGACCATTAGCTCAGACCCTGCCCGCTCGCGCATTCGTGCTTCGCCCGTCGCGGCCATGCCGAGCCCACCCGCGAATCGGCGCGAGCTTTTTCTCGCCCCGCGCGCCAACGCGGAGACCCGTCCGGTCTCGCTGCCAAGCAACGTGACCACCACATCCGCCTCCGCATAGTTCACCCGACGAAGGACGGTAGCGGGAGTGACGATGGTTTGCCTCACGAGATGAGGCGTCCGATGCTATCAGGTGCGGCGAGGCGTTGCGAACGACGATGCAACGCCGTCATCGAGGCTCAGGCCTTCGCCGGACTGCGGTTGTTGGCGCAGGTAAAGGGAAAGCGTGATGGTCGCGATGAGCAACACGATGATGACGAACACCGCAAGCCCAATGCCATGTCGCGGAGACTGGGCTTCATATTCCGCCTGCTCCACGGGCTCGACGGGAATCTGGGCGGGCGCAGACTTCCCCAAGCCAGGCCTTCGGCTGGGCCGGCTGGCAATAACCATGGGAGGCTCGGCGGCACGGCGCCGTTCGGACAGAATTTGATCGAGAAGGCCGAGCGGTTCGCTACTGGGAATGCCCAGTGTCTTGGCGTACGAACGGATAAAACCACGAACGAAAACATCGGGGGGCAAGTCGTCGAGATTGCCCTCCTCCATCAGTTTCAGCGCAGAAACCGACAACTTGGTTGTCCTGGCAAGCTCCGCCAGCGAGACATGCCGTCTCTCGCGCTCTTCTTTGAGGAATGTGCCGAAGTTGACTGTTTCCATTCGCCAGAACCTTCCTCACTGGATCATCTGTGCGTAGCGCCTGCATTCATCGGCCACGCAGCTTCTAGGAGACATCTCCGCGCAGGTGCGGAACAAGATCCCGCGCCTTGTCCGAATTCTTGCGCCGCTCGTGCAAAAGCCCGCCCAGAAGGAAGGCCTCCTGGATGGGGCAATGCTTGCCGTCCGCGATGAGCGGTTCGATGACATCAACCGCCTGGTCGACCTCACCACGCTCGACGTAGACCTTGGCCAGTCTGTAGCGTCCCACGCAGAACGCTGAAGCCCTCGATACGGACTCGTAGAGCTCTTTCCACGCGTTCTGCAGGTCCTTCTTGTGGAAATAGGCCCAGCCCAGGTTGGCGTGGGCAAAGACAGGCGAATCGTAGGTTGGATCCTTCAACGCATTTTCGGCCGCGCTGATGGCCTCATCCCAATCCCTCAGCAGAAGCGCGACGGCGGACAGACTGTTCCAAGCCTCGGGGAAGTTGGCGCGCAGCTCGACCGCTTTGCGGAAACGCATCTCGGCCTCGCGAAGTTTCTTGTTTTCTTCTCCCCGCACAGACTGCTCGTCGGCGCCCCGAAGACAAGAAACCGTCTCGGCCTGGGCGCCGTAGTCATAGGCTTGCTTGAGCGAAATGAGCCCCATCATGTTGTAGGCTTCTGCGTTTTGTGGGTCGGCCTCGATGGCTTTCTGCAGTTCCTCGACGGCGGCTTCGTCCCGGTGGTTTTGGAAGTACCCAACGGCAAGTTGGTAGCGCACCTGCGATTGATCAGGATCCCGCTTGGTGCGCGTAGCGCACCCGGTAGCTGACAGCACCGCGATGCAAGTACCCATTGTGATCAGGAGTCCCTTCAAACCGCCTATGTGTTGTTTGCCTTTTCCAAGCATTCTCGATAGGTTAGCCCACGAGACGCGGCCGGACGCTAGCAGGATCGACAGACCCAAGTCAATCCGAAAGTAAGTCGCATTCGCTGGCGCAGGAAACGCAGTCAGCAGAGGGTAGAAACCGACTCGGTGGGTTGAAGTTGACGGCAACGGTAGAACTCACCCTAGCACCTCCGTGAGCTGGGTTACACCCCCCTTGTATTCGCTCCCCACACATATTTGTGCAACTGGAGATTGACACGAACCGGCAGTCGGTCGCGAACAATCCACGCGACCAAATCCTTCGGGTCGAGCTTGCCGTGTACAGGCGAGAAAAGAACCTCGGTGCGCGCCGCGAGGCCAAGCCGGCTCACTTGGTCGGTCGACCAACGGTAGTCGCGCTCGTCCGAGAGCACGAACTTGGCGGCATCGCACGGGCGCAAACCTTCCAGGACCTGCCACTGCATGCGCTGCGATTCCCCAGACGACGGTGTCTTCACGTCGACTATGCGAAAAACGGCCGCCGGCAGGCCATCGAGCAAATGGGCCCCCGAGGTCTCGATGGCCACCTTGAACCCGTCGGCGAGCAGGCGGTCGGCCAACGCAACGATCTCCGCTTGTAGCATGGGCTCGCCCCCGGTCAGCAAGACGAAGGGCAAGGCCAGGCGATTCACCTCAGCCACGATTTCGTCGATGGACATGTCCTGGCCACCGAGGAAAGCGTAGGTGGTGTCGCAGTAGACGCAGCGAAGATCGCACCCCGTGGTGCGAACCAGCGTGCATGGCATTCCCGCGTACTGCGATTCACCCTGGATGCTGGCGTAGATCTCCGAAATGCGCATTGCTTTCGGCCGGGGACTATGATTCGCCAGCCGGGTAGAGTCCATGCTATTCACGCGCGATGGCTTCCGACCCGACCCCAGACCTTGAAACCTCCTTGCAGCGTGCCGGGCATGAGTTCCACGTCGAGCACTATCGCGCACGCAGCGAGACGCGGCTGACCCTGGTCATGGTTCATGGCTACTCTGCTCACTGCGGACTTTATCGCCACGCCGCCGCCGCCTTTGCATCCGCGGGCATGGCCGTCACCCAGTTCGACTGCCGCGGCCATGGGCGTTCGAGCGGTCGGCGTGGCCACGTCATCGATTTCGACGAGTATGTCGACGACCTTGCCATGGTCGTCGACTGGGCTCGGCAGCAAAATGCCGGAAAGCCATGGGTCTTGCTCGGACACAGCATGGGCGGCGCCATCTCACTGGCTTTTGTTCTGGATAAGGCCAGAACAGAAGAGCCTAGCCGGCTAGCCCTCGCAGCGCCTTGGCTAAAGTTGAAGATGAAGGTTTCCGCGCCCAAACGGGCGGCAGCCAATGTTGCCGCGCGGGTCTTGCCGACTCTCACCATGCCCAATGGCCTCGCCGCCGAAAACCTCTCGCGCAATCCGCTGGTGCTGGCGGGCTTCGACAAGGATCCGCTGGTTCATCATGTTGCAACCGCGGGCTGGTTCATGGCCGCTCTGCGCGCCCAGGCGCGCATCCGTCTGCAGGCGAAGGAGCTCCGCGTGCCGACCCTGCTGCTTCTAGCTGGTGGAGATCGCATTGTGGCCAACGAGGCCACCCTCGCCTTCGCGCGTGAGGCTGGTCCCATCGTCGAGGTTCGCGAGTATCCCGAGCTCTTCCACGAGCTGTTTCTCGAACCTGAAGCCGACGTCGTGCTGACCGATATCTCGAAGTGGCTCATGGCTGGCAGCCCAGACAAGGAAACAGCCTAGCCGAATCCCTCCGGCCAGGCCGTTTTGTGCGCGAACGCCCTGACGACTACTTCTTGGGCGTCAAGGCCGCGAGCTTGTCGCGCATGACATCGCCCAGGGTCGCGGTGGGACCGCCTGCGCTGAAGCCCTGCGCATCCGCCACTTCCTCGGCGCGGGTGGCGCCGCGGAACGACAGGCCGATCTTGCGCTCGGCGCCGTCCACCGAGATGATCTCGGCCTTGAGCACGTCGCCAATCTTGACGAACTGCTTGGGATCCTCGACGCGCTCGTCGGAGAACTCGGAGACGTGGATGAGGCCCTCGATGCCGCGCTCGATCTCGACGAAGGCGCCGAAGTCGAGAACCTTGAGCACCTTGCACTCGACAATTTTGCCCGCCGGGTAGTCGTAGGGAATGCGATCCCATGGATCGGGCACCAGTTGCTTGATACCGAGCGACACCTTGGGCTTTTCGCCGTCGAACTCGATGTTGAGCACCACGGCCTCGACCTCGTCGCCCTTCTGGTAGAGCTCGGACGGGTGTTTCACCCGCTGGGTCCAGGAAAGGTCGGACACGTGCACCAGGCCGTCGATGCCCTCTTCGATTTCCACGAAGATACCGAAGTCGGCAATGTTGCGGACAATGCCCTTGACCACGGTTCCGGGCGGGTACTTCTCCTTGAGCGAAGCGAACGGATTGGGCTCGAGTTGCTTCATGCCGAGGCTGATGCGGTTCTGGGTTGGATCGATATCCAGCACCACAGCCTCGACGGTGTCGCCGATGGCCAGCATCTTCGACGGGTGCTTGACCCGGCGGGTCCACGACATCTCGGAGATGTGAATGAGGCCCTCGATGCCCTGCTCGATCTCGATGAAGGCGCCGTAGTCCTTGAGCGACACGACCTTGCCGCGCACCACGGTTCCCGGCGGGTACTTGGCCTGGGCGTGGGTCCACGGATCTTCCATCATTTGCTTGAGGCCCAGCGACACGCGCTCGGTCTCGGTGTTGAACTTGAGCACCTTCACACGCACGTGGTCGCCCACCTGGAAGAGCTCCGACGGATGGGTCACGCGACCCCACGACATATCGGTGATGTGCAGGAGGCCGTCGATGCCACCCAGGTCGATGAAGGCGCCATACTCGGTGAGGTTCTTGACGATGCCCTCGACGACCTGGCCTTCTTTGAGCTTCTCGAGAGTCTGTCCCTTGAGCTCGGCGCGCTCCTTCTCCAGAAGCACGCGACGAGACAGCACGATGTTGCCGCGCTTCTTGTTGAACTTGATGACCTTGAAGCGGTGGCTCTTGCCGAGCAGGTTGTCGAGGTTGCGCACGGGGCGCAGGTCGACCTGCGAACCGGGCAAAAACGCTTTCACGCCGCCACGGATGGTGACCGACAGGCCGCCCTTCACGCGCGTGCTGATGGTTCCTTCGATGAGCTCGTCGCGCTCGCAGGCGGCCGAGATTTCGTCCCACACCTTGAGACGGTCGGCTTTCTCCTTCGAGACAATGCAAAGACCGTTTTCGTCTTCGCGGCTCTCCAAGAAGACATCGATGATGTCGCCGGCCTTGATGGTCATCTGTCCGTCGACCATGAACTCCGAGGCGGCGATGGTGCCTTCGGACTTGTAGCCAATGTCGACGACGACATTCTCCTTGCCGATGGCAATAACCTTGCCCTTGACGATTTCGCCTTCTTTCACCTCATCGCGCTTGAGCGACTCCTCGAAAAGCGCGGCAAAACTATCTTCCATGTCCGAGGTGGTATCCGAAGACGAAGGCACAGCAACCATGAGTATCCTTTGTGACGCTAACAACGCGACTCGTGTGAATCGGCTGGTCCGGATCGCAACAGCGCCCCTCGCGCGACCGGCAAATGTTTTCTCATCGCATATCCCGACCATCGGGAATAGCGAAGGGCGGCGAAAATTACCGCCGCAATTCCCGCATGTCAACGGATGAAGGGATGGCTAGCTTGAATCGCTGCGCCTTGCGGCAGAGATCTAGGTTCGAATCCCTGGCGACTCTCAGGTCTAGCCACCTCGGGCGCGTACGATGGCGATCATGCGTTCGAGGACCTCATCTGGCGTCGCCAGCGAGGAGTCGATTTCCACCGCGTCGTCAGCACGACGCAGCGGAGCCACGGCCCGGCCGCTGTCCCGTGCATCCCGCGTCTGCATCTCGGCAAGGACCTCGGCCAGGGCGGCAGGTCGCCCTGCCGCCTGCAATTCCAGGGTTCTGCGCTGCGCCCGGGTTTCTAGATTGGCGATCAGGAAGAACTTCGCCTGCGCCGATGGGAAGACGACGGTGCCAACATCGCGCCCTTCCGCCACCACATTGGACTGGCTCGCCACCCTACGTTGCATGTCGAGCAGTCCGGCTCGTACCTCGGGCAGCGCCGATACACGGGAAGCACCCTCGGAAATCTCGGGCTTGCGAATGTCGTCGGTCACGTCGCGCGAATCCGCCAGAATGCGGGTTCGATCCCCTTCCCGCACGAAGACGATTCCCAGTGTCTTGGCCAGCGCCCCGAGTCGCGGGCCGTCGTCCCATGGAATCCGACTGCGCTCGGCAACGAGCGCGACCGTACGATAGAGCGCGCCCGTGTCGAGAAAGGTGTAGCCAAGACGGTTCGCCAAGGCTTGGGCAACCGTTGACTTGCCAGCCCCGGCGGGACCGTCGATCGCAACCACGAAAGAGGGTGCTGCTGTTGACATCATGGAAGACGAGACACTAGCAGCGAACAAGTGCGATATCCACGCTTGGCGGCCCCGCGGAATCTTCGATTCTGCTACCATCCTCTCCGTGCGTTGCCGCACCTCTTTTCTTGTCGCACTCACGCTCGCGAATTGCTCTTCGCCCGGGCAAATCGCCGAAAACGAATGGACGCCGGCTCCGTCGTCCGATCTGGGCGTGGCGGTGGCCCGGGTCGGACAGGTTCCAATCTTCGCCAAGCAGGTCGAGGCACAAGCAAAGAAGGCGGGCATTCCGGTCCGCGCCGCCCTGGAAGATCTGATCGCATCCAGTCTCCTCGCCGAGGCCACACGCCAGCGCGGCCATGCCATCGCCAGCGCCTCGGATCCGGACGTGCAAAGCGCCCTGGTTCAGCGCCTCCTGGAGAAAGAGCTGGAGCCCAAGATCCGCATCGAGTCCATACCCGACAGCGACCTGCGCCCTTGGTACGAACGCGTGCGGGACACCTTCGTTCACCCTCGGCTGGTCGAAATCGGGGTCCTGGCCGTCTACACGGGGGCCCCGATGCCCAAGGAATCCAGGGAGCCGCGCGAGCAGACCGCCAGAGAGCTCGCCCAGTTCCTGAAAAGCCATCCGGCCAAGACACTGGATGAATTCTCGGCCCTGGCGCGCGATCCGACCTGGGAGGGGAGGCACGTTGTGTTCAGGCACATGTTTCAGGGAACCGACAAGCCACTGTCGGAAGCCGTCGGCGCCCAAGTCAGCAAGCTGCGCGCCCCCGGCGATACGACGCCGCTCGTGGTGGATATCGACGGCGCCTTCATCGCGCGCTACATCGGTGAGAGACCGCCGGAAAACATTACCTTCGAACAGGCCCGCGGCAAGTTGGCGGCGGGAGTCTTCGAGCACTGGCGGCACCAGCAGTTCTTGGAATACACGACCAAGCTCGCGCGGCTTCACCGCGTGGAAACGCACTTCGATCGTTCGCCCAGTGACGAACAAGGGCTCTGAACCCACACTCGGTTTCAGAGCCCTTTGAATCGATGGTCGTAGAAGCTACGCCTTGCGGAAGCGAGACAAATTCGCCGGCAGGGCCGCCAGGTCGGGCAAGTTCTTGTCCGGGTGAAGCTGCTTGGCGCGCGCGAGCAGGACTTCCTCGGTTTCCTTGTTGTTCGGATCGGGCACGCAGCACTCGACCGGGCAGACCGCCTGGCAAGCCTCGTGATCGAAGAACCCGACACACTCGCTGCATCGGGCAGCGTCGATGATGTACAAGCTGTCGCCCTCGCTGATGGCGTCGTTGGGGCACTCGGGCTCGCAAGCGCCGCAGTTGATGCATTCGTCGGTAATGTGGGTAGCCATGTTGCTCCTTTCAAAGCGACGGTTTGACCGCGAACGCGGAGCCCGTCAAAAACTTGGTGAGTGTATTGAGAGAGTCAGGAGCCGTCAACCCCGTGCGAGGGATTGGAAGGCTCGCCGAACGAAAAATTCCAGAACCAAGCGTGCCATCACGCCGACGCGGGTTGTCCAAAATCGGCGCCATCTGGCGGCATCATGGATTGGGGCGGCTCGGCAGGGGCTGGCGCGCGTTTCCTGTCGCGCAGGTTGACGGCGACGAGCTTGGAAACGCCTGACTCTTCCATGGTGATACCGCACAGACGGTCCGCGATCTCCATCGTGCGCTGGTTGTGCGTCACGATGATAAACTGCGATTGATCGGTCATCTCGCGCACGGCGTGGTTGAAGCGTCCCACGTTGGCCTCGTCAAGCGGAGCGTCCACCTCGTCGAGCACGCAGAACGGCGACGGCTTGACCAGGAAGATCGCGAAGAGCAAGGAGACCGCGGTCAGGGCCTTCTCGCCGCCAGAAAGCAGCTCGATGTTCTGGAGCATCTTCTTGCCGGGCGGATTGGCGATGATCTCCACGCCAGTCTCGAGGAGATCGCTCTCATCGGTCAGCGCCAGGTGCGCCTTGCCCCCGCCGAACAGGTGCGGGAACACCTCTTGGAACTTGGCATTGACGGTATCGAAGACGTCGCGGAATCGCTTGCGCGAGGCACGGTTGATCTTGTCGATCGCCGTTTCGAGGCGGCTCATGGCGGATTCGAGATCCGCTTTCTGCGTGGTCAGGAAGTCGTAGCGCTGTTGCAGCTCGGCGGACTCCTCGATGGCGGTCAGGTTGATGTCGCCCATACGCTCGACGAGACCTCTCAATTCGCGCACCCGGCTCTCTTCGGTGTCGCCGGAAAGCGCGCGCAGGTGGAAATCGGTCACCACGTGGGCGACCTTGGCGATTTCCGGATAGCGGTCGCGGATCTGTTCGTCGAGTCCATCAATGCGCATCGCAACCTGTTGGCAACGCAAGTCGAGCGAGCCAAGCTCCTGGGCCAGACGGGCCACGTGGGAGCGGACAGCCTTGAGATCGGCATCGCGCCGCGCGAGCGCACCGCTGCGCTCCTCGGTCACGCCCTGACGTTCGCCGTAGGCACGCGAGCGCTCGGCGAGCTCGGATTGCAGCAGGGAGGCTTCTTGGCGAAGCTCCTCGGCCTGGAGGCGCAGGGATTCGGCACGGGCTAGATCCCTCGACGCGTCCTCATCGAGCTGCGCGCGCTTGGTCTGCGAATCGGAGATTTCCCGACGCAGCCGATCCACGCTCTCGCGCGCCATGCGCTTGCGATCGCCGGCCTGCGCTGCGGCCACGTTCACGGTGGAAAGCTCGGCCAGCAAACCATCGACCTTTTCGGCAAGCGTGTCGACCTGGCAGCGCAGGCCCTCGGCGCGCGTCTCGTGCTCCAGCGCCGCTTCTTGTTCGGTCACAAGTTGCGTGGTCGCTTCCTCGATACGCGCCTGGTTCTGGCTGGTCGAGGTGCGCAGGCTCTCGATGGTGCTCGTCAGCTGCACCCTGCGTGCTTCCACCTGGATCTGTTCACGTGCCAGGCGATCGGCGTCTTTCTTCTGGGCAGCCAGCTCAAGCTCGTCCCGGCGCATGGCCGCGACGGTTTCATCGAGCGCGGTGACCGTTTCGGCCAGTGCCTGCTTGTTGCCGACGTGGCGATCGAGAGTTGCCTGGTAGTCCTGGTCGAGGCGTGCCACCACCTCTTCCAGGTCGCGCATCTCGCGCTTCTGCGAAAGCACACCGGCCACCGCCGACTCGCGCGAGCCGCCGGTCACCACGCCGTGGGGATCGATGACCTCCCCGTCCAAGGTCACCAGCGTCTTTTCGGTCTTGGTCTGCCGCCACAGTTCGAGAGCTTTGCGCAGATCCTCGACGACGATGACATCCCCGAGCAGATAGCTCGCGATGCGATCGTAGTGCCGATCAAAGCCAATGAGCTCGAGCATCGGCCCACGCACGCCATCGCCGATCGGCCATGCCATGGGCACCGGCACCATGCTCGTCGTGGCTTCGACCGCCTCGCCGCCAGTTGCATCGTACACCACGGCACCCGAAGGACTCGAAGCACGCAGCGACAGGGGAATGAAGCTCGAACGCCCTTCGCTCTGCGCCTTGAGAAAGTCGATGGCTTCAACGCCGACTTCATGCGACTCGACGATGATGTTGCCCAGCCGTTCGCCGAGCACAGCTTCGAGCGCAGTCTCAAGCTCGGGCGGCGGCTGCACGATGTCCGCGACCAACCCGCGTACGCCATGGGTCGTCCACGCCGCGCTTTCGCCAGCCACATCGCCGCCCTGATCGCCCGCGGGCAAGGCGTTCGCCTCGCGGACCTTCTGCATGATGGCGCGCACGCCGCGCTGGAAGCTCTCGTAGCGCTCTTGAATCTCGGCCAAGGACTGCAAGCGCGAACGTCGGCGGTGGGCTTCCTCGCGCAGGGTTTCGAGTTCGATCTCGCCGCGAGCGACCTCGCCACGCAAAGTGGAGGCCTGGGTTTCGTGCAGCGACTTTTTCTCGACCAGCACCTCGGCGCGCGCCTGCAGCTCGCTGGCGCGCTCGCCTGCCTCGGCCGCCTCGCCGGCCATACGCAGAAGGGCCTCGCTCGACAGGGATTCGTCCCGCAAAAGCTCTTCCAGTCGGCGAGCCAAATCTTCCGCGCGCACGCGCGCCGACTCGACATCGGATTCCAGGCGCGCGATTCGAGTTCGCGCGGAACCTGTGCCAGCCACCGACTGATCGAGCTGCCGTCGCGCGGTGGCCAGTTCGCTCTTGGCCTCCGCGCAGGTTTGCTCCATCGCCTCCAGAGCAGAAATTCGCGCTTCCGCCTCCGCGTCGAGCATGGCCACCTGCCCCTCGGTGGCGGCAAGGGACTCCGTATTCTGCTCCGTGCGCAGAGCAAGCCCATCGCTTTCCTTGCGAGCGTGGTCTGCGCGCACGACCAGCATCGCCGACTCATCTTGATAGTGCTCCGCGCGTTGGGCGGACAATTGTGCCTTGTTGTCGAGGGCGAACAGTTCTTCCTTGGCTTTGGACAGCTCGCCAAGATCATCCGCCAACGCCAGCCGCTCCGCCTCGACGCTGGCCTCTTCGGCGACCAAGGAGCTGGTTTCGTCGGCGTGCTGCGTTTGCAAGGCCGCGTGAGCAGCCACGACGTATTTCTGCTCGGCCAAGAGGCCGAGGTGCTTCTGCGTGGCCAGACACAGCTCGAGATCCTTGAGCTCGGCCTTGTAGCGCTTGTAGCGCTCGGCCTTCTGCGCTTGCAACTTCAGCGATCGAAGTCGGGTCTCGATCTCGCCGATGATGTCCGTAACGCGCAGCAGGTGCTGGCGCGTGGCCTCCATGCGACGTTCGGCCACCTTCTTCTTGGCCTTGTACTTGGTGATGCCCGCCGCTTCATCAATAAGAGTGCGCCGATCCTCGGGGCGTGACGAGACGATGAATCCGATACGCCCCTGTTCGATGATGGCGTAGGCCTTGGAGCCGACCCCGGTTCCAAGAAAGAACTCGACGATGTCGCGCAGACGGCAAGGGACGCCACCCAGCAGGTACTCGCTGTCGCCGCCGCGATAGAGGCGACGGGTGACAACCACGTCCGCGGGCCCCGCCGCGCCCCAGGGCACGCCGCCCGGAGCGACATCGCCAGGAAGCGCTGCCGTATCAAAGGTAATGGAGACCTCGGCAAGTCCCGCTGGACCGCGTGACTCGGAGCCGCTGAAGATGACGTCTTCCATGGCTCGCCCGCGCAGGTGCTTGGCGGACTGCTCGCCCATGACCCATCGAATCGCGTCCACGATGTTCGACTTGCCGCACCCATTCGGCCCCACCACTCCCGTGATAGGATCGTCGAACGTAAGAACCGTCCGATCAACGAAGGACTTGAACCCACAGATTTCGAGCCGCTTTATCCTCATCGAGCACCACCTGATGGCGTGACATTACGTGACCATACCAGTCACTTCGTGACATCAGATTGGTACCATCTGGTACCCAGGTCTGTAAAGCCTTTGTCACCTCATGGAATCATTCTCTGACACCATTCCTGGAAATATCAAAAAGATCGCAAGTTTCCCCGCGACCCTGTTAAGGTCCCCGGCCCATGGAAGGGGGATCGAGCCCAGACCTACTTACAGCAGCTATCATTGCAGGCGGATTTGTCGCAGCGGTCCTACTGCTCATCTATGCCATTCGGCGTGCGCGCAAGGCCCGGCAACGGCAAATCGACGAGGCAGGCGAAGATCGGCCAACAGCCAGCGCCAAGCCCAAGAAAGCCGCGCTTCGAGCCGAGGACGTCGAGCCGGCGGCGCCCTCCCCGACGACGCCCGCTGTGCCGACGGAGGACGTAGAAACATCCCCTCTCCCACCGGCCCTTGTCCCCAAATTGGAAGACGAAATCGCGACGCGATCTTCGCCCGAGGCGGCACCTTCCGAGAGGGAGGCAGCTCCACCGTCGGCAGCCCCTCCAGAGTCGCCAGCCCTAGGTCGACAGCAGCGGCAGACCGGCGCTCCGTCTTCAGTCGCCCAGCTCAAGCACCTACTTCCCACCGAAAAACCCCGCTCCTCGCAGCCCGCTGCCCGGCCCAAGACACGCGATGCGATCTCGCTGTCGCCCGGTCTTGCGCGCACCCGCGCGGGTTGGGTATCGCGGCTCGGACAGCTTTTCGCGGGCAAGAGGGAAATCGACCCATCCCTAGTCGAGGAGATCGAGAAGGTACTGCTCACGGCGGACATTGGTGTCCGCACCAGCCAAAAGTTGCTCGAAGAGATCCGCGCTTCGCTTGGCAAGCGTGAGCTGGCGGACCCCAAGGCGGTCTGGGATTACCTTCGCAAGCGCAGCATTGAGTTTCTTCGCTTCGAAGCCCCGAATGTCGATTTCACGCGAGCCAAGCCCTTCGTGCTGCTTACCATTGGTGTGAACGGAAGCGGAAAGACCACGACTATCGGAAAGCTAGCCTCCAAGCTGAAGGCCGATGGGAAATCGGTCATGCTCGCGGCGGGTGATACCTTCCGGGCGGCGGCGGCCGAGCAGCTTGAGGTTTGGGGAGCCCGGGTGGGCGTCCCCGTCGTTCGCGGCAAGGAAGCGAGCGATCCGTCGTCGGTGATCTTCGACGGGATCAAACGCGCCGTCAACGAAGGCATGGACGTGGTCATCGCCGACACCGCGGGGCGGCTGCACACCAAGACCAACCTCATGGAGGAATTGCAAAAAATCCGTCGTGTGGCGGGCAAGGCTCTCGATGGCGCTCCCCACGAGACTTGGCTGGTCATTGATGCGACCAGCGGGCAAAACGCCATCGCGCAGGCGCAGATCTTCACCCAGGCCATGGCAGTCACAGGAATTGTGCTCACGAAGCTGGATGGAACCGCCAAGGGCGGCGTCATCCTGGGCATCGCCGATCAGCTCGGAATTCCGGTTCGCTATATCGGCGTCGGCGAGCGCGTGGAGGATCTGCGCGAGTTCGATGCAGAAGAATTCGTGGAAGCTCTGTTCGAGCACGTCGAAGAAGGGTAGAAGGGGACTTCGGACTTTCTCGACGAGCGAAACATTCGACACCGACTGAAATTTTGTTGATTTGCAGAAATTGCCTGTGTTAGATTCCCCGCAGCTCTGCCTTCATAGCCAAGACTCTGAAATCAAAGCGATTTTTGTCATGGGGTGAAGGCAGCCCCCAAGCAAGGAAACGCATGAAACGACTTGCCCTTGGCCTCCTCGTAATTCTTGCCAACCTAGGCGTCGCAAAAGTGTCTCTGGCCCAAGATCCAGAGGCGGCGGCGCCTGATAAGGCTGGCGGCGACAAAACAGCTCCAGTTGACACGAGCCCGACAGCTGGACTCGATCTGGACCTTGGTGACATCACTGGGACTGAGACGCCTGACATCAAGAAGCCAGTCGAGGCGACCGGAGCTCCGCGAAAGTCCTGGGAAGACATCGTCGTAGTGCCTCGCAAGGCCTTCCTCAAGAAGTACCGCTTGGAGCTCGCTCCATTCGCGGGGATCACCCTCAACGATCCACTCATTCGCCACTACTCATTCGGCGGCGATCTCAACTTCTATGTTACGGATGTGCTCTCTGTCGGCCTCGAAGGACAGTACTTCATCAAGGAGCTATCCGAGCGTGAATCGCTGGTCGGCTTGCAGTACTACCTGGTTCCCACGCTCAACAAGCTAAAGTACCACTACGCTTTTGCCTTAGGGTACGTGCCCGGATACGGCAAGTTCGGGCTCTTCAACAAGTGGATAGTACACTGGGATCTGACCTTCGCGCTTGGGATCGGCATGATCAAGACTGAGATCATCCCCCGCGCCTTCGGCGACACATCATTCACCAACAACGACATAACCGGCCACGTCGGAGTTGGCGTCCGGCTCTTCGTTCTCGACTGGCTGACCCTCAGCCTTACCTTCCGGGACTACATGTACAAGGATGTTTTCGAGTACAAGAATCGGAACGACCTTTCCAATCCGGAGGATGCTGCCGCCGTGAAGCAAGCTTCGCAGAATTCGCAGAGCCAGTTCGTGCAGAACATCATGATGTTCTTCTCAATCGGGCTGTATATTCCACCCTCCTTCACCTATCGAACGCCCCGCTAGCGAGTTGACGTCATGATGAAAAAGACACAAGTCATGCGGAAGGTTATCGCGCTGCTCGTGGGCGGTCTTGTCTGCCTGCCAACCATGGCTCGCGCCGAGAAAGAGCGCAAGAGCCCCCTCACGGACGCTCCGGTCATTCGCAAGCGTCTTGAACTGCGCGACAAGCGCTTTGAATTCGGCGTGGGCGTGGGGGTGAGCATTGGGCAGGACTTCTACAATGCCCTGCTGCTCATGCCCAAGCTCTCCTTCCACTTCACCGACTGGATCTCGCTGGCCGGGGTGTTTGGATACAACGCAACCCCAGGTTGGAAGAGCTCGTTCAACAACGACGTCTACGGAGCCCTTACGCCTCCGGGTCAGACGAGTATCAAAACGCCGTACCAGGCTGACGGGCAGGCCACGATGAACCACATCGGGTACATGGCCGTCGGGCAAGTCGAATTCATTCCACTGTCGGGCAAGATCGCACTTCTCAGCAGCCTCTTCAGTTATTTCGACTTCTACGTTCTCGCGGGTGGCGGCATCGTGAACCTCGCCGCTTCGAACCCCATGCCAGCGAGCTGCGTGAACAGCACCGCGACCGGGCCGACGCCTTTTTGTCAAGCCTTTACCACGACCGAAGTGACCGGAAACTTCGGCGTTGGGGCGCACGCCTTCCTCAGTCACTGGCTGGCCATGAATCTGGAGTTTCGCGATCTCCTTTACAAGAACAACGCTTCTGGCCGGGACGTCAACGGTGACACCGTTACCGACACCCACGACCTGGAATGGACAAACAATTGGATATTCAGCCTCAATTTCCAGTTCTTCGTTCCGTTCAAGGCCAAGATCAGCCGCTAGCCGCGAACCCGTTTTCTGGCGATTGCGCTCTCACTGGAACAGCGACGTGTCACAGAAACGCAAGGTTACTCTCTACTTCAATTCCTCCATGCTGGCGGAGACCCAGAAGGAAGCTATTCGACAGGACAGGTCTGTTTCGTGGATTATTCAAGCCGCCTGGCGAATTGCCCGGGATGAGGTCAAGCGCATGCCTACTTCGGGGCTTGCGATCGCACCTTCTTCTGACGCTCCGCTGAGTCTGCCTTCACTGACCGACACCCGCTCGCAAGCTTAGTACAGCTCCCCCGAAGAAGGTGTCCATGATCAGGCGGGAATCTTGGGTGCGGCGGATGCGGCGATGGCGGCGTCGACCTTGGCGAGGATCTTGTTGAAGGATCTGGGCGTCCAGTTGAAGGGATGAGCGCTCGCATTCCACTCGACGATGAAGTGGAGAATCTTGGCCTCAAGTTCGTGCAGGTCGGCGAAGTTGGCCACGACCAGTCGCTTGCGATGGATGATGGAAAACCACTGCTCGACTTGGTTCATCCAGGAACAGTGCACGGGGGTGAAGTTCATGTGAAAGCGAGGATGCACAGCGAGCCAGGCGCACACCAATTTGCCATGATGGGTGCTGACGTTGTCGCAGATCAGGTGGATGTCGGTAACGGAGCCGGGAGTGTCGCGGTCGATTTTGTCCAGCAGCTCGATAAACTCGACCTGCCGTTTGCGCTTTCTGCAGATGCCGAAGACCTCGCCGGTCCTGGTATCGAAGGCGGCCAGTAGGTTCAGGGCGCCGACACGACGGTACTCGTGCTCGACGCCCACAGGGACACCGTCGGGCTGCGCAGGTCGATTGGGTGCAGTTCGCGGACGCGGCTGAATCGAAGTTTTCTCGTCCAGACTGAGAACCCGCTCATGGGGCAGAAGAGCCCTGGTGTAGAGGTCACACAGGTTGAGAACCGTCGCCCGGAACGCCTCATCCCGCGGGACCTTCGCGCTCAACCAGTAATGCACTCGCCATGGTTTCAGCTTTTGCGATTCGAGGATCCTTTGCACCGATTGGGGCGAGATGGAGTCGACGATACCGTCACGGCACGCGGTGCGCGCCAGCTCCGCACACGTCCATAGGCACAGCGACCGATCGACGTCGTCTGGTAGCTCGCATGCCAGCTTCACCAAGTGCAGCGCGACCTCCGGGGGAAAAACGGGCTGGTCGCCCTGGACGTGGCTCATCAACCAGCCCGCGCAGCCGCTTGCGCTCAAACCGTGCTGCCCATTTCCGCACGATTCGCCGTCCTCGTCCGACCTGGCGGGCGACCGCAGACAGTGTTTTGCCGTCGGCCACAGCCAGCACCACCAGCGCACGCACCACTGCACGGTGTGGCGCGCTGTGTGCGCGCGTGGTCTCTTCCAGCGCGTTTCGCTCCTGTTCGCTTAACTCGATCCGAATCGGTGTCGGTCGTCCACGCATGACACCACCTCATCACCACCACCACTGCAGTCAACTTTTGCCACTTTTCAACCGGCTATCCGGACATGGACACCTTCTTCGGGGGAGCTGTACTTAGTAACAGCTCTGCAGAACGATCCCAGATCCCAGAGGTCTGCATATCGTCAAGCTGCCGTCGGAGATGGATCGCTCCCAATGAATCTCGACGTGATCGCCAGCTTGGCCCTGCAATGGATATGCGTCCGCTGAACCATCATCAGCAGCACGCTGGATCAGGCCACTTCCGGTCGTTGAGTTGTAGATAAAGTAGCGAGCGCCAATGGCGCGCGAATCCGCCGGCATGTGAACCTGCCATTCACCAGGGGTTGCGGAGTTTTCGGTGAACGTCGGATTCGGCGGCGGGATGGGGATGAAAGTGGAATTGCAGGCAAAGATGAGCAGGTAGGACGCACCAGCGATCACGCCAGCGAGCCACCTCAGTAGCCGATTGCCTTTTGCTCCGCGATTCATGGAAGTCCTCGTGCTCTGCCTATGCGATTTCCGAGCCAGAATTCTGCCACGAATTCCATGGACTTGCCCAGCGGATTGCCAACCTCGGAGGCATGGGACGCCAACAGCGTTGTCTATGCACCCAAGTTGTAACGGCGTAACTTCTTTTGCAGCCCGAACCGGGACAGCCCGAGAAGCGTTGCGGCCTTGGTTTGATTTCCTTGCGACCGCCCCATCGCCTCGCGAATGAGCTGCCGCTCAAGGCGCTCGACGCGATGCTTAATGCGCAGGCTGTCGGGCTCGTTGCGCACGGTCTCGCTTGGGTCCTGCCCGGTTTGAATATGGGGTGAAAGATCGGAAAGCCCGATGCTGGCTCCGGCGAAGGCCCCTGCCCTGGCGATCTCGTTTTCAAGCTCTCTGACATTGCCCGGCCAGCCGTAGCGGCAAAGCTTCGCCAGCGCCACAGGCTCGATGGTCTTGACGGCGCCGCCGGTCGGCTGCGCGGCCTTTTCCAGGAAGTGGCGCAAAAGGAGCGGGATGTCCTCGCGCCGCTCGCGCAGAGGCGGCAGATGCAAGCGCACGACGCTGAGACGATAGAACAAGTCCTTGCGAAACTTCCCGCTCTCGACCATCTCGGTCAGGTTCTTGTTGGTCGCCACCAGGACCCGAACATCCACTTTCTCTGGCCGCTCTCCACCTACGCGGTGAAACTCGCCATCCTGAAGCACACGCAAGAGCTTGCCTTGCATCGCGGAGGACATCTCCGCTACTTCATCTAGGAATAGCGTGCCGCCGTTTGCGATTGCAAAAAGTCCCCTCGTCTCGCGGTCGGCGCCCGTAAAGGCCCCGCGCACGTGCCCAAACAGCGCCGATTCCAGCAGCGTCTCGGGAATGGCGGCGCAGTTTTCCGAGACGAAGGCGCGATCCTTGCGAGGACCGTGGAAATGAATCGCTCGTGCCACGAGCTCCTTGCCCGTACCACTTTCGCCCTCGATGACGACCGGCAAGCTGGTGTCCGTTACCCGATCCAGCAAACGAAAGAGGTCAAGCATGCATGGCGACTGCCCGACGATCTGGCGGTAATCGTAGCGTAGGGCCGCGGCTTGCCGGGTCTCCTTGAGCTCTACCCGCGCCTCGCTGAGGGCGGCCTCCTGAACCTTCAGCTCGCGCTCTAAACGACGATTGAGCGACTGCACCTGCTGCTCCCGGCGGCGCAACTCGGAGACCACGCGCGCATTCTCGATGGCGATGGCGCCCTGCTCGGCGAAATCGAGCACCATGGCCAATTCGTCGTCGCCGAACACGCCCTTGCGCAAGCGATGATCGACGTAGATCGTCCCCACCACCTGGCCCTTCACCGTGAGTGGCACGGCCAGAACGGAACGCAGGTGGAGATCGCTGACCGACAGCAGCTCGCTGAATCGGCTGTCTCCCGCGGCATCGACGGCGATCACGGGCTCGCCACTTTCTGCTGCCTGCTTGGCGATGGAACGGGACAGCGATGAGCTCGTTCCTTCGAGGGTGGTCTGGTCGATATTGCGCGCCACCTTCACCACGAGCCCACCGTCCCCATCCTTGAGCAAGAGGAAACCACGCTCGGCGTCGGTCAGTTCGATCACGGTGTCGATGATGGTTTCGAGCACGCGCGAGAGCCTGAGGTCGCTGTTGAGCCGCTTGTTGATGCGCAGAAGGCGGCGCAAGCGGCCTTCGAGGACAGCCGCGCGTTCGACCAGGCCCCCCGCGCTCTTGCCACTGTGCAAATCGAAGACCTTGGCCTCGCTGTCGGACTCGAGACCGGGCCAGTATTTGGCGGGCGTTTTCATCTTCACCTCCTGAAAGCAAGTACTTGCGATTTCCAATGCCTGGCGCTGGCGGTCATCGCTTGATCGAGCGAAGATCTGCGACGCCAGGCTGGCCAGGCGCCAGGCCGTCGGAAGCCGTCCGAGATTCCTGGCCTCGACGGCACTCTCCATCAGCGATTCGGCAAGGGCGAGACGCTCGATTCCGGTGGACTCTGGATCGGCCAGGTCGATACGCGCGCGAGCGCATGCAAGAGACTCCTCCCTGAGCACCGCGGACGCGACTACCGCACCTGGACCATTTGCCTGCCCCTCCCCTTCGATACGAAACAGGAACGCGCGCGCTTCTGCAATCTCCCCCTGCCGCGCGAGCGACTCGGCCCGTTCGATGTCGGCAGTCTCCGCCATGGCCTGCATTCCAAGTCGCGAAAAGGCCTCCGCCGCCGATTGGTAGCTCCGAACGGAGTCTAGGAGGGCGCCGCGCTTGCGCTGGACCTGTGCAGCGAGCAGGTGGGCGTACCCTTGAAACGCTTCGACGCGCGAGGCGCGTGCCTCCTCTTCCAGTACCCCGGCCGCTCTCGACGCAGCATCCAGATCGCCAAGTTGCAGAAACAACTGCCCGACGTTGAAGACCGCCAACGCATGATCGGTTACGGCACCGAGCCGCCCCAGCTCTCGTATCGCACGCTCGAGGGCCGCAATGCTGCCAGCGTAGTCTCCGGTCTCGGCCAAGACACAACCAAGATTGAAGGCGGCGGCCGCCGCACCATGGAGATCTCGGATCTGCTCATACTCGCGTACCGCCAACTCGTAGGCCTTGGCGGCATGCGCGGGCCGGCCAACCAGTTGTTCCACGAGCCCATCCAGCGCGGCAACGCGGGCAACGAGTGACGAGTCCTGAGTTTCGCGCGCATCGGCTCTCAAGGAATCTAGGAGCCAGCGTGCCGCATCGAGCTTTCCCGAGTAAGCAAGAGCGAGCACCGATGATTCGCGAGCCGCCATGGCCGACCGCGATCGTGAAGCCAAGGCCGGTTCAGCAGCGGCGAGCGCCTCCGCAAAGTGCCCACTGGTCACGAGCACGCGGGCCAGCCGCGCACGCAGTAGCAATGCCCCTTCGTCCTCGGGCGCCATACCGAGCAGGGCGGCTTCAAGGATGCCTCGCGCGGCCTCGGGATCGCCCCGTCTGCCAAGTAGCCACGCCTTGCGCTCGGCGAGCCGCGCGACGTCGGCTGGCGCGATCGGTGTCGCACATGCGCTGAGAAGTGCCAGCGCTTCCTCGTAGCGGCCCAAAATGCCGAGCGCACTAGCCAGGGCGAGTCGATCTTCGTGGGTGCCGCTGCCAGGTTCGGCTTCGCGCGCCCGGAGTCCGTACTCGGCCACTTTGCTCCACGCCATCTTCGCAAGAGCGGCACGCGTTGCTTGCCAGAGGCCAGCGGCCGCCTTGCCCCGCTCGCCGATGGCGAACAGCACCTCGGACTTGCGCACATCAGCCTCTGGAAGACTTTCCCCAAGCCCTAGCGCGATCCCTTGCAAGTCGCGATCCTTGGCGAGTGCGCGCCAAATGGCCGAGAGGTGCAATGCGCTCGGCACGCGGGCGCTACCAGCAAGCATCCAGCCAGCGGCTTGAGCTTCGCATTCAACTTCCTCGTCACCATACTTGGTTTCGGACGGTCCTTCGTTCGCGGACGCCAGCGCACTCGACAGTACGGCAGCACGGGCGGCCTTGCTCAAGGAGGCAAAGCTGGCGTCGAGCAAACGGGCCATGTCGAGATCGCACTCGGCCAAGGCGCCAGACTGGGACTGGCCTCCGCGCACACGCGCAATCCAGCTACGAACCAAGAGCGCGATGGCGCCGGCCAGCCCAGCGGATGCGGTGGCGATTTCGTCTAGAATTTCTGGTGGCGGGTCGCAGCCAGCGCCGCGGCAGGCAAGCTCGGCAATGGCCACACGCGACAAGGGCGACAGCTTGACCGCGACGCTACCTGGATGTTCGATTTCGCGCTCGCAAGGCAACAACACCAACAAGCGCCCGCTTGGGGGACCGCCGGCAATAGATCGGGCCAGCGCCTCGTCTTCAGGCGACCCTGCAAGCGCCAGGCACAGGGGACGAACCTGCGCACGCGCTTCCAGATCGGCCGCGAGGCGGGCAAGGCTGGACTGTGCGTCGCCGGCCGCTTCTTGCAACCGCGAGTCCCCCTCACTGTGCGAAGACACGCTGCGACCGATGAGCTCCGTACACTCGACTTCCTCGATGTCAAAAGCCTCCAAGGTCTGTGAGAGGATGGCAAGGCGTGCATCGAGAAGAGCGCGCTGGACGAGCGTTCGCCGGCCAGATCCTGGCGCACCCACGATGCACACGACGCTCGCTGCGCTGGCGCCGTCGGCAAGCTGCTCCATGTGACGACGGAGGTTGGCTTGTTCTTCTGCCCTTCCCACCACCACACCCGCCAGCGGATCGCCTACGGGAAAGGGCACGCCTAGATCCGATTCCACGGACTTGGGCCCGTCTGGCAGTTCTCGACGAATCGCCTGCAAGACCTCACGTGCACTGGCCGGCCGCTCTTCCATGGCGGGAGCGAGAAGTGCGAGCAACAAGCGGTCCCAGGTGGGTGGTAGCCCAGGGTGCAGCGATGAAGGCGCGACCGGCGGCCCTTGCCAGATCTGCTTCACGGATTCCATCCCGAGCCCGAACGGAGGCGTCCCCGCCCAGGCGTCATAGAGTGCGGCTCCCAGCGCGAAGAGATCGGCGGCGGGACCACGATTTCCAAGCAAGGCCTCGGGGGCGATGAAGCCGAGCGTGCCCGAGATAACCGAAGATCCATGCCCGCCAGGTGAGAGAAGATGCCGTGCAAGTCCGAAGTCGATCAGGACGGGCTGCCCGGAATCGTCGCAGCGGATATTGGCTGAGCTGATGTCTCCGTGAATGATGCCTTGTCCGTGCAAGTATGCCACGGCGTCGGCAAGCGCCTCCGCTGCCTTGGCGAAACGTCCAAAACGATCTGCCGGCAAACCGAGGGCGAGCGACTCGGAGAGCGTCTGCCCTGCAACGAAGTCCATGACCAAGAAGGCACGACCGACGAGCTCGCCAGCCGTCAACACACCCGCGTCGACTACGCGAACGATGTTTGGATGTGAAAGCTCAGTCAGGCGCGCGAACTCGCTACGCAAGCCTCGTGCGGCCACGTGCGCGGGAAGAAGCTTCAGCGCATGCCTACTCCGCTTCGCGGGATCCTCCACAAGGTAGACCTCGCCGAAAGCCCCGCCCGAGAGTCGGCGGATCAGCCGGTAGCGCCCGATGGATGATTCATCCCGAGCCACTCCGCGCCCAGAATTGACAACTTGATTGGCCTCTATCAACTCTATGATTATATGTTTTTATTATGCTTTTTTCAATAAGCCTATCTAGTTGTCTGATTTAACTCTAAGCGCCTTGAGAGTCGCTCTATGGCGGCCTTGGCCATGGCGCGAATTTCTGCATCATCGTGGGTTTCGGCCACGAAGCTCAGGTACTCCTGGGCTTCTCGTCCACCAAGGGTGGCGATGGCGTCCAGGATCTTGCGCATCTCCCTCGCGTCCCGCATTTGGCGCGACTCGGCCAGGGCTTTCACGGCGCTGCGTTCTCGCAGGGCCACCAGTGTGCCAAGGGCGGCGTCCCTGACGTTTTCCTCTTCGTCCGAAAGTAGGCGCAAGACGGTGGGAATCTCGCTACGCAGATTTCGTGCGGCGACGATGCGCAAGGCTTCCACACGCAGATCGTTGTCCACCGAATTGAGGGCCGAGGAGATCTCCGGCGCGTCACCATCCCACAACTTCTGCCGAGCCACGTAGGCGAGCAGAAGGTCTTCGACCGTTCGTTCAGCCAAGTGCTGGAAGGCCACCCGTGCCTCATCGACATCTCCCTTGGAGAGCGGCGCCTGCCCCATGGCCGCGACATCCTCGGCGAATCTCGCCGGCGACACACTCGGCCGAACGGCGACTCGCAGGCGAACCTTCGCTCCAATTTCGGGCTCGGCCGACTCGGAGGCACTGACCATCTCGACCTCCAAGCTGACCTTGGCGGCAGGCCGATTCGCCTCGGGCGCAGCAAAGATCGCCGCGTCCTCTAGGGTCTTCTTCGCCTTCATGGCGATCTGCGCTTGGTCAAGTTGAATATCCGTGTCGCGGAAATGGGGTGAAGCGATCGGTCTTACGATGACTTCCCCGAGGCTGGGCCGTTCGGCGAGCGCGGCTGTCTTCTTTTCGTCACACCCTTTGCAAGCAGCAAGCATGCCGCAGGCAGCGAGGACGACGCCCACCAGGATCTTCGCGTGCCGTGCCTCGGTCATCGCCAGTCTCCTTGCGGACGTACGCCGACCTATCAGCGAAACCGAAACGTCTTCGGTCCACGCGCGGTCATTCAGACCGAACCCGCACCGCCTCGGGGTGACGGTGCCCGCACCTTGGCAGGAAGGATCGCCATCCCGGAGACATCCGGGGCAATCCCGCCGGGCGCCGGGAGTTGGGTGATGGCATTCATGCATTTTTGCCTGGCCAGCGCCAACTCCACGATGCGCAGAATCAGTTCCTTGTAGGAAAGGCCCGCGGCCTTGGCGGCGCGCGAGTATCCACCAGCCAGATCCGACAAGTCGCAGTTCGGATTCACGTCGATGACATAGGGAACGCCAGCCGTGGAAAGTCGGAAGTCCATCCGACCATAGTCGCGCAAACCGACGGCCCGGAAGGCATTCAGCGCTGTCTTGGACATAAAGGCGTGCAACTCGGGCGACAAGCCCTCGCAGCGCACCGGACGCGTCCCTTTGTATTCGACCGAATCCTCCACCCACTTGCCCTCGAACGACACGATGTTGGGACGGTCGTTGGGCATGTCGGAGAAGTCGATTTCGAAGAAGGGAAACACCATCGGCTCGGCGTCCACGCGTTCGAGGACCGAGACGTAGATCTCACGCCCCTCGATGAATTCCTCGACCAGGGCCGGCTGGCGGTAGTTTTCCAAAACAAACGCCACCCGCTGTTCGAGTGCCTTCTGGTTGTGCACGACCGAGGCGCTGCAGATGCCCACGGAGGCATCCTCGCGAGCCGGCTTGACGATGGCCGGGAAGCCGACCTCCATCCGCGTGCAGTCTTGAGCGGCGCTGACCAGCCCTCCTCGCGCCACCGAAACCCCGCACCCGCGCAGGATGTCTTTAACCTTCTCCTTGCGCAGGGCGAGCGAGAGACCAAAAGGACAAGAGCCGGTGTAGGCGATGTTCGACAAATCCATGAGCAGCGGCATGAGCGATTCGAAACGATTGTCGCCATGGATCGATTCGCATAGGTTGAAGACCACGTTGGGCTTTATTTCGACCAGGGCGGAAATCGCGGCCCGGATGTCGTTGGTCACGCCAAGCTCGCCGGTTTCGAAGCCGCCCAGGCCCAGAATACGAAGGACATCCTTCGCGACGTCTTTGACGTCCTCTCGCGCCTTGTTCTCGGGGTCCGCTTCGGCTCCCTCGAAGTCGCGATTGTAGATGACTACGATGCGCGGCCTGCTCCGTACCTTCACGATGATGAGTGTATCTTACAGATTCCCGTTTGCGATTTGCAATCGCGAAGAGGATGCGGAAATTCGCGCCAGGCGCATGCCAAAGGATTGCTCGAAGGCGCGCACCAGTCGTTGGGCCATCTCGGACAATGCGCACGAGGTTCCGAGACATGCCGCGACCGACGTGACCCCAGCCTGCCGAAGACCACAGGGCACGATGGTTTGGAAGGCGGCGAGATCGTTGTTCACGTTGAGGGCGAAGCCGTGCAGGGCCACGCGCCGGCGAACGTGGATCCCGACCGCGCAGATTTTGTCCGCCCCCACCCAGACGCCAGGCTGCGATTCGCGCCACTCCGCTTGGATCCCCAGAAAACCGAGAACGGCGATGATTCCTTCCGCCATGGCCTTCACGTGGGCGCGAACGCCACGCCGCAGGCGAAAGATCGGGTATCCAACGATCTGGCCAGGGCCATGCAAGGTGACGTCACCGCCGCGTGAGGTTCGGACCACGGAGATGCCCTGTTCACGCAAAGTCTCGGGGGACACGAGCACATTGGCCAAATCCGCGCTTCGCCCCAAGGTGATGACGAGCTCGTGCTCAAGCAGAAGCAGCGTGTCCGCCGCCCTGCCCTCGGCGACTTGGTCACGAACGTGCTCTTGCAGCCGCAACGCCAGAGCATAGGGCACGTGCTCAAGCCACGCCCATTCCCCCAGCGGTGGTTCGTACTCAAGCATTCAGGGGATAGGAAGACTAACCCTCCGACAGCTCGGCGAAAAAGTCGGCGTCGATGAGGTCGACGGCGACCGCCGCGCTGACGACACCGATGCCGTGGCGAACGCAGGTCTCGGCCATGGCCGGACCATCCACCACTTCGATTGGCTGTCCAGGTTGCTTCCACTCGCTGATGGCATCGTCGGCCAATCGTCCCGCTAGCAGAAGCACCCCCTCGTCCTGGTTGCGCGCGCGAATTCCCGCGCGCAGCTCGCCCAGCGCTCGCCGGCCTGCGGCCGTTACGCCGGGGCGCAAGGCAACAAGGCATTTCGAAGGACGAAACCCTCGACCGCGCAGAGCCTCGACGTAGATGGTCCCCTCGACGCGCTTGACGAAGGTCGCTGGGCCAAAGCCCTCGCGCTGCAACAAGACCCGCGCAATGGCTTCGAATGACGCTGGCGTTAGCTCGCCCAGGCGTTGTTCCAGGGCGGCCAGTGTGCGCTCGCGCAGGGCTCGCCTTGCTTCGCCAAAGACGTATTCCGCCTTCTCCAAATCGGCGTCCGGGCTGCGCCTGGACAAAGCAAACAGGCCACTGCCCGCGGACTTGATGCGCGGCCTCAGACCGGCACGCAACCGTTCCTTGGCCTCGGATGCCAGGGCGGCACGCATGACCCGCCAGGCCTCATTGGGCTCGCCATGGATGAGCCGCCGCCGAACCGCACTGTCCGCGATTTGTCGAACGTGCACGCCACGTCCCGGGCTTTGGCCTTTGAGAATCTCGATGGCTGCATCCACCGGGGACATGACCTTGCGCCCACCCTGTCCGCCGCCTTCGGACGCGCCGCTTGACGGCAGCGCCCCGGAAGACGTGCTGACGGGACCTGGTGTTGGCTCGGGTTCTCGAATCGGCGCCGGCGTGGATTCCGAGCTCTCGGATGCCGTCGCCTCGGCCCCAGGTTGCACGCCGTGGCCACCACCCTCCGCCGATTGTTCCGACTTGCCATCGCCCTCCGCCTCGCCGGCTGCGCTGGTATCTAGGTCGGAATCTTCCTCCTCAATGTCACCCTCGAGAACACCTGTCTCGGCCAGCGCCGCGGCGCGAGCCTCGGCGGACAGCGAGCCGATATCTGGCTCCTCGGCGCCGTCCTCGTCGGCGTTCACCGCGCTGGCGCCCTCTGCGTCCTGGCGCTCGACGGCTCCGTCTTTGGCTACTTCCGGTGCACCTTCAGCGCGCGGCTCGTCGCCCCGGCAATCTCTGCGACGACCTCGCCCGCCCCGCCGCCGACGTCGACCGCGAGCCTCGGCTGTCTCCGCCGCCTTCTCCTCGCTGGTCACCACCGGAGTCTCCACCACCACCACGGGCTCGGGAGCGGCCTCGGGGTAGCGCAGGAGTCCGAACACTCCTGGCTTGACCCGAACGAACGGGGCGCCCGGAGCCTTCTTCACCGCGCTGGTGAGCTGGGTTTGCATGGTAACCTCCGGGGTGCGCCCCACAAAGGTCAGGAGCTTGCGCTCCATGGCTTTTTCGGTCAGCTCCTTGTAGTGCAGGGGCTTCCGCTCGCGCTTGAGAATCTCAAGCGCCGCTTCGAGGAATGTCATGGAGCCGTTTCTTTACCACAAACCGCCGGCTCATGGGGGAAGAGCGGTGCTGGCACCGGTTTGAAGTGTTTTTTTGACGGTGGCCCAGATGAAAGGTACCCGTGGTGCATGAGTTCCAGCAAGAAGATCGGTATCCTCCTGGGCGGCCTCTCGGTTGAACGCGACGCCTCGATCCGCGCCGGAGAAGCGGTGGCCACAGCCTTGCGGCAGATGGGGTATGAAACCCGCTGCATGTTCGTCGACCGCGACATCGACGTGGCGCTGAGGCAGACCAAGATCGACGTTGCCTTCCTGGCCGTGCGCGGACGCTACAGCGCCGACGGTTGCCTGCAAGGGTTGCTGGAACTTCATGGCATCCCGTACACCGGATCGGCCGTGCTCGCCTGCGGGCTGGCCATGAGTCGCGCCAAGACCAAGGACATCCTGCGCTTGTTCAATCTGCCGGTCGCCCCCGGCTACGTCTTGCGCAGCGACCACGATGACAACCTCGCCGATGTGCACGGTTCCTTCGGGTTTCCGGCGGTCGTGCGTCCTGCGAGCGCATCGCTGCTTTGGGGGGGCACCCTGGCCCGCGACGAGATGGAGCTGGAGAGCGCCATCGAGGACGTGTTCCGACTCGAGGACTGCGCTCTCGTGGAGAGATTCATTCAAGGACGCCCGGTTTCGGTGGGCATTCTCGACGGAGTTGCTCTCGGGATCGTCGAGGTTCCTCGGGTGGCTTCCTGGGCGGGCCTGCGCTCGGTCGGGATGCGTGGACAAGAGTCCTGCGCGCCCATCCGGCTCTCGCGCGAACGACACGACTCGGTCCTGCGCCTGGCCACACAAGCCTACGATGCCCTCGGCTGCGAGGGGCCCGCTTGCGTGGAGATGCTGGTCAGCGAACGCCTGAACGAAACCATCGTCGACATCGACACCTCGCCGCTTCTTCTGCCCACCAGTCCGCTCCCCATCATCGCAAGCCAGTCCGGCCTCGAGTACAACGACTTCATCGCGGAAATCCTGCGCGGCGCGCGCCTACGGGCCCACGGGCGACACAGCAATCGGCGCGCATACCAGACCCCGTTCGAAGGGCCCGATCGCCGCGCCACCGCCGTTCCCGAAGCGCACTGAAGCTCGCTTCCGCCGATGAAGTCGCGCCGACTTCGGGCTAGGATGGGATCCCTTGTTCGTCCGCCGTCGCCTCATACTCGCTATCGTCTTCCTCGCCCTGGCTTTCGCGTGCACGGCGAGCGCGCTGCTGTGGCAGTGGAAGGCGCCCACCATGGTCCGTCGGCGACTGGAACAAATCACCGGCCATCGCGCGACCCTGGGCGGGGTCGGAATCAACCATCGGCTTGAGATCGTCGTCCGCGATGTCCGCATCGCTGGAACACCGCCGTTTGATTCGCAAACCTTGGCTCGCGCGGATCGGGTCGTCGTTCGCTTGCGCGGCCCGGGTGGTTTCTGGACCCCCTCCGTGGTGGCCATCGACGGCCTGGACATCGAGTACCTGGGAACGACCGCCGGCGACAACCTGCGCGTCCCCAGCTTGCCAGCCAGGAAGGGGTTCGCCGCCAACAAGGAGGCTGGCCCGGGCGCGATCCCCATGATCGTCGCTCGCAACGTGCGGTTGCGCGGCAGCGTGGCCTATGCCCACACCCCTCGTGTCGAATTTCGTGTTCCGAAGGCGGAATTCGAACGAAGGCCCGACGGCACGGTCAGGGCGGCGATCGATCGCCTGGTGGTCGATACCGAAGGCTGGGGCTCCCTGCGCGTACTCGCGCTTTCAGGCGAGTACGATCGTCGGATCTTGCGCTTGGCCAGCGGCGGCAACGTGGCCGTCGAGATCCCCGGTGGCGGAACGCTCATCGACAACCTGGCACTCACGGGAACCATCGGTTCGGCACTGGCCGATGTGGAAATCCAGCGCCACGATCCCCCCGACAAGCAGCCGTTGCTGACTCTGCACTGGCAAACAGGAGCCCTCGGCATAGCCATGGACGCGCACGAGGTGCCGCTGCGTGCTCTCGGAGCCATGGGCGCAAGCCGCGCCATCGGCCTGGAAAACGCCAAGGCCTCTTTGCACGCATCCATCACGGTCGACCACGGGCGTTCTGATTTTGAATTGGACGGAAAGGTTGCTGGGGTCGACCTTCTTCACCCTGCCATCGATCTGATTCCCTGGCGCAACCAGGCCGGGTCGGTCCATCTGCGCGGACACGCCGACCTGGCCACCGGCCGTATCGAAATCCAAGGCGGCGAGTTGCGCGCATTCTCGGCTCCCCTATCGCTATCGGGCTGGATCGAGCCATTGCAGACGCCGCGCGGATCCCTGGTTCTATCGACGCCCTCGCGCACCCCACTGTCCTGCGCATCCCTCTTGTCGGCGCTGCCTGCCCCGGTCAAACAGGCACTCTCTGGTCTCGATGTGGATGGCAAGCTGGGTTTCAGGATGGCCGTAGCATTCGACGCCAGCGCTTGGGAGAACCTGAGCCTGGACGTCGGCGTGGCGCCGCTGTGCGAAGTCAGGCGCGAGTCCGCCGCGCTGGCAGGCATCTTGCCCACGCTTCTTGACCGCAAGGCGAAGGATCAGGCACCAACCACCTTGCCGCTTGGCTCCCTCCATCCCGATTTCGTTCCCTTGGCGCAGATGCCGAAACACTTGCCCTCCGCCTTCCTGACCTCCGAGGACAGCAAGTTCTTCCATCACCATGGCTTCGACATGGACATGATCCGGCATGCGCTGGCTCAAGATCTGGAGAACCGATCCTTCGACCGAGGCGCCAGCACCATCACCCAGCAACTGGCAAAAAACCTCTTTCTCACCCACCGGCGAACCTTGGCCAGGAAGCTGGAGGAAGCCGTGCTGACCTGGCGCCTGCAAAAGCTCCTCAGCAAGGATCGCGTACTCGAGCTCTACCTCAACGTAATCGAGCTGGGCCCAGGAATTCGGGGCGTGAAAGAAGCCGCTCACATCTACTTCGGCAAGGATGTATCCGAGCTCACACCGCTGGAATCTGCCCACCTGGCCGCCCTCGCCCCGAACCCCCACGTGCTGGCTAGGCGCTTTCGCGATGGACAGGTCGACGAGGGCTGGCAGCAGCGCTTGTACGATCTTCTCGGCATGATGAAGCGCCACGGCCGCTTGTCCGCGGCTGAGCTGACCGCGGCACACACCAGCAAACTCGTCCTGCGAGATCTGAGCCAGGATGTCGGCACGCGTGGCACTCACTAGTGCTACTGTTGGGGGCGTCATGCCCCGTGCTCGCCGCCTGATTCCGTTGCTGGCTGCCGCGGCCTGCGCCGTGGCCGCGTTGTCCGTGGCCAGGGCCACGCTGATGCGCGCGATGGATTTGGCTGAGCTGACCGCCACCGCCGACCAGATCGTGGTGGGCGATGTGCTTTCCACCGACAGCGCATGGGACAGTGGGCATCGCAACATCTACACGACTATCGACATCGGCGTCCGCGAGAGCTGGAAAGGTGCGCCGCCGAGTGATGGGCGAATCAGAATCCGCCAGCTGGGCGGAAGCGTGGGCGAGATCGAGATGACCGTCTATGGGATGGCGCGGTTCACGCCCGGCGAACGGGCTCTCTTGTTTTTGCGCGAGGCGCGGGTCGTCGGTTGGAGTCAGGGCAAGCGCGGTTTGCACTGGGACTCTCCCGGCAAGCGATGGGTGGTGGATGCGCCCGATCGCGCTGGCCTTCTGAGCGTGGATGCGCATGGAAATCCGCAAGCCGCCGCTCCCAACGCATCGGAGCCTCTGGATCGACTGCGCGAACGGGTCCGCGCCCTGGTCGGGAACTGAGGCGATGTTGGCGCGCTCACTTGTCTTGTTTCTCGGCTTCGCCTCGCTGGCGACCGGTACCGCGCAAGCCTACGTCAGGGAGGTGACGAAGTCGGGCGTGCCAGTCGCGTGGCACTACCCTTGTCAGACCATGCATATCTATCTGGGCTCGCCGCCTCCCGTATTGACGGCGGATGCTTTCTTCTCGGCGGGTGTGCAGGCCGCGGCGACGTGGAGCTATCCAGCGCTGGCGTGCACGGACATTCGGCTTGCCATGGTGCTGGAGTCCGCCCCCACCGCCGATGTCGGACAGGACAACAAAAACGTGATCGTCTTCAGGCAGGACACCTGGTGCCTTCAGCCCACGCCAATCGACGACGCCGGGGTTCCACAGCCGGAATGTTTTCCTTCGAGCGCGCTCGCCATCACGTCGCTGGTCAAGAACTCAAAGACCGGCGAAATCCTGGACGCCGATATCCAATTCAATGCGGTGGACTATTCCTGGGGCGACCTCGTGGGTCAGCCAACCCTCGCGACCTCCATGACCGTCGATTTCCAAAATGCCCTCACCCACGAGCTCGGCCATGTGATTGGCCTCGATCACAATTGCTATGCCCAAAGCGACCTGCAGGACCGGCTCAATGACAACACCGGTGTCCCAGAAGCTGACTGTTATCCCACCCCCGCGGGCGCCGTCGGCGAGGCGACCATGTATCCGTCGGTGGTGCTGTCCGACACGACGCGACGAACGCTCACCGCGGACGACGAGCAGGGCATTTGCGAGATCTACCCGCACGTGCATGACGCCTGCCCGGCCTTGGCGTCGGATGGAGGCTGTAGCGTCGTCGCGACCGCCAAACCCAATCGTGTCCAGACAGCACTGCTCTCGATCGCGATGGGGTGCCTTGGGATTCTTGCCCTGGTTTTGCTGCGCATACGCCGGAAGGTTGGATAGTCCCCACTCCGGAGCTATAGTTGCCGCGAGTTCGACGCTTCTTTGCCATGAACACCGTCCCGCTCCCTAGTTCGTCCGCACACAACTTGTTGGCTTTGGCAGGCTTGGGTGTTCTTGCAGCGACCCTCGGTTGTCAGCTCGGCGAGGCGGACGTGGTCCATCGCGAGCCCTCGGTGGGGAACGGCATGGGCGGTTCGGGCGGTTCGGATACCATCCTAGGTGCTGATTCGATGGCGATGGATTCCGCCATTCTCGACCTGCCGGCGATTGACACTTGGAGCACGACGGATGGTGTGTCAACGACCGACGAAGGCGGGGTGGAAACCGCCGCCGCGGATACCGGCTCGACCAACGATTCGCCCGATACGCCCGACGCGATCAAGGGCAGAGACCAAGCCGGCACTGACTCGGCGGATCTTCCGGACGGCGATGGCGGAGGGCGCGATGTTCCCGATCCATGCGGTACAAGCGGGTATGAATTCTGCTATGGGTTCGACGACCTCAAGCTGTCATCGCCGTAGTGCCTTCGGCGGGCGCGCTGAAAGCCTCATCACGCAGGCATCGGCCGACACGTCCGCCTGCACATGGATGGACAGCGGAATCGCCGAGATGAGACTCTCAGTCTGGGCGGTAAGCGAATAGTCGCCGAGCGGAACCCGCAGGAAGAACTCCCCCTTTCCGTCCGCGGCTGTCCGAAGGGAAGGCCGCGCCGACTTTCCCACAAGGCGGGCTTCAACCACGGCGCCCGTGACGGGCTGGCCCTCGTCATCGAGCACCTTGCCTGCCAACGTCGCACCAGCGAGCAGGGTCAGATCGCCCACCTCGCGCACGTCGCCCGGGACAAGCAGCAAGGGCTCGTGGCGAAAGGAGAGCTTACCCGGAACAAGGATCTCGATGCGCGTGCGGCCTGGCGAAAGCCCGGTGAGGTCGAATCGCCCGGCCTTGTCGGTCGCACTGGAACGAACCCCACCCGGACGAAGCAAGCGTCCAACCGGTAGCTCGGCCGCCTCCGCCGCCAACGGGAGGGCGCCTGGAATCACCACCAAATCGTCGTGGCCGCCGATGAGGGAAATCGCGGACACCTGCACCCCGACCATGGGTCGCGCGCCCTCATCGAGAACCCGACCAAAGGCACGTGCTGTGCGCGCCATGCGCAGGTCGAACGATTCCTTCTCCCGCGCGCCGAGCTGCGGCTCGGGCGCGTCCAGCAACACGTAGCTGTCCAATTTGGCCAGCACCTGATGCTTGCCCGGCGCAACGGGGCCAATTCGGTAGCGGCCATCGCGGCCAGCTTGCCCAGACACAGGCAGATCGTCGGATGGCATCGCCATCACATCGACCGTTGCCCCGGCGAGCGCGCGTCCAGTATCATCGAGCACCCTTCCCTCCACGAACACGCCTGGCAGAAGCGACAGTCGAACGTGCATCTGGCGCAAGGGTGTCTCGTCGAGCACGACGACGGTGGACGGCGAAGCCCGCGTTCCCAGCGTAGCGCGAAGGGTGAATCGGCCGATGCCCAAGCCCTTCACCTCGAAGATTCCGTTGGCGTCGGTGTCAGAGGAGCGGGTCCACCGGAGCCCGGGACTTCCCAGCGTCACTCGCGCGCCGGATTGGCGCCGTCCAGCACTGTCGACAACCCCTGTGAGCGTTCTGCTCTCGCCTTCCAGCAGCAAGACGGCGTTTCCATCCTCGGGCACCTGCCGCTCGGTCTGCAAGGTGCCTAGCCCGCCCGCTTCGACCAGCAGCATCCAGCGCCCCGGTCGCAAGCCGGGAAGCAGAAAACGACCATCGTCACCCGAGCGCGCTTGCGCCAGGGCATCGCCACGTTTGCCCTTGGGCCAGGCAATCACCAGCACGTCGGGCAGGGGCGTTCCCCGCCGATCCTGCACGACTCCTTCGAGGTTGACCGGAACCAATTCCCGCGCTGGAGCAGCCTCCCGAGTTGCGTCGCGCGACGACGCCTGCGTTCGCGAAGTCGTCGCCTTGCCCCTACATCCCCACGCAAAACACGCGACCGAACCGAGGATCGCGACCGATAGCCTTGAATGCGCGCTTGCGGAGAGCATCAACAGGTGCTAATGCTAGCTCCCTTCGGAGAACCCATGCCAGCGCAGTGTGAAATTTGCGGCAAACAGCGACAGGTGGCTAACCGAGTTAGCCACTCGAATATCAAGACCAAGAGCATCCAGCGGCCAAACCTGCAGCGGGTGCATATCCTGGCCGGTGGATCGCGCAAGCACATCCGTGTATGCACACGGTGCCTGCGTTCCGGCAAGATCGCCAAGGTCGTCTGACCAGGGCCCAGTCAGGCCACATGCAGTCGGCTCACGCATTGGGTTCGACGGGCATTCGCACAGCTTAGGATGCTATGGCAATAGCGTCGATTTCGACCTGTGCGCCTCGCGGCAGCGCCGCCACCTGAACCGTCGCGCGGGCCGGTGGCGCCCCGACGAAGTAGGTCGAATAGACCTGGTTCACGACGGAAAAATTGCCCAGGTCGACGAGGTAGATGGTGGTCTTGGCTACGTCGGCGAACGATGCGCCCGCTGCGCGCAAGACGGCTTCAAGGTTCTTCATCACGCGGTGGGTTTCCAGACGGACATCCCCGGCGCCGGTCAACTCTCCGGTCTGCGGGTCGATGGGGATCTGTCCCGAGCAGAATACCAGCCGGCCCGCCGGCGCGACCACGGCCTGCGAATAGGGACCGATTGCCTTGGGCGCAGCTTCCGTTGCGACGACTTTGAGCGACATGGCGTGACGATAGCGCCCAACCACCTGGCTGCCAACCATAGAGTCCCGTGGAAACAAACACAGAGGACACAGAGGACACAGAGGATGGAAAAGACCGAAAAAGTTCGGAGAAAAAGTTCGGATAGGAGATCCGCAAAACGGTTTCTTTTAGGTCTTTGTGTTCTCTGTGTTGACCCTGGGGTATACGATGCTGCCGTGCCTTTCCCTTCGCGTCCTCGCCGCCGCAAAAGCGAGCCCCAACTCGCCTCGGCGCTGGTATCCGCGGTGGTCGGCAACATCGGGGGCAACTGGCGCGGGCGCGAGCACCAGGTCTTCGCCGTGTACGCGGACATCGGAGGCGATTTTTTGCGCAAGCACACCCGCCCGGACGCCCTGCGCGATGGAACCTTGTTCGTGCGAGTTTCGAGCTCGGCCATTGCCCACCACCTCACCCTCCTGCGCGGTGAGATTCTGCAACGTATGGCCGCCTTGCTTCCGCCGGGCATGGTCAGCGACATCCGTACGCGTGTCGGGCCCCTTGGCTAACTTGCACCGCGACGCGATCATGAGATGATTTGAAGGCGGCACGTACATGAACGGCGACCCAACCCTGGCCCAAAGAGATCCCTAGCATGGCAGCGGAAAGCGACGACGATTCGACCTTCATCCCGGGGCGTACGCTGTGTCCCGATGGCAGCTGCGTCGGTATCATCGCCAACGATGGCAAGTGCACAGTCTGCGGGACGAGCGGTGCCGACGGTGATAGTTTGATCGCTCAATCTCCCACCACCAGCCAGGCCGGTGGCGAATCCGACATCGAATCCGAGGTCGAACCAGAAGCCATCGAACGTGCTCACGAGAGCTCGGCATCGGGATTCGACCCGAGCCGGCGCCTGTGCGGCGACGACACCTGCATTGGCGTGATCGGCGAGGACAACCGTTGCAGGATCTGTGGCAAGCCCGCGGCAGCCTGATATTCAGGCGGCGAGTCGCATTACCTCAAGCATTACTTCAGTATTTCCGTCTACCCTTCCAGGAAGGAAGTCGACAGTCGTTCGGCCTGAGGTAGAACGCGGCCATGGACTCGCTCTTTCTTGCAGCCTGCCGTGGCGAATCGACTGCCCACCCACCGCTTTGGCTCATGCGCCAGGCCGGACGCTATCTGCCCGAGTACCGCGAGATCCGCAGCCACGTGACCTTCCTGGAGTTGTGCAAGACCCCAGCTCTGGCCACGGAAGCTACCTTGCAACCCATCCGCCGCTTCGGCTTCGACGCCGCCATCCTGTTTTCAGATCTGCTCGTTCCCCTCGAAGCCATGGGACTGGAGGTCGTCTTCACCGAGCTTGGGCCTACCCTACCTGCTCCGGTTCGCGGCGCCGAGGATCTGACTCGCATGCGGGTCTTCGATCCCTGGGAGAGCACGCCCTTCGTGTACGAGACCATTCGTATGCTCAAAGACAAGCTCGGCGACACGCCGCTTATCGGTTTCGCCGGCGCGCCATTCACAACCGCCACCTATGCCATCGAGGGCAAGACCGGCAAGCACTTCATCGAAACCAAAAAGCTCTTCAACCGCGATCCACAGACGGCCCATCGCCTGCTCGCGACCATCGAATCGGCAACGCGTTCCTATCTCCTGGCCCAGGTCGCGGCCGGGGCGCAGGCGATTCAGATCTTCGACTCCTGGGTCGGGGTGGTTTCACCCGAGGAATGGGATGAGTTCGTGTGCGGCCCAACCCAGGCGCTCGTGGCGGCCATCAAGGCCACAGGCGTTCCGGTCATCTACTTTCCCAACGGCGCCACGACCCTTTTGGATCGCATCGCCCAGGTCGGCGCCGACGTCTACAGCATCGACTGGCGCCTACCGCTGGGTCAGGCTCGTGCACGGTTGCAGACGGGTGCATCCGGGCCCTTCGCGGTCCAGGGCAACCTAGATCCCGCGCTTCTTCTCGGCCCCGAGGATCGCCTGCGCCGTCAGGTCGCCAAGATCCTCGGCGAGGGCGCCGGCAAGGGCCACATCTTCAACCTGGGCCACGGCATCTACCCCGAAACGCCCATCGCAAGCGTCGAGGCTTTGGTTCGCGCTGTCCGCGGCCAATAGCCGCGGACTAGTGGGCGAAGCAGCGAGGATCCGCGAGGCCGCCGCTGTACGCGAAGAAGGTCAAGATGTCGGGGCCAAGCGATGCCCAAGGCACGAGCTGCGTCGTTCCGGTAGGGCCGCAAAGGCCCGCGTTGAACTCCACACCGCCCAGGTTGAGGCCGAAGAGGCCGGGATCCGCGTCCTGGTTGGAATCGAACAGCGTCGCGACCGCATCGCTGCTGCGGATGGTGGGGGTGGCGCGCGTGATGTTGAAGAGCATGACCTCGCCCACGGCCCCGCGTGAAGCGGCGGCTGGATCTGCCACGAGGAGTTGCGCGCTCGCTTGACCTGGCAAATGGTAGGTCGCGATCTGCTTGCCAAACTGCGTGACCGACGTACCAGCGATGTCGACATCGTAGGTGGTCGCGGTGGCGGCCGGGCCGAAGTGGGCGTCGAGCGGGCCGAAGTAGACGTAGACATGGTTCGGCGGTGCGCCCACCGCGAGATCCATGTTGCCATCGCCGTCGAAATCTCCGGCGGCCAGCGAAGTTCCGAAGGTGCCGACTGATCCGAGGGTGAGCACCTTGGTCGGGCACGGAAGCACGATCTTGCCATCGACCACGTTCGTGACATCGTACTGTACGAACAGAATCCGGCCCTGCCCGCCCAGGACGATCTCGTCAAAGGCCCCTGCCCCATCAGAGTCCGGTGCCAACAGATCCGCGACGACCACCGGCCGGAACGCGTAGAAATCCGTCGGGTTGCCAAGCTGGAGGGCCTGGCAGGAGGAGGAGGAGGAGGCGATGGGAACCGCGGGGTCACTGCCGAGCAATTGAACGGAATCGTCACCTACGGCGACGAAGTCACCCGTGAGCGGCCCCGTGATGTTGCCGGTCGCGACCGAAATGCCCATCCGACTATCCCCCGTGATGCCGGGCTGGACCACAAAGGTCGGACTGCCATCGGAGCCGCTACCAATGGTCAGGGTGCTCACTCTGCCGGCCGGAGTCGTTCCCCCGGCGTACTGGGGGGTGCCGAGAATGACAAGACCATCGGTGCTGCGCACCGCCGCGCTATTGACGGGGTAGCCCAGCGACGTCTCGGCAACGCTCGCCTCGTGCAGGGTCGCCTTGCCGTTCATGTCGTAATCGGCCAGCGCCAGGTAGTTGCTGTCCTTGCGCGAGACCAGCATGCGCGCCGCCACCTTGGTGGCCGGATTCGGCGCCAGCAGAGGCAGGACAAAAAGCGATCCCGTGCTGGAACCAGGCGTCCCCAGATCCACGACCGGCGTCTTGTCGAGAATGGTGTTGAAGTCGCTGGGATTGCAGCCAAGAAGACCCGCACAGGCGGCAAGAAGAAGTGTCGGTGAGAAGCGCATCTTAGAACCTCCCCGTCGCGGCCAGGCCCGCCCCGCTTGGGACATCCATGGGTGCGAAACTGAACTTGCCACCGGTCGGGTTGGCGACGTTGGTGGTCTTGATGGTGGCCGTGCTGGGCGGCCCCGATTCCAGGAAGTTCCAGGTGGCCAGTGCGGCTGCGACCACTCCCAGCCCCAGGCAAACGTCGGCGCCTATGTAGTAGTACTTGCCCGTGTTCTTGCGCGTGTCGCTGGTGCTAATGAGCTTGGAGGTATCCTTGATGTCATTGTTGATCTCGTCCTTGACCTGATTGCCCTTCACGCCCAGGAAGATGCCCCCGCCAAACAGGGCCGCGGAGAAGACCGCCTCGGTCCACGCTTTCACCCGCGAGGGTTTGGGCGAGTAACTGAGATCCATGTAGGTCGCGTCGGCGCGATTGACGGTGAGTTTTCCGTCGTAGTTCTCCATGCCTTCTTTCTGAACTTGCAAGACGTGGTCGCCGGGCTTGAGCTGCTGATCGCAAGGCAACACGCAGACCTGCGCGCCGTCGATGAAGAGCTTGCCGCCCTCGGTTGCCTTGCTCCCGGCCCTCAAGGTGCCGTAATTGATGAGATCGAGGTTCAAGGTATGCGTGGTCGCAGTACCAGGCTCGACATCGATTTCCTTCGTCGCGACCTCGTACCCTGCCTTCTGCACCCACAGCTTGTGTTTGCCCGGTTTGAGGTGTCCGGTGTAGGGCGTGCGGCCGATGGCGCCGATTTCCTGGCGATCGATGAACACCTCGGCGCCGGGCACGTTGGAAACCACCTCGATCCAACCGAGGAAGTGCTGCTCGGACAAAGAGATGTAGATTTCGAGAATCTTGTCAGTGCGCGGGTTGATCTCGCGCTCCTCCGGCTTGAACCCCTTGGCCTCGACCAGCAGTTTGGTCCGCTTGGGTTCGAGCGAGCCTTGCCACGGCGTGGTGGCAAAGACGCCTTTGGCCTTGTCATCCAGGTAAACACTTGCCCCCTGGGGCTTGGACTCGATGATGACCAAACCTTTTGTCGCGATGGCTGGTAGGACCTGCGGCGCGGCCTTCTCCGGCGTCTTGACGCCCACTGCGAGCGGTGTCAGGACCGCCTTCAAGCTATCGACGCGCGCCTTCACGTCGGCAGCGTCACGCGCCTGCGGATCGATTTCGAGATATTTCTGGAAGGTGTCGACTGCCTTCTGGTATTGCAACGCCTTCTCATACGCCACGGCGGCGTTGAAGAGAAACGAGCTGAACGGCTTCTTGTTGAAGGCCACCATGAACTTGGCGGCGGCCTCTTCGAATTGATCCTTGGTGTAGAGCGTCTGGGCTTCTTCGAAAGCGACTTTGGCCTCTTGAAGCGCGGGATCGGGCGCGGCCTGTTCTTGCGCCGAAGCCGTCCTCGTCGCTGCCAAGCCGGTCACCCCCAGAAGTAAGCTCGCTACAACCCTCAGTAATCGCATCATGATGCATGAGATTGCGCTAAGCCCCGTCGAGGATCAAGGCCGAGGTGCAGTTGGTGCCCGTGACAGACGCGGCGCACCCTTGGCCAGCGATGCCAAAGAAAAAGGGCCCCGGATCTCTCCGGAGCCCTGGCTTTCAATGCGGAATGGCTGAAGTTACAGCTTGGCGGCGATCATCGAGGCGAGCTCGACGGTGCGGTTGCTGTAGCCCCACTCGTTGTCGTACCAAGCGATGAGCTTGAAGAAGCTCTTGCTGAGCTCGATGGAGCTGCCGGCATCGTAGATGCTGGAGCGCTCGTCGTGGATGAAGTCGCTGGAAACAACCTCGTCCGTGGTGTAGCCGAGGATGCCCTTGAGATAGGTCTCGCTGGCCTTCTTCAAGGCCGCGTTGATCTCGACCAGGCTGGTCTCCTTGGCGGTCCTGACCGTGAGATCCACGACAGACACCGTGGGGGTCGGCACGCGCAGGGACATGCCGGTCAGCTTGCCCTTCACCTCGGGCAGCACCAGGCCCACGGCCTTGGCGGCGCCGGTCGAGGACGGGATGATGTTGATGGCGGCCGAGCGGCCCCCCTTCCAGTCCTTCTTCGAGGGACCGTCCACCGTCTTCTGGGTGGCGGTGTAGGAGTGCACGGTGGTCATGATGCCCTCGACCAGGCCGAATCCTTCCTTGAGCAGGACGTGGACCACGGGCGCCAGACAGTTGGTGGTGCAGCTGGCGTTCGAGATCACGTGGTGCTTGGCCGGGTCGTACTTGCCCTCGTTCACGCCGAGCACGATGGTGATATCCTCGTTCTTGCCAGGGGCCGAGATGATGACCTTCTTGGCGCCCGCGGCGATGTGGCCTTCGGCCTTTTCCTTGGCGGTGAAGAGACCGGTCGACTCGATGACCATCTCGACGCCCAGGGCCTTCCACGGCAACTCGGCCGGGGTCTTGGCGCTGACGACTTTGATTTCCTTGCCGTTCACCACCAGGATGTCCGGATCCTTGTCGGGAGCCGACTTCTTCGACTCGACGGTACCCTTGAACTTGCCCTGGATGGAATCGTACTTGAGCAGGTAGGCGAGGTTGTCGGCGGGAACGATATCGCCGACCGCGACGACTTCGAGCTCCTTGCTGTACTTCGGCGAGTCGCACAGCGCGCGAAACACGAGCCGGCCGATGCGTCCGAAACCATTGATTGCGATCTTGGTAGCCATCTTTTTCTTGCTCCTATGTGGGGTGCGGGGCACCTGGTCAGTTGTCTAGAAGTCGCGGCGGAATCTAGCACAACTGTCCCGCGCACATCACGACCTTTCCGTCCACGTTTTCACCTACCCAGGCTTCAGGCCAGCGCACATGATGCGGGCCGCGTGGTAGTTTTCGCGCATGCGTCTTCGCTGGAGATTTGCCTTACTGGCAGGAGCCATCGCCGCGGTCGGTTGCAGCAGCAGCAGTAGCAGCAGCAACGACTGCCCGGGGCTTTGTCCAGTCGAGAGCATCCACCCCACCATGACCATTCAAGTGGATCAAGTCGATGGCGGCGCGGCTGCCGTGGCAAGCGCCCAGGTCGTGAGCGGCCCCTGCGCTCACCTTCTCGTTGGTTCAGCGGGTGAAGCCGGTGTCGCCACCGGGTACGCCGCCGTTCAGGTCACCTACAACGGTTCGGTCGACATCCCACCGCTGTGCCTCGTCGAATTGACATCGCTCGATGGCCAGACGGTCATCGTGACGACTTCGGTCACGGCCACTACCTTCCAGCAACCTTGCTGTCCGTACGGAAGCTGTTGTTCCAAGTCGAGCGCGATTTCGCTTCACCACCAGGTCGTGTTCGATCAGCCGGTGCAAACCATTTCGTTTCCAACCCCGCCCGATCAAGGGCTGGATGGCGGCGGCCCGGATGCCGCGCTGGACGCCGTAGGGAACACCACCGACGCCAGCGGCCTCGACAGCACCGAAGACATTCCAGAAGGCGCCGTGGAGGACGCCAGCGTCGACGGATCTACGCGCGAAATCGCAGTGTCGCCGCCCGACGCCGAACAGGTCCTGGATCTCGTTAGCACTTTCTGACCCCACCATGATTCTCTCGGCCCAGGCCGTACGCGAGGCCGCGCACGCGTGCCAATTTCCCCTCGTCGGAATGACGCCAGCCGTGCCGCTCGACCCGCAACCTCTGCGCGAATGGATCGAGCGTGGCTACGCCGCCGAACAAGCGTCCATGTACACGCGCAGCGAGGAACGCCTGGATCCGAGGGTCATCGTACCCAACGCCAAGACCGTGCTGGTACTTGGTATTCCGTATGGCCCCGGAGAATCGAGGAGCGTCCAGCCCAACACCATCGCGCGCTACGCCCGCGGCCGCGACTACCACTACGCCCACCGCGATCGCATGCGTGCCCTGCGCCATCGTCTGCTGGTGCTCGCGCCCGGCATCCACACGTATTCCTGCGTGGACTCGGGAGCAGCCATGGAAAAGGTGTGGGCAGAGCGCGCCGGGCTGGGATTCATCGGCAAGAATGGGCTCGTCATCAACCAGCAATACGGCTCGTGGTTCACCCTCAGTCTCATGATTCTCAAGCATGCCGTGGACGTCTACGACCAGCCGCACCCGCGCCTGTGCGGAACCTGCGACAAGTGTTTGCGCGCGTGCCCCACCCAGGCATTTCCCTCGCCGGGTGTCGTGGATTCGCGCCGATGTCTCGCCTATCACACCGTCGAGAACCACGCGATGTTGCCCACGGAAATTCGCGATCGGCTGCACGGCCGGGTGTTTGGCTGCGATATCTGCCAAGAGGCGTGCCCGTTCAACCGCGGAGAATTTCCGCCCGCCGACCCGCGACAAGCCCCGCGCCCGCTTGGCAACATGACCGCTGCGCAGATAGCAGCCCTCTCCGAGGCCGAGTTCGACGCGCTTGCATTGGGCACACCCATGCGGCGCATCGGCTACCACGGCCTGCGCAGGAATGCGTGCCTGTCGATGAATCGACATCAAGTCCAAGAATCGCGCGAGCTACTGAATCGCCTACGCGACGATGCAAACCCGCAGGTAGCCGAGGCCGCTGGGTGGGCGTTGCGGCGTCTCGGCGAGGGCTAGGCCCCGGCCCGGCGGCGCGCGGATTCGAGGGTGTTGGCCAGCAGCATGGTGATGGTCATGGGGCCCACCCCACCAGGAACCGGCGTGATGGCCCCTGCCCGCTCGACCGCGGCGGCGAATTCCACATCGCCTACAAGTTTGCCGCTTGGCAAACGATTGGTCCCGACGTCGATGACCGTGGCGCCCGGCTTGATCCAGGTGCCGCGAATCATCTCGGGGCGACCGATGGCCGCCACCAGAATATCCGCAGCGCCTATCACGGCCGGCAGATCCCTTGTCTTCGAATGGCAGACCGTCACCGTCGCGTCGGCGTTGGTCAGCAGCACCGCGACCGGCTTGCCCACGATATTGGAACGACCGACCACCACGGTGCTGGCGCCGCGCACCTGCGTTCCCGCCTCTTCAATGAGCTTCATGATGCCGTACGGTGTGCACGCGATGAAGCGAGGCTCGCCGATGAGCAGGCGGCCGAGATTCTCGGGGTGGAAGCCGTCCACGTCCTTGGCCGGATCGATGGCCAGCAGCACTCGCTTGCTGTCGATATGTTTGGGCAAGGGTAGCTGAACCAAGATGCCGTCGACCGCTCGATCCGCGTTGAGGTCGCTGACCAGGCCCAGCAGTTTGTCTTCGGCGGTGTCGGTCGGCAGATGGTGGTCGAAGCACGCGAACCCGGCCTCCGCCAAGGCCTTGGTCTTGTTGCGCACGTAGATCTGCGATGCCGGGTCCTCGCCGACCAGCACAACGGCCAACCCTGGGCGCACCGAACGCGCCACCAATTGCCTCACCTCGTCCGACATGGCGCCGCGCAGTCGCGCCGCCAGAGCCTTGCCATCAATGATCTTGGCTGCCATGTCCTTCGCCCTAGCACGCGCAAGCGCCGAAAGGCAACGTCGTTCGCAGGACATTCCGAGGGGCCAAGATGGGCAAGGTTGAGCGCATGTTTCGCCAAGTGGAACCCGGCTGAGCTTGATCCGATTCGGTGGACAGGTTGTTTACGTCGTTCCGTCGTCGTTTAGCATGTTGTCACAGTCGCAAAGAGAGGTCACGCCGCTTCCTTCATTGCCAGTTGCTCGCGGTGCCTTTGTTCGGCCTGGGCAGGCGAAATGTAGCCGATGGACGAGTGACGCCGCTGCTGGTTGTAGAACACCTCGATGTAGTCGAACGACTCCCTCTTCGCGTCAGCGTAGCTCGCGAACTTTTCCCCCAGCTCGAATTTAAAGGTCGAGAACCAGCTCTCCATCGCAGCATTGTCGTAGCACTCGCCACGGCGGCTCATACTGCATACGATGCCTCTGTCGTTGAGCATGTTCTGGTAGTCCTCGCTGGCGTAGGGGCTGCCCTGGTCCGAGTGGTGGAGCAACCCGGCGTCTGGGCAACGCCTTCGGGTAGCCATTTCTAGTGCCTTAAGCACGAGGTGTCGGTCGTTGACGGCAGACAGTGCCCACCCAACAACGAATCGCGCGAACAGATCGACGATCACGGCCAGGTAGAGTTTGCCGCCGCTCTCGCCTATCAACAATTCGGTGGTGTCCCCCACCCAGCGTTGGTTGGGCCGCTCGGCCTGGAATTGGCGATCCAGGATATTGGGCGCCACCGGCTGGTCGTGCTCGCTCATCGTGGTGCACTTGTACCGGCGTCGCCTACGGGCCTGGAGCCCTTCTTGCTGCATCAGCCGGATGACACGCTTGCGACTGACGTGCTCACCTTTCGCGGCCAAGTCCGCGAGCACGCGCGGACTGCCGTAGGTCTTGCGGCTGTGCTCATGGGACTCCTTGACTAGGACTGCCAGCCGTTGGTCGTCGCGTTGGTGCTGGGACTCCGGACGTGCGCACCAGGCATAGAACCCGGTGCGCGAAACACCAAGAACCCGACACCAAAGCGAGAGAGGCTCGTTGGCCTTCTTCTCGGCGATGAGCGCGAACTTCATGCGCTCTCCTTCGCGAAGAAGGCCGCGGCTTTTTTTAGGATGTCCCGCTCCATTCGCAGCACACGGTTCTCACGCCGCAACTGCGCCAGCTCCGCGCGTTCCTCGGTTGTCAGACCGGTCTTGCCCTTGCTCCTATCTGCTCTAGCCTGATTCATCCAGCCGCGCAGGACCGATTGGGACAGGTCCAGGTCATCGGCGACCTGTGCCACCGCTTTCTTCTCATCCAAGACCAGCGCTACTGCCCCTGCCTTGAACTCGTCAGTGAACGTGCGCCTCGGCCGTCGGCGTTTCGTCTTGTCTTCCATCTTTGCCACGGTATCCGCCTTTCGTTGGGTGTCCACGAAAACGGATCAAGCTCAGGCGTTCGCCAAGTGAACCCCGTCGTTCGCCATGTGGGGCACCCGGTTGGGGGCGATGCCGCCAGGACGTGCTCAAGGGAAAATGCCACCGAAGCCCGAAGCGCGCTATCCTGTTCGGGTAGGTGCCGCCATGCACACCGCGAAAGAAACCGTCCGTCGCCTTCTTGATGACCTGCCCGACGACGCCTCGCTGGAGGACATCCAGTATCACATCTACGTCCGCGAGAAGATCGAGCGCGGCCTGCGCGATGTTGAAGCCGGGCGCGTGGTCGACCAGGACGAGGCCAAGCGACGGATGGCCAAGTGGCTTGGCGGCATCGTCGGCGCGCAGTCGTGGTAGGCTTGTCGCAAGCTCAACGCCACGACGTTCAGCGGGCGGAGTCCGGCAGGATGGCCTTCGCATCTCGCCAAGTCGGGAACCGATCGAGGGCCGCGATCTCGGCTGTCCCGCTGATCACGTCAGCCAAGCCCGCAACGAGAGCCGGTTCAGGGTGTCCATCCGCCTGGGCGCGGCTCACGTTGGCCGAGAGATCCCAGCCTTTCGATCTGGCACCAGCCTGCAACAGCCCCTTGAGCCTCCCGAGCGCGTCCGGCCAACGATCGGTAGAGTGAGCGTAGGCGTAGAACCACAGCTCGGACAGGAGACTGTCAGTCAGGCCAGACCCGGCGAATGCCTCGGCCAGTCTCTCCATGCCCTCTGCTTCACGTCCATTGGCCAGGAGGAACTGGGAGTAGTTGCCGAGGTAGTTGGCGTCCTTCGGGTCTGCGTCGATAGCGCGCTTGAGGAGCTCCTCGGCGCGGTCGAGGTCGCGTCGATCCTGCCAAAGGAAGACGGCGTATCTGCCGAGGGTGTTGGCGTTCTTCGGGTCGACGTCGATAACGCGCTTGAGGAGTTCCTCGGCGCGGTCGAGGTCGCGTCGCTCCTGCCAAAGGAAGACGGCGTATCTGCCGAGGGTGTTGGCGTTCTTCGGGTCGACATCGTTAGCGCGCTTGAGGAGCTCCTCGGCGCGGTCGAGGTCGTGTCGATCCTTCCAGAGAAAGAGCGCGTAGTTGCTGAAGGTGTTGGCGTTTTCCGGGTCGGCGTCGACGGCGCGCTTGAAGAACTCCTCGGCGCGGTCGAGGTCGCGTCGCTCATCACAAAGAAAGACCGCGTAACTACCGAGTAGGGAGGCTTCACGCGGCAGATCACTCACCGCCGCTCGATACACTTCGTCGCGAGCGGTGATGGTGGGCGCCGCGCGCGCCTCCAGCACCCAGGCCCACCACGTCTTCGCCTTCTCACCAGGTGCGCCGCTGCCCGCCAAGGCCTGGGCGGCGGCCCCGGCAAGGGCCTGGCGCTCCTGAGCCTCGACAGGGTTCTCTCCCTGCTTGTTCTTGGCCGGGCGCTCGGAACTCGCGAGCGCCTTCCCTAGCGCCTCGCGCTGCTCGCGGAACGAAGCCAGTCGCTCGGTTTGCCGTTGCCCGAGGTGCCCCACTGAGATCCGCCGGGAAGGCGAGGCCCGAGTTTTTTCGCAGCTCGACCTCAAGCTGCAGCATCAGCGCGTCGAAGCCGACGTGGCGGATAAGGCGAGCGCCCTTCTTTGCGGCGAGGAACTCGGAGACGTGGGGGCAGGCGGCTCCCGCTCCCATTGGCACCAGTAGATACGGTCCGGGATGTCGGGCGGCAGATCACGCAGGAGTTTCATCAGCGTCCGGTCATTTCCGCCGTAGCCGATCACGATCGGTGTGAATCGCCGGAAGATGCGCTCCAACGCCTCCTGCCAGGGCTTGTCGAGCGCTGCAATCTCATCCGGGGTGTTACTCATCCGGAAGCCGAGATCACCGTGGATTTTCGCCACCAGCGGCCGACGCACCTCGGTTTGCACAAACTGTGTGAGCTGCGCGTGACCCACGACCCGCGGGAAGGTGGTAGAGTGAACAGCGAGGGCGTCCGCCACCAAATTGTCGAAGTTGGTGGTGATAACGATGCGATGAGGAGTCTTCTCCAAGATGAGCGCGAGCACGGCGTAGCCATAGCTCGGCCGCTTGTCCCGCATGACGTCCTCGAGGAACGCGTATCCGGCATCGGGGCAGTCCCCGTAGCGTCGCTCGTAGAGCTCCGGGTAGTGCTTCGCAGGATCGAGGAGATCGAGACCGTCAATCTTCAAGGCTCCGGTCTTGACCCACGCATCGCACTGATCTTTCGACCCCGTCGCATCCTCGCAGAGGCAGGCCAGAAACTCCCGCGCGAGCTTTCCAGCCGTGGGGATGTCCGAACTCACCGAGGCTCCTGCTCCGAGGATCCAGCAGAACGGATGGTCCGGGCGGGTTCGATGCTGCTCGAGAACCTCCCGGAGGAAACCAGTGACAGACAGCTCCTTCATAGCCTTTGCCTTGGCTGCGATGGTCCGCAGGACGTGCCAGCTCCATTTCCACACTGCCTCATGGCGGCCCAGGATGTCGGAGGGAAGGACGATCTGTCAACCGGCGAGGCACGCTTGTATACAGGCATGCTTGTCGGTGGCACACGAAATGTCCGGGTGTAGACGATCGAGCTGAAGTGCGCCTCGACGATCGTGCGTACCGCCGCTCCACGATGGCCCAAGTGCTTGGAACTTCAGGCTCAGGGCAGCCTGAGCGATCGCGCTCGCCGCGATCGGGTTCCCGCATTATGTGGAGTGCCGGATTATGTGGAGCTGGCGCGTGTCATCGGCGCTGATCTCGACGATGGATTGGTGAATGGCGCCGCGTAGCGGCTCCACATAATCCGGGGCAGCGTCCGGCTTCTCGGCCCGATGGCCGAGATGGAGGACGCCATGCTGGAAGGACTCGTTCATCGAAAGCAAGATCGTGCTCGACTCGAAGCAAGCCCCGCGCGCGACTTTCTCGGACAATTCGTCGCTGCGCTTCTGGAGAAGCGGTACCGCCACAAGACCGTCGTCCGTTACGTATTTTCTGCGGATCGCCTGGGCCGATGGTTGCGAGACCGAGGACAGACGGTGCGACAGCTGGATGAAGCCGCCTTAGCCGCGTATTTGATCGAGCTCGGGAGGCGTCGCAGAGGTAGACAGCCGGAAGGCCGCCTTCCTACTACAGCAGCAGGGGCGCACAGTTTCTTCGCCTTTCTTCGCCAAACGGGAATCACCCGCGAGCCGATTCCCGCGCCTGCTTCGGAGTCGGAGCGGTGGATGGAATTGTACAACTACCATCTTGAGCATGCTGCGGGACTGTCGGTAGGCACGCGGCAGATCTACTGCCGGTACGCCCGGCTGCTGCTCGCGGAGCATTTCGGCGACCGTGCGATTGAGTGGACGGTCTTGACTGCCGATCATTTGGCGGATTTCGTTCGACGGAAGGCGGCGCAGCTCAAGCCGTCGGCAAGCCACCCACCCGTAACCGCCGTTCGCGCTTTTGTTCGCTTTCTCGTTTTCCGCGGTGTTGTTCCCAGCGGCCTCGAAGCAGCCGTGCCAACTGTTCGCTAGTGGAAACAAGCCTCGCTGCCCAAGGCTCTCACCGCCGGGGAAGTCCAGCAGGTGCTGTCGCTTTGCGATGGCGAGACGGTCGTGGCGCTTCGTGACCGCGCAGTCTTACTGCTCCTGGCGCGCCTGGGTCTGCGCGCGGGGGAAGTAGCTGCGCTCCAAATCGAGCATTTCCGATGGTCTGCCGGCGAGATTCTCGTCGTCGCTGGCAAATCCGGCCGTGAGAGGCTGTTGCCTCTGTCCGATGAGGTCGGTCGCGCTGTGGTGGCGTACCTTCGCCATCGCCCACTGAGCGGCGACCGTCGAGTCTTTCGGTGCAATCGGGCACCCTACCAGCCTCTGGCTCCGTATTCCGTTGGTGAAATCGCCGGACGTTTCCTGCGTCTGGCAGGTCTGCCGACCGGCCACCGCGGCGCCCATGTCCTCCGGCACACAGTCGCAACCCAGATGGTACGGCAAGGTGTTGCCTTCAAGCAGGTGGCGGACGTGCTCGGCCACGCCCGCCTCGATACCACCGCGATTTACGCGAAACTCGACCTCGAGACGCTGTCGCGACTTGCCCTGCCTTTCCCCGGAGGTGTGTCATGAGGCCAGGTGAGCTTCGTGACCGACTCGATCGCTATATCGCCCTTCGGAGGGCAGTTGGATTCCCCATGCGTGCCGAGGAGCGGCTGCTGCGGGACTTTGTGAAATTCGTCGAGCATCGAGGCGAGGATGAGGCAGTGCGATCACAGGTGGCCGTCGATTGGGCATGCCTCGACGATCATTGCGGGGTCTCGGGTCCAGCTCGCCGGCTCAGTATCGTACGCGGGTTCTTGGCCCACGTCCGTGCTTCAGTGCCGCAAACAGAAGTTCCGCCGGTGGGGCTTGTCGCAGGCAATCGGCGCCCCACACCTTACATCTACACGGATCAGGAGCTCCGAGCCCTGGTCGAGGCCGCTCGACTTCTAGGCCCAAACGATTCCCTGCGTCCTCACACGCACGCTACCATTATCGGCTTGCTTGCCGCCTCGGGTTTGCGCGCGGGTGAGATTACGAGACTGCGGCTCGAAGATGTCCACCTTGAAGCCGAGCTGCCACACCTTCGAGTGCTCGACACCAAATTCCACAAGTCGCGTCTGGTTCCCTTGCATCCCTCGACGGCAACGGCACTGCGAGCCTACGCGACTCAAAGATCCCGGCTCGGGTACGACGGACTGTGTGACCACTTCTTCGTCTCCGAACGCCCCGGAGCTATCCAATACCAGAC